>JADZDD010000026.1 GCA_020851235.1 Burkholderiales bacterium | reverse complement strand
CGCATCGCTATGGGTCCCGGTGCCTCGGGGCGGCCCGCAACACCGGTCCGCCCGTCGGCACCACCCATGACGCGATGCCGGCTCAATACCGTGTCGCAGCGGCAGCGCGACGGCGCTTCGCAATCCCAGGGCGCTTCGTAGTCTCACGGCGCTTCGTAGTCCCACGATGCTTCGCAGTCCCGCGGCGCTTCGCATGCCATCGCCACGCAGCGCTTGGGTACCACGGGGCGCCTGCGTCTCGCACGCGGGGTTCCGCGAATATGCGTCGCGTGGCATGGCGCGCAAATCGCGCGAGTATCGCGCCCCTCGGAACAAGGCGCCTCCAGGCCCCGCTGCGGCGCGGTATTGAGCCGGCATCGCGTCATGGGTGGTGCCGACGGGCGGACCGGTGTTTCGGGCCGCCCCGAGGCACCGGGACCCATAGCGATGCGCTTCGGCGAGCAACCGTGTCGCAGCGGGGCCCGGAGACGCCGAATGGTGCGCACGAACGCTCACCGCGCGACCCGAGTCATGCGCTTCGGCGAGCAACCGTGTCGCAGCGGGGCCCGGAGACGCCGAATGGTGCGCACGAACGCTCACCGCGCGACCCGAGTCATGCGCTGGCTGCACCCCGCAGCGGGGCCCGGAGACGCCGAATGGTGCGCACGAACGCTCACCGCGCGACCCGAGTCACGCGCTGGCTGCACCCCGCAGCGGGACCCGGAGACGCCGAACGGTGCGCACGAACGCTCACCGCGCGACCCGAGTCGCCCCCCCGCGCGCGGTGGTCGCACCGGCAAACTCGCGTAGAATCGCGTTTGTGAAAGTCGCTTTCACATTCGCTTGCGACTGCGGATGACCCCGACTTTCGTATCCCGAGCCGCCCGCGACACGTCGCCCGGCTTCCTTCATCCGCATGGTTTGCGAGGTTTCCATGAGCACCGCCAATTACGGCCCCGGTATCGCCATCACCGGCGCCATCACACCCGATTACGCCCAGATCCTCACCCCCGAAGCGGTTGCCTTTGTCGCGCGTCTCGCCCGCGCCTTCGGCCCCCGCCGCGCCGAGCTGATGGCCGCACGCGCCGCGCGCCAGAAGGAATTCGACGCCGGCAAGCTTCCCGACTTCCTCGCGTCGACGCGGGCGATCCGCGAGGGGAACTGGACGTGCGCGCCGGTCCCCGCGGACATCGTCGATCGGCGCGTCGAGATCACCGGCCCCGTCGATCGCAAGATGATCGTCAATGCGCTCAACTGCGGCGCCTCGGTGTTCATGGCGGACTTCGAGGACGCGAATACGCCGTCGTGGCACAACAACATGCAGGGGCAGGTGAATCTGCGCGACGCCGTTCGCCGGCGTATCGACTTCACGACGCCGGAAGGGAAGGCCTACCGGCTCAAGGACAAGACCGCGGTGCTCTTCGTGCGCCCACGCGGCTGGCACCTCGCCGAGAAGCACGTGACGATCGACGGTGAAGCGGTCTCCGGCGGCATCATCGACTTCGGCTTGTATTTCTTTCACAACGCGAAGGAACTCATCAGCCGCGGCAGCGGGCCCTATTTCTACCTGCCCAAGCTCGAGAGCCACCTCGAGGCGCGGCTGTGGAACGACATCTTCGTGATGGCGCAAGACGAGCTCGGCGTGCCGCGGGGATCGATCAAGGCCACCGTGCTCGTCGAGACGATCCTCGCCGCCTACGAGATGGACGAGATCCTCTACGAACTGCGCGAGCACTCGGCAGGGCTCAACGCCGGACGCTGGGACTACATCTTTTCGTGCATCAAGAAGTTCCGCAGCAACAAGGACTTTTGCCTCGCCGATCGTGCACTCGTCACGATGACGACGCACTTCATGAAGAGCTACGCCGAGCTCCTGGTCAAGACCTGCCACCGGCGCAACATCCACGCGATGGGCGGGATGGCGGCGCAGATCCCGGTCAAGAACGACGAGCAGGCCAATGCCGAAGCGTTCGCCAAGGTCAAGGCCGACAAGGAGCGCGAGGCGACGTACGGCCACGACGGGACGTGGGTCGCGCATCCCGCGCTCGTGCCGGTCGCGCTCGAAGCCTTCGATCGACTGATGCCCACCCCCAACCAGATCACCACGAAGAAGCGCGACGATGTGAAGGTGTCGGCGGCCGATCTCGTGAAATTCGAGCCGGAAACGCCGATCACCGAGAAGGGATTGCGGCTCAACATCAACGTCGCGATCCAGTACATCGGTGCGTGGCTCGCGGGACAGGGTGCGGTGCCGATCTTCAATCTCATGGAGGATGCGGCCACGGCCGAGATCTCACGCTCGCAGGTGTGGCAGTGGATGCGCTCGCCCAAGGGCGTGCTCGACGACGGCCGCAAGGTGGACAAGCCGATGGTGGCCGCGATGGTTCCCGAGGAGCTCGCCAAGGTGCGTGAGCACCTGGGTGCCGCCTACGCGCAGGGCAAGTACGACGAGGCGGCGAGGATCTTCACGGACCTCGTCGAGAACGACACGTTCGTCGAATTCCTCACGCTGCCGGCGTACGAGCGGATCGACTGAGACGGGCGATCGCCTGTGGCCCCGCAACGCGGGCGGCCGCATCCGCGCCGCGTTGCGCGGCAATGGCAAATGATTCCCATTCGCCATCGAATCCTATCGTCCGGATTGGCACAATTTATTGGACGAATCCCGTCTGCGATGCGCACAATGCGTCGAAGGCCGGCGGCAGGACGCTCGCCGGACAATGGAAGAGCGCGTCGCTGCGGACGCGCTCACACACCCTCGAGGAGAACGCATGAAACCATTGGCTGGCACCAAGACGCACGAGAACCTCAAGGCCGCGTTCGCGGGCGAATCGCAGGCGAACCGCCGCTATCTCTATTTCGCGAACAAGGCCGACGTCGAGGGACAGAACGACGTGGCGGCATTGTTTCGCTCGACCGCCGAAGGTGAGACGGGGCACGCGCATGGCCACCTCGATTACCTCGCGTCGGTGGGCGATCCTGCCACCGACCTGCCGATCGGGAGCAGTCGGGACAACCTCAAGTCGGCCGTGGCGGGTGAGACGCACGAGTACACCGACATGTACCCGGGCATGGCCAAGTCGGCACGCGCGGAAGGCTTCGACGAGATCGCGGACTGGTTCGAAACGCTCGCCAAGGCAGAGCGCTCGCACGCCAACCGTTTCCAGAAAGCGCTCGACGCACTGACGGACTGATCCCACACGCGGCTGCCGGCGGTCCACGAATCGTGAGCCACCGGCAGCGCCCCCTTTCCCCGTGCCGGGTGGCGCGCCGGCGCACGTCTCGCCGCCGTATTCGCCACCCTGGAGTGCGCACGTCATGACGACCCGCGAAGGCAGTCTCGAGCGTCCCACGCGTCATGTGGTCGAGTGGCGCGATCCCGCGTTCTTCGAGCAGGAAGCCCTCGACAAGGAGCTTGCACGCGTGTTCGACATCTGCCATGGATGTCGGCGCTGCGTGAGTCTTTGTGGTGCGTTTCCGACCCTTTTCGATCTCGTCGACGAGAGCTCCACGGGCGAGGTCGACGGGGTTGCGAAGGCCGATTACGGGAAGGTCGTCGACCAGTGTTACCTGTGCGACCTGTGCTACATGACGAAGTGCCCGTACGTGCCGCCGCATCCGTGGAACGTCGATTTTCCGCACCTCATGCTGCGTGCGAAGGCGAAGAAGTTTCGCGACGGCGACGTCAAGTTTCGCGACAAGCTGCTCACCGGAACCGACCGCGTGGGCAAGCTCGCGACGGCGCCGGGCATGGCCGCGATGGTGAATGCGGCGAATGCGTCGCCGGCGCTACGCAAGGCGCTCGAGTCGACACTCGGTGTCGCCGCCGAGGCGGAGCTCCCGCCATACGCCAAGCGGCCGTTCCGGCGGCGACTGCCGGCGTCCGGCCCGTGGCCGGTGCGCGACGGCGAGCGCACTCCCGGCAAGGTTGCGATCTTCACGACCTGCTACGTCAACTACAACGAGCCTGGAATCGGCCACGATCTCGTCAAGCTCCTCGCGCACAACGAGATCCCGTTCGTCTTCGCGGCAAGTGAAGTCTGCTGCGGGATGCCAAAGCTCGAGCTCGGCGACTTCGCTGCGGTCGAGCGGCTCATGGAACACAACCTGCCGCAGCTCGCGCGCCTTGCCGCCGAGGGATACGCGATCGTCACGCCGGTGCCGTCGTGCACGCTGATGTTCAAGAAGGAGCTGCCGCTGCTCTTTCCCGAGCGCGACGAGCTCAAGCGCGTCGCGGACGCGATGTTCGATCCGTTCGAGTATTTCGTGGCGCGCGACAAGGATGGCCTGCTCAAGAGGGAGTTCGTGAAGCCGCTCGGCAAGGTGAGCTACCACATCCCATGCCACTCGCGCGTGCAGAACGTCGGGCAGAAGACGCGCGAGGCGTTGCAGTGGGTCCCGGGCACCGAGGTGACGACCGTCGAGCGGTGTGCGGGACACGATGGCACGTACGGCGTCAAGGCGGAGTTCTTCGCCGAGTCGATGCGAATCGGCAAGCCGGTATTCGCGCGCATGGCCGAGCCCGTCCCCGATTTCGTGAGTTCCGATTGCCCGATCGCGGGACGGCGCATCATGCAGGGCATCGGCGCGAGCGGGTCGGCGCCGGCGCGCAAGGAGCATCCGCTTACCTTGCTGCGGATCGCCTACGGACTCGATTAGGCGACCGGCCACCGCACGACGCTGGCAACCAACGAAAGCGAAGCCCATGTCCGGCCAGAAGATCACGCGGGAGAGCCTCATGACGCTCGAGGCCTACGCGAAGGAGCGCGCGCATTTCCGGGCGCGCGTCATTGCGCACAAGCGGCTGCGCTCGGTGCCCCTCGGTGATCACGTGACGCTCCTCTTCGAGGACGAGCTCACGGTCCGCTATCAGATCCAGGAGATGCTGCGCATCGAGAAGACCTTCGAGGAGCAAGGGATCCAGGACGAGCTCGACGTCTACGGTCCGCTCGTGCCCGACGGAAGCAACTTCAAGGCGACGATGCTGATCGAGTACGAGGACGTCGACGTGCGGCGCGCCGCTCTCGCGCGTCTGCAGGGCATCGAGGATCGCGTGTGGGTGCAGGTTGCCGGTCACGATCGCATCTTCGCCATCGGCGACGAGGATCTCGAGCGCTCGAACGACGAGAAGACCTCGGCCGTGCATTTCCTGCGCTTCGAACTCACGGCGGCGATGGTCACGGCGCTGAAGGCAGGCGCTGCGCTCGGCGTCGGGGTCGATCATCCCGCGTACCAGGCGCAGGTCCCGGTGCTGCCGGCCGCGACACGGCAGGCGCTGGTCGAGGATCTCGAATAGCGCCTCGTCACTTCGCTTCGGGCTCGTCGCCTTGCAACGCGCGCCGCCATGACGGCCATCCTCGACTATCCTCTCGCGCTGGTGTTTCCGATCACGTTCGTCGTCCTCGCGGTGGCGACGTGGCTGGGCGGATGGATCGCTTCGCGCCGACGCGCCGTGGTCGAAGGGATGCGTGAGGATTTCACGCTCGTCCAGTCGTCCACGCTCACGCTCCTCGCTCTCATCATCGGTTTCACCTTCTCGATGGCGCTCACCCGCTACGACCAGCGCAAGGCGTACGAGGAGGAGGAGGCCAATGCCATCGGCACGGCGTACCTGCGCGCCGACCTGCTGCCGCCGGCCCATGCCGCGAAGCTCAAGGCGAGTCTCAAGCAATATGCCGGCGTGCGCGTGCGCCACTACGTGACGCGCGATGCCACCGAGCTCGCCACACTCGACCGTGCCATCGTTGCGCTCCACGACGACATGTGGCGCAGCGCACGCGACGGGGCCCGGGACACGCCCGACGCCCTGCGCGCGCTCGTCGTCGCGAGCGTCAACGACGTCATCAATGCGCAAGGGTACGCGCAGGCCGCGGGTTGGAACCGCATCCCGCACGGGGCATGGGCGCTGATGACGCTGCTCGCCGTGTGCGCAAGCTTTCTCGTGGGCCTCGGCACGCGCCGCCCGGTGCTCGAGGCACGGATCATGGCGGTGCTCCCGCTGGTCGTCGCGCTCGCGTTCTTCCTCATTGCCGACATCGACGCACCGCGCAGCGGCGCCATCCGGGTGACACCGCTCGACCTGCTCGCGCTCGACGCGTCGCTACGCTAGCCGACACGCGAGGCTAGTCGCGGAAGTTCTGGTACTGCAGCGGGAAGTCGGTGATCGACTTCTTCACGAGCGCGATCGCATTCTGCAACTCGTCGCGCTTGGGGCCCGAGACCCGAACGGCGTCGCCCTGGATCGAGCCCTGCACCTTGAGCTTGCTGTCCTTGATGAGCCGCACGATCTTCTTCGCGAGTTCCTGATCCACACCGGTGCGCACGGTCACCACGCGCTTGACCTTGTTGCCCGACACTTTCTCCACGTCGCCGTACTTGAGCGAGCGGATGTCGACCCCGCGCTTGGTGAGCTTGCCGGTCAGGATGTCGGCGACCTGCCCGAGCTTGAAGTCGTCGTCGGCATGGAGGGTGAGCGCCTTGTCCTTCTCCTTGTACTCGACGCGGGCGTCCGACCCCTTGAAGTCGAAGCGCGTGGAGACTTCCTTGTTGGCCTGGTCGACGGCGTTGTTGACCTCGACCTGATTGACTTCGGAGACGATGTCGAAAGAGGGCATGACGCAAGCGATCCGTGGGCGGCAACCGCGCAAGCGGCTGCCCGTGAGACAAGGATAACGGATTCGCGCCCGCCGACCCGCTCCGCGCGCTACGGGGTCAACTCACGTACATCGGCTTGTTGTCGTTGAGTCGCAGCCAGCCCTTGACGATGCGGTAGATGATCCAGATGGCATTGGCCCCGAGCACGAACCATCCGACGAAGACGAATGCGGTGATGATGCCGATCACGCCCCAGAGGATGCCGAACCAGAACGTCCGGATCTGCCAGCGGAAGTGGCTCTCGAGGAACGTCCCGGCGACGTCGTCGCGCTTGACGTAGTTCATGATGATCGCCGCAATCGCGGTGAGGCCGACGACGAACGACAAGGCATACAGTGCATAGATGATCGTCGTGATGGTCTTCCCCGACCGCTCGCGTTCACCGGCTGCGACGTTCTCCATGGTTTCTCCCTTGGGTTGAGGATGGCGTCAAGACGCCGGATGCGATGACGTTGCCGCGGTGCGGATCGTCCTGGCCGTGCCGCTAGAATGGCGGATTCCGACCCTCTGCCGCGTCTTTGCCATGTCGCATATCCTGCAATCGATTCCCGTCGGCCACAAGGTGGGCCTCGCCTTCTCGGGGGGGCTCGATACCAGCGCGGCGCTGCACTGGATGCGCGCGAAGGGAGCGATCCCCTACGCCTACACGGCCAATCTCGGCCAGCCCGACGAGTCCGATTACGACGAGATTCCCCGCAAGGCGCGGGCCTACGGGGCCGAGGCGGCACGGCTCGTCGATTGCCGCGCTGCGCTCGTTGCCGAGGGGATCGCCGCGTTGCAGGCCGGTGCCTTCCACATCTCGACCGCCGGCGCCACGTACTTCAACACGACGCCGCTCGGGCGCGCCGTCACCGGGACGATGCTCGTCGTGGCCATGCGCGAGGACGACGTCCACGTCTGGGGCGACGGCAGCACGTTCAAGGGCAACGACATCGAGCGCTTCTACCGCTACGGGCTCCTCGCCAATCCGAACCTGCGCATCTACAAGCCCTGGCTCGACGCGGCTTTCATCGACGAACTGGGCGGGCGCAAGGAGATGTCCGAGTATCTCGAACGCGCTGGCTTCGGCTACAAGATGAGCACCGAGAAGGCGTACTCGACCGACTCCAACCTGCTTGGCGCGACACACGAGGCGAAGGACCTCGAGTTCCTGAACAAGGGGATCCGGATCGTCGAGCCGATCATGGGCGTCGCGTTCTGGCGCGACGACGTGGCGGTGCGCGCGGAGACCGTCAGCGTCCGTTTCGAGGAGGGCCGACCCGTCGCCCTCAACGGCCGGACGTTCGCCGACGAGGTCGCGCTCTTCCTCGAAGCCAACGCGATCGGCGGCCGCCATGGACTCGGCATGAGCGACCAGATCGAGAACCGCATCATCGAGGCGAAGAGTCGCGGCGTGTACGAGGCGCCGGGGATGGCGCTGCTGTTCGCTGCCTACGAGCGTCTCGTCACCGGCATCCACAACGAGGACACCATCGAGCAGTATCGCGACCATGGCCGCAAGCTCGGCCGCCTCCTGTATCAGGGCCGCTGGTTCGATCCGCAGGCGATGATGCTGCGCGACACGGCGCAGCGCTGGGTCGCGCGCGCGGTGACCGGCGAGGTCACGCTCGAGTTGCGCCGCGGCAACGACTACTCGATCCTCGACACGGCGAGCCCCAACCTCACGTACAAGCCGGAGCGGCTCACGATGGAGAAGGGGGAGGGCGCGTTCACGCCGCAGGATCGCATCGGACAACTCACGATGCGCGCGCTCGACATCACCGATACGCGCGACAAGCTCATGGTGTACACCAAGACGGGACTCATCGCGCCGTCGGAGAACTCGCCCCTGCCGCGGCTGCGTGACGCCGGCGCCGACGGCAGCGGCTGATCGTCCGGCAGTGCCCGCGCGCGGCGACGGCCCGCGCGCTGCGGGGTCATTCGATCTTGATGCCGAGCTTCTTCACGATCGGCGTCCAGCGGTCGACTTCGCCCTGGATGAGCGCGGCGAAGTCACCCGGCGTTCCGGCGACGAGATCGAAGCCGAAGCCGTTCATTTTCTTCACGATCTCCGGGTCCTTGAGGACCGCGCCGACGTCGGCATTGATCTTCGCCACCACCGCGCTCGGCGTGGCGGCAGGCACGACGAGCCCGTTCCAGGCCAGCGCCTCGAAGCCCGGATACGTCTCCGCGATCGTCGGCAGATCGGGCAGCAGCGGAAAGCGCTTGGGTGTGGTGACCGCGATCGCGCGCAGCTTTCCGGCCTGGATCTGCGCCTGCAGCGGCTGCATGACGGCAAAGATCATCTGGGTGTCGCCCTGCACGGTCGACAGCACCGCCGGCGGCGAGCCGTTGAACGGCACGTGGACCGCTTCCATCCCCGACATTGCCTTCAGGAGTTCCGCGTTCAGATGCGATGAGCTGCCGTTGCCGACCGACGCGAAGTTGAGCTTGCCGGGATTCGCCTTGGACCACGCCACGAGGTCGGCGACCGACTTGATCGGCAGTCCCGCGTTCACCGCGAGCACGTTGGGCTGGCTCGACGTGATGATGACCGGAGCGAGGTCCTTCTTCACGTCGTACGGGACCTTGGTGATGAGGGGTCCGGTGGCGAGCGGGCCATTGAAGCCCAGCAGCATGACGCTGCCGTCGGCGGGAGCACGCGCCACTTCGGCCGTGGCGACCGTCCCGCCGGCAGCGGGCTTGTTCTCGACGATGAAGGGCTGTCCGTACTTCTCGCGCAGCTTGTCGCCGATGGCGCGCGCGAGGACGTCGAGCGAGCTGCCCGCGGGGGCGGGGACGAGGATGTGGACCGGCTTGTCGGGCCACGATTGGGCGGATGCGCTGCCGGCCGCGAACGGCAGGAGCATGGCGACGACGGCGGTGGCGAGGAGGCGGGATCGCATGGACTCAATTCTCCGGTGGGGGCGTGGGGTGGATCCGGGTGCGACGCCGTGCGCGCGCCGCACCCGGCGTCAATCGGTGCCGTCGACGCGGCCGCAGACGAGGTATTCGAGGAGCGCCTTTTGCGCGTGGAGGCGATTTTCCGCCTCATCCCACACGACGCTCTGTGGCCCGTCGATCACCTCGGGCGCCACCTCCTCGCCGCGGTGCGCGGGCAGGCAGTGCATGAACAACGCATCCGGATGCGCCTCGCGCATCATCGCGGGGTCGACCATCCATTCGGCGAAGGCCGTCCGGCGTGCCGCATCCTCGGCTTCGAAGCCCATGCTCGTCCACACGTCGGTGGTCACGAGATCGACACCGCGGCACGCTTCCATCGGATCGGCGAACGTGCGGTAGTGCGCGCGATAGGGACTGCCCTTGGCGTCGTCGATCGCGTAGCCGACGGGGGTTGCGACGTGCACCGTGAAGCCCAGCACGGCGGCGGCCTGGATCCAGGTGTTGCACATGTTGTTGCCGTCACCGACCCACGCCACGGTGCGCCCGGCGATGTCACCGCGGTGCTCGACGTAGGTGTAGATGTCGGCGAGGATCTGGCACGGGTGGTACTCGTTCGTGAGGCCGTTGATCACGGGCACGCGCGAGTGCGCGGCAAAGCGTTCGATGATGCTCTGCTCGAAGGTACGGATCATCACCACGTCGACCATGCGCGAGATCACGCGAGCGACGTCCTCGATGGGCTCGCCGCGCGACAACTGCGTGTCCCCGCGATTGAGGTTGATCGCGATGCCACCCAGTTGGAACATCCCGGCCTCGAACGAGACACGGGTGCGCGTGGACGCCTTCTCGAAGACCATCGCGAGCGTGCGGTCGCGCAGCGGCTGGTAGAGCTCGTAGCGCTTGAAGCGCTCCTTGATCCAGCGCGTGCGCTCGAGGACGTGGCCGATCTCGTCGCGCGTGAAATCGGTGAACTGCAGGAAATGCTTGGGGGGTGCGACGGCGGCAGGTGCGTGCGGCGATGGAACCATGGCAGTGCCGCGCCGCGGCCGACGATGGCGATCACCGCGACGCGTCGGGCCTCGTTGTCATTTGAAAGACGATGTTAGCACTGCCCGCCATCGCCGCGGCACGCCGGCGGTGACCGGCCCCACACCCCTCAAATGCAACGCGGCGCCCCGAGGGCGCCGCGCGGCAGCGACGCTGCAGCCTGACTCAGGCGAGCGCCTTGATCGCCTGCGCGAGCCGTGACTTGGTGCGGGAGACCATGTTCTTGTGCACGATCTTCTTGTCGGCGATGCGGTCCATGACCGCTTGCGACTCCTGCATGACCTTGGTCGCTGCCTCCTTGTCGCCGGCCGCGATGGCCTTGCGGACCTTCTTTACCGCCGTGCGCAATTCGGACTTCTTGCTGGCGTTGCGCTTGCGCGTCGCCTCCGCTTGCCGGGCACGCTTCCTCGCTTGGGCCGAATTGGCCATGGATCGGTTTCCTGTCGGTGCGAGGGTTCACTGCGCGGTGTCGGCGCGGCCTCGATGCTGCGGCGTGAGGCGGCGCGAGACGCGCGGGAAACCCTCGGGTTGGTCAAATCCGGGTAAGCCAGGAATAATATCCGATTTTCTCCCACCGGACAATTGCCGGCGCCCGCGTGCGCAGGTCCTGCGGCCGGCGCCCCGTCGCCCGTGAACCTCCTTCGTACCCTGACCACCGTCAGCGGGATGACACTCGTCTCCCGCGTCACCGGTCTCGTCCGCGAGAGCCTCAAGGCGACGATCTTCGGCGCCGGCGCGGCGATGGACGCCTTCGAGGTCGCCTTCCGGCTCCCCAACATCCTGCGGCGCATGTTCGCCGAGGGGGCGTTCTCGCAGGCCTTCGTGCCGGTCCTCGCGGAGTACCAGCGCCTGCGTGGCCCGGAGGCGACCCGGGATCTCGTCGGGCGCGTCGGCGCGCTCCTCGCCCTCGTCCTCCTCGGCGTGACCGTCGTGGGGGTGCTGGCGGCACCCTGGCTCGTGTACGCGCTCGCGAGCGGCTTTGCCGCGACGCCGGGCAAGGTCGAGCTCACGACGCAGATGATCCGCATCGTCTTTCCCTACATCCTGTTCGTGTCGCTCGTGTCGCTCGCCGGGGGGGTGCTCAACGTCTACCGTCGCTTCGCCGTCCCGGCTTTCACGCCGGTGCTGCTCAACCTCGCCATCATCTTTGCCGCGATCTTTCTCGCGCCCTACTTCGACCCCCCGATCCTGGCGCTCGCCTGGGGCGTGTTCGCGGGAGGCGTCGCCCAGCTCGCCTTTCAGATCACGCCGCTCGCGCGCATCGGGATGCTGCCGCGGCCACGGCTGGACCTGCGCGACGAGGGGGTCCGCCGCATCCTGCTCCTGATGGGTCCGGCGGTTCTTGGCGTGTCCGCCGCGCAGATCTCCGCGCTCATCAATACGCAGCTCGCGGCCTGGCTGGGCGACGGGCGCATCTCGTGGATCACGTACGCGGATCGGCTGATGGAGTTTCCGACGGCGCTCCTCGGTGCCGCGCTCGGCACGGTGCTGCTGCCCACGCTTGCCAGGCACCACGCGGCCGACAACCCAGCCGACTACTCGGCGCTTCTCGATTGGGGCTTGCGGCTCGCCTTCCTGCTCGCGCTGCCGGCGGCGGTCGCGTTGTGGCTGCTGTCGGTGCCGCTCGTCACGACGCTCTACCAGTACGGCAAGTTCGGCATCGGCGACGTCTGGCAAACGCGCGCGGCGCTCCTCGGCTACGCGGTCGGTCTCATCGCACTCGTCCTGGTCAAGATCCTGGCCCCCGGCTTCTACGCGCGCCAGCACATGCGCACCCCGGTGACCATCGCCTTCGTGACCGTGCTCGTCGCGCTCGCCTTCGCGCTCATCCTCATGCGGCCGCTGGGCCACGCCGGTCTCACGCTCGCCACGAGTCTGGGCGCCGGGGTGAACGCCGGTGCGCTCTACTGGTTCCTGCGGCGCAGCGGCCACTATCGGCCCGCGCCCGGATGGTGGCGCTTCCTCGGCAAGGTCGGCATCGCACTCGTCGTCCTGGCCGGTGTCCTGGCCTGGCTCACCGCGCCGGCGCCGGTGTGGTTTGCCGCCGGTCTCTTCGAGCGCGCCGCCCGGCTCGCCGGGCTCGTCGTCGCGGGCGCCGCCGTCTATTTTGCGACGCTCTTCGCGCTCGGCTTCCGCGTGGCCGACTTCAATCGTCGGGAGACGTGACGCGCGTCATGTTCGCGACACCCCGCGCGCCGGGTGGATGTCAACCGCTGCCGCGAGTCTTGCGGTACGGGCAGCGCGCCTTCGTGCAGTCGGCGTACAGGTACAGCGCGTGCTCACGGATCTCGAACCCGCGCTCGCGCGCGATCTTCGTCTGCCGCTGCTCGATCTCGGCGTCGTAGAACTCCTCGACGTGGCCGCACTGGAGGCAAACGAGATGATCGTGGTGCGACCCCTCGTTGAGCTCGTAGACCGCCTTGCCGGACTCGAAGTGATGCCGCACGAGCAGCCCGGCCTGCTCGAACTGGGTGAGGACGCGGTAGACGGTGGCCAGCCCGATGTCGAGCCCGTCGCCCAGGAGTCGCTTGTACACGTCCTCCGCCGTGAGGTGGCGCACCTTCGACGACTCGAAGGCATTGATGATCTTGAGCCGCGGCAGCGTGGTCTTGAGGCCGGCGCTCTTGAGGTCCTGCGGTGACGACATGCGTGGAGTCCTTCGAAACGGCGCTCGCGGATCGAGGCCCGCGTGACCGACGTCCGGCCAGAAGCGGCGCGCGCCCGAAGCTATAATAGCGCGGCTGCCGCGTGGCCACGCCACAGGCGACCACGGCGGTCGCCGCGGGATCCCCGGTCCGCGCCAACCCGATCGCACGCTCCGATGCCCTTCCCCTGCCGCACTGCCGTACCTGCCGTTCGCATCCCCCGCCGCACGCGGCGCGGGCTCGTCGCGCTGGCGCTCGCGGCTGCGTTGAGCGCGTGCTCGACGGAGAACTCGCTGACCAAGATGGTCGATCAGTACGTGCCGATCATCACCCAGTTCGGCGTCTACAAGCTCGACATCAATCAGGGCAACTACCTGTCGCAGGACATGGTGGACAAGCTCAAGGAAGGGCAGACGAAGGCGCAGGTGCGGGCGATCCTGGGCACGCCGCTCATCACGAGCGCATTTCGCGACAACCGCTGGGATTACGTGTACCAGTTCCAGCGCGGGGGGCGCGTGCGGGAGCATCGCCAGTTCACCGTGTACTTCAAGGACGACCTGCTTGCCCGCTGGGAGGGTGACGAGATGCCACAGTCGGCGCAGGAATTGAACCGCATCGCCGCCAGCCGCGCGATGCCGCAGGATCCGTACGGGCAGGACGCGGGGATGATGGGCAAGGTCCTCGACTTCTTCAAGAAGGTCATGGATCCGGCAGCGGCCGCGACGCCGTAGGCCGCGTCATGCCGGCGCTGCGTATCGTGGTGGCAGGGGCCGGGGGGCGCATGGGGCGCGAACTCGTCGCCGCCGTCGGCGCCGATCCCCGCTTCATGCTTGCCGCCGCACTCGACCTCGCGGGCAGCCCGGCCGTCGGCACGCAGGTGGCTGGCGTCACGATCGGCAGCGACATCGACGCCGCCGTCGCGGCGGGAGACGTGCTGATCGACTTCACGCGGCCCGCGGGCACCCTCGCGCATCTTGCCGCCTGCGCGCGGCATGGGGTGGCGGCGGTGGTGGGCACGACGGGCATGGACGATGCGCAGCGGGCGACGCTTCGCGAACATGCCACGGCGATTCCGATCGTCTTCGCCGCCAACATGAGCGTCGGCGTCACCGTGCTGCTCTCGCTGGTCGAGCAGGCGGCGCGCGCACTTGGCGCCGGCTTCGACATCGAGGTCGTCGAGATGCATCACAAGCACAAGGTCGACGCGCCCTCCGGAACGGCGCTGCGCTTGGGCGAGGCCGCGGCCGCGGGTCGCGGCACGTCGCTCGCGCAAGCCGGCGTGTACGCCCGGCACGGTGACACCGGCGAGCGCCGCGTCGGCACGATCGGCTTTGCCGCGCTGCGCGGCGGCGACGTCGTCGGCGAGCACACGGTCGTTTTCGCGGGCGAAGGCGAGCGCGTCGAGATCACGCATCGCGCGACGTCGCGACAGCTCTTCGTGAATGGCGCGCTGCGCGCCGCAGAATTCGTCGCGGCGAAGCGCGCGGCACATTGCACCGGAGTCTTCGACATGCCGGACGTCCTGGGACTGCGCGGATGAAGCATCCTTTCGATCTTTCCGGGCGCGTCGCGCTCGTGACCGGCGGAGGTTCGGGCCTGGGCTTCGCCATCGCCGAAGGCCTCGCCGCGGCCGGCGCCCGCGTCGTGATCAACGGCCGCCGGCGCGACCGGCTCGACCACGCGCTCGAGCGCCTGGCCGAGGCCGGCCAGGCGGCAAGCGTCTGCGCCTTCGACGTCACCGATGAAGCCGCGGTTGCCGCGGGGGTGGCCGAGGTCGAGGGCACCATCGGCGCGATCGACATCCTCGTCAACAACGCCGGGATGAACAATCGCAAGGCGTTCGAGACCTACACGCTCGACGAGTGGCGCGAGGTGCAGGCGGTCAACGCCGACGCCCCGTTCCTCATGTCGCGTGCGGTCCTCCCCGGGATGCGGGCACGTCGCCGCGGCAAGATCGTCAACATCGGATCGATCGCGTCCGACCTCGGGCGCCCGAACATCGTGGCCTATGCGACGAGCAAGGGCGCGATCAAGATGCTCACGCGCGCGCTCGCGGTGGAAGCGGCCGCGTACAACGTGCAGGTCAACGCCATCGCCCCCGGCTTCTTCGAAACCGAGATGAACGCGCCGCTCATGGCCAACGCGACGTTCTCATCGTGGGTCCTGCAGCGTACGCCGGCGGCGCGCTGGGGGCAGCCACGCGAGATCGCCGGCGCGGCGGTATTCCTCGCCTCGGCGGCCGCCGATTTCGTGACCGGTCACGTGCTCTACGTCGACGGCGGCTATAGCGCGAGCTACTGAGCGCGGCCGCTGGCCACGACGTCGTCGCCTTTGCGAGCGGCGGCGACTTGCGATACAATTCCGCGCCTCAGGCGGGGAAGGTCGATCGACGTTCGACCTTCCCCGTTTGTGCATCCGACGCAGGATCGCCGCCTCTCGGGCGGCGCGTTCGCGCCGTCACCGTCGATCGCCTTCGTGATGAACGCCACCGCATCCGCTGCCGCCCGCACCGCGCTGTTTGCTCCGGCGACACCGGCCGTGCTGGTGCTGGCCGACGGTACCGTGTTCCGTGGCCGCGCCATCGGTGCGGCGGGTGTCGCGACGGGGGAGGTCGTGTTCAACACCGCGATGACCGGATATCAGGAGATCCTCACCGATCCGTCGTACACCGGGCAGATCGTCACGCTCACGTATCCCCACATCGGCAACGTCGGCGTCAACGCCGAGGACGTCGAATCCGAGCGCATCCGCGTTGCCGGACTCGTGATTCGTGACTTGCCACGTCGTGCGTCGAACTGGCGGATGACCGGCGATCTCGCATCGTATCTGCGCGGCGGAAATATCGTCGGCATCGCCGACGTCGACACGCGTCGCTTGACGCGCCTGTTGCGGGAGCGGGGCGCGCAGAACGGCTGCATCGTCGCGGCCGCGGCACACGACACGGCGGCGCTCGACACCGCGGTCGAGCGCGCGCGCGCGGTGCCGTCCATGACCGGGCTCGATCTCGCGCAGGCCGTCACCTGCAGCGCGCCCTACGCGTGGACCGAGGCCGCGTGGGATCTCGAGTCCGGTTATCGCACGTTGAGCGAGGCGCGCTTCCATGTCGTGGCCTACGACTACGGCGTGAAGCGCAATATCCTGCGCCACCTCGCCGAGCGCGGCTGCCGGATCACGGTCGTGCCGGCGCGCATGCCCGCACGTGACGTGCTTGCCATGCAACCGGATGGCGTGTTCCTGTCCAACGGTCCCGGTGATCCCGAGCCTTGCGACTACGCGATCACCGCGATCGGCACGCTGCTCGAGGCGAATCTTCCGATCTTCGGGATCTGCCTTGGCCATCAGTTGCTGGCGCTGGCTGCAGGCGGTCGCGCGCTCAAGATGAAGTTCGGCCACCACGGCGCCAACCACCCCGTGCTCGATCGCGATACGGGACAGGTGCTCATCACGAGCCAGAACCACGGCTTTGCCGTCGACCCGGCCTCGCTGCCGGACAACGTCCGCATCACGCACGTCTCGCTGTTCGACGACACGCTGCAGGGCCTCGCGTGGAAGGACAAGCCGGTGTTCTGCTTCCAGGGCCACCCCGAGGCAAGCCCCGGGCCGCACGACGTGACGTATCTCTTCGATCGTTTCGTGAAGGCGATGGAGCAGCGCCCGTGACGATCCGTGCCCGACTCCGATCCGGCCCCCGACCGTGATTTCCTGAATGCCCAAGCGCACCGACATCCAGTCGATCCTCATCATTGGCGCCGGTCCGATCGTCATCGGGCAGGCGTGCGAATTCGACTATTCGGGCGTGCAGGCGTGCAAGGCGCTGCGCGAGGAAGGCTATCGCGTAATCCTCGTCAACAGCAATCCGGCGACGATCATGACCGACCCGGAGATGGCCGACGTGACCTACGTCGAGCCCATCACCTGGGAGATGGTGGCGATGATCATCGAGCGCGAGCGTCCCGACGCGTTGCTCCCCACGATGGGAGGGCAGACCGCGCTCAACTGCGCGCTCGATCTCGCGCGCGAAGGCGTCCTCACCCGCTTCGACGTCGAACTCATCGGCGCGTCGAAGAAGGCGATCGACAAGGCGGAGGATCGCGAGAAGTTCAAGGCCGCGATGACGCGCATCGGGCTCGGCTCGGCCCGCTCGGGCATCGCGCACGACCTCGACCAGGCGCTCGAGGTGCAGGCGACGATCGGCTTTCCCGCTGTCTTGCGCCCGTCGTTCACGCTGGGGGGGTCGGGGGGTGGCATCGCCTACAACAAGGACGAGTTCGTCGACATGGTCAAGCGCGGGCTCGACCTGTCCCCCACGCACGAGATCCTGATCGAGGAGTCGCTCCTCGGCTGGAAAGAGTTCGAGATGGAGGTGGTGCGCGATCGGAAGGACAACTGCATCATCGTGTGTTCGATCGAGAATCTCGACCCGATGGGGGTGCACACCGGCGATTCGATCACCGTCGCGCCGGCGCAGACGCTCACCGACAAGGAATACCAGATCATGCGCGACGCGAGCATCGCCGTGCTGCGCGAGGTCGGTGTGGATACCGGCGGCTCCAACGTGCAGTTTGCGATCGATCCCAAGGACGGTCGCATGGTGGTGATCGAGATGAATCCGCGCGTGTCGCGCTCGTCGGCGCTCGCGTCGAAGGCGACGGGCTTCCCGATCGCCAAGGTTGCGGCGAAGCTCGCGGTGGGATACACCCTGGACGAGCTGTCCAACGAGATCACGGGCGGCGAGACGCCGGCGTCGTTCGAACCCACGATCGACTACGTCGTCACGAAGGTGCCGCGCTTCGCCTTCGAGAAGTTCAAGCAGGCCGACGACCACCTGACCACGCAGATGAAGTCGGTGGGTGAGGTCATGGCGATCGGTCGCACCTTCCAGGAGTCGCTGCACAAGGCGCTGCGCGGGCTCGAGACCGGGGTCGACGGCTTCAACCTCAAGACCGTCGATCCCGAGACGATCGGTGACGAGCTCGCGTACCCTCGCGTCGAGCGGCTTTGGTACGTTGCCGACGCGTTCGGCATCGGCATGACGCTCGAAGAGGTGCACGGGTACACGAAGATCGACCCGTGGTTTCTGGAGCAGATCAAGGAGCTCGTCGAGCTCGAGCTCGAGCTCGAGCGGCGCACGCTCGACGACGTGACCGCAGACGAATTGCGTGAGCTCAAGCGCAAGGGGTTCGCCGACCGCCGCCTCGCCTATCTCCTCGGCTCCACCGAGACCGCGGTGCGCACGCGCCGCCACGAGCTCGGCATCCGGCCGGTATTCAAGCGTGTCGATACCTGCGCCGCCGAGTTCGCGACCCGCACCGCGTACATGTACTCGACGTACGAGGAGGAGTGCGAGGCGGAAGCCACCGATCGCAAGAAGGTGATGGTCTTGGGGGGCGGCCCGAACCGCATCGGGCAGGGCATCGAGTTCGACTACTGCTGCGTGCACGCCGCGATGGCGCTGTCGGCCGACGGCTACGAGACCATCATGGTCAACTGCAATCCGGAGACGGTGTCGACCGATTACGACACGTCGGACCGGCTCTACTTCGAGCCTTTGACGCTCGAGGACGTGCTCGAGATCGTCCACGTCGAGAAGCCGTGGGGCGTGATCGTCCAGTACGGGGGACAAACGCCGCTCAAGCTCGCGCGCGACCTCGCGGCGAACGGCGTGCCGATCATCGGGACGACCCCGGACATGATCGACGTGGCCGAGGATCGCGAGCGCTTCCAGCAGATGCTGCATCGTCTCGCCCTGCGCCAACCCCCCAATCGCACCGCGCGCACGGAGGAGGAGGCGATCACGGCGGCAAACGAGATCGGCTATCCCCTGGTCGTGCGCCCGTCGTACGTGCTGGGCGGCCGCGCGATGGAGATCGTGCACGAGCAGCGCGAGCTCGAGCGCTACATGCGCGAGGCGGTCAAGGTCAGCAACGACTCGCCAGTGCTGCTCGATCGTTTCCTCAACGATGCCACCGAGGTCGACGTCGACGCGGTCAGCGACGGCGTCGACGTCGTGATCGGCGGGGTGATGGAGCACATCGAGCAGGCGGGTGTGCACTCCGGCGACTCCGCGTGCTCACTGCCGCCGTACTCGCTGCCCGCGGCGATCGTGGAGGAGCTGCGGCAGCAGACCGTGGCGATGGCCAAGGCGCTCAACGTCGTCGGGCTGATGAACGTGCAGTTCGCGATCCCGTTCGACGCCGACGGCCGTGGTACCGTGTACGTCCTCGAGGTGAACCCGCGCGCGTCGCGCACGGTGCCTTACGTCTCCAAGGCGACGGGCCGGCCGTTGGCCAAGATCGCGGCGCGGTGCATGGTCGGCCAGACGCTCGCGCAGCAGGGAGTCGTGGGCGAGATCGTGCCACCGTACTATTCGGTCAAGGAGGCGGTCTTTCCCTTCATCAAGTTCCCGGGGGTCGACACGATCCTGGGACCCGAGATGAAGTCCACCGGCGAGGTGATGGGCGTGGGCGAGACGTTCGGCGAGGCGTTCGTGAAGAGCCAGCTCGCCGCCGGGGTGAAGCTGCCGACCTCCGGGCGCGTGTTCATCAGCGTGCGCAACGCCGACAAGGCCGGCGTGATCGAGACGGCGAGGATGCTTGCCGAACTCGGCTTCCAGCTGGTCGCGACGCGTGGGACGGCCGCGGCGCTCAGCGCCGCGGGAATCGAGGTGGTTGTGGTGAACAAGGTTGCGGAAGGGCGCCCGCACATCGTCGACATGCTGAAGAACGACGAGATCGCGATCGTGGTCAATACTGTCGAGGAGAAGCGGGCAGCGATCCACGACAGCTACCAGATCCGCCGTGCCGCGCTCGTCGATCAGGTGCCCACGTTCACGACGCTCGACGGCGCGTGGGCCGCGGCGGTGGGGATGCGGGCGCGGCGCGGGCTCGCGCCGTACGCGATCCAGGCGCTGCACGAGCGGCTGCGGTAGCGCTCGCCCCGCTGTTCGGTACCCGCCGGGGGTGGCAAGGTCCGCCGCCGGTGGCGGCGTCGATTCATTGCATTGAGGCCAGGACGAAGATGAGTAAGGTTCCCATGACCGTTGCCGGAGAGAAGAAGCTCAAGGCGGAGCTCGCGCACCTCAAGTCGGTCGAGCGTCCGGCGGTGATTCAGGCGATCGCCGAGGCGCGCTCGCACGGCGACCTGTCGGAGAACGCGGATTACGACGCCGCCAAGGAGCGGCAGGGTTTCATCGAGGGCAGGATCCAGGAGATCGAAGGCAAGCTCGCCAACGCGCAGGTGATCGATCCGGCGGCGCTCGACGTGGAGCATGTGGTCTTTGGGGCGACGGTGGATCTCGAAGACGGCGAGCGCGGTGAGCAGGTCACCTACCAGATCGTCGGGGACGACGAGGCGGACATCAAGTGCGGGAAGATCTCGGTGAGTTCACCGATCGCGCGCGCCTTGATCGGGCGTGCCGAGGGTGACGTCGCCGACGTCGCCGCGCCGGGCGGCGTGCGCAGCTACGAGATCCTGGCGGTGCGCTACCAGTAGGCTCCTGCCCGCCGGGGTGGTTGGGACGCGACCCCGGGAATGCCGGCCGTAGACTACGGATCGCGCTCGACAACGCGACGTTGCCCGCGCCGGCGAGTGGGTGGCATCGCGTTGCACCGCGCCGGTGCATCTTGGCGCGGGGCTTGCGAAGCGCAGTGCAGCGGGCCGCGCACAGCGCAGGGACGCGGCGTCGGCGGTAGTTCGACCGGACGTCGCCGATGAATGGCAAACCCCTGGTTTTACGGGGCAAAATTCGGGTTTTCCACTCCACGGAAGCGAGCACTTTCGGTACTATTGCAAGCGCGGGAACGTAGTCCTGCCGACAGGCAGCACGAGTGCTCGCGAGCTCTAACAACAAGGCGCAATCCTTCGTCGTTCGCAGGGGTCTCATGCAGCAGCGCAAGTCTTTTCGAGTCGTCGTCGTCACGCCGTTCGAGCAACCGAATGCCGGCATGGCCATCGCCGCGGCACGCGCGGGTGCGCTCGGTATCGTCGGGCTCGGGCGTGATGCACGCGACAATCGTGAGGCGCTGCGCGAGATCGAGGCGAGCGGCGTCGCGGGGATCGGCGTTCGCATCTCGGCGCATGCAGCGATCGGCGCAACGCCGTTGCCGTCGAACGTCGATACCGTGATCGTCGAAGCCGGCGTGCCCGTCGCGGCATGGGCTCCCCGTGCCGTGATGGTCGAGGTCACGAGCGTCGCGCAAGCGCATGCTGCGGTGGCCGCCGGGGCATGCGCACTCATTGCCAAGGGGACCGAGAGCGGTGGCCGTGTCGGCGGCGACACGACGTTCGTGCTCGTGCAGGCACTCGCCGCACAGGTGACGGTCCCGATCTACGCGCAAGGTGGCATCGGCGTGCACACGGCAGCGGCGTGCATCGCCGGCGGGGCCGCGGGCGTGGTCGTCGACGCGCAACTCGCGCTCGTGCGCGAATCGAGCCTCTCGTCGGACGCGAAGGCGGCCATCGCCGCGATGGACGGGAGCGAGACGTTGCTCGTCGACGAGCATCGCGTGTACACGCGCCCCGACCTGCCCGTGCGCGAGATCGTCGCCCGTGGCGTTGCCGCGAACCTCGGCGCGCGCGATCTTCGCCGCGAGCTCCTGCCCGCAGGCCAGGACGCCGCATTCGCTCGCTCGCTCGCGGCCCGTTTCCGCAGCACCGGCGGGGTCGTGCGCGGCCTTGTCGCTGCCATCGACCGCGGCCTCGTCGCAGCGTGCGAGCAACGCGCGCTGGCGGCCGACGCCCCACTCGCGGCACGTTACGGCCTGCGCTACCCGATCCTGCAAGGACCGATGACGCGAGTCTCCGATCAGCCGGCCTTTGCCGACGCGATCGCTGGCGCCGGCGCGCTTCCCTTTCTCTCACTCGCGCTGATGCGCGGCGCCGAAGTCGACGCGCTCCTCGCCGAGACCACCCGGCGCCTCGCGGGCAAGACGTGGGGTGTCGGCATCCTGGGCTTCGTGCCGCAGGCGCTGCGCGACGAGCAGCTCGCGGCGGTGCTGAAGTGGAAGCCGCCGGTCGCGCTCATCGCCGGGGGGCGTCCCGCGCAGGCCAAGCCGCTCGAGGACGCGGGCACGCGCACGTTCCTGCACACGCCTTCGCCGGGGCTGCTCGATCTTTTCCTCAAGCAGGGCGCACGGCGGTTCGTCTTCGAAGGTTCCGAGTGCGGAGGTCACGTCGGCCCGCGCACGAGCCTCGCGTTGTGGGAGCTGCAGATCGAGCGTCTGCTCGCGCAGCCGACGTGCGACGACCTCGAGGTGGTGTTTGCCGGTGGCATCCACGATGCACGCTCGGCGGCGATGGTGGCCGCCATGGCGGCCCCGCTCGTGGCCCGTGGGGCTGCCGTTGGCGTCCTCATGGGAACGGCGTACCTCTTCTCGGTCGAGGCCGTCGCCTGCGGCGCCATCCAGCCGGCTTTCCAGGAGGCGGCACTCGCCTGCACGTCGACCGTGCTGCTCGAGACGGCACCGGGCCACGCCACGCGCTGCGCCGACACCGAGTTCGTGCGATATTTCCAGCGCGAGCACGCCCGGCTTCAAGCCGAAGGTGTCGCCCCGCAGGCGATGTGGCAGCAACTCGAGGAATTGAATCTCGGCCGCTTGCGCATCGCAGCCAAGGGTCTCGTGCGCGAGGGTGACAAGCTCGTGACCGTCGACGCCGACGTGCAGCGGCGCGAGGGCATGGTGATGCTGGGCCAGATCGCGGCACTGCGCGATGCCGTGCTTCCGGTGGCACAGCTCCACGCCGACGTTGCCGACGGCGCGCAGGCGCATCTTGACGCGTTGTCGACGCGGCAGGCGCCGGCGCCGAGCGAGATCACACGCGACGTCGCGATCGTCGGCATGGCGGCGATCATGCCGGGTGCGCCGGATCTCGAGACGTTCTGGTCGAATATCGTGCACGGCGTCAACAGCATCCGTGAAGTGCCGACCGAGCGCTGGCGGGCCGAAGCGTTCTTCGATCCGGCTTCGACCAACGGGGAGATGACGCCTTCGAAGTGGGGCGGCTTCCTCGATCCGTATCCTTTCGATCCTCTGCCGTACGGCATTCCGCCGCGCTCGCTCGCCGCCATCGAGCCGGTGCAGCTCCTCGCCCTCGAAGCGTCGCGGCGCGCGCTGGACGACGCCGGCTACGGCGCGGAGGGTCGCGAGTTCGATCGCGACACCGCGGCCGTGATCTTTGGTGCCGAGGCGGGGACCGATCTTGCGAGCGCATACGGCTTTCGCGCGCTGTGGCGGCAGTACGTCGGCGAGCTGCCGCCGGAGCTCGCCGGTGCACTTCCGTCGATGACCGAGGACTCCTTCCCCGGCATCCTCGCCAACGTGATCGCAGGCCGGGTGGCCAATCGCCTCGATCTGGGTGGCAGCAATTACACCGTGGATGCCGCGTGCGCGTCGTCGCTCGCCGCGGTGGACGTCGCCTGCAAGGAGCTCGTCTCGGGCAGCAGCGACATGGTCGTGTGCGGTGGCGCCGACATGCACAACAGCATCGTCGACTATCTCGCATTCTCGAGCGTGCATGCGCTGTCGCCGACCGGACAGTGCCGCACGTTCGACGCCGCCGCCGACGGCATCGCCTTGGGCGAGGGTGTCGCGGCGATCGTCCTCAAGCGCCTGGCGGACGCCGAGCGCGATGGCGATCGCATCTACGCCGTGATCAAGGGCGTGGGTGGCGCGAGCGACGGCAAGAGCCTGGGATTGACCGCGCCACGGGCACAGGGCCAGCAGCGTACGCTCGAGCGCGCGTATCGACGCGCCGGCGTGTCACCGCGCGCCGTCGGTCTCGTCGAGGCGCACGGAACGGGTACGGTCGTGGGTGATCGCACCGAGCTCGAAACGCTCAATCGCTTCTTCGGTGAGGCCGGCGTCGCGGCAGCGTCGATCGCGCTCGGCTCCGTCAAGTCGCAGATCGGCCATACGAAATGTGCCGCGGGCGTGGCGGGACTCGTGAAGGCGGCGCTCGCCCTGCAGCGGCAGGTATTGCCGCCGACGCTCAACATCACGCAACCCAATCCCGGCTGGACGCCGGCGTCGCCGTTCGTGATGTCGCCGGTGGCCAAGCCGTGGCCGGTGCGCGAGCGCTACGCGGGGGTGAGCGCGTTCGGCTTCGGCGGAACCAATTTCCACGTCGTTCTCGCGTCGCACGACGCCGAACCGGCGCGCTTTGGCCTGGCGCGCTGGCCGGCCGAGCTCTTCCTCATTCGTGGCGCGGATCGCGCCGCAGCGCTCGATCGCGCCGAGCGTGTCGCGCGTGCGGCAGCGACCGGCGAGTGGTCGCTCGCCGAACTCGCGCGCGCGGCGGCAGAGGGCAGCGACCGCGTGCAGATCGCGCTCGTGGCGCGCGATGCGACCGACCTCGCCGAGCGCGTCGCCGCGGCGCGCGAGGGCAAGGCACAGAATTCGGGCGTCTTCCTTGCACCGCCCGAGCCCGACGCGAACGCGAAACTCGCCTTCGTTTTCCCCGGACAAGGATCGCAGCGGGTCGGGATGCTGGGAGAGCTCTTCGTCGCGTTCCCCGATTTGCAACGCCATCTGGAGTCGGGTGCGCACTGGAAGGAGCTCATCTTTCCGCCGACCGCGTGGACGAGCGAGGCACAGGCCGGGCAGCAGGCGGCCCTCACCGATACGCGCGCTGCACAGCCTGCGCTCGGCATCGCCGGACTCGCGATGGCGAGCCTGTTGCAGCGCTGCGGCGTGCGTCCCGACATGGTGGCCGGTCACAGTTACGGCGAACTCGTCGCGCTCACCGTCGCGGGCGCGCTGCCCGAAGCGGCGCTGCCGGCTTTGTCGGAGCTTCGCGGGCGCCGCATCCTCGAGGCGTGCGCCGACGCCGACGACGCCGGGACGATGGCGGCGGTTGCCGCCGATCGCGCCACGATTGCCGCCGCGACTGCCGACATCGATGGCGTCGTGATCGCCAACGAGAATTCGCCCGAGCAGTCGGTCATCTCGGGGCCGAAGCGTGCCGTGGAAGCGGCCGTGGAAAAGCTCCTCGCGGCGAGCATCGCCGCCAAGGCGATCCCCGTGGCGTGCGCGTTCCACAGCCCGCTCGTCCGTGCTGCCTGTGCCGCGTTCGCCCATGACCTCGCCGCGGTCGACGTGGCCGCACCGGCGCTTCCCGTGTACGCGAATACCACCGCCGGCACGTATCCTGCCGATCCCGCAGCGATCCGTGAACTCTTGGCGCAGCACATCGGGGAGCCGGTGCGCTTCGCCGCGCAGATCGAGGCGATGTACGCCGCCGGCACGCGCATCTTCGTGGAGGCGGGCCCGGGGCGGGTGCTCACGGGCCTGGTCGGACGCATCCTGGGCAAGCGACCGCATGTGGCGATCGCCTGCGACCGTCCTGGCGAGGATGGGGTCGTGCAGTTCCTGCTGGCACTGGGCCAGCTCGCCGTGCACGGCGTTCCCGTCGACGGCAACGCACTGTTCGCGCCCCGCGACGTTGCGTCGCTGTCGCTCGACGCACCCCCGGCGCCGCGCCGTTCGGCCAGCACCTGGTGGGTCAACGGACAGCGCGCGTGGCCGATGCAGGGAGAGGTGCCAGGGCACGCGTTGCGACCGATCGTCGATCCGATCCCGATGCGCGCGTCGTACGAGGTCGCCCCACCGCAGGGCGAGCGCGATGTCGCGGTGCTCGACTACCTGCGCAACGTGCGCGAGCTCGTCGATGCCCAGCGTCGCGTGATGCTCTCGTACCTGGGCAGCGATCCCGGAGCCGGCGCCGCGTTGCACGACAGCGCGCGCTTGTCCGCCCCCGACACGGCACCCGCAACGGTGGTGGCCACGATCGCCGTCGATGTCACCACCGAGATCGCGCCGGTGTCGCCCGCCGGGGAGACGCTCGACGTCGAGGCGACGCTGCTTGCGATCGTGAGCGAGCGTACCGGCTATCCATTGGAGATGCTCGATCTCGACCTCGATCTCGAGGCGGACCTGTCGATCGATTCGATCAAGCGCGTCGAGATCCTGGGCGCCGTCGCGGAACGCCTGCGCGGACACGCCGGCGACACGCCACCCGAGTTGCCCGAGGATCTCGTGGCGGTGAAGACGTTGCGCGGCATCGTCGAGAGCCTGGCGCCCCTCGTCGGCGGTCGTGCGAGCGTCGCGGCGAGCGCGCAGGTGCAGGCTACGGCGGCAGCCTCGGTCACCGTGGAGGGCGCGGCAACGACCGAACCGGTGACCGCGCCACAGGTCGACCGCTACGTCGTCGAACTCACGCCGGCCACCGACGCAACGCACGAATGGCGCCTCACCGACCGTGCGATCTCGATCGTCGGCGGGCTCCCGCAACTCGACGCGCTGTTGGCGCAGAAGCTCTCGGCGGCAGGGACCGCCCGTGCCGTGATGGCCGATCGTGCCACCACGGCGATCACGACCGACGCCCTCGTCGATCTCACGCCGCTGCGTTCGGACTGGAAGGCGGACGACGTGCCGGTTCTGTTCCGGCGCATTCGTGCTGCGCTGATGCACGGGGCGAGCCACGTCATCGTGGCCGGGACCGCCAACGGCTACATGTCCGACGATCCGGCGAGCGATGGCATCGGCGCGCATCCTTCCGCAGGCGGCGTCTCCGGCATGATCAAGAGCCTGCGCAAGGAGTGGCCCGATCGGCAGATTCGGGTCGCCAATTTCGCGACGCGACTCGACGATGCGGAACTCGCGACGCGCCTCGTGGGTGAACTCAACGTCGTCGATGATGCCGGCGAGGTCGGTTACTCGGAAGAAGGCGAACGGGTGCGTCCGCGGATCGTGCGCGCGAGCCTCGAGGGTGGCAACGGCGCCGACGGCGACGCCGTGCACGCCGCACATCGCGACGATGCGCATGGCGTGCGCAGCAAGGCGCCCGTCGTGCTCGGCCCCGAGTCCGTCGTCCTCATCACCGGAGGGGCGCGCGGTATCACCGCAGCGGCAGCGCTGGCGCTCGCCGAGCGCTTCGGGTGCCGGTTGGAGCTCGTGGGTCGCACCGCGCTGCCCGGGCCGCTCGAGGCCGATGACTTGGCCGGTGCGCGCGATGCGCGCGCAGTGCGACAGGTGCTGATCGCCCGCGGCACATTGAAGACGCCGGCCGAGATCGAGGCGGCGTGCGCGCGCATTCTCGCCGAGCGCGAGGTGCGCACGAACATGGCCGCACTCGCTGCGGCCGGATCGAAGGTCACGTATCACCCGCTCGACGTTCGCGACACCGAGGCGTTCGAGCGGCTCATCGACGACGTCTATGCACGCCATGGCCGGCTCGATGGCGTGATCCACGGCGCGGGCGTCATCGAGGACAAGCTCGCGCGCGACAAGACGCCCGATTCGTTCGCGCGCGTGTTCGAGACGAAGGTCCATGGCGCGTTGGCGATCGCGCGCAAGGTGCGCCCGGACATCGGCTTCATCGTGTTCTTCTCGAGCATCGCGTCGACGTTCGGCAGCCGCGGTCAGGTCGACTACGCCGCCGCCAACGACTACCTCGACCGGCTCGCCGCCAAGCTCAACGCCGCCCTTGCCGGGCGCGTGCTCTCGATCAATTGGGGGCCGTGGGGCGCCACCGGGATGATGTCGCCCGAGCTCGAGCGCGAGTACGCGCGTCGCGGCATCGGGCTCATCGACCCCGCCGCCGGCGTGGCGAGCTTCATGGACGAACTCTTGCATGGCTCGGCCGCCCGCGCGCAGGTGATCCTCATGCGTGGCGATCCCGGGGCGATGGCCTGATCGCCGCGTTCCGCGGGCATTCGCATGGAAGTCGACGCGTGATGGAACGCGACGTCGCCATCATCGGGATGGCTTGTGTCTTCCCGCGGGCGCCGGACCTCGCCGCGTTCTGGCGCAACATCGAGTCCGGGGTCGACGCCATCACCGACGTCCCGTCGCAACGCTGGGACCCGGTTTATTTCGATCCGTCGTCCACGGCGCCCGACCGCGTGTACGCGCGGCGCGGCGGGTTCATCGACGATTTCGCCACGTTCGACGCCGGCAAGTTCGGCATCATGCCCGCGGCGGCCAAGGCCACCGAGCCGGAGCAGTTGCTCGCCTTGCAGGTGGCCTCCGATGCGCTCGCCGACGCGGGCTATGCGCAGCGCGCATTCGCGCGCGAGAAAACGTCGGTCATCGTCGGCCGCGGCCACTATTTCGGTCCGCGCATGGTGCGCATGCTCGATGTCACGCGCGGCTCGCAGCAACTCGTCGAATCGCTGCACGCCCTGCTCCCGGACCTCGATGCGGAGCGGATCGAGGCGATCAAGCGGGACTTCCAGGCGCGTTGCGGCACGTACAACGCCGATGCGGCGATCGGTGTCGTGCCGAACCTCCTCGCCTCGCGCGTCGCCAACCGTCTCGACCTCGCCGGCTCGGCGTACACCATCGATGCGGCGTGCGCGAGCACGCTGCTCGCCGTCGACCTCGCGGTCCGTGAGTTGCGCGAGGGCAAGGCCGACCTCGTCCTCGCCGGCGGTGTACACCTTTGTCACGACATCGCCTTCTGGAGCGTCTTCTCGCAGCTCGGTGCATTGTCGCGGCGACAGCAGATCCGGCCCTTCGATCGTGCCGCCGACGGGCTCCTGATTGGTGAAGGCATCGGCATGTTCGTCCTGAAGCGCGCGGCCGATGCGCGTCGCGACGACGATCGCATCTACGCTGTCATCCGCGGGACGGGCACGTCGAGCGACGGCCGTGATACCGGCCTCATGGCGCCGGGGGTCGAGGGCCAGGTCCTCGCGCTCACCCGGGCGTGGCGCGACGCCGGGCTCGATCCGGCGACGGTGGGACTGGTCGAGGCGCACGGCACGGCCACGACCGCCGGAGACACGGCCGAACTCACGACGCTTGCGCGCATCTTCGGTGCCGCCAACGGTGAGCCGGTGCCCGTCGGATCGGTGAAGTCGATGATCGGCCATGCGATGCCGGCGGCGGGTGCGGCTGGCCTCGCGAAGGCCGCGCTCGCGGTGTACCACGGCGTGCAGCCGCCGACGCTGCACTGCGACGATCCGCATCCGCTGCTTGCGCGCACGCGCTTTCGCACGCTTGCTACCGCGCAACCCTGGGACGCGCCGCTGCGCCGCGCGGCAGTGAACGCGTTTGGCTTCGGCGGCATCAACGCGCACGTCATCATCGACGCGCCGCAGGCGGTGCGCCGCCAGCGTGCACGGACGCCGGCCGACCGCGACGTCGACCCCGCGCTGATCGTCGCCGCGCCCACGACTGCGGCGCTTGCCACGGCCGTGGCCGGCGGGGTGAGTGGGGGCGAGGGTCCCGCCCGCCTCGCGCTCATCGCGCCGACGACGCGACGCATCGAAGCCGCGGTGCACGCGGTCAGCAGCGGTCGTGCCCGGCGCGGCCGCGACGGGCTGTACTTCGCGCCGGAGGGACTCATCACGGCCGGCGGCAAGGTCGCGTTCCTGTATCCGGGCGTGGAAGCGATATTTGCCCCGAAGGTCGCCGCCATCGCGCGCCACTTCGGCCTGCCCGAGCCCGACGTCGAATCGCCGAACCTCGAGCAGCAAGGCTTCCAGGTCTTTACGCTCAATGCCTTCCTGACCGACGTGCTGGCGGCACTCGGTGTGCACCCAGACATGATTGCAGGGCACAGCATCGGCGAATGGTCGGGCATGCTCGCGGCCGGGATGTTCGAGCGCGAGTCGCTGCACGAGCTCATCGCGAGCCTGCGACCCGGCATGCTGCGCGTGGCGGACCTCGAGTATCTGGCCGTTGGCGCCGGTGCCGCGCGGGTGGGCGAACTCATCGCCGGCGTGCCCGGCATGGTGGTCACGCACGACAACTGCGTGCACCAGTCGATCGTGTGCGGGCCGCCGGCCGCGGCCGAGCGTGTGCGCGAACGCCTGCGCGAGGCGCGCATTCTCTTCGAGGTGCTGCCGTTTCGCTCGGGGTTCCACTCGCCCGCACTCGCCGGACATCTCGACTTCTACGGCGGCGCGCTTGCCACCGTCGCGCTGCGCGCGCCGGAGCGCCCGCTGTGGTCGGCAACGACGTGCGCGCCTTATCCCGCCGATCCGCGCGCGGTGACGAAGCTCTTCCTCGATCACCTCGTGCAGCCGGTGCGCTTTCGCGAGACGATCCTCGCGCTGTACGCCGCGGGTGCGCGCGTTTTCGTGCAGGTGGGCACCGGCAGCCTGGCGGCATTCGTCGACGACGTGCTGGCGGGCGAGCCGCATCACGCGATCTCGCTCGTCACGGCGCAGCACCCCGGAATGGAGCAGTTGCGCCGCGCCTGCGCGGCGCTGTATGTCGAGGGTGCGCCGGTCGATCTCGAGCGTGTGGGCCTCGCCACGAAGTCGGTGCGATCGGGGGCGCGTGGGACCGTGGACCTCGACCTCGGCGCGCCGCTCGTCCGGATCGGGGCGGCACCGCTCGACCGCGGCGCGAGGGCGCTGCCGACGCCGCCCGCAGGCGTCGGCCACCGCGTGCTCGCCGCCTTCGACACGAGCATGCGCGAGCTCGTTGCGGCGCAGACGGAGATCGTCGACGCCTTCGCGCGGCGCCGACCCGCACCGCCGGCGTCGCGCCCACTTCCTGCCCCGACCGCCATCGCACCGTCCACGCGCACCGATCGCATCGAGCTTTCGCTTGCCACGTATCCCGAGCTCATCGACCACTCGCTGGTCCCGCAGCCACCGACGTGGCGCGAGCCGGTCGATCGCGCGCCGACGGTTCCGATGACGATGTCGATCGCGCTGCTCATGGACGCGGCGGAGCGCCTCGATCCGACGCGTACCGCGATCGTCGTCGAGGACGTGCTCGCGAGCTCGTGGCTGTACGTCGAGCCCGCGGTCCTCGTCGATGTCGTCGCGACGCGCCTCGACGCCACGCGCATCCGTGTCAAGGTCGAAGGGTACGTCGAAGGCACGGTGACGATGGCCGAACGCCATCCGCCGGCGCCGGCGCCGTCGCAAGAGCCCTACACCGATGCGCAGCCGTTCCCGGTGCCGATGGACCGCATCTATCGCGACGGCTGGCTCTTCCACGGCCCGCAGTACCAGGGCATCGTCTCGCTGCACGACTTCGGCCCTGGCGGCCTGCGCGGGACGTTGACCGCGCTGCCCGGCAAGGGGGCGCTGCTCGACGCTGCGGGTCAGGTCTACGGACTGTGGGTGGTCGCCAGCGCCGAGGAGGATCGGCTCGCGATGCCAGTGCGCATCGACCGCGTCGAGTTCTTCGGACCGGAGCCCGAGCCGGGCACCGCGCTCGAGTGCACGGTGCGCTCGCGTCGCTTCGGACGGCGCGAAGTGCGTGCCGATCTCGAACTCGTGCAGGGCGACCACGTCTACTGCCGCATCACCGGCTGGGAAGACTGGCGCTTCGAGACCGCCGGCGGGATCTACGAGATCATCCGGCAGCCGAGCGAGTACCTGCTCGCGACCTTCGATGAGCACGGTGTGGCGATGCTGGCCGATCCGGGCTGGCGCAGTGTCACGATCGACTTCCTCGCGCGCCGCTTCAACTCCACGCGCGAGCTCGAGGCGGCGGGCGGCATCAGGAAGCTGCAGCGCGACCGATCGTGGCTTCTGGGCCGCATCGCTGCCAAGGACGCGGTGCGCCGTCTCGTGCGTGAACGCGGCGGGGTCAAGCTGTTTCCGATCGAGGTGGCCATCGACAACGGACCCAACGGCGAGCCGCTCGTCGGCGTGCCGTCGGGGGCGGATGTGCGCGTCTCGATCGCGCACAAGGATGCGCTCGCCGTCGCGGTCGCCGCCGAAGGCGTCACGCCCGGCATCGACATCGAGCGCATCGAGCCGCGCGGCGACGGCTTTGCCGGCATCGCATTCTCACCCGCCGAACTCGCGCTCGTCGGTGGCCTTGAGCGCGACGTCGCGCTCACCCGCCTGTGGGCCGCCAAGGAGGCGGCAGGCAAGGCGGCAGGCACCGGCCTTGCGAATGCACCGAAGCGGCTCGTGGTCGACGCGCTCGACGGCGAGCGCGTGCGCGTCGACAGCCGCTGGATCGCCACGCGCCGCCATCTCGACTACATCATCGCCTGGACACCCCCATGAGCATCCTCGAAGAGAACAAGGCCGCCATACTTGCCGACATCGCCGCGATGATCGAGGAAGTGATCGGCGAGGATTGGGTGCAGGAGACGCCCATCACGATGGAGACGAGCTTCGTTGCCGATCTCGAGGTCGAGAGCATCGAGCTCGTTGCACTGTCCGAGAAGATCCAGGCGCGTTATGGTGAGGCGGTCGATTTTCCGAGCTGGCTCTCGGGGATGGAGCTCGAGGAGATCATTGCGCTCACCGTCGGGCAGCTCGTCGATTACATTGCCGCATGCCAGTCGAGTCGATAGCCGGCGTCCGCCTGCACGTCCAGGCGCTCGGCCAGCCGCGGCGCGGGACGGTCATCCTCGTGCACGGCATGACGACATCGCTCGCGAGCTTCTATTTCACGATCGCCCCGACGCTCGCCACCGAATACCGCGTCATCATGTACGACCTGCGCGGCCACGGTCGCAGCGAGGCGACCCCGTCGGGCTACGGCATCCGCTCGATGGCCGGCGACCTCGCGGCCATCGCCGATCGTCACGCATCGACCGGCCCGCTTGCCATCGTCGGCCACAGCTTCGGTGCCGTCGTGGGACTGCGCTTCGTGCTCGATCATCCGCAGCGCGTGCGCAAGCTCGTCTTTGCGGAAGGGCCGCTGCCGGTCTTCATCGAGGACGAGGATGATCCCGCCACACGGGACGGCATCGATGCCGACGAGGTTGCGGAGAGCATCCTCGCCGTGCAGGCGCACGCGGTGGCGCACCTGCCGGCCGCCACGCAGGAGGTCCTGCGCGGCACGGGACGCCGTACGCGCCGTGTTCGCTCGCGAACCTCGGCGCTCATGAAGGACACGACGCTGCTCACCGACCTTGCGCACGACCAGGACATCGCCGATGCCGAGATCGCGCGGTGCGCGTGCCCGGTGCTCCTTTGCTACGGCACGCGCACGCTGCCCGCGATGGAGGCCACGCGCCAGCGCCTCGCGGGCCTGTTGCCCGAGGTCACGATGCGGATGTTCGACTGCGGGCATCTCATGCTGAACGAGGTGCCCCTCGCGTTCGGCGCCGCCGTCGGCGACTTCCTGCGCGATGGCTGACGTCCTCGCCCGCGGCACTCGCTTCAACGTCGTGCGCATGGGCGCGGGCGACGCCGTCGTCGTGTTCGTCCACGGCCTGCCTCTCGACAACCACTCGAGCTTCTTCATGACGCTCGCCCCCGAGGCGGCGAAGCACGCCCGCGTGGTGCTCTACGATCTGCGCGGCCATGGTCGCAGCGAGCAACCGCGCAGTGGTTACTCGGGCGCCGACATGGCCGCCGATCTCGCGGCGATCGTCGATGCGATCGGCGAGGACCGTGTCATCGTCGTCGGCCACAGCTTCGGCGGGTACGTCGCGCTGCGCTTTGCTGCCGATCACCCGGACCGCGTGCAAGGGCTCGTGTTGCTCGACGCGCAGTCGGGCGTCGCGGAGATCGGCGAGCGGATCGCTGCCAGCATGACGCTCGAGGGCGAGGCACGCGACCAGAAGATCAAGGAACTCTTCGGCGACTGGCTCGCCCGGCACGCCGCGCGCGGCCACGTCGACCTCGATGCCATCGACCTCGACGACCTCGATGCCGATGGTCGCGCCACCGCGAAGTTCGCGGGACGCCTGACGCGACGCCGCCGCAGCCCGATGGTGGAAACGGCGACGCGACTTCGCGACGAGACGACCTTCGTGCGCGACATCGCAGGCACCGCGCCGATCGACGACGCCACGCTCGCGCGCATCACCTGCCCGACGCTCGCGCTCTACGGCGCCATCTCCGACCTGCGCCCCGAAGGCGAGCGGCTCGCGCGTGTGATGCCGTCGTGTCGGCTCGTCATCGTGCCCGACTGCGCGCACGGGATCCTCTTCCACGCGACGGCCTTCGTGCGCGAGCACGTGGTGGGCGCGATCCGGGAGTTCACGTCTTGAAGCGAGGGATTCCCGGCGCGGGATCCTCACCGCAGCACGCATCGGCCGATCACGCGATCCAATGAGCCGCATCCTGTTCGTGGTCCCGCCGTTCGCGGCTCATGTCAATCCGACCGTATCGATCGGTGCGGAGCTCGCCATGGCGGGACACGAGTGCGCCTGGGTGACTTACGCCGAGCTGCGCCCGCTGCTCGCACCCGACGCCCGCGTCTTTACCGTGCCGCACTCCGCGCTCGTCGCCGCCGAGGCCGACCTGCGCCGCGCCGCCGCGGCGCCGTGGCTTGCGGGGATGCAGGCGCTCTTCGAGCGAATCCTCGTGCCGATCGCGCGTGACATGATGCCCGTCGTCGACGCGGCCGTGGCGGATTTCCGTCCCGATGTCGTGGTGGCCGATCATCAGGCGATCGCGGGCGCGCTCGTCGCCCGCAAGCGCAGGACGCGCTGGGTGACGTCGGCGCCGTCGGCCGCGCTGCTGCGCGATCGCGTCGCGCAGTATCCGGCGGTGGCCGCCTGGATCGCCGGCCTGTACGCCGAACTCGAACGCGGTGCAGGCCTTGTGCCGATCGCACGACCGGACCTGTCGGCGGACCTCGTGCTCATCTACACGTCGCGCTACCTCGCGGGGGAGGCCGTCGCCTACCCCGCGAGCTACCGCTTCGTGGGCCCGACGCTTTCGCATCGCCCCGAAACGGTCCCGTTCCCGTGGGAAAGGCTCACCGCAGGCAAGACTCTCCTCGTGTCGTTCGGGACGCTCTTTGCCGAACGGGCCCGCTCGTTGTACGCACGCCTCCTGGAGGCGTTGCAGGGGACGAACGTGACGGTGGTGGTCGGAACGCAACCCGATCTGCTGCCTGATCCGCCCGAGAACTTCGTCGTGCGCGCCTGGCTACCGCTCATCGAGCTGTTGCCGCGTGCCGATGCGATCCTGTGCCATGCGGGTGTCGTCGTGAACGAGGCGCTGTCCTTTGGCGTGCCGGCGGTGGTGGCGCCCATGGCGCACGAACAGGCGATCTACGCCGAACTCGTGGTCGGCGCGGGTGCGGGTGTCCGCGTGCGCTCCAATCGCGTCAGTGCGCCGGCGTTGCGCGACGCCATCTTCACCGTGCTCGACGGCGCTGGTTTTCGCGCCGCGGCCCAGCGGGTGGCGGCGTCTTTTCGCGAGGCCGGTGGCGCGCCGGTGGCAGCACGAGCCATTGCCGAGGTGGCACGACGGTGAGTTCGTTGGCCGCGTTCGACCGGCCCGTCTGGTGGCGCCGGCCCTGGAATCGCAGCCTGCGTTTCGCGACACGCCTGGGCTGGCGCGGCGCCGAGCTCGATGCAGCGCAGCTCACGGCCACCGCGCGCAAGGAGGCGAAGCTCGACGACCTCGGCGGTACCGAGTTCACCGACGCCCTCGATCTCCTCCTGCGCGAGTTTCGCGAGACGTCGGGTGCCGACGAGGCGGGGCGCCAGCTCTTCTTCCAGATGGTGGTGGCCAGCCTCAAGAACCGGCTCCACATCACGCAGGCGCTGACGCTGCATCCCGAGATTGCCGATATCCGGATCGCGGCACCGATCTTCATCCTGGGCCTGCCACGCACGGGCACGACGTTGCTGCAGGGATTGCTCGGCGCGCAAGGCGGGTTACGCACGCCGCTGCGCTGGGAGACGGATCTCACTCCGGTGCCCCCGGCCATCGCGCGCAAGCGACAGGTGCGCGCGCAGGTTCGCTACGCGAAGGCGGCGACCGGCTTTGCCAACCGACTGTCACCCGGCCTGCCGCTCGCGCATCCCGTGGGAGCGCTCCTGCCCGAGGAGTGCAATCCGCTCCTGATGTCGTCATTCCGGGCGCTGCTCTTCACGACGTTCTTTCCCAGCGTCGACTATCACGACTACCTGTACGCCAGCCGTTTCGCGCACGCGTACCCGTGGCACCGGCGCCACCTGCAGGTGCTGTCCTTCGGTGCACCTTCGGCGACCTGGTCGCTGAAGGCCCCCGTGCACATGGCCTCGCTGACCGAGCTCCTCGCCGTGTATCCGGATGCGCGAGTGGTGTTCATGCATCGCGATCCGCTCGAGGTGCTGCCGTCGATGTGCGCGCTGACGATCGCCTTGCGCCGTCTCATCACGCCCGCGCAGGACGGTCGCGCGATCGGGCGCGAGATCATGCGCAACCTGCCCCGGATGTTCGACGCCGGGGGCGCGGCACGTGACCACTGGCCCAAGGAGACGCCCCCGTTCATCGATGTGCGCTACAACGAACTCGTCGAGCGGCCGGCGGCGACGGTGCACGCGATCCTCGAGCACTTCGCGTTGCCACGCGATGGCGTCGACGCCGCGGTCGCCCGCTTCCTCGCCGAGGATGCGAGGCGCAAGCGAAGCCGACACGCGTACACGCTCGACGATTTCGGTCTTGCCGCGACCGCCATTCGCAGCCGGTTCGCCGACGAATACGCGCTCTTGTAGCCTACGCTGGCGCTGCCGCCTGGAAACGGGCGCGCGAGGATGCGCGCCGTCGCCATGCGACCGGATGCTTCGCTTCTTGACCACGGGCGCGATCCTTGCAAGGCTTGGCGTAGCCCCTGGGCCACGCAGGTGGTGGCCATCCCTTGGCGGGACACATGAAGGGAGGATCATCATGAGCTCCAGCGTTGCGATGAATCATCCGAATCGCGCGGCACGTTTGCGTTCGGTATTGACGCTGTGCGTCGCCCTGGCGCTTTTCCTGATGCTGCCACGCATCGGCAGCACGGCCGATCTTCTCGACGGCAACGAGGATTTCAAGCTCCTTGCGCAACTCGGCCTCGAGCAGGCCGTCGACGGTCCGCATGCGCAAGGCGCACGCACCAACGACTACATGTGGTCGATGGCGTGGTTCAAGGGGAAGCTCTACGTGGGGACGGGCCGCTTCGAGATCGACCCCGCCACCGGCTTGCCCGCACCGGGGCAGATCTGGCGCTACACACCCGGCGGTACCGACGGCCGCTCCGGCACGTGGGCCCTGGCGTACACGGCACCCAACGTGCCGCTGCTCAACGTGGCGCGCGAGTTCGGCTACCGCTGGATGACCGCGTGCAGCTTCGGCGGCGTGGACTACCTCTTCATCTCGACGCTGGGGCCGCTCGAGGGCAACATCCTGTACACGTCCGATGGCGTGACGTTCCGCGTCGCGAGCCGTATCGGCTATCCGTCGGGAACCGTCGGTTTTCGCACGATGGCGTGTTTCAGGGATCCGGCGCTGGGACAGGTGCTCATCACGACGCCGGTCGGCAAGGGTGGTGACGTGCAGACGTTCGATTCGGACCGCACCGACAGTCCGATCGTGCTCGCCAACACCAATCCGGTGTCGGGCATGCCGTGGCGCAATTACAGCGCCATGGGCATGGGCGAGCCCGACAACGGCGCGATCTTCACGCTGATGAGCACCGGCAAGTACGTCTACGCCGGGGTCACCAACGAGGTCTCCGGCGGCCAGTTGTGGCGCACCGAGGGGTGCACGGGATGGTGGTTGTTCTGCACGCCGACCTGGACCAAGGTCCTCGATCGTGGTGGCGGCCGGCCGAAGTCCTCGTCCGGGCTCGTCCGCAACGACGGCTTTGCCGACATCGTCGAGTTCAAGGGGGACATGTACCTCGCGATGAGCGCGCCCGTGCTCGATGGCAACGCCATTCGCGCCGAACTCCTGCGGCTGCGCGCGAACGGTACGTTCGAGGTGCTGATCGGCGAGCCGCGCATGGGTGCGGCGGCGTTGCCCTCGGGAGGGTTCACCAATCCGGACCTGCCACCCAATTTCTTTTGCGCCTTGCCGCTCGAGGATCTCAACGGCACCGGTGGAGCCGACGATTGTCCGCCGACCACGCGCCGCGGCGCGGGTTGGGGTGTACCCGGCAACGCGACGACCGGCTATCGCAACGGCCGGCAGTTCTACTTTTGGCGGCTCTTGAACTACGCGTACAACCGAAGCAGTGCGCCGCTGGGTGACAACCGCCTGTACATGGGGACGTTCCAGGGGGCGCTCGACTCGGGTGGCTTCGCGACGTTGGGCTTCGACCTCCTCGCCACGACCGACGGCACGACGTGGTCCACGGTCACCAACAGCGGCTTTGGCTTCATGCAGCAGCAGGGCCTGCGCAGCATCGCGGCGACCCCGTACGGCCTCGCCGTCGGCGGCACGCATTTTCCGTTGAGTCCCGAGATCGCCGCGTACTTCCCGGAACCCGAGATTCGCGGTGGCAACGTATGGATGGGGGTACCGACCGCGGCGCCTGCCGAGGCCGAGCCGCCGGTGACGACGATTGCATCGCCGCCGAGTCCGGCGGAAGGGGCGACGCTGGTCACGCGCAGCGTGACGTTTG
>JADZDD010000025.1 GCA_020851235.1 Burkholderiales bacterium | reverse complement strand
TGCGACACGGTATTGAGCCGGCATCGCGTCATGGGTGGTGCCGACGGGCGGACCGGTGTTTCGGGCCGCCCCGAGGCACCGGGACCCATAGCGATGCGCTTCGGCGAGCAACCGTGTCGCAGCGGCAGCGCGACGACGCGACAGCGACGCGACGCGACGCGACGCGACAGCGACGCGACGCGACAGCGACAGCGACAGCGACGCGACAGCGACAGCGACAGCGACAGCGACAGCGACAGCGACAGCGACAGCGACAGCGACGCGACGCGACGGCAGCGCGACGGCTCCCATCGCGGCGCGAGTTGCCGTGCTACGCCACTGCCGCCTGCGGTGCGCGCACGTCGAGCGCACCCACTGCCGCACCGCGGTTGATCGCACTGGTCAACGCGCGCAGCGTCGCCGTCACGATATTCGCGTCCCGTCCCACGCCGTAGATCGTTCGATCCGTTCCGATCCGCAGTTGCACGTACGCCACTGCCATCGCGTCGGCCCCCGCTCCGATCGCGTGCTCGTGATAGTTGATCACGTGGATCGGCAACTCCATGCCGCTACGCAGCGCGGCGACGAACGCGTCGACCGGCCCGTTGCCCGCCCCGTGCAGAACGGTCTCGATGCCGCCGATGCGCAGGCGTGCCGCGAGATGCTCCACCGTCCCGTCGCTTCCGTTGTGCTGGGCCCGATGGCCAACGTAGGCCACCGGCTCGGTCGCCGCGAAGTATTCGCGCTCGAACGCCGCGTGGATCTCGGCCGGCGACAACTCCTTGCCCGTCGCGTCCGTGATCTCCTGGATCACCTTCGAGAACTCGATCTGCAGCAGCCGCGGCAAGGCGAGCCCGTAGTCGCGCTCGAGGAGGTAGGCGATACCGCCCTTCCCCGACTGGCTGTTCACGCGGATCACCGCCTCGTAGGTGCGCCCGAGATCAGCAGGGTCGATCGGAAGATACGGCACGTCCCACACCTCGTTGCCGCGTGCGAGATCGACCGCCCGCGCCGCGAGTCCCTTCTTGATCGCATCCTGGTGCGATCCGGAGAACGCCGTGAAGACGAGCTCACCCCCGTACGGATGCCGCGGATGGACCGGCAACTGGTTGCAGTGCTCGGTCGTGCGAATGATCTCGTTGATGTCGGAGAAGTCGATCCCGGGATCGATGCCCTGCGTGTAGAGGTTGAGCCCCAACGTGACCAGGCATACGTTGCCGGTGCGCTCGCCGTTGCCGAAAAGGCAGCCTTCGATCCGATCCGCCCCCGCCATCACACCGAGTTCGGCCGCCGCCACCCCACAGCCGCGATCGTTGTGCGGATGCAGCGAGAGCACGATGCTGTCGCGCCGAGCGAGGTTGCGGTGCATCCACTCGATCTGGTCGGCGTAGACGTTGGGGGTGGCCATCTCCACGGTCGCCGGGAGATTGATGATCACCTTGTGCTCGGGAGTCGGCTGCCACACGTCGACGACGGCATCGCAGATGTCCTTTGCGAAGTCGAGCTCGGTTCCCGTGAAGCTCTCCGGGGAATACTGGAAGGTCCAGTCGGTCTCCGGCTGCCGCGCGGCGCAGTCGCGAACGATCCGGGCGGCGTCGACGGCGATCGCCTTGATCCCATCGCGGTCGAGCCCGAACACCACGCGACGCTGCGTCGTCGACGTCGAGTTGTACAGGTGCATGATCGCGCGCTTCGCCCCGCGCAATGCCTCGAACGAGCGCTCGATGAGCGCCTCCCGCGCCTGCGTCAACACCTGGACGTTGACGTCGTCGGGGATGAGGTCCTGCTCGATGAGGAGCCGCACGAAGTCGAAATCGGTCTGCGACGCCGCCGGGAAGCCGATCTCGATCTCCTTGTAGCCCATCTTCACGAGCAGGTGGAACATCCGAAGCTTGCGCTCGGCATCCATCGGCTCGATCAACGCCTGGTTCCCGTCGCGCAGGTCCACGCTGCACCATACCGGCGGCTTCACGATCACTTGCGACGGCCAGCGGCGGTCGGGCAAGGCGATGGGGGCGAAAGGACGGTACTTCACGGCTGCATCGATCATGGTCGTTTCCTGGAACGGGTCGCGCGCATCGACAAGGGAAAGGCGTCGCGCCACATGGGACTTCACCGTCCGCTGCTGCCGGACGGCACGGGCATTACTCGAATTGGGGGGTGTGATTTATGTGCGCGCGAGGCGCAGCAGCAGACCGCGCAGGTTCAGCGCGAGCGCGAACAGGGACGGCGTCCCGAGGCTCGAAGAGATGCTGACGGCGGTGACTGAGGTACTGCTCATGACCCGAAAGCCTAGCGCATTTCGCGCTTGCATGCAAGTTCATCCGGCGGGGTCGATGGCATAATCGCCCGCTCCATTCCGCGCGGCCCTGTGCCCGGCTCCGCCTTGCGCCCGCTCCCCCTGCCCGCCGCGACACCGCGTCGCCCCACGTTCGCCGCCGACGCGCTGCTCCTCGCGCTGTGCGTCGTCGCCGCGGGAATCGCGTCGATCCTCACTGGGCAGGACGCGAACTGGGACTTGCAGAATTACCACTTCTACAATCCTTGGGCGTGGCTCGGCGGTCGCATCTTCGGTCCCGACGTCGCCGCGGCGCAGCTCCAGACGTTCCACAATCCCCTCTTCGACGTCCCCTTCTACGCGATGGTCGCGCTCGACTGGCCGCCGCGTGTCATCGCGTTTGCGCTCGCCATTCCGACCGGCGTCGCGGCCTTCCTCCTCATCCTTCTCGCACGCCTGCTCTTCGCGGATCTCGAGGCTGGCGAGCGCCGCGTCGCCATCGCCGCGTCGGTCGCCATCGGCGTCACGAGTTCGATGGGCCGCGCCACCCTGGGCACGACGATGAACGAGTGGATCCTCGCCGCATTCGTGCTCGCGGGATTGTGGCTCGTGGTCCGCACGCTGGTGCGCAGCGATCGCGCGCCCGTGCCGGTCGGCGCGCTCGCCGCCGCGGGAATCCTCGTCGGCATTGCGACCGGCGGCAAGCTCACCGCGGGCAGCTTCGCGGTGGCGATCTGCATCGCCCTCGTCCTGCGCGGACCCTTCACATGGCGTGCCACCGCCGGTCGCTTCCGCGAGGCCATCGTCATGGGTGTCGGGATCCTGGCGGGCTTCGCGATCGCCTATGGCCCCTGGGGCCACGCGCTGTGGACGCACTATGCGAGTCCGATCTTTCCGTACGGCAACGAGTGGATCGCCTCGCCCTGGTGGAGCAAGCAACAGGTCATCGGTCGGCTGTACGGCCCGAAGGATCTCGGCGCGTGGCTGCGCTTCCCCTTCGACATGCATGCGCCCGGCCCATCGTACGTCGGCGAAGTCGACTACCGCGACGCGCGAATGCCCCTCCTGTACGGGATCGCGCTGCTCGCCGGCATCGTGTGGCTCTGGGTATGGGTCGCGCAGCGTGGGCGGATGCCTGCTCCCGCGAGCATCGCATCGAGCCGGGCGTGGCGCTTTCTCAGCGCGTTCTTCATCGCCTCGTTCCTGCTCTGGACCGCGCAGCACGCGAACTATCGCTACCTCATCACGCTCGATGCTCTCGCGGGCGTGCTCATCATCACCCTCGTGCAGAGGAACCTTCGGCCGGGTCACGCTCCCGTGGTGATGATCGCGGCCGCGATCTTCCTCGTCGTGACGACCAAGGCGGGCTCGTGGGGGCGCATCGACTTCGGCGACCATTGGTTCGAGATCGAAGCCCCACCGCTTGCGCCCGGGGCGCTTGTCGTCACCACGACCGATGCCCCGCTCTCCTACGTGATCCCGCTGCTGCGCCCGACTCCCGCCGCCGCGGTCGGCATCGACAACAACATTGTCAATGCCCGGCACACCGAGCGCCTCTACGATGAGGTGAGCGCCACGATCCGCGCGCACCAGGGGCCGATCTACGCGTTGAGCAGTCCGCCCGGAGCGGGCGGCGACGCGTTGGCCAGGCGCGGCCTTGCCAGGGTCGCCGGGAGCTGCGTCCGCATTCGATCCACGATGCCGTCACCCCCGCTCGAACTGTGCCGGGTTACGCGCGCCGACGCGGTGACGCCAAGGCCGTGACACGGGCCGCGACGCGGTCGCTAACTATCGAGCCGAGGCGCCCGCCGCAAGGTACGCGAGCCGCTTCGCCTCGCGTCGGCCGCGCGCGACACTGTCGAGGATCATCCCGCAGACGACGCACAGCGAGGCGAGCAGCATGAGGCCGGTGGCGAGCACCGCGGTGGGCAGCCGCGGCACGAGATGCGTGTCGAGGTATTCGACGAGCACCTCGGCGCCGAGCCCCAGTCCCGCCAGCGCGAGCAGCAGCGCGCAGCCGAAGAAGAACGGCAGCGGACGCACGTCGCGGAAGAGCCGTGCCATCGTGTAGAGGATGCGCAAGCCGTCCTTGTAGGTGGAAAGCTTGCTCGTGGATCCGGCGGGACGCTCGAAGTAACTCGTCACGACCTCGGCGGTGGGCACGCGCAGCTCGAGCGCGTGGACGGTCAGCTCGGTCTCGATCTCGAAGCCCCTGGCCTCTGCCGGAAACGACTTCACGAAGCGACGCGACATCACGCGGTAGCCGGAGAACATGTCGGTGGGTCGCTCGCCGAAAAGCACGCCGAGGAGCGCGTTGAAGGCGCGGTTGCCGAACTGGTGGCCGCGGCGATACGCCGCGTCGCGCTCGCCGTGATCGCGCACACCCGTGACGACATCGAGGTCGTCGCGGCGCAGGCGCTCGACCATCTCCGAAGCGCGGGTGGCGTCGTAGGTCGCGTCGCCGTCGGTGACGACGTAGATGTCGGCTTCGATCTCGGCGAACATGCGGCGCATGACGCCCCCCTTCCCCGGTCGCTCCTCGCGGCGCACGACGGCCCCCGCGGCACGGGCGATGTCGCCGGTGCCATCGCTGCTGCGGTTGTCGTAGACGTAGACGACGCAACCCGGAAGCGCCGCGGCAAAGTCGGTCACGACCCGCGCCACCGTGAGCGCCTCGTTGTAGCAGGGAACGAGGACGGCGATACGCGGCGTCGGCGTCGACATCGCTTCAGCGCGTCCGCCCGGGGTGCCGGTGGCGCAGGTACTGCCACGTCGAAACGACGTACCCGGACAGCGCGTACACCACGAAGCCAACGAACAGCACGAGCGGCGGCTGCAGCGCCGTGAGTGCGACGGCGACGGCGGCCAGGAGCACGACGACGAAGGGCACGCTCTTGCGCAGGTTGATCGCCTTGCCGCTCCAGTACTTGAGGTTGCTCACCATCGTGAGTCCGGCGAGGACGGTGACGAAGAGCGCCCACCAGCGCACCGCCACCGGATCGACGTCGTAGTCGTCCATGACCCAGACGAAGCCCGCCACCAACGCGGCCGCCGCCGGGCTCGGGATCCCGGTGAACCAGCGCTTGTCGGCCACGTCGAGCATCGTGTTGAACCGCGCAAGACGCAGCGCCGCGCCGGCACAGTAGAGAAATGCCGCAACCCAGCCCCAGCGCCCCAGGTCGCGCAGTACCCACTCGTACATCACGAGCGCGGGCGCGGCGCCGAACGAGACCATGTCGGCCAGGCTGTCGAACTCGGCGCCGAACGCGCTTTGCGTCCGCGTGAGCCGCGCTACCCGGCCATCGAGCCCGTCGAGGCCCATCGCGACGAAGATCGCGATCGCAGCCTGGTCGAAATTGAGGTTCATCGCCTGCACGATCGCGTAGAAGCCGGCGAACAGCGCCGCGAGCGTGAAGAGATTCGGCAGGATGTAGATGCCGCGGCGGCGAACGCGATTCTTCAGCACCGCACGTTCGTGATCGTAGTCCTGCATGGCGAGCGCGAGGAGCGGTCCGCGTTACGCGAACTCGGCGAGGATCGTCTCGGTGGCGAAGACCTTGTCGCCCACCGCGACCTTGGGGCGCGCCGAAGGATCGAGGTACACGTCGACCCGCGAGCCGAAGCGGATGAAGCCGTAGCGCTCGCCGCGTCCGAGCGCTGCACCCGGGTCGACGTAGCACAGGATGCGACGGGCGACGAGCCCGGCGACCTGGACGCAGGTCACGTCCTGCCCGGCCGGCGTGCGCAGGTGCAGCGCGTTGCGCTCGTTCTCGAGGGACGCCTTGTCGAGCGCCGCATTGAGGAAACTGCCGGCGTGATACCAGCGACCGATCACCGTCGCATCGACCGGACTGCGATTGCTGTGCACGTTGAACACGTTCATGAACACGCTGATCTTGAGCGCGTCGCGATCGAGATACGGATCGCGCCCGTTCTCGACCTTGACGATGCGACCGTCGGCAGGCGAGAGCACGGCCTTCGGGGCATCGGGAATGGTCCGCGCCGGATCGCGGAAGAACTGCAGGACGAACGCCGCGACCACCCAGGCGAGGAGCGCAAGCACGGCCCAGCCGAGCCAGGTGAGAAGCGCCGCGACGACGACGCCGATGACGAGGAACGGCCAGCCCTCGCGGGCGATGACGGGGTGCGGATAGTGGCGGGACATGCGGGGCGCGCAACGTGCGTCGGCCCGAATTATGCCCTATGCCATCGGCGCCGCACGCCGCTCCCCGGCCATCGCGAGCACCGCCGCGGCGAGGCGCAGCGTGCCGACGGCTCGCGACTGCCGTCGCGCTCAGTTGCCCCCGTCGCGCTTGGTGCTCTCCTGTTGCAGGAAGCCTTCGAGCGCCTTCGCCTTCTCGATCGCGTTGGCCGGCGTCACCGCGGGCTCGGTAGCGGAAGGCGCCGCACCCGCAGGTCCGGCGCGTTTGGTCGTGGTGGTGCTGGTCGACAGCATCCCGTACTTCACGAGCGCATCCTTGGCGAGCCACGCCACGATGACGAGCGCGAGGAGCAGCACCAGCATGCCCACCCAGCCGCGCTGGCGGCCGGAGGGCAGGGCGGCGGCGCGGCGCCGCGCCGCGGTCCGCGTGCGCGCTAGTTGCGCGACTGGTCGACGAGCTTGTTCTTCTTGATCCACGGCATCATCGAGCGCAGCTTCTCGCCGACGACCTCCACCGAATGCTCGGCCATGAGGCGACGACGCGACAGGAGCGTGGGCGCACCCGCGCGATTCTCGAGGATGAAGTCACGCGCGTACTCGCCGGTCTGGATGCGCGCAAGCATCTCCTTCATCGCCTTCTTGGTCTCCGGCGTGATGATCCTGGGCCCGCTCACGTACTCGCCGTATTCGGCATTGTTGGAGATCGAGTAGTTCATGTTGGCGATGCCGCCCTCGTAGATCAGGTCGACGATGAGCTTCAATTCGTGCAGGCACTCGAAGTACGCCATCTCGGGCGCGTATCCGGCCTCGACCAGCGTCTCGTAGCCCGCCTTGATGAGTTCCACGGTGCCGCCGCAGAGCACGGCCTGCTCGCCGAAGAGGTCCGTCTCCGTCTCCTCGCGGAAGTTGGTCTCGATGACGCCGGCGCGCGTCCCGCCGATCGCTGCCGCGTACGACAGCGCCACGTCGCGCGCCTTCTTCGACGCATCCTGGTGGACAGCGATGAGCATCGGCACGCCACCGCCGGCGGCATACGTCGAGCGCACGGTGTGGCCGGGCGCCTTCGGCGCCACCATCACCACGTCCAGGTCCGCGCGCGGCTGCACCTGCCCATAGTGAACGTTGAAGCCGTGCGCGAAGCCGAGCATCGCACCCTTCTTGATGTTGGGCTCGACCTCGGCCTTGTACACCGCGGCGATGTGCTCGTCGGGCATGAGGAGCATCACGACGTCGGCGCCGGCGACGGCGTCGCCGACTTCCGCGACCTTCAAGCCCGCCTTCTTCGCCTTGTCCCAGGACGCGCCGCCCTTGCGCAGCCCCACCGTCACCTTGACTCCGGAATCGTTGAGGTTCTGCGCGTGCGCGTGACCCTGCGAGCCGTAGCCGACGATGGTGACCTTCTTGCCCTTGATGAGCGAGAGGTCAGCATCCTTCTCGTAGTACACCTTCATCATGATCTTCTTCTCCGTTGTCGAGATTCGAATTCAACATCCCAGCACGCGATGCAGCGGCCCGCGCCACGCGCGGTGCCGACCCATCGCCTCGTCAATCACCGTCAGACGCGCAGGACCCGCTCGCCGCGGCCGATGCCCGAGGCGCCGGTGCGCACCGTCTCGAGGATCACGCCAGGTTCGATCGCCTGCAGGAACGCGTCGAGCTTCTCGCTCGTCCCGGTGAGCTCGATCGTGTAACTCTTGTCGGTGACGTCGAGCACGCGGCCGCGAAAGATGTCGGCGAGCCGCTTCATCTCGTCGCGATCCTTCCCGGCGGCGCGCACCTTCACGAGCATCAACTCGCGCTCGATGTGGTTGCCGTCGGTGAGATCGACGACCTTGACCACGTCGACGAGCTTGTTCAGCTGCTTGGTGATCTGCTCGATGATGTCGTCGGTTCCGGTCGTGACGATCGTGAAGCGCGACATGGTGGGGTCCTCGGTCGGCGCGACCGTGAGCGAATCGATGTTGTAGCCGCGCGCCGAGAAGAGCCCGGAGATGCGCGACAGCGCGCCGGCTTCGTTCTCGCTCAGGATGGACAGGATATGCCTCACAGCTCCTCCGCCAGGATCATCTCGGTCAACCCCTTGCCGCCGGGAACCATCGGGAACACGTTCTCCTTGTGGTCGGTGATGAAGTCGAGGAAGACGAGGCGCTCGGTCTGCTTCAGCGCTTCCTTCAGCGCCCCCTCGACGTCGCCCGGCTTCTCGATCTTCATGCCGACATGCCCGTACGCCTCGGCGAGCTTGACGAAGTCCGGCAGCGCGTCGACGTACGACTCGGAGTACCGGTTACCGTAGAAGAACTCCTGCCACTGCCGCACCATGCCCATGTAGCGGTTGTTGAGGTTCACGATCTTGATGGGCAAGCGGTACTGGCGGCAGGTCGACAGCTCGTGGATCGACATCTGGATCGACGCCTCGCCGGTGATGCAGGCCACCGTCGCGCCGGGATTGACGAGTTGCGTTCCCATCGCCGACGGCAAGCCGAAGCCCATCGTGCCCAGGCCCCCCGAGTTGATCCAGCGCCGCGGCTTGTCGAACTTGTAATACTGCGCGGCCCACATCTGGTGCTGGCCGACGTCCGAGGTGATGAAGGCGTCACCCTTGGTGAGCTCGTAGAGCTTCTGGACGACGAATTGCGGCTTGATGAGCTTGCTCTTGGTGTCGTACTTGAGGCAGTCCTTGCGCTGCCATTCCTTGATCTCGCCCCACCAGGCCTTGAGCGTGGCCGGATCCGGACGCGACGGTGAGGATTCGATGATCTTCACCATCTCGTCGAGCACGTCGCCCACGTAGCCGACGATCGGGACGTCGACCTTCACGCGCTTGCTGATCGACGACGGATCGATGTCGACGTGGATGATCTTGCGCTCGTTGCGCGCGAAGTGCGCAGGATTGCCGATCACGCGGTCGTCGAAGCGCGCGCCCACCGCGAGGAGCACGTCGCAGTGCTGCATCGCCATGTTCGACTCGTAGGTGCCGTGCATGCCCGGCATCCCGGTGAACTGCGGATCGGTCCCGGGGAAGCCGCCCAGGCCCATCAGGGTATTGGTGCAGGGAAAGCCCAGCAGGCGCACGAGACGCGTCAACTGCGCCGCGGCGTCGTTCAGGACGACGCCGCCGCCGGCGTACACCATCGGCCGCTTCGCTTCGAGGAGCAGGCTGACCGCCTTCTTGATCTGACCGGAGTGCGCCTTCGTCACCGGGCTGTACGAGCGCATCGACACCGTCTTGGGATACGAGAACTCGGCCGTCGCCTGCGTCACATCCTTGGGGATGTCGACCAGCACCGGCCCGGGGCGCCCGGTCGCCGCGAGGTAGAAGGCCTTCTTGATCGTGAGCGCGAGATCGTTCACGTCCTTGACGAGGAAGTTGTGCTTGACGCAGGGGCGCGTGATGCCCACCGTGTCGCACTCCTGGAAGGCGTCCTGGCCGATCGCGTGCGTGGGCACCTGCCCCGTGATGACGACCATCGGGATCGAGTCCATGTACGCCGTCGCGATGCCGGTGACCGCGTTGGTCACTCCCGGCCCCGACGTGACGAGCGCCACGCCGACCTTGTTCGAGCTGCGCGAGTACCCGTCGGCCGCGTGCGCCGCCGCTTGCTCGTGCCGGACGAGGACGTGCTTGACCTTGTCCTGCTTGAAGAGCTCGTCGTAGATGTTGAGCACCGCACCGCCCGGATAGCCGAAGACGTACTCGACGCCCTCTTCCTGGAGGCAGCGGATGACGATTTCCGCACCCGTGAGTTGCATGATGAAAAGCCTCGTTCGTTTCGTCGATGGATCGGTCCGGAAGGCGCGCGCGCCGTCCGGGCACTGCAATCCGCGCCTGGCGCGCCGTGAGGTATGCGCGCACAACGGCAAAGGCCTGGTGGCCCGTGGTAGGCGAGCCGCGACTTTGGAAAACCCGCGTCCGATCCTTGGAGGCTCCGCGGTGCTTGTGGCGCCGCTGGAGGGACCGCGCACGGCCGTTTTTGCAGTACTGCCCGTCGTCGCCATGCCGCGGCGACGACTCCGGAAGATTAGCCGTTCGCCGGTCGAATGGTCAAGATGTTGCGGTGCAAAACCGAGCGTCGGGGGGAAGGTTGTGGCGTCGCAGCACGAGGCGACGGCCGCGCCGCGGCACGCGCTGCGGCTGCCGCCGGCGCCCCGGCCCCGATGACGCGTGGCCGACGCCACCTATAATGCCTCGGCCGCCCGCGACCCAAGCTCACGACCCTGGCCACGCCCACCGAAATCTCGACGTTCCTCGCCGAAACCGAACGGCGGGCGTACAAGCACGCGTTTTTCGCCACTCGGGACGAGGATGCCGCGCTCGACATTGTCCAGGATGCGATGCTTAAACTTGCAGAAAAGTACCACGACAAGCCCGCCGCCGAACTGCCTCGCCTGTTTGCCCGCATCTTGCAGAACTCGATCCACGACCATTTCCGGCGGCAAAAGGTCAGAAATGCCGCAGTCACCACGCTCTCGGCGTTGGGCCGAGACGACGACAAGGACGACGAATTCGATCCGCTCGACGCATTGCCTGCGAAATCGGATTCGAACGCGCTCGAAGATCCCGCGCGGCAGGTCGAGCGAGTGCAAATCGTCGGACTGATCGAAGAGGCGATCGCGGCGCTTCCGGCGCGTCAACGGGAAGCATTTCTGCTGCGTTACTGGGAAGAACTGGATGTGGCGGAAACCGCCGCCGCGATGGGATGCACCGAAGGCAGCGTGAAGACCCATTGCTCGCGCGCCGTCCACGCTTTGGCCGGGATGCTCGCCGCCAAGGGGGTCAGCCTATGATCCGTGACGAACAAGAATTCGCAACCAAAATAAAGGGTTACCTGGACTCTGGCACGGCGGCGATGGACCCCGACGTGCGCTACCGATTGCAAAAGGCGCGGGCACGCGCGCTCGCGCGCCTCGAGGCGACGGTCGCGGCGGTGCAGCCCGAACTCGCGCTCGCCGGGGTGGGCCCGGGAAGCGGCGGCTTCCATCGCCCGCGCCGCATGGGGTGGTGGGCGATCGTCGGCGTCGTCGCCCTCGGGATGCTGTACTTCGGCTATCAGGCGTGGCACACCGATCACCGGACCGGCGAGATTGCCGACCTCGACGTCCAGATCCTCACGTCGGACCTGCCGATCGACGCCTACGTCGATCGCGGTTTCCAGACCTGGCTTACGAGCTATCAGCGCTGATGGCCGACGGCACGCCTGCGATTGCCGTCGTCGTTCTGGCCTGGGCGCTCGTCGCGGTGCCGGCGGCCTACGCGCAGACGGGTTCCGGGTCGCCCACCTGGTCGCAGCTCACCCCGGCCGAGCGGCAGGTCTTGGCGCCACTCGCCTCCGACTGGGATCGCCTGGAGCCACAGCGCAAGGAAAAGTGGCGCGGCATCGCCAAGCGCTATTCGACCATGACCCCGGCGGAGCAGCGCCGGATCCAGGAACAGATGAAGCCCTGGGCCGAGTTGACACCGCAGGAGCGCCAGGCCGCGCGCGAACGCTACAAGTCGATGCGACAGCTCCCGCCCGATCAGAAGAGCGAGGTTCGCCAGCGCTGGCAGGAATACCAGAGCCTCACGCCCGACGAGCGCCGCGAACTCGGCGCAGCCGCGCCGCGCAACGGCGGGAAGTCGGGCGCCGCGACCACGCCGCCGGCCACGGGCGCACCGCGCTCCGGCGCGGCACCGCGGGCAACGCCGGGCGCCGATCCGCTGCGCGGCCGTTGACTCCGCCTTGCGCACCGCGCCCGCCTCGAACGCTTCCCCTGCACCGCCGCTCCGGGCCCGAAGCGCGTCGCTTGCACGCCGCGCGGCGGCGCTCGTCTACGAGGGCCTGCTCCTCGTCGCCTTGCTCTTCGTCGTCAATTTCGCGCTGCTGCCGTTCGTCACGCCACGGCCTGCCGGGCACGCCGACGACCTCGTCGTTCCCGCGCTTCCCCAGCGCCTCGCCCTCTTCTGGATCGTCTTTGCGGCCCTCGCCGGGTATTTCTGCTGGTGCTGGTCGCGCGGCCGGCGCACGCTGCCGATGAAGACGTGGCGCCTGCGCCTCGTGCGCGGCGACGGCACACCGCTGCCGCCGCGTACCGCGCTCTTGCGCTACCTCGCTGCCTGGATCGGCCCCCTGCTCGCCACGGCGGCGTACGCCGCACTCGCGCCGTGGGGTCTGGGCGCGCACGCGACGTGGCTCATCGCGCTGGGCTTCCTGTGGGCGTTCATCGATCGCGACCGGCAGTTCCTCCACGACCGCATCGCCGGCACGTACCTCGTCACCGACAGCGCGACGGGCGTGCACCGGGAAGATCCCACTTGAACGGCGCGGCCGGCCGGGCGCAGCCGCGGCCACTGCACCGCGGGATCCCGGCCCGGCTCGCTGCGCAGCCCCGCGCCGCGGAGTGACCCCGAAGGCGTCAGCGCGGAACGTTGATCGTGCCGTTGCCGACCGTGATCGTGTTGGCGGCCGCCGGCGACGCCGCGACCTTCGGGACGTTGGCCGTGGTGATGGGCGGCGCCGCCCCCGGCGTGCCGCCGCGCGGGGTGGTACGCACCACCTGGCTCGCCGGCAGCGCGGCATTGCCCTTCAGGCGCGCCCACAGGAGGTCCATCGCGTTGGTGAAGTAGTAATGCACCGGGACGAGCAGCGTGTCGTAGCCCTGCACGCCGCCACCGGCCGCGTTGGGCAGGAAGGCATCGAAGTGATTGCCGTTTTCGATCTCGTAATAGCGCACGTTGGGGTTGGCCTCGACCTTCGAATTCAATGCCACGTAGGCGCGCGCGGCGTGATTCACGGGGACGAGGGCGTCGCTGCGTCCGGCGACGATGATGAGCGGCTTGCCGCGCACGTTGCCGTTCAGGAGCACGTCGCGCATGCCTGCCTGCACACGCTGGCTCATCGCGAGCTCGGCGCCAACGAGCGCGGCACCGGTGACCGCATCGACGCCGGTGACCATGCTGCGCAGGCACAAGAAGGCATCGAGCGAACCGTCGACGCGCTGCGTCGACGGCGACACGCCGACGTGGTACGAGCGTGGACCGCCGACCGAGTCGTTGTAGATGATCTCGCCTCCGGTGTTGAGTCCATTGCTCGTCGAGAACAGGCTCGACTGCACGGCGGGGACCTGCGCGGCGACCTTGCCTGTCGCGTCGACGTTGGCGAGGCTGAAGCCGCACACGTTGTCCGACACCGAGAACTTGCCGTACGCGATCACGTAGCCCACCGCGACGTAGGCGTCGGCGAGGCGATAGTGCGACGCGTGCAGCGCGTTGATGAGCGCGTCGTCCCAGCCGTACGCGCGCAGCTTGGCGAGCGCCGCTTCGGCCTGTTGCGTCGGGGTGCTGCCCGCCACGAGCCCCTTGTCGGCGAGGCTCTGGCACCGGCCCTGGGCGATCGCCTGCAACTCGACGCCGTTGGCCTGCGTGAAGGCATTGCCGAGCGGTGCCGTACCGAAACCGAGCCAGCCCGGGCGCACGCCGTTGCCCGCCTGTGCCGACGGCGCGATCGACGCGCACAGTTCGTAGAGCATGCGGTAGGTGAAGTAGTCGATGAGCGGCTTGCCGGCGTTGGCCACCGGTTGCCCGCCGAAATTGACCGTCACGCCGGCCATGCCGTTCGGTTGCGCATTCGGCTCGGCGACCGCAATGCCGGTGATGAGGCCATCGACGTCCTGCTCGGCCGCCTGCAGCGACTCGGTACCGCCGTTGCTGATCGACGAACTGATGACGATGGTATTGGCCGGCGTGAACGTGACGATGCGCCTGTCGGCGGCCACATCGAGCGTGCCGTGGTTCTCGTTGATGACCCAGAAGGCGAAGCGGATGCTGTCGAGGACGTTCTTGCCCCAGTCACGCTCGGGGTTCTGTTGCGAATGGACGTGTTTGTAGGCGATGCGGTTGGGATACGCCGCGTTGTACGTCGCGAGCGCCGAACCCGTGAGGTCCGAGGCAAACGTCGCCGCCGTGCCCGCACTCGCCCGCGTCACGAGCCGGCCGTCGATCAGGTTGACCTTGTCGGCCATGAGGTCCTGGTAGCCGACGCCCTTCCCGGCGTCGGTATAGGCCACCGCACACTTGTGCTTGAGACCCCAGTCACCGGCGGTTCCCATCGCGCCGTAGATGCCGCGCGATCCCGAGGTCGGCCCCGTCACGATGCACGCGTTGGCCGGGTCGAAGTTCGCCGGCAACTGGACCATCAGCGTGACGTTCTTCCGGCCGCTGCCGTCGTCGGCGAAAGCGAGGTACTCCTTGCCGGCGATCTTGCCCTCACCGAGCGTGTCGTTGCCGTTGACGTCGATGTTCGGTCCGTACAGCGTGCCGTAGCCGCCGGCGGCGGTGGGGTCGATCACCCCGCGGTATCCCGTATAGATCGCCCGCCGGCGCAGTTCGGGCACGGTCGGATTCACGGGGTCGGCAAAACCCGGGGCCGCACCCCCGATGCCGGTCTTGCCCAGCCCCGCGGTCAAGAGGTCGTTGCTCACGCCGTCGTAGCTTGCAACCGGCTGCAAGTTCCTGATGTTCGCCGGTAGCGTGTTGTATTCGGTCGACCCGCCGCCGTCGTTGCAGCCGGCGACCAGGGCGGTGAGCGCCACCACGACGAGGGTGGATGTCCTGCAAGCGAAGCGTGTGGTCAAGCTGTCCTCCTGTGGCGCTGGCCCGGCGCGGTGCTGCAACCATGGGGTGACGGTCGCATCCTGCGTCCGGTATCGGGGTAGGGTGGCGCGTGCGTTTGGCGTGACCCGGCCGGGGTCGCCCACGACCCTGAGGGCGACGACCGCCGGATGTTAAGCGCCGCGGTGCGAGTCCGCTCCGCGCGCGCGGGCGCACCAGGTGTGCAAAAATCCACACGATGGCCTGGGACGACCTTCGCTACTTCCTCGAGCTCGCGCGGCATCGGCGGCTGCTGCGCGCGGGCAACAAGCTCGGCGTGGATCACACCACGGTCGCGCGTCGCGTCGAGCAACTCGAACGCGGACTCGGCTGTCGCCTGTTCGAGTCGACGAGCGACGGCTACGTCCTCACCGATGCCGGACAGCGCCTCTTCGCGCACGCGGAGACGATCGAGAACAACATTGCGCTCCTGCACGACGAGGCACGCGGTGAAGCCGGTCGCGTCTCCGGGATCGTGCGCATCGGCACGCCGGAGGGTTTCGGCACCACCTTCCTCGCACCGCGCCTGGCATCGCTGCTCGAGCGTCACCCGGAACTCGACATCGAACTCCTCACGCTGCCGCGCTTCCCGAGCCTCACGGCGCGCGAGGCGGACATCATCGTCACGCTCGACCGCCCGCAGCACACGCGACACATCGCGGCGCGGCTGACCGACTTCACCTACGGGTTGTACGCGGCACCCGAGTACCTGCGCCGGCACGAGCCGATCGTCACCTGGGACGACGTCGCCCGGCACAACCTCATCGGCTACATCGACGAACTGCTGCTGTCGCCGCAACTGCACTACCTCGACGACTTCCTGCCGTCGCAGCGCATGCGCATCTCCTCGTCGGGGATGCTGGCGCAGGTCGCCGCGATCCGTGGCGGCCTCGGCATCGGCGTGCTCGCGCGCTATCTCGTGCCTGCGCACGGCCTCGTCGCCCTGCTCCCCGCGCAGGCCGAGTGGCGGCGCACGTTCTGGCTCGCGACGCATGCCGACTGGTATCGGCTGCGACGCGTGCGCGCGGTATGGGACTACGTGCGGCGCATCGTGGAGGCGGAACCGGAACTCTTCCTGCCGCCGGCGGCACGCGCGCCCGAGGCCGGCGACGACGACCCGGCGCTCGCCGCTACGGCGACGGCCGCGCCCGCGAAAGCACGACGCCGATCGCGATGAGCGCCATGCCGGCGAGCGCCAACGCATCGAGGCTCTCGCCGAACAGGACGTAGGCCTGCACCGCGGTCACCGGCGGCACGAGATAGAAGAGCCCGGCGACGTTGGCTGCCGCGCCGTGACGCAGGAGCCAATAGAGCAACGAGATCGCTCCGACCGACAGGACGAACACCGACCACCCGAGCGCGAAGACGAAACTCGGCGTCCAGGCGACGGGGCGCGTCTCCACGAGCGCGGTCAGCGGCACGAAGATCGCCGCACACACGGCAAACTGCACGGCGGAACCGCTGCGCAGATCGACGTGCGCGCAGTGCCGCTTCTGGTAGAGCGTCCCGACGCTGATGCCCACGAGCGCGATTGCCGCAGGTGCGAGCCCTTGCAGGCTGTCGCTGAAGTCGATCTTGTGGCGCACCACGAAGTAGACGCCGGAAAGCCCGAAGGCGAGTCCGGTCCACTGCCGCAGCGTGACCGCCTCGCCGAGCCAGACCCAGGCGAGGACCACCGTCAGGACGGGTTGCAGGCCGACGAGCATCGCGATCGTTCCGGCCGCCATGCCACCGTCGAGCGCGACGAACACCCCGCCCAGATACAGCACGTGCACGAGGACCGCGACGATCGCGAGGTCGCGGTACTCGACCCATCCGCGCGGCCACGGCGCGTTGGCGACGACGGCAACCACCGTGAGCAGCAGCCACACGAAGAGCATGCGCCAGGCGAGAAACGCGTACGGTGGCGCGTACGGCAGGCCGTACTTCGCGGCGATGAATCCCGTGCTCCACAGGAGCACGAAGAGCGCCGGAAAGAACGCGGCACCGCGTACGGCGCCCGGGGCTTCAGGCATCGGCGCGCGACGCGTCGCCCGGTGCGGCGCGGACGCGCACGGCGTGCGCGGCGGTCACTTGCGCGCGCGCTTGGGCCGCGCGAAGCGTGCCGCGCTTCGCATGATCTCGGCCCGCGCCTCGTCGGCTTCGACCCAGCTCGCCACGCGCACCCACTTGCCGGGCTCGAGATCCTTGTAATGCTCGAAGAAGTGCGCGATCTGCTGCGTGGTGATCGCCGGCAGGTCACGCGGCGACTTGATGTCGCGGTACAGCGAAGAGAGCTTGTCGATCGGCACGGCGAGGATCTTGCTGTCGCCGCCCGCCTCGTCGTCCATCTTGAGCATGCCGATCGGTCGGCAGCGCACGACCACGCCGGTGATGAGCGGCACCGGCGAGAGCACGAGCACGTCGCACGGGTCGCCGTCGTCGGCGAGCGTTTGCGGGATGTAGCCGTAGTTGCACGGGTAGTGCATCGCGGTCGACATGAAGCGATCGACGAAGACCGCGCCGGTCTCGGTGTCGATCTCGTACTTGATGGGATCGCTGTGCATCGGGATCTCGACGACGACGTTGCAGTCGTTCGGCAGGTCGTTGCCGGCGGGGACGCGCTCGAAGCTCATGGGGCGGATGCGAGGAGGGGCGAAGGCGAGGCGCTTACTATACGCGCGCGGCGCAGCGGCCCGCCCTGCCTCGTTCGGGGCCACCGGGTGCGACCGGCACGCCGTCGCGACGCCGGCGAATCCGCCACCGTGCGTCGGCGCATCCAACCGCAGCGGGGTATCCTCCCAGCCACATCGATCCGGCCATGCAGCGCTTCACGCTTCCCCTCATCATCATCGGCTCGGTGCTGCTCGCCGCGCTGCTCACCTACGTCACCCTGTCGACGATCTCGTTCGACCCCCGCCCCGGTGCTGCCACCGGCAGCGTTCCCCTGAGCGCGACGCCGACGACGCAGGCGCTGCCGCCGTTCCGCCGCATCGACGTCGCGGGAACCGCTGAGGTCACCCTCGTGCAAGGCGACCGGGAGAGCGTCACCTCGGTGGCCGGCGACGCGGGTGCGTACACGTCGGCGCGTGTTCGCGACGGCACGCTGCACCTCGAGTCCAGCGACAATGCGCCGTGGTGGAACTGGCTCCTCGATCGTGGCGGCGGACGGACGCCGCGCATCACCGTCGTGTTCCGGCAGCTCGAAGCGATTGCGGCCGCCGGGACGGTCAAGGTCACCGTTGACGGGCTGCGCACGCCGCGGCTCGAGATCTCGGGGGCGGGCGGAACGTCGATCGAGGTCGGCGGCCTCGCCGCCGACACGCTCGCGGTTTCGGGGGCCGGCGCCTTGCGCGCACGCATGGCAGGCACCGTCACGACACAAACGGTCAGCATCTCCGGGGCCGGGGAATACCGTGCCGCCGATCTCGTCAGCCGCGATGCCACGGTCACGGTGGCCGGCGCCGGGCAGGTCGTCGTGCACGCCACGCACACGCTCCAGGCGTCGATTTCCGGCGCCGGCGAAATCGAATACCTGGGCGACCCCGAAGTCACCGAGCGCATCAGCGGCATCGGCCACGTCCGGCGCTACGGCAAGGGTGGCGCACCGACGTCGCCGCGCGCGGCCGGAACCTAGCGTTCAGTGCGGTGCCGCGTCGCCCGCGCCCTGGGCGGCCTTGAACAGCAGCGGAGCTCCGGTTCGTGGATCCCGATCCGGATGCACGCCGGGCTCGCGGCGTACGGCGCTCACCCGGCAATCCGCGAGCAGCGTGGCGAGCATGGTCACGACGTCTTCGGCGCGATCGAGCGGCCACAGCGGACAGCGCAGGCCCTGGGCCGCGCCCGGCTCGAACGGCGACGACAGCGACAGGCGCACTTCGAACGGTGCCGCATCGGGGTCGCGCTGGTGCACGCTGATGACCGCGGCGGGTTCGCCGACCCGGGACCGGAGCTCGCGCAACGCATTGCTGACGAAGAGCTGTGCCGAGACCTCACGCTGCGCGAGGCGACCCTGCCACACCGCCTCGACCAGCGGTTGCGGCGCGCGCGGCAGCGCCAGGACCGACGTCCCGGCGACGGCGAGCATCGCGCACAGCCGCTGCGTGAAGGGGAGCGACCACGGGCCGACCTCGCTGCGATCGAAGAGCGCCGCGCGCGGCGCGGCGAGCGCCGACCCCACGATGAAGCGCAGGTGGACCGACTCGGTTTGCGTCGTCACCATGATCGGCGCCGGGGCGAGGTCGGGTCTTGCGGCGTCGGCGTCGGTCGCCACACGCGTCGCCGCGGCGAAGAGATCGGGCAGGCGGGCGAAGTCGAGCGCATTCGTGTCCGCGAGCGCCGCGGCGAGCGCCAGCGTCCGGTTTCCGGCCAGCGCGCCGTGCTCGACGAGCAACGATGTGAGTGCGGCGACATCGTCGAGCACCCCTGGCAGCTGGCGGTGGTCGGCCTGGCCATCGGTCAAGGCAGCGACGACGACGACGGGGATTGCGAACAGGCGCACCAGCGATCCGTGACCGAAGGCGCCGCTGCGCTCGCAGTGCGCAAGGATGCGCCAGACGTGGCGATGGACGTCGGCCGACGGTGCCGTGGTGAAGACGCGAGCCAGCGCGGCCGCATCGGGACCTGCCACCAGTGCGGCAAGCGCATCCGCGATCCGGGCATCGAGGGCCTGCGCGGTGAGCCCCGTCTCGGCGACGAGGCTGTCGCGTGCCCACGCGTGGATGTCGGCGATGGCGTGCGAACTCAAGGGACGTTGCGAGTGCGGGCGGTGCGCGCCGCATGCCTGCGGCGGCGCTGGCGTGCATTGTCGCACGCGCGGACTTGATGGCCATCAACCAGCGCGGCGTGCGCGGAGGTATCATGAAACGTGGACTGCACCGACAACCTCAATCGACGACACGAAAGGGAGTGACGATGTACAAACATCTGCTGGTTCCCATCGATGGTTCCAAGCTCTCGCTCAAGGCCGTGACCTATGCGGTCGACCTCGCCAAGGCGACCGGGGGCCGCGTCACGCTCATGCACGTCGTCCCCGAGTACCCGATGCAGGTCTACGCCGAGGGGATGTCGGTCGGCATGGTCTCGCGCCGCGACTACGCGAAGGCGATGAAGGAGGAAGCGACGAAGCTCCTCGACCGGACCGCGGCGAAGGTCAAGGGCGTCGAGGTCGCGACGATGCAGGCCGCGAACAACTCGCCGTGGGAAGCGATTCTCGCCGGCGCCAAGAAGGCGAAGGCCGACACGATCGTGATGGCCTCGCACGGACGGCGTGGCCTGGCGTCGCTCCTCCTCGGCAGCGAAACCACGAAGGTGCTCACGCACAGCAAGCTGCCGGTCCTGGTCGTGCGCTGACGCCGTCACGCGGGCCGTGAGGCCCCGCGCGATGATGCCGTCGCCTTCAGGCTGACGAGACGCGGCCGCGCGTGCAGCGCGACCGCGTCCCCGTGCCGCGCCCCCACGCCCTCGCCGACGAGACACGCCCGATGCGACGCGCGCTTGCGCTCCTCGCGGCGATGCTCTGCGCGTGCGCCGCGTTGCCGGCGCACGCCGCGGATCCTGCCAAGGTGCTGCGCCTTGCGATCAGCGACATCGACACGCTCGATCCGCACCAGCTGCAGGACAAGTACTCGCGCGACGTCGCGCAGCTCATCTACGAGGGCATGTACGAGTGGCACTACCTCGATCGGCCGCCCGGTCCGGCGCCGCGGACGGCCGCCGGCCCACCGACGCTGTCCGCCGACGGCAGGACGTGGACGATTCGCCTCAAGGCCGGAATCCACTTCACCCCCGACCCTGCCTTCGGTGGCAAGCCACGCGAGCTCGTGGCGGAGGACTACGTCTACTCGATCAAGCGCTACTGCGACCCCAACCTGCGCGGCGGCGGTGACCCGGAAGTCACCGACCTCATCGTCGGCATGCGTGCGGTGGTCGACGCCGCGCGTCGGCCGGGCGCGCGCTTCGACTACGACGCGACGATCGAAGGGCTGCGCGCGATCGACCGCTACACGCTGCAACTGCGCTTTGGCGAGGAGAAGTATGCCGTCGCGCTCGGCCTGCTCGTGATCGAAGCCGTCGCGCGCGAAGTCGTCGACGCGGCGAAAGGCGACATCCAGGCGCGAGCGGTGGGCACGGGTCCGTACACGCTGAAGGAATGGCAGCGCGGCTCGCGTCTCGTGCTCGAGGCCAACCCCGACTACCGCGCGCTCGAATTTCCCGCGACGAGCAACCCTGCGGCCGCGCCGATCGCCGCGGCGATGAAGGGCCGCAAGCTCCCGGCCATCGGTCGCATCGAAGCGCAGGTCATCGACGAGCAGAACGTGCGCGTTCTGGAGTTCGATCGCGGTGCCGTCGACGTGATCGTGGTGCGTGGCGAGGCGGTCGGCCCGCTGCTGGCCAACGGCGCGCTCGCTCCGGCGCTCGCGGCGCGCGGTGTCACGCGCATCAGCTACGCCACGAACTCGGTGCGCTCGCTGTACGTGAACATGGACGACGCAACGATCGGCGGCATGGACCGCGAACACACGGCGCTGCGGCGCGCGATCGCGCTCGGCATCGACGTGGAGACGCTCAAGGACGTCGTCTATCACGGCCAGGCGCTGCCCACGAACCAGATCGTCGCGCCGGGCATTTCCGGTTTCGACGCCAAGGCTCCCGCGCGTTCGTACGATCCCGCGACCGCGGCGGCGCTGCTCGATCGTGTCGGCTACGATCGCCGCGATGCGCAGGGCATGCGGCTCACGCCCGCGGGCAAGCCGCTGACCGTCGTGCTCACGATCTTCACCGGCACCGTCTGGCGCGAGATCCAGACGTTGCTCAAGAAGAACATGGACGCCATCGGGGTGCGCCTCGACTTCCGCGCGGTTCCAGTCCAGGACCTGTTCAAGGCGGCCGCGCAAGGCCAGTTCGCGCTCACCATCCACGGCCGCTCCGCCAACCCCAACGGCCTCATCTTCCAGACCTTCTATGGACCGATGCCGCCCGAGGCCAACGAATCGCGCTTCCGCTACGATGCCTACGACGGCGCGTATCGCGCTTTCGTGCGCGCGCGTGACGAGCCGGCGCGGATGCGCGCCGCGCGCACGATGACGGCGATCCTGCAAGGCTACGCACCGGTCATCCCGCTGCTCGTCGACGTCGAGAACGCGTTCATCCAGCCCTGGCTCATGGGGTACTACCCGTCACCGTTCTCGGCATACTTCCAGTACCTCGACATCGACCTCGCGCGACGCGTGCACTGACGCGCGGTCGGTCGCGCGCGGCGCAAGCGCGCACAAGGCGACGACACCCGGCCGGCGCTGCCGCGCAAGCGGCGCCACGGGGAGGCCGCCCTCGCGCGAGGGCGGCCTCGCGTCCGGTACAATTCCCGGTTTGCTTCGCAAAAACAACGTCATGCGCGTTTCCACGTTCTACCTGTCGACGCTCAAGGAGGCGCCGGCGGAGGCCGATGTCACGAGCCAGAAGCTCATGCTGCGCGCCGGCCTCATCAGGAAGCTCGGCAGCGGTCTTTACACGTGGATGCCGCTCGGCCTGCGCACGCTGCGCAAGGTCGAGGCGATCGTGCGCGAGGAGATGAATCGTGCCGGCGCGCTCGAACTCGTGATGCCGGTGGTGCAACCTGGCGAGCTGTGGCAGGAAACCGGCCGCTGGGAGAAGATGGGCCCCAACATGCTGCGCATGAAGGACCGGCACGAGCGCGACTTCGTGCTGGGCCCGACGCACGAGGAGGTGATCACCGACATCGTCCGTCGCGAGATCCGCAGCTACCGCCAGGTTCCCGTCAACTTCTACCAGATCCAGACCAAGTTCCGCGATGAGATCCGCCCCCGCTTCGGCGTCATGCGCGCGCGCGAATTCATCATGAAGGACGCGTACTCGTTCGACGTCGACGCCGACGCCATGATGGTGAGCTATCGCCGGATGTACGACGCGTACACCCGCATCTTCACGCGCATGGACCTCAAGTTTCGCGCGGTCGACGCCGACATGGGCGCGATCGGCGGACTCTCGTCGCACGAGTTCCAGGTCCTGGCCGAGTCGGGCGAGGATGCGCTGGCCTACAGCACCGGGTCGAGCTACGCGGCCAACGTGGAGAAGGCCGAAGCGGTGGCACCGACGTGCACCCGCCCTGCGCCGACGCAAGCGTGCACCACGGTGGCAACACCCGGCCTTGCCACCTGCGAGGCGGTCGCGCAACTCCTTGGCGTGCCGCTTGCACGCACCGTCAAGTGCCTCCTGGTGTGGGCCGACGGACGCGCCCACATGCTCCTCGTGCGCGGTGATCACATGGGCAACGAGGTGAAGATCGGCAAGCTTCCCGGGATGGCCGACTGGCGCTGGGCGACCGACGCCGAGATCGTCGCTGCCACGGGCGGCCCTCCCGGCTATCTCGGACCGGTCGGCATCCCGCCGGAGTTGCCGCTCGTGGTCGATCGCTCGGTCGCGGTGATGGCCGATTTCGTCTGCGGCGCGAACGCGCCCGACGCGCACCTCGCCGGTGTCAACTTCGGCCGTGATTGCCGCGAGCCCGATCTCGTGGCCGACATCCGCAGCGTGGTCAAGGGCGACCCTTCACCCGACGGCCAGGGCACGCTCGACATCGTGCGTGGCATCGAGGTCGGCCACGTCTTCGCCCTCGGGCACGTGTACTCGGAGGCGATGGGAGCGACGTATCTGGACGCTGCCGGGCAGTCGCGCGCGCTCGAGATGGGCTGCTACGGAATCGGCGTGACCCGGGTGGTGGCCGCGGCGATCGAACAGAATCACGACGCACGCGGCATCATCTGGCCGGAGCCGCTGGCGCCGTTTACCGTCGCGATCGCCCCGGTCGGCTACGATCGTAGCGAGGCGGTTCGCGCCGCAGCCGACAGGCTGCACGACGAACTCGAGGCCGCGGGCGTGGAGGTGTTGCTCGACGATCGCGGTGAGCGGCCTGGCGTGATGTTTGCTGACCTCGAGCTCATCGGCATACCGCACCGCATCACGATCGGGGATCGCAGCTTGAAGGAGGGCAACGTCGAATACCAGGCGCGGCGCGAGACCGCCGCGACAGCGGTGGCGCACGCTGCAATCGCCGCCTTCGTGCAGGAGCGCCTGGCGCTTGCCGTGCCGGCAAGCCCGTCCTCCTCGCCCCCATGAAGCCCGGACCGGCGCCATGAAGCACGACGAACCGCTTGCGATGGCGGCGATGCTGCGTGTCGTTGTCGTTGCCTTCGCGCTCGCGTTCGCGGCCAGCGCGGCCGCCGGCGCCCAGGAGGAGGAACTCCTCGCGCCGTCGGTCGTGGCGGGACTGTCCAAGGCCATTGCCGATGCTCCCGTTCCCGCCGATTACGTGCGCCGCGCCGATCTCGCGCCGTGGCTCGCCGAGATGTCGCGTCGCCTCGCGCCCAGGATTCCCGACGAGCGCGAGCGACGCGAACTCCTCGCCACCGTGCACTACGAAGCCACCCGTGCCGGACTCGATCCACAGCTCATGCTCGGCGTGATGTACCACGAGAGCGGCTTCAAGAAGTACGCGGTCTCGCCCGTCGGGGCCCGCGGCTACATGCAGGTGATGCCGTTTTGGGTGAAGCAGATCGGAACCGCCGAGCAGAACCTCTTCAACCTGCGCACCAACCTGCGTTACGGCGCCGTGATCCTGCGCCATTACCTCGACATCGAGCGCGGCGACTACTACCGCGCGCTCGGCCGCTACAACGGAAGCCTGGGCCGGCCCGAGTACCCGCTGGCGGTGATGGCCGCCGTCGATCGCCACTTCACGTACCACCCGATCGACGCCACCGCGGCGATCGTCGACCCGCGCACCGGCCCCCTGCCGCGGTGAGCGGCCCGACGTCGGCACCCGTCGTTCGCGGTCGCTTCGCGCCATCGCCGACGGGGCCGCTGCATTTCGGCTCGCTCGTCGCCGCCCTCGCGAGTTTCTGCGATGCCCGCCACCGCGGTGGCGAGTGGCTCGTGCGCATCGAGGACGTCGACACGCCGCGCAGTCGACCCGATGCCGAGCGCGCGATCCTCGCCGCGCTCGATCGCTTCGGACTTCGTGGCGACGGCGCCATCGTGCGCCAGAGCGAGCGCACCGCGCTCTACGAGGCCGCACTGGCGCGCCTGGCCGCAGCCGGCCTCGTCTATCGCTGCGCCTGCACGCGGCGCGAGCTCGAGGCGGGGGCGTTGAACGCGATCGGCGAGCGCGTGTATCCCGGAACCTGTCGCAACGGCGTCGCTGCCGCGCGGGCGCACGCCCCGCAGGCGTGGCGACTGCGGGTGACGGCACGAGCGACGTCGTTCACCGATCGCGTGCAGGGACGCCAGACGCAGGACCTCGCGCGCGACGTGGGCGACTTCGTCGTCCGGCGCGCCGACGGACTCTTCGCCTATCAGCTCGCGGTGGTGGTCGACGATGCCGCACAGGGCATCACCTCGGTCGTGCGCGGCGCGGACCTCCTGACTTCGACGCTGCGGCAGACGTACCTGCAGCGCTGCCTCGACCTCCCCACGCCGGAATACCTGCACGTTCCCGTCGCCACCGACGATGGCGGGCACAAGCTGTCCAAGAACACGCACGCCGCACCGCTCGCCTCCGGCGATCCGGTACCCGCACTCCTTGCCGCGTGGTGCTTTCTCGGTCAGCAGGCGCCGACTGCGACGCCGACTTCGGCTGCGCAGTTCCTCGACCACGCGATCCGCGCGTGGTCGTGTGCACGCATCCCGGCAACGGCGACGTTGCCCGCACCCCGCGTATAATCGGGGCTTGCCTGCGCCGCGCAGGCACCGATCGCACCATCGCTTCGACACGACGCGCCCGATCGCGCGTCGACTCTCCGTCCGGTTTTCCCATGACAACGCTCGTCATCGTCCGCAAAGGCGACGATATCGCCATCGCCGCCGATTCACTCACCACCTTCGGCGACACCCGGCTCGGCGCCGAACACGATCGCACGTACGACAAGATCCTGCGCTACCGCGACACCTACATCGGCCTTTGCGGATCCGCCGCTCACCAGCTCGTCTTCGAGAGCCTCCTGCAGCGGCAGGAGCCGCTCGATTTCTCGGACAAGTTCGCGATCTTCGAAACGTTCCGTCGCCTGCATCCGATCCTCAAGGAGCAGCACTTCCTCAATCCCAAGGAGGAGGAAGACGATCCGTACGAATCGACGCAGATCACCGCGCTCATCGCCAACACGCACGGCATCTTCGGCGTGTACTCGATGCGTGAGGTCTTCGAGTACACGCAGTACTGGGCCGCAGGGACCGGACGCGAGTTCGCGCTCGGTGCGATGCAGGCGCTCTACCCGCGCCTGAAGACCGCGGAGGCGGTCGCCCGCGCCGGCATCGAGGCCGGCGCCCTGTTCGACAAGAACTCGGCGTTGCCGATGACGCTGTACCACGTGAAGGCGCTGGCGCAGGCGAAGGCCGCATGAGCCTCATGCCGTCGTGGCGGACGCGGCCGGCGTGACTGCGCGCGATCCGGCCGAAAGCGCCGCGCCCGAGCGCGTGCGCTTCGACAAGTGGCTGTGGGCCGCGCGCTTCTACAGGACGCGATCGCTTGCGGCGCAGGCGATCGACGCCGGCCAGGCGCGGCTGCGCGACGAGCGCGTCAAGCCCGCGCATGCGCTGCGCGTCGGCGACACCGTGACGGTCCGGCGCGACGGCTTGGTCTGGCGCGTGCAGGTGCTCGTGGCAGCGGATCGCCGCGGCGGTGCTGCGCAGGCGGCGCTGCTCTACTGCGAGGACGAGGCGAGCCGCAACGCCCGCGACGAGGCGATCGCGCAACGACGCGCCGAGCGGGCGACGGCACCACGCCACGCCGGTCGACCGACCAAGAAAGAGCGGCGAAGCCTCGAGGACTTCCTCAACGAGCCGTAGCGCGCAACCGGCACCCGCGGCCGGCACGAACCGGACTCAGCACAGGCGCAGGTTCGTCAGGTCGAGGAGGAACTCGGGCTGCCGGTACGCGAGCAGCACGAGCCACGCGATCATCGCCGCGAGCAGGACGCCGATGAGATGCCAGAGGACGCGTCGCGACGAGGCGCGGGAAGCGCTCGCAGGCCCTTCGTCGGCAGGTGAAGGTTCGACCCGATCCACCCGCCCATGCTACTACGCGCGCTGCGGCAGGTCCGTGTGCATGCCAACGAGCGAAACGGGAATGGGAGGCAGCACGCCGAGCGCGCGCATCTTGGCCATCACCGCGCTGAAGTCCGCAGCCGTATGCACCTCGGGAATCGGCTTGGCGAGCAGGTTCACCGCGCGCCCGCTCACCACGAGCGGCGTGGCCGCGGGAAGCGCCGCGCGCAAGCTGCGAATCTCCTGCCCGGCGATCTTGCCGGAGATGCCGCGATCGAAGAGCAACACCACCAGCGCGACCTTGTACGCTTCGGCGGCGCCCGCGATCTCCTGCGCCGGGACACCCGCGCCCAGCGCGAGGCAGTTGACGCCCTCGGTAAAGAGCAGCAACTCGAGTATCGCGAGGCCCAACTGGTTGGGATCGTTCGGCGGGGTCGCGAGCAGGATCTGCCGCGCGTCGCGCGTGGGCCGCACGAGCCGCGTCACGTCGCGCAGGAGGCGCTGCGCGAGGTCGGCAAAGCGCAACTCCTGGAAGTTCTGCATCTCGCCGCGCACGACACGCTCGTGGACCGCTTCGTTGAGCGGGATGAGCGTCTGCTCGAGGAACTTGCGCAAGCCCTGCCCGACGAGGAGCTTGGACAGGTGGTTTTGCATCTCACCCACCCGGTGCTGCGCGAGGAGCTTGACCGCGGTCTCGATCTCGGGCGGCAGCGGCGCGGGCTCGTCGACGGCAAGCCCCAGCATCGACTGCAGCGCCGATTCGGTGAGAGGGACCACCGCACCCGCGCGCCAGCCCTCCGACAGGAGCTGCTTGATGAGCTTGAGCCGCGCCACCTGGTTCGGTGGGTAGAGGCGATCGCCGAAAGCATCGCGCAGCGGCAAGGGGAATCCGTAGCGGCGCTGCCACATGTACAACTGCTCGCGGCGCAACCCCGTGATGCGAACGACCTCGCGAATGTGCAATGCGCCGCGCGTCTCCGCGCTGCCGTCCGGTGCGTCGATCGCGGTCAGTCCCGACTCGCGACGGCGCGTGGGTGCCTTGATGAGAATGCCCATGTCGTCTGCCCTGTGCCACGTTGGCGTTCGCGGCCCCGGGACTGCGTGCGTGATTTGTATCACACAATAGCAGGCGCCGGGCCGCCGATTGCGGCGCGATGCGTTCCGATCGGGAACGCGTCACTTGTGCTGCACGACACGTACATGCACGATGCGTGCCAGCCCCACCGCCGTCGTCTTGCTCGCGTGGCCCGTTTGCGCCATGATCGGTACGCCCCCCGTGTGCAGGCGACGGCCCGCTTCTTGCGTCGGATCGCCGCGCGGTCAACGCCATCGCTCATCCGCTCGCCTCTCGCACTCGATGTTCGGCTTCGGCAGGAACGACAAGGATCCCCTCGCGGACGTGAAAGCGGCCGAGCGCTGGCTCGCGTCGTTCGCGGCCAACGATCCGCTCGCGCTGCAGGCCGGATTGGTGACGACGCTGGGCAAGGCCGCCGAACCCGACGCGCGTCGTTCCCCACAGCGTCTGGCCACGATCATCCACGTCGATCATGGCTGCGCGGGCCTGCGCAAGACGCTCACGCAGCAGTACATCGAGCATGCGACGCGGAGCACGAAGATCGAGCATCAGCTTTGGGCGGCGCTGTTCGACCTGACACAGGCCTTCCTCGTCGCTTACTACGCGTACGCGCGGGAGATGTCGTACCACGCGCAAAGCCCGAAGTGGCAGCAACTGCTCCCCGAGCTCGTCTGCCGGCAGATCGTCCATCTGGGGCTCGATGCGCGCATCCGGCTGTATCGCTACGAGCCGTGGATCCCCGCGAAATGGGGCGAGCTGCACGACCTCTTCGCGCTCGCCTGCTCCCGACAGATCGAACGCCGCGCGCTGCCCCGCGGCGTCACGAGCACGACGACGATCGAGCACGAGTACCTCATGGCGCTGCTCCTGCAGCTCATGCACGGCGGCAACATGACGACGCGACATCTGGAGTGGGTCGCCAACGAGCTCGATGCCTGGTCGGCTTCGTTGCGCCTCGCGCTCGAGCCGTCGACGGCGACGTCGTTTTTCGTCGACCTCGGCTCGCGCGAAGGCCTGAAGCGCCGCACGCCGGCGCCGCTCGAGGGGCGCGTGCTCTTCCTCGATACTCGATCGCTGCATTCGCTCCTCCTGCAAAACGTCCTCATGCTGGAGCGCAAGATCAAGCGGGAGCCCCTGTCCGATCGCACGCCGAAGCGCACCGAGCAGCTTGGCCTGCTCACGCGGCTCGCCTCGCAGGTCGACCCCGAGTTCAAGCCCTTCGCCCGACGCGGTGAACGCACCACGGCGGCGGGAACGGCCGACGTGATCGTCGGATTCGGCAAGATCTCCGCGTACCTGCGCGAGGAGGATGCCGTTCCGATGCCGCGCCTCGAATCCGGCAAGAGCTTCGGCAGCACGCTGGAGCTCGCGGTCTTCGGCCGCGCCCGCAACGAGACCGATCGTCGTCTGGAACTCGCGCGGCGGCGCCTGATGCAGTTTGCGGCGCCCGGCGGGCCGTGGGAGATCCGCGACGTGAGCCAGACGGGATATCGTCTCGTCGCCCCGGTGGGTGCGGCCGGTGTCGTCACGCTCGGCACGCTCGCCGCCATTCGCGCGCACGACGATCCGGTCTGGACGCTGGGCGTGGTCCGACGCATGAAACGCATGACCGCGGATCGGGTCGAAATCGGCATGCAGATCGTTGCGCACACGCTCGTCGCGGTCGATCTCACCGAGGCGCACAAGACCAACGACGCGTATTCGGTCAACGGCGAAGCGACCGCGCTGGGACGCAAGTTCCAGGGCCTCTTCCTCGCGCTGCGCCAGCGCGACCACGAGCGCGAGGTGCAATCGCTCGTCGTGCCACCGGCCGAGTACCTGCCGGGCAAGCGACTCCATCTCACGAGCGCACGGGCGAGTAATCCGATCCGCTTCGGCCGCCTGCTCGAACGGCAGCCCGACTGGATCTGGGCGACGGTCGAATCCGGTGACGCCACGGCGCCGCTGCCGGCGGTAAGCTCGATCGTCGGCCCGCCACTGCCGCCCCCCTCGGAGGATTGACGCGATGAGCCTCGATCGTCACGCGCTGCTCCACGCGCAGCATCGCTGGGACGTGCCGGCCGAATTCAACATCGCGCAGGCGTGCTGCGGGCGCTGGGCCGACGACCGCGCGCGCTTCGCGCTGTACTGGGAAGACGAGGGCGGTGCCACGTCGGCGCACAGCTTCTTCGATCTCGCGCGCGAGGCCAACCGCCTGTCCAACGTCATGACGCAACTCGGCGTCGAACGCGGCGACAGGGTCGCGCTCGTGCTGCCGCAGCGACGTGAGACGATCGTCGCGCACCTCGCCGCCTACCAGATGGGCGCGGTGACGGTACCGCTGTCCTTCCTGTTCGGCCCTGAAGCGCTCGAGTACCGGCTCGCCAATTCCGGGGCGCGCATCGCCTTCGTCGATCCCCAGTCGATGGGCAATCTCGCGCCGATCCGTGCGAAGCTCCCCACGCTCATGCATGCCGTCGGCGTCGCCGGGGCGCGGGGTGCCGACCTGCTCGACTACGACAGCCTCGTGGGTGCCGCCTCGCCGCGCTTCGCCGCGGTCTCCACGCGCGCCGACGACCCCGCGCTCATCGTCTACACGAGCGGCACGACGGGACCACCCAAGGGCGCGCTCATGCCGCATCGCTGCCTGCTCGGCAACCTGCCCGGCTTCGTGCACTCGCACGACGGTTACCCGCAGCCGCGTGATCTTTTCTGGTCGCCCGCCGACTGGGCGTGGACCGGCGGCCTCATGGACGCGCTCCTGCCCGCGCTGTACTTCGGGCAGCCGATCGTCGGCTACCGCGGCCGCTTCGATCCCGAGCGCGCCTTTCGCCTCATCGAGAAGTACCAGGTCCGCAACAGCTTCCTGTTTCCCACCGCGCTCAAGCTCATGATGAAGGCGTATCCGAAGCCGCGCGAGGTCTTCGACATCGACCTGCGCTCGATCATGAGCGCGGGCGAGGCGGTCGGCACCACGGTCTTCGCGTGGGCGCAAGACGCGCTCGGCGTCACGATCAACGAGATGTTCGGCCAGACCGAGATGAACTACATCGTCGGCAACTGCCAGTCGCAGTGGCCGGCGAAGCCGGGATCGATGGGGCGCCCGTATCCGGGCCACCGCGTCGCCGTCATCGACGATGCGGGCAACGAGGTCGCGCGCGGCGAGCCGGGCGACGTCGCGCTGCATCGCATCGCGCCCGACGGCACGCCCGACCCGGTCTTCTTCCTCGAGTACCTGCACAATCCCGAGGCGACGCGCGGCAAGTACACGGGGTCATGGTGCCGCACCGGCGACGTGGCGACGATGGATGCCGACGGCTACCTCTGGTATCAGGGCCGCGCCGACGATGTCTTCAACGTGGCGGGCTACCGCGTGGGGCCCTCCGAGATCGAGAATTGCATCGTCAAGCACCCGGCGGTGGCCAACTGCGCGGTGGTGCCCTCGCCCGATGCGACGCGCGGCAACGTCGTGAAGGCCTTCGTGGTGCTTGCCCCCGGTGTGGCCGGCTCGCGCGAGGTCGAGGAGGACATCCAGCGCCACGTGCGCACGTTCCTCGCGCCGTACGAGACTCCGAAGGAGATCGAATTCATCGACGCGCTGCCGATGACGACGACGGGGAAGGTGCAGCGCAAGGTCCTGCGCGACCGGGAGGCGGCGCGCAAGCGCGCCGACGCATAGCACCGCCGACCCGGCCCGCGCCGCGCTCGTGCCTCCCGCACCATTCGATGCGGCGCAGGCGCGATCGCGCCCGCGCTACCGCCCCCGTTCGGCGGCGACGAGCTTTTGCACGAGTTCGACGTAGGCGCGCATGGCCGCATCGCGCGGCGTACCCTGCCGCGCGGCCCAGGCGTCGAACTTCGCGCGGTTGACGAGATCGAGCGCCCCGGGTCGCTCGCCGCGCGCGTCCCCCACCGTCGCCTGCTTGTAGAGCGAATACAGCGCGAGGAGCGTGTCGTTGTCTGGCGCCTTGCGCAGCGACTTCGAGGCGACGGCGGCGGCGTCGAAGTCGGCATCGAGTGAGTCAGCGGCGGCATCGACCGGCTCCGGCGCACCGAAGAACGCGTCCTCGCGCGCGACGTCGTCGGCGAACCAGCGGACCTCGAGCAGCTTGCCACCGTGGAAGGCGAGCAACAACGCGCCTTGCGACTCGAGCTTGCCGGCCTCGCCCGTGGCCACCAGTGTGGCGGGAACGAGGGCGACGCCGCGATTGAACACCGGCGTGCCGAAGGCGACGAAGCGCAGCGCGTGCGCGTCGGTGACGCGGCCCGCGAACGACGCGAATGCCTTGCCGAGGTGCACTCCCGACACGCGGCTGGTCCCCGGTTGCACCCACGCGATGTCCGGAATGGCCTGGTCGCGCAGTGCCGTGAAGTCCCCCGCGCCGAGGCGCTCCAGCGCCGCCGCGACGGCCGCCTGCAGCGCCTCTCGGGACATCCGCGGCTCGTTGGCGAGCGCCGACGTCGCGCCAGGGAGCGCCGCGCCGAAGAACTCGAGGACGTTGCGCGCCACGATCTCGCGATCGTTGTCGACGCACACCATGTGGTAGCTGTCCTCGAGCACGACCATGCGGGCGCGTCCGCCGCCGATCTGCTCGACCAGGAAATTCGCCGAGCGCAGGCTCGTCAACTCGTCCTCGCGCGCATGGACGACGAGCGTCGGGCAGCGGATCGTCTTCGCGGCCTTCATGACCATCGCGCGCAAGCGGTCGACCTGGCGAATGCACTCCAGCGGCACCCAGCGGTAATGGAAATTCTCGCCGCGCTCGAACTTGGCCTTGACGATCGCGCGCAACTGCTCGTTCTTGATGCCGAACGGATCCTCTTCCTCGATCTTCATCGTGCGGCCGACGCCGGGGACGAGGTAGAGGAGCGGCCGCAGGCCGCGGTACCAGGGCGTTGCCCAGCCGTCGATGTACACCGGGGGGGCGAGGATCACGAGGTTCCCGGCCGCGTGCTGCTCGCGCGCCGCGATGAGCGCGGCCAGCAGCGAACCCATGCACATGCCCATGAGGTGCAGGCGCGGATGCTGCTGGCGAACCTCGCGATACTTCGCCACCACCGCCTCGACCCAGTCCTCGGCGGTCACGCCGGCCAGGTCCCTGGGGTCGGTGCCGTGGCCCGGCAACGTGAGCGAGTGCGTGACGAAACCCGCGTTCTTGAGGCGCTTGTGCATCGAGCCCAGGTCGTACTGCGTCCCGCCGAGGCCGTGGATGAGAAAGACGCCGTCGGGCGTGATTGCCGCGTCGCCGGAAGGCGCGCCGGATCCGCTTCGCACCGCAACGGGCGCGACCGTCGCTGCCGAATCGTTCACGCGCGGCTCCGCTGCGCGGCGCCAGGCGGGCGGCGCATCACGCCACCCCCGCGGCGACGGTGACCGGGTCGATGCGCACGAAACCGACGATGCGATGCAGCGCGCCGTCGTGGTCGCGAATCGCGCGCGCCTCGTCGGTCGCAGCGAGCGTCGCGCTGCCGTTGTGCAGGAGGTAGGTCAGCCGGTCCGCCTCGCCGTGCCCGCGCACGCGCTCGTCGAAGCGGGTGGCCACCCGGTCGCGGTCGTCGGCGGCGACGTACGACAGCCAGTCCGCGAGCGTGGCGAGGCGCTGCGCGGGCACGCCCATGAGCTCGCCCGAATCACCGGTCACGACGAGGTGTCCCGTCGCCGGATCCCACTCGTACGCGACGAGCCGATGCGCGGCGATCGCGGCCGCGAAGCGCGTGCGCCACTCGCGCACGTCGCGTGCGGCACGGCGCTGGCCGGCGGCGAGGATCGCAATGAGCAATCCCGTGAGGGCGATCGCCAAGGCGTAGGCCTGGACCTCGAACTCGGCCTCGGCGAGCGAACCTTGCGTGAACGCGAACGGACCCTCGTGCTGCGCGGTATTGAGCAACGCGATCACGGCACCGGCAAACGCCGCGAGCGTCGCGCCCGGGGCACCCCACAGCAAGGCGACGACCGCGACGAACAGGATCGGAACGTAGGTGAGCGTCTGGCCGCGGGCACCCTCGAAGCGGGTGCCGGGTGCGGCGTCGAAGAGAAGCCAGACGGTGAGGATGAAGAGGACGCAGGCGAGCGCGCCGCCCAGGAACGTCGACATCGGCATGCCGCCGGAGCGTCGAATGCGGATCTGCGCCCAGGCGATGACGACGGGCGCAACGAGCAGCGTTCCGAGCACGTTGGAGACGAACCAGACGCGGAAGACCGCCAGGGCGCCGCCGTCGGCGTCGGCGAGGTGCCACAGCGCCGCGAGGAAGGCACCGACGAGCGCGAGCGGTAGCGCGCCGGCAAAGATGAGCGCGGCAAGGTCACGGCCGCGATCCAGGCGCAGCGGCAGCGGCACGAGGCGCGCGGCCAGCGCGATCGCGGCGCCGGCGGCGATCACTTCGATCGCGCCGTAGCCCAGCGCCACGACGAACGACGTGCCGAGGTGGAGCGAGAACAGCGTCGCGCCGATGAACCCGCCGGCAAAGACCGCCGGCCACCACCCGCGGCGCAAGGCGAGGAGAAGCCCCACCACGATGCCGCTCGCGAGCCACACCGTCCACGCATCGTTGGGCGAATACGCGACCACCGCCGACAGCCACGCGAGCGCGAGATACGCGACGGTCACGAAAACGATCAGGAGAAGGTTTTTCTTCCACACGGGGAACGACTCCGAAACGAGGTGCTGCGATCAGGCCGGCGTCGCCTGCGAGGTTCGCAGCCGGTCGAGAAAGGCGCGGTGCGTGAGTACCCAGACGACCGCCGGGACGACCGCAGGGAGGATCAGCGATCCGAACTGGTAGGCAAACGCGATCATAACGCGCGCCTGCGGGCCGAACCCCGTCTGCGAGGCGACCAGCGGCGGCGCGGTGATGGCGACGTTCTTCAGGAAATCGGCCAGCACGCCCCAGGCGATGAACGGCATCAGGACCACGTAGCCGATGACGAGCGTCCACCACAGCGGGCGCTGGTGCGCGGCGAGTGCGAGCGCAACGAACAGCGGCAAGCCGAACGCATACAGCAGCATGTTGACGTCGACGGTGAGCTCGCCGCCGGCTTCGACGGCACCGGGACGCAGCGTGGTGATGAACGCCATGCTGCCACCTTGCGCCTCGATGCCGCGGACGAGGTCACCCATGAAGGCGGCAGCGACCCCACGAACGATGAACTCGGCGGGAAGCAGGATCACCGGCGCCAGGATGTACCAGACCGCAAATGCCACCGGCAGCCAGGCGAGGGTCACGACCACGAAGCGCAGGAGCGGCCGCGCCGCGGGTCGATCCCGTGTCACGTCAGCCCGGGGCGAGTGCGGGCGGTGACGCCGGCGGTGGCATCGCGCCGCCTTCCGGACGCGGCACGCGACGCACCCAAAGCAGCCACACCACGAGCACGTCGAGCATGATGAGCGCCTGCCACACGTAGAGATGCGCCCATTCGAAGACGGCGTAGCTCCACTGGCCCAGGTAGAAGAGGCTGATGATGCGCACGACGTTGAGCGCCTGCACCGCGACGAACCCGATGCCAAGCCCGACGATGCGGTGGCGCCACGGCGCGGGAAACGCGAGCATCGCCGCGATGAGGACGATCGTCGCCTCGACGCCGTTGCAGCCGGCCTCGATCGAGACGGCGAAGTCGCTCGTCGTGCTGCGGATCACCTTGCCCGAGGCAACCACGTTGGGATCGAAGAGCGTGACGATCGCCGTCGACATGCGGGCGAGCGCGTCGGTCCACGGAACCACGACGTAGGTCTGCGCCCACGGCGTCAGCTCGATCGCGAAGAGCGCCGCGAGCAAGAGCAGGAAGACGACGAAGAAGCGAAGCATCCGCCGATTTTACGCTCGGGCGAGCGGCGGATTGCGCGCGAAGTAGCGGCTGATGCCTTCGTACATCGAGTCCGCGAACTTGCGCTGGTGCCGGTCGCTGCGCAGCTTCTGTTCCTCCTCCGGATTGCTGATGAACGCGGTCTCGACGAGGATCGATGGAATGTCGGGCGCCTTCAGCACCGCGAATCCCGCCTGCTCGACACTCGCCTTGTGCAGCGCGTTGTGCACGGCGATGCCGTCCAGGACGTGCTGGCCGACCTTGAGGCTGTCGCTGATCTGCGCCGTCTGCGACAGGTCGAGGAGCGTGCGCGCGAGGACGGGATCGCGACGATCGAGGTCGACACCGCCGATGAGATCGGCCGCGTTCTCGCGTTGCGCGAGCCACTTGGCGGCAGCACTGGTGGCACCGCGCTCGGACAGCGCAAAGACCGACGAGCCGCGGGCGGCGGACTCGCGAAAGGCGTCGGCGTGAATCGAGATGAAAAGATCCGCCTGCACGCGGCGCGCCTTGCGCACGCGCTCGGCCAGCGGAACGAAATAGTCGCCGTCGCGCGTGAGCATCGCGCGCATCTGCCGATCGCCGTCGACGCGCGCCTTGAGCTTGCGGGCGATGGCGAGCACGACGTTCTTCTCGTAGGTGCCCTTGTGACCGATCGCACCCGGGTCCTCGCCCCCGTGCCCCGGGTCGATGGCGATGGTGAGCTTGCGCGCCGCGCTGCGCGCGGGGTCGGCCGCCGCTGCAACGTCGCGTGGCGGCGCGGCGGACGAGTTCGCGACATCCATGTTGGCCGCGGGAGCGGAGCGCGGATCCTGCGCCGCCCCGGTGGTCGCGTTGCCCGGCGCCGCCGGCGTGCCGGCCGCGGGGGGCTGCAACGCGGCGCGAACTTCCTTCTGCCGCTCGCTTTCGAGCAGCGCCATCAAGGGATCGAGCGGCACCAGCGGATAGACGTCGACCACCAGGCGGTAACCGTATTCGCCCACTGGCGCGACCGCGAAGACGTCGGGGCGGACCTCGCTGCGCAGGTCGAGCACCACGCGCATCGCGCTCGCACCGTGCCGACCGAGGCGGATCGCGGCGACGTAGGGGTCGGCGGGCTGCACGCGCCGCGGCAGCGCGGCGAGCTCGCTCGATGCGTCGATGCCCTCGAGGTCGAGGACCAGCCGATCGGGATGACGCAGCGTCTGCCACTGGTGCACGAGCGGCGCGCTGGTTTCGATGATGAGCCGCGAGTAATCGGGCGACGGCCACAGCCGCGCCGACGCGACCCGGACGGCGTCGGCCCACGTCGCCGGCGCGAGCAGCGACGATCCGGGCAACAGCAGCCACTGCCACAGCCGCCGGCGCGGCAGGCTGATGTCGATCAGGGTCCGGCAGGCAGCGAAAGGCGGTCGATTTCGGTCGCGCACCGCTCACCCTTCGGCGAAGCCGCGCGCACGGTCAGGTGCCGCCCGGGCTGCGCGTCGACGTGCGCGAGTTCGATCGCGAGGTCCGGGGTCGGCAGCCACGTCGCCACCCGCTCCGGCCACTCCACGAGACACACGCTGTCGTCGCGGAAGCAATCGGCCAATCCCGCCGTTTCCCATTCGCTTGGATCGGCGAACCGATAAAAATCAAAGTGATATAAGTATAAGCTCGAAAATGGATAATACTCAACCAGGCTGTACGTCGGACTCTTCACCGCCCCCGTCCAACCGCAGGCACGCAAGAGCCCACGCACCAGCGTCGTCTTGCCGGCGCCGAGGTCACCGGCGAGCGTGACGACGAGGCCCCCGGTGAGCGCGCCCGCGAGGGCGGCGCCGACGCGCTCGGTGGCGGCGGCGGTGGGCAGATACCAGCGTTGGGGCCTATGCATCGGGTGTGCGCACGGGAAGCATCGTGCGGTAGGCTAACCGGGATGGATGCCAACGTCACCTCGCGCATCGAGCCGGCGTGGCCCGAACTCGCGGCACGGATTGCGCAATGGGGGCGCGAGCTCGGCTTTGCGCAGATCGGCATCGCCGACACCGACCTCGACGTCGCCGAGGCGGGGCTCGCGCGCTGGCTCGCCGCCGGCTACCACGGCGAGATGGAGTACATGGCACGCCATGGCACGGCGCGCTCGCGCCCGGCCGAGCTCGTCCCCGGCACCGTCTCGGTGATCACCGCGCGCATGGACTACCGGCCCGAGCCGCTCGCCGCCGCGCGATCGATCGTGGCCGACCCGACGCGCGGCTACATCGCGCGCTACGCCTTGGGCCGCGACTACCACAAGGTGATGCGGACACGCCTCGCACGCCTGGCCGCGCGCATCGCCGACGAGGTCGGCCCCTACGGCCATCGCGTCTTCAGCGACAGCGCACCCGTGCTCGAAGCGGCGCTGGCGGCAAAATCGGGACTGGGTTGGCGCGGCAAGCACACGCTCCTCTTGACGCGCGAGGCGGGCTCGTACTTCTTCCTGGGCGAGATCTACACCGACCTGCCGTTGCCGCCAAGCGCGCCGGTGAGCGCGCACTGCGGATCGTGCCGCGCCTGTCTCGACGCGTGCCCCACGGGCGCCATCGTCGCGCCGTACGAGGTCGATGCGCGGCGGTGCATCTCGTATCTCACGATCGAGTTGCACGGCCCGATCCCGGAGTCGCTGCGCCCGCTCATCGGCAATCGCGTCTACGGCTGCGACGATTGCCAGCTCGTCTGCCCATGGAACCGCTACGCGCCGCTCACCACCGAGGATGACTTTCGCGCCGTGCGCCACGGCCTCGACCGGGCCACGCTCGTCGAACTCTTCGCCTGGACGCGGGAGGAATTCGACACGCGCTTGGCCGGCAGCGCGATCCGCCGCATCGGCCACGAGCGCTGGCTGCGTAACCTCGCGGTGGGATTGGGCAACGCGCCGTCCACACCGGAGGTGATCGCCGCGCTCGCCGCTCGCGCCGACGACGCCTCACCGCTCGTGCGCGAGCACGTCCGCTGGGCGCTTGCGCAACATGCGGCACGCTCCGCGGTGGAGCCGTGATGCGCGAGCCGCACCGGGGTCTCCGGTGACGACGTATCCCGCCTGGCTCGTCTGGGCGCTCCTGTCGGCGGTATTCGCGGCCCTCACCGCGATCTTCGCCAAGATCGGCCTCGAGGGGATCGACTCCGACTACGCGACGCTGTTTCGCACCGTGATCATCACGGTGCTGCTGCTCGTCTTCGTGCTCGCCACCGGCAAGTGGACCGATCCGGCCGCGATCCCGCGCCGGTCGTGGCTGTTCCTCACGCTCTCGGCGTTGGCAACCGGGGCGTCGTGGGTGTGCTATTTTCGCGCGCTCAAGGTCGGCGACGCCTCGCAGGTCGCACCGGTGGACAAGGCGAGCGTGATCCTCGTCGCGCTCTTCGCCTTCGCCTTCCTGGGCGAGCGACCCGGTGCGCGCGAATGGGCGGGCATCGCGCTCGTCGCCGCCGGCGTCGTGGTTCTTGCGCTGCGCCGGTGATTCGCCCGCGGGCCTGCCTCCCCTTCCACTCTCCCATGCTCACTTCGGTACCGGCGCTTTCCGCGCCGACCGCCACGGCTTCGGTGCCCGCGCTGCGGCGATCGTGGCGCGTGTTCGTCTTCACCGTCGCCGTGCTCGTGCTGTGGTTCGGCTTCCTCGAATTGCGCGGCCTGTACTTTCCCGACGAGGGCCGCTACGCCGAGATCCCGCGCGAGATGGTCGCAAGCGGCGACTGGGTCACCCCCACGCTCAACGGCATCGTGTACTTCGAGAAACCACCGCTCCAGTATTGGGCCACGGCGCTGGTGTTTCGTGCCTTTGGCGAGGACGAGTGGACGGCGCGTCTCGCCCCGGCGCTCGCCGGCTTCGTCGCGCTCCTCGCCGTGCTGGCGACAGCGCGCAAGCTCTATTCACGACGCGTGGGCTGGCTTGCGGCCGCGGTGCTGGCGTCGAGCGCCGGTTATTTCGGCGCAAGCCAGTTCGTGACGCTCGACGTGATGCTCACGGCGCTCCTCACCGGTGCGCTGTGCGCGTTCCTCCTGGCGCAGCACGATGGCGCAACGCCGCAGCAAACCCGGGTCTGGATGGCCGCGGCATGGCTCCTGTGCGCACTCGCCTTCCTCACCAAGGGGGCCATCGCCATCGTGCTGCCCGGCGTCGCCGTGGTGACGTACGCCGTGGCACGCCGTGACGCCACCCTGGCGCGGCGCCTGCACGTCGGCATCGGCATCGTGCTCATGTCCGTGGTGATCGTCCCGTGGCTCGTCGCGGTCGAGCGGCGCCATCCCGGCTTCCTGCACTTCTTCTTCGTGGTCGAACACTGGGAGCGCTTCCTGCAGCCTTCGCACCAGCGCACCGGCGCGTGGTGGTACTTCCTTCCGATCGGTGCTGCCTTCCTCATGCCATGGCTGCCCGCGATCGTCGCCGGGTTCGGGCGGCAGGTGGGACCGGCCCGACCCGCCCCGCGCTTCGATCCCGCCGTCTTTGCCTGGTGCTGGGCCGGTGCGATATTGCTGTTCTTCAGCCTCTCCTCCTCGAAGCTGCCGGCGTACATCCTGCCCGCGCTGCCCGGCGTCGCGCTCGGCGCGGCGCCGCGTCTGGCGCGAGCCTGGCGGCGCAGCCTGCGCCTCACGACGCGCACGCTCGTGCCGTGCGCGCTCGTCATGATGGCGCTCGCCTACCCCGCCGCGCGCGCGCTCAAGGTCGACACGCTGCGCGAGGCCTACCTCGCCTCGGCGCACTGGATCGTCGCGGGAGGGCTCGTCCTGGTCATCACCGCCGTGCTCGCGCGCGCGATCGGCCGCCGACGTCCGGTCGCTGCGCTGATGACGGTGGTCGTCGGCGGGATGCTCGGCTGCCAACTCGCCATGGTCACCGCCGCGCGCATCGATGCCTATTTTTCCGCCGAGCGCCTGATCGAGACGATCTCCGGCGGCGAAGCACGACGACCGTTCGAACCGGGCGTTCCCTTCTACAGCGTCGATCTGTTCGACCAGTCGGTACCCTTCTATCTCGGGCGGACCGTCATTCTCGTCAAGGAGCGCGGCGAACTCGCCTGGGGCCTCGAGCGCGCCCCCGACCGCTACATCGCCAGCGTCGCGGACTTCGAGGCGACGTGGAGCCGGCAGGATCGTGCGTTTGCGATCATGACGCTGCCGACCTATGCGGAGCTCGCCGCGGCCGGATTGCCGATGCGTCCGCTCGCCCAGGATCGGCGGCGCATCGTCGTCGCGCGTCGCCTCAGCGGATGAGCTGGTTCATCGAGACGATGGGCAGCATCACCGCCAGCACGAGGACGAGCACGATCGCGCCCATGATGACGATGAGCGCAGGTTGTAGCAGTGCAGCGAGCCACGCGAGGCGCCGCTCGGCGTCGCTCTCCAGCAGGGCAGCCGCGCGCTCGAGCATCGCGGCGAGGCGTCCGCTGTGCTCGCCGTTGGCGACGAGATGCACGAGCACCGGCGGAAATACCGCCTGCTCGCGCAGCGCACGCGACAGCGCAACCCCCTCGCGCACCAGGACCGCGGCGCGGCCCGCGGCGGCGCGTAACGGCAGGTGCCGGACGACCTCGGCTGCCGCATCGAGCGCGCGCAAGAGGGGCGTGCCGCTGCCGGTGAGGATCGCGAGCGTGCTCGCGAAACGCGCCGTGTCGAGGCTGCGCAGGAGGCGCCCGGCGACGGGCAGGCGCAGCAGCAAGGCGTGCCAGCGCGCCCGCAGCGGCGCATGCCGCAGCGCGAGGGCGAAACCGACGAGTCCGACGACGATCGCCGCGACCCACAATCCCCCCGTCGCGCGGAAGAATGCGCTGGTGGCGATCAGCGCCTGCGTCAGCCACGGCAACGTCTGCCGGCTCTGCTGGTAGACCGCGACGACCTGCGGTACGACGTAGACGAGGAGCACGGCGATCACGGCGAACGCGATCACCGTGACCACCGCCGGATAGATGAGCGCGAGCACCACCTTCTGGCGCATCGCCTCGCGCGCTTCGAGATAGTCGGCCAGCCGCGCCAGCACGTCGGGCAGGCGCCCGGTCTCGGCGCCGGCGCCGACGAGGCCGCGGTACAGCGGCGAGAACGTGCGGGGATAGCGCGCGAGCGCCGCGGTAAGCGCCTCGCCGGATGCCACGTGCGTGCGCAGGCGCGTCGCGATGCGTGCGGCGCGCGCATCGTCGGCCTGCTCGGCCACCGCGGCGAGCGCCTGGTCGACCGGCAGTCCGGATGCCACGAGCGTCGCGAGCTGGCGCGTGGTCAACGCCAGGAGCGGCGCCGGCAGGCGTACGAACGTCGCCGTGTCGCCTGGCGTCGCGGCGACGTCGACTGCGGTCGGCGTGAGGCCGTCGGCGCGCAGCCGGTCGCGCACGGTGCGCGCGCTGTCGGCCTCCAGCACCCCCTCGCGCAGGCGGCCCGCCGCGTCGACCGCCTCCCAGCGAAAGCCGCCCACGCCGCGCGCCCGATCAGTGCGCGCGCGTCACGCGCAAGAGCTCGGCGAGCGAGGTGGCCCCGCTCGCGATCCAGCGCGCGCCGTCGCGGTGAAGTCCCTGCATGCCGGCGCGCTCCGCGGCGAGACGAATCGCCGCCTCGTCGGCACCATCGTGGATGGCGCGTCGCACGGCGTCGTCGACGACGAGGAGTTCGTAGACGCCCGTGCGGCCGCGAAATCCACTGTGATTGCACCGCTCGCACCCGGACGCGCTCGCCACCTGCGTCGTCGCCGGAAGGCCGAGTGCGGTGACGAGCCGGACCTCGCCCGGCGTGGGCGCCGCCTGGATCCGGCACGCGGGGCACAGCGTGCGCACCAGGCGCTGCGCGAGCACGCCCTGCAGGCTCGACGCGAGGAGGTAGGGCTCGACCCCCATGTCCGCGAGGCGCGTCACGGCGCTCGCCGCATCGTTGGTGTGCAGCGTGGCAAGCACGAGGTGGCCGGTGAGCGAGGCCTGCACCGCGATCTGCGCCGTCTCGAGGTCGCGGATCTCGCCAATCATGATGACATCGGGATCCTGGCGCAGGATCGCGCGCAGCGCGCGCGCGAAGTCGAGTTCGATGCGCGGATTGACTTGCGTCTGCGCGACGCCGTCGAGCGCGTACTCGATCGGATCCTCGACGGTCATCGTATTGACCGCACCGCGCGGCAGCCGCGACAGCGCGGCGTACAGCGTCGTCGTCTTGCCCGATCCGGTCGGACCCGTGACGAGCACGATGCCGTGCGGCTCGCGGATGAGGCGATCGACGCCGTCGCGCGTCGCGTCGCTCATCCCGAGTGCGGCGAGGTCGAGCCGTGCGGCTTCCTTGTCGAGCAGGCGCAGCACGACGCGCTCGCCCGGTCCGGTCGGCAACGTCGATACGCGCACGTCGACCTGCTTGTCACCCAGCTTGAGCGAGATGCGACCATCCTGCGGCAGCCGGCGCTCGGCGATGTCGAGGCTCGCCATGATCTTCAGGCGCGACACGAGTGCCGCGTGCAACGCCCGCGGCGGCTCGAGCGCATCGCGCAGGACGCCGTCGATGCGAAAGCGCACGACCGATCGCGTCTCGTAGGGCTCGAAATGCAGGTCCGACGCCCGTTCGCGCAGCGCCTGCAGGAGGAGCGCATTGATCATCCGGATGACCGGCGCCTGCGCGCTGTCGTCGAGCAGGTCCTCGGTGACCGGCAGCTCCTGCATGAGACGCGCGAGGTCGCCTTCGCGCGCGAGGTCGCTCGCCACCTGCGCCGCGCTCGCCGGCGCGCCCTGGTTGTAGCGATGCGCAAGCTCCTGGGCAAACGTCTCGGCGTCGATCGCGCGCGTGACGAGGTCGCGCTGCAACACGCGCCTGATCTCGGCGAGTCCCTCGGCGGTGGCATCGGGACGCAGCAGCACGACGACGGCGTCGCCGTCGAGACCCGCGACGAGCACGCCGTGCAGGCGGGCGAAGGCGTAGGGAATCTGCGCGACGAGCGCCGTGGTGGCGGTGGCGTCCGACCTTGCGCTCATGGGCGGGACCGCGCGGGGCGCGCTATTGCCCCGGTGTCCACCCGCCGGGACCGGTCGAACCCCTCGCCGGCGCGGGCGACGATTCCTGGATCGGCGCCGAAGCGGGTGGCGCGACGACAGGCCCCGTTGTCGGCGACGGAGGGACCTGCACCGGTGCCGGAGCACCCGGCGATGGCTGGACCGGCGCCAATCCGGGGATCGCCGCCCCCGGTGCCGTCGGTGACGGCGTGGGCTTGCCCGCCGTTATCGGTCCGGGCAGCAGTGGCGTATCCGCGGGCGGCAACGGCGACACCGTGCTCGGCGTCTCGCCGGCGCGCGTGCCCGGCATCGCACCTTCGGTGGGCAACGATGGCACGCTCTGGTCCTGCCAGAAATAGCGGAACTCCGGGCGGCTCCGCTGCTGCTCGTTCATGATGTAGTCGTAGCGCTCGGAGGTGATCGCCTTGCCCTGCCAGTCGGTACGCACCACGGTGGGCTTGAGAAAGATGAGCAGGTTCACCTTCTGCCGCTTGCGCTGGTCGTAGCGGAAGAGCGACCCCAGCACCGGCAAGTCGCCCAGGACCGGCACGCGATCCGAGCCGTCGGAAAAGCTGTCCTGGATGAGGCCGCCCAGCACCGCCACCTGCTTGTCGTCGACGATCACCGACGACTCGAGCGCGCGCTTCGACAGCACGAGCCCCGTCGTGGTCGAGAACGACTCGACGCGCGAAACCTCCTGGTAGACGACGAGGCGAATCGTCCCCCCCTCGGTAATCTGCGGCTTCACGCGCAGCATCACGCCGATGTCGCGTCGCTCGATCGTCTGGAACGGCTGTACCGTCGAGGCCGATCCGGTCGTCGCGTACTGCCCGGTCACGAAGGGGACGTTCTGCCCGACGATGATGCGCGCCTCCTCGTTGTCCAGCGTGAGCAGCGTCGGTGTGGACAGGATGTTGGCGCCGGTCGTCTGCTCCAGCGCGCGGGCGAGGAAGGCGAGGTTGTAGAGCGTGCCGATCCCCGGCAGCGAGATCGTCCCGTTGACGATGCCGGCGTTCAGCCCCTGACCCAGGCTCGTGATGTCGACCGAGCCTGCAATGATGTTGTTGCCGCTGTCGCGCGCGCCGAAGTTGGTGCCGCCGAAACCTTGCACGCCGTCGCGACCGAGCCCTTGCAGGAACTGCCACTGGATGCCGAACTCGGCCGCCTTGTCGGCGGCGACCTCGACGATCAGCGCCTCGACGAAGACCTGCGCACGCCGCACGTCGAGTCGCTCGATGATCGTGCGCAGATTGTTGTACAGCGGCTCGGGGCCCATGATGACGAGCGCGTTGGTCGCGGTATCGGCCTGGATCGTGAGTCCCCCGGACAGCGCGCCGCCGCCGGCCGCGGCCACGAACGGATTCGACGAGGTCGGCGGCGCCGCCGGCGCCGCAGCGCCACCCAGGCCCGAACCCGAGCCGCCGGTCGTGGCAGCGCCCAACTGATTGCCGATCGCCGACGGCGTCGTCGGTGCCGGCGCGATGTCGGCGCCGCCGCTCATGAGCGCACGCAGCGTCTGCGCGACCTTGGCCGCCTCGGCGTTCTTGAGGTACACGATGAACATGTTGCCGCCGGGGCGCCCTGGTGTGTCGAGTTCCTCGAACAGCGCCTTCACGCGCGCCGCGCGTGCCGAATTCTCCGAGCGCAACATGACGCTGTTGCTGCGCGGATCGGCCACGATGGTGACGCGCTGCTGCGCGGCCTCACCCGGCGCACCCGGCGCGGCGCCCGCCCCCGTGCTCGCCTCGGCACCGAGCAGGCGCTGCACGAGCGGCACGAGATCGAGCGCCGACGCGTACCTGAGCCTCACCACGATGGGCTCGCCCGCGGGCGGCTGGTCGAGCGAGGCGATGACCTTTTCGAGCCGGCGCAGGTTCTCCGCGTAGTCGGTGATGACGATCGCGTTGGTCGCGGGAAACGCCGCGATCGTGTTGTTCGGCGTGATGAGCGGGCGCAGCACGGCGACCATCTGTGTCGCGGATTCGTGGCGCAGCGTGATGACCTGCGTGGTGAGACGATCGCCGCCGCCGACGCCACCCCGCCCGACGTCCGAGCCGTGCATCTTCGCATCGACCTCGAGCACGAGCTTGGTGACGCCGTTGCCCTCGACCGCAGCCACGCCCTGCAGGCGCAGCGCCGAAAGGAGCGTCGGATAGACGAGGCTCTTCGGCACCGGGCGCGCCGAGATGATGTTGACCGTGCCCTTGATCTTGGGGTCGAGGATGAAGTTGCGGCCGGTGATCTCGGAGACCGCCTTCACGACCGACTCGATGTCGGCGTTGACGAAATTGAGCGTCACCGTGTCGTCCTGCGCCGCGACCGGCAGCGCGAGCACGACGCAGCCGACGACGACACTCCACGCAACGCTTCGACGCGCCCACGACGCGACAGCAGCCAACGCTGCCCCGAGGGCGGAAGTCAGGACGATGGAGCGGCGCAAAGGGCGATGGAACCGACGAGAATCGCGGCGACCAGCGAGGGCGACTTCGGCGGGCCGCGCGCCGCGCCCCGGATCGCCGCATGACGGAACGCGCCGGCGATAGTAGCATGCGTCCCCGCGGGTGACGCCCCGCGACTCCCCTTGCGGCGCGCCGTATCCGGAGGGGTCCAGCCGGGCGCCAACGGCACCGACGCATGCGCCGGTCACGTCGCGACGACGGCATCGCGAATCCGGAAGGGGCGGCTCGTGCATCCAATGCTCATCCCGATCGATGGAGATCCCATGACGCACGCGCTGCCGCCTTCCGTCCGCCGCCTCACCCTGTGCGGCGCGCTGCTCGCGGCCGTGGTCCTCGCCGCGCTGCCGCACGCGACCCCGGCGCATGCCGCACCGCAAACGCCACCGGCGCCCGACGCATCGCCCGCGATCCCGCCGCCCCCGGCGGTCCCGGCGCCGCCCTCGTTGCCCACCCCGCCGGCCGCGCCTGCCCCGGACGCCTCGTCCACCGAGTCCAGGGCCGCCACCCGCGAGATCGCCGACGCGATCCGCGAGGCGGCACGTGAGGCGCGCCGCGAGATCGCGCGGGAAGCGCGCGGCGCCGCGGTGCCGCCTCCCGCCGACGAGGAAGCCGATGTCGCCGACCGTGACCCCGACCGCACCCGCGGCGATACGTTCGACGACCACGTGCCGGGACTGTCGTCGTTCGTCGCCGGCGTCGTCTTCATCGTCTTCCTCACGCCCATCCTCATCATCGCGCTCGTCATCTGGTACAAGATTCGCCGCACGCGCATGCACAACGAGACGATGCTGAAGCTCGCCGAGAAAGGCGTCGTGCCACCCGCAGCGGCGTTGCAGACCTTGGCCGGCGGACGCCCCGACACGACGCTCGCGCGTGCCGCGAGCGCGTTGCCCCCGGCCGAGCAGGTCCAGGTCCTGGCCAAGCGTGCGGCGTGGTCGGATCTGCGCAAGGGCGTGGTCATGGGCGCCGTGGGCCTCGCCCTTTCGCTGCACGCCATCATCGACGACGGTCGCCCCGGCTGGATCGGACTCGTCCTGCTCTTCGTCGGCGCGGGTTACGTCGCGCTCTGGTACTTCGAGGAGCGGCAGACCGCGCAGGCCGTCGACGTGCTGCGCACGCCGGCAACGACGTCCGAGCGCAACCCCGAGTGATCGCCGCGGATGACGCGCGCCGCCGGGTGATCACGCCATGTCCGTGCCTTTTCGTGTCGCCGGCCCGCATCTAGTCCATGCCCAGTCCCGCGCTCACCGATGCGCAGCTCATCGCGCGCGCGCTCGTGGCGCAGGATCAGCATGCCTTCGCGGAACTCGTGCGGCGCCACCAGTCGACCGTGCGCGCGTGCCTGCGCAAGCTCACGGCGGGCAATCACGCGCTTGCCGACGATCTCGCGCAGGAAACGTTCGTGCTCGCCTGGCGCAAGCTCGCCACGTTCCGCCAGGAAGCGCGCTTCTCGACATGGCTGTATCGCATCGCGACCAACTGCTGGCTCGCCGACGCGCGCAAGCGCAAGGCGGAACTCCTGGGCGATCACGTGGACGACGTGGCCAGTGAAGACGACGAGGCGATCACCGATGGCGACGCCACGCAGGGCGACCACGCTCGCGCGGCAGTGCTCAAGCTCGATGTCGAGCGTGCACTCGCCGCACTGCCTCCCGCCGAGCGGGCGGCGATCGTGCAGTGCTACCATAATGACCTCACTCACGAGGAAGCTGCCTACGTGCTCGGATGTCCGGTCGGCACGGTCAAGACCCACGTGCTGCGCGGCAAGGAACGCCTGAAGGCAGCGCTTTCGGCCTACGCATCATGACGTCGATCGAACGCCATCCGCCCCCCGATCGCCACGACTGGCTCGACGCGATCCTCGCGGCCGACGCTCATGCGACGCAGTCCGCGTACGTCGCCGACGACGGCTTCACGGCGCGTGTCGTCGCCGCGTTGCCGCTGGCGCCGCAGCGACCCGCGTGGCGCGCGCCGATCGTGGGCGCGATGTGGGCGGTCGCCGCGGTGGGATTGGCGGTGGCAGCCCCCGGGACGATGCTCGATGCCGTGCGCGAGGCGTACCGCTTCGTCGCGAGCCAGCCGATGTCCCTGACGAGTCTCGCCGGTGCGGCCGCGGCCCTGCTCGCGCTCACCGGTGCGGCCGCCGTCTACGGCCTGCGCGACGGCGACTAGACCCCGGCGCGCGCGCCGGGCGTGCGGCACCCCTCGACACCGGACGTCTCTCCGGCTGCTGCGCCGCCGGCGCCGCGCCCGTTCACGGCGTCGGCGGGACGGTAAAGGCCTCGCGCACGCCGCGGCGATGCTGCTCGACCATCACGCGGTACGCGCGCTCGAGCGCACGTGTGGTCGCCGTCGTGTCGAAGAGCGGCGACGCGCGCCCGGGACCCGCGAGCTGCGTGCGCAGGCGCTCCCGTTCGCCGGGATCGCGCGCGAGCGAGACCGCGCGCGCGACGTATTCGGCGACCGATCCCGTGACGAGTTCGGGCAGGCCCACCGCGGTGACGAGGCTCGCGGCGACACGGCCCGCGAAGGTCTCGCCCCGCATCGTGAGCACGGGACAGCCCGCCCACAACGCGTCGCTGGCGGTGGTATGCGCGTTGTACGGCCAGGTGTCGAGGAAGAGATCGGCATGGCGGTACAGCGCGAGGTAGTCGGCGTTGGGACGATGCAAGGCGAAGACGAGCCGTGCCGGATCGACGCCACGGGCCGTCGCCTCACGCCGCAGGTGCGCGACCGCCGGCTCGTCGGCACGCCGGGCGAGCAGCCACAGCACCGAGCCATCGATCGCGCGCAGGATGCCTGCCCACGCGTCGAAGACCTGGGGATTGATCTTGTACGTCTGGTTGAAGCAGGCAAAGACCAGCCCGAAGGGCGGCAGTCCGACCGCGTCGCGCGACGGCGTGTCGGCGATCGGTCGCGTGCGGTCGTTGACCTGGTACGACCCGGGCAGCGTGACGATCGCTTCGGCGTAATCGGCGGCGTGCTCCGGCGGCGTGACGATCGCATCGCCGATGAGGTAGTCGCAAAGGCCGCCCTCGAGCGTGCCGGGATAACCGAGGTAGTGCACCTGGATCGGCGCCGGTCGATGCGCGAGCACGATCGGCGTGGCGTCCTGCGTGTGTCCCTTGAGATCGACGAGCACGTCCACGCCATCGTCGCGAATCGCCTGCGCCACCGCGGCCGGCGGCGCGTGGGACAGGTCGACGAAGCGATCGAACGCCCGCGCGAGCCGCGAGCGCATCGGCGAGCGGTCGTCGGGGCCGGTCGAGTAGGCGATGACCTCGAAGTGTCGCCGATCGTGCTGCTCGAAGAGGCCGGCGGCGAGGTACGCCGTCGCATGCGTATGCAGGTCGGCCGACAGGTAGCCGATCCGCAGGCGCGCGCGTGAGGCGAGCGAAGGCCGGGCGCGCTCGCCCGCGAGCGCGGCGGTCCAGTGGCGCGCGCAGGCGCGCTGCTCGGCCCGCGTCGACGGCAGCGCGAGCAACGCGAAGGGCGACAACGCACTCGCACCCGCCGCCACCGCCTCGCGGTAGCGGCGCACCCACGCGTCGCGATCGCGCCAGTCGGCGAGCCGTCCGCGCAGGAAGATGAGTTGCGACAGCGCCGGGCCGTGGCGCGGCTCGAGCGCGACGACCTGCTCGTAGTGGGCGAGCGCCGCTTCGGGCGCGCCGAGCCTGTACTCGAGGAGGCTCGCGAGTTCGAAGCGCAAGGCGCGCGACATCGGCGCGCGCAGGAGCGCCTTGTCGAGTGTGGCCCGCGCTTTCTCCGGGGCGCCGATCCCGGTTTCGAGTTGCGCCTTGAGCCCGGCGTAGCCTTCTTCGCCGGGTGCGAGCGCCGTGGCCCGGGTCGCGGCATCGAGCGCTTCGAGCATCCGGCCTTGCGGCTGCAAGGCGAGCGCCAGCGTGAACCAGGCCTTCGCGTGGGTGGCGTCCTGCGCGAGGACGCGCCGCGCCGTTGCCTCCGCTGCGATCGGCTGCGCCCAGGCGAGCTGTGCCGCCGCCATGTTGACGAGGATCTCCGGCGCGGGATCGAGCGCGACGGCGCGCTCGTAGGTCTCGACCGCAGCGCGATGATGCCCGATCGTCGTCAGGAGGAGGCCCAGGTTCGCCCACGCGTCGGCATTCGACCCGTCGGTGTTGACCGAGGCACGCAGCCGGTCGAGCGCCTTCGCGTAGTCGCCCTGCTGGAAGAACGCCACACCCGAATGGTGCAGCGCGTGCGCGTCGTGCGGCGCGCGCGCGAGGATCGCGTCGTAGAGCGCGATCGCCTGCGCAAGCTCGCCGGCGCGATGGTGAACGGCGGCGCGCCGCGCGAGGTCGACGATGCCGTCCACTAATCCTTCAGATTGAAGTTGATCTCCACCTCGCCCACGTATTTTTCGTTCTCGGGCTTGAACTTCCACGTCTCGAGCGCAGCGCGAACGGCCTTGTCGAAGACCCGCGGCGGCTCGGAGACGATGATCTTGACCTCGGTCACGTTGCCGCTCTCGTCGATCTGCAGCCGGGCGACCACGCGCCCCTTGTCGACGCCGCTGCGGATCGCCTCGCGCGGATACGTCGGATCGTCACCGGCGATCTTGACGATGCCACGGCGAATCGCCGGCTTCGGTGGCGCCGGCGGTGCCGGCGGTGCTGCCACCGGCGGTGGCGGCGCGATCACGTGCGGCTGCGTCGGCGCGACCGGCGTCACCACGGAGATCGGCGGCGCCTCGACCGGGGCCGGCACGGGAACGTCGGGCGGCGGAACGTAGGTCTCGATGGGCGGCTGCACCTTCGGCGGCTCGATGATCTTCTTCGGCGGCGGCGGCGGGGGCGGCGGCGGCGGCGGCGGGAGCTTGATCTCCTCGATGATCGTCGCGTTGAGCGGCTTCTTGATGATCTGGATCACGCCCTGGCCCAGGCCCGAAAGCAGCGCCCAGATGACGAGAACGTGGACGAGGATGACGAAACCGATCCCAAGCAGGTGTCGCCCCGGGTCGCGCTGCTGTCTCGCGTAATCCATGTGAGCTCCGCAGTAGCGGCGCGTGGCGCGGATCGCGCGCCGTCGCGACGCTAGTCGTTGATGAACTGCTCGCTGCCGACGATCCCGATCTTGGTGAGACCGAGCCTTTGCGCCGTGGCCATGACCCCGGCGACGACAGCGTACTTCGCACTCTTGTCCGGACGCAGGTGCACTTCCGGCTGCACCGACGTGTTGGCCGCCCGGAGGATGTGCTCCTCGAGCGCCTGCCGATCCGGCACCGCCTCGCCGTTCCAGTAGATCGTACCGGTGGCGTCGATGTCGAGCTTGACGACCTCGGGCTTGATGAGCGGCGGCGGCGGATTGCCGATCGGCATGTTGAGGTTCACCGAGTGGAGCTGGATCGGCAGCGTGATGATGAGCATCACGAGCAGCACGAGCATCACGTCGATGAGCGGCGTGGTGTTCATCTCCACCATCACCTCGGGATCGGCGGTCGGCTTGGCTATGGACATGGACATGTCGGGTTCCTCTCGCCTCAGCCGCCGCGCGCGGGAGGCTCCATGATGAAGCCCACCTTGGCGATGCCTGCCCGCTGCACGGTGTAGATGATCTTGCCCACCGAGTTGTAGTCGGCGCCACCGTCACCGCGAATCTGCACTTCGGGCTGCGGATCGAGCACGGCGATCTTCTTCAACCGCTCGAGCAGCGCCGCGGTCGTCGGCATCTTGAGGTCGTTCCAGTAGATGCTGCCGGCACGGTCCACCGACAGGATGATGTTCTCCGGCTTCGTCTCGCGGATCTCGTTGCGCTCCTTGGGGAGCTGCACCTGGATCGACGTGGTGACGACCGGAATCGTGATGAGGAAGATGATGAGCAGCACCAGCATCACGTCGACGAGCGGCGTGGTGTTGATGGCGGAGATCGCTTCTTCCTCGTCTTCGCCGGAGCCGACGTTCATCGCCATGGCATCACGCCTTGGCCGGGCTGCGCGCGTTGGAGAGCAGGATCGCGTGGACGTCGGCGCCGAAGCTGCGCACCTGATCCATCGCCACCTTGTTGCGACGAACGAGCCAGTTGTACCCCAGCACCGCGGGAACCGCGACCGCAAGACCGATGGCGGTCATGATGAGCGCCTCGCCCACCGGGCCGGCGACCTTGTCGATCGATGCCTGGCCGGCGATGCCGATCGCGGTCAGCGCGTGATAGATGCCCCACACCGTCCCGAAGAGGCCGATGAACGGCGCGGTGGAGCCGACGGTGGCGAGGAAGGCGAGACCATCCTGCGTGCGGGCCTGGATGTTGTCGACGGCGCGCTGGATCGACATCGCGATCCAGTCGTTCAGGTCGACGGTGCCCAGGAGCCCGTCGTGCTTTTGCGTCGCGTCGATCCCCGACTCGGCGATGAAGCGGTAGGGGCTGCTCTTCTTCAGCACGTCCGCACCCTGGCGCACCGTCGGCGCCTTCCAGAACTTCTTGGTCGCGTCCTTTGCCTGGCGACCCATCTTGTACTGCTCGTAGAGCTTGGTCACGATGATGTACCAGCTTCCCATCGACATCAGCACGAGGATGCCGAGCGTGATGCGCGAGACGAGGTCGCCCCCCTTCCACATCGCCTCGAGCCCGTACGGATTCTCGATCATCTCGGGCGCCGCGGGCGGAGCGACGGCAGGCGCGGGAAGCGCTGCCGCCGGTGCCGGCGCCGCGGCCGGAGCGGGGGGTGGCGTTTGCGCGATGGCGGCGGGTGCGAACGGCAGGGCGACGGCGACGCCGAGCAGGACCGCGGCCATGGCAGCCCGGCGAATATTCTTCAACATGTGGTCTCCAGACAGGGGTGATTCAGTCAGATGATTGGCGGTCGGTCCAGGGTATGGACACGGCCAACGGCGTGCCGGCGATCCGCCTGCGGGCCGGACAGGTTACCGGACGCAGCGGAAGGATACCGGTTGCAGCAGGCCCGCAGGACACCCCACGAAGCGGCGAACCTCCACCGCCTCCCCTCCGGGGTGCTGCAAAACCCGCTGCGCACATGCGCGAAATGCCTATCCAAAAGCATTGGCCCCGCCAGCGGCAGGGCCAAGGCCGTTCGCAAAAACCCGCGGGATTTTACACAAAAGCGGCGAAATGTCCATGACCCGTCGTCGGCCCCGCGATCGCATGGCGTGGTGCGGCGTGACGTGAGTGTGCCCGGTCGCCGCGACGGGCGCGACTACTGCCCGAGCGGGAAGGCGACCGCAATCTCGTAATCCTGCGCGGTGCGCAGCTTGTTCTCGAGCTGCAGGTAGCGTGCGGCCTTGCGCGGCGGGAGCGCGCGCAGCATCGCCTGCGCGCACTTGCGCAGCGCGCGCATCTCGGCATCCTCGATGGCGACGAGCTCGTCGACGACCTTGCGCGCATACGCATCGGTGAGCGGGCCATCGCGCCCGACGAGGCCCTCGATGGCCACCGTCCGCCGGCGCGTCACCTGCGCGAGGTCGCGCTGGCAGCCGTCGTACGCGGGCCAGAACTTCGTCGCCTCGGCCGGCGTGAGTGCGAGCTTCTCGGCGACGAGCCCGCGCTTGTCGGCCCGCGCCGCCTTCTGCAGCGCGGCGAGCTCGGCCGCTCCGGCGGCCGGCTCCTGCGCGACCGCCGCGACCGATACGAGCATGCACGCGGCGGCGAGCGCCGCCACGATCTTCCTCATGGTGCCTCCTCTTGTCGAACGCCCGCGCCGGGACCGCAGGCTGCCCGTCCCGGCGCGGCGGCGCATCCCGCGCCGCGGGTTCCAACACGCGCGATCAGAACGTGTAGCGTGCTCCCAGGTTGAACATGGTGCCGGTCGCCCCGGGCAGCGCGTAGTTGAAATTGTAGTTGTAGATGCCGTAGCCCGCCGTGTAGTCGAACGGCGCGATGCGGTTGAACACGTTGATCACCGACCCGAAGATCTCCCAGTTCTTGAAGCCTTTATAGGAAGCCGACAGGTCGAGGGTCGTGAACGACGCGACCGTGCAGTAGCCATCGACGCCCAGGGACGACGAGGTGAGACAGGTCGGGTCCTCCTTCGATTCGACGTCGTCCATCGGCCCCACGTAGCGGACGATGCCGGCGACGTTCCACGGCCCCTTCTCCCAGGCGAGCGTCACGTTGAACTTGTCCTTCGGCATCCCGGCGGCGCTCGACAGCGACGTCGGCCCGTGCGTGCCGGCGTACTCGGCAGAGATTCCGTTCTGGAACGTGCGCTCGAAGCTGCGGATGTGCGTGTAGTCGATCGACGCGGTGAAATTGCCGTAGTTCGCGTTCACCCAGCGATAGCGTGCGGACACGTCGATGCCGTCGGTCTTCGTCTTGTCGGCGTTCTCGAACGGCACGGTCACCGCGACGATCGTTCCCGAATTCGGGATGCCGGGCAGGGCGTCGGTCTGGTCGCGGATCACGACCGCGGACGGGAAGGCGCCCGGATTGTCGATGATGAGCTGCGGGTCGCCGCCGGTGATCTGGTTCTTCGTCTCCACGTTCCAGTAGTCGAGCGTCATGTTGAACGCCGGCACCGGCTCGAAGACGAGACCCACCGTCCAGTTGGTCGACTTCTCCGATTCGATGAGGGGATTGCCCGACGTGATCGCCACCACGTTGCCCGCGCCGCAGTCGGCCGGCGAGTCGGTGACCGGGCAGCGAACCGGATCCACGTACGAGGTGTAGGCTGCCACGGAACTGTTGCCGTTCTCGTACAAGCCGGGCGCACGGAAGCCCTCCGCATACGTCCCGCGCAGGACGAGTTGCGGGACGACCGTCCACTTCACGCCGAGCTTCGGCACGGTGTTCGAGCCGTAGTCGGAATAGTGGTCGTAACGGACCGCGGCGGTGAGCTCGAGGTTCTTCAGCACCGGCGCATAGAGCTCGGCGTACACCGCATTGACGTTACGCGAGCCGACACCCCCCGCGTAACCCAGGCCGATGATCTCGCCGTTGAAGGTGCCCGGAACGCCGGGATTGTTCACCTCCTCGCGCCGGAACTCGTAGCCGACGGCCAACGCCAGCTGGCCACCGTCGAGCTTCATGAGATCGCGGCTCGCCTTGGCGTCGATCTGCGTGTTCTCGGTCCGGATGTCGGACACCACCGACGGCGCGATGAAACCGTAGATGCCCGGATTGTTGAGATTCGCACTGGCGCCGATCCGGTAGTAGCCGAAGCCGCCCTGGCCGTTCAGCGCCGAGAGGACGTTCGCATAGTTGACGTAGTTGCCGAGCCGATACTCGAGGTCGGAGCGGATGTACATCGCACCGATATCCCAGTCCCAGCCCGCGGTGGTGCCCTTGACGCCGGCGAGGTAGCGCTGCGTATCGCTCGTCGTGTTCGTCGTGCGCCCGCCGATGTCGGTGGGAACGTAGTACAGCCGGGCGGCGAGCCCCTGCGCGCCGAACGGATTGTCCGGGTGCGTGGCGGGCAGATTGATCGTGCTCAATGAACTCACGATCGAGTAATCCGAGACCTTGGCCCAGGTCGAGCGCAGCGGATTGGGCGAGATCGTGGTGTCGACCTTCGACTGGAACCAGGAGAGCTCGGCGTAGCCCGTGATCGAATCGGTGAAGTTGTACGACCCCCGCGCGAAGACATTGATCTTCTCGGTCTCGGGCTGGATGTCGGTGTAATCCTTGGGCTCCCACTTGCAAAAGCCGTCGGACTCGCTACCCGGCGGGCAGGCGCCGGGCAGCGACTGGTACGCGCCGAGCGCGCCCGACGGCGAGATCGGCCGCACGTTGCCAAGCGGGCTCGTCGTGCCCCAGCCGAGCGGCGGATTGCCGGGACGCGTATCGGGCAGCCCCATGAACTCGAGGTTGGTGGTGGCGATGTAGTCGCGCCGGTTGGTCGACGGCATCGCCTTTTGCTTCTGGTAATCGAGCGTGAGGTAGGCGTTGTAGCGATCCCGGGTGAGATCGCCGATGCCCCCGGTCAGGCCGGCGCGAAAGGTGTCGCCGTCACCCTTGTACGAGGTGCCGAAGGTGCCGTTGGCGGTGAACCCGGTGAACTGCTGGCGCAGGATGATGTTGACGACACCGGCGACGGCGTCGGAGCCGTAGATCGCCGAGGCGCCGTCCTTCAGGATCTCGATGCGCTCGACCGCATCGAACGGAATCTGGTTCAAGTCGGTGAACGAATAGTGCCCGTCGTCGGCGAGGCCGTACTGCGCAAGGCGCCGGCCGTTGAGGAGCAGCAGCGTGTTGTTCGAGCCCAACCCGCGCAGCGAAACCCCGGCCCCGCCCGAAGGAAAGCCGTAGCTCCACTGGTTGGCGATGGTGCCATTGTTGTTGGCGGTGATCGCGCGCACCACGTCGGAGATCGTATTGAAGCCGGTCTGCTGGATGTCCTCGCGGGTGATGACCTCGATCGGCGCCGCGGTTTCGGTATCGGTCCGCTTGATGTTGGTGCCGGTGACGTTGACGCGAATGTCCTGCGCCGCGGCGGTCCCCACGCCGAGGAGCGCGAATCCTGCCACCCCCAACGTTGCCGCAACCCTCGTCCGTGTGAAACGCATGCTGCCTCCCCCGATCGTGATGAAAGACTGCCGCCCAAAAAAACGAAAACCCCGGCGCGGTACGGTGTACCGGCCGGGGCCCGCCAATCACATCGGCATGGCGCCGATGCCCTGCTGCTGCAACGTCGCTGCCGGACTACTTGAACGTGTAGCGCACGCCCGCGTTGAACTGCGTACCGGTGGCGCCGGTGAACGAGTAGTTGTAGTTGAAGTTGACGTTACCGTACGCCGCGGCCGGCGCGAACGGCGCCTTCTCGTTGAAGAGATTGACGATCGACCCGAAGATCTCCCAGTTCTTGAACCCCTTGTACGAGGCCGAAAGGTCGAACGTCGTGAACGAATCGACCGAGCAGCTCGTCTGGTCGTCCCGCCAGATGTACAGGCAGTTCTCCGGAACCGCGAGGTCGCGCCATGGGATCTCGTCGTAGCCCGCGACGTAGCGCACCGTTCCCGTCACGTTCCACGGGCCACGGGCCCAGCCGAGGATCAGGTTCCAGCGATCCTTTGGCGTGCCCTGCGCCGACGAGACGTCGTAGTTGCCGTTGGTGCCCTGGTACTCGTACTCGATGCCGCCCAACGTCTGGCTGAACTTGAAGATGTGCGTCCACTGGAACTCGGCGCTGAACGTGCCCCAGTTGTTGGGCGCGTTGTAACGACCGAGGATGTCGAGGTCGATACCGTCGGTCTTCACCGTATTGGCATTCTGGTACGGCGTCGACACGTACAGCACCGTGCCGGAGTTGGGGATGCCCGGCAGGTTGTTGGTATCGCGGCCGACGGTCGCCGCCGGGAAGTTCCCCGGGTTGTTCAGCACGCCCTGGACGCTGCCGATCGTGATCTGGTCCTTGGTGTCGATGTTCCAGTAGTCCAGGGTCCCCGACAAGCCCGGCATCGGCTCGACGATGACGCCGACGGTCCACGTGTCCGACTTCTCGGGCTTGATGTACGGGTTGCCGGTGTTGATGCCGAGCACCTGGTTCGAGCAGTCGGCGGCAAGGCCGGTGACCGGACAGCGGATGGGGTCACGCGCCACGGTATAGCCGGCCGATGCGTTCGCCGTCGACGTCTCGTACAGGCCCGGGGCCCGGAACGCGGTCGCGTACGTGCCGCGCAGCACCACCTGCGGGATCACCGTCCACTTGGCGCCGATCTTCGGGTTGGTCGTGTTGCCGACGTCCGAATAATCGTCGAAGCGCACCGCGGCGGTGAGTTCGAGGTTCTTCAGGACCGGCGCGTACAACTCGGCGAAGAGCGCGTTGACGTTGCGCGAGCCGAACGCCGCCGAATAACCCAGGCCGACGACGTTGCCGGTGTCGGTGCCGGGTGCCCCCGGATTCGACAGCTCCTCGCGACGGAACTCGTAGCCCAGCGCCAGCGCCAACTGCCCGCCGGAGAGCTTCATGAGGTCGCGTGACGCCTTGGCGTCGAAGTTCGTGTTCTCGGACTTGATGCTCCACGAGCGGTCCGGCGCGATCCAGTCGTAGATGCCGGGATTGTTCGCCCCCGCTGCGGCGCCAATCCGGTAGTAGCCGAACGGGCCCGTGCCGGCCAGGCCTTGCTGCAGCCGATCGTAGCTGTAGAAATTCTGGCGCGTGACGTCGGTGTCGCTGCGGATGTACAGGCCGGCCAAGTCCCAGTCCCACCCCGCGTTGCTGCCCTTGACCCCGGCGAGGTAGCGCTGCGTATCGGTCTTGTACTCGGTGTTGCGACCGCCCAGCGCGCCGTCGACGTAGTACAGGCGTGCGACCTGGTTGTTGGCCGAGAACGGATTGTCGGGGTGGCCCACCGGCAGGTAGACGTTGACCGACGACTTGATCGACACCGTCGACGGATCGAACCAGTTGGCGCGGGTCCCGGTCGGCGTGTTGCGCGTATCGGTCTTGACCGAGAAGTACGCGAGTTCGGTGTAGCCCTGGATCGAGTCGGTGAAGTTGTACGCGCCGCGCGCGTAGACGTTGGCGCGCTCGATCTTGGGCTGCAAGTCCACCCAGTCCTTGACCTCCCAGATGCAGAAGGGCTGGCCGGCGGGGCCGACGCTGACCGGACCCGAGGTGCACGTGCCGGGTAGCGTCTGGTAGGCCCCGGGACTTCCATTCGGGTTGGCGGCGGCGACCGGACGCACGTTGCCCAGCATGCTCGTGGTGCCAAAGCCGCTGTACGGGTTGCCGGGGCGCTGGTCGTAGCCGCCCATGCTGGTGAAGTTGTTGGTCCCCATGTAATCGCGCAGGGTGTTCATCGCGATGGGGTCCTGCTTCTGGTAGTCGAACGAGATGAAGGCGTTGTAGCGGTCCCGGGTGAGATCGCCGATGCCGCCGGTGATCGCGGCGCGCCACTGGTTGCCTTCGCCGTTGTAATTGGTGCCACCCGAGCCCATGACCGTGACGCCGGTGAACTGCTGGCGCAGGATCACGTTGACCACGCCCGCCACGGCATCCGAGCCGTAGATCGCCGAGGCGCCGTCCTTCAGGACCTCGATGCGCTCGACGGCGTCGAACGGGATCTGCGAGAGGTCGGGATACGAGGCGTGCCCGTCGTCGGCCAGGCCGAAATTGGCAAGACGCCGCCCGTTGACGAGGACCAGCGTGTTGTTGGGGCCGAGGCCGCGCAGCGAGACCGCGCTGCCGGAGGCGGAGAAGCCGTTGGTGAACGACGGCGCGATCCCGCCGTTGTTGCTCGCGGTGATCTGCCGCACCACCTCCTGGATCGTCTGCAGGCCCGTCTGCTGGATGTCCTCGCGGGTGATCGTCTGGATCGGCGCCGCGGTCTCGGTGTCGGTCCGCTTGATGTTGGAGCCCGTCACGTTGACGCGGATGTCCTGCGCGGTTGCCATGCCACCGGCAACCAGCGCCACACCACCTACGCCAAGGGCAAGCGCGACCTTGTTGCGCTGAAATCTCATCGTTGAATCCCCCCAGAAATGATGGATGCCTGTACGCGGGACAGCGCCCGCCCTCCGGCACACAGGTGGAAGGTACAACGCCCGGCAATTTGCGAGCAATCCGCCGGGCCGATTGCTACAATCGACGGGTACATTCTGTTGCAATTTCGCCAATATCGGCCCCCACTGCCCGCGGCGGCGGATTAGTGACGAAGTCCCTCCTCGGCGCTTCCACGGCGCCCGGGGTGCGGCGGTCGCCTCCGTGGCGTGACGGCACGTCGAATCCACCCTTTCGATGCCTTTTTCCATCCTTCCAGCGCGGATATCCGATACCGGGCCGCTTCTTGCCATGATCCGGGCCCTGGCGGAGTACGAGCGGCTGACGCATCTCGTGTCGGCCAGCGAAGACGCGCTCGCCCGCGCGCTCTTCGGGGAGCGGCCCCTCGCCGAGGCGCTCATCGCCTGGGAAGGCGGTGCGTCGCGGGAAGCGCTCGGTTTTGCCTTGTTTTTTCCGAATTTCTCGACCTTCCTCGCCCGTGCCGGACTCTGGCTCGAGGACATCTTCGTCTACCCGCAGCATCGTGGCCGGGGGGTCGGGCGCACGCTCCTGGCCGAGGTTGCCGCCATCGCCCGCGCCCGCGACTGCGGACGCCTCGAGTGGGCCGTCCTCGACTGGAACCACCCGGCCATCGCCTTCTACGAAGGGATGGGGGCGACGGTGATGCCCGAGTGGCGGATCGCCCGCGTGACCGGAGCCGCGCTGCGCACGTTCGGAACCCGGGACGGGCAGGACACGCCATGATCCGGGCGACGCTGCCAGACGCCGCAGCCGCCGCGACACGCCACCGGCGGCCCGCACCCTGACCGATCGTCACCGCCCGCCCGAGACCCCGCCATGCCGCTCGACGCCCCCCTGCCCGACGTCGACCTGCGCGCCGACTACTGGTCGCTGCGCTTCGTCGAAGAGCAGGCCTCGCAGTACGCCGTCCGCCACAACGTCCCGCTGCCGTTGGCGGTGACCACCGACCGCGGGGTCATGGCCAGCGTCCACGCCGACGGTGGCTACGGGTACGCCGCGACGGGCGACACGAGCGCGCAAGGCGTCCGTGCCGCGTTGCAGCGCGCGGCGGCCCGGGCCCGCGTCACCGCGCACACGGGACTCATCGACAGCCGCAGGCTGCCGCGGCCCGCCGCCCGCGGCGAGTACGCTTCCCCCGCGCTCGCCGTGGCCGGGCCGACACCCCGCGAGTGGTACGACCTCCTCGCCGCCGAGTGCGCCGCCGCGACGCGCGATCCGCGCATCGTCGACAGCGAGGCCGGCGTCGAGGTCCGCACCGCCACGCACCGCCTCGTCACGAGCACGGGCGGCGACGTCGTGCAGCGTTACCGCTTCCTGCTGCCGCGCCTCACCGTCACCGCGCACGCCGGCGGGGTGACGCAGTCGCGCTCGCTCGACGGCTTCCGCGGCATCTGCCAACAGGGCGGAGCCGAGATCCTCGCGCGCTTCGGCTTCGTCGGCGCCGGGACGCGGATCGCGGCCGAAGCGATCGAACTCCTCACCGCGCCCGAGTGCCCGCGAGGATCGATGGACGTGCTGCTCATGCCCGACCAGATGATCCTGCAGATCCACGAGTCGATCGGCCACCCGCTCGAACTCGACCGCATCCTGGGCGACGAGCGCAACTTTGCCGGGACGAGCTTCGTGACCCTCGACATGTTCGGCAGTTACCGGTACGGTTCGCCGCTGCTCGACGTGAGCTTCGACCCCACGCGCGGCGAGGAGCTTGCGACCTACGCGTTCGACGACGAAGGCACGCCGGCCGAGAAGGCGTACCTGATCCGCGACGGCATCCTCGTCCGCCCGCTCGGCGGCGCCACGTCGCAGATGCGCGCCAGGCTGCCGGGGGTCGCCGCGAGTCGCGCCGACAGCTGGAACCGGCCGCCGATCGACCGCATGGCGAACCTCAACCTCGAGCCGAAGGACGCCTCGCTTGCCGACCTCGTCGCCGGGATCGACCGCGGCGTGCTCATGGAGACCAACCGCAGCTGGTCGATCGACGACTCACGCAACAAGTTCCAGTTCGGCTGCGAGCGTGCGCGCGTCATCGAACACGGGGTGATCCGGCACGTCGTGAAGAACCCCAACTACCGCGGCGTCTCGGCGAGCTTCTGGCGCAGCCTCGCGCGCGTGGGCGACGCGACGACGGTGCAGGTGCTCGGCACGCCGCACTGCGGCAAGGGCGAGCCGTCGCAGATCATTCGCGTCGGGCACGCGTCGCCGGCCTGCGTGTTCGCCGGCGTCGACGTCTTCGGCGGCGAGTCGTGAGCATCGAAGACGATTTCTCGGCGCTCGTCGCGGCGGTGGCCGGGGCGCGGGCGGCCGGCGAGCGCTTCACCGTCGCCTTCGCCGCCGAAGACACCGATTTCGTCCGCTTCAATCGCGGCCGGGTGCGCCAGTCCGGCAGTGTCGTGCAGCGCACGCTCACGCTGCGCCTCATCCACGGCGCGCGGCACGCGACGCACACGCTCTCGCTCACCGGAGACGTGGCACGCGATGTCGCCACCGTGCGCACGGCGATGGCCGACTTGCGCGCCGTCCTCCCCGACCTCGCCGAGGATGCGCTCCTGCTCCTGCCCGATGGCGTGCGGTCGAGTCGCGAAGTCCGTGACGGTGCGGTGCCGGCGGCCGAAGATGCTGTCGATGCGATCCTCGCCGCGGCCGACGGACTCGATCTCGTCGGCTTCTACGCAGCGGGGCCGGTGTGGCGCGGCTTCGCCAATTCGGAAGGCCAGCACAACGCGTACACGGCGACAACCTTCAACCTGCAGTGGAGCCTGTATCACGGCGCCGACAAGGCCGTGCGCAGCGCCTACGCGGGATTCCATTGGGACGCGGCGCAGCTCGGCGCGCGCATGCAGCAGGCACGCGAGCGCCTCGCCCTCGTCGCCCGCGCGCCGCGCACGCTCGCGCCGGGGCGCTACCGCGCCTATCTTGCGCCAGGTGCGCTCGAGGAACTCACCGCCCTGCTGTGCTGGGACGCGTTCTCCGGACGCGCGCTGCAAACGCACCAGAGCGCGCTCGATCGCCTGCAGGAAGGTGCGGCGTTCGATCCGCGCGTGACCTTTGTCGAGGATACGCAAGGCGGCGTGGCGCCCGCATTCCAGAACGACGGCTTCGTGCGGCCGCCGCGGGTCCCGCTCGTCGAGCACGGCCGCCTCGCCGGATCGCTCGTCAGTCCGCGCACCGCGCGCGAGTTCGGCCTCGTCGCCAACGGCGCCAACGATGCCGAGTCGCCCGAATCGCTCGTGCTGGAAGGCGGCGACCTGCCCGCCGCCGACGCGCTCACCGCGCTCGATACGGGGCTTGCGATCGGCAACCTGTGGTACCTCAACTATTCGGACCGGCCGGCCGGCCGCATCACCGGAATGACGCGCTTTGCGACCTTCTGGGTCGAGCACGGTCGGGTGGTGGCCCCGGTCAACGTCCTGCGCTTCGACGACACGCTCTACCGCATGCTCGGGTCGAATCTCGAAGCCCTGACCCGCGAGACCGAGCTCATGCTGGAGTCGTCGACGTACGGCGCGCGCGCACTCGGCAGCGTCCGTCTGCCAGGCATGCTGGTGAAGGAGCTCGCGTTCACGCTGTAGGTCCGACGCGCCACGCGAAGGGGCGCGCCCGCCGCCGTGCGACAGCGCCGCTGCGCCCGGCCGCGACCTACTCGTCCGGCGCCGGCTTCGTCCGGCGCGTCGCCTGCCAGCCCCGGGGGATCGAGGCGAGCAGGCGCTGCGTGTACGCCTCGCGCGGCGCGCGGTAGATCTCGTCGGAGCTTGCGATCTCGACGATCTCCCCCTCGCTCATGACCATCACCTCGTCGGCGATGTACTTCACCACCGCGAGATCGTGCGAGATGAAGATGTAGGAAAGATCGAACTCCGCCTGCAAGTCCTGCAGGAGATTGAGCACCTGCGCCTGCACCGAGACGTCCAGCGCCGACACCGATTCGTCGCAGATGAGGATGTCGGGCTTGAGCGTCAGGCAACGCGCGATCGCGATGCGCTGGCGCTGCCCGCCCGAGAATTCGTGCGGATATTTGTAGAACGACGCCTCGGGCAGGCCGACCTTGGCGAGGAGTTCGAAGGCCATGTCGGCGCGTTCCTGTGCCGAGGCGCCGATGCCGTGGATGTCCATCGGCTCGGTGAGGATCTGGCCGACGATGAAGCGCGGATTGAGCGAGGCGTACGGATTCTGGAAGACGATCTGGATGCGCCGCTTGTACGGCAGGAACGCCTTCGGCGACAGGGCCAGGATGTCGTGGCCATCGAAGAGCGCCTGCCCGGACGTGGCCTCGTGCAGCCGCATGAGCGTCATGCCCACGGTCGTCTTGCCGGATCCCGACTCGCCGACGAGGCCGAGCGTCTTGCCGCGGCGCAGATCGAAGGAGACGTTGCGCACCGCCTGGAACTCGCGCCGGCCGAAGAGCCCCTGCCGCGAGTGGAAGCTCTTCGAGAGGTTGCGCACCGACAGCACGATCGCATCGTCGGGTGCCACGCCCCGCGCGCGCTCCGGGATGTCGACGCTCGCCGGTCCCTCCCTGCCCAGGAAATCGTCGATGACGGGTAAGCGCTCGGGGCGGCAGTCGAGCGACGGCCGGCACTGCAACAGCGCACGCGTGTACGCGTCGCGCGGCGCGCCGAAGACCGCAGCGGCGCTGCCCGCCTCGCGGATCTCGCCGTTGCGCATGACGATGACGTGGTCGGCGATCTCGCCCACCACCGCGAGGTCGTGGGTGATGAAGAGCACCGACATCGCGTGCTTCTTCTGCAGCGCGGCGATGAGGTCGAGGATCTGCTTCTGGATCGTGACGTCGAGTGCGGTGGTCGGCTCGTCGGCGATGAGGAGCTTGGGCTCGCAGGCGATCGCCATCGCGATCATCACGCGCTGCTGCTGGCCCCCCGACATCTGCGAGGGAAAGTAATCGATGCGCCGCTCGGGCTCGGGGATGCCGACCTCGGCGAGCACTTCGATGGCGCGCTTGCGTGCCGCCCGACCGGTCATGTCGCGATGGAGCTTTAACACCTCCTCGATCTGGAAGCCGACGGTGAACACGGGGTTCAACGACGTCATCGGCTCCTGGAAGATCATCGAGATGTCGGCCCCGCGCAACTGCGCGAGCGCCTTGCGCGGCAGCCGCGTGAGATCGCGACCGGCGTAGACAATCTCGCTCCGGGGATCGATGCGCGCGTTCTCGGGCGGCAGCAGGCCCAGGATCGCAAGCGACGTCACCGACTTGCCCGACCCCGACTCGCCGACGAGGGCGACGGTCGCGTTGCGCGGGATGTCGAAGGAGACGTCCTTGACGGCCTCGAACACCGTGTCGCGATCGAGGCGGAAGCCCACACCCAGGTGGCGCACCTGCACCAGGGGATCGCTCGCCGCGGCGGCGGCGGCCAAGTCGCGTTCGGGCAGATCGTGCGCCACGTCAGCTCCCCTCGCTGCCGCGCAGCTTGGGATCGAGCGCATCGCGCAGCGCGTCGGTGAACAGCGAGAACGCGGTGACGAGGAGCGCCATCGACACCCCGGCGGCGACGAGTTGCCACCACTTGCCGAGCAGGAGCTCGTTTTGCGCCTCGTTGAGCATCGATCCCCACGACACCACGTCGACCGGGACGCCGAAGCCCAGGAACGAGAGGATGACCTCGGACTTGATGAAGGCGACGACGAGGATCGACAGTTGCACGAGGACGACGTGCGAGACGTTGGGGAAGATGTGCCGGTACATGCGACGGGCATTCGACGCGCCGATCGCATCGGCGGCCTGCACGTACTCGCGGCCCTTGTGCTTCAGATACTCGGCGCGGATGAGACGGAACACGCCCGTCCATCCGGTGAGACCCAGGATCAGCACGATCGTCATGGTGCCCTTGTGCTGCAGGACCGCAGCCACGGCGAGGATGAGCAAGAGGTAGGGAATCGAGCTGAAGATGCTGTAGAACCAGTTGAGTGCATCGTCGACCCAACGTCCGTAGTAGCCGGCAAATGCGCCCAGCACCGTCCCGATGAGCGTGGCGACGAACGCGGCGGCGATGCCCACGAAGATCGACGTCTCCGAGCCCTTGATCGTCTTGGCGATGACGTCGCGGCCCCACTTGTCGGCACCGAAGGGAAGCGTCGCCCGGCGGGTGCTGCCATGTTCCGCCGCCGCCGCGCCACGCTCGGCCTCGATGTCGCGCATGACGTCGGCCAATGGATCGACCGCCGCCGCACCGGTCCCGCCGGGTGGGGGTGGAGGCGACTTGGCGCCGCGCCGGGCGGCCTCGATCTCGCGCATGACGTCGGCCAAGGGGTCGACGAAGCCCGTGTCGTCCTGTCCGGGCGCCGCGGCAGCCGCCGGTGGCGTGGCGGTGTTGCCGGAATCCGGCTTCGGCGCACCGCGCAGTTCGGCGATCACGTCGCCGATGGGATCGACGACCTCGGCCTCCCAGTCGCCCGTCACCGGCGGCGGTGCCGCGGCGGCCGGGCCCGGCGCCGTGGCCGCGGGCGCCGGGGCGGCTTCGGTCGCGTCCGGCCCCACGAACGTCGGCGGCGCGTAGTTCACCCCGACCTCGCGCGTCCAGTCGCGCGCGATGAGGCCCAGGCCCGAGAGGATCATCATCGCGATGAACGCGAGGACGATGGCAAGCGAGACCATCGCCAGGCGATCGCGCCGCAGCCTGCGCCAGGCGAGCACCCAAAGACCGGGCGACACCGTGTGCGCGACCGCGCGCGGCGCGAGCGCCGGGCGGATAAGCGAGTGCGTGCCGGTGTCGTTCATTCGAGCTGCACCCGCGGATCGACCGCCTTGTACATGAGGTCGGCCAACAGGTTGACGACCATCGTCGCCACGGCGACGTAGACGGTGAGCGCCTTGATCACCGGAAAGTCGGAGCGCTCGACCGCGAGGATGACCTCGCGGCCGATGCCGGGAATCGAGAAGAAGCGCTCGAGCAGGAAGGCGCCGATGAGCAAGCCCGGGAGCGCGGCCATCACGTGCGTGATGATCGGGATCGACGCGTTGCGCAGCACGTGGACCCACATGATGCGGTTCTCGGACACGCCCTTGGCCCGCGCGGTGCGCACGTAATCCTGGTTGATCTCGTCGAGCACGAACGTGCGAAACAGGCGCAGGTTCGGCGCGATGCTCACGACGAGGCCGATCAGGATCGGCAACGACGCGTAGCGCACGAGGTTGGTCCAGAACGAGTCGCCCCAGCCCTGGACCGGGAACCAGCCGAGCTTGTAGGCGAAGACGTACTGGAAGACGATGATGTAGACGAGGATCGAGATCGACAGTCCCACGGTGCACACCACCATCACCGCGCGGTCGGTGAGCGACCCACGCACGTACGCGACGGCGAGCGCCAGGCCCACCGCGACGAGCGTCTCGATGATGAGCAGCGGCACGAGCAGCGTGAGCGACGGCCCGAGCCGCGTCGCGAGGATGTGCGAGACGGGCTCGTTCGTGCTCCACGATGCGCCGAAGTCGGCGGTCACGATCTGCTTGAGGAAAATGCCGAGCTGCACCCAGTACGGCTGGTCGACGCCCAGCTGGCGACGGATGTTGTCGATCTGTTCGGGATTGCTGATCTTGCCCGCGAGCACGTACGCCGGGTCGCCGCCGAAGAGATTGAAGAGCACGAAGACGAGCAGCACGACGCCGAGCAGCGTCGGAATCATCTGCCAAAGGCGCCGCACGACGTAGGCCCACATGGCTCGCTCCCGGTCGTCGCTCTTGGCAGGCGCCGGCTACTTGCCCGCGGGCGCGACGTCGACGTACTGCCAGGTCGACGGCAGGATCGGATGCCGCCGGTAACCCTCGATGCGCGACTGCACGAGCTGGTTGCGGTAGCGGCCCACGGTGAGGCGGTGCGGCGCGTAGTACTCGAGCAGCCGCGCCATCTTCATGAACAGGCGATCGCGCTCGGGGCCGGCAGGCATGCGTGTCGTTTGCCGGTACAGCGCGTCGTACTCGGGGATCGCCGTGCATCCGGTGTTGCTCTGGCGCGCGTTGGGGCCGTAGAAGAGCTGCATGAAGTTGTCACCATCCGGGTAGTCCGCGATCCACGCCGCCTCGCGGCTTGCGAGCTTGCACTGCTTCTCGAGCTTGAGGAGCTCGGGGAAGCGATCGCGCTGGCTCGCCATGCGCACGCCGATCGCGTCGTAGCCCTTCTTGGTGAGCTCCTCGAGTTGGCGCCCCAGCGTATCGGGGCGCGATGCATACGTGATAACCAGCGGCGAGCCGTCGGGCCAGGTGCGCCAGCCGTCGGCGCCGCGCTTGTAACCGAAGCGATCGAGGAGCTGGTTGGCAAGCGCCGGATCGTAGGTGAGCGTGCTCTTCCAACCCGGCACATGGCCGACGACACCGGGGGGAATCGGGTATGCCGTCTCGACCGCCTGGCCGTTCAGGATCACCCGCGCCTCGGCCGCGGCGTCGTACGACATCGCGAGCGCCCGGCGCAGCGCGATCTGCGCCTTGCCCGTGCCGCCGATGCGCGGATCGAGCCAGTTCCAGTACACGTAGCGGATCTCGGCTTCGACGAAGCGATCGAGGCGAATCCCGCGTGCGGCGAGTTCGGGCTTCAACGTGCCATCGGGGCCGATCGCATTCGGCGCGAGCGGACCCTCCATGTTGAGGAAGTCGAGCTCACCCTGCTGGAACGCGAGCCAGCGGGTCTGATCCTCCTCCTGGACGTAGATCTCGACGCGATCGACCGCCGGCACGCGCTTGCCCCGCATCTGCGCGACGAGCTTCTCGTCACCCGGCGCGCCGGGAGCGAAGTTCCAGACGACATCGCGATAGTCGGGATTGCGCTCGAGCACGATCTTGTTGCTGCGGATCCATTCGCCGAGACGGAACGGCCCGGTGCCCACCGGATGACTCATCGTGCGCCCGTCCGACTCGCCGTACTTCTCGATCACCTCGCGTGCCACGAGCGCGAGCGCGTCGTGCGCAAGGATGTACGGCAGGTTGTAGTCGGTGGCAGTCAGGCGCAGGCGCACCGTGTAACGGTCGACCGCCTCGAGGCCGGGCACCTTGCGCGCGTAGTCGAACTTTCCCGTCTTCTTCGCGGCTTCCACCACCTCGTCCATGCCGACGAACTTGCCGTCGACCAGGAAGCTCCACGGCGAGCGCAGCTTCGGATCGAGGACACGCTTGTACGAGTAGACGACGTCCTCGGCGGTCAACTCGCGCTTCGCGTTTCCGAAGACGGGATCGGCCTGGAAGTACACCCCGGGCGCGAGCCGTATCGTGTAGACGCGGCCCTCGTCGGCGACCTCGGGCAGCGCCGCCGCCACGCCGGGCACGAGCTTCGCCGGTCGCGCGAGGTAGTCGTAGGTATAAAGCGTGTCGAAGATCGCGTGCACCACGCCCGCGGAGTACAAGTCGTTGGCGGCCGGGGGATCGAAGCCGCTCTCCGCCACCGGGAACACGTCGCGAATGACCTTGGGCGGCGTGGCCGCGTGCACGAGAGTGAAGACGAGGCAGGCGACGATGGCGGCCAGCGTGCCGGCCGCGACCCGGGCGGCGGCACCACGACGCCGCTCGCCACGCGCCCACGGGACGGCAAGACGACGGAAGGCCCCGGCGCTGGACCCCCGCCGGGGAAGTGCGATGCAACCTGCGCGTGGCATTTTCGTCGCGGAGACGGCGGGCCCCGACGCCGGAGCCTGCCCAAAAAATCGCGCTAATGTACCATTCGAGTGCGCGGCGCTTTCACCGCCGCCTTCCGCGTTCGCCGTCGCCGTTTTCCATCCCATCCCCCGTGGTCAAGCCCGCCTACTGGGATCGAGCCTCACGCGACCTCGCGGCGCGCGACCCCGTCCTGCGCCGGCTCGTCGCCTCCTGCCACGAGACGCATCTCGCCCGGCGCGGCGAACCGTTCACCGTGCTCGCCCGCGCCATCGTCGGCCAGCAGATCTCGGTCAAGGCCGCGCAATCGATCTGGGATCGTGTGGCGGTGGCAACGGGCGCGACCGGCACCGTGGTGACGCTCGATCCGGGACGCGTACGCCGCACCCGGATGACGACGTTGCGCCGCGCCGGACTGTCCGAGCGCAAGGCCACGTACCTGCGCGACCTCGCGCAGCACTTCACGAGCGGCATGCTCGACCCGCGCGAGTGGCCGGCGCTCGACGACGAAGCGCTCATCGCGCGCCTGGTCGACGTCAAGGGCATCGGTCGCTGGACCGCGGAGATGTTCCTCATCTTCCACGAGTTGCGACCGGACGTTCTGCCAGTCGACGACATCGGCCTCATCCGTGCCGTCGCGCTCCACTACGGCGACGGCGCACGGATGAATGCGACCGAGTTGCGTGCATTCGGCGCGCGCTGGGCGCCCTGGCGCAGCGTCGCCACGTGGTACCTGTGGCGCTCGCTCGATCCGATTCCGGTCGAGTACTGATCGCACGCCGGTCGCTGCGTCGACCGCGTTCCCGCCGGCACCCTCATTCGACCTTGACCACGAGGTCGCGCGCCACGTAATGTTCGCGGTTTCCATCGGCAGCGCGAAGGCATCGCGCGCGCCGAAGCTGCAACGATTCGCACCCGGAGTTCCGACGCATGAGCGCAACACCCCCTCGCTACGACGGCCCACGCGCGCTCGCGCAGGCGCTGTCGGCGTTCGCCCGCAACGCCGCCGCCGACGCGCGGTGGGACCGCGAAGGCCTGCGCGGCGACACCGAGTATCGCGATCTCGGTCTCGCCGCGGCCACCGGGGGGCGCATCGGCGCGAAGCACATCCGCACGCTCGCGCCACTGCGCGAGCCGCTCGGCTGGCACTGGCACGACATGACGGCGCACTACGTCTACGTCCTGCGCGGCTGGCTCACGTTTCGCTTCGCCGGGATCGAGGGCGACGTGACGTTGCAGGCCGGCGACGGCCTGTCGCAGCCCGCCGGCGTGCCGCACAACGTGATCGCTCGCGCCGACGATCTCGAGGTCATCGAGATCAACGAGCCCGCCGCGTACGGCACGTGGGATCTGGCGCAGCCCCCGGCCCCGTGGCAGTGATGCCGGGCGAGCAGGGTGCGGCGAGGAGCTTCGTCGCCTGGGTGCGCACGCGCGGCGCCGCGCTCCTCATCTTCGTGGCGCTCTTCGTCGTCTGGGAGGTCGCGGTGCGCGTCACGGGGATCAAGGAGTACCTGCTGCCGCCACCATCGACGATCTGGACCGAGTTCTGGAAGCGTCACGACACCGTGGCACTGGGTGCGTGGGTGACGACGCAGGAGATCCTTGCCGGCTACGCGCTCGCCGTGGTGGTGAGCGTTCCCCTGGCGCTCGCCGTCGCGTATTCGCGCTTCATGGAGGAGGCGGTCTATCCGGTGATCGTCTTCCTGCAGATCATTCCCAAGATCGCGATCGCGCCGCTGTTCATCATCTGGTTCGGGTTCGGCTTCACGCCGAAACTCCTGCTCGTCTTCCTCCTTTCGTTCTTCCCGATCGTCGTGTCGAGCATCGCCGGATTCAAGAGCGCCGACGCCGACATCATGGACTTCGCGCGCACCACCGGCGCCTCCGGCTGGACGCTGTTTCGCAAGATCCGCCTGCCGCAGGCGCTGCCGCACATCTTCACCGGACTCAAGGTCGGCGCGGCGCTCGCTGCCACCGCTGCGGTCGTCGCCGAGTTCGTCGCCTCCGACCGCGGGTTGGGTTACCTCCTGCTCCAGTACAACGGGCAGCTCGACACGCCGATGGTCTTCGCCACGATCGTCATCCTGTCGCTCATCGGGCTCGTCGTGTACTACGCCGTGGAAGTCGTCGAACGCCTCGCCATTCCCTGGCACGTGTCGCAGCAGGCCACCGCGAAGGACGCCACGCTTTGACGGCACGCGCCGGGCCGGCGAGCCTTGCGCGCAGTGGCCCCGAGACCTCCCCACCACCGCGATTTGCGGGACTCACCCGAAGGAAGACGCCATGAAATGGACTCGCATTGCAGTGCTCGCCGCTGCCGCCGTCACGCTTGCCGCCGTGCCGCTCGCGCAGGCGCAAACGAAGACGCCCGACAAGGTCTCGCTGCGCCTCAACTGGTACCTGGGCGGGCTGCACGTGCCGTTCTACTACGGCAAGGACAAGGGCTACTTCGCCGACGAGGGCATCGACCTCACGATCAACGAGGGACGCGGCTCGGGGAACACGGTGCAGGTCGTCGCCGCGGGATCGGACACGTTCGGCATGGCCGATTCGTCCTCGGTCATCACCACCGCGACCAAGGGTGCGGACATCAAGAGCGTGATGTCGCTGCTCAACACCTCGTCGTACGCCGTGATCTCGCTCGCCGACGTCCCGATCAGGAAGCCCCAGGACCTTCCCGGCAAGAAGGTCGCGGTCACGCCGGGCGACCCGCTCGGCCAGCTCCTGCAGGCGGTGTGCAAGGTGAACAACGTCGACTGCGGCAAGATCACGCTGGTCCAGGTCGACCCGACGGCGAAGATCGTCGCGGTCCTGGAAAAGAAGACCGACGCCTTGCTGGGCGGCGTCGACGACCAGTACTTTCTCATCAAGTACAAGGGCGGCAATCCGGTCGCGATGCCCTACGCCGACTTCGGCGTCAATACGGTCGGCATGACGATCATGACCACGGGCGACACCATCAGGAAGAATCCGGACCTGGTGCGGCGCTTCGTCAAGGCGTCGGTCAAGTCGTGGGAGGAGGCGAAGAAGAATCCCGGCGCCGCCGTCGACGCCGCAATGAAGGCGAAGCCCGATCTCAATCGACAGTCGACGCTCGACCAGCTCATGGTCGACCTGGGATTGCTCGAGTCGAAGAACTCGAAGGGCCGCATCGGCTGGGGCGCGCAGGCCGACTGGGAGCAGACGCTCTCCATCCTGAAGAACTACCGCGACATCGCGACCGACAAGCCGTGGACGTTCTTCCACACCAACGAGTTCCTGCCGAAGTGACGGCACCGTCGGTCGCCACCGCGGCCACCCGCATCGTCGCGGCGACGGATGCGTCGCCACCGTACGTCGCGCTCACCGGCGTCACCAAGGTCTATCGGCGCGCCGGCCGCGAGGAGACGCGCGCGCTCGATCGCGTGGACCTCACGATCCGCGAGGGCGAGTTCCTCGCGATCGTGGGACCTTCGGGCTGCGGCAAGAGCACGCTGCTGCGCCTCGTCGCCGGCCTGCACCTCGCGAGCACCGGCGAGGTGCGCGTCGACGGCCGCGTCGTCGACCGGCCGCAGACCAACCTCGGCATCGTGTTCCAGAGCCCGGTGCTCCTCGATTGGCGCACCGCGCTTGCCAACGTGCTCGTGCAGGTCGAGCTGCGCGGGCTCGACCCTGCCGCCTACCGCGACCGGGCACGGCGGCTTCTCACGCAGGTGGGGCTTGCCGATTTCGGCGATCGCTACCCGCACGAACTCTCCGGCGGGATGCGCAAGCGGGTGGCCATCGCGCGGGCGCTCATCCACGATGCGCCGCTGCTGCTCATGGACGAGCCGTTCGGCGCACTCGATGCGCTCACGCGCGAGCAGATCCGCCTCGATCTCGAGGCGCTGTGGCTCGCCACGCGCAAGACGGTGCTCTTCATCACGCATTCGATCGACGAGGCGGTGCTGCTCGCCGACCGCGTCGTCGTGATGTCGCCGCGCCCGGGACGCATCGAGCGTATCCTCGACGTCGGCCTGCCGCGCCCCCGCGGGCTCGACGCGCGTCGCGCGCCCGAGTTCACGCGAGCCACGGAGGCCATCACCGAGATCTTCCTCGCGCGCGGCGTGTTGCACGGCGCGGCGCGCCCCATCGGCCAGGAGTAACGCCATGTCGCTCATCCCGCTAAAGGGCATCGTCGCCGCCCCCGTCCTGCCGATGCTGCCCGACGAGTCGATCGATTGGGATTCGCTGCGCCGCTACATCCGGTGGATTGCGCTCCAGAAGCCGGCCGCGATCGCGATGAACATGGACGCGAGCGAGGGTCCGACGCTCGATCACGACGAGCAACTGCAGGTGTTGCACGTCTGTGGCGAGGTCATCGCCGGCGCGGTGCCCCTCCTGTCGGGCCTCATCGCGGGGTCGACGCGTTCGGCCGTGCATTGGGGCAACGAACTCAAGGCGGCGGGGGCGCAGGGACTTGCCATCTTCCCGCCCTTCCCGACGTTTCTCGGCAACCCCGTGCCGACCGCGATGATCACCGCCTATCACCGTGCGATCGCCGACGGGGTCGGCCTGCCGATGATCGCGTTCCAGTTCCCGAAGGCGTTCGGTCCCGACTTCCCGCCGGAGACGCTCGGCGAACTGTGCGCGATCCCGCAGGTGATCGGTCTCAAGGAGGCCTCGTTCGATACGACGAAGACGGTCGAGACGATCGCCGCGGCGCGCGGCCTGCCGCGCAAGCTCGGCATCCTCACCGGCAGCGACACCTTCATCTGCGAGGCGATGGTCATGGGCTGCGACGGTGCACTCATCGGCTTCGCGGCCACGGCCACGCGCGAACTGGTCGAGATGCAGCGGGCGGCCGCCGCGCACGACTTCACCCGCGCCTTCGCGATCTGGGATCGGCTGGGACCCCTTGCCCGCTTCGCCTGGCGCAATCCGATCCGCGACTACCGGCCGCGCATGAAGGAGGTGCTCACGATGCAGGGTCTCATCGCGCACCCGACGGTGCGCGCACCGCAACTGGGGATCGACGACGCCGAGCGCGCCGAACTGCGCCGTCTCGCGCAGTTCGCGGGCTTGCTCGACGGCGAGACGCTGCGGGCGGCGACGTAGCCGCCCACCCCGCGGCAACCGTCTAGAGCGGCCCGCCTCCCGGCGGTGGCGGCACGTCGCCGCCGCGCTGCCGCTCACGAAACAGCGCCGCCCGTGACAGGAACGCGGTGGTGATCGGCGCCGTGATCGACAGCAGGATCGGGATGAGCCACACGTACAGCGCGAGGCGTCCCTCGAGCACGAGGAAGTGAACGATCACCGCGAGTGCGGTGCACCACACGGCGAGCGTGTTGGCGATCGCCGGCGGGTGCATGCGGATGAAGAACGTCGGCAGGCGCACGAGGCCGATCGCGGCGATCAACGCGAAGAGGCCGCCTGCCACGAGCAGGAGCGCGATCGCGACCTCGGCAAGCGACGCGGCGAACGTCATTCGATGACCTCGCCGCGAAGCAGGAACTTGGCGAGCGCGGCCGAGCTCACGAAGCCGACGAGCGCGATCAGGAGCGCCGACTCGAAGTACATGCTGCTGCCATAGCGCACCCCGAGGACGAGGACGATCAGCATGCCGTTGATGTAGATGAAGTCGAGCGCGAGCACGCGGTCCTGTGCTGCCGGCCCGCGCACGAGCCGCACGAAGGCGAGCGCGATCGCGACGGCATAGCACGACAGCGCGACGGCAACGGCCGCAGTGACGAGAGCGGTCATTCGAAGATCTCCTGCAAGGGCCGCTCGTAGCGTGCCTTGAATTCGGCGATGAAGCTCGCCGGGTCGTCGACCTCGAACACGTGCAGGAGGAGGCCATGCCCGTCGACGTATTCGGTCCACACCGTGCCCGGGATCACGGTCGTGATCATGCACAGCGAGGCGAGCGCGTTGGGATCGGTGATGTCGAGGGGAATGCGCACGAAGGCGCTGCGCGGGGCGCGCCATGGGCTGCGCAGCACGCCGAACGCGACGGCGAGGTTCGAGCGCAGGACGTCGTAGCCGACCACGAGGATCAAGCGGGCGATGACGATCGGATGCCGGATGCGCACCGGCAGCGGTCGCAACGGCGCGCAGGCGACGGGGATCGCGATCGCGCATGCCGCGGCGAGGAGGAGATCGCCCGCCGCGAGCGAGCCCTGCAGCACGAGCCACATCGCGAACAGGGACACCGAGACGAGGGGTGCCGGAAAGACGCGCTTCATCGGACGGCCCCGCCGCCGGGGCGCGAGTCGTGGGTCGGGCTCGGCACGGCCCGGGTTCTCGCGACGGCCTGCACGTATTCCGAGGCATCGAGCACGTGTTCGGCTGCCACGGTGGTGTAGCGCAGCATCGGGCCGGCAGCCACCGTAATCCACACGACGGCGGCGACGAGCCCGCCGATGGGCAGGCACTCGATGACCGCAAGGCGGGGTGCGGCACGCCCCTGCGGCGCCCAGAAATAGCGGGCGCCGGTGCGCACGAGCACGAGCAGCGCGACGAGGCTCGAGGCGATCATGACGACGACCACGGCCCATCGCAGCAGCGACACGGCATCGCCGTCGCGTCCCACGAGCGCGGCCAGCATCGTGAACTTGGCGAGGAAGCCCGCGAGCGGCGGCACGCCGGCGATGAGGAGCACGCAAACGATGAAGGTAAGACCCAGGAACGCGAGCGCGATGGGAATGGGACGACCGATGAGGGCTGCTTCCTCGTCGTCGAGGTTGACGTGCCCGGTGACGCCACGGCCGTCGAAGGAAAACGGCGGCGGCTCGGCAATGTCCTCGTCGGCAGTGGCATCGGTGCCCCGCTCGCGCGCGCGCTCGACGAGATCGGCGAGCAGGAAGAGCGTCGCCACCGCGAGTGTCGACCCGAGAAGATAGTAGAGCGCGCCTCCCAGGAGTTCGGCGCTGCCGAAGCCCAGCACCGCCACGAGCGTCCCCGTGGACATCATTGCCGCGAGGGCAGCGAGCCGGCGGACGTTGCGCGACACGATCATGACGACCGCGGCAATGGCGATGGTCGCAAGCCCTCCCAGCACCAGCGCGTCGGCGCCGAAGCGCGCGGCGGAGTCGCCGTGCGGTGCGAGGAAGAGCGTCCACAACCGCAGGATCGCGTAGAAGCCGACCTTGGTGAGCAGCACGAAGATCGCCGCCACGGGCGCGGCCGCGACGGAGTACGCCGGGACGAGCCAGAAGTTGAGCGGCCACACGGCCGCCTTGGTGAGGAGCGCGATGCCCAGGAGCGCCGCGCCCGCGTACAGGAGGCCGCGGTCGTGCGCCGGAATCGCCGGAAGCTTTTGCGCCACGTCGGCCATGCCGAGCGTCCCCGAGATCCCGTAGATCATCGCCACGCCCAGCAGGAACAGCGCCGAGGCGACCAGGTTGATCGCGATGTAATGCAGGCTCGCCTGCACGCGCGAGCGCCCCGACCCGTGCAGGAGCAGCGCATACGAGGCGGTGAGCATGACCTCGACGAAGACGAAGAGGTTGAACAGGTCCGCGGTCAGGAACGCGCCGTTGATGCCCATCACCTGGAGCTGGAAGAGCGGGTGGAAATACACGCCCGCGCGCTGCCAGCGCGCCACGGCGAAAACGAGCGCGCAGACGGCGACCCCCGCCGTGACGGCGAGCATGAGAGCCGACAGCCGATCGGCGACGAGCACGATGCCGAAGGGGACGTCCCAGTTGGCGGGGAGGTAGACCGCAATGGCCGGCGTCGCGCCCTTGGCGTCGACCCAGGCGACGAGCGCGATCGCGACGGCCAAGGTGGTGGCAGTGGCAGTGAGGCTGCCAGCGACGAGCCAGCCGCGACGACCCTCGCCGATGACGAGCAACAGCGCGGCCGCGACGAGCGGCAGCACGACCGGGACGACCACGAGATGCGGCATCCACGGCGCGACGGCCGCGGCGATCGTGGCAAGGAATGCCGACATCATGAGGGATCGGCCTCACCGTCGACGTGATCGCTGTCGCTCAGGCCGCGCAGCGCGAGCAGCACGACGAGGAAGAGCGCGGTCGTGGCAAACCCGATCACGATCGCCGTGAGCACCAGCGCCTGCACCATCGGATCGGTGTAGTGCGCAAGATCGGCGGTGCGGCCCGGCGCCACGATCGGCTCGTGGCCGATCGACAGGCTCCCCATGCTGAAGAGAAAGAGGTTCACCGCGTAACTCAGGAGCGACAGTCCCATGAGGACCTGGAAGGTCCGCGGTCGCAGCACGAGCCACACGCCGCACGCGCCCAGGACGCCGATCGCGATCGAGAGCAGGATTTCCACGCGTCAGCCCTCGACCGGACGCAGCGTCGTCGCCACGGGCGCACCCGCTGCGGTCGTTGCGATCGCCGCCGTGCCGGCGGCGGCAAGCGCGTCGGCGCGCGCCGCGGCCTGCGCGCGCCGGGCGCGAATCGACTGGTGCGCCAGCGCGAGCAGGACGAGCAAGGTCGAACCGGTCACCACCGCAAACACCCCGACGTCGAAAAAGAGCGCGCTCGGGATATGCATTTCCCCCACGAGCGGCAGGTCGACGTGCGCGGTGTGCGTGGTGAGGAACGGATAGCCGACGGCCCACGCGCCGGCACCGGTCAGGGTGGCGGTGAGCAATCCCACCGCGATCCAGCGTGCAGGGTTGAGCGTCAGGCGCGCCTCGATCCACGACGCGCCCGCGACGAGGTACTGCATGATGAAGGCGATCGCCACGACGAGCCCGGCGACGAAGCCGCCTCCGGGGAGGTTGTGCCCGCGCAGGAACAGGTGCAGCGCCACCAGGACGGCCAGGGGGAGCATGAGACGGGCGAGGACCGCCGGCACCTTGAGGTATCCGGTGAGCGCCGCGGCATCCGTTTGCGGCGCCACGAGATCGGTGGCAGCGACCTCGAGCACGACGCGCTGTTGCGCGGGCATTGCGATCGCCTCGCGTGGCGGCCGGAACCGGCGCAGGAGCGCGTACACGGTGAGTGCGGCGGCACCGAGGACGGTGATCTCGCCCAGCGTATCGAAGCTGCGAAAGTCGACCAGCATCACGTTGATGACGTTGGTCCCGCCTCCTTCGGGCAGCGCACGATCGAGGAAGAACGGCGAGATGCTCTGCGGCGCCGGGCGGGTCAGGAGCGCGTAGGAAAGCGTCGCGAGGCCGGCGCCGGCGGCCACGGCGAGGACGAGGTCGCGGGCGCGCCGCAGCCGCTGGCGCGGCGACGCCTCGGGTGCGAGTCCGGGCTGGCGCTTGGGCAGCCAGCGCAGGCCGAGCAGGAACAGCACGACGGTGACGGATTCGACGACGAGTTGCGTCAGCGCGAGGTCGGGCGCCGAGAAGAGCACGAAGGTGATGCACACCATGAGCCCGGTCACTCCGAGCATCGTGAGTGCCGCGAAGCGATGGAGTTTCGCGAGCCACGCCGCCGCCACCGCGCTCGCCACGCCGACGGTCCACAGCGCGGCGACGGCGAACGTCCCGGCCACGCGCTGCCGATCGCCCCACTGCAACCCGGTCTCGCGCACCGCGAGTGCGGCCCCGATGGTGGCGAGCACGATCATCCACGCGATCTGCGGCTGCAGGCGCCGCACGACGATGCGACGGGCGAGCGCGCGCGCCATCCGATCGCCCCACGCAAGCGTGCGCTCGAACAGGCGCTGGCCATCGATCGGAACGAACGGCGGAACGTCGAAGCGGGCGCTGCCCAGGCGACCTCCGAGCGCACGGTAGAGGAGAAGACCCCCCACCGTCGCGAGCAGGCTCATGAGCAGCGGCGCGTTGAAGCCGTGCCACAGCGCGAGATCGTAGTGCGGCAGCGTGCCGCCCACCACGGGTCGCGCCGCGGTGGCGAGGACGTCGCCGATGACGAGCGCCGGCGCGACGCCCACCGCGATGCATGCAAGCACGAGCAGTTCGATCGGCACGCGCATCCAGCGCACCGGCTCGTGCGGCGGATGCGGCAGGCGATCCGGCGGCTCGCCGAAGAAGATGCCGTGCGCCACGCGCAGCGCGTACACGACGGCGAACGTTCCGGCGAGCGTGGCGACGAGCGGCAATGCATACTGGATCGCCGGATGCGCGACGAGATAGAACGTCTCCGCAAAGAACATCTCCTTCGACAGGAAGCCATTCAACAGCGGCACCCCGGCCATCGCGGCACTCGCGACGATGGCGAGCGTGCCGGTGATGGGCATCGCGCGGAAGAGTCCGTGCAGCCGGCGCATGTCGCGCGTCCCGGTCTCGTGATCGATGATCCCCGCGGCCATGAACAGCGACGACTTGAACGTCGCGTGATTCATCGCATGGAACACGGCGGCGACCGCGGCGAGCGGACTGCCGAGTCCGAGCAACAGCGTGATGAGGCCCAGGTGGCTCATCGTCGAGTAGGCGAGGAGCCCCTTGAGGTCGCGCTGGAACATCGCGCACCACGCGCCGAGCAGCAGCGTCACCGCGCCCGCCCCACTGACCGCGATGAACCACGCCTCGGTCCCCGCGAGCGCGGACCACAGGCGCATCAGGAGGAAGACGCCGACCTTCACCATCGCCGCCGAGTGCAGGTACGCGGAGACCGGGGTCGGCGCCGCCATCGCATGTGGCAGCCAGAAGTGGAAAGGAAACTGTGCGCTCTTGGTGAAGGCGCCGGCCAGCACCAGTGCGAGGATCAGCGGGTACAGCGCGTGCTCGCGAATCGCCGCACCCTGCCCCAGCACGGCGTCCAGATCGTAGCTCCCGACGACGCGCCCGAGGAGGAGGACTCCGGCCAGGAGCAAGAAACCTCCGGTTCCCGTGACGGCCAGCGACATGTACGCGCCGCGGCGGGCGTCACGCCGATGGTGCCAGTAACCGATGAGCAGGAACGAGTAGATGCTCGTGACTTCCCAGAAGAAGACGAGCTGGACGAGATTGCCGGCGGTGACCACCCCGAGCATCGCGCCCATGAAGGCGAGCAGGAATGCGAAGAAGCGCGGCACCGGGTCCTCCGGTGACATGTAGTACCGCGCGTAGAAGGTGACGAGGCAGCCGATGCCTGCGGCGAGGAGCGCGAACATCCAGGCGAGGCCATCGAGGCGCACGACGAAGTCGAGACCCAACGTCGGCAGCCACGCAAGCCGCCACTGGACGACGCCTTGCGCCTGCACCTCGGGGTACAGGCGCGCGACCAGGATCGTGACGGCGAGCGCGACGATGCCGGCGAACCCCGATGCCGCATTGCGCGCGTGCGTGGGGAACAGCGAAGCGATGACGCTCCCCACGAACGGCAACAGGATGAGGAGCGGGAGTTCCATCGGCCCGAGTGTAGCCGAGACGTGCCGTCGTCCGCGCGGGAATCCTCAACGCCGCGGGCGGCTCCGCCGCGGGGGCGGCACGAGCGCCGATCGCGCCGCGTCAGCCGAGCCGGCCGTCGATCAGCGACAGGCTGCGATCGGTGCGCGCCGCAAGCTCCGGATCGTGCGTGACGATCACGAGCGCGGTGCCGATCGCCGCGTTGAGTTCGAGCATGAGGTCGAAGACCTGGCCGGCGGTTCGCCGGTCGAGATTGCCGGTCGGCTCGTCGGCGAGCACGCAGCGCGGCTCGGTGACGAGCGCGCGCGCGAGCGCGACGCGCTGGCGTTCGCCGCCGGAGAGCTCGCCCGGCCGGTGCCGCAGGCGATGGCCGAGGCCGACGCGCTCGAGCGTGGCCGCCGCGCGTGCACGCGCCTGCACGGGCGGCAGGCGACGGATGAGAAGCGGCATGGCGGCGTTCTCCACCGCGCTGAACTCGGGCAGCAGGTGATGGAACTGGTAGATGAAGCCGAGCGTGCGATTGCGCAGCGCGCCGCGTGCCGCCTCCGACAGCGCCGCGAGTGCGTGACCTTCGACACGCACCTCGCCGGCCGTGGGCGTGTCGAGCCCACCCAAGAGGTGCAGCAGCGTGCTCGTGCCGGCGCCCGAGGCCCCGACGATGGCCACCCGCTCCCCGGGCGCGACGTCGAGGTCGATCCCGTTCAGCACGGGCACCGGCGCCGGCCCTCCGGTGTACGTCTTGGCGAGGCTCCGGCAAGCGAGCACGGGGGTGACCTCACTCATAGCGCAGCGCTTCGGCCGGATTCACGCGTGCCGCCTTCCACGCCGGGTACAGCGTCGCGGCGAGTGCCAGCACGAGCGCGATCAGCGCGATCGTCACGACGTCGCCACGCTGCACCTGCGACGGCAGGTCGCTGATGTAGTAGACCGACTTGTCGAGGAACTGGACGTTGAAGACGCGCTCGATGAACGGCACGACGACGTCGATGTTGAGCGCGAGCGCAACGCCGCCGACGACCCCGAGGAGCGTGCCGATGACGCCGATGAGTGCACCCTGCACGATGAAGATCGCCATGATCGACAGCGGCGACGCGCCCAGCGTGCGCAGGATCGCGATGTCGGCCTGCTTGTCGGTCACCACCATCACCTGCGCGGAGACGATGTTGAACGCGGCGACCGCGACGATGAGCGTCAGGATGATGAACATCATCCGCTTCTCGATCTGTACCGCGCGGAAGAAGTTGGCGTGGCTGCGCGTCCAGTCGCGGACCTCGGCCTGCACCGGCAGGTTCTGCCAGAGCTCGCGCGCCACCTGCGGCGCGACGAAGAGATCGTCGAGCTTGAGGCGCACTCCCGACACCCCGTTCATGCGGTAGAGCTTCTGCGCGTCCTCGATGTCGATGAGCGCGAGGCCGCTGTCGAACTCGTACATCCCGACCTCGAAGATGCCGACGACCTTGAAGCTCTTCAGGCGCGGCAGCGTTCCCGCCGGAGTGATCGTTCCCTGCGGCGTGATCACGACGACGGCATCGCCGGGCACGACGCCGAGCGCGCGCGCGAGATCGCCGCCCAGCACGATGCCGAACGCGCCGGGCACGAGATCGGCGAGGGACCCGGCCTTCATGTGCCTGCCGATGTCGGCCACCGCCTCCTCGCGCGCGGGATCGATCCCGCGCACCAGCGCGCCGCGCGTGACGTCACCCGCCGCCAGCATCGCCTGGCCGAGGACGTACGGTGCGGCGGCCTTCACGTGCGGCTCGCCGAGCGCGAAGGTCGCAAGGCGCGGCCAGTCGGTGATCTCGGGCATCCCGCGGATCTCGATGTGCGAGGCGACCGAGAGGATGCGGTTGCGCAGCTCCTCCTGGAAGCCGTTCATCACGGAGAGGACCACGATGAGTGCCGCCACGCCGAGCGCGATCCCGGCCATCGAGATGAGCGAGATGAACGAGATGAACGTATTGCGCCCGGAGCCCTTGCGGGCGCGCGTGTAGCGCAGGCCGACGGCCAGTTCGTAGGGCAACAAGGACGCGAAGGCGAAGGCCGACGACGCGGTGTCGACGGCGAAGTGCCGATGAGGAACGACGGGGATTATCGCACGGCACCCGGCTGCTACACTGGTCGTCTCCACGTTCACCGCACGCAGGCTCGCCGGTGGCGCGCCTGCGCCCTGCCTTCGGGCGCCGGCGTCGCGCCCCATCGCCTGTCATCGATGCATTGCACCCTCGTCGTCCCGGGCTTGGCCGCCACGCTCACGCGGCACGCGCAGGAGCTTGGCGCGCTCACCCGCCTTGCCGCCCTCGGTCGCGTGCAGCGGCACGCGCCTTCGCTCGACCGCATCCTGATGGCCGCCGCCGGGCTGCCCGCATCGTCGGCGCCGGCGCCGATTGCAGCCCTCGGTGCGGGCTTCGACCCCGAAACGCAACACGTGTTGCGCGCCGATCCCGTCACGCTGATCGCGGGACGCGACGACGTGCTCGTCGCCGGCCGCGTCGACGACCTCGATCATGCCGAGGCGGGGGCCTTGTGCCGCACGCTCGCGGCGCATTTCGCCACCGACGGGCTCTCCTTCCACACGCCGCGCCCCGACGCCTGGTTCGTCACGGCGACGGCGAGCGTCCCGGTGGAGACTACGCCGCTTGCCGCGATCGCCGGGCCGCTGCATCCGTACCTGCCGCACGGCGGCAACGGCAACACGTGGCGACGCTGGCTCTCCGAGATGCAGATGCTGTTGCACGAGCATCCGGTCAATGCCGCGCGCGAGGCCGCCGGCCGCCAACCCGTCACCGGGATCTGGATCGCCGACGGCGGCGTGCTGCCGGCAACCGCCGACACAGCCGCACCCGTGTTGACCGCATCGCTCCACACCACACCGCACGCCGCGGGTGACCTCGTGCGCGGGCTCGCGCGTCTCGCGCACGTGCCGGTGCACGCCCTTCCCGCAACCTTCGTCGATCGACGCGCGGGCGACACGCTCGTCGTGCTCGACCCGGTTGCTTCCGGGGAGACGCTCGCACGTTTCGTGCAGGCGTGGCTCGACCCGGCGGTGGCGGCCGTCGAGCGCGGGGCGCTCGACGAGCTCGTGGTGCTGGGCGACGGCGCCGGTGACGTGCAACGCTGGTCGGCGCGACGGCCGTCGCTCGCCACGCGGGTGCGGGCCCGGCTGCGACGCCGCACGCGGACGCCATGACCACTCTCGTGCGCCGGCCGGTGCCTGCGGCGAGCGTGGCCCTCGGGGCGGCCGGGCTCTCGCCGGTGCTGGCGCGGATCTACGCGGCGCGCGGCATCCGCGAGCCCCGCGAACTCGACCACTCGCTTGCCGCATTGCCGACCTACGCCTCGCTGCGCGGGATCGACGCGGCGGCCGATCGGCTCGCCCGCGCCATCACGCAGCGCGAGCGCATCGTCATCGTCGCCGACTACGACGCCGATGGCGCCACCGCCTGCGCCGTGGGATTGCGCGGCCTGCGCGCGCTCGGCGCGGTGGTCGACTTCCTCGTCCCCAATCGATTCGAGTTCGGCTATGGGCTGACCCCGCAGATCGTGGCGCTGGCGGCGCGGGATGCCCCCGCGCTCATCGTCACCGTCGACAACGGCATCGCGAGTGTCGACGGTGTCGCCGCGGCGGCCTCGCGCGGCATCGACGTGCTCGTCACCGACCACCACCTGCCCGGGCCGGTGCTGCCGACGCCCGCGATCATCGTCGATCCGAACCAGCCCGGCTGCACCTTCCCGAGCAAGCACGTCGCCGGTGTCGGCGTCCTCTTCTACGTGCTCCTCGCCACGCGCGCGCACCTGCGTGCCGCCGGCGCGTTTGCCGCTCGCGACGAGCCCAATCTCGCCCACCTCCTCGACCTCGTCGCGCTCGGGACCGTCGCCGACGTCGTGCGCCTCGATCAGGTCAACCGGATCCTCGTGACCCAGGGACTCGCGCGGATGCGCGCGGGCGCCGCGCATCCGGGTGTGCGCGCGCTCTTCGCGGTGGCCGGTCGCGACGTGCGCCGCGCGACAGCCTTCGACCTGGGCTTCGTCGCCGGCCCCCGCCTGAACGCCGCCGGGCGACTCGCCGACATGACGCTCGGCATCCGCTGCCTCGTCACCGACGACGACGCCGAGGCGATGCAGTGCGCGCAGCGTCTGGATGCGCTCAACCGCGAGCGCCGCGAGGTCGAGGCGAACATGCAAGACGACGCGCTCGCCGACCTGGGCGACGTCACCGCCGCGGCGGATCGGTACACGCTGTGCCTGCACCGCGACACCTGGCATCAGGGCGTCGTCGGGATCGTCGCGGCGCGGCTCAAGGACCGCTTCCACCGCCCCACCTTCGTCTTCGCCCGCGGCGCCGACGGCGAGTTGCGCGGCTCGGGGCGCTCGATTCCGGGGTTCCACCTGCGCGACGCCGTCGATCTCGTGAGCAAGCGCGCCCCGGGGATCATCCTCCGCTTCGGCGGCCACGCCTTCGCCGCCGGGCTCTCGCTGGCCGCCGACGGCCTGCCCGCCTTCCGCGACGCCTTCGAGGCGGTGGCGCGCGAGGCGCTCACCGCGGCCGAGCTTGCCCGCACGGTCGAAAGCGACGGCGTGCTCGCCCCCGGTGAGCTCGACCTCGCGCTGGCCCGCGATCTGCGCGAACGGGTCTGGGGCCAGGGCCTGCCGGCGCCGACGTTCGACGATGTCTTTGCCGTGCGCTCGGCCCGCATCGTCGGCGGCGCGCATACCCGGCTCGTGCTCGAACGCGGCGGCGAGCGCTTTGCAGCCATCGTCTTCCGGCACGCCGCGCCGCTGCCCGAACGGCTGCACGCGGCGTACCGCCCCGAGGTCAACACCTGGCAAGGCAGCGAGGCGCTCGAACTCGCCATCGAGCACTGGTGGCCCGCACCCTGACGGCATCGTCGCGGCGCACCACCCCGGACCGCTGCGACACCCCCGGAGAGGGCCCACACGTGGTCGAGACCCGGGTTTCTCGTCAATTATCCTTTAATAATCAACATCTAGCATTTATGCCACAGACCGGCGCCCCGCCTGACTTGCGGCGCAACAATGCCTTGTGCAACGCATCAAATGCGGCTATATTGAAATGACTCGTTGCCGCGATCAGCCTCTTTCGAGGTCCGTGCGGCGCCATTCCGACCGCGGGGACCGTCTGCAAATGCGTCTTGAAAGCAAGGTTTCGATCATCACGGGGGCCGGCCAGGGCATCGGCCAGGCGACGGCGCTCAAGTTCGCCAAGGAAGGCGCCAAGGTCGCCGCGTGCGACATCAACATGGACAAGGTCGCCGAGACCGTCCGTCTCGTCCGGGAAATGGGCGGCGAGGCCATGGGGTTCAAGGTCGACGTCACCGACAAGGACAGCATCGGCGCCATGGTCGAGGGCGTGATGGCCAAGTGGGGACGCATCGACACGCTGGTCAACAACGCCGGCATCGTCCAGGACGCGCAGTTCAAGAAGATGAGCGAGGACCAGTTCGACCGGGTCATCGACGTCAACCTGAAGGGCGTCTACAACTGCACCAAGGCGGTCGTGGACATCATGCTGCAGCAGAACTCCGGCGTGATCCTCAACGCCTCATCGATCGTCGGCATCTACGGCAACTTCGGCCAGACCAACTACGCCGCGACGAAGTTCGGCGTGATCGGCATGGTCAAGACGTGGGCACGCGAACTCGGCCGCAAGGGCATCCGCGCCAATGCGATCTGTCCGGGCTTCGTCGAAACGCCGATCCTCGCCACGATGCCCGAGAAGGTCGTGCGCATGATGGAGGATCGCGTCCCGATGGGCCGCCTCGCGCGCCCGGAAGAAATCGCCAACACCTACGCGTGGCTCGCGTCGGACGAAGCCTCGTACATCAACGGGGCGGTCATCGAGGTCTCAGGCGGCGTCACGATCTGACGCTGCCTTCACACGCCGACGCCCGCGGGTCGCAAGCCTGGCGGGCGTTGTCGTTTTTGCGGGTCGCCTCTGGCCACCGGTCGCGCCACCCGCGCGGCATGCAAGCCGCACGTTACCGCCGACTTTTGCGCTGCCGCCCGACGCGGTAGCATCACGCTCTCGCTCCCGTCCCACCGCCCGATGCCCATGATCGCCCGTCTCGCCTTCATCGCGCTCGCCGCGACCCTCCTCGTGCCGGCGCCCGCGCACGCGCAGAAATTCCAGCCCGGCAGCCCGTACATCTGTCCAAACAGCGAGGACTCGGCGCTCGATTGCTACCTCGACGCGGTCGTGCACCTGTACCGCATGTGCCGGCACGTGAAGAGCATCGAGATTCTCGAGTTCGGCTACGCCGACTCGCAAAAGGGCGTCAACGGCGCCAAGAGCGAGTACTGCGTCGACAAGCAGAAGATCAACATCGTTCGCCCGTACCAGGCAGCGCTGCGCGATGCGACGCCTTGGGGTGAGGTCGTCGATCACCTGCGCTCGCTGCAGGCGTACTGGCTCGACTCGATGGCCAACCTGCGCTGGCACGATGGCGAGGATGGCGGCGACTACGAATACCGCGTCGACAAGGTCTTCGAGGAGCTTTCGTACAAGGTCGACGACGTCCGGGTCGCCTTCACCACTCCACCCGATGCCGCAGGCAAGCCGGCCGCACCGGTGAGGCCCGTGCACAAGGCCGCGCCGAAGGGCAAGACCGCGGCGCGAAAGGGCCGGTAGTGGGCCGCGCCGCGCGACGGCGCTAGGACGGCGTGGCGCGCGATCAGGCCACGGTCGACGCCAGCGCCGATGCTCCTCGCGCGGACGCGGCGCGCGACGACGAATCGCCCGACGCTCGCCGGCGTGACGCCGAGATTGCTGCCGTGCTCGGCGCCGGCGGCGTACTCGAGCGCGCCCTCCCCGGATTTCGACCTCGCGAACAGCAGATCGCCATGGCGCAGGCGATCGCTCGCGCCATCGCGGCACGTGCCGCACTCGTCGTCGAAGCGGGCACCGGTACCGGCAAGACCTTTGCCTACCTCGTTCCCGCGCTCCTCTTCGGCGGCAAGGTGATCGTCTCGACCGGCACCAAGACGCTCCAGGATCAACTCTTCGAACGGGATCTGCCGCTCGTGCGCGATGCCCTCGCCGCGCCGGTCACGACGGCGCTGCTCAAGGGCCGCGCGAACTACGTGTGTCACTACCACCTGGAGCGCGCGGTGCGCGAGAACCGCCTGCCGTCGCGCGACGATGCGCGACATCTCGCGAAGATCGTGGCCTTCGCCCGCATCGCCGAACGCGGCGACCGCGCCGAACTCGCCGACGTGCCCGAGCACGCCGCGATCTGGCCGCTCGTCACGTCCACGCGCGACAACTGCCTCGGCCAGAACTGCCCGCACCATGCCGACTGTTTCGTGCTGAAGGCGCGCAGGGAGGCTCTCGAGGCCGACGTCGTCGTCGTGAACCATCACCTGTTCTTCGCCGACGTGATGCTGCGCGACGAGGGTGTGGCCGAACTTCTGCCGAACTGCAATACGGTGATCCTCGACGAGGCACACCAGCTGCCCGAAACGGCGACGCTCTTCTTCGGCGACGAGGTCACGGCGGGCGCGCTCGGCGACCTTGCGCGCGACGCCGAGATCACCGCGCGCACCGCCGTGCGCGACGTCGCGGCGTTGCCCGAGATCGCCGCCGACGTGGTTCCGGCGCTACGCAAGCTGCGCCTCGCCGCGGGGGAGACGATCGGCCGGTTCGCCCGCGATGCGGTGCTCGCGCGGCCCGACTTCGCCGGCGCGATCGATGATCTCGCCACGCGGCTCGAACGCCTCGCGAGCGCACTCGACCAGTTCGCCGAGCGCGGCGAGGAAATCGCCGTGCTCGCCGCGCGCGCCCGCGACGTGCAACGCCGCGTGGCGCGCTGGCGCGACGCCACCGACGCGGTGCACGCGGCAGACGATGACGAGGGCGAGTGGATTCGCTGGATCGACGTGACGCCGCACGGCTTCGCGCTCGCGGCGTCGCCGCTGTCGGTGGCACCGCTCATGCGCCGGCACGTCGAAGGCAGCGCCCGGACGTGGATCTTCACGTCGGCGACGCTCGCCGTCGGTGGCGATTTCTCGCACTACACCGCGCAACTCGGCCTCGAGGCTGCCACCACGCAGGCGTGGACGAGCCCGTTCGACTACGGCACGCAAGCGCTCCTCTACGTGCCGCGCGCCCTGCCGGCGCCCAACTCGTCCGAACATACCGACGCCGTGGTCGACGCCGCCGTGCCGCTCATCACCGCGAGCGCGGGGCATGCGTTCCTGCTGTTCACCACGCTGCGTGCGCTGTCCCGCGCCCGCGAGCGCCTGGCCGCGGCGCTCACCGGATGCGGGCTCGACTATCCGCTCCTCGTCCAGGGCGAAGGCTCGCGCAGCGAACTCCTCGCCCGGTTTCGCACGCTCCCCAATGCCGTGCTCCTGGGCAGCGCGAGCTTCTGGGAGGGGGTCGACGTGCCGGGTGACGCACTCTCGCTCGTCGTCATCGACAAGCTGCCGTTCGCGCCCCCCGACGATCCGCTGCTCGCGGCACGCCTCGCACGCATGCGCGAGCAAGGCGGCAATCCCTTCATGGACTGGCAATTGCCGCAGGCCGTGATCAGCTTGAAGCAAGGTGCGGGACGCCTCATCCGCTCGGAGACCGATCGCGGCGTGCTTGCAATCTGCGATCCGCGCCTCATCGACAAGCCCTACGGACGGCGCGTCTGGCAAGCCTTGCCGCCCATGGCGCGCACGCGCGATGCGGCGGTCGCGGTCGCGTTCCTCGAGGGAATGCGCGGCGTGGTGCGGGAACGCGGTTGATCGCGGCGCGCTTACGCCGCGCCGACTACCAGAACTGCCACCACGGGCGCTCGGCCCATTGCCCCGTCGGCTCGACGCCGAAGCTCGCCTCGTCCTTCTTCCAGAACTCCCACCACTCGCGGTCCTTGACGCCGGTGACGTAGGGGCTCTCCGGGAACGTCTTGACGAGAATCGCCTTCGAGTCGTCGGCAAGCTGCGTGAGATCGAGCCGGGCGTAGCTGCGATACAGCAGATCGAGCGCCTTGTCGTTCGCCGGAGTCTGGGGAAAGTTGACGAGCACGCCCTGCGCACGATTGGCTGCGGCCACGTACGCACCGCGATTGAAGTAGTAACGGGCCACCTTGTACTCGTAGGTCGCCATCGCATTGTTGAGGTAGCGCATGCGTGCGAGCGCGTCCTGCGTGTACTGGCTGTCGGGAAACTTGGTCGAAAGCTCCTTGAAGGCGGCAAACGAGCTGCGCATCTCCTTCGGATCGCGCTCCGACAGGTCGAGTTCGTAGACGTAGCCGATGAGCCCCTGATCCTCGCGGAAGTACACGAGGCCCTTGAGGTAGTACGCGTAATCGACGTTGGGATGATTCGGATACGTGCGAATGAACCGATCGGCCGCGGCGACGGCAGCCTCGGTCTCGTTGCCGCGCCAGTTCGAATACGCCGACTCGAGGATCGCCTGCTGCGCGTACCGGCCGTAGGGATAGCGTGCCTCGAGCTGGTCGAAGAGCTTGATCGCGCGCTGGTAGTTGCCCTGCAGCATCGCGTCGTGCGCGGTCTGGTAGAGTCGATCCGCCGACCAACCCGCCGTCTCGTCCTTGACCTCGGGGAACAGGCTGCAGCCCGCGACGGCGAACGCGAGCAGCGTCGCCACGGCGAGCCGTGCGGCGACGTGGAACCGCGTGCGCACCGCGCGCCACGGCGTCGAATCGAAACGGACCATGCGTGCCTACCTCCGCGCCAAATTATACCCTCGACCCCCTGGCGTCCGTGCCGGTGTCGGAGGGGCGCGTGCATGCGTTCACAGTGCCGCGCGACGCCGCCGGAGCGCGTCTCGATCAGGTGCTCGCGAGCCTCCTGCCGCAGCACTCGCGCAGCCGGATGAAGCCATGGATCGAGGCCGGGCTCGTGCGTGTCGACGGCACGATCGTCGTCGCGGCGCGGCACCGCCTGACCGGAGGCGAGACGCTCGTCGTGACCGAGGGCGAAGCGAGCACCGATGCGGCGGTCGCGGCGCAAGCGATCGCACTGGCGATCGTGCACGAGGACGCCGCACTCCTGGTCGTGGACAAGCCCGCCGGGCTCGTCGTGCATCCGGGCAGCGGCAATCGTGACGGCACGCTGCAAAATGCGCTCCTGCATCACGCGCCCCAACTCGCCGCGCTGCCGCGGGCGGGGATCGTGCATCGCCTCGACAAGGGCACGAGCGGCCTCCTCGTCGTCGCGAAGACCCCGGAGGCACAGACGAGCCTCGTGCGGCAACTCGCTGCCCGCACGGTGAAGCGCGAGTACGCGGCTCTCGTGCACGGCGACCTCGCGCGACCCACGACGATCGACGCGCCGATCGGGCGCCACCCCACGCAACGGACGACGATGGCCGTCGTCGCACGTGGCAAGGAGGCACGCACGCACGTCGAGCCGGTCGAGCGCTTCGGCGACGCGACGCTCGTGCACTGCCGGCTCGAGACCGGTCGCACGCATCAGATCCGCGTCCACCTCGCCGCGATCGGGCACGCCCTCCTGGGCGATCCCACGTACGGCAGTCGACGGCGGCAGGCGCTCGATGCGTTGCCCGCCCTGCGCAGCTTCCATCGGCAGGCGCTGCATGCGCAGCGGCTCGAACTCGTGCATCCGCTGCACCACGAACCGAGCCGCTTCGTGGCGCCGCTGCCGCCCGATTTCGCGGCGCTCCTGGCCGCGCTGCGGAAGCGGCCGTGACCGCCCTGCCTGCCGACTGGATCGTCCCGCAATGGGACGGACCCGCGTCGGTGCGCGCCTTCTTCACGACGCGCAGCGGCGACGGTACCGCCGCGATGGACGTGGGTCGCGCGCAACCGACGTCCGACGATCTTGCCGGGGCGCTCGGGCGCAATCGGCGCTTCCTGCGCGCGCACCTGCCCGCCGACCCCGTGTGGCTGTCTCAGGTGCACGGATGCGACGTCGTCATCGTGACGCCGGCCAACGTCGACGCGCTGCGCGCCGCGCCACCGCAGGCCGACGCCGCGATCACACGCGAGCGTGGCGTCGTGCTCACGGTACGTACCGCCGACTGCCTGCCGGTGCTGCTTGCCGATCGCATGGGCAGCGTGCTCGGCGTCGCGCACGCTGGCTGGCGCGGCCTCGCCGCGGGCGTTGTCGAGGCGACCCTCACCGCGATGGATGTGGCGCCACACACGCTCGTCGCCTGGCTCGGTCCGGCGATCGGCCCGACCGCCTTCGAAGTCGGCGCCGACGTCTACCACGCGTACTGCGACCGCGATGCCGGCGCCGCCGCGCACTTCGCGCCCCATCGCGACGGCAAGTGGCACGCCGACCTTCCCGCACTCGCCCGCCGCCGCCTCGCGCGCCTGGGCGTCACCGTCGCGGGCGGCCTGTGGTGCACGTACACGAATCCTGCGCGCGTCCACTCGTGGCGCCGCGAGCACGGCATCGGGCGCATGGCGCTCGTGGCGTGGCTCGCGCCGTGAGCTCGCACCGGGGATCCCGCCGCGAGTCGTCCGATCACCCGACCACGGCGCCCATCTCGGTGCGAATCGTGTCCACCCACACGTTGCGACCCGTCGCGGCATCGACGAGGGCGATCTCGGTGGCGCCGTCTTCGACCTCGCGTTCGAGGATGCGCCACGCCGGCGGCACGCGAACGCCCGGCGAGCGGTTGAAGACCTGCGGCATGACTTCCGACGTCAGGCGATAGTCGAGCTCGCCGAAGAAGACGCGACGCCATGCAACATCGGCCCCATTGGCCGACAGGTCGGTGACCCACGTGTCGATCGGCATCCAGCCGGCGTCGTCGAGCCACACTTCGGCCCACCAGTGATATCCGGCGGACTCCGGATACAGGAGATAGCCGCTCATCCGCCGTGCGGGCATGCCGCAGGCGCGGCACAGCGCGGTGACGAGCGCGCTGCCGAGTCGGCAATCGAACCAGCCGCCCTCGCGCGGCAGGTCGAGCGGCGCCTTCGCGTCGAGCCATTCATAGGGAAAAGGCCCGGCCGCGAGGCCATCCATCAGGTAGTCGACGAAGCGGGCCACCCGCTCGCGCGGCGACGTCGCGCCACCACCGAGGCCGGCCGCGAGCGTGCGCACCGCCGGGGTCACGCGGATGAGTTCCTCGCTGGGGTTGAGATAGAGCGCCCGCTCGCCCGCGCTGGGCGCCACGACGTCGCCAGGCCGCGCATACGCCGAGGCGACGAACGAGGATCGCGCGACGAGCGTCACGGGCCCTGTCGGCGCCGCGACGAGGCGAAGCTCGCCGTAGCCGGGCGCGATGCGCGCCTGCCCCGCCGCGTCGAGCGCTTCCACCGTGACCTCGACATCGCGCAGCCCCGCGACGCGGTATGGCAGCGGCAGTCGCACGCGCGCGGGCGTCGCAAGGTACGCGGGATCGAAGCAGCGGCGCAGCGTGACCGTGAAGCGGCGCGGTGGCAGTGCCGCCATCACGGGCGGCGCCTCCGGGTCGCCTTCGCCCGCATGAAACGAGTGCACCCGGGCACGTTCGATCGCGACGTGGTGCTCGCGCCAGAACGGATCGTTGAATTGCCTGCCGGCCCAGCGCATGCAAAGGAACGCCTCGGCCGGGTCGTAGCGCCACGTGCCGTCGCCGTCGCGCGCTGCCGGCAATCCGAGCCCCCGCCAGCGCGCGAGAGCCTCGATGACGACACGGCGCGCGCCGTCGGGATCGGCGCGGCGCTGCGCCCGTCGCCAACCGTGGAAGACCAGGTGTTCGACGATGCGCGCCTCGGGCACGTTGCGCAGACGCGCATCGGTCGCGAACGGAAGCATGATGCGAGGTGACGTTCGGCAGCCGGTCGGCGGAGCGCGCGGATTACTCGGGCACGGTCTCGCCCAGCGTCACGCGCATCGTGTCCGTCCACACGACCTCGAGCGTCGTCGCATCGACGAGTTCGGTGCTGATCGCCTCCCCTTCAGCGCGCTCGAGCCGCGTCCAGTGCTCCGGCATGCGCACGCCCGGTGAGCCGGTGAACACGCGCGGCACGACGCCGATCTTCATGCGATAGTCGATCGCGCCGAGGGGTGGGATCCAGGCGGGTTCGCTCAGGACCGCCGACCCCTCACCGCTCAGCGCATCGACGGGAAACCAGCCCCGGCCGTCGATCCACACCTCGACCCAGTGATGGAACGCCGGTGCATCCGGGGAGAGCAGATACCCGGCAATGCGTCGCGTCGGCATCCCGAGGGCACGGCACAACGCGGTGAAATGCACGGCGACCATCCGGCAGTCGTACCAGCCCATCTGCGGCGGGCCGTCCGGCGGCGCCATGTCGAAGAGCGCATAGGGAAACGCCACGCCGCAGCGACGCCCGGCAACGTGATCGTACAGCGCACGCACGCGCTCGATCGGATCACTTCTGCCGCGGGTGAGCGCTTGCGCCGCGGCGACGACCTGCGGCGTGACCCGTATCGCCTCCTCGTGCGTGGACAGGTGCTGCGCACGCTCCGCCGGCGCGAGCGAGAGCGGCCCCCCCGGCGCCGGCGACGGACGGGCGACATACGCGTACTGCACGCCAAGCGTCACCGGCGCCACCGGCGCCTCGGTGAGCGGCAGTTCGACGTACCCTTCGGCGCCGCGCATGCTGCCAGGGGCGCCCTGCGGCGGGTCGAAGGCGATCGTGAGATCGCGTTGCGCGGCGTCGTGCACCGGAGCCGGAATGCGCAGTCGGGCATTGCGGCCGATCCACCTCGGCTCGAAGCGGCGGGTGATCGACACCGCGACGCGTCGCGGCGGCAACGCGCGCGGGTCGGGGGTACGGTCGCGCGGCGTGCCCGGCGGATGCAGCGAAAGCACGTACGCGCGCAGCGTGGGAAGCTGGTACTCGCGCCAGAATGGATCGAGTCCTTTCCATCCCGCGTAGCGCATGACGATGGCGACCTCGCCGGGGTCGTAGCGATGCTGTCCCTGGGCATCGCGCGTCGACGGCAGACCGAGCCCGCGCCAGCGGGCCAGCGCGTCGCGCACCACGCGACGCGGGCCTTCGGGATCACGCTCGCGATCCACGCGCATCCACCCCCGCAGCACGAGGCCGTCGACGATGCGCTCCTCGGGCACCGTCCGCAGCCGCGCTGTGGTGACGAAGGCGAGCCCCAGGGCATTCATGCGCGCATGATAACCTCGCCCCGCAGCGCGTCGGCGCCCCTGCATTTCCACGTCTTTCGAGGTTCATCTTGCTGCTTGCCATCGAGCTGCCACGCTTCCACGAACTCATGACCACCGGTGTCGTCACCGCGGTGCACACCGCGCCGGGCACGGCACTGGCGCCCGGCACGCCGCTCATCGACGTCCGCGTCGACCTCAGTGAGGCCGCGGCGCAGGACTGTCCGCCGGTGTCGTGGTTTCGCCTCGTCTGTCGCGAGCACGGCGTGCTGCGCGCGTTGACCGCCGCCGAAGGCAGCGAGCTCGCGCCCGGCGCGCGGATCGGCCTCGTCACCACGACGCCCGACGAGGCGTCGACGGGCGAACCCATGCGTGCGGCCCGCTTGACGGTCGCCGGCATCCTCCCGCCCGACACCGCGTGGTAGGCACGCCCGGGCACGGCACGCATCGTGAACACCCTCCCTCTCACGCTCGGTCGCGTACTGCCCGCGCCGACCACGCTCCAGCGGTCGGGAATGCGCTGGCTCGTGCCCGATGGCGCGCACTGTCGGGCCGGAGACGTCGTGGCCTACTGCAACGTCGGGGTGCGCGGCGGCGACGCGCTTCTCAAGAGTTCGCTCGCCGGTGAACAACGCGACTGGCAGATCGCGCTCGCGCTCACCGTACCCGGCGTCCTGCGCCGCGGCGCCGGCGCGTCACGCGGCGGCTTCCTCGATCAGATGCAGTACTACGACACCTGGCGCGAGGACGAGGCGATCGGCACGCTCGAACTCGACGCGGCGACCGTCGTGCCGGCAGCGGCCTTCGACCCTCTCATCTTTGCCGGCCATCGCGCACTCGACATCGCCGAGGTTCGCACGGGCCTGTTCACCGGCTGGCACGACCGCGCTCGCGCCTGGTGGGGTGGCACCGGTGCACCGTTCGGCACGCTCGCGTGCTTGGGGATCTGCGAGCAGCGCAACATCATCCGGGGTGAGTCCGGCGCCTTCCTCGAGCTCTTCGCCGCGGTGCAGGGCCCTGCCCACGTCGTGCACTATCCCGACGACGCGCTGGTGCCGGCGGCACCGATCCTCCTCGACCAGATCGCGCGCACGCCCGCGCAGCAGCAGGCGATCGTGGAGGACATCGCCCGCAGCTTCGGTGCCGGACCCGCGGTACCGGGCGGGCGTGACTTCATGATGCTGGGCGCGCTCGTCAACGCGCTCGTCCGCTCGCCGCTCACCGAGTCGCTTGCCGTGACCGCGCCCACGGCGGTGACGACCGCCGACCATCCCGACGCGATCCTGCTGTCGATCCTGTCCGAGTCGTCGCTCCTCCTGCGCCACAAGCGGCTCGGCTACTGGATGCAGATTCACGGCTACCGCCTGGGCGAGACGGGTCCCGCGTTCCATGCGTGGCTGCGCGCCAATTTCGAGCAGGTCCGCCGCTCGCTCACCGACGTCGCGCGCGATCTCGGGATGCTGGTCGACGCCGTGCGCGCACGCGGCACGACGCAGGTTCTCGTGCTCAACGCGGTATCGACGCTGGGGACCGAGCAGGTGCAGTGCTACGCGCCGTTCCCGCGTCCGCTCGGCAAGACGCTCGGCACCGTGCGGGCGCGCGAAACCAACGCAATGCTGCACGATCTTTCGCGCTCGCACGGCATTCGCATCGTCGATGGCGATGCGTTGGCTGCGGAATTCGGCGCCCGACAGCACATTCCCGATCGCGTCCACTCGAGCGGCGTGCTGCAGCAGGCCACGCGTGACGAGATCGTGCGCATCCTGCACGAAGGCGACGTCCCGGGATTCGTGCCGCGCCAGCGCGAGCACCGCGCCGGCACGCGATGAGGTCCTACGTCACCTCGAAGTCGACGTGCATGACCGCGAGGGTGTCGGCCGCATCCGGCAGCGGCTCGTCCACGGTGTCGCTCACGACGGCGAGCGGCCGACCCAGTCGCTGCCAATCGCCGACCGGTGCGAGGATGCTGCGCACGATGCCGGCACGCGCCGCCCGCACCTCGACCACCGCCTTGTGCGTCTCCAGTTCGACCACGAGGTCGCCCGGGGCGAAGGCGTGGCCCGGCGCCACGTGCCACTCGAGGACGCGGAGTTCCTCGACATCCTCGATCGGGGTCGGTACGGCGAGCTGGTAGAGCATCGGCAGCAGGGGGAAGGAAGGTGGACGGTCAGGATAGCAGCGTGCGCACCGCCGTGGTGACGCGCGCGGCATCCGGCAGGCACGCAGCCTCGAGGATCGGATTCGACGAGACCGGCGCCGGCAAGGCGGCGACGCGCGCGACGCGAAACGGCTCGCCGCCGCGCGCCTCACGCACCCGCGCCGCGACTTCCGCGCCCACACCGCACGTCGCCTGCCCTTCCTCGACCGTGACGAGGGCGCCGGTACGCGCCACCGACGCCGCGAGTGTGGCCACGTCGAGCGGCGCGAGACTGCGCAGGTCGACCACGTCGCAGGCGATGCCCTCGCGCGCGAGCTCGTCGGCGGCGGCAAGGGCCACGCGCACCATGTACGCGTGGGCGACGAGCGTCACGGCGTCGCCGCGACGACAGACACGTGCCTGACCGAACGGCACCTCCGCGGCGTCGGTCGGCAACTCCCCTGCGGTCGGATACAGGCGCTTGTGATCGACGAAGACGACGGGGCCGTCGTGGCGCAATGCCGACTTGAGGAGCCCGTAGGCGTCCGCGACCGTGGCCGGCGCCACCACGGTGAGCCCGGGAACGCTCATGAGCCACGCTTCGATGCACTGCGAGTGCGCAACGCCCTGCCCGCGCGCACCGGCGGTCGCCTTGACGACGAGCGGCACGCGGACCTGGCCACCGGTCTTGTAGCAGGCCTTCGCCGCGTAGTTGACGAGCGGATCGAGCCCGAGCATCAGGAAGTCCATGTAGGTGATGCTCACGAGCGCGCGCAGGCCCGCGGCTGCCGCACCGACGCCGATGCCGATCATCGCCGCCTCGGCGACCGGCGTGTCGCGCACCCGCTGCGCGCCGAAGCGCTCGAAGAGGCCGGTGAACTCGCGATACGCACCACCGAAGCGGCCGATGTCCTGGCCGAAGAGCACGAGCGTCGGATCGCTCCCCATCGCCTCGGCGAGCGCCCGGCCAATCGCCTCCCGAAAGAACACCCGCGGCGCCGGCGCAGCCGCGCTCACCGGACGTCCTCGAGCACCGACGCCGCCAGAGGATACGGCGCCGCGTCGGCGGCGCGCAACGCGGCGGCAGCCGCGGCGCGAGCCTCCGCGTCCCACGCGGCGCACCGTGCCGCGTCGGCCTCACCGCGCGCCTCGCACCGTTGCTGCTGGGCGCGGATCGGATCGCGTGCCCGGTCCGCGGCCCGTTCGCTGTCCGGGCGTGTCTCGCGGGTCGACGTCGAGTGTGTGGCGTAACGTGCCGACCGGCACTCGAGGAACGCGGGCCCCCCGCCGCCGCGGACGTGCGCGACGAGCGCCACCGCGGCATCGCGCACGGCTTCGACGTCCATGCCGTCGACGCTTCGTGCGGGCATGCGAAACGGTTCGGCGAGCGCGGCAAGCGGCTGCGGCGCGAGCGCGGCCGCCTGTGGCGTGCTGATCGAGTAGCCGTTGTTGTCGCAGACGAGCAGGAGCGGCAGGCGCCACACGGCGGCGACGTTCATCGTCTCGTGCAATGCACCCGCGCCGCAGGCGCCGTCGCCGAACATGCACGCCGCGATGCCGCGCCCACGCATGGACAGCGCCAGCGCGACGCCGGCGGCGATCGTGAGGTTGCCGGCCACGACCGCGTGCGCGCCGAAGAAGCCCCGCGACGGCTGGGCGAGATGCCCGCGCCCGCCCCGTCCCCGATTGGTGCCCGTCTGCTTGCCCAGGAGCTCGGCCATGACCGCGACCGGATCGACGCCGCGGGCGAGCGCCGCCGCGATCGAGCGGCCGCTGGTGAGGAGCTGATCGTCGGGCCCGAGTGCCGCACACACGCCCACCGCCACGGCCTCCTGTCCCAGCGAGAAGAGCTGAAAGCCGCGATCCGCGCGCTGCGCGAGCGCCTCCTCGAAGGCGCGGATGCGCTGCATCGTGCGCAGGAGTTCGGCGGCTGCGGTCATGGTTCGCGCCCGGCCAGCGCGTCCCACGGCTGTCCGATGCGCGCCTCGGCGCGGCTCGCGACGTCGGCGGCGATGCTCGCCTCGCCCGCCACCGCGAGCAGGCTGCGCACGAGCGTGCGGGCGGCGACGTCGATGGCGACGGCGCTGCCGAAACGATGGTCGCTCGCCAGCGTGCGCGCGCCCACGTGCGCGAGCGTGCGATCGAAGTCGACGACGTGCGCGCCGGTATCGTGCGAGATCCCGATCGCGGCGAGCGTGAGGCGACGGATGCGCTCGCGCACTGCCTCGCGTTGCGGACCTGGAAGCGTCGGATCGACGTGCCGGAAGATCGTGCAGACGAGCACCGGCGCCATCGTTGCGGGCCATGCGGCGAGCGCCTCACGCCAGCGCTCGTCGACCGCGGCCACCGGCTCGTCCCCGGCAAGCTCGGGGAGGAGCGACGCCACCGCGCAGTCCGGTGCCGGTTCGCGCACGAGCGCCGCGATGTCGCCGACGAAGCGTGCCGTCACCTCGACCTCGGCGTCACCGCAGGCACGCAGCACGTCGGCGAGGAGTACGGCCGCACGCTCGACGACGGGTCGCTCGCAGGCGTCCACCGCGGCGGCGATGACGAGACTTCGCGCCATCAGCGCCTCGCCGCCTGCGACGACGCCGCGCCGTGGGCGCTGCCCGGATCCACACCGAGATCCGGCAGCCCGAGCCCGCGCCGGATCGCGTCGTAGTCGACGTCGCGCTCGCCGCGCGCTGCCGCGGCGAGCGCCGGCAGCGATTCGATGCGCGCGGCCGCGGGGATGTCGACGTTCGCATCGAGGCAAGACCAGAACACCGACAGCAGCTTCACCGCGGGTTCGGGATACTTCGCGTAGAACACCCGCTCCCAGGTCGTGTTCTGCAGCGGGTCGCGCCAGCCACGGCGGTGCGTCATGTGAAACGCCCGCGCATCCTCGACGGCAACCATGCGCGCGCCGTGCCTCACCATGCGCAGCGCGAAGGCGCGATGCTCGTTGTTGTCGATGTCGTCGTGCAGGCCTCCGGCGGCGACGAAGGCATCGCGGCGCACCGAGAAGTTGGCCCCGCATGCGGCGGCCCACAGGACTTCGCACTCGGGGTGATGGCGCAGCGCGTCGAGCTCGATGCGCTCCAGCATCTGCGGGCCCGCGCCGGGGTAGATCCCGAGACTCGCACGCGCGGCGAGCGCGGTGAAGTCCTCGCGAATCTGCGCCTGGGTCACCCCGTTGCGCGCGCGCTCCGCCGCGGACCAGCGCGCCACATTCGCCTCCTCGCCCGGCCGCGGCGTGCACGTTTCCGGATCGAGCAGGAAGCGGGTGCCGCGAAAGTGGAAACGGCCGCCGCGTCCGAAAAGCCTTGCCGTGGGCTGCGCCGCGTGCGCCGCCACGTGGCGCTCGACCATGTCGGGAGAGGCGAGCGTGTCCCCGTCCAGAAAGATGAGGAGGTCACCGCTGGCCACGCGCGCTCCGGCGTTGGACGCCGCGGCCCGGCCCCGCGCCACGGGATGGCGCAGCGCCACGACCGGCATCTCGCGCGCCGCCGCGGCGATGACCGCGCCCGTTGCATCGGACGAGCCGTCGTCGACGACGACCACCTCGGGCCGCACCGTCTGTCGCGCGAGCGACGCAAGGGTGAGCCGCAGCCGATCGGCCTCGTCCTTCGAGCGGATGACGACACTCGCCCGCATCATGCCTCCGGTCGCCGCGCCGTGGCGCGATCCTCGAAGCAGCCGAGATCCTCCAGGACGCGGACGACTTCGGCGGCGACGCGTCGCGCGCCTTCCGCGTGCAGGTGCCGCGTGTCGAGCTTGGCCACCGCCACGCCGGCCCGCGCCACGATGGCATCGACGTCGATCACCGAGATGCCGATGCGCTGCGAGAGCTCGCACAATGCGAGGTTGAAGCGGCGGATGCGAAGCGACAGCGTCTCGCCCAATCCGGCGTAGCAGTGCACGGTATCGCCCGGCACCACCGACGAAAGGTTGTAGACGAGCACGGGGGCGTCGCTTTGCGCGCGCAGCCGCGTCACGATGGTCTCGAGATGATGCATCGACGTCGCCGCATCGGGCGCGGGAGACACGTCGAAGTCGTCGCGCAGCCACGCCTGGTCGGCCGCCGACCAGCCATGCCGGCCTTCGGGATGGAAGACGAAGCCGTCGTGACGATGGCGGGCGAGCCTGAAGTACAAGTCGGGCTGCAGCGAGAGGACGACCGCATCGGCCGGCGTCGTGTACAGCGCGCCGCCAAACTGCGACGCAAGAGGGTAATTGCCGAGCGCGAGGCCGCGCTGCGCCACGCTCGCCGGAATGCGCCCGTCGGCCGCGGCGAGCTGGTCGAAGCGTGCGCAGGTCTCGTGCCGGACCCGCACGGTCCACCCCGGATGGCGCACGCGAACGATCTCATTGATGCCGTTGAAGCCCAGCACCCCATTCACGCGAAGCGAGTGCAGCGAATCGTGCACGTCGTGATTGGCCTTGGCGAACAGGGTGAGACGCAAGACGGGGAACTCCACGCTGTGGTCCGCGTCGGAGGTCGCGCGGGCACCGGGGCGGATTCTAGCCGACGGCGCGGCGCGCAGCGGGCGCCGGCGCATTGCTATAGTGCGCATCGGTGCGCGCTCGCGCCGCCTCCCGTGACGCCGCCCGTCCCCTTGTCCACCCTCGCTGCCATCGTCGTCGCCGCCCTCGCGGGCGGAGTGCTCGCCACCGCTGCCGCCGGACTCACGCTCGCGCTGCCGTCGGCGTGGATCTCGCGTCTCGTCTCGTTTGCCGTCGGCGCGCTGCTCGGCGCCGTGTTCATCGAACTGCTGCCGCACGCGCTCGAGGAAGGTGACGCGAGCGCGGTGATGGGCACCGTGCTCGCCGGGCTCCTCGTCTTCTTCCTCCTGGAGAAGCTCGTCTTGTGGCGTCATTCGCACGGCCACGCCGAGCATCGCGACGACGAGGACGAATCCCTGCACGATCACGCGCTGCACGCGCACGACGGGAACGTCCGCTCCGGATCGATGATTCTCATCGGCAACGCGGTGCACAGCTTCTGTGACGGCATCGTGATCGCAGCGGCGTTCCTGGTCGATGCCCGACTTGGACTTGCCACGACGCTTGCGATCGTCGCGCATGCGGTTCCACAGCAGGTCGGCGATTTCGCGATCCTCATCCACTCCGGTTACACGCGCGGGCGCGCGTTTGCGTTCAACCTCACGGCGGGCCTCGCGACGCTCGTCGGCGCGCTCGCGGCGTACGGCGCGCTCGCCGACATGCAGCACGTGCTGCCCACGGTGCTCGCCGTGGCCGCGTCGAGCCTGCTCTACGTCGCCGTCGCCGATCTCATTCCAAGCCTGCACCGGCGCCCCGAGGCGCTCGAGACGGCGCGGCAGATGATCGCGATCGGGCTCGGTGTTGGCATCATCGTCGCGGTCCACGTGGTCTTCCCGCATTGACGCGCCGCGGCGCCGCCGCACGACGACCTCCATGCCGCGCCGCGCGCGGGACCTGCGCTACCATCGTGGCATGACTGCGTTCGAGACCCGCCCGATGGATCCGTGGTCGCAGTGGGCCACGCAGTGGCAGGACGCGCAACGCCAGTGGCTGGACTGGTGGCGCGCCGCGGCAGCCATCCCCGCCCGGACGCGAAGCGACGTGCCCGGCCCGGGAGTGCCTGCACCCATCGATACGACGGGGCTTCCCTCCGAGGCCGTCGCTGCGACGGCGCAGTTCCAGGAACGCTGGGCGGCATTGTGGCGCGCGGCCGCCGACGCTTCCGCCGCCGGCAGCACGCTGCCCGAAATTGCGTCTGCCGCGCCCGGCGATCGCCGATTCCGCACCGAGGCGTGGCGCACGCAACCCTACTTCTCGCTCCTGCGCCAGTCCTACCTGCTGTACGCCGAGTACCTGCAAACGCTCGCGGCGGCAGCGCCGCTGCCGCCTGCCGAGAAGCGCAAGCTCGTCTTCACGACGCGGCAGTACGTCGATGCGATCGCCCCCACCAATTTCCCGGCGACCAACCCGGACGTGCTGCAGGCGGCGATCGCCAGCGATGGCGAGAGCTTCGTGCAGGGGTTGCGCAATCTCGCCGAGGACGCGCGCAAGGGGCGCATCTCGATGACCGACGAGAGCGCGTTCGAGATCGGGCGCAACATCGCAGTGACGCCGGGGAGCGTCGTGTACCGCAACGCCTTGATCGAGGTGATCCAGTACGCGCCGACCACCGCCACGGTGTTCCGCCGCCCACTCGTGATGATCCCGCCGTGCATCAACAAGTACTACATCCTCGACCTCACGAGCCGGAATTCGTTCGTGGCCCACGCGGTCGCGCAGGGCCATGCCGTGTTCATGGTGTCGTGGCGCAACATCCCGCCGGAGTTGGGCGGCCTCACCTGGGACGACTACATCGAGGACGGCGTCCTTGCGGCACTGCGCACGGCGTGCGAGATCACCGGCAGCAAGACCGTGAACGTGCTGGGGTTTTGCGTCGGCGGCGCGATCCTCGCGAGTGCGCTCGCTGTGCTGGCCGCCCGCGGCGATCGCCGCGTTGCGAGCGCGACGCTGCTCACCACGCTCATCGACTACGCCGACGCCGGCGAGATCGCGGTGTACGTGTCGCGCGAATTCCTCGAGGCGCGTGAGCCGCAGCTCATGGCCGGACAGGTCGTCGACGGCGGCGAGCTCGCGAGTGCGTTCGCGAGCCTGCGCGCCAACGAGCTCGTGTGGAACTACGTCGTCGGCAATTACCTCAAGGGGGAGACTCCCCCCGCCTTCGATCTGCTGTACTGGAACGGCGACGCGACGAACCTGCCCGGGCCGATGTACGCCTACTACCTGCGCAACCTCTACCTCGACAACAAGCTGCGCGTGCCGGGTGCGCTCGAAATGGCCGGCGAGAGCATCGACCTCACGCGCGTCCGCGTGCCGACCTACGTCTACGCCTCACGCGAGGACCACATCGTGCCGTGGCGCTCGGCGTATCGCACGCCGGCGCTCTTGGGCGGCGCAGTGACGTTCGTGCTCGGCGCCTCGGGGCACATCGCCGGCGTCGTCAATCCACCCGAGGCCGGCAAGCGCAATTACTGGCGCAACGACCACCTGCCCGATGACCCCGACACCTGGCTCGCGCAGGCGACACTCGTTCCCGGCAGCTGGTGGCCGCATTGGTACGCGTGGCTCGCGCCGCACGGCGGCGGACGGCGCGCCGCGCCGCGCACTGCCGGCAATGCGACGCACCCGGTGCTGGGGCCGGCGCCGGGCGAGTACGTGCGAGCGAAGAACCGCGCCTGAGCGGCCGGGGCGCCGTCCCGTTCCCTGGCGGCGCAGCAGGCGCCCGCGCCGGTTCGCGCTGCCGCCGGCGCGCCGTCGTGGTGTGCCGATCGCGCTACGCCGCGTCGAGCGCGCTCGCAGGGATGACGTCGATCGCGTCGGTGATGATGGTGTCGACGCCCCAGGCGCCCACCTGGGCGACGCGGGCGGGATCGTTGACCGTCCACGTGCACACGCGAAAACCCTCGCGATGCGCGCCCTCGACCACCTCGCGCGTGAGAGCCTCGTGGTTGGCATCGAGCGCCACACACTCGAGACGGCGCAGCCGCGCCAGCCAGTCGGCCGGGAGCTCGTCGACCAGAAGCGCTCGCGGCAGCGCGGGTGCGGCCAGCCGGCACCCCTCGAGGGCATCCTCCTCGAACGACGACATGAGCGGCAAGACGTGGGCGTCGCGCCACAGCGCGAGCGCATCGAGCGCGACCGCGGCGCCGGTCTCGCGCTCGCGCCCGGGCGTGGGCTTGATCTCGACGTTGCAGGCGACCGTGTGCGCGCGCGCCCAGCGCGCGATCGCGGCGAAGGTCGGCAGCATCTCGCCCGCATACTTGGCCGAATGCCAACCGCCGGCATCGAGCCGCGACAGCTCGCGCCACGGCAGCGCATCCGCGCGGCCGCGACCGCTCGACGTGCGCTCGAGCGTCGCGTCGTGCAGCAGGAAGGCGACGTTGTCGGCCGCGAGCTTGACGTCGAACTCGACCATCGTGTAGCCGTGCGCGTGGCCGACGCGCATCGCCGTCAACGTGTTCTCGGGCGCGAGCTTGCCGGCGCCGCGATGCGCGCACAGGCGCGGATACGGCCAGGGAGGAAGTGCGTTGGGGGCAGTGGGCATGGTGAGGGCTCCAGCGTCGTGGCGCCGCGCGACGCCGGACCCGGCGACGGCGCCCATGGGCATCGGTGATCAGCGCACGCGCGCACCGCTCCCGGTATCGAAGACGAAGATGCGCGACGGATCGGCGGCCAGATGCACCGCGTCTCCCACCCGCATCCCCTGCGTGCTCTGCATGCGCGCAACGACCGTGGCACTGCCGTGGCCGACGTGGACCAGCGTGTCGGCACCCAGTTGCTCGACCATCGCGATCGGGCCGCCGACGACGGCGTCGGCCGCGTCGGCGACACGAAGATGCTCGGGTCGCACGCCGAGCATGACCGCGCTACCCGCGGCCGCGCCGACTTGCGCCCGCACGACGGCGCCGCCCGCACTCAAGGCGAAGCGACCGTCGGCCGCCGCCCGTGCCGGCAGGAAGTTCATCGCCGGCGAGCCGATGAAACCGGCGACGAAGATCGTCGCCGGATCGGAGTAGACCTCCATCGGCGCGCCGATCTGCTCGGCGCGTCCCGCGTTCATGACGATCATGCGGTCGGCGAGCGTCATCGCCTCCACCTGGTCGTGCGTGACGTACAGGCTCGTGGTGGCAAGACGCCGGTGCAGCGTCTGGATCTCGAAGCGCATCTGCACGCGCAGCTTGGCGTCGAGGTTGGACAGCGGCTCGTCGAAGAGGAACACCGCGGGCTCGCGCACGATCGCGCGCCCCATCGCCACCCGCTGCCGCTGCCCCCCCGAGAGCTGGCGCGGCTTGCGCTCGAGCAGCGGCGCGAGCTCCAGGATCGCCGCGGCCCGGTCGACACGCGCCTTGATCTCCTCCTTCGAAAAACCGCGGATCTTGAGACCGTACGCCATGTTCCCGAAGACCGACATGTGCGGGTACAGCGCGTAGTTCTGGAAGACCATCGCGATGTCGCGATCCTTGGGCTCGAGCGCATTGACCACGCGCTCGCCGATCGCGATCTCCCCGGAGGTGATCTCCTCGAGTCCGGCGACCATGCGCAGCAACGTCGACTTGCCGCACCCGGATGGCCCGACGATCACGGCGAACTCGCCGTCGGCGATCGCCGCGTCGATGCCGTGGATCGCCTCCACGCCGTTGGGGTACGTCTTGCGGACATCGCGGAAATCGACCTTGGCCATGGCGTCAACGGACTTGCGGGGAAGGACACTCGCGGGCGTGCACTGCCGCCCACGCTCATTTTTCGGTCTCGACCAGACCCTTCACGAACCACTTCTGCATCAGCAGGACGACGAGCACCGGCGGCAGCATCGCGAGCATCGCGGTGGCCATCACGAGCTGCCATTCGGTGGCCGCGTCACCGCCGGTGATCATCCGCTTGATCCCGATCACCGTGGTGTACATCGACTCGTCGGTGGTGACGAGCAGCGGCCACAGGTACTGGTTCCAGCCGTAGATGAACTGGATCACGAAGAGCGCGGCGATCGACGTGCGCGACAGCGGCACGACGACGTCCCAGAAAAAGCGCATGGGGCCCGCGCCGTCGATGCGCGCCGCCTCGGCGAGCTCGTCGGGAATGCTGAGGAAGAACTGGCGGAACAGGAACGTCGCGGTCGCCGACGCGATGAGCGGGATCGTGAGCCCGGCGTAGGTGTTGATCATGCCGAGGTCGGCCACGACCTTGTACGTCGGCAGGATGCGCACCTCCACCGGCAGCATGAGCGTGATGAAGATCATCCAGAAGATCGTGTTGCGGAACGGAAACTGGAAATAGACGATGGCAAACGCCGACAGGAGCGAGATGGCGATCTTGCCGATGGCGATCGACAGCGCCATGACGAGGCTGTTGAACATCATCTGCCCGACCGGCGCCGATGCCCCCTTGGTCGATCCGTGCCCCAGCACGTACGTGTAGTTCTCGATGAGCTGCGACCCGGGCCAAAGCTGCATCGGCGCCGCCAGGACCTGGTCGAGCGTCAGCGTGGATGCGACGAAGGTCACGTAGATCGGGAACGCGACCACCGCCACGCCGAGCAGCAGGAGCGTGTGGCGGGTGAACGTGAGGACGGGACGGCGCTCGATCATCAGTACTGCACCTTGCGCTCGATGTAGCGGAACTGCGCGATCGTCAGCCCGATGACGATCGCCATGAGGATCGCCGACTGCGCGGCCGACCCGCCGAGGTCGAGCGCCTTGAAACCATCCTGATACACCTTGAAGACGAGGATCTCGGTGGCGCGCGCCGGGCCGCCCTGCGTCGCGGCATCGACGATGGCGAAGGTGTCGAAGAACGCGTAGACGACGTTGATCACGAGGAGGAAGAACGTCGTCGGTGACAGCAGCGGAAACACGATCGTCCAGAAGCGGCGCAAGGGGCCGGCGCCGTCGATCGCCGCCGCCTCGATGAGCGAGGCCGGGATCGCCTGCAGTCCGGCCAGGAAAAAGAGGAAGTTGTAGCTGATCTGCTTCCACACCGCGGCCATGATGATGAGCAGCATCGCCTGGTCGCCGTCGAGCAGGTGGTTCCACTCGATGCCGAACACGGTGAGTGCGTGCGCGATGATGCCGAGCGTGGGGCTGAACAGGAAGACGAAGAGCACCGCGACCACCGCCGGGGCGACGGCGTACGGCCAGATGAGCAGCGTCTTGTAGAACGTCGCGCCGCGGAGCACACGATCGGCCATCGCCGCGAGCAGAAGCGCGATCGAGAGTCCGAGAACGGCGACCGCGGCCGAGAACTCGATCGTCACCTTGACCGAGTTGAGATAGCCCTCATCGTTGAAGAGTGCACGGAAGTTGTCGAGCCCGACGAACTGCGTCGTCGCGCCGAACGCGTCCTCGAGCTGCATCGACTGGATGAGCGTTTGCCCCGCCGGCCAGAAAAAGAAGACGAGCGTGATGGCGAGTTGCGGCGCGACCAGCGCATAGGGCAGCCACGTCGACTTGAAGATGACCCGCTTCTGGGTGGACATGCGCGATCAGCGAAGGGCGGCGGTGCGGGGGCGATCGGCGTCGCGGCGTCGCGTTCGCGCCCGGCGTTTGACGACGAGGTCGCGGCACGGCGTGCCGCGGAGCTGCGGGACGGCGCGACCGCGCGGGCAGCGCGATGCGCCGCCCGCGTGGCGCTGCGTCACTTGTTGGCTTGCTGGAACTTGACGAGGATCTCGTTGCCGCGCTTGACCGCGTCGTCGAGCGCCTGCTTGGGCTGCTTCTTGCCGGTCCACACCGCTTCGAGTTCCTCCTCGATGGCATTGCGCACCTGCACGAAGTTGCCAAGACGGATACCGCGCGAGTTCGACGTCGTCTTCACGATCATCTGTTCGACCGCGACGTTCGGGCCCGGCGTCTTGTCGTAGAAGCCCGACTTCTTGGTGAGCTCGTACGCCGCGTAGGTGATCGGCAGGTAGCCCGTCGCCTGGTGCCACTCGGCCTGGAGCTCGGGATTGGACAGGAACGCGAAGAACTTCGCGACGCCCTTGTAGTCGTCGGCCTTGTGCCCGCTCAGCACCCACAGGCTCGCCCCGCCGATGATCGAGTTCTGCGGTGCACCTTCGATGTCAGGGTAGTACGGCATCTGCGACACGCCGAACTTGAACTTCGCGTTGCGCGTGATGTTGGCGAAGGCCCCCGAGCTCGACATCAGCATGCCGCACTCGCCCGAGTAGAACTTCGACTCGGCCTCGTTGGTGCGCCCGGCGTAGGTGACGTAGCCCTTGTCCATCCACTCCTTGAGGTTGCCGATGTGGCGCACCTGCAGCGGCGCGTTGATCGCAAGGCGCGCGTCCAGGCCACCGAAACCGTTCTGCTTGGTCGCGAACGGCAGGTTGTGCCAGGCGCTGAAGTTCTCGAGCTGCGTCCACGACGGCCAGCCGAAGGTGAAGCCGCACTTCTCGCCGCTGACCCTGAGCTTCGCTGCCGCGGCAGCGACGGCGGCCCAGGTCTTGGGTGGCTGGTTGGGATCGAGACCTGCCTTCTGGAACGCATCCTTGTTGATGTAGAAGACGGGCGTCGAGCTGTTGAACGGCATCGACAGGAGCTTGCCGTCCGGCGTCGCGTAGTAGCCATAGACCGCCGAGATGTACGCCTTTGGATCGAATTTCTGGCCCGCGTCGGCCATGAGCTGGTACACCGGCTTGATCGCGCCCTTGCTGTACATCATCGTTGCCGTGCCGACCTCGAACACCTGCACGATGTGCGGCGCCTGCTTCGCGCGGTACGCGGCGATCGCCGCGGTCATCGACTCGGGATACGTCCCCTTGTACACGGGCACGATCCGGTAGTCGCTCTGGCTCTTGTTGAAGCGATCGGCGATGCTCGCGACGCGGTCGCCGAGGGCGCCGGTCATCGAGTGCCAGAACTGGATGTCGGTGGCGGCGCTGGCGGCACCGGTCAGCCCGAAGAGCGCGGCAAAGGCCACGGCACGGGCGGGTCCGATTCGAAACGGCATGGGTTTTCCTCCTTGAGAGAATGCGGGCGGTTGTGCCTTCTTGAATTTGTGATTCTAGTGCAGCCGCCGCGCGCACGATACCACGCGTGCGGCGAGGCGGGGAGTCGGCCGCGTGCCGTCCGGCAGCGCCCCGATCGGCGGGCCGTCCGCGGGCCGTCCGCGGGCGCCACGCGACGCCGCAGCGCCGGCCCGGTCAGTCGCCGCCGTGCGCCGCCGCCGGCTCCCTTTGGACGGCGACCTCGTGGCCCGCGGTGGTCGGACCGGCGCGACGCAGATTGCGCACGAGGAGCGTATAGGCCACCGGCACCACGAACAGCGTAAGCAGCGTGCCGAAACTCATCCCGCCGACGATCACCCAGCCGATCTGCGTGCGCGATTCCGCGCCCGCGCCGACCGCGAGCGCAAGCGGCACCGAGCCCAGCACCATCGCGCCGGTCGTCATCAGGATCGGACGCAACCGCAGTGTCGCCGCGTCGAGCACCGCGTCGATGAGCGGCTCGCCGCGCGCGCGGAGCTGATTGGAGAACTCGACGATGAGAATGCCGTGCTTGGTGATGAGACCGACGAGCGTGATGAGGCCGACCTGACTGTAGATGTTGAGCGTGCCGCCCGTGGCCCACAGCGCGAACAGCGCGCCGGTCATCGACAGCGGGACCGAAAGCATGATGACGAACGGCGAGATGAAGCTCTCGAACTGCGCCGACAGCACGAGGTAGATGAAGAAGAGCGCGAGCACGAAGACGAAATAGATCTCGCTGCCGGAGGCCCGAAACTCGCGCGACTGCCCGTCGAGTCCGGTCTGCGCGGCGCCGGCGAGCGTCTTCTGCGCGATGCGATCGAAGGCCTTGAGCGCCTCGTCGATCGTGTAGCCCGGTGCGAGCGTGCCGGTGATCTTGACCGCCCGCAGCCGCTGGAAGTGATTGAGCGATTGCGGCGCCACGCTCTCGCGCACGTCGACGACGTTGGCGAGTTGCACCATGGTGCCTTCCCGCGTGCGCACGTAGATGTCGCTGATGTCCGCCGGCGTCGAGCGGTCGAGCGGCGCCACCTGGACGATGACGTCGTACTGCTCGCCGTCGCGCTTGAAGCGCGTCACCTGGCGCCCGCCGAGCATCGTTTCGAGCGTGCGCCCCACCGTGTCGACATTCACGCCGATGTCGCCCAGCTTGTCGCGGTTGATGTTGACGCGAACCTCGGGGGTGTTGAGGCGCAGGTCGGTCTGCAGGTTCTGCACGCCCGGCACCTGCCGTGCCTCGTCGAGGAAGCGATCGACGAGCCGCTGCAGCTCCGAATACGGAACCTGCGCCATGACGACGAACTCGATCGGGGTCGAGCGGAAGCTCTGGCCGAGCGAAGGCGGATTCACGGGAAAGGCGAGCGCGCCCGGGATCGAGGCGAACTTTGGACGCAGCTCGTCGGCGATCTGCTGCTGCTTGCGGGTGCGCTCCTCCCAGGGTTTCAGGCGCAGCACCGCGTTGCCGTCGACCACCGTCGGAAAGCCGGCGATCGCGGTGTACGCCATGGCTTCCGGGATCTGGCTGTAGAACTCCTCGATCGGACGCAACTGGTCCGCCGTGTACTGCGGCGTCGAGCCCTGCGGCGCGGTGACGAGGCCGAAGACGACCCCGCGATCCTCGACCGGCGAGAGCTCGGACTTGAGCGTCAGGAACAGCGTTCCCCCCGCGGCGAGCGTTGCTACCCAACCCATGACGACGACCCAGCGATGATGGAGCGCGGCACCCAGGAGCCAGCGGTAGCCACGCGTCAGCGCCTCGAGCGCCGCCTCGATCCGGTTGTAGAGCCACGAGTGCTTCGCCTCGTGGCGCAGGAGCTGCGAGCACATCATCGGGGTGAGCGTCAGCGCGACGAAGCCCGACACGATGACCGCACCGGCCAGCGTCAGCGCGAACTCGATGAACAGGCGCCCCGTGCGCCCGGTGGCGAAGGCGAGCGGCGCGAACACCGACGCCAGGGTCAGCGTCATGGCGAGCACGGCGAACACGATCTCGCGCGAGCCCTGCAGCGCCGCGTCGATGCGCGACATTCCGGCCTCGATGTGCCGGAAGATGTTTTCCAGCACGACGATGGCGTCGTCGACGACGAGCCCGATCGCGAGCACCATCGCGAGCAGCGTCAGCGTGTTGATGGTGAAGCCGAACGCGTACATGATCCCGAAGGCGCCGATGAGCGACACCGGGATCGTGATGATCGGGATGATCGTCGCCCGCAGGCTGCGCAGGAAGAAGAAGATCACGAGCACCACCAGGACGATCGCCTCGGTGATCGTGCTGAACACGCTGTTGATCGAGCGATCGATGAACACCGACGTGTCGTAGGCGATGATGAGCTTCATCCCCGGCGGAAGATTCCGGTTGATCTCCGCGACCTCGGCGGTGACCGCCTTGGACAGCTCGAGCGGATTGGCGACGGCCTGCTTGACGACGCCGATGTTGAGCGACGGCTTGCCGTTGTAGCGGGAGATCGAGCGCTCGTTGACGGCGCCGATCGTCACGCTCGCCACGTCGTGGATGCGCACGGGGTAGCCGCCGACGTTGGCGACGATGATCTGGCCGAACTGCTCCGGCGTCTGCACGTCGGTCTCGGCGACGACGGTGAATTCGCGCGCGGTCGATTCGATGCGTCCGGCCGGAATCTCGGCGTTCTGGCGGCGGATCGCGTCCTCGACGTCCTGCACCGTGAGCTTGTAGCCGGCGAGCCGCGTGCGATCGATGTTGATCCGCATCGAGAGCTGCCGCTCGCCGAAGATGCGCACGTCGGCGGCCCCCGGCAGCACCGACAGGCGCGGCTTGATGTAGCGGCTGATGTAGTCCGACGCCTCGAGCGGCGTGAGCGAACCCGCTTCGACGGCGATGTAGAGCACCGGGAACGAATCGGCCTCGACCTTGGCGATGACCGGCTCGTCGACCGCCTCCGGCAGCCGCGCCCGCACGCGCGACACCTTGTCGCGCACGTCGGCGGCGGCCGAGTCCGGATCACGCGCCAGGCGAAAGCGCACGTTGATCTGGCTGCGCTCCGAGCGGCTCTGCGAGGTCATGATCTCCACGCCCTCGATCCCCGACAGCGAGTCCTCGAGGATCTTGGTGACCTGCGACTCGACCACTTCGGCCGACGCGCCGCGATACGTCGTCGACACGCTCACCACCGGCTCGTCGATGCGCGGGTACTCGCGCACCGACAGGCGCTGGTACGAGATGAGCCCGACGAGCAGGATGATGAGCGACAGGACGGTGGCGAGCACCGGCCGCTTGATGCAGATCTCGGGCAGGCTCATGGCGCGCTCACGCGATTCGTGCGAGGTGGCGGAAGCCCGGCATCAGCTGCGCGGCAGGCGCCCCGACGCGGCCGTCTTCGGCGCGGCGAGGGCGGGGGCGATCGGACTCATCTCGCTGCTGCCCTGCACATCGCCGGTCGGACCGCGCGCGGGCGCGGCCGGCGCGCCGCCGGGCGCCGGCGCGGCGACGACCTGCACCGGGACGCCGTCACGCAGCTTGAGCTGCCCCGCGGTCACGACGAGGTCGCCCGCGGCGAGACCCTTGCGGATCTCGACCAGGGCGTCGCGCCGCTGGCCGACCTCGACCTGCACGCGCTGCGACTTGCCCTCGACGATCTTGAACACGTACTGCTCGGTCCCCTGTGGCACGAGCGCCTGCTCGGGAACGACGAGCGCCTTGGCGTCGTCGCTCGTGATGAGCCGCACGCGCGCGAACATGCCGGGACGCAGCGTCGTGTCCTGGTTGGCGACCTGCGCGCGAATGACGATCGAGCGCCCCGCGGCGTCGACGAGCGGATTGAGCGCCATGATCTTGCCCGCGTACGTCTTGCCCGGCAGCGCGTCGAGCGTGATCTGCATCGACTGGCCGGGCTGCACCTGACGCAGATACGTCTCGGGGACGCGAAAGTCGACCTTGAGCGGGTCGATCGCCTCGAGGTTGACGAGGTCGGCCCCTTCCTTGACGTAGTCGCCGACCGACACCGAGCGCAAGCCGATGATGCCGGAGAACGGCGCGACGATCTGCGTCTTGGCGAGCTTGGCCTCGGCGAGCTGCACCGCGGCTTGCGCGACCTTGAAATTGTTCTCCGCCTCGTCGCGCGCCTGCCCCGAGATGTAGTTGCGATTGGCGAGGTCGACCGCGCGGTCGAATTTCGCCTTGGCAAGCGTCAGGTTGGCGCGCGCCTGCGCCACCTCGGCTTCGGGGATGGCAGGGTCGAGCCGGACGAGCGGCGTGCCCTTGGCAACGTGCGCGCCCTCCTTGAACGTGATCGCACTGATCCGGCCCGCGCTCTCCGGACGCAACGTGACCGACTCGTCCGAACGCAGGCTGCCGACGGCAGTGATCGTCTGCGGCATGGGCGACTCGACGACCTTCGTCGCCTCGACCGTCACGGGCATCCCCGCCGGCGCTGCCGGACCCGCACCCCTCGCGCCGGCCGTGGCCGGTGCACGCTCGGATTGGCCTGCGCCCCGGGTCCCGAACCAGTACCCGCCGGCAGCAGCGGCCAGTACGGCAATGACGAGGACGACGACGGCGACAGTTCGGCTCATGCGGGTGGGTGACGGGGAAGTGGAGGTGGTGTCGAGGCGCAGGGAAAACGCACGGAAACGGCGCGGAAACCGCGGGCGTCGGTGGCCACGTGGCGTTCGTGCGGCCGTGCGCCGCCACGAAGCAAACTACGAATTATGCGCGGAAAGCAGGTCGATCGGCTACCTCGAGCCGGGGCCCGCCTTGCTAGAATTTGTATCCATTTGCAAGGAGACGGGACCCCACATGGAAAACCGAAGCTTACGCCGCGCCGCACGCTTCCTTGGCGCTGTCACCGCGGCCTTCGCGCTCACCGCCGCGGCCGCCCCCACCCCGGCGCTCGCGCAGGCGTACCCGACCAGGCCGGTCAAGCTCGTGGTGCCCTTCCCGCCCGGTGGGTCGCTCGATCGCGCCGGACGGCTCGTCGCGCAGAAACTCTCCGAGCAGTGGGGGCAATCGGTCGTGGTCGAGAACAAGCCCGGCGCCGGCGGCAACATCGGCGCCGACCTCGTCGCGAAGTCCCCGGCCGACGGCTACGCGATCCTGCTCGGCGCCCTGTCCACGCACGCCGTCAATCCGAGCCTGTACAAGACGATGCCGTACGACGCCGCACGCGATTTCGTGCCGATCACCCGCATCGCGACCACGCCGAACGTGCTCGTCGTCAACGCGAGCTCGCCGGTCAACACCGTGCAGGACTTCATCGCGTACACGAAGGCGAACCCGGGGAAACTCTCGTTCGGCTCGGGCAGCAACGGCAGCGCCGGCCACCTCGCGGGCGAGCTCTACAAGGTCGACACCGGGACCGACGCCGTGCACATTCCGTTCAAGGGTGCCGCACCGGCGACGCAGGCGCTCTTGGCCGGGGATACGCAGTTCATGTTCGACAATCTCGCCAACGCGATGGCGCAGGTGAAGGCCGGCAAGCTCAAGGCGCTGGCCGTCACGACCGCGCAGCGCTCGCCGCTCGTGCCCGATCTGCCGACGATGGCCGAGGCGGGACTGACCGGCTTCGACATCTCGACCTGGTACGGCCTCTTCGCGCCGGCCGGCACGCCCGACGCCGTCGTCGCCAAGTGGAACACCGACGTGACGCGGATCCTGAACTCACCCGACGTGCGCGAGAAGCTCATCGCCGATGGCGCCGCGCCCAGCCCGGACACGCCCGAGGCCTTCAAGCGCTTCGTCGCCGACGAGCTCGCCAAGTACGCCCGCATCGTCAAGGCCTCCGGAGCCAAGGTCGACTGAGCCTGCACGCCCTCGCCTCACGCTACCCCCGCCACGCCGCCCACGCCAGCGTGAGCCAGCCGGCGACGAAGGCAACGCCGCCGAGCGGCGTCAGTGCGCCCAGACCGCGCGCCTCGACGAGCACCAGCGCGTACAGGCTTCCCGAGAAGAGCACGATACCGACGGCAAAGCACGCGGCTGCCGGCACGAGCCCGCGTGCCGCGGGTTCGCGCGCGAGCAGGAGCCCGACGAGGACGAGCGCGAGGCCGTGCCAGGCGTGGTAGCGCACCGCGGTCTGCCACACGGCGAGCATGTCGACGGAAACGCGCCCGCGCAGCCCGTGCGCGCCGAACGCCCCGAGTGCCACCGCGAGCGCCATGGCGAGCGCGCCGCCCGCAAGCACCATCCGCGCGACACGCATGCGCCGCGGGGCGTCGCGAGGCGTGCGGAAATCACGGCTGTCGATTGCCATTAGAATGCTCGATCCCGTCTGTCCATTGCATAAGGATAACCAGCATGCCGATCGAACGCCGCCATCCGGGAAAGCGCATGTCCGACGCCGTCGTCTTCACACCTGGCCACGGTGAGCGCATCGTCTACCTCTCCGGTCAGGTGGCCGACGACAAGAGCGTCGACATGGCCGCGCAGACGCAGCAGGTGCTCGCCACGATCGACCGCCTCCTGGGCGAGGTCGGCAGCGACAAGTCTCGCCTCCTTTCGGCGACGGTCTACCTGCCCGACATGGCGGACTTCCCCACCTTGAACGCGGTATGGGAACGCTGGGTCGTCCCCGGCGCGACACCGGCACGCGCGACGGTGCAAGCGGCGCTCGCGCACCCCGACTACAAGGTCGAGATCCAGATCGTGGCGACCGCGCCCGCGTAATCCATGCCGATGAGCGAAGCCTCCGCCAAGGCCCTCGTGGCCGCCACCACCCGGCGCGACGCCGGGATCGTCCCTTCGGCCGCCGCGACGGCGCCCGTCACGCGCGCGATGTTCGACGAGCTCATGCTGCCGATCTACGCGCCGGCACCGTTCGTTCCCGTGCGTGGCGAAGGCTCGCGCGTGTGGGATCAGGACGGGAAGATGTACATCGACTTCGCGGCCGGCGTCGCGGTCACCTCACTCGGCCATTGCCATCCCGCGCTCGTGCGTGCGCTCACCGAGCAGGCGCATACGCTGTGGCACGTGTCGAACTGGTTCACCAACGAACCCGCGCTGCGCCTCGCGCGCCGGCTGGTCGAGCACACGTTCGCCGAACGCGTCTTCTTCTGCAACTCCGGTGCCGAGGCGAACGAGGCGGCCTTGAAGCTCGCGCGCCGCTACGCGCACGATCGCTTCGGGCCGAAGAAGTTTCGCGTGATCTCGACGCTCAATTCGTTCCACGGCCGCACGCTGTTCACGGTCACGGCCGGCGGCCAGGCGAAGTACGCGAGCGGCTTCGGGCCCAACCCCGAAGGCATCACGCACATCGCCTACAACGACGTCGCCGCGCTCGAGGCGCAGTTTGCGCAAGCGGGCGACACGATCTGCGCGGTGCTGCTCGAGCCGATGCAAGGCGAGGGCGGCATGACGCCCGGCACACCCGCGTTCCTGCAGGCGGCGCGCCGCCTGTGCACCACGCACGGCGCGCTCCTCGTCCTGGACGAGATCCAAAGCGGCATGGGACGCACCGGCGCGCTCTTCTCGTACATGCAAAAGGGCATCGTTCCGGACATCCTGACGAGCGCCAAGGGGCTCGCCGGCGGCTTTCCGATCGGCGCGCTCCTCACCACCGCGGACGTCGCGAGCGTGTTCGGTGTCGGCGTGCACGGCACCACGTTCGGCGGCAATCCGCTCGCCTGCGCGGTGGCAGGTGCCGCGTTCGACGTCATCAACACCACCGAGGTCCTCGACGGCGTCAAGGCGCGGCACGCGCTGTTCATCGAAGGGCTGAAAGCCATCGACGCACGTCGCAACGTCTTTGCCGACATCCGCGGCGAGGGCGTCTGGATCGGCTGCGAACTCGCGGCAGCGTGGAAGGGGAAGGCGATGGACGTCGTGCGCGCCGCCGGCGACGCCGGGCTCATGCTCCTCGTGGCCGGACCCGACGTGGTCCGCATCGCGCCGTCGCTCGTCATCTCGCTCGACGAGATTCTCGAAGGCCTCGGGCGCCTCGAGAAGGCGCTCGACCAGGCGCTGCGGTAGCGCACGTCCGCGGACGACGGCGCGCGACGATGTTCCACGTGCGGCCGATCGCCCGCGACGATCTGCCTGCGATCTTCGCGCTCTCCGCGCGCACCGGCAGCGGCCTCACCACGCTGCCTGCCGACCGCGAGCGGCTCGCGGCGCGCATCGAGCGCTCGCTCGCCTCGTTTGCCGGGCAGGCGAAGCTCGCCGAAGCGTGTTACGTCTTCGTCCTCGTGCAAGCATCCGCGAGCAACGGCGACACGGTCGTGGGCATCAGTGCCATCGAAGCGGCGGTGGGCCTGACCGAACCCTGGTACAACTATCGTGTGGGCACGCTCGTGCACGCGTCGCGGCAACTCGGCGTGTACACGACGACACCGACGCTCTTCCTCGGCAACGACCATACCGGCAGCTCGGAGCTCGGGTCGCTCTTCCTCGATGCGGCGTACCGGCGCGCGAAGAACGGCGCGCTGCTCGCGAAGTCGCGCCTGCTGTTCATCGCCGAGTTCGCCGACCGCTTCGCGACCAAGATCATCGCCGAGCTGCGCGGCGTCCTCGACGCCGACGGCAGGAGTCCGTTCTGGGAAGGACTCGGCCGGCATTTCTTCGCGATGGAGTACGGAACGGCCGACCACCTCACCGGCCTCGGCCAGAAGGCGTTCATCGCCGAACTGATGCCGCGCCACCCGGTCTACGTGAACCTCCTTCCGGCCGCGGCCCGCGACGTCATCGGCAAGGTGCACGTCGACACCGCACCCGCGCGCGCGATGCTCGAGCAGGAGGGCTTTCGCCACGAAGGCTACGTCGACATCTTCGACGCCGGCCCGACGCTCGAGTGCTACCGCGACAACATCCACGCCGTGCGCCAATCGCAGCTCCTGCCGGTGGCGCTCGAAGCCGGGGACGCGACCGACGACCGGCGCGACGACGTCGGCTGGCTCGTGTGCAACCGCCGCTTCGCCGACTTTCGCGCGACCGTCGTCAGCGCGCCCGCGCACCTCGACCGTCTGCCGCTGACGCCAGCGGCGTGCGCCGCGCTGCGCGTCGGCGCCGGTGACCGGGTCCGCGCGGTGCCGCTCGCGCCGCGCGACCGCTGACGGCGATGCGGGCTTCCCGCGCGAAGCGGCGTCCGGTCACAGTCGACTTCGGCGGCCTGCCCGGCCCGACCCACAACCACGCCGGACTCGCGCGCGGCAATCTCGCCGCGACGCGCAACGCGGCACGCATCGCGCATCCGCGTGACGCCGCGCTGCAGGCGCTCACCCGCATCCGCGCGCTCGCGGCACGCGGCTACCCGCAGGCCGTGCTGCCGCCGCAGGAGCGACCCGCGGTCGGCGCGCTGCGCGCGCTCGGTTTCGCCGGCGACGATGCAACCGTGCTGCGTGCGGCCGCGCGCGAAGCGCCGGCGCTCCTCGCGGCGTGCGCCTCCGCCGCCGCGATGTGGGTCGCCAACGCCGCCACGGTGAGCGCGTCGGACGACACGGCCGACGGCCGCGTGCACTTCACCCCGGCCAATCTCGCGACGCAGTTCCATCGTTCGCTCGAAGCGGGCGCAACCACGCGCATCCTGCGCGCGATCTTCGCCGACGCCCGGTGCTTCACGGTGCACGACCCGCTTCCCGCGGCGGTGCAGATGGGCGACGAGGGTGCGGCCAACCACACGCGACTCGTCGCCGCCGACGATCGCGGCGTCGACCTCTTCGTGTACGGCCGCCGCGGATACGGTGAAGGCCCCGTGCCGCGCCGCTTTCCGGCGCGGCAGACGCGGGAGGCTGCGCAGGCGATCGCACGTCGCCACGGCCTCGATCCGCGGCGAACGCTCTACGCGCAACAGGACCCGGCGGCCATCGATGCCGGCGTATTCCACAACGACGTGATCGCGGTCGGCGCCGGGCGCGTCCTCTTCTGTCACGAGAAGGCATGGATCGACGGCGCCCGGGTGCTCGCCGAGGTCGGGCAGCGCATGCAGGGCGCGCTCGTCCCGATCGTCGTCTCCGACGCCGACGTGACACTCGCCGACGCGGTGGCGACGTACCTCTTCAACAGCCAGCTCCTGGAGCGAACCGCGGGTGGCATGCTCCTCGTGGCACCGGCGGAGTGCCGCGAACATGCGCCGGTTGCGGCGTACCTCGATCGGCTCGCCGACGGCACGGGTCCCATCCGCGAAGTCGTCACCTTCGACCTGCGCGAGAGCATGCGTAACGGTGGCGGGCCCGCATGCTTGCGCCTGCGCGTGCCGCTCACCGACGCCGAACGCGCCGCGGTCACCGGCAACGTGTTCGTCGACGACGCTCTCGCCACCGCATTGGAGTCGTGGATTTGTCGCTGCTACCGCGACCGCCTCGCACCCGCCGACCTCGGCGATCCGGCGCTCCTCGACGAATCGCGGCGCGCTCTCGACGAGCTGACGCAGATCCTGCGTCTTCCGTCGATCTACGCCTTCCAGAAAGCGTGAGACGGCGCGTGCCGCGTCACGCCGCGGTGTCGTTGCCGAGGAGATTGACCGCTTCGCCGGGGATCGGCGTGTAGCTGCTCCCGCCACGCGCGAGAATCTTCTCCCTGCCGCCGTGTGCGGCGATGAGCGCCTGCTGGTCGCGCTTCGCGTCGGCGTCCGTCTGGTCGGGGTCGCAGATGGCGCAAAGCGCGCGCTCGAAATCGGCGAGCACCCCGACCATCGCCGGATCACCGGCAAGATCGCGCACCTCTTCGGGATCGCGTTCGAGATCGAAGAGCTCGGGGGAGAAACCCGTGTAGTGAATGTACTTGTACGGACCGCGGCGCAGCATGTAGGCGGCGCTCACGCCCCCGGCCGCGTGGTATTCGCTGAAAGCGATGCGGGTCGGGTCGTAGGGTTCGCGCGCGATGTCCTGGATCGGCCTGCCGGGCAGACCGACGCTTGCGTCAGGCGCTCCGACGGCAGCGGTGATCGTGGGGTGAAAATCGACGTGCGAGATCGGTGTCCGCACGCGCACGCCGGCGGCGAACTCCGGACCTCGCGCGATCACGGGGATTCCAGCCGACTCCTCGTACATCGTGGATTTGCCCCACAACGCGCGCGCGCCGAGGTTGTCGCCGTGATCGGCGAGGAAGATCACGCGTGTCGTCGCGGCGAGTCCGGTCTCCTCGAGTGTGGCGAGGATGCGACCCACGTTGGCGTCGAGGAACGAGCACAGACCGTAATAGGACGCCACGGCGATGCGACGCTGCTCGTCGCTTTCGAAATAGTCGTCGAAGCCGTAGCAATCGTTCCACGCCTTGATCCACGGATGATAGGGCACCCGCTTGGGGGAAAGCTCGATGTGACTCGGTGGATACAGCGCGAAATACTCGGGCGGCGCGATCAGCGGCGAGTGCGGCGCGATGAACGACGTGAACAGGACCCACGGCTTCGCGTGCAAGCGACGCCCGTCATTGCGCAGCCAATCGACGGTGCGCGTCGTGATGTCGCGATCGTAGCGGGTATAGCTGCTCTCGCCCGGTCCAATGCTGCGCGCGAGATCGGCCGACTGGTGTCGCCGCGGCAGCGGATCGCGGATGAGCCCGTACAGGTCGCCCACTCCGGCCTCGATGTGCATCGGAATGATCTGCTCGGTGAAGCCGGCATCGATCTCGTCGTTGGTGTAGTGCAGCTTGCCGATGGACGTGACCACGTGACCCGCAGCCCGCAACCGGTGCGCCCAGCTCGGGATGCGTCCGTCGTAGGCGATCGCGTTGTCCCAGCAGCGGTTGTCGTGAACGTAGCGCCCGGTTGCAAACGCCGCCCGCGCCGGAACGCAGATCGGCGAACTCGAGTACGCGCTGTCGAAGATCGTGCCCTCGGCAGCGAGCCGATCGAGATGGGGCGTTTGCACCAGCGGATGCCCGTTGCACCCCAGGATCTTCTTGTTGTGCTCGTCATCCATGATGACGAGGAGGTTCGTTGGTTGCGTCACACACCACCTCCGTGCCGTCGCATCGCGGTGCGGAACAACCCCGTGCGATGCAACCATCGATCCGTTCCGCACCTTGCGCTCATGCTGTCTGTACCGTGCGGACCGTTCACTGGGCGCCCTTGAGCTTGTTGTCGGCGACCACGCCCGCCCAGCGCCTGGTTTCAGCCGCCACCATCGCACCCAGTTCGGCCCCGGTCCCGGCGACCGGCTCGGCGCCCGCCTTCTGGAAGATGTCGCGCACCGTCGCGGTGGCGAGCGCCTTGCGCAACGCAGCCTCGAGCGTCGCCTGCACCGGTGCCGGCACCCCCGCCGGTGCAAAGAGCGCGTGCCAGTTGTCGATGTCGAATCCCGACAAGCCAACCTCCGTCGCGGACGGTACATCGGGCATCGCCGGCGAACGCTTGGGCGCGGTCACGAGCAGGGGCACGACCTTCTTCCCGTGAGCGAGTCCGGCGGCAGCTGGAATGCCAGCGAAGGCGATCTGCACGTCGCCGGCGGCCACGGCCGTCATCGCTGCCCCGCCACTCTTGTAGGGAATGTGCACGAGCCGCGCCCCGAGCGGCCGCTGCAGCAGCACGCCGGCCAGATGCTGCGGGCCACCGACGCCGGGCGACGCGTAGTCGATCCCGTCGGCGCCGGCAACCTGTGCCGCCTTGGCCTTCAACTCCGCGAAACTGTTCGCTCCGAGCTTGGGCGAGACGACGAGGACGAGGGGAACCGACGCGACCATTCCGATGGGCGTGAAGCTGCGATTGGGGTCGTACTTGATCGGGTAGAACAGCGGAGCGAGCGCGATGTTCGACACGGTTCCCATCAGCAGCGTGTAGCCGTCGGGCGGCGCCTGAGCGACAACGGCCGCACCGATCGTTCCGGTGGCGCCGGCCTTGTTCTCGACGATGACCGCCTGACCGAGCAGCGGCGCCATCTCCTGCGCGACGGCACGGGCAAGCACGTCGGGCGCGCTGCCCGCCTCCGACCCCACGACGATCTTGACGGGTCGCGACGGAAACGCGTCCTGGGCCGCAGCACCTGCGCCAGCAAGACACAGCACGGCGAGCAGGCACGATCTGCGGACGGCACGGGCAAATGACATGGGGCTCTCCTGACGGGTCCGATCCGAAACGGCGCCTGCTGCACGCAGCCGCCGGGATCGTGGGTTTTCGTGCCGCCATCATGCCCGAGGTAATAATTCCGGAAAAATCGATTCTGTTGATCATTCCATAGCCGCAGGTTATCGTTTCGCGATGCCGAGAACGCCAGTCTCACCAGTACTCAATCGCTTGCGCCTGCGACAGGTAGCGCTGGTGCTGGCCATCGCACGCGCGGGAACGCTCAGTGCGGCCGCCCACGAGATCGGCATCACGCAACCGGCGGCGACCAAGATGCTTGGCGAACTCGAGGACGCGCTTGGGCAGCGGCTTTTCGATCGCACCGGACGCGTGCTCGTGCTCAATGCCGCGGGACAGCGCACGCTGCTCGCCTTTCGGGGCATGCGCGGCACGATCGAGCAGTTGCTGCGCGACCTGCACGAGCTCGGCGAAGGAACGGCCGGCCGAATTGCCGTCGGCAGCATCATGGCGGCCTCACCGACCTACCTCACGCGCGCGCTCGCCGACCTCAAGAATCGCTTTCCCGGGCTCGCGGCGACGATCGAGGTCGGCACCAGCGACCGGTTGATGGAACTGCTCGATGACGGAGCACTCGACGTCGTCATCGGCCGCGTGCCCGCAGCCGCGAGTGGGTATCGGTTCGACGCGCTCGCCGACGAGGCGCCGGCGGTGATCTGCGCTCCTGGCCATCCCCTGCTCGCAGAACCGCGGATTGCGTTCACGCACCTGCGCGCGTGCTCCTGGGTGCTGCAGCCTGCCGGCAATCCGCTGCGCGACGTCGTGAATCGCGAATTCGAGGCAAAGCACGCTGCATTGCCGCAGGGCCTCCTCGAGACCGCATCGACGATGATCACCATCCACCTCGTCATGCGTACGCGCATGCTCGCGGTGCTGCCGACCTCGGTCGCGTCGGGTTTCGCCCGGCACGGAATGGTCGGCGTCCTCCGCTACCGGATGCGCAGCCGGCTCACGTCGTACGGAAGTATCGTGCGCGACGATCGCCCGCTGTCGCCCCCTGCGCGCCATTTCCTCGCGTTGCTGCACCCGCGTGCGGCGACCACATGGTAGCGCGCCACGACGGCTTGGACGGCGTCGAAATCCGGCCGCCTACCGGCCCGCGCGCTGCCGGACGACATCGATGTCGAGAAAGCGCCACGGGGTGGCGCGGAAGCTGTCCTTCCTGTAGCCGCGCACCCACGGCTTCGCGAGCGTGCTATCGATGCGGTTGACGCCGCCGCCGAGCGGCGCGTAGGCATTGAGGATCTCGGTCATCCGCATGTAGAGCTTGTCACGCTCGCCGTCGAGTCGCAGCGCGCGCGAGCGGCGCAGGAGATCGTCGTACTCGTCGTTGCGAAAGAACGAGAGATTGGTCTGGCCGGCGCCGGGGCCATAGGCCAGCTCCATGTACGAGTCGGCCGAATCGGCGCTCCAGCCCAGGCTCCACATCTGCAGCTGGCCCGCCCGCGCCATCTTGAGCAGATCCGGCCACTTCTGCCGCTGGAATTCGATGCGCACGCCGATCGCCCGCATGTTCTTGAGCCACAGCTCGTCGCGGATGCGATTCTCGCCGGTGGGCGCGCTGCCCATCGTGAGGAGCAAGGGCTTGCCGTCGGGGAGTTCGCGCCAGCCGTCGCCGTCGCGATCCTTGTAGCCGAACCGCTCGAGGAGCGCGCGCGCGAGCGCGGGATCGTGGGCGGTGCCGTTCCTGATGCCGGCGACGTGACCGGGCACGACGGGTGGGATTGGTTGCGTGGCGACCCGACCCTGTCCCTGCAGCCCGACGCGGATGAGCTCCGCCGGATCGTAGCCCATGAGGACCGCGCGCCGCAGCGCGACCTTGTCGGGCGTGTAGCCGCCGACGACGGGATCGTTCATGTTGAAGTACGCGAAGAAGGCGAAGCCGGCCTCCTCGGCGCGCTGCAGCGTCACACCGGCCTTGGCGTACGCCGGCTGCAGCTGGTTGCGCTCGTCGAGCACGCGCATGACGAGGTCGCGCGGCACGTCCATGAGGTCGAGCTCGTTGCTGTTGAAAGCGAGGAGGCGAGGATTGGACTCCTCGATCACGGCGACCTCGATGCGTCCGATCTGCGGGAGCCGCTTGCCCTGCATCGCCTCGTACGCAGCCTTGGCGTCGGCGTCCGCGTGGGCGGGCAGTGCGGGGAAGGTCTCGACGCGATAGGCGGGATTGGCCTCGAGCACGATGCGCTGCCCGCGGCGCCACTCCTTCAGGCGGTACGCACCGGTGCCCACCGGATGCGTCATCGCCCAGCCGCTCGCGTCCGCGTGCGCCTCGATCACCTCGCGCGCGACGGCCGCGGTCTGCGTCGCGGTGAGCTTGGGCAGGAACGTGTAATCGGGGCGGGCGAGCACGAGCTGCAGCGTGTAGCGATCGAGGGCGCGCAGTCCCTCGATCTCCTGGTCGTAGTCGAGCCGGCCGGCACCACGCGCCGCGTCGACCGCGGCGTCGAGGCCGACGAACATGCCGCTGACGAGGAAGGCGTTGGGTGAGCGCAGTTTCGGATCGACGAGTCGCTTCAGCGTGTAGACGAAGTCATGTGCGGTGAGCTCGCGCGGCTTCCCCTTGAAAACCGGATCGTCGGCGAAGTGGATCCCCTTCTTCAGCCGGATCTTCCACGTGCGGCCATCGGCCGAGATCTCGGGCATCCCGTCGGCGACGCGCGGAACGATCCGGTGCGGCCGGGCGAGGTAGTCGTACTCGTACAGCGGATCGAAGATCGCCTGGATGATCGTGTTCGAGTACAGATCCTGCGCGACCTGCGGATCGAAGCCGGTCTCGGCGATCATGATGACCGTGCGCAGCACCTTCGTCGGATCGGCACGTGCGTCCGCCCCCGGCGCCTGCGCCACGGCGCCGATCGGCGCCACACCGAGCGCGACCGCGCACAGGAGCGCCAGGAGTGCCGAGACGCGGCGTGGCGACACCGCGCGCGCCACACGCCGTACCTCCGCGAGCGTGCGGCTCGCGCCGCCCGCCCGCGGCCATGTGCGCCTTACTGCACCGTCTTGCGCGGTCGCGCCAAGTCGAGGTCGAGGTATTGCCATGGCTGCTGGTTGAAGGGGTTGTACTTGAAGCCGACGACCCAGGGGTAGACGACGACGTTCTCGATGCGATACGCGGTGAGCTTCCACGGCGCATAGGCCGCGACCATGCGGGCGAGCTCGCCGATCATCCGGTTGCGCACCGGGCCGTCAGGCACCCGCCGCGCCTCGTCGTAGAGCTTGTCGAACTCGGGCAGTCGAAAGCGGGCGAGATTCGAGAGCCCGGCGTTGGGGCCGTAGAGCAGGCCATAGATGCCGAGGCCTTCGGTGCTCGTCGCGGTATTGGCGAGCTGCCAGATCTGGATCTGCCCCCCGCGCGCCATCTTGAGCATGTCCGGCCACTTCTGCGTGACCATCTCCATGCGCAGGCCCACCGCCGCCATGTTGCGTGCCCACAGCTCGTCGTACTGGCGCTCGAGTGCGGAGGGTGACGTGCCGCGCCGCAGGACGAGCGGCTTGCCATCGGGCAATTCGCGAAACCCGTCGCCGTCGCGATCCTTGTAGCCGAAGCGATCGAGCAGCGCCTTGGCACCCTCCGGATCGTAGCGGCCATTGGCGACGACCCCGGGGTCGAAGCCCGTCGTCCCGGGCGGCGAAGGCATGTTGGCGAACTGACCCTGGTTCTGGCGAATGACCCGGATCTCCTCCTCCGCGTTGTACGCCATGCCGATCGCCCGGCGCAGCGCGATCTTCTCCCGCGTGTATCCGCCGACGATCGGATCCTCCATGTTGAAGAACGTGTAGACGATCGACGGTTGCAGGCCGCGCTCGAGCAGCACGCCCGCCGCGGCAAATCGCGGCGTGAGCTTGCCGTCGGGCGTGATCACCTTGGGCACGAAGTCGGTGGGAACGTCGAGGTAGTCGATGTCGCCCTTCTCGAACGAGAGCATGCGGGGCTGCGACTCCTCGAGGACGTGGAGCTCGACGCGGCCGATGCGCGGGAACGTCTTGCCCTCGAACCGTGCATTGAGCTCGCGATCCGCCGGGTCGTTGCTCGCAACGAACGGCAGCCCGCGAAACGTGGGGCTCGCCTCGAGGACGATCTTCTGTCCGCGCTGCCACTGCGCGAGCCGGTACGGCCCGGTGCCGACCGGATGGGTCATCACCCACCCGCTCGCATCGCCGTACGCCTCGACCACCTCACGTGCAACCGCGGAGGTCGGCCCCGAAGTCAGGTCGGCGAGGAGGTCCCACCACGGAAAGTTGAGCTTCAGGCGGATCGTGTACCGGTCGACCGCCTGCATTCCTTCGACCGGCGCATCGTAGTCGAAGGTCCCGGTCGCCTTCGCGCGCTTGACGACCTCGTCCATGCCGACGATCTTGCCGTCGAAGAGTTCGAGATTCGGCGAGCGCAGCTTCGGGTCGAGGATGCGCTTCCAGGAATACACGTAATCCTGGGCGGTGAGTTCGCGCTTCCTGCCCTTGAAGACGGGATCGTCGGCGAAATGGATGCCCGGGCGGATGCGGATCAGCCACTCCCGGCCGTCCTTCGACTCGGGAATCGCCGCCGCGGTATTGGGAACGATGGCGTGCGGGCGCGAAAGGTAGTCGTAGCGAAACAGCGGATCGAAGATGCCGCGCACGACGTAACCCGAGTACAGGTCGTTGTACACCTGGGGGTCGAAGCCCGTCTCCGCGGCGCGCAGCGTCACGCGCAGGACTTTCCTGGGATCGGCCTGGGCGTGCGCGAGCGCTGCGCTCGCGGCAAGCACGAGACCGAGGGCGAGCGCCGTGGTACGCGCCGCAACCGCGCGACACCGCGGCATCACAGCGCCTTCTCGACCTCGCCCGCGATCGCCTCGGGTGTGTCCTTGGGCGCGAAGCGAGTGAGCACCTTGCCGTCGCGACCGACCAGGAACTTGGTGAAGTTCCACTTGATCGCCTCGCTGCCGAGCAGTCCCGGCGCCTCGGCCTTGAGGAAGCGGTACAGCGGGGCGGCATCGCTGCCGTTGACGTCGATCTTGGCGAACATCGGGAACGTCACGGCGTAGTGGAGTTCGCAAAACTGCGCGATCTCGGCGTCGGTGCCAGGCTCCTGTCCGCCGAACTGATTGCACGGGAAGCCCAGGATCTCGAGCCCTCGCCCGCGCAGACGCGCGTAGAGTTCCTCGAGCCCCTTGTACTGCGGCGTGAATCCGCACTTGCTCGCCGTATTGACGATGACAAGCACCTTCCCGCGGTACTTGCCGAGCTTGACCGGCTTGCCCTCGATATCGTCGACGGTGAAATCGTAGATCGATGCCATCGCACCCCTCCTGCGCCGCAAAGGGGCGGATTATGCGTTGCGCACGCGCGATGCGCCACCGGTGGCGCCCGGGATGCCCCCTTCATGCGCAGGGCCATAGCCGCCGCCGCCCGGCGTCTCGATCACGAAGACGTCCCCTGGCGCCATGTCCACCTCGTGCGTTCCCCCGAAGTCCTCGCGCCGGCCATCGGCGCGCTCGACGCCGTTGCGACCGACGGCGCCCGGCGCCCCGCCACGAAGACCGAACGGTGCGACGCGGCGTCGATGGGCGAGGATCGCCGCGGTCATGCGCTCGAGGAAGCGGATGCGCCGCACGGTGCCGTCGCCGCCACGATGCGCCCCGGCGCCACCGCTGCCGCGGCGAATCGTGAAGGCCTCGAGCCGCACGGGAAAGCGCCATTCGAGAACTTCCGGATCGGTGAGCCGCGAGTTCGTCATGTGCGTCTGCACCGCGCTCGCCCCATCGAAGTCGGGACCGGCCCCGGCGCCGCCGGCGATCGTCTCGTAGTACTGGTACCGCGCATTGCCGAACGTGAAATTGTTCATCGTTCCCTGCGCGGCGGCGAGTATGCCCAGCGCCCCGTACAGCGCGTCGGTGATCGCCTGCGACGTCTCGACGTTGCCGGCCACCACCGCTGCGGGGTAGCGCGGACGGATCATGCTGCCTTCGGGAATGACGATGTGCAGCGGGCGAAGGCAGCCCGCGTTCATCGGGATGTCGCCGTCGACGAGCGTGCGAAAGACGTAGAGCACGGCCGCCTTGCACACCGCGGCCGGCGCATTGAAGTTGTCCGCCTGCTGCGGGCTCGTCCCGGTGAAGTCGATCGTCGCCTCCCGCGCGTATCGATCGATGCCGATGGCAACCACGATGCGCGCCCCGCTATCCATCTCGACCTCGAAGCGCCCTTCGGCGAGGACGTCGATCACGCGCCGCACCGCTTCCTCGGCGTTGTCCTGCACGTGCCCCATGTACGCCCGTACGACGGGCAGCCCGAAGTGCGCGGCCATCGTCGCGAGCTCCGCCGCGCCCCGCGCACACGCAGCCGCCTGCGCCCGCAGGTCGGCGAGGTTCTGCTCGACGTTGCGCACGGGATGGCGCCCCCGGGTCAGCAGCGCGCGCATCGCCTCGTCCAGGAAGCGACCTTCGGCCACGAGTTGCACGTCGTCGATGAGCACGCCCTCCTCATCGACGTGCGTCGACGCGGGCGGCATCGACCCCGGCGTGATCCCCCCGATGTCCGCGTGGTGGCCACGTGCCGCGACGTAGAACTCGGGCGCATCCGACCCCAGGAAGACCGGCGCGATCACCGTGACGTCGGGCAGGTGCGTACCGCCACGGTACGGCGCGTTGAGCACGAACATGTCGCCGTCGCGCATCGTCCCCGCCCGGCGCTGGACGACCGCCTGTACCGACTCGCCCATCGACCCCAGGTGCACCGGCACGTGCGGCGCGTTGGCGACGAGGTTGCCCGCGCCGTCGAAGAGCGCACACGAGAAGTCGAGCCGCTCCTTGATGTTCACCGAGTACGCGGTATTGGCAAGCGTCACGCCCATCTGCTCCGCGATCGCCATGAACAGGTTGTTGAAGACCTCGAGGAGAACCGGATCGACGCGCGTCCCGATGGCAGGCGCGCGCGGCGCGGGCACGACCCGCTCCAGGATCGCGTCGTCGCGATCCGTGAGCGTCAGCCGCCAGCCGGGCTCGACGATCGTCGTCGCATTGCGCTCGTGCACGATGGCAGGTCCGGGCAGGACGTCACCCGGCCGCAGGTCGCCGCGCTCGTACACGGGTGTCGCGTGGAAGGCGCCCGCCGTGTAGATCCGCCGCTGCGCAATCGCGGTGAGAGGTGCGGTGCGCGCAGCAAACGTGGGGGTGCTTTCGGCAGCCGCCGCGTCGTGCCCGACCGCCTCGACGACGACCGCCTCGATCACGAGATCGCGTCCGGGCATGAGGAAGCCGTAGCGCTGGCGATAGCCTCGCTCGAACGCACCGACCATCGCCGCGGCGTCGTCGCCGAGCGCCACGTCGAGCGTGGTGTCGGTCCCGTCGTACTTGACGTGCGCCAGCCGCGTGCACGTGATGCGCTCCGGCGCGATTCCCTGCGCGGCGACGTCGTGACGGGCGGCTGCCTCGAGCGACACGCAGGCTGCCGTCGCCGCCGCGAGTCCCTCGGGCGTGAGCGCGACTTCGAGGGCGCGCTCGCGCAGCGTGCGCACGGCGGCAAGCCCCATGCCGTACGCCGAGAGCACGCCGGCGAGCGGATGGATGAGCACGCGGGTCATGCCGAGCGCGTCCGCGACGAGGCAGGCGTGCTGCCCGCCGGCGCCACCGAAGCAGCACAACGTGTACCCCGTCACGTCGTGGCCGCGCGCGACCGAGATGTGCTTGATCGCGTTGGCCATGTTCTCGACGGCGATCGCGACGAAGCCGGCGGCGACGGCTTCGGCCGAGTGCACCGTGCCCGTCGCGGCGCTGACTTCGGCGGCAAGCGCGGCAAAGCGCTGCTGCACCACCGCGCGGTCGAGCGGCTCGTCACCCTGCGCGCCGAAGAGGCGTGGAAAGAAGTCCGGATCGATCTTGCCCAGCAGCACGTTGCAGTCGGTGACCGTGAGCGGCCCGCCGCGCCGGTACGCCGCGGGTCCGGGCATCGCACCCGCCGAAGCCGGGCCGACCCGAAGCCGGGCTCCATCGAAGCTGCAGATCGAGCCACCTCCGGCGGCGACGGTGTGGATGCGCAGCATCGGCGCACGCACGCGCACGCCGGCGATCTCGGTCGCGAACGTTCGCTCGTAGCGCCCCGCCCAATGCGTCACGTCGGTGGACGTGCCGCCCATGTCGAAGCCGATCACACGCTCGAATCCCGCGCGGCGCGCCACCTCGACCGCGCCGACGACGCCGCCCGCGGGTCCGGAGAGGATCGCATCCTTGCCGCGGAACTGGTACGCCGCGGTGAGCCCGCCGCTCGATTGCATGAACTGCAGCTTCGCTTCCCGGGGGGTGACACCGAGCGCGCGTTCGACCTGCGCGACGTAACGACGCAGGATGGGTGACAGGTACGCATCGACGACGGTGGTGTCGCCGCGCGCCACGAACTTCATGAGCGGGCTCACCTCGTGCGACAGCGAAACCTGGGTGAAGCCGATCGCGCGCGCAAGCTCGCCCAGGGCGCGCTCGTGGTCCGCGAACCGGTAGCCGTGCATGAGCACGATCGCGGCCGCCCGCAACCCGTCGGCGTACGCGGCGCGCAGCGCCACCTCGGCCCGCACGAGGTCGAGGGGTCGCACGATCTCGCCACGCGCCCCGATGCGCTCGTCGACCTCGATCACACGGGCGTGGAGCATCGTCGGCAGCTCGATGCGGCGGGCGAAGAGCTGGGGCCGGTTCTGGTAGCCGATGCGAAGCGCGTCGGCAAATCCGCGCGTGACGACGAGGAGCGTCGGCTCCCCCTTGCGCTCGAGGAGGGCATTGGTCGCGACCGTCGTGCCCATCTTCACCGCCGTGACCGCGTGCGGCGGCAACGGCGCGTCGGGTGCAAGACCCAGGACGTCGCGCATGCCCTGCACGGCGGCATCGTCGTAGCGGTCCGGGTTGTCCGAGAGGAGCTTGTGCGTGACGAGCGAGCCGTCGTCGCGGCGGACGACGATATCGGTGAAGGTGCCGCCGCGATCGATGTAGAAGCGCATGGAAGATCGAGGAAAGGGACCCTCCGTCCGGAGGCTCCATCGTGTCGCGTATGATAAGGATTCGGTGACCTCGCAATCCACCCCTGCCCCGACGTACGTCGCGCGCGTTCGCGCGCCGTTTGGCGTGATCGAGCTCGTGAGCGATGGCCGGGCGCTCACGCACGTCAATTTCCTGCCGAAGACCGCATCGGCCAAGGCCGCTCCTGATCGCATCACCGCGCAGGCGGCGCGCGAAATCGGGCACTACCTCGCCGACCCGCGTTTCCGCTTCACCGTGCCGCTCGCGCCGCACGGCACCGCATTCCAGCAACGGGTCTGGCAGGCGCTCACGCGCATTCCGGTCGGCGAATCGCGAACCTACGGCGAAGTCGCGCGTGCGGTCGAAAGCGCGCCGCGCGCGGTGGGCCAGGCCTGCGGCGCCAACCCCATCGCGCTCATCGTGCCGTGCCATCGCGTCGTCGGCGCGCAGGGCTCGCTCGGTGGTTTCATGAATGCCCACGACGGCGACCCGCTCGCGATCAAGCGCTGGCTCCTCGCGCACGAGCGCAACGCGCCGCACACCTGACGTGGTCGCCACCCGTCGCGTGCCGCGTGGCGAGGAACCCGCCGCCGCCGTGCGCCGGCCGTCGGCGACGGTGCCCTCGCACACGGAGCAGCCCGTGGAGCGCGACCTGATCGATGCCTTTTGCGACCAGCTCTGGCTGCGCGACGGGCTCGCGGCAAGTTCGCTTGCAAGCTATCGCCGCGATCTCGAAGCGTGGGCGCGCTGGCTCGAGCCGCGTCGACTCCTTGCCGCCAACCGCAGCGACGTCGAGGGGTGGCTCGCGCACCAGTTCGCAGCCCGCGCCAAGGCATCGTCGATCGCGCGCCGCCTCTCGGCGGTCAAGCGGTTCTATCGGCTGCAGCTCGACGTGCAGGCGCTGCGCGACGATCCGACCGCGCGCGTGCGCGCACCGCGCACACCGCGCCGGCTGCCGAAGCTCCTCTCCGAAAAGCAGGTCGTGGCCTTGCTCACGGCGCCCGATGTCGCGACCGCGCTGGGGCTGCGCGATCGCGCGATGCTCGAAACGCTCTACGCCACCGGCCTGCGGGTCTCCGAGCTCGTCGGCTTGCGCTTGGGTCAGGTGTCGCTTGCAACCGGCGTCGTTCGCGTCCTCGGCAAGGGCAGCAAGGAGCGGCTCGTGCCCCTGGGAGAAGAGGCGGTCGCGTGGATCGAGCGCTACCGCCGCGACGCGCGGCCCCAACTCGCCGCGGGAAGCCGCGACGATCATCTCTTCCTGACCGCGCGGCGGGCCCCGCTCACGCGGCAGGCGTTTTGGGTCCTCATCAAGCGCCACGCCGTCCGTGCCGGCATCGCCGGCGTCGCGCTGTCGCCACACGTGCTGCGCCACGCCTTCGCGACGCACCTCCTCAATCACGGCGCGGATCTGCGCGTCGTGCAGCTCCTCCTCGGGCACGCCGACATCAGCACGACGACGATCTACACGCACGTCGCGCGCGAGCGGCTGAAAGCACTGCACGCGCAGCACCATCCGCGCGGATAGATCCGGTGAAGGAACGCCATCCCGTGACACAGGCGGTGCGCGTGCTGCGCGACAACGCCGTCGCGTTCACGCACCATCCGTACACCTACGAGGAGCGCGGCGGCACGGCGGTGTCGGCGCGTGAGCTCGGCGTCGACGAGCACGCGGTGATCAAGACGCTCGTCATGGAGGACGACGCTCGCCGCCCGCTCATCGTCCTGATGCACGGCGACCGCGAGGTCTCGACGAAGAACCTCGCCCGTGCGCTCGGCGTCAAGACGATCTCACCCTGCGATCCTGCCACCGCGGACCGGCACTCGGGCTACCAGGTCGGCGGCACGAGCCCGTTCGGCACGAGGCGAACGATGCCCGTGTACCTGCAACGCAGCATCGCCGACCTGCCCCGCATCTACATCAACGGGGGCAAGCGCGGCTATCTCGTCGGCATGACGCCCGCCGACCTCATCCGCGTCCTGCAGCCGACGCTGGTCGACGTCGAAGCGTGAGCGCCGTCAGTCGACCTTCGCTCCCGAGCGCTTGACGACGTCGGCCCACTTGCTGCGCTCGCTCTTGAGGAACGCGGTGAAGGCTTCCGGGCCAAGGACGCGCGGCTCGGCGCTTTGCTCCGCAAAGCGCTGCAGCACGTCGGGATCCTTCATCACCACCGCGAGCTCGCTTGCCACCCGATCGACGACGGGCTTCGGCGTTCCAGCCGGGGCGAGGACGCCGAAGAAGGCGTACACGTCGAACTGCGGCACGCCGCCCTCGAGCATCGTCGGCACGTCGGGAAGCGACGGCAGGCGCTTGGACGCCGTCGTCGCCAGCACGCGCAGCTTGCCGCTGTTCACGTGCGCCATCACCTCGATCGGAGTGGCGAACATCATGTCCACCTGCCCTCCGATGAGATCGGTGATCGCCGGCCCGCCGCCCTTGTACGGCACGTGCACCATGTCGATCTTGGCATTGAGCTTGAAGAGTTCGCCCGCGAGGTGCGGCACCGACCCGCTTCCGGCCGAGCAGAACGTGAGCGTGCCGGGCTTGGCCCGCGCCAGCGCGACGAGCTCGGGAACGCTCTTGACCGGCAACGCGGCGTTGACGACGAGAATGAACGGGGATACGGCGAGCAGCGACACCGGCGCGAACTCCTTGTCGGCGTCGTAGGGCAGCTTCGGGTACAGCGCCTGCGTGATGACGAACGGCGTCGGCGCGAAGAGCAGCGTGTAACCGTCCGGCGCCGCCTTCGCCACCGCGGCATTGCCGATCGTGGTGGCCGCGCCAGGGCGATTGTCGACGACGACCGACTGTCCGAGACGATCGCCGAGCTTTTGCGCGACGAGCCGGCCGATGATGTCGGTGGCGCCCCCGGGCGAGAACGGAACGACGAGCCGGATCGGCTTCGTCGGCCAGTCCTGCGCATGGAGCGAGGGAACGACCAGGCTCGCACCGGCGATGACGCTCGCGGCAAGCCATCCGCGCAGCCCGCAGAATCGACGCAACATGATGGAATCCTCCTCGCTGATCTCGGCGCGCGACCGCGCCGCGTTGACGTGTCTCAGTCGAGGCCCATTGTATAGCTCAGCAACCGACCGTCATGCAGATGGTGGAGCTGATAGCCCGGCGCCTCGCCTGCGGGGGCAAAGCGGCTGTCGACCCGCAGATCGACGACGAACTGGTAGAAGACGCTGGGGCACGTCGTGACGATCGTGTCGTGCCACGCGGCGTGCATCGCGCGGTGCACGTGTCCGCAGATCACGCGCTCGACGCGCCGGTGCCGACGCAAGACCGCGGCGAGCGCCTCGCCGTCGACGAGCCGCGAGCGATCGATGTGCGCCGCGCCGGTGACGAGCGGGCTGTGGTGCACGAAGACGACCACCGGCCGCTGCGCGGCCCGCTCGAGCTCGTCGCCGAGCCAGGCCAGGCGGCGCGCGCACAGGTGGCCGCTCGGCCGTCCGGGCTCGAGCGAGTCGAGCATGAGCAGGCGCCAGTCGCCGGCATCGAGGCCGTACTGCACGAAGTCCCCGTCGCGACCGAGATAGCCGTGCTCGGGAAACGCCGCGCGCAGCGCGCTGCGCTCGTCGTGGTTGCCGGTCATGAGGTACGTCGGCATCGGCAACGGCGCCAGCAGCGTGCGCAACTGCGCGTACTCGACAGGTGTCCCCGACTCGACGAGGTCACCGCTGACGACGACGAGGTCCGGACGGCGATGCAGCGCGAGCAACGCCGCGACGGCGCGGGCCAGCGTGTCCTGCGGCGACAGGCCATGCGGCTTGCCGGCGCTGGAAGCCCCGACGTGCGGGTCGGAGAGTTGCGCGATCAGCATGGCGTCCCGGCATCACGCGCCGATGCGGGCCTGGCGCGCGTGCCGCGTCGGGTCATCGTGCGTGCACGGGTGGTCCGACGCCGGCGCGTGTGCTCGGCTCTCACGCGGGCCGCGTCCCGCGCTCGATCTCGACGCCGATTTCGCGGACACCGGCCAGCGCACCGAGCTTGGCGGCGCGTACGCGCACCCACGGCGCGCCGAACTCCTCCTGCACGAGTTGTGCGATCCGCTCGGCAAAGCGCTCGAGCAGCGGCGGTGGCGACTGCGCGGCAAATGCCTTGAGCCGCGCCACGATCTGGGCGTAATCGAGCGCGTCGGCGATGCGCCCCGTCTTGAACGGCAGCGGCGACGGTGCGGCGATCACGAGGTCGAGACGAACCGTCTGGGGCAAGTGCTTCTCCCAGTCGTAGACGCCGATGCGCGCGTCGATGCGCAGATCGTGGATGAAGATGCTGTCCATTGCCGGTGACCGTTGCCTGCTGCCGTGGGTAGCGTGCCTGCTAACCTATGCCCTTCACGATTCTAGCGCGCGCTCGGCGCGCGCCCGCTTCGATGCTCACCGCCCTCATGACCGTCATCGGTGCCTATCTCGTCGGCTCGATATCGTTTGCCATGGTGGCCTCGCGCGCCTTCGGGCTGCCCGACCCGCACGACTACGGATCGGGCAGCCCCGGGGCGACCAACGTGCTGCGGACCGGCAACCGGAAGGCCGCACTGCTGACACTCGTGGGCGACGCCGTCAAGGGCTGGCTCGGTGTCGCCGCCGCGCAATGGGTCGCCGCGCGTGCCGGCACGCCCGATTGGACGGTGCCCGCGGCGGCGCTCGCCGTATTCCTGGGGCACCTGTATCCCGTCTACTACCGCTTTCGTGGCGGCAAGGGCGTGTCGACCGCAGCCGGCGTCGTCTTCGCGCTGCACTGGCCGTTCGGGCTCGGGCTCCTCGTGGTGTGGGCGGTGATGGCATTCGGCTTCAAGATCTCGTCGCTGGCCGCGCTCACCGCCGCCGCGCTGCTCCCGCTCGGCGCGTTCTATCTCTTCGGCAATACGCTCCTTGCCTGGGCCCTCGTCACGATCAGCGCGCTCCTCTTCTGGCGGCACCGCGGCAACATTCGTCGACTCGTCAACGGCACCGAGAGCGTGATCGGCCGCTGACCGTGCCTTCCTTCCACCACGACGGCGTCGACCTGCACTACGAGGTCGTCGGCACTGGAGCGCCGGTGCTGCTCGTCGCCGGACTCGCCGCCGACAGCACGTTCTTTGCGCCGGCGCTGCGCGCGCTCGCGGCGCGCTTTTCGGTCGTCACGATCGACAACCGCGGCTCGGGCCGGACGCAGCCCATGGAGGCTCCGGGGAGCATCGCGACGATGGCCGACGACTGCATGGCGCTCGTGCGTCACCTCGATCTGAACCGTGTCTCGCTCGTCGGCCATTCGATGGGGGGCATGATCGCGCTGGAGTGCGCGATCCGCCACGCCGAGCGCATCGATCGCCTCGTGCTCGCGGCGACCGCACCGTACGCCGGACCGCGCAACAACGACCTCTTCGCGACGTGGGTGCAGCTCTACCCCGCCGTCGAGCGACGGCTGTGGTTTCGCAACCTCTTCCACTGGGTCCTCTCGCCACGCTTCCTCGCCAACACGGCGAGCCTCGGTGCCCTGATCGAGCTCGCGGCGATGTACCCGCACCAGCCGACCGCACGCGCGCTCGCGCAACAGGTCGCGGCGGTCGCCGGCTTCGACGTGCGGGCCCGCCTCGCCGCGATTCGCGCGCCGGCGCTCGTCATCGGCGGCGCGCGCGATCTCCTCTTCTCGCTCGACGACACCGCCGCCTTCGCCGCGGCGCTGCCGAGCGCGACGTTTGCAGCGATCGACGGCGCCGCGCATTCGTTTCCGATCGAGGCCCCCGACGAACTCAGCCGGCGGGTCGTCGCCTTCCTCGGCTGAACGCACGCGAGTCGCCGGCGGGTGCAAACGCGGCGCCGTGCGTCAGCCTGCGGCCTGTCCGAGCGAGGCGAGCGGCCAGCGGGGACGAACGCCAAAGCCCGGGTCGCGGCTCCCATCGTGCGCGAGCCGCAAGGCGCCCACGAGCGCGATCATGGCGCCGTTGTCGGTGCAAAAGACGAGTTCGGGAAAATAGACCTCGCCACCCCGCTTCGCGGTCGCCGCGCGCAGTCGCTCGCGCAACTGCCGATTGGCACCGACGCCGCCCGCCACCACGAGGCGCTTGCGGTCGGTGGCGACGAGTGCGGCCATCGCCTTGCCGGCGAGCACATCGACGATGGCATCCTCGATCTCGCGGGCGATGTCGGCCTTGCGCGCGAGGGGCAGATCCTCGGTCGCGCCGCCACCGGCCTCGCGCCGCGCCAGGGTCAGCACCGCCGTCTTCAGTCCCGAGAAGCTGAAATCGAGATTGCCCGACGCCAGCATCGGCCGCGGCAGGCGCACCGCTCCCGCGGTTCCGCTCGCGGCAAGCTGCGCGAGCGCGGGCCCGCCCGGATACGGCAGTCCGAGGAGCTTCGCCGTCTTGTCGAAGGCCTCGCCCGCGGCGTCGTCCTGCGTATCGCCGAGCAGGCGGTATTGGCCCACGCCCGTCACGTCGAAGAGTTGGCTGTGCCCCCCAGACACCAGCAACGCCACGAAGGGAAAGTCGGGGCGCTCGGTGGCCAGCAGCGGCGACAGGAGGTGGCCTTCGAGGTGGTGCACCGGGACCACGGGAATGCGCAAGGCGTAGGCGAGCGCGGTCGCCACCCCCGCCCCCACCAGCAGCGCACCGGCCAACCCCGGTCCCTGCGTGTAGGCGATGCCGTCGAGGTCGCGCAGGGCAAGGCCTGCCCGGCCGAGGACGTCGTGGATGAGCGGGACGACGCGCCGGACATGATCGCGCGAAGCGAGTTCGGGGACGACGCCGCCGTAGTCGCGGTGCATCGCGACCTGCGAGTGCAGCGCATGCGCGAGCAGGCCCGCGCCGCTGTCGTAGACGGCGACGCCGGTTTCGTCGCAGGAGGTTTCGATGCCGAGGACGCGCATGATGGACGAGAGGTTGGGGCGTGCGGCGCGGAAACACAACGGTGGGCCCGTCGCCCCGCCGACGTCGCGGATGGCGGGAAGTCACGAAGGGCCCGAAGCTGGGCGCGCATTGCTGCGGCCGCAAAAACAGGGTAACATTGCGGGTTATGTCGCGTCGCCCTGCCGGGCGCCTGCCTGCCACGCGGTGACGTTCCCGTCGCCGATCGTCGCGGACACGCCGGCCATCACCGCACGTGGGACGACGCAGCCACTCCCCATTTCAGGAAAGCAGGAAAGCCGCCCATGCCGAGCGTTCGAGTTCGTGAGAACGAGCCTTTCGAGGCCGCCCTTCGCCGTTTCAAGCGCACCATCGAAAAGACCGGGCTGCTCACCGAGTTGCGCGCGCGCGAGTTCTACGAAAAGCCGACGGCCGAGCGCAAGCGCAAGAAGGCCGCTGCGGTCAAGCGGCACTACAAGCGCATTCGCAGCCAGCAACTGCCGCCGAAGCTCTTCTAGGTCTCTCCTGCCGCACGCGACAAGGGGCGAGCGGTTCGCCCCTTTTTCGTTGCGCGGACCGGTCGTGTGCCCTCGTCGGGCCATCCCACCGCGCCGTTCCCTGAAAACCCCACGCGCTTTGCGACCCATGACGCTCAAGGAACGCATCATCGCGGACATGAAGGACGCCATGCGCGCCAAGGATGCCGCGCGCCTTGCGCCCATCCGCCTCCTCCTCGCCGCCATCAAGCAGCGCGAGGTCGACGAGCGCCGGGAATTGACCGACGCCGACGTGCTCGCGGTGATCGAGAAGATGGTCAAGCAGCGGCGCGACTCGATCACGCAGTTCGAGGCGGGTCATCGACCCGATCTCGTCGCCGTCGAGCAAGGCGAACTCACCGTCCTGCAAGGGTATCAGCCGGCGCAGTTGACGGCCGGCGAGATCGACGCCGCCATCGCGGCCGCACTCGCCGAAACGGGCGCGGCGGGTCCGGCCGGCATCGGCAAGGTGATGGGCGTCCTCAAGACCACGCTTGCCGGCCGCGCCGACATGGCGGTCGTCTCGGCACGCGTGAAGGCCAAACTCGCGCCCTGACCGCGTCTCGCCTCGACCTGCGGCGAGGCGCCCTTTCGCTCCGGCGGGCGTTGCCTATAATTCGAGAACCCCCCGCTGCACGCACTCGTACGGACGGTCGACGGGCGCCGCCGGCGCCTGACCGTCGCGGCATGGCTTGGTCATGATCCCGAACGACTTCATCCAGACGCTTCTGTCCCGCACGGATGTCGTCGCCGTGATCGACCGCCACGTCCCGTTGCGCAAGGCCGGCGCCAACTACGTCGCCTGCTGCCCGTTCCACAACGAGAAGACCCCGTCGTTCTCGGTAAGCCCCACGAAGCAGTTCTACCACTGCTTCGGCTGCGGCGCCCACGGAACCGCGGTGGGCTTCCTGATGGACTACGCAGGCAAGTCGTTTCCGGAGGCGGTCGAGGAACTCGCCCGCGACGCCGGGCTCGAGGTGCCGCGGATCGCCGCCGGCAGCGCGCGTGCGCAGTCGGAGCCCGGTCCCGACCTGAACGAAATCCTCCTTGCGGCCGCACGCTTTTTCCGCGCGCGCCTGAAGGAGGCACCGGCGGCCATTGCCTACCTCAAGGCCCGCGGCCTCACCGGTGAGGTGGCGGCCCGTTTTGGCATCGGCTACGCGCCCGATGCCTGGCAGGGGCTCGCCGCCGCCTTCCCGCATTACGACGACCCCGCGCTCGAAGCCGCGGGGCTCGTCATCGCCGGTGATGACGACAAGCGCTACGACCGCTTTCGTGACCGCATCGTCTTTCCGATCCACGACGCGCGCGGACGCGTGATCGGATTCGGCGGTCGCGTGCTCGGCAGCGGAGAGCCAAAATATCTCAACTCCCCGGAAACTGCGCTCTTCTCGAAGGGAAGAGAGCTCTACGGCCTTTATCTCGCGCGATCGGCAATTCGCGACGCGGGCCAGGTCGTGGTCGTCGAGGGTTACCTCGACGTGGTGGCGCTGGCGCAGCACGGGATCGCGCACGCGGTCGCGACCTTGGGCACCGCGACGACGCCGGTGCACGCCCAGAAGCTCTTTCGCCTGACCGACAACGTCGTGTTCTGCTTCGACGGCGATGCGGCCGGACGCAAGGCCGCCTGGCGGGCCCTCGAAAATGCCTTGCCGATCCTAAGCGACGGCAAGAATGCGCGCTTCCTGTTCCTCCCCGACGGCGAGGATCCGGACGATTTCGTGCGCCGGCACGGCAAGGCTGCCTTCGACTCCGCCGTCGACGCCGCGCTCCCACTGTCGCAGTTCCTCGTCGAGGAACTCACGCGGCGCCACCCCCCCGACTCGACCGAAGGTCGGGCCGCGCTTGCCGCGGCGGCGCGCCCGTATCTGGCGCAGATCGCGGCGCCGGTTCTGGGCGCGCTCCTGCGCAAGCGGATCGCCGCGCTCGCGGGCCTTGGCGACGACGAGGCACGCGTGCTGCTCGCCACCGGCGCGCCGTCCGGGAGCAGCCAGGGTCCGTCGCACGACGCGACGAGAGTCGTGCTGCCGCGCGCCGCCCGGCCCGCCATGCCCCGCGCCCCCGCGCGGCGACCGCCCTCGCTCGAACGCCAACTCGTGCGTGGCCTCCTGCTGCTGCCGTCGCTCGCCCGGCGTCTCGATTTCCCCGTGGCCGACGCCGCCAACGCCGAAGCGGCGGCACTCGCGGCCCTGGTGCGCTTCTGCAGCGAGGGTGCCGAAGCGCCGACGACCGCAGGGGTGCTCCAGGCCTTTGCGGGCACGGCCCACGCCGACCTCTTCGCCGGGATTCTCGGCGACGAAGCGTTCGAGGCGATGGACGACGCGGCGCTCGAGATCGAGATCCGCGAAGGGGTCTCGCGCTGGGCGCTGCGCGCGCGCCGGGAGGGGCGCGCCGTCAGCGCCGACGCCGCCGCACTCCCGGCCTCCGAAGAGCGAAGGCTCGCCCAACTTGCCTACGTTCAGGCGGCGCAGCGCAGCGCCGGCCCCGCCCCCGCGCCCGAGCGCGCCGGGGGCGGGGGCACCCGACCCGAAGGAGGGGCGCATGATATGATTTGAGGTTTTCTTCCGCGACCCCATCTGCGCTCTTGCGTCGCGTCACGCCATGAGAGCGCCCGGCAGAATCCGGGATCGCGCGCAGAAAAGCGCCGAAAATCGACGATCGCACCGACATTGACGCCGAATCTCGGCGTTTGCTCGAGCAAACCTGCCCCTCGCCGACGGGGGCCGCACTGTTTTTCGCACAAGGATGATCATGGCCACCAAGCCCGTCAAACCCGCCCGCAAGACCCCACCGAAGACGAAGACGGCGGGTGCGACCGCGAAAACCCGTGGCGGGAGCAAGGCCGCGGCGCGCAAAGTCGCGCGCCCGGCGCCGGCGAAGCCGACGCCGCGTGCGGGTGGGTCGGCCGCACCAAAGAAGCCCGCCAAGGTGGCCAGCAGCACGAAGGCGGCGGCACGCAAGCCCGCCTCGGTTGCGAGCGGCAAGCTCGCCGCCCGGACGCAGGTGAAGACGCCGGCGAAGGCAACGGTCAAGACGCCGGCCAGGACGCCGGTGAAAACGCCGGCGCGCGCGCCCGTCGCGTCGGGCAAGGCGGCCGGCAAGGCCACCTCCAAGCCGGTCAAGGTCGCAAAGCCCGCCCGCACCCCGGTCAAGCCAGCCCCGGCGAAGGGCGCCGCAGTCAAGACGTCCGCGGCGAAGGTGGCCACGGCGAAGGTGGCCACGGCGAAGGCGCCCGCTGCCACCAAGGGGGCGCCAGCGCTCGCCGCAGCGGTGCAGGGCAACGGCGCGGGCAACGGAAACGGCAACGGCGCACGCAAGGCCACGGCGAGCGAGATCGCCGCGAAGCTTGCCGGCAAGCGTGCCGAGGACGCCGCGAGCAAGAAGGGAAAGAGCAACCGGCCAGTCGATACGCCGCGCGAACTCACCCCGGCCGACGTCGAGGCGCGCAAGCGGCGTCTCAAGACGCTGATCGTCCTCGGCAAGGAACGCAGCTATCTCACCTACGCCGAGATCAACGACCACCTCCCCGACGACATCCTCGACGCCGAGCAGATCGAGGGCGTGATCTCGATGATCAGCGACATGGGGATCCAGGTCTACGATGTCGCGCCGGACGCCGACACGCTGCTTATGGCCGAGACGCCGGCGAGCGTCCCGGCGGAGGACGTCGAGGAAGAGGCCGAGGCCGCAGCCTCGACGCTCGACAGCGAGTTTGGCCGCACCACCGATCCCGTGCGGATGTACATGCGCGAGATGGGCTCGGTCGAGCTCCTGACGCGCGAGGGCGAGATCGAGATCGCCAAGCGCATCGAAGAGGGCCTCAAGCACATGATCCACGCCATTTCGGCGTGCCCGATGACCGTGCAGCAGATCCTCGACATGGCCGAGCGCATCGCCAAGGACGAGCTCAAGATCGACGACCTCGTCGACGGCCTCATCGATTTCAACGAGGACCTCGCCACGATCGAGGAAGCCTCGCCGACGGAGTCCGACGAGGAAGCCGAGGAGGACGACACGGCGGACGCCGGCACGATCGCCTCGGAGAACCTCGAGCGCCTGAAGCTCGCCGCGATGGAGCACTTCGCGGTCATCCGCAAGCACTTCCAGCGCATGCTCACGGTGTTGCAGAAGGAAGGGCACAAGGCGCCCCGCTACGTGGAGCTGCAAAGGAAGGTCAGCACCGAGCTCATGCAGATCCGCTTCTCGGCGCGCCAGGTCGAGCGGCTGTGCGACAGCGTGCGCAGCGAGGTCGACACCATCCGCCAGATCGAGCGCAAGATCCAGGACCTCGTCGTGAACAAGGGCGGCATGCCGCGCCCCGACTTCATCAAGATGTTCCCGACCAACGAGACGTCGCTGCGCTGGATCGACCGCGAGGTCGGAGCGCACCACGCCTACAGCGAGCAGCTCGCGAAGTACCGGCAGGCGATCGTCGAGCAGCAGCAAAGGCTCATCGACCTGCAGGCACGGGTGATGATCCCGCTCAAGGATCTCAAGGAGATCAACAAGCAGATGTCGACCGGCGAGGCCCGCGCGCGCAAGGCGAAGCGCGAAATGACCGAGGCCAACCTGCGTCTCGTCATCTCGATCGCCAAGAAGTACACCAACCGCGGCCTGCAGTTCCTCGACTTGATCCAGGAAGGTAACATCGGCCTCATGAAGGCCGTCGACAAGTTCGAATACCGCCGCGGCTACAAGTTCTCGACGTACGCGACGTGGTGGATCCGCCAGGCGATCACGCGCAGCATCGCCGACCAGGCGCGCACCATCCGCATTCCGGTGCACATGATCGAGACGATCAACAAGATGAACCGCATCTCGCGGCAGATTCTGCAGGAGACCGGCCAGGAACCCGATCCGGCGACGCTCGCCGTCAAGATGGAGATGCCCGAGGACAAGATCCGCAAGATCCTCAAGATCTCCAAGGAACCGATCTCGATGGAGACGCCGATCGGCGACGACGACGATTCGCACCTGGGCGACTTCATAGAGGACCAGTCGACGGTGGCGCCGTCCGACGCGGCGGTGAATGCGAGCCTGCGCGACGTGTGCAAGGACATCCTCGACACGCTCACGCCGCGCGAGGCGAAGGTGTTGCGCATGCGCTTCGGCATCGAGATGAATACCGACCATACGCTCGAGGAAGTCGGCAAGCAGTTCGACGTCACGCGCGAGCGCATCCGCCAGATCGAGGCGAAGGCGCTGCGCAAGCTGCGTCACCCGTCGCGCTCGGAGAAGCTGCGCAGCTTTCTCGAAGGCGAGTGAAACGGCACCGGGGACCGCGCACCCCTCACGCAAAGGATCTGGCCATGCTCCTCCGCACCTCGCTCATCGTTGCCGTCGCCATCCTTGGCGCAAGCGGCTGCGCGACGCAGGACCCGAAGCCATTCGCCAACGCCGTGGAATGCTTCTACCCCGCGTGCTCGATCGACGTCACGGTGGTCGACGACGGGCGCGGCGGCAAGAAGCTCGCACTCACCGACGACGGCAACGTGCAGATGGGCACGCGCCACAAGGTCGTCGCGATCGTCTGGAACATGCGCACCCCGGGATACGAGTTTCGCGCCGACAGCATCGAACCGCACACGCGCCGCGCCGGACCCGGCAAGCCCGCCACCTCTGCCGGTGTCTGGGCGAACGAGATCATCGCGCACGGCGTCGCATTCGACAGCATCTCCGTGACGAACCTGAACAACGAGCGGCGCCTGCTGCACTACGACGTCACGGTCTATCCGAGCCGCGGCACGCCGGGGGCACCGCTCACCGTCGGCGCCGCGATCATGAACGACCCGTGCCCCGACGCGGGCACCGCTTGCCGGTAGCGCGTCGCGCGCAACGCCGGCCGCGCGCCCACGCGCCCATCCCCGCGCGTGGCCGGGCGCAACGCCCGACCACGGCAAGGCATCTCAGGCGAGGAGCAGGACGGGAATCGTGCTCGCTGCGACCACCTTCTGCGCGACCGACCCCAGCAGGAGCTTTTGCAGCGCGGTATGCCCGTGCCGGCCGATGGCGATGAGGTCACCCTTCCATTCGCTCGCGAACGCCACGATCTCCTGGGCAGGATCGCCGACGCGACGCACCTTCTCGAAGGTCACGCCCGCGGTCTCGAGCACGGCCGCACCCGGCGCGAGCGCCGCGTCGGATTCCTCGTCGTAGTACTTCTGCGCGGCATCCTTGCCGATCCATGCCACGGCGCGGGAGTACGGGATCTTCTCGTGCACGTGGACGAGCGCGAGCGTGACCGGTCGCGCGAACCACACGAACAGGGGCAACAACTCGTTGATCGCGGCAAGCGAGGCCTGGGAGCCGTCGGTGGGAACGACGATGCGCATGATCGAATCCTCGAAGTGACGTCCAAGAAATGGGGAACGCGAGGATCGATTATAGGTTCCCGCGGCGGCGGCGGCGCACCCTTCGGCAACGCGCGCCGTGACGCCCGCCGGCGCGCGCGCAGCACGCGCTACAGCACGAGCGTGGCGACGACCTGCTCCGCGTCGTCCGGGGCATCCGCGATCGTGAAGCCCAGGCCTTGCGTGAAGCGGATCATGCGCTGATTCGCCCGCAGCACTGCGCCTTCGAGACGCTTCAGGCCTCGCGCCCGGGCGCACGCGATGAGCGCCTGCATGAGTGCGCGTCCGACCCCACGGCCGTGCCACGCATCCGCGGTCACGATCGCGAACTCGGCGCTCTCGCGGTCGAGGTTGGCGATGAAGCGCGCGACGCCGACGATCGCCTCCCCGCCCGGAGTCGCCGGATCCGGGGTGAGCGCAAGGAGCGCGAGCTCGCGGTCGTAGTCGACCTGCGTGAAGCGACCGAGCATTGCCGGCGTCATCTCGTGCATCCGATAGAAAAACCGGAAATAGCGCGACTCGTCGGACAGACCCTCCACGAAGCGGCGCTCGATCTCGGCATCCTCCGGACGCACCGGCCGTAGCGCGAGTTCGGTGCCGTCGCGCAACCGCAGCGTCCCTTCGAGCTCGACCGGATACGGGTGGATCGCCATGTGCGCGTAACCCGGTGCGGGCCGCCGCGACGCATCGACCTCGACCCGGGCGCGCCCGACGCGCGCGGCGCCGCGAACCACGAGCACCGGATCGAGGGCGAGACCCCGCACCCACGGCAAGGCGCAGGCCAGGGCCGAGACCTGCAAGACGAGGTGCACCAGCGTCTCGTGCGGGGTGATCGCCGCTGCGGTGAGGAGATCACGGGCGAGGCGGCGGTTGAGCGGCGCGAGCATCACCGCGCGCTGCCGCGAGGCCGCCACGCCGCGGATGCTCGGGCCGGCGGCGATCACCGGGCCGAACGTCGCATCGGTGGCCAACGTGAGGGCACACGCGCCTGCCTCGCCGACGGGCGGGGCCGATTGCAGCACGATGCGCGACGCCAGCAAGGTGCCCGACGCCTCTTCGGCCGTGAGTTCCTTCCATGCCCGCGCGAGCGCGCGCCCATGGGCAATCCCGGTCCGTTCGCCCGCGCCCGTCCCGCCCTCGATCGTGAGGGCGACCGGATAGCCCACGGCCCGCGCCGCGGCCTGCGCCTCGGCGAGCGTGCGCACGACGGTCAACGGCGCGGTGGCGATCCCGAAGGCGGCAAGGAGGCGTTGCGCGGACGCGGGCGGAAGGACGCCGTGGCGCTCCTCTTGCGCGGTGCGCCGCACGTCCTCGGCGCCGGCCAGGTCCGGGGGTTTGGGATCGACGTGCGACGACGGCACTTCGAGCAACCATTCCTGGCTGCGACGGTAGGTGGCAAGAAACGAGAATGCCTCGACGGCAATCTCCGGCGTGTAGTAATTCGCCACACCGCCCACCTCGAGGGCCTCTTGCACCGGCGGCCGGGCGATCGCGCCGAGCCAGGCGCCCAGCACCGGTTTGTCGGCGCCGCGCGCGACGGCGGCAACCGCGCGCGCCGCTTCCACGGCGTTGGCCACCGGACGCGGCACGTGCAAGGCGACGAGAGCGTCGACACCGGGATCGGCGAGCACGACTTCGACCGCACCCGCAAAGCGCGCGGCGGACGCGTCACCGCGCACGTCGACCGGGTTGCGACGCGGCCTCCCCGGCGGGAGCATGCGATCGAGGGCGTCGACCGTCGCCGGCGCGAGGTCGGCGAGGAGCACGCCCGCGTCGCGTGCTGCATCGGCGGCGAGGACGCCCGGACCGTGGCCGTTCGACACGATCGCCAGGCGCTCGCCGCGGGGGGTGCGCCCCACCGAGAGGATGCGTGCCGCGGAGAAGAGTTGTGCGTACGTGCGCACGCGCACGGTCCCGGCGCGGCCGAGCGCCGCCTCGAACACCGTGTCGGGCGCAATCGCCGGCTCACCGAGCGCATCCCAGTCCCGCGCGGGCTCGGCGTAGCGGCCCGCCTTCAGCACGACGACCGGCTTGATGCGCGCCGCCTGGCGCAGCGCCGACATGAACAATCGCGCATCGTTCACGGATTCGACGTAGAGCAGGATCCCGTCGGTCTCGCGATCGTGCACGAGCGCCTCGAGGACCTCGCCGAAGCCGACGTCGATGCTCCCACCCAATGAAGTGACGGTGGAGAACCCGATCGGCAGCGGTGCCGCGAAGTCGAGGAGTGCCGTGCACACCGCACCCGATTGCGCCACCAGCGCGAGGCGGCCCGGCCGCGCGATCGGCGCGCAGAACGTCGCGTTGAGTCCGAGACCCGTGCGAATGACGCCGAACGCACCGGGACCGACGAGGCGCATGCCACCGGCACGTGCGGCGCGCAGGAGTTCGTCGTGCCAGGCTTCGGCGCGCGCGGGTTCGGCATCGATGAACGAGAGCAGCGCGACGGTGCGCACGCGGCCTTTCGCGTGCTCGAGAATGTCCGGCACGGCCGCGGCCGGGGCGGCGATGATCGCGAGGTCGACGGTCTCGCCGATGTCGGCCAACGCGCGCCAGCAACGCCGTCCGAGAACCGTACGATACTTGGGGTTGACGGGGTGGAGCGCACCCTCGAAGCGTCCGGCGATGAGGTTCTCGAGCACCGTGCGTCCCAGGGTGCCGGCGCGCTCCGACGCGCCGACGAGCGCGACCGAGCGGGGAGCGAGCAACGGAGCGAGGGCGTGATGCACGGATGCGCGATGTTCGTGGTCGGGAAGCGGCGCGGGCAGCCTAGCACGGCGCGGCGCGTCACCGGCGATCGGCGCGGCTTCGCTATACTGCGCGCCGGTATTCGTGCGGGCCTGTAGCTCAGTCGGTTAGAGCAGGGGACTCATAATCCCTGGGTCGCTGGTTCGAGTCCAGCCAGGCCCACTCCCAGCAACGCTCGTCTTGCAGCAGCCGGTATGCGCCCGTCCTTCGCCCCGACAATCCGGCAGCCGTCGCGACCCGCGACGCCACGCGCTCGCGCGCGGCGCGGCATCGTGCCGACGTTGTTGATCGTCGCCGTCCTTGGCGCCTGTGCGACGCCGGTGATCCTCCTGCGCAACGAGACCACCGGCGAGATCGCCCGCTGCGGTGGCAATACGATCGGGTCGATGCAGGGCCGCTCGACCGAACAGGCGAGCGACGAGGCCTGCGTGCGCGAATACGAAGCCAAGGGGTTTCGGCGCACGAACGAGGCCGAAGAGAAGCTGCGCCAGCGACGCAGCGCATCGTCGATGCCGCCGCCGAAGGTGACGGTGCCGGTGGCCTCTCGCTGGCTCCTCTCGGCCGAACAGCTCGCGCGCGCGAACGGCTGCGCGACACCGCTTGCGACGCTGACCGAGAAGACGGCGGGGCAGGAACGCTTTGCGATCGTCTGCGCCGACGCCACGCCGTGGTCGCCCGTCGTGTGTGATTTCGACGGGTGCCGCATCGGGCGTTGAACGCCGCTCCCGGATGGCGCACACCCCGCTCGCCTGGATTGGCCTCGCCGGGATCAGTCCGGACGACAATGCGCGCGCGCGCGCCTGGCAGCAGCGCCTGCACTGGAGCATGGTCGGTGTCGCGCTGCTCTCGGTCCCCGCGTACCTCCTGTCGACGTCCGAGTTGCATCCGCTGTGGCACACGACCGCCGCGTTGCTCGATCTCGCGATTCTCGTCGCCTTCCTGGGCGAGCTCGCATGGATGATGTGGCTGTCGAGCCACCCCATCCGCTACCTCCTCGAGAACTGGCTCAACGTGATCATCGTCCTGGGCGCCGCCGCAGCCGTGCTGGGCGCCGCGACCGAGTGGATCGCGGTCGTGCGGGCGATGCGCGCCGCGGTCGCCGTGCTCGTCGTCGTGCGCACCGCGACCGAGTTCCGCGTCCTCTTCACGCGACGGGGCGCGCCAATGCTGGTCGGCGTCGCCGTGCTCACCGTGCTGCTCCTCGGCGCGCTCTTCTTCTGGCTCGACCCACGCATCCACAGCTTTGCCGACGGACTGTGGCTCACGTTCATCACCGGCGCCACGGTGGGGTACGGCGACATCGTCCCGTCGACGAATGCGACGCGGCTCCTCGCCGCGCTCACGGTGCTCGTCGGCGTCGCGCTGATGACGCTGTTCACCGGCAACGTCGTCGCCTTCTTCCTCGGCGGTGAAGAGACCCGGGCGCGCGAAGCGCTGCAACGCGACCTGGTGGCGCTGCGTGACGAGATCCACGCCCTGCTCGACGCGCACGAAGCGCGGCGCAGCGCCGAACTCATCGACGAGCTGCGCCGCCTGCGGGGCGAGATCGACGGCCTGCGCGCGCAACTGCACGCGCTATCGGCGCCGGCGGCGCGCGACCCGCCGCCGTAGCCGCCACGGTGAACGCTTCGACCGCACCGGTCCGCGCGCGGCTCTGGACGCGCATCCGCCGTTCGTTTCACGCATCGTTCGGCGACATCGTCTTCGGCATGGAGGACGGCACGGTCTCGATCCTGGGCCTCGTCTTCGGTGTCGCGGCGAGCACGAACGACGCGCGCGTCGTCCTCGTCGCCGGCGTCACCGGCGCGGTGTCGGCCGCGATTTCGATGATGGCGGGTGCCTACCTCGACGCCGAGACCGCGCGCGACCAGGCGCGCGCCGCGCACGCGCGCAACGCCGTTCCCGATCCGACGCTGTTCGACGACGACGCGCCGCTGCGCGAACGGCTGCTCGAAGCGGGCGCCGCGCCGGCGGACATCGACGCCCTGTCCGACGTCGCACGCGCGCATCCGGGGTTGCCGCAGGCGTTGCGCACGGTGTACGCCGACCCGACCGGCAGCGACGGCGCGGGTCCGCTCGCGCACGCGCTGTGGATGTTCGCCGCCGACGTCGTCGCCGCGCTCGTCCCGGTCGTCCCGTTCGCGCTGTGGCCCATCGATGCGGCACGCTACATCTCGGTGGCGGCGACCGCGCTCGTCCTCATCCTGCTCGGCGTCGGGCGGGCGCGCATCGGCAAGCGCCGCGTGCTGGCAACGACGCTGCAAACGCTCGCCATCGCGGCCGCAGCAGGCGTCGCTGGTGTCCTCGTCGGCAAGCTATTTACCGGCTGACGGAGGTTGCGCCGCGCGACGGCGCGCGTGCCAGCGTCGCAGGTGCAGTGCGATCGCCACCGCCGCGACGATCGTGCCGACGGCAATGAAAAGCTCGCGTTCGCCGCGCACGACATCGCCCAGGAGACGCGTGGCGGCCCTGCCGAACGCCCAACCCACCCCTGCCCAGCACGCGCTCCACGCGAACGCCCCGACGACGTTGAGCGGCACGAACGTCGACAACGGCAGACGGGTCGTGCCGATGATCGCGGGCCCCGCGGTGCGCACGCCGTACATGAAGCGCACGGCGACGACCGCGAAGGCGGGGTGCCGCTCGATCAGCGGGTGCACGCGCTGCGCCGCCAGCACGAAGCGCGGGAAGCGTGCAAGGAGCCGCGCGCCGTAGTGGCGGCCGAGGAGGAAGAACGCGAGATCGCCCAAGGTGGCGCCGAGCGCGCCGATGGCGACGACGACCGGCCACGCGAGATAGCCGTTGTGCGCAGCCACGCCCGACAAGACGAGCAGCGTCTCGCCTTCGAGCAGCGTTCCCACGAAGGTCGCGAGGTAGCCGTAGTGGGCGATCGACGCGACGTTTTCCATGACGCAAGGCTACGCTGCGCGCGGCACTTCCGCACGCGACACGGTGACGCGGATGCGAGCAATGGTACCGAGCGGACCGTGCCTGCCGGCGCCCGCGCCGACATCCACGACGCTGCGCTGGCGCTAGTGGTGCAGCGTCGCCTTCAGCGTGACCTCGGGGACCGCAGCGAGCGCCTTCGACAGAGGGCAGCCTTGCTTGGCCGCCTGCGCGAGTTCGGCGAAGCGGGCCTCGTCGATCCCCGGCACCCTGGCGTCGAGCGTCAGCGCGATGTGGTCGATCGCAAACCCCTCGCCTTGCGCGACGAGGCGCACCTGCGCCGTGGTATCGACGCTCGCCGTCTCGAAGCCCGCCTTGTCGCAAGCAAACGAGAACGCCATCGCGAGGCACGCCGCATGCGCCGCGCCCACGAGTTCTTCCGGATTCGTTCCCTTGCGATCGTCCGCGAAGCGGCTGGAAAAGCCGTAAGGATGGTTGGCGAGGGCGCCGGTCTCCGTGCTGATCGTGCCCTTGCCGGCCTTGCCGCGACCTTCCCAACGCGCCGACGCTTTTCTTCCATTGGCCATCTCGACCTCCGTCGTCGTTGGAGAAATTCAATTTAGCACGGTGCGGCCGAGGTCCTCGCTTACGGTCCGTCCGTGGGGTGCCCTTTCGTGCCGGGGCCGCGCTGGTGCGTGGCAAGGAAGCGCGTCACCGCGCGCAGCACCGTCTGCGGCTGGTCCTTGTGCGGCGAATGGCGGCACTGCGCGATCTCGACGCACTCGGTCTGCGGCACGCAGCGCGTGAGGTCGTGCAGCTGCGCGAGTGTGGCGTACTCGTCGTCGACACCCTGCATCGCCAGCACCGGGCAGGCGATCGCCGCGATCTCCGCCTCGATCGACCAGCGGCGAAACGCCGGGTGCAACCACGCGTCGTTCCAGCCGTAGAACGCCGAGTCCGGCGCGTCGTGGTAGCGCGCGAGGCGCGCGCGCAGTTCGGTCTCGCGATACGCGTGGCGCGTGCGCTCGATGCCGGCGAGTGCGACGTCCTCGACCATGATGTGCGGCGCCAGCACGACGATACCCGCGACGGCGTCGACGAAGTGCGCGGCGTACAGCAGCGCGATCGTCGCGCCGTCGCTGTGCCCGAAGAGCCACGGTCGCTCGCGGTGCGCATCGATTCCGACGCCCGCGAGGACTGCCGGCAGCACCTCGTGCGCCTGTCGATGCAGGTAGTCCACACCCCACGCCTCGTCTTCGGCGCGAGGCGTCGAGCGGCCGTATCCGGGCCGCGAGTAGACGAGTCCACGCGCTTGCGCCGCCGCGCACAGTTGCTCCGGGAAGTCGCGCCACATCGCAACCGACCCCAACCCCTCGTGCAGGAACACGATGACGGGGCGCTTCGTGTCGCCGTCGGCGCCGACCCAGCGGTACTCGATGCGTACGGGGCGGTCGCGCCAGGTGATGTCGAGGCATGCGGACATGGGCAACGGTGGCAACGGCGAGGCAGCGGATCCGACCGGCAATCAGTCGTCACCGGCCTCCGGCTTCAACTGCAACGCGCGCCGATAGACGACGTCGCGCGCGGCGCCGGTCACGGTCGCGACGATGCGCGCGGCGCGCGCGGGCGAGACCTCCGCGAGCAGCGCCGGCAACCAGCGACCGCACTCGGCATCGACGTCGGCCGCAAGACCGTCGTCCTCGCCCTCCTCGGCCCGATCGACGACGAGGACGAACTCGCCGCGCTCGCGCTGCGCATCGGCGCCGACCCACGCCGCGGCGTCGCCGAGCGGCATCGTGGCGATCGTCTCGTGGATCTTGGTGAGTTCGCGTGCAATCACGACGGTGCGCGACGCGCCCAGCGCCGGCGCGAGCTCGCGCAGCGTGGCACGCACGCGATGCGGCGCCTCGTAGAAGACGAGCGCGGCCGGCAACGCCGCAAGGCTTGCGAGCAGCGTGCGGCGCGCCTTCGTCTGCCCGGGCAGGAAGCCGACGAAGACGAACGCACCCGCGCGCACGCCGGCCGCCGAAATCGCCGCGGTCACCGCCGATGGTCCGGGAATGGGGATCACGGGGTGCCCCGCGGCGCGTACCGCGTGGACGAGACGCGCCCCTGGATCGCTCACGGCAGGGGTGCCGGCGTCGCTCACGAGAGCGACACTCTCGCCGCGGGCGAGGCGCGCGACGACGCCGGCACTGCGCTGCGCCTCGTTGTGCGCGTGCAGCGCAAGGACGTGCGTCGCGATGCCGTAGCGAGCAAGAAGGCGCGCCGTGGTTCGCGTATCCTCGGCGGCGACGACATCGGCGCTGCGCAGGACGTCGAGCGCACGCAGTGTCACGTCGCGCAGGTTACCCAGCGGCGTGGCCACCACATATAATGCCCCGGCCGCCGCGCGAAACGACGCGGACGTTGCCGGCAACTCCTCCACAGCGCCCGCCTCGCTCACTTCCGGTGCCCTCGTTACCCATGACGGCCTCACGCGCAGCGCGCCTCGCCGGCCTTCTTGCGGCCGGCGTCGTCGCCTGCGCCGCTGCATTGTCCGTCGCCCAAACACCGCCGGCAAGCGATGCCGCGGGCGGCCCCGCCCCGATGCTGCCCGTCACGCCGGTCGACATTGCGGTGGTGCTGCCGCTCGATGCCCCCGCGTACGCTCGCGCGGCTGACGCCGTGCGGGCGGGTGTGAGCGCCGCGGCGGAGGCCGCGCGATCGTCCGTGCGCGTGCGCGTATTTGCGCATGCCGAGGACGGCGCCCTCGACGCATTCGAGGCCGCGCAACGGGCCGGCGCCCGGGTCATCATCGGCCCGCTGCTGCGCGACGATCTCAAGGTCGTAGCGACGATGGCGCTCGAACTGCCGTACACGATCGCCTTGAACCAGCTCGAGGACGCGGCCAATCCTCCACCGCGCCTGTACACCTTCCCGCTGTCGATCGAGTCCGACGCGCGCCTCATCGCACGCCGGATTCGCGACACGCCGCCCACCCCGGGGGCCGGGCAGGGGCTCGCCGTGGTGTCGAGCGAGACACCGCTCATGCTCCGCTTCGCTTCGGCGCTCACGAGCGAGTGGCTCGCGCTGGGCGGCAGCGTCCCCACCGCCTACCGCTACGACGGTCGCGTCGAAACGCTCACGACCGTGCGCCGGGAATTGACGCGGCAGCCGCCGGCCGCCGTCGTCCTCGCTCTCGACGGTGTCGCGGTCGCGCGCGCCAAGCCGTACGTGGGCACGCTGCCCGCGTACGCGAGCGCGCTCGTCTTCGAGGGTCCGCTCACGGCCACGGTGCGCGACCTCGATGGGCTCGTCATCACCGAGATCCCGTGGATCGTCACGCCCACGGCCGCCGAGTTCACGGGCCTGCCGCGCCGCGATTTTCCGAGCGCCGCCCTCACCCGGCTCTACGCACTGGGGCTCGACGCCTTCCGCGTCGCGAGCGCCTTTCTCGACGGCCCCCCGGATCGGCTCGACTTCGACGGTGCGACCGGACGCGTCACGCTCGACGGCCAGCAACTCGTCCGCGCGGGTCGCTTCGCGGTCTTTCGCGACGGCGCGCTCGTTCCCGTCGATGGGCCCCGCTGACGCGACGCACCTCGTTCGCGGCGCCCAGGCGGAAGCACTCGCCGCGCAGTTCCTGCAGCGACACGGCCTTGCGATCGTGGCGCGCAATTTCCGCACGCGCCACGGCGAGATCGATCTCATTGCACGCGACGGCGACACGCTCGTCTTCGTCGAGGTGCGGCTGCGCGAGCACCGCGGCTTCGGGGGCGCCGCGGCAAGCGTCACCGCGCGCAAGCAGCAGCGCGTCGTCATGGCCGCGCGCGCGTACCTCGCGCGCTTCCCCGCGGAGCCCGCGTGCCGCTTCGACGCGATCCTCCTCGATCGCCTCGACGCCGCGGCGATCGTCTGGGAGCGCGACGTGATCGCGCGCGATTGAGCGCGGACGTCGCCCCTCACCCGCGACCCGCCCTCCCGGCGACGCCAGGCGCTATCCGCCGCACGGCAGGGTGACTGCTAGAATCCGCGCCATGATCGATCACGAAAAGCGCGTACACCAGCACTTTGCCGACAGCGCACGGCTCAAGCACGAGGCCGCGACCGTGCTCGCGCCGCACGTCGCCCGCGCCGGCGCGCTCATGGCCGAGTGCCTGCTCGGTGACGGCAAGATCCTGTCCTGCGGCAACGGTGGCTCCGCGGCCGATGCCCAACACTTCGCCGCCGAACTCGTCGGCCGCTTCGAGCGCGAGCGGCCCGAATTGCCGGCGATCGCACTGTCGACCGACACGTCGCTGCTCACCGCCGTTGCCAACGACTACACGTTCGAGCAGGTCTTCGCGAAGTCGGTGCGCGCGCTCGGCGCCAAGGGCGACGTGCTCCTCGCGATCTCCACGTCGGGCAACTCGGGCAACGTCATCGCGGCGATCGAGGCCGCGCACGCGCGCGAGATGCGCGTGGTGGCGATGACGGGCAAGGGCGGCGGGCGCATCGGCGAACTCCTCGCCTCGGGAGACGTCCACCTGTGCGTGCCGCATCCGCGCACGATGCGCATCCAGGAAGTGCACCTGCTCATGCTCCACTGCCTGTGCGACATCATCGATGCCACACTCCTCGGCGACGCCGAGGACGAGGCGTGACGATGCGCGCGGCGGGACGCGCGATCGGCGCCGTCGTCGTGGCGGCGGCGATCGGCGCCGGCACGCTCGCGCTCTCCGGCTGTGTCCCCGTCGTCGTCGCCGCCGGCGCCGGCGGTGCGGCGCTGGTCGCAAGCGACCGGCGCACCGCCGGTGCGCAGCTCGAGGACGAGAACATCGAGCTCAAGATCCTCGACCAGGTCATGAAGGTGTATGGCGACAAGGTGCACGTGAACGTCACGAGTTACAACGGCATCGTGCTGCTCACCGGCGAGGTCCCCGATACCGGCACCGCTGCCAGCATCGGTGGCTTCGCCAAGGGCACGCCGAAGGTCACGAGCGTGCACAACGAACTCGTGGTCGCGCCGCTGTCGACGCTCGGCCAGCGCACCAACGACACCTACATCACGTCGAAGGTGAAGGCGCGCTTCGTCGAGGTCAATCGCTTCCCGCCCAACGCGGTCAAGGTGGTCACCGAGCGCGGTGTGGTGTACCTCATGGGGATCGTCACCCGCGCCGAAGGCGAGGCTGCCGGCGACATCGCGGGCACCACCGCCGGCGTCTCGCGGGTGGTGAAGATCTTCGACTATCGCTAGCGCATTCGGGCGCCGAGCGTGCTACCGGCCCGCGCGCAAGACAAGGTCGCGACGTATGCGGACGCGCTCGCGCGCATCGCGCGACTGCCGCGCCCGCTCGTGCTCACCAACGGCGTCTTCGATCTGCTGCATCGCGGCCACGTCGCCTACCTCGAAGCCGCTCGCGCGGAAGGCGCGAGCCTCGTCGTCGCCGTCAATTCGGATGCAAGCGTGCGCCGGCTGGGCAAGGGCGAGGACCGGCCGCTCAATCCCCTCGCCGACCGCATGGCCGTGCTCGCCGCGCTGGCGGCCGTCGATCTCGTCGTGCCCTTCGACGAGGACACCCCGCGCGACCTCATCATCGCGGCGATGCCCGACGTTCTCGTCAAGGGCGGCGATTACACCGCGGCCACGACGGCCGGTGCTGCGGAAGTGATCGCGCACGGCGGACGTTTCGCGGCGATCCCGTTCACCTTCGATCGCTCGACGACCGCGCTCGTGCAACGCATCCGGCGATAGCGCCACGTCAGCCGCGGCGGAACAGGCGCGCAAGGAGTCCGCGCCGCGATCCCCCGTTGCCTTCGGCGAGCGCCGGAACCGGTTCGACCTCCAACGGCGGCACGTTGTCGAGGATCGCCAGCGGTCGCGTGACCACCAGCCGCTCGGCCTCCGCCGTGCCGACGTGACGCTCGGCGATACGGCGACCTTCGGCCAGCAGCGGCGGACGCTGGCGCACGCCGTGCGCGTCGGTCGCGAGGATGTGGACGAGGCCGTCGTCGAGCATGCGTCGGCCGATGCGCTGCGCCGGCGCGCCGAAGCGGCCGGTGAGGCTTCCCGCGGTCAACTGCATCCAGGCGCCACCGCGCACGAGACCGACGAAGACGTCGTAGTGCGAGGCGATCCACGCGAGGCGCTCGGGATGCGTGATCACCGGCACGTAGTCCGCCGCAACGAACTGGAACACGGCCTCGGCAAAGCGCGGCGTGGCGATCGTATGCGACGGCTCGACCAGGAGGTAGCGGCTTCCGGCGAGGGTGGGCGCGGTTTTCGCGCGAATGCGGCCGAGCAACTCCGGTGTGAGATGCGCGTCCGCGCCGTACGTCAACGTGAGCGCGATCCCCTCGGCGTCGAGGTGTTGCTGGAGGACCGCGACGCGGGTGCGAATGCCGGCACTGTCGTTGTCGTAGAAACCGGGATAGATGTGCGGCGTGCACGCGGTGGTGCGTATGCCGTCCGCCACCGCGAGCCGCGCCATCGCCAGCGAGGTCGCGAGATCGGCTGCGCCGTCGTCGATCCCCGGCAACAGGTGGCAGTGCAGGTCGATCACGCGGGGGTCCCGGTCTCGAGTGCGTCCGCGCGCACCACGCGCGAGGACGGCTTCCGTATCGATGCGGCATCGCGCGCTCCCGGATGCAGCAACACGCCGGCGAGGATGGCGAACCACACCGCGTTGCCCGGCATGCGCAGCGGAAAATCGAAGGCACTGTGGAGCATGACCGGCAGGAGGCCGACCCCGGCTGCGATCTGCAGCAGCGTGAAGCTGCGCTCGCTGCCGTGCGCGACGAGGCTCGCGAGCCGAGCCGCGTAGGCGAGAACGAGGAGCACGAGTGCGAGCACTCCGGGCACCCCCAGCTCGAAGAGCACCTGGAGGTAGTCATTGTGCGCGTAGTCGTACACCGCGCCCCCCACGCTCGACTGGAAGCGCGGGAACACGCTCGCAAAGGTGGAAAGGCCGCTGCCGAACGGCAGGAACGTGATCGCTCCATCGAGCACGGCGGCGTACAGCGCAAGCCTTCCCGCACCCGAGAGCTGCAACTGGTCGGGCTCGAGGCGTTCGAGCACGGGAGCAAGCCCGATCAACGCCGCCAGTGCGAGGCCCACGACGACGATGCCGGCGACGACGAGCCCGACGTGGCGCGCGCCGCCGCGCGCGCGCACGAGCAGGATCGACGAGCACGCAAGCCCCGCGAGCGCAAAGGCGATGCCGGCGCGCGACCGCGTGAAGATGAGGCACAGCAGCATGAGCGCCGCCGAGGCCACGACGAGCACGCGCTGCGCGGTGAGGTTCGCTCCGGAGGTGTCGAAGCGCGAACCGCCGTGACGCGCGCTGCGCCGCTGGTAGACGACGAGTCCGACGACCGGCGGCAACATCATCGCCAGCAGTGCCGCCAGGTGATTGCGGTTGACGAACGTGCCGGTCGCCGTGCCAAACGTGTCGCGATGGCCGAGATGGAGGATCGAGCCATCGCCGGTGACCACCTGCAGCAACCCGACGAGTCCTTCGACTCCGGCGACGATGGTCATCGCGACGAGGAGACCCACCACCTGCGCGGGTGCGAGCGCACGCACCGCAAGCAGCGCAGCAAAGGGAGGCAACAGCGCGAGCCAGCCGTAACGTGTCGCCGCCGGCACGAGCGAAATCGGCCGCCACTGCGAGCCGTCGGCGACACCGGCAAGTGTGTCGATCACGGCGGCGTACGGCGCGTGCCCCGGCAGCGCCTGCCACCACGCGGCGGGAAGCGGCACGAGTTGCAGCAGCGGATACGTCGCGCTGAGCACGAGCGCGGCGACGAAAAGCCGCGGCAGCGGCGCATACGCCTGACGCCGCACGTGGCGCAGCGCGAGAGCGAGCAGGAAGCCGATCGCCGCGAGTTCGAGGCCCGCCAGGGGAAGCGCGCGGTTACCGCCCTTGGCAAGCGGCGCGGCGACGACGAAAACGATGAGCGCCCACGCAAAGACCGAGCCCGCGGGCTCCGCCTTCACGCTTGCATGCGCGGGGGTGACGTCGGTCAGTTCGGACTGGCCTGTTCGGCGCAGTGGCGATCGTAGGTCGCGTAGACAAGACCGGCCCCGATGAGCGCGCCGGCCAGGAACTGCGGAACCGACAGTCCCGCGGCCATGAGCGCGGTGCTGCCCGGGACGATGGTCGTCACCTCGCCCAGCAGTGCCGCGCACTCGCCGGTACGCACCGTGAAACGCTGGTTTTCCTTGAGCGAGATGTCGCAGCCGACGTCGTAGTCGATGACGACCTTGCCACCGGCCAGCGTGATGACGCGCGTGCCGGATGCCACGCGCTGCCCGCTCACCGCCGCCACCATGCCGTCACCCTGGCTCACCATCACGTTGCCTTCGACGTTGGTGAGTTGCGCGACGGTCTTGTCCTGCGCGAGCGCGGGCCCCGCTGCCCATGCGGCGATGGCTCCCACGACGATCACGAGCGAACTGCGCAGCTTCATCAGCGTTCCTGGCGTGTACGGCAGCGGCAGCCACTTCGATGGCGCCACCGTCATTATCCCCTCGGTCGGCGGGCTCTAGTCAAGCCCGCGGATCCTGAGCCCGTCGAACCACAGGTCGCCCGACAGCCGTGCCGCCACATTGCCTGGCGCTGCCACACCTTCGCGCAGATTGGCGAGTTCGAGCCGCAGGCGCTGGACCGGACAGTCGCGCGGGACGGTGAAATCCTCGCTCCAGTCGACCCACCCGGACGATCCGGCAAAACGACGGGTGTGCGCGAGTTGCCGCGGCGTCGCCTCCCCGGCATCCACGCAGTAGACGCCCCACTGCAGGCCGAGCCAGCTCTCCAGCCGCTCGACGCGGCCGCGCCCCTCGAAGCGGTAGCGACCTGGGACGAGAACGAGCGTCTGCTGGATCGGGGGCCCCGTCCAGCGCTTGTCGAGGAGTTCGACGTGGAGCGCGCGACCGGCCGCACCGGCAGCGCGCCCGGTTTCGACGACGACGCCACCCTGGCGGGCGACGACCCAGTCGAACCCCAGATTCGACGGCGCTTGCTCGAAATCACCGTTGTAGACGTAGCCGACGTGCTGCCGCGCCGCGGGCGGGAGGCTGTTGAGCCACGCCTGGTACGCGCTCGACCAGCGGCCTTCGCGCTGCAGGCGGCCGATGAAGCAGCGTCGCTCGTCGGCGCTGGCCTTCCCCGCCGCCGCGCGCACGGCGAAGACTCGCTCGAGCGCACCGGTGCTCGTCGCCGCGGCGCAGGCGTGCGCGAAGAACGCCGGCCACCACTGCGGGTTCTCGCCCGCCACGCCGACGAAGAACTCCGTATGGCGAGCGTCGTCGAGGGCCGTCGTGAACACGGGCCACACGAGCGTATACGCATCCGGATGCAGATCGGCGACCCGCCGCAGGCGCGCGAGCGCCCCGGCCGCGTCGCCGGTGCGGGCATGAAACGCCGCACCCTCGATCAACGCCACCCGGTCGGCGGGTGCGAGTTGCAGTGCGCGGTCGATCGCGGACCGCGCACCTTCGATGTCACCCTGCGCTTCGCGCGCCCGGCCGAGCGCGAGCAACGCGACGGCGTCGGTCGGGTTGCGCGCGACCTGCGCGCGCCAACGCGCCAGCGGTGAGGCGTCACCGCCCTCGGTGGTATCGCGTCCGAGGACGAGGGCGCGACCGCCTTCGCGCCACGCCTCGTTCGCGGCGACGATCACCCACCACGCGAGCGCGAGCGCGACGCCGATGGCGACCACGGTCCACGCCTGCGCCGCCGTGTTCCGGGTCGCATCCATCACGGCGCGCTCGGACCGCGCATGAGGTGCATGATCACCACGCGCCCGTCGCTGTGCACGAGCGCGAGGTCGATCGGAAAGCGCCGCACGACTTCGCGTCCGTCGCGCCAGCCGATCGTGACCACGGCTTCGCCCTGCGCCCGCGCGGCGTCGCCCGTGCGCCGCCAATGGATGCGCGTGATCTGCATCCGGCGCCACGCCGATTCGCGAAAGACCGCATCGTACTCATCACGAATCGCGGCGCGTCCCGACCGCTCGTTGACCTGCGCGTCCGGATGGAACATCGAGGCGACGACGTCGGCCCGACCGCCCTCGTAGGCCGCGATGAAGCGGGCGAAGAACGTCTCGATCTCCTCGGAGGTGGGCGCTTGCCCCGCCGCCGCCATGGCCGAGGGTGTCGCCATGGCCGAGGGTGTCGCCATGGCCGACGCATGCGCCGCAGCGGGCGCCGTCGCCACATCGATCGCTGCCACCCGCGCCGAAGCTGCGGCGGGCCGCGGCATCGGCGGGGCCGCCGCCGGAGCGGGAACGGCGAGCGTCGGAGTCTGGATCGGGACCGGTGCCGGTATCCGCGCCGGCGCCGGTGCCGGTACCGCCATCGGGGACACGGCGACGGCGCGAACGCGAGGCGCCGCGTGCGCTTCGGCCGGGACTCGATGAGTCGGCAGCATCGCTGGCGCGGCGGTCGGGGGCATGGTCGCCGCAGAGGTCGGGGGCACGGTGGGCGGCGCGGCGGTCGGGGGCATGGCCGGCGCCGCGATCGGGGGCGCGCGGGGCGGCGCGGCGGTCGGGGGCATGGCCGGCGCAGGGGTCGGGGGCGCGGTAGGTGGCGCGGCGAACGGTGCGCTCGCCGCTTCGGTCGACGCTGCGGTCGACGCAGCAACGACCGGCGCCTCGGGAGGGACCACGTCCGGCGCCTCCGCCGCAGCCGATGCCGCTTGTGGCGTGATCCCGGGTACCGGTGCGTTGGCGACCGCCGCGGGCGGCCGCGGCGCACGCACGAGCGACGCCGACTCGGTCTCCCACAACGCAACGCCCCCCATGACCAGAACGGCGCTCGCGCCAAGCACGGCGAAGGCGGCCCCCGCGGGGTGCGCGCGCACCCAGCCCCCGACGCTCGCCGTCAGCCATTCGGGCAAGACCTGCCGCGGCGGCGGTGGCCGCCACTGCCGAACGAGGACGGTGCGCCCCGCGGGCGCCCCGGCCGGCGGGCGCGCCTTCGCGGCGGCAGCCTCCCGCGCCGCCTGCGCCGCCGCCTCGCGGGCGCTCTCCTCGCGGTCGAAGGCGGCCCGAGCCTGCGGATCACGCAGGATCGCGTAGGCGTGGTTGGCCTGCGCCGCACAGGTCCCGGGCCAGGCCGCGCCCGGCTGTTGCCGGTCGGGGTGAACGAGGAGCATGACGAGCCGGAAGCGCTCGCGGATCGTCTCCGGCGAGGCGTCGCGCGCGAGCCCCAGCGTCTGGTACGGCGACGCGTCGGCCCGGAAGAACACCTCGCGCATGTAGCGGATCGCCGCCGCGCGCAGCGCGCCGAAGCCCGCGGCGGTCGTCGCCGCGTCAGCAAGCGCCACATCGCGCCCGAGCGCGAGCCGGATCACGACGTCGGTGTCGACGAGCGAGGTGTCGGCGCCCGTCGCCTCGATGCGATAGCGCGACGGCTCGCTCGCGTAGCGCAGCAGCAGGCGCGCCGTCAGGTCCGCGGACGAGCTTGCCGGCATGCCCGCTCCCGGATGCGCGGCGCGAACCCCGTCGGCGCACGACTCGCCGCGGTCGACATCAGGCGGGACTCCGCGCGAGCTTCGGAGCGTCGTTCGTGCTCCGATAGTAGTAGTACGCGCTTTCGTAGCCGTAACGTCCGTCGCGCATGTCCACCTTCGTCATCACCGCACCGATCGGCGTCACGCTTGCCTGGCGCAGTCGCTTCAGCGCCGCGCGCATGTGCGCCTTGCGGGTCGACCCGGCCGCGACGACGAACACCATCGACCCCACCTGATTGCCGAGCACGAGCGCATCGGCGAGCCCCAGCACCGGCGGCGAATCGAGCACGATCGACGGGAAGCGCCGCTCGAGGTCGGAGAGCAGCCCGAGCATCTTCGGACCCGACAGGAGCTCGACCGGGTTGGGCGGCAGCGGGCCTGCGGGGATCGCGTACAGATTGGGGATCGTCGTGATGCGCACGACGCTCAACGCCGGCAGATCCCCCGAGAGGTAATTGGACAGGCCACGACTGTTGTCGAGCCCCAGCATCGCATGCAGCGAGGGATTGCGCAGGTCGGCGTCGATCAACAGCGTCGCCTGGCCGATCTGCGCGAAGTTGATGGCGAGCGCGACCGCGGTCGTCGACTTGCCCTCGGCGGTCCCCGTACTCGTCACGACGAGCTGATGCGGTGCGCCCTCGCGCGTGGAGAACTGCAGCGCGGTACGCATCGAGCGATACGCCTCGGCAAACGTCGAGCGGGCATCGGTATGCGCCTGCAGCGCCAAGGGAGGCTCGCGCGACGCCTTGCGCTGCTTCACGAGCGGAATGACGCCCAGCACCGGCAGGCGCGCGATGCGCTCCATGTCGTCGGGACGCTGCATCGTGTCGTCGAGATACTCGAGGAAGAACGCGAGCCCGATGCCCAGGAGGAGCCCCAGGGCGCCGGCGAGTTGCAGATTGAGCCTGAGGTTGGGCTTGTACGGCGCGCGCGCGACGATCGCCGGGTCGACGACCGAGACGTTGTTGGTGCCCACGCCCGCCTCGACGCCAACCTCCTTCAGCCGCTGCAACAGGCCGTCGTAGAGCGAACGATTGGTGTCGACCTCGCGCTTCAGGATCCCGAAACGGATGCTGCGCCCCTGCAGGTCGAGCATGTCCTTCTTCGCCTGGTCGAGCTTGGTCTTGACGGCGGCCTCTTGCTGCACCGCGGCCTTGTAGCTCCCTTCGATCGAGCGGCGTGCAAGATCGGTCTCCTCGGCGATCTTCTTGTCCACCTCCTCGATCGCCGCCGCGAGCTGTTGCATCTTCGGAAACGCGGGTTTGTAGATGCGGGAGAGGTCCTGGTATTCGACCTGCAGTTTCGTGCGCTGCTCGCGCAGCGCCGACATCGCCTTGTTGTCGAGCATCTGCGGCGACGACGCGGGGTTGTCGCGAAACTCCCGGTACAGCGCCTCGGCCCGCATGCGTTCCTCGCCGACCTTCGCCGCCGTCGCGTTGTACGCCCCGAGCGTCTGCGCGAGGACGTTCTGCTTGTCGTCGACGTTGATGATCTGCTGCTCGCGCTGGAAGGCGACGAGCGCGCGCTCGGATTCCTCCAGCTTCGCCTTGGTCTGCGCGAGCTTCTCCTCGAGGAACGCCTTGGCGTACGACGACGCATCGAAGCGCCGCTCGAGCGACAGCGCGATGAAGTTCTGCGCAAGTGCATTCAGCGCCTCGGCGGCGAGCTCACGATCAGGCGAGTCGAAGAGCACGCGCACGAGCCGCGAATTGCGCACCGGCTCGACGGTGAGCGAGCCCATGAACGCGCCGACGGCCGCGGCATCGCCGTCGGCCGCGGTGGGTGAGGGCTCCTCGGACGCATCTGCCGGTGCATCACCCGAGCGCGGGAAGAGCGCCGCGCCGAGCTTGCTCCACCACGGCGTCGTGGGCTCGGGCGTTGCCGCGGAACGCTGCTTGAGATCGAGTTGGCGCACGACGCGCTCGGCGAGCGACCGGCTCTTCAGGAGCTCGTACTGCGTGCGATAGAAATCGATGTCGCCGTATTCCTGCGGCTCGACCGGCGCTCCCTTGAAGTCGACGATCTTGCTCGCCTCGCGCTCGATCTTGAGCGTGATCGAAGAGCGATAGATCGGTGTCGCCATCATCGTCGCGGCAAGTCCCGTGAGGACGACGATGACCAGCACGGCGAGCACCACCCACTTGCGCTTGACGACGACGCGCCACAGGTCACGCAGGTGGATCGCGTCGTCGTCGCCGTCGATCTCCGGCGCGAGGGCGGGGGCAACGTAGGTCGATAGCGCGGTGGACGGTCGAGCCGGCAGCGCTCCGGCGGCGGCGGCGGGCGGATTACGCGGCGCGTCGTTGTCGGGCATGGGCGAGGGTCACCATCGCGGCAGGTAATTCATCGGATTGAGGATGTTGATCACGTCACCGAAGACCGAATCGCGCAGGACCACGCGATTGGCCTCGCGCTTGACGACGACGATATCCTCGTTCACGAGCTTCGGGTCCGGGATCTCGCCACTGCGAATCTTGATGAGGTCGTAGGTGATGGCGCGGCGCTGGCCCGCCTCGAGACGGAACACCATGACCTCGTTGAGGTCGGGCAGCTGCCCCTGCCCTCCAGCAAGCGCGATCGCCTGCACGAGCGTCGTGTCGCCCCGAATGGGGTAGATGCCCGGGCGCGCGACGGCGCCCTCGACGGTGATCCGCTGGCTGGTGAACTCCTTGATGAACACCGAGACCTGCGGATCCTGCAGGTAATCCTTGGCGTACTTCGCCGCGATCAGCGCCTCGGCGTCCTCGCTCGTGAGTCCGCCGACCTCGACCGGACCGATCAGCGGCAACGTCACCATGCCGCGCGAATTGACGCGGACGTCGCGCTTCAGGTCGTCGATCCCGTAGACGCGGATCTCGAGGAGGTCCTGCGCACCGATCCGGTAGTCGCGCGGGCCGGTCTCCCCCGGCTGCAACGGAGTTGCCGGCGGCGTATTGCCCGCGATCGGCGCGGGCCCGCTCGGTCCGGGCGCCGGCACGGGAGCAAGCATCGGGCTTCCCGGGGCATTGACCGCGTACGACGGCGGTGGCGGCGCATCGGCTGCCTCGGCCTGTGCGTGCGCGACCGAACCCGCCAGCGCGAAGACCACGACCGCGGTAGCGACCTGCCAACGGCGCCACCGCGTGCCGCGGCTCGACGGAATAAGGGTCCAAATCACGTGCAATGCCGCATCCGAGCGAGAGCGTCGGCGAAATGATACGCCACTCCACCGCCGCGACGCCGGCAGGCATCCCCGGCGCGGTACCGTTCGTCGCGTGCGGCGCTAAAATGGCCGCGCGTACCCTGCGGTCGCTCCCGCTTCGCGATGCGAATAACGATCCCCGACACGGTGCTTTCGACCGAACTCGACGACGAGGGCGTGCTCCTCAATCTCGAGACCGGCGAGTACTTCGGTCTCGACGACGTCGGCCTCGACTTCTGGAAGGCGCTTGCCGCACACGGCGAGGTGGGTGCAGCGCGAGGCGCGCTCCTCGCGCGCTACGACGTGGCCGAGGACGTCCTCGCCCGCGACCTCGATGCCCTCATCGCCACGCTCGCCAAACGCAAGCTCGTCGTCGTGACCGATGGGTGACTGGCGCCACCTCGCCGCGCTGTCGTGGGCCGAGCGGCAGCTCCTCGTGCGTGCGGCTTTGATGCTCGTCCACGCAAGATTCACCGTGGCATCCACCGGCTTTCGACCTGCGGCCGCAAGCGAACCCGCGAAGAGCAGCGTGACAGCGGAGCCCCCCGACCTCGCCCGCGCGCGGGCGATCGCGCGGCTCGTCGCCGTCGCGGCGGCACGCCTGCCGCTGCGCCTCGCCTGCCTGCACCGCTCGGTCGTGCTGTGGCGGCTGCTGCAACGCGAGGGCATCGCCTGTGAATTGCGCCTTGGCGCACGGCGCGGCGCCGAAGCGCTCGAAGCGCATGCGTGGGTCGAGTGCGGTGGCGTGGCGCTGGGCGAGGACGATGCGCATCTTGCAACCTTCGCCGCGTTTGCTGCAGCGCTTGCGCCGCCCGGTGGCACGACGCCGCCCGACGCTTGCGCGCTCACACCGCGCGACCCACGGCGTGCCCGTACGGTGTCTCGGCGTAACTGACGAGCGCGAAGTCCGCCGCCGCCAGCTCCTGCGCGATTTCGTCTTTGGTGAACAGGTGATCGAACGTCCGATCGAGCGTGTCGCCGTATTCGACCGGATCGGGGCTTCGCCGCAGGCGGCGCAGCGCGCGGGCGATCCGCTGCGTCCACACGAGGCGCCGCGATGGCCCGGTCCGCGTGAAGAACGAGACGAGCAGCGGGGCGCCGGCGTCGACGTGTCGCCGCAGTCCGCGCAGGAAAGCGATGCGCGCGCCGCGGCCGGGGATGTGCATGTAACCACCCCAGCCGACGATTGCACCGACGTGGTGACCGAGCCCCTCGGGGATCCCTCCGGGCGGGGCGAGTTCGAGGCGCGCATTCACGCCGAAGCGCATCAACGTCTCGCGGCCACACGCGACCAGGGCCTCGACGCAATCGAAGCCTTCCACCCGGTAACCCAACCGGGCGAGGGCCACGACTTCGCGTCCGCCGCCGGCCGCAGCGACGAGGATCGCACCCTCGGCAGGAAAGTGCGCGCGAACGGCGTCGGCCTCCCAGCGTGTCAAGCCGCTGGTGTTGTACGTGTCGTCGCGGTAGCGTGGCCAGCGGGCGTACTGCCGGCGCGCAAGATCGTCGAGATCGCGGTGATCGAGCCAGCCCAGCCACCAGCCCTGGTGCAGCGCTTGCAGCGCCGCCGCGCCGCGCCGCTGCCATTCATCGGCGCGGATGAACAGACGAACGCGCTTCGCTCCCCCTCCGCCGGGCGTCACCGTCGCGTCGGGTGCTGCTTCGAATTGTCGGTGTCGCCGCCGGTCTTTCGCGTCACCCGATGCACCGCACCGAGGTCCCGACACGCCGGGGCCGCGTAGCGCTTGCGCGCAGGCCCGAAAGCGGTGCCGGCGACGGTCGTCGGATCCACATCGGACACAACGACGGCGCGCATGCGCGCACGCTGCATGGAACGCGTACGGGCTAGGGCTGATAGCTGGGAAAATCGGCGTTGCTGTCCCGAGAGCGCCCGCTCTTGAGCGTCACGCGCCGCAAGTCCCCCAGCGGTCGGCACACCGGCGGGTGATAGCGCCGCTGCCCGGCTGGAGAGACGGGTTCGCTGCGCGCCGGCGCGGGGGTGTCGAAAGTTGCGGGATTCATCGCATCCGTCCTGTCGGTGGCCTCACGTGGAACGACCCCGCCGCGTGCGGCAGGGGAAGAACCTTGCCTATTGTAGGGTGCGCCGCGAATCACGCAAGGCAAAGCCGGCATCCGGCGACTCCGCAGCGTCCCCCGGCTAACGGCCTGCCGTCTGCCCGCTCGGGGGAGCCCCTTGGGCGCGCGGCGAAAGGCGGCGCGACCAGAACTCGACGAGCACGGCGGCCAACGGAAGCGACACCTCGCCGAAGGTCGTGTGGGCGCCCGGCAACGCGGATCGCTCGACCGCCGCGAGCAAGGGCTCGCGCTCGACCACGGCCGCGGAGGCCCAGTGCGCGGTGGCCTCGAGCCGCGCCCGCAACGACGCTGCCCCGGCGCCATACAGTGCGAGGAAATAGGCATCGAACACCGTCTTTCCGTTCCTGTCGCGGATGCGCTCGGGCAGGCGTGCTCCCAGCGCACGCACCAGGAGCGTCTTGAACGCGCCCGGCTGTCGGTAGCGAGCCTGCCAGGGAATCGCCAGCACGTACTCGACCAGATCGCGGTCGAGAAACGGATGGCGACGTTCGATGCCGCACCACGCCGACTGGCGCTCCTGATCCTCGAGCAGCGCCTGGAACTCCGGCGCATCGAGCCAACGTCGCACGGCGTCCTGCGCAAATGATCGCGGCGCCGCACGCGCCCTCGCCGCCGCTTCGCGCGCGCGAAATGCGGCGCCGGCACGTGCAGTGAGCCACGACGGCAAGGGAGTGGCGGCGGCCGGGCGCACACACCGGACGAAGCGCTTCACCACGGCAGGGGTGGCAAAGCGTGCAAGCCGCAGCAAGCAGGCGCGCCGATCGCGATCGCGCCGCACGCGCGGGTCGGTGAGGCAATAGCGCAACGCCGCGAGATAGCGCCGGCTTCGCCACAGGTCCGCTGCGAAATCGGGATCCCAGGAAAGCTCATCGCCGCCGATACCGGTCAGCACCACACGGCACCCCGCGGCTGCGAGGTGTTGGGATTCACTCTCCCGACGCTCCCAGGAGATGTCCACCCGCGGTGCATCGCTCTTGTGGAACTCCGCATCGAAGCCGCGGGTCGGGTCGGCAACGGCAACGTCGAAGCGGATCGCCGGAAACGGCGAGACCGCGCGCACCGCATCGATCATCTCGCCCTCGTCGCACGGCAGTCCGGGGTAGCGCTGCGACAGCGTATGGATCGGCGGCAGCGCGCATTGTGGATCGGTGTGGAGGTCGGCCGCGGTGACGGCGATCGATGACGAGTCGTAACCGCCGCTCAATTCGATGGCCACCGGCACCTCGACGTCGAGCGCACGCGCGACGGCCTGCCGCAAGTGCAGGTAGAAGCGTCGCGGATACTCGTCGTCGGGCAGCTGCCGTGCCGGCGCTTCGTCGGCGCCGGGATTCCACCAGCGCGTCACGCGCACGCCCTGTGCGCTCGCCTGCAGCGCGTGCGCCCCCCGCAGGCGCGTGATCCCTGCGTGGAACGTCGCCTCGGTTGCGCGAGGCCGGCCCGTGACGAGGAGTTCGACGAGCGCAGCCTCGTCCGGTATCGCGCGGAATCCAGGGAGCGTGAGAAGCGCCTTGGGCTCGGAGCCGAAGGCAAACCGCGCCGCATCGGTCGTGTAGAAGAATGGCTTCACGCCGAAGGGGTCGCGCGCCGCGTACAGCGTGCGTGTCGTGTCGTCCCACACGACAAAGGCAAAATCGCCGCGTAACGCCTGCACCGCCTTGTCGCCCCAGCGCGCGTACGCCGCGACGAGGATCTCCGCGTCGATGGGCGCGTCACCAAGCCAGGCTGTGGTTGCAAGCGCCTGCCGCAAGTCGCGGCGATTGGACAGGCGCGCGTCGGCGACGAGGCGATAGCGCCCGTCGGGCGTGGACACGGGTTGCGGCTGTCGACGTTCGGCTACGTCGAGCGCGAGGCGCGCGTGCCCCAAGCCCACGCTGCCGTGGGCCGCGGCAAAGAGCCCATCGGGGCCGCGATGGCGGATCGTGTCGAGCATCGCGCGGATCGTCGCGACCTGGGCGGCACTGCCGTCCCAGTGCACGATTCCGGTGAGGCCCGCCATCGCTTCAGCGCGCTGCCGGCGACAGGCCCGATGCGGTCAAGACGTCGCGCACCGCGTCTGCAATCTCCGCCACGCGCCCGCGCTCGTCCGGCACCACGAGCGCGTACGAGGGCACGCGGCGGGCGATGTCCGCGCACGCGACGAAGTGTTTCGCCCACAGGTCCGGCGCGTCGAGGTCGCTGAACCCATGCCAGAGGAGCTCCCTGATGGCCACCGGAGCCGCGAGTGCGTCGTGCTGCACGCGCGCGATCCGCTGCGAGCGCGACAGGAAGTGGATCGCGCGCAATCCCGGACACGCCACCGCTTCGCCGAGTGCGGCGGGCAACGGCACGCGCACCGTGGCGCCCTCGATGCGACACGGCGTGAGATCGTCCGCCACGATCGGCCACCCGCGCGCGCCGAGATGTTTCGCCAGCGTCGACTTGCCGACGCCGCTCGCGCCGACGAAGGCGTGGATGCCCTCGGGGCACGCAACCGCCGAAGCGTGCAGGATGACCCGGCCTTGCAGGGCGGAAGCGAAGGGAACGACGCCACGCAACGCGGCGGCAACGTCGGCGCAACCGCCTGGCGGCTCGGTGATGACGACCTCGCGTCCGTTCGCGTGAATCCACCCGCGCTGACGGGTCGATGCTGGCAAGGCGTAGGTGTCATCGGGCCGCGTGCCGGCGGCTGGCGGACCGGCGCGTGCCCCGGTCGCCGCGTCGCGCTCCGCCACGAAGCGAACGTCGACGTCGAGGTCGTACTCTCCACCGACCGGAAGCTCCGGCAGCGGACGGTCGCTGGTGATACGCACGCCCGCGAGCACGGCGTGAAAGGTCGGGGACGGTGGATTGCGGGTCGATGACACGGGACAGCCGACGCCGATTGCGGCGCTCGACGATGACGCGCGGCAGTGTACCCCGCGACGACGCGCAAGAACGCCACGATGGCATCGCGGCCGCAACCGGCGAAGACCGCGCACGCCTGCGCGCAACCGGCGGCCGACCCCACCGTGGCGGTCGGTCGGGCGCGATAATGGGGTGCTCACGCCAAGCAGTACCCCACGCCGGGTCGGGATCGATCGCGGCGCACGCTGACCGATCCGATGCCCTTCGCCCCCCACGCTCTTCTTTGCGCGCTCCTTCGAGGTGAAGCGCCGCCGTGGCCTCGCGACGACGCGGCGGCGGTCGATGCGTTCCTGCGTGCCGCGCGCCACCACGGCGTGAGTCCGCTCGTCGATGCCCGCCTGCGGCAAGGGGAGGCGGCCGCGAGCCTGGCCGACGTGGCAAACGCCACCGGCGGGCGCGACACGACGCACGACGCCAGCCCCACCCCTTGGCGATCGTGGCCCGAGCCGATCCGACGCGCCTGCCGCGAAGACGCGCTGGTCGGCGCGATCGACGAGGTCGTGCAGCGTGCCGAACTCGAGCGCGTGCTGGACGAGCTCGCGCGGCACGGGATCGCGCCGCTGCTACTGAAGGGAGGCGCGCTCGCGTACACGCACTACGACGCACCGGCCTTGCGGCCACGCGCCGACGTCGACCTGCTGGTGGCGCCATTCCACCAGGACGCTGCGCGACGCATCCTGCGCGAGCTGGGCTACCGGCGGGTGAGCGGCCCCGCCGGCCGCTTCGTCGGTTATCAGGCCGAGATGACGCGCGTCGGTGCCCACGGTCAGAGCTGGACCATCGACTTGCACTGGCGCCTGAGCAACGCGCAATCGTTCGCGTGGCTGTACTCGTTCGACGAACTCGTCGACGCGTCACGGCCCATCGCCGCCTTGGGCGTGCATGCGCGCGGTCTCGGGGATGCTCATGCACTGACCGTCGCGCTGCTGCACCGTGCCGCCAACAACGTCTTCGTCGCAGCGGAGTTTGGCGATCGCCTGATCTGGCTCCACGACATCCGGGTCCTGGCCGATGCGATGGATGACGCCGGGCGCGCCGACTTCGTCCGCGGCGTCGAGGACAAGCGCGTCGCAGCGATCGCGCTCGACGGCCTGCGCCGGTGCGCGCAATGCCTGGCCTCGCCGCACGTCGGCGCCTTGATCGCAGCGCTCGAGCGCAGTCCCGCTGCCGCCTCCGGCGCCGAACTCCTGCGCGCCGGGCGATGGCGCCGCGAGTGGCTCGAACTGCGTGCGCTGCCGACGCTGCACACGCGCCTTGCCTACCTCGCCGGCCGGGCGCTCCCCGAGGCCGATTACCTGCGCGAACGCTTTCCCGAGGCGAGGAAGAGTGCGCTTGCGCTCCTGCACGCGCGACGCTGGCTCGGCGGCATCGCTGCACGCAAGCGCTGATCCCCAACGGATCGCCATGCTCTCCAACGACCTGCGCACGCTCGCGGCCTTCGCCGTCCCCTACCGCGGTCCGCTCGCGCTTTGCACGGTCCTCATGCTCGCGGAGAGTGCCGCAGCGCTCGCCGTGCCGTGGCAGGGCGGCAAGCTCGCCGGCGCGCTCCTGCCCGGCGAAGCTGTTGCCGGTGCGGCGACCGCGGCGATCCTCGTTGCGCTGCTCGCCCTCTTCGCGGTGCAGGCGCTGCTGCGCTTTACCAACGGTTGGCTCCTCGGCCGCACCGCGGAGCGTATCGCGTCGGACCTCAAGGTTCGCCTCTACGATCACTTGCAGGCGCTGCCGCTCGGCTTCTTCCAGCAGCGCCGCCACGGCGAGACGCTGGCACTGCTCACCCGCGACGTCTACGTCGTCGGCGACTACCTCACCGGCACCGCGGTGACGCTCGTGCCGCTCATCTTGACCGTCGCCGGTGCCGCGGTGCTCATGTTCCGCCTGCAGCCCGCGCTCGCACTCCTTGCATTGATCGCGGTGCCGCTCTTCTACCTCGTCGTGAAGATCCTCGGCCGCCGATTGCGCCCGCTTGCCGCGACGCTGCAGGACGAGCACGCGGCGGCCATCGCGATCGCCGACGAGAACCTGGGCCTGCTGCCGGCGATCAAGTCGTTCACCCGCGAAGGGCTCGAATCGACGCGCTACCGCGCGCAGATCGAACGGGTGCTGCATCTCACCTCGCGGCAGATCCGCCTCCAGGCGGCACTGGGACCGGCGCTCCAGTTCATCGCGGCGGCCGGCATCGTTGCGCTGCTGGGGTTGGGAGGTGCGAAGCTCGCCGGGGGCGCAATGACACCCGCGGAGCTCGTGAGCTTTCTCCTCTACGCGCTCGTGCTGACGCGACCCGTTTCCGGGCTCGCCGACGTCTACGGCCGCACCCAGTCCACACGTGGCGCCCTTGCGCGCCTCGTGCGCGCACTCGACGAGGTGCCCGAGCCGCCGCTCGACGCGGGCACCCCGCTACCGCAGGTGCGCGGCGACATCGCCTTCACGAACGTGACATTCGCGTATCCGGGACGCACTCGCGTGCTCGACGACCTCACGCTGCGCATCGCGGCCGGCGAAACCGTAGGCATCGTCGGCCCCAACGGCGCCGGCAAGAGCACGCTCGTCCATCTCCTGCTGCGCTTCCACGAGCCCGCCAGCGGCACCATCACCATCGATGGCCACGACATCGCGGACGTGACGCTCGCGAGCCTGCGTCGCCAGATCGGCATCGTGCCGCAGCACGTGCTGCTCTTCCACGCGAGCGTGCGCGACAACATCGCCTACGGCCGGGCCGATGCGACCGACGAGGCGATCGAGCGTGCGGCGCGACTCGCCCGCGCGCACGATTTCATCACCGCGCTGCCGGAAGGTTACGACACGCTCGTCGGCGACCGCGGCGCGCGATTGTCGGGAGGTCAGCAGCAGCGGGTCGCGCTCGCCCGCGCCCTCGTCAAGGATCCGCCGATCCTCATCCTCGACGAAGCCACCGCGATGTTCGACCCGCAAGGGGAGCGCGAATTCCTCGATGGTGCGCGCGAGGCGCTCGCGGGCCGCACCGTGCTCCTCATCACGCATCGCCCCGCGAGTCTCGCGGTCGCGCATCGCATCGTGCGGATGGACGGCCGATAACCGGAGCGCGTCAGCCGTTTCGCCGATCGCGACGTCGGGGCATTCCCGGTGAGACTTCACCGAGGGTCCGCACGACCGTCGCGCGATCCGGATGGAGTGAATCCCGAAGCGATGACGGCTTCGTGGGGTGGAGACAGGAGCGCCCGCAAACCAGGAGACGCGATCCTTCCTTCGTGAGGCGGCTCTTCGAGTGACGAGGCGTACCATAAATGATACGATTGCCGCGGTCAGGACTGCCGAAGCTCGAAGTCCGGTTCTTTCGAGCGTCAATGTCGGGCTCGGAGCCGGTTCGCGAATGGCTTCAGGCGCTACCCAAGCACGAGAAAAAGGCTATCGGTGAAAACATCAAGGCGGCACAGTTCGGCTGGCCGCTCGGTCTGCCCTTGATCGAGCACATCGCAGGCGACATCTGGGAAGTCCGCACGAAGCTCGAGAACCGGATTGCACGGGTGCTGTTCACGTTCGAAGGGAATACGATGGTCCTTCTCCATGGCTTCATCAAGAAAGACCGGAGAACCCGTCGATCCGATCTGGAACTGGCCCGCGATCGGCTGAAGTGTTTGCGAGGTGACGAATGAGCCATCGGCATATCGGTTCGGATTTCGACGCGTTCCTTCGTGCCGAGGACATCATCGAAGAAGTCGAAGCTGCGGCGATCAAGAAGGTCGTTGCCTCAATGATCGCGCACGCCATGGCGGAACGGCGCGTCACGAAGACCGAGATGGCGCGGCGGATGGCCACGAGCCGCGGACAACTCGACCGGCTCCTCGATCCGACCAATCCGTCGGTGACTCTCGCAACGCTTGCGAGGGCAGCCAGAGCGATTGGCAAGAGAATGTCGATCAGCTTCGAGGACGTGCGATCGTCATAGCGGTTCTGCCATCCCGCACCTGGTAGGAAGATCCGCTTCGCAGCGACCCGTGGTGCAGCGAGGGCCCGAGCTCGACAAGCGATCCAAACCGCAACCGCGAGTGGCTCACGTGCGCGGTGGGCACGCCGTTACCGCGCCGGTACGACCTCTGCCGACGGCCGCGCGTTGCCGGTCCACTTGCGCGCCGTGTAGTAACCGAGCTTGATGAGCTCCTGGATCACGAACTGCCCGGACTTCTCGTCCCGCCACCAGCCGTCCGCCCGCCACCAGTCGGGGCGAGATGCGACGAGCACGTACTCGACGCCTGAGCCCGCGAAGACGTCGGCGTACATCCACGACAAGCGCCGCATGTGCGGCGGATCACTCACCACGACGAGCGTGTGCCAGCGCTCCTTGCGCATGAGCGCGAGGAGCTCGACCGCCTCGGTGTAGCTGCTACGTGCCTCCAGCTCGAAGCGTAGCGCCGAGCGCGGGACCCCGCTGGCTTCGAGTTGGTCCGCGCGCCAGTTGAGCCACGCCGGTATCGCCGCGACACCTTGCTGCAGGCCGGTCAGGACGAGCCTGGGGGCGATCCCCTCGCGGTAGAGTTCCGCCGCGCGCGCGGCGCGCTCTCCGTCGTCGTCGCCGCCCAGGACCGCGATCGCATCGGCCCGCGTCGGGCTCTGCCCGGGCGCTTCCAGCCAATGCCCCGCGCGTGCGGCAACGATTGCGGCGGCGCTCATGACGACGAGGGCGCACACGAGCAACGTCAGCAGGACGCAACGCAGTCGGGGCATCATCGTCCGATACGCGCGAGGATGTCCGCCATCCTCATCGCCAGCCGATCGCGCGAGAACTGCGGGGCGGCCGCACGAGCCGCTGCGCGCAACGCAGCGACTCGGTCTGGATGTTCGGCCAACTCGACGATCGCGGCGGCCATCGCCGCGGGATCTTCGGGCGGCACGCAAACGCCGGCGCCGGTCTCGCGGACGATCCGCGTGGCCTCGCCCTCGGGCAGGCTCATGAGGATCGGCACGCCCATCCCCATCGACTCGAAGATCTTCGACGGAATCACCGTTGTGAAGACCGGGTTGTCGCGCAGCGGCACGATCGCGACGTCGCACGCGCTCCACAGCGCCGGCATCCGCGCCTTCGGCTGGCGCGGAATGAGCCGCACGTTCGCAAGGCCGCGCTCGGCGACGATTCGCTCCACCGTCCCGCGCTGCGCGCCCGATCCGGCGAAGAAGAACACGATGTTCTCGCGCCCCCGCAAACGCTCCGCCGCCTCCAGCACCTTGGGCAGCGCGTGCGCCAGCCCGTGCGTGCCCATGTAGCCCGCGACGAACTTCCCCTCCAGCGCGAACTCGCGCTCCAACCCGGCATCGCGCGGCTGGGGCTCGTAGCGGTCGAGATCCACGCCGTTGATGACGACGTGGATCTTCTCGCGGTCGATGCCTCGCGCGACGAGATCCTCGCGAAACGACTCGGTCACCGAGATCACCGCCGCCGCCCGCCGGTAGAGGAAGAGCTCGATGCGCTCGAGCAGGCGGATCGCGGGACTCCGACCCATCGCCCCCACCGCCACGATCGACGCCGGCCACAGGTCGCGCAGCTCGAACACGAACGGCCGCCACTTCGCGACCGACAGCGCCCAACCTGCAATCGCGCAGAAGAACTGCGGCGAGGTCGCCACCACCACGTTCGGCCTGCGCTCGAAGAGCCCCATCACGAACGCCATGACCATGAAGCTCATGTAGTCGAGCGTGCGCCGCAGGAAGCCCTCGTTCGCCGTGATGTAGGTCTTCACCCGCACCACGCGGATGCCGTCCACCGTCTCGACCTGGCGCCACGCGTTGCGGTAGCCCGCGTAGAGCTTGCCTTCGGGAAAGTTGGGCGCGCAGGTGATGACGGTCACCTCGTGCCCCGCACGCACCCAGCGCACCGCGTGTTCGTGGAGCCGCGTCGCCGGCGCGTTGCTCTCAGGCGGGAAATTGTCGGAGAGGAAGAGGATGCGCATCGCGCCGATCAGCCCCAGTCGAACGTCGTGCGCAGCGTCGATCCGCGCAGGGGAACCACCAGCACGTCGATCGCCTCGCTCGCCGCGAAGCGCGGATGCCAGCTCCCGCGCTCGATCGAGACGCGCGTTGGGCCCTCGCAGCGCCACCGTAATGGCGCCTGCGCGCCACTCACCTCGCCCTCCGTGGCATCGTCGCGCGCCCGTTCCACCGCGATCCCCGGCGCGAACCGGAACCGCGCCACCGCTTGGCGCGGCCGACCCTCGATCGTGTCGACGACGACGAGCGCGCTTTCCTGCAGCTCCCACCGGCGCCGGTGCACGACCCGGCCGGGCAGCCGGCGGTAACCGTCGTGCGCCGCCTCGACCCAAAGCGTCGCGTCGTCGTCACGTCCCCACCGCACGTCGAACGGCCTCGCCCGCCGCGCGACGCGGAAGCTTGCCCACACCTCCGACGAGTCCGCTCCGTCGACGGTGAGCGTGTTGTGCATCGCGCTCCCGCGCTCGCGATGGCGCTGCGCGTCGGCTTCGTAGGTCGAGGTCCCACCGTTCACCAGCACGCGACGCCCGCCGAGCGAGAGTTCGAAGCTCAAGGTGTCCGCGTGCGCGTGGCCGGGAAGGTGGTCCGGCCCGATGCGCGCCACGTCGACGATCAGCACCGCGGCTCCTGCCGCAAGCCGCACGTAGCCCGAGTCCCGCAGCGCGACCAGCGCGGGAAGTGCCTCCGCGTTCACCGGCGCGCCCAGCGCTCTCGCGTAGTCCGTCAGCGCGCCGACGCTCGGCGCAACGCCGATCGCTGCATCGTTGAAGAACGCGATCTCGCCGTCCGGGTGCGACACCGCGCGCAACCAGTCCAGCATCCGCGTCGACGCCTCGCGCCAGCGGGCGACATCCTCATCGCCGAAGCGCCCGGGATACACGCGCGCGAGCTGCACGAGGTCGAGCAGGTCCTCGACGATCAGCGCGTGGTACATCGGGCTCAGCTCGAAGTGTCCGCCGTCGGCGAGCACCTGTTCGTCCAGCTCACGGCGCAGGATCGCGAGGCCGCGTTCACGCCAGCCGTCCGCCTCGGCGCCGTCGAAGAAACTGCCCGCGAACGCGAGTGCTTTCGCGTTCGCCCACAGGTGGTTGCCGAGCAGGTGCACTTCGAGTCGCCTGCGCAGGAAGCGCGCCTGCACCGCGAGGCTCCCGCGCGCCACATCGTCCAGTCGCTGGCCGTCGAGCGCCCACTTGATCCAGTTCACGATCCGCAGCGACAGCGGATAAGGCTCCCAGCCGTTGCCTCGCCCCGGCGGGTTCTCGTCGATCCAGCGCGCGAGGAGTCCCCGATGCCACTCCGCCCGCGCGTCCGCATCGGACGCCGCGAGGTCGTCGCAATAGTGCGCGTTGTAGAGCCAGAGCTTCGGCCAGTCGGCGCGGTTCCAATCCATCGCGGTGGCGATCGTGCGCTGCGCGCCGACCACCGACAATGTGGCGGGTCCCGTCATCGAAGCGCGCCGCGCGCAGCGCACCCACGTCGCAGACGGCGAACGCAGCGCGGGCGCGGGACGAAGGTCGGGCTTCGGCCGTGCGAGGCGGAACCGCACGCGCCCCCAGACCTGCACCGGGCGCAGGTGGCGCACCGTGTGCCAGTAGCGCGCCGGCTTTCCCGCGGACATCAGCGCCGGACGAGGAGCGTTTCGAGCGCCGCGACGATCCGCTCCGCCGCCTTGCCGTCCCACTTCTCCGGGATCGCGCCCTTCTTCCATTCGCCCGCGAAGAGCCGGTCGAGCGCGGGCTTCAAGCGAGCGGGATCGGTGCCGATGAGCTCGTTGGTCCCGATCGTGATCGTCTCGGGCCGCTCGGTCGTGTCGCGCAGCGTGAGGCAGGGGACGCCCATCACGGTCGTCTCCTCGGTGATGCCCCCCGAGTCGGTGATCACCGCGCGCGCGTGCTTCACGAGCCAGTTGAACTCCAGGTAGGGCTGCGGCTCGACCAGCCGCAACCCCGCGGGCAGCCCGGGGATCTCGCGCAGCGTCTTCGCGGTGCGTGGGTGCACGGGGAAGATCACCGGCATCCCGCGCGTCGCTTCGCCGATCGCCCCGAGAAGCTTCGCGAACGTGCCGCTCGCGTCCACGTTCGACGGCCGGTGCAGCGTCAGCACGAAGTAGCCGCCCGGCTCGAGCCCGAGTTCGCCGAAGAACGCCGGCGCTCGCAGCCTGTCCCTTGTCGCGAGCAAGGTGTCGATCATCGTGTTGCCGACGAAGAAGATGCGCTCGTCGCCGACGCCTGCGCGGCGCAGGTTGTCGTTCGCCGCCGCGCTCGTCGTGAAGAACCAGTTGGTGACCGCGTCGGTCGCCATCCGGTTGATCTCCTCGGGCATCGTCCAGTCGCCCGAGCGGATCCCGCCCTCGACGTGCGCGACCGGCACGCCCGTCTTCTGCGCCGTGATCGCGCAGGCCATCGTCGAGGTGACATCGCCAACGACGAGGCAGAGGTCGCTGCGCCGCTCCGCGAGCAGCGCCTCGTAGCGCACCATGATCGCGCCGGTCTGCTCGGCCTGCGTGCCCGACCCGACCTCGAAGTTGACGTCGGGTTCGGGGATGCCGAGCTGCGCGAAGAAGTCGCCCGACATCCGCGCGTCGTAGTGCTGTCCGGTGTGCACGAGCCGCCGCGCGAGCGGCACGCCCTGCGCCCTGCGCGCGTCGAGCGCACGCAGGATCGGCGCGATCTTCATGAAGTTGGGCCGCGCCCCCGCGACGACGTCGATCAGCGGGGTCACCGGCTCGCTCCGAACTCGGCCGGCGGATCGAAGCGACGAGTGTGAGACCGCAACCGTTTCACCACGCCGGCGCGTTTGCCTGGTCGGCTGGTCAAGCGGACGCGTCCTTGAACGCGCGCAGGATCCCGCGCACGATGTGCTTCAGCGACGCCTCCGGATGCTCCGCGGAAGCCGCGATCTTACGGTCGAACTTCCCTAGTGAATGTCGTTTCACGGCCGAGACAACCGCCGATTGCCCCGAGGACGACCCTCTGCCTGCACGCGCCCGGGCGATGGCGGGCGCGTCGTCTGCGTGTAGCGGTCCGCGTAGGCATCGAGGAGGCGACGGATCATGCGCTGGTACTGGGTATTGTGCTTCGCGGCTTCGCGCTTGAAGAACGCGACGCTCTTTCGGCTGAGCGCGAGCGTGATCTTGACGCCATCCTCGCGAAAGGCGAGCTCCTCGGGAGCAGGCAGGAAGTCCGCGACGACTCGCGGACTACCGATCGGCTCGTCGGTGTACCTGATTTTCGCGGTCATAGATCTGCTTGCCCTTGCGCCAGTATCCCGCGCCGAAGATGCGAATCCTGCCGGAGCGGTAGGTGAATCGAACGGTCAGGATACCGCCACCGACTTTGCCGAAACAGAAGTAACGCTTCTCGCGCGCGCTGTGAGCAGTGTCTTCGGCGATCACGCGATGCTCGTCGAGGAAGGCCAATCGAGCCGTAGCGAAATCGACGCCATGCTTCACGACGTTCGCGCGGTCCTTGGCGGGATCCACCCGAAATGGCCACCGGCCATGCTGTCATCCTACCGCCGAGCCATACAAAATGCCATATCTCGATCCGTATCGGGCGCGCTGGAGCCATGGGCTGTCGGGCTGAAGCCCGACCTACAGCGGTGAGATTGTGGGACGGCCTTCAGGCCGACATCACGCATTCCGAACCTATGCCCCCTGAACCTCCACTAGCAGATCGGGATGTCGATCGAGCACTCTCAGCAACTTCACCAACGCCAGCGGCGGCCGTGTCCTGCCGTTCTCGTAGCGCGAGAACGCGTTCGCGCCGCCACCGAAGATCTCTCCCGCCTCGCGCTGATCGAGCGCGAGCTTCTTGCGAACGCGAACGATGAACTCCGGATCGACCCTGGCTGCGTTGACTTTCCGATTGAACTCCAGCATCAGCGCGCCGACGCGCTCCGACTCCTTCGTCCTCAGCACGACCTCGCCACACGCGGGGCAGTAGTCGCCGGTCACATCGGGAATCCTGGTCGTCTCGCCCTTGTAGGTGTACGGCATGACTCGCGTGTCGCGCACGAGTTCGGCGCCGCCGCAGGACGGGCATCTCATCGTCACAGCTCCTTGAACGAAACCACGAGCACGTCTTCGATCACCGTGAGCTTCACGTAGACATCGCCGACCGGCGTCGCGGGACAATAGACGTCCTCCCAGATTCGATGGTCGGCGTGGGAGCGCTTCTCAACCGGAGATTAACCTTGTAGGGTAATATTTGGCAAGTAGGTGATTTCGTTGCGACGACACAAGGAGATTCGTCCAGCCTATTCGCAGGCAGGACTCGCCGACATTCACCCGTGTGGCGGAGGGCCAGCGGTGTCGGGATGAAGGTGTCGGGCTGAAGCCCGACCTACAGCGGTGAGGTTGTGGGTCGGCCGTCAGGCCGACATGCGCAACGGCGTCGGCCTGAAGGCCGACCCACCAACCCCTCACCCCCTCAGCCGCTGCTGCAGCTCGATACTCGCGCGACTCACCTCGAGGATCTCGCCCAGCGGAATCGGCGCCGCGCCGCCACCCCGCACGGCATCGACGAACGCCTTCGCGCACGCGGCCTGCCCCTTGTCCTGGCGCCACTGCGCGGACGAGCGGAAGCCCTTCCACCCCCAGCCCGCGAGACGCCGGAAGTTGTCGAGCTGCAGCACGCGCCCCGAGCTGAACACCTCGACGCGCTCCTTCGGGAAGCCGCGGTCGCCGTTCGCGAGATAGTGGATCGTGCCCACCGAGCCGTCGCCGAACTCGAGCGTGAGTGTCGCCTTGTCGTCGCGCACGGCGAGCGCCGGATGGCGGCCGAGCGCGACGGCGTGCGACCCGACGATGGGCGCGCCGGCGAGGTGGCGCAGCAGGTCGATGAAGTGGCACGCCTCGCCGACGATCCGCCCGCCGCCCACCGCCGGATCCTGCGTCCAGTGCGAAGGCGCGATCGCGCCCGCGTTGACCGTCACGATGAAGCTTTTCGGCTCCGCGACCGCGCGCAGCAGCTCGCGCATCTTCACCACCAGCGGCGCGAAGCGACGGTTGAACCCGACCATCAGCAGCCGATCGGCATGCCGCGCCGCCTCGGCCTCGATCTCCGCGAGTTCATCCTGCGTCAGGCACAGCGGCTTCTCGCAGAACACGTGCTTGCCCGCCCGCATCGCCGCCAACACGAAGCCTGCATGAGCATCGTGCCGCGTGGCGATGACGGCCGTGTCGACGGCAGGATCGGCGAGCGCTGCCGCTGCGTCCGACGAGGCGTTCGCGAACCCGAACTTGTTGCCGAAATGCACCGCGCTCGCCCCGCCCGCGCTCACCACCGTGCGCAGCTCGGCGCCCGCCGCCTTGAACGCCGGGATCAGCACGCGCCCAGCGTAGTTGCCGGCGCCGATGAACACAACACTCGCGTGCCCCCCCGGCGCAGCCGCCGCCCGCAGCGCGACCGATCGCTCCTGCATCGCTGCACCGGCCGACATCGGCACCGCCGGATACTCGAGGAGGATCCCGAGCGAAGGCGCCCCCGAAGCCAGGAGGTCGTACGCCTCCCCCGCGCGATCGAGCGCATACCGATGGGTGAGAAGCCGCGCGACCTGCAGGCGCCCGCTCGCCATGAGGTCGAGCACCGCCTCGAAGTTGCGCTGCTCGGTCCAGCGCACGAAGCCGATCGGATAGTCGTGGCCGCCTTCCTCGTAGCCGGGGTCGTAGCGCCCCGGCCCGTAGGAGCAGCTCACCTGGAACGAGAGTTCCTTCTCATAGAAGTCGGCGCGGGAGAGTTCGACGCCGGTCACGCCGACGAGCACGATGCGACCGCGCTTGCGGCACATCTTCGCCGCCTGGGCGACCGGCTCGCTGCTCGACGTCGACGCCGTGATGAGCGCCGCGTCGATGCCCTGCCCGCGCGAGAACGCCATTGCCGCCGCAACCGGGTCTTGCCCCTTCGAAAGATCGACCGCCTCGGCGCCGACCTCCCGCGCCAGCGCGAGCCGCGACGCATCGAGATCGACGCCGAGCACGCGGCAGCCGTTCGCGCGCAGGATCTGCACGGCGAGGAGCCCCACGAGCCCGAGACCGATCACCGCAACCGACTCGCCGAGCGTGGGCTGCGCGAGCCGCACGCCCTGTAGCGCGATCGCGCCCAGCACCGTGAACGACGCGCTCTCGTCGTCCACGTCCTCGGGCACCCTGGCGCACAGGTTGCGCGGCACGACGACCACTTCCGCATGCTTCCCGTTGGACACGACCCGATCGCCCACCGCGAAGCCCTCGACTCCGCGCCCGATCTCCGCCACGCGCCCCACGTTGCAGTAGCCGAGTGCCAACGGCTGGTCGAGCTTGCTGCGCACCGCCTCCAGCGTTGCGACGACGCCGTCGGTGCGCATCTTGTCGAGCACCTGCGCCACCTTGTCCGGCTGCTGGCGCACCTTGTCGAGGAGCGACCCGCGCCCGAACTCGACCAGCATCCGCTCGGTGCCCGACGAGATGAGCGACGCCGTGGTGCGGATCGCGAGCGTCCCCGGCGCCGCGCACGGGCACGGGACGTCCGCGACCGTCGTCTTGCCCGTGCCGAGGTGCTGGAGGACTTGCTTCATTGGATCGCGGCCGGGGTCACAAAGAGATCAACATTCGCCTCTGTCGGGCTGAAGCCTGACCTACAGCATTATCCCGAGGGTCGGCCTTCAGGCCGACGCCGCGTGCCTCTCCACACATCGCGACATCAGCTCCGATCATCGATTCCCGTCGGGTTGAAGCCCGGACCGCATGTCCCCGCTCCCACTGACATCCTCAATGGCCGGCACTCGAACCAAGCGATCCGGGGTTCTGACGTGTCGGCTCTTGCCTAGCATCAAGGCATCATGACTTCGGGGGAGGCTGGGACTAAGCGGAAAGTTCGGAACGATTCTTCACGGCATGCCTCCTCCTGTTCATTTCGCGCAACCGGATCCACATGCTCGTTGGGAGAACGATCCGCAGACCTTTGGCAACAGCTTTCGAAAAGAAGCCGGCCATGGTGCCCATCAGGACAATGGTCGCATAGCGCCAGCGCATGGAGGGCGGCAGCCGCCTATGGGATTCAACACTTTGGGTTCTGGATGTAGTTTCCAGGAATCTCCCGCCGATGGTCTCAATATCAAACTGTCTGGCACGTGCAACCTCTTCGGCCACCAACGCCTGATAGGCCCAATCATCAAGATTGAATATATCTACTATCAACTCAGTCACTGGAATCGATGGCGCAGCACTTGCATGTTCGCCGACAGAATAACCGTCAAGATCGTGGAAATACCCATAGGACTTTGCGTTTGCACTGTCAATCGCGGGCACACAAACCACCCCGTGGGCAGCGGCTTCAATCAATGCCGTGCCCATGCCAACGAACACCTCCGCCCCGCACACGGCATCACTGAATTGCTGGTAGGCGATCTCGCCATGCATGAACACATGGCCAGTCAAGGAGAGTTCATCAACTCTCTTGAGCATCTCTGGCCGCATGGGGCCATCGCCATAGACGTCCCAACGAACGTCATGGAACCCTCTATCCAACAGTTCGCGAACGACGTCCAGCATGTACAAGTTATAGGTCTTGAAGGAAGTCAGGCGACCGACCGATACGATTCGCCGCCCCCTTGCACCACAGGGCACCTCCCTGACACCTGCTATTGGCAATGGGAAGACCGATGCATTGGAAAAATCCAGTCCGAACTCGCGTCCATGACTCGCTCTGCATGCTTCATTCATGAATAGGAGGTTTGAAGGTTCCAGAACGTCCTGCAAGAGTTTCTTCATTAGCCGATCAGAACCTGTTGGTCGCGGGTCATGGAGGAAATAAATCCTCGGATGAAACACGCCATGAGCAACTCTTGCCAAAGGATTGGATCGCGACAGCAATGCCGTTGTCCTGAAGGAGGAGAACGGATCCAATGCGAACAGGATTGTCGCAGAACGCAGGGCGTCTTCTGCTTCCGCCGGGATTCCTTTCTTCTTCAAGAAAACCGCGTTGTCCGTAACCCCATAGACCCGAACCACTGCTGGTAACAGCAAGCTGTCAAGCTTGCCTGGCTTGACCAGCAAGAGGGTTACAGCAATCCCGCGCGATACAAGCCAGTTGGACAACCTCAGAATGTAGGTTTCCACACCGCCCATATCCAACGAACCGTAGATGAAAACGATGCGCTGGCCACCTCCCATGGAGGCTGGTTCTTCATCGTGTTGTTCGTCGTTCTTCATTCATGCGTCGCCACGTGCCGCCCTGGTTGTCTGGAAAATGTGGGCGACAGCCCAACTCCACCACTTATCTCCACACTTTCAATCTTGCAATCACTTGGTTGCCAATAACTACCAAGCGCCCAAGCCGCCCTTCATCACCGATCATCTGGGCAAGCCTTCCCAAGCCAGATGCGCCAAAAATAAGTGCTGCCAAGACACCAGACAGCGCCCCCGCCCATTCTCGCCACCCTGCCAGCATGCATACGAAGACCGCAGCCACGAACAGAAGCACTCCTTGCCACGCCACCCGGCGTATCCATGAAAACCCGGTCCTTCGCCTTGCCAGCCAATACACCAGGGGCAGGTAGCACGCATACATCAATGCAAAGCCAATTCCCGTGGCCTGTATTCCAAACAACGGCAGCCCCACCCAAACCGCAACCACGAACACGCCGATGGCAAAGGCCTCGCTGAGCATGAACGTGCGTCCCGCCCCCGCCGCCAGCATGATGTAACCTACCGGGACAGAAGCAGTTCTCAGGATGTCCCCCAAGACCTGCCACCGCAAGATGCTGATCGCCTCTTGGAATTCGGCGGTGTAGAACAGCCTGACCGCCCAGGGAGCCAGTGCCACGATTGCCAGGAACACCGGCCCTGCCAGCAACAACGCAACCTCGGCCTGCTCATTGACAAGTCGGTTGGCAGTCGCCTTGTCCTCAATCACCGCCGTGAGCCGCGGATAGTAATCGGTACCCATGGCCCCTAATACAAAGCCAATGTAGGCAGTGGAGAGCGCCCACGCTGCCTGGAACTGTCCCAGTGCGGTTGGCCCCAACTCCCGTTGTACCAGTGTTCGCACAAACAACTGGCCCAAGGTGACCGTCAAACCGGCCACCATGAAGTTCGAACCCAAACCCAGCAGGGCCTTCCATTGCCCTATCAGTTCCGTTCTCGACGGCGGCCCAGTCTTGATACGTGGCAATCGTGCCGCATACAGATACCCGAACAGGAAACCGACCGCCGGCCCAATCAACACATACAGCAGAATGCCTTTGGTTCCCAGCCACCAAATTGCAGCAAGGCCAACCACCGTGGACGGCACCGATGCGGCAATCTGCAACCTTGCAACATCGCCGATGCGTCGCATCCCTGTGAGCAACGCACTCTGCGAACCCGTGGCCACCGTCAACCCTACGCCCAGCGCCAGCCAACCCACGGCGGATGCAAGTTCTCGATCACCCAGCACATGCTGTGCAATCACGCCTCGCAACAGCCAGAACACCAGGCTTCCCGCCATTGCCAACGCCAGTGTTCCCCAAAACAGCGCGCGTCGCGCAACTGATATGGCCAACAGGTCATCCTGACCGTTTGCCTCGGCAATTTGCCGTGTCCCCGCATTGCCAAACCCAAGCGCGGAAGCCGTTGCCGCCGCTGACATCAGGTTGTGCAACAGGCCGATCAGGCCAATGCCCGCGGGTCCCAACAACATCGCCACAACCTTGGTGCGCAGAAGGCTGATGACGATGTTGAACGCCGAAGCTCCACCGATGATTGACGAGGATCGCAGGATCTGGCGGTAGGACGCGTTGTCGCTCACCTCAGCAACCCTGCCGAATGACGTCTATGACACGTGTTGCAGCCCCAAAGGAAAGCTGCGGCCCCATCGGCAGGCTCAGCACCTGGTCGGCCAGGGTGCAGGCCAGCGGGAAGGCGTCGGATGCGAACCCGGCCTCGGCATAGGCCTGCTGCTTGTGCGGCGGGATGGGGTAGTGGATCAAGGTGCCGATGCCGGCGTCGGCTAGCGCCTGCTGCAGGGCGTCGCGCCGGGGGTGGCGCACCACGAACAGGTGCCAGGCTGGGTCGGCCCATTCGGGCACGGCAGGCAGGACCAGGCCGGTGCCGGCCAGTCCGTCAAGGTACAGGCGTGCGAGGGCGGCGCGGCGCGCGTTCCAGGCGTCCAGGTGCGCCAGCTTCACCCGCAGCACCGCCGCCTGCAGGGGATCCAGGCGGCTGTTCCAGCCCTGCACCTCGTTGACGTACTTCACCTGCGAGCCGTAGTTGCGCAACACGCGCAGGCGCTGGGCCAGCTCCGGGTCGTTGGTGGTGACCGCGCCGCCGTCGCCCAACGCGCCCAAGTTCTTGCCTGGGTAGAAACTCCAGGCCACCGCGTCGCCGTGGCCACCGATGCGCCGGCCCTTGTAGCGGGCGCCGTGGGCTTGGGCACCGTCTTCCAGCGTGCGCAGGCCGTGGCTGCGGGCGATAGCCAGGATTGGGTCCAAGTCGGCCGGCTGGCCGTACAGGTGCACCGGCAGGATGGCCTTGGTGCGCCGGGTGAGGGCTGCCTCGATCCGCGCCGGGTCCAGGTTGTGGGTGGCCTCCACCGGTTCCACCGGCACCGGCAACGCGCCGCACTGGCTCACCGCAAGCCAGGTGGCGATGTAGGTGTTTGACGGCACGATGACCTCGTCGCCCGGGCCGATGTCCATGGCGCGCAAAGCCAGGTGCAGGGCGTCCAGGCCGTTGGCCACGCCCACGGCGTGGTCGACCTGACAGTAGGCGGCGAACTCGGCCTCGAAGACTTCCACCTCCGGGCCAAGGATGTACCAGCCCGAATCGAGCACACGGGCGATGGCAGCGTCGATTTCGGCGCGGAGTTCGACGTGAGGTGCCTTCAGGTCGAGAAACGGGATCAAGCCTTGTTCCTTGCGAGCTTGAGGAACTCGTCGTAGTCGCGGATGTAGTCGTCGGCGTCGTAGTAGTGCGAGGCGAAAACGAGCAGAACGGCATCGGCCGAGTACTTGTACTGGATACCCCAGGTCATCGGAGGGATGTAGAGGCCGGCATCGGGCCGATCGAGGATGTATTCCTCCCGGCCATCGCCATCGTCCAGCACCACGGAAACCGAGCCGTGCACGCAGACCAGGAACTGGTGGCACGCGTGGTGGGCGTGCTCGCCCCTTGTCTCGGCACTGGGGACGTTGAAGACGAGAAAGTAGCGCTTCACCGCAAAGGGAATCGACTTCTCGAACTCGCCCGCGCTCAGGCTGCCACGGATATCGATGATCCTGGGCAGTTGATAGAACCGGGTACCCATGCCTTCGGCTTGGGCAGGCAAGTCTTTGGCTGAATCCTTGTTCTGCAAATGCTCCTTCGCATCCACGTAGCCGACGATACGGGTAGGGTTGCCAACCACGATCGCGTTGGGTGGGATCGAGCGGGTGACGACCGCGCCTGCGCCAACCAGCGCATTCCTGCCGATGCGGATGCCAGGGACCAGTGTCGCCCCACCGCCGATGGATGCACCCGGGTCGATGTGGGTCTGCAGGAAGCTCCCCGGGTGTTGCCGGCTGCGCGGATATCGGTCGTTGGTGAACGTGACATTCGGGCCGATGAACACGTCATCACCCACCCGCAGGCCGTCCCAAAGCTGGACGCCATTTTTCACCGTCACCCGGTCGCCTATGACCACGTCGTTCTCGATGAAGCAATGCGAGCAGATGATGCAGTCCGAGCCGATTTCGGCTCCCGGCAGGGCTACGACGAATTGCCATAGTCTCGTTCCTGCACCGACCTTCGTGGTCTGAACATCCGCTAGTGGATGAATGTAGGGCTGATGCTCGCTCATGGTTCGATTCCGTAACGTTCGGGACAGTTTGCCTGTCACCAGCCATGATATGCCTCACACACAAGAATCCGGACACGTCCTTCCATCCGTGTGGATCGGCCTTCAGGCCGACGCCGTCCTTTCACATCCCCACGAATCACCGCGGAGGGGAGAGCCCACGATCACCTGGTCGCCGTGATGCAAAGGAAAAGACCAAACCGGGACATGTAGCGCTGAACCAGCTTCCGCGGCCATACGCGGCGCGCCAAGGATAGCGCAATGCCTCCATGCCTCTGCCCCGCGTGCTCGGACAGAAGATCCCCATGCGAAAGTTCGATCTTCATCTCCAGCTTCGAGAACCGCGCGAACAACTGACGGATCTCGCTGGTCGAGTAGGCCTTGGTCCCGGGGCTCTCGAGGTGTCGCGCGTAGATTGCATTCATTGAAGTGAACGGCTTGAGCGCAAGCAACGCGTAGCGCACCCAGAGCATGGCGCCGACGAGACTGTGCTTGTGATACACCATGATCCGCGCGATACCACCGGGCTTCAGCACTCGCGCGATCTCCGAGACCGCCCTCGGCGTGTCCGGCGAATGATGGATGACTCCCCACGAATAGACCCGGTCGAAGCTCTGGTCCGGGAATGGAAGGTTCTCGGCATCCCCCTCACAAAGCGAACTCTGCAAGTCCCTGGCGCGAAGCCGGGCAGCCGTGTGGGCGACCGCCCTGAAGGTGAGGTCGATACCGAAGAGTTCCGCTCCGGCGCGTGCAAATCGCTCATGATCCGCTCCCAGCCCCACGCCAATCTCCAGGACGCGTTGTCCTCGACTGTCGTCAAAGCGGGCGAATTCGGGAATGTAGGGTTCCAGCGCGTAACGGGCCCGAGCCTGCTCATCGTAATGCGCGGTTTCGCGACCGCCAAGGAAAAGGTCCTCGCCGCAGGATGCGCGATCCCAGAAATCGTGAACATCCCGCTTCGCGGCCTCCATCACCCCCCCTCGGGCTGGTCGACGAACCTCCTGCACCAGATCTCGATGCAAAGCAGCGATAGCAGCGTGTACGCCCCGTCGCGGCGGCCGGCGTCATTGTCCTCGATCAGCCTGCGCACGCCCTGCGGATCGAACAGCCCGCGCCGACGCAGGCTCGCCTCCGACAATAACTCCCCGACGAGATCCCGCAGCTCGTGCCGCATCCAGCGACGCAACGGCGCCCCGAACCCGGTCTTGGGCCGATAGATGATCTCGCGCGGCAGCAGCGGCTCCATCGCCTTCTTGAGGACCCATTTGCCGACGCGCCCGCGTTGCTTGTACCGGTCCGGAATTCGCGCCGCGAGATCGACGAGTTCGGGATCGAGGAAAGGGACGCGCACCTCGACGCCCGCCGCCATGCTCATCTTGTCCGTGTAGAGCAGGTTGTGGTCGGCGAGGAAGAAGCGCTGCTCGAGCGCCAGCATGCGATCGAGCGGCGAGCGCGAAGGATCGACGCGCGCCAGGAAATCGAGCATCGGCTGCTCCGCGCGCGCCGACTCGGCCGCCGCGCGCATGCGTTCGCCGTAGAGCGCAACCAGGTCGTCGCGTCGCGCCCATGCGAAGTACGCCGCGAGCCGTGAATCGCCCGATGCGCCTGCGCCCGACAGCAGCCGCGCCAGGCGCCGCTTCCATGCCACGCGCTGATCGAGACGTTGTGCCGCGCCGTCGAGACTGCTCCTGACCGACGCCGGAAACCACGACCACCAGCGCTCGTAGCGCAGCGCCAGGTGGCGACGATAGCCGGTGAAAAGGTCGTCTCCCCCGGCACCCGACAGCAGCACCTTGATACCCGCCTCACGCGCGAGCCGACTGATATAGAGCACATTGAGCGGCGCGGGATCAGCGAGCGGCTCGTCGAGCATCCAGACCATTGCGTCGAGGTCGCTCGCCATGCGTGAAGAGTCGATGCTGACGACGTCGAGGCGCACGCCGAGATGCGCCGCCACCTTGCGCGCGTAGGGCAGGTCGGCGGCCTCGCCCTCGTCCGTGCCGCCCATCGGTTCGATCGTGAAGCAACGCAGATCAGGCAACCGCTCCCGCGCGAACGCCGTGACCGCACTCGAATCCAGCCCACCGGACAGGAACGCTCCTACCGGAACGTCCGAGACGAGCTGCCGCGTCACCGCGCGACGAACCGCCTCCCGTACCTCGCCGATCGGGTCAGCAGGTACCGATGCTCGCCGTACAGGGCGGACCACGGGTGGCTCATACCAATTCCAGCGCTCGACTATCCGTCCATCGCGAACGCGGATCGCCTCGCCCGGCGCGAGCTTGCGTACCGCGGCGAACGGCGTCCTCGTTCCAGGACACCAGAGAAATGTTAGGTACCGATGCAGGGCATCCACGTCGAGCTGTGCGCCACGCGGGATCCACGGTGCCAGCCCCTTGATCTCGCTCGCGAACCGGAAGCCGTCATCGTCTTCGATGAAGTACATCGGCTTCACGCCGAGGCCATCGCGCACCAGCAGAAGCTCGCCCGCGCGCTTGTCATACAGCGCGAAGGCGAAGATCCCGTTCAGCTGCGGGAGCGCCGCCAATCCCTGCGACGCATAGAGCCGCAGCAGCACTTCGGTGTCCGAGTCGCCCAGAAACACGACCCCCGAAGCCTCCAAGCCGGCACGCAGCTCGCGGTAGTTGTAGATCTCGCCGTTGTACGCGATGGCGAGATTGCCGTCCTCCGACACCATCGGCTGGTGGCCGGAAGGCGAGAGATCGATGATGGAGAGGCGGCGGTGGCCAAGCGCCACACCCGCCTCTCGATCAACAAACTCCCCCAAATCGTCCGGGCCACGATGGGCGAGCAGCGCCATCGATTGCCGGAGGTCCTCCGGATCGCGATCGCGCACCCACGCGCCGGTCACGCCGCACATAGCTCGCCCGTCTCTCGAATGAGATGCGACCCGTCAGTCGTACTGCGGGACGCGCGGATCGGGCTGGCCGGGCCCGATCGAGCGCTTCAGCGGAAGGCGGCCGGTGAGTCGAATCTCGCGAAGCTTGTACTCCGCCATGCGATACACGTCGCACCGCAGTCGGGACCAGGCATATCCCACCCAACCTGCCCGCCACGCACCTTGCAGGAGGTAGTGGTGGAGAAAGAGTCCCAGATACCTGAATGGGATTCCGTGAAAGTGCTTCTTGACCCACATTCGCCGCTCGAGCGCCGTGCCGAGCACGCGCGGTTCGGCCGCGAGAGGCATTCCGGCGCTCGCCCCGATAGCCTCTGCCGTCGAATAGCGGTTCTGCTTGTCCATCCAGTGATCGAGATCGGGGCTGTCGTGGTGCTCGATGTCCCCATCCACATGGCGAATCGTCCCGTCGACCACCGGATACTCGTTGACCTTCACGTCCGTGAATCGGCATTTCCCCGTGCGCCAGACCCGCACGAGCGTCTGCCTCACCGGCAACGGTCGTGACATGAACCAGAGCCGGCGACTCATACTGATTCCATCTGCGTCTCCGACTCGCACCGCGCTTGCGATGTTGCGCTTGAGGTTGTCTGACAATCGCTCGTCGGGATCGAGCTTCATCGTCCAGGGAGCGCGAATCGGAAGTTCGCGAAGCGCGAAGTTCCACTGGTCGCCGAAACCGCGGAACGCGCGCTGGACGACATGCACACCATGCCGCAACGCAATCTCCACCGTCTCGTCGCGGCTGAAGCTGTCGACCAGGAACACCTCCTGTGCCCAGCCATCGAGGTTGCGAAGGACTGCCTCCATGTTGTGCGCTTCGTTGAGCGCAAGTAGGACTACCGCTACCGGCGCGCGTTCTGGCGTCACGATCAGCTCGCCATCTCTATATTCATCCCAAGTACTGCCCCGCTGCACCTCGCATCTTACAGTTGCACTTCAGCTCGTCGACTGGGCACCCGATCGCGTTGTCGGGTGCGACGTTTCTCCGCAAACACTACTGCCGTGCCGTCCTGATCCCAGTTCGTACTGAGGATCTCAAATCCTTCGCACCTGGCCACCTCGATAGATCTTCTCACATCTCCGGCAAACGCATGAATCGCGATGGCCAACCGCTTCGTCATCCTGAGTAGCGCGCACTCTGGTCCGAATAGCGAGAACTCACCGCCCTCGATGTCACACTTCAAAAAATCGATATGCGGCAATCCGATCGCCAAAATCAAGTGCTGTTCAGAAATGGTGAGGGCTCCATCGTACTCAGATCGCGCCAGCAGTACGTCCACTGCATCTTGATTGAGCCCGACAAATCCTCTTATTGAGAATCCACTAAATGCTTGACACCCGTTTCGTATGCGTGCGCGTTGTATCGGCAGGTGATCTGCCGAGGACGACGCATGGCAACGAAGCGGGATTTGCAGGCGATGGAGGCGCGCCGCATCGAGGGGGCGCGGCTGCTCAAGCGCAAGGTGTCGCAAGCCGAGGTGGCGCAGCGGCTCTCGGTCTCGCGGCAGGCGGTCAGCGATTGGGCGCGGCAATTGGCCGCGGTCAATGGCGCGGCAGGCCGGCTGAAAGCGAAGGTGCTGGGCCGGCCGCGGTGGTTGGCACCGGACCAGTGTGCGGAACTGTCGTCGCTACTGCTGAAGGGCGCCTTGCAAGCCGGATTCGCGACCGAGTTGTGGACGGTCAAGCGCGTGCGCGTGGTGATCGAGCGCGAGTTCGGCGTGAAGTACAGCAACACCGGATGCTGGGCTCTGCTGCACCGGCTGGGCTTCTCGCCGCAGAAGCCGGAGAAGCGGGCGTTGCAGCGCGACGAGGAGGCCATTGTCAGGTGGAAGCGCCAGACATGGCCGGCGCTAAAAAAAGTCCAGTCGAGAGGGCCGCACCATCGTCTTCATCGACGAGTCGGGCCTCTCGGAAAGGTGTCCGGTAACCCGCACCTGGGGGCGGCGCGGGCAGACACCGATCATCCAGCAGAGCTTCACCTGGAAGCAGATGTCGGCGATCGCCGGGCTGTCGTGGTGGCGCTTCTATTTCCGCTTCGTCGACGGCGCGGTCAAGAGTGCGCAGATCATCGAGTTCCTGGGCGCCCTCAAGCGCCAGATCCGGCACAAGCTGCTGATCGTCTGGGACGGCGTCGGCGCGCACAAGAGCCGACAGGTACGTGAGTGGTTGGAACAGCAAGACGGCCGCATCGCAATCGCCTTCCTCCCGCCCTACGCGCCGGAACTCAACCCAGTCGAAGCCATCTGGGCATATCTGAAGAAGCACGAGATCGCCAACCTCTGCCCGGCCACGCTGCATGAGGTGAGCGACTTCGCGCGTCGGCGTCTGAAATCGATGCAGCGCCGGCCACGCTTGATCCGCGCCTTCTGGCAGCAAGCCGCACTCGCCTTCTGAGCCGTCAACCATTTACTGAATGCTCAATAGGAATGGCCCAGGGCCCATCTCTCGATCTGCGACTTGCAGATTTCTCGATTTTATGATTTCGGGGACATTCCGAAGTGCCGCAAACGTCCACATGCAAGCGCGGCGCAGCCCGAGCAAGCCCGATATACCGATGACGTCGCCCGCAAGCATTCTTAGCGAACGAAACATCTGCAATGAATCACTCATTCTGAACGTCGGAAACGAGATAGTGATGAAATCGGGAGGCTTTGCGAGACATGCGAGATTGCGTCGCAACGACCGATGCATGCCTCAATGACTTATGCCCGCTCGACCCATCTTGGACAGCCCGCTCTCTCCAATACCCAAGCATAGGTAAGCTCCATCTGCTCAGCTATTGCGCTCCATCCGAAGTCCCTCCTCATCCATTCTCGACCTCGCTTGCCCATTTCGACTAGAGCCTCTCGGGGCGTGGACATCGCTGCGTCGAGTCCTGCCATCAAACCATTGGCGTCACGCCCGACCCACCATCCGCATCGCGCCCGCTCCAGGCCAGACCAAGGGGCGCCTTTGCTTACTACAGCCGGACACCCATGGGCGAGCGCTTCGGCAACGACCATACCGAAATTCTCGGATTGAGTAGGCAGGACGAACAACGATGCTTCGAAATACGCCTCCCTCTTGGCATCTCCATAAAGAGGCCCCCGAAACTCAACGCGCTCAAGTTCGAGCCCCGCGGTCAAGCGCTTCAATCTCGACTCGTACTCGGGTTGTCCGTGGCCGACGATGTGCAGATCCCATTCTGAGTATCTGCCCTGCAAGCTTTTCCACGCCTCGCAAAGGGTCTCCAATCCCTTCTTGGGGTGCAATCGGCCAAGATAGAGGAGGGTTCTGCGCCCACCGGCCTTGTGTCGCATCGGTTCCGGTGGGACATCAACGCCATTGGGAATAATCGCGACTGGCACTCTAAGTCCAAGCGCGCGAATCTCCTCGTATTCCTCCTGACTGGTGGCGTGTATGAGATTAGCGCAAAAGAGTGCTCTCCGCTGCAAAGGCCACAATGCACACTTAATATGGCGCCGACGCCCCAACGCCCAGGACGAGAGTGTCCCTCTGGGTGACGTCACGAGCTTCGCGTGGGAACTAGGCACAATCAAACCACTTGCCATGTTCACCATCGACCAAAGACTGTGGTTATGCACAACATCGGCCACTTTGGCTTTGCCGCGGAGAGCACGCGCGTGGCTTGGCGAAACCGCGAAACGGCGGAATACCGGCCATTCGCGGTGCACGTCAATGTGAACACCGGCGATGGGTGTGCGTGCTGCAAGACAAGAAAGCTCGACCTCGTGACCCCTTGCGGCAAGACTCTCGCATAGCCTCGGCGCTGAATACGAGGGCCCGGAGGCTTCCTCATCTATGTGCGGAACGACGTGAACTAGCTTCAAGCCGCTGTCGCCCCATAGTGAATAGATAGCAATTTCGCCAATCCCCTGCTTCCAGATTCACCGCTCGGAGTGAGGCGCGGGGCAAGCCATCTAGCGACTGGAACGCCAAAGCCTGTTTTGCGTCGCCGAAGGACGCTATCCGGAAGCGGATTGGCGGGCGTACGCGCAAGAAGCTCCTTGTTAGGAAAACGACGAAAGTCCGGCAAGTACGGCTGAACTTGCCTTAACAGTCGTGCATCGACCAGCGGAGTGCGCAATTCTACCCCGTGATCCATGCTCGCCCAGTCACTATCGCGAAGCAACTGGTTGCGAAGATAGGTCGTGGACTCGATCTGCCCGAGCGCGAGCCTTGGGTCTTGGGAGAGCGGACCGCTCATCGCCTGGACATAGTGCGTTGCGTCAAACCCCCGCAATGCTTCGTCTGCGGCGTCCGCCCCCATGAGGCTCGTCAGATCGCGCGGCGCGAACAGGCTACGGCGCAGCCACCATGCTCCCGCGATGGACCTGCTCCATTCCGGCATGCAATGCCACCGGGCGTTGTTCGTTTGTTTCGCCCGCCACTCGGCCCACCACTGCATTGCGGAAACGCCTCCCGGCAACGCACCCATGGTTCGACGTGCCTTGACGAGACGTGGAAGTTGCCGAAAGCTCTCATAACCCTGGAAGAGTTCGTCCCCACCGACACCTGACACCACCACCTTCAAGCCCTTCTCCACGGTCGCCTTGCTGGCGTACCAGGTATTGATTCCATCGATGCTCGGCTGATCCATCGCATCGAGAATACGCGGCAGATCAGAAAGGAACTCGTCGCGCGTAACGCGCCGCACATGGTGTTTGATGCCGTAGTGCGCGGCAACGCGCGCCGCAACTGGTGCCTCGTCCTCGGGACGTCCGGAGAACTCGTCGTATGTGATCGTGAACCCTTCGAGCGCACGCGCACCGGCCTCGACCATCAGACCCGCAAGCGCACCCGAATCAATGCCTCCAGAGAGAAACACGCCTACCGGCACGTCGGCGACAAGGTGCCTCGCCACAGACTCCTTGAGCGCAACGCGAACGTGGTCACGCACTTCCGAATCGGGCCTGCGATCGCCAGAGCCAGCCCGCCATGCATTGCCAATGTCCCACCAACACCTCGGCGGTCCGACCTTTCCCTGCTCAATCCACGCGAAGTGCCCGGCAGGCATTGCCCGAACCGCCCTGAACCAGGTCCGCGGCTCCGGCACGCTACCCAGGAGCCAGAAGCCAGCCTGGCCATGAACATCGGGCTCGCGCGAGACCAAACCCGTCGCCAGCAGCGCCTTGACCTGTGAGGCGACCAGTGCCCCTTGGGACGTCTCAGCGTAGTAGAGTGGTTTGATCCCATAGGGGTCACGTGCCGCAAACGCGCGCTTCGCCAATCGATCCCAGATAACGAAGGCAAACATGCCCTGCAGGTGCGGCAGCATTGCTTCGCCTAGATGGGCGAAGAGTGCAAGGATCACCTCCGTGTCAGATGTCGTGCGAAATGACACACCCTGAGTCGCGAGCTCGCGGCGCAGCTCGCGGTAGTTGTAGATCTCGCCGTTGAAGGCGATGGTGTAACGTCCATCGGCCGAGTGCATAGGCTGGGCCGCGCGCGGGTCGAGATCGATGATTGCGAGGCGGCGATGGCCAAGCACGACGCCTTCGTCGCGCCACGTGCCTTCGCCATCCGGACCCCTTCGCACCATATGTGCAAGTGCCGCGCGCAAGTGCTCGTCGATGACGTCCGCACCGGAACGCTCGAACGCGCCGACTAGCCCACACATGACTTCTTGCCAACCTTAGTCAACAATCGGTCCCAGACGTCCAGGAACGCGTCGCCCGCGACGCGTTCCGAGTATCGTGCCTCGACGGTGCGTCGCGCCTCGCGGCCCATCGAAACATTGAGCGTAGTCTCGCGGAGAAGCCGGCCGAGTCGATCCGCCATGGCCTCAGCATCGTCGAGCGGCACGAGGAATCCGTCCTTTCCGTCGGTAACGACACCATCGGGCCCACCGCTGCGCGTGGATACGACAGGTACACCGCAGGCCATCGACTCCAGCAGCACGACGCCCAAGCCTTCCTCGTCGGAAGGTAGCGCGAACACGCTGGCCCGTTGATAAAGCCCGACGAGCTTCTCGCGGGACGGATTCGGGATGTACTCGACGCGATCGCGGACTCCCAAAGCTTCCGCGCGCGACCAGAGCGCCCGCGGTGGTCCCGACGAGCCTGCAAGCACGAGCCGAACGCGACGCCGCAGTCCGCCGGATAGTCGCGCATACCCCTCGACGAGCAACCCGATGTTCTTGCGGGGGTCATCCAGCCGACCGACGCACAGGATGTACGCATCGCCGCCGAGATCCCGCCTTACTAAAGGGTGAAACAGCGTGTCGTCGACGCCCGGCGGCGCATAGCGAATGTCGACGTCCCTTCCAACGTTCACCCTCCGCGCGTATTCAAGCATCCATGGATTCTCGACCTGGATTGCATCGACGAGACGTAGTGCGCGATCGTCCAGGCGGTCGGTAACTCTAGTCATCGCCTTGCGCCACAAGCCAAGCGCGCCGCGAGGTTGGGCATCCCGCCGGCGACGCTCCACACGCGCCCGTGTCGCGGCTTGCAAAGCCACTGGCTTCCCCAGTTCGCAAACTGAATTGGCCCAAGCCGGCGAGCCGCATACCACCTGAAGAATGTCACAGTTCGCCACCGCATCGGAGACTGCCTTGCGCCGCCGGTAGCGCTGAAACTCCAGCTCTCCGCCAAGAGTCCCCACATGCACGATCGGCACGCCATCCCAATCATTCGCCGAGGTTCGAACCCCGCGAAGCCAGGAGCGCGGGGAGAGCACTCGGACACCCTCATCATCCCCAATCGATGACGACAGCGATACGACGCTGAGCTTGAACTCCCCACTCTGCAAGGCAGTCTTCCTCACGAAGCGCGCCACCGAAGGCACGCCGCCCCCATCCAACAAAGCGGGAACGATCAGTCCAATGTGCGCCACCATATTCCGCATTCCGCTTGAGCGTGCAATTCAAGGTCGTTGCAATGTAATCAACCCCACAGTGAAGACGACCATGAGGACATACGCAAGCGTAATGACGGGAGCGCTGAACACCCCGACCGGCCACTGCTCGTCCATCCGCAGTGCGTATGGGACCATCCCCAATACGAATAGGCCAGCGGCCAGATCGCCGCCTACGTATCTCGCCGCCAAGGTAGCCTTGGCAACCAAATAGCCCACGAAGACCGCCCCTCCCAAGAAGGCGATCCACCCATATCCCAGGTACAACGATGTATAGAACCCCGCCGCGGTCGAACTCTCGCTCCATGCGGTGTACGCGGGGCCGAAGACGAGGCGACTGAATTCCCATCCTTGGCGTATCGCTGGCTTGTCAGGCCAGAACACCCGCGGAATGAATACGTAGACCAACGGACCGAACACTAGCTCCGGCTCCATGGCTTGTTCATCTGCAATTGCCACGGCCCAAGCGCGTGAGATGCTCGCATTGCTGCGCGACATGAACTTCAACCATCCGTCTGCTATGGTTTCGGCCGCGCCAACCTGCTGAACCTCGTCGACGTACTCCTCAAGAACCTGCGCTGTTGTCACTGTTCCCAAGTGGTCCCGCCAGACCGCATCACGGAAGTATCCAACGTACGAAGTAATCAACGAAATGCACACAGCGGCCGCGCTGAGGATGATGATCCGGCTGTAGAAACCCCTGACCCTTGCCCAGAGGATTGCCCCCACCGGCAGCAACGCGAGAATGATCGACTCCTTCATGCCCGTGCCTGCTGAGGCCAGCACGAATGGCGCGCTAAGAAGAAGTACTGAAGGAATAATGAAAAGCGCTCTCTTGAGCGCCGCCAGTGGAAGTAGAACTGCCGCTACCAAGCCTAGCGCTTGCAGGGTGGGGAGTAGCAAGCCAAGAGCGGCCGCAGCGCCCGGCAGGCTTTGCATCGCGATGACGGCGAACAATGACAGGACGTAGATCACCAGCAACTGCCTGCGGAACCTGTCGAGTCTCCTTAGGATCACCGTCGGCGAGACTCGAAGCCCACCGGTAGCTGCCCAAGCCAATACTGAAATCAACGAACCCCCTATCGTGAGTACTTCACCCTTGAAGAATGCACTCTCCGGGTTGCCGGCAGGGAACGGCCACTCGTCGAGTCTCGGTCCCGCGAATGCAAAGTCTGCCAGGTAGAGCAACCTATTTGCAACGCACGCAAGGAGCAACACGGCACCGAAAGAGAGATAGCGCGCACTTTGATCTGGCCAACGCATCGTCCACCACGCAAAGAGCGCCGCGATGCCGCCGAACGCAAAAAGGAGCGGCAACCATGCATCGTTGGTCGCAAACGCCGCGGCACCCGCCAAAGCGACGCCAATAGCGTAGATCACTGCGGATCCGGATAGCGGCACAAGCGCCGACCGCCGGACAACTAGCCTAGCCATGCACTTCGCTCTGGACGAACTCCAGGATCGCCTGATGTTTCGGATCCGAACGTGCCATGGCCAGGCACTCGACATGTGCGGCTGTCTCAATCCCTAAAGGCACGAGATTGAAGCCCGGCCGCCCCCGAGCCTCGATCGCCCACACCTCATAGCCCCATTGTTCCAGCATCGTCAGCGCACCCGCGAGACTACAGCCTGCCGACTTCCAAGCCCAGTCTTCATATTCGAAGACGATCGCGGGCCGGTATCGCTTCGCGACTCTGGCCATTCCTCCTAGTACAGGTACCTCATAGCCTTGAACATCGATTTTCACCATACCTAGACGGTCGATGGCCAGCTCATCCACAACCGAATCCAACGGCACAACGTCAACTTCCACGCACTCGTGCGGAGTTTCAAGGGCCACAAGGCTCGCCATTCCCGAATTCCAAGCTTCGGCGCTTCCGACCGCCGGCACCCGCAGCGACCCATGCGCAGCGTCGTATCCCAATGCGCGCCGGTCGACGTGCACGTGTGCGAACCCGTTCAGTTCGACATTTCGCCGCAGGCGTTCCCTTACATCTGGGTTGGGCTCGAACGCAATCACTTTCCCTCGCGGTCCGACGATTCTCGCAAGAGTCAGCGTGTGCATTCCCACGTTTGCGCCCACGTCTATCGCAGTCTCTCCGCGCTCTAGTAGATATGTGAATAGCGCCCCAATGTGCGATTCATAGTCGCCACTAAAGAACACGGTCCAATCGATCAACTCGCGGGTGTCGACATAAGCCATCAGTCCGTCAGCGCGTGCGCGGACGCCGGCTACGTGACGACCACTCGCCACACCAATCGGATATACCGCGCGGATCAGCGAGTGAACGCCCGGAAGCCTGACGTTGCGGCCGATCCAACTCGCGAAATCCTCAAACATCAATGTAGTCAGTCAGGCCAAATGGATCGAGAAGCGCTCCTTGGCAAACGGTTCTATACGGACAAACAGGAGCAGCACTTCGCTTCCGTACGTCCCGCACTAGAGAACCCCCAGCATCAATCGCGACAGCATCGTCTTGACATTGGCGTCAGCCGCCGACGCACCAGACGTGTCGGCAGGGGCGCATCGGCTCACGCAGAGTAGGTTGGGACTTTCCCAAGTCAAGAAGGAGCTCATGCCGAGGATGCGCTCATTTCCCCTCAAGAAACGCATTGAGCATCTGCCGCGCGCGCTCCGCCGTAGAGTAACCGGATGCCATGCAGCGCCGACGTGCCGATTCCGCTATTGACATGCGCAGGGAATCATCCTGGGCAAGACTGCGCACCCGTTGTACGAGTTCGCTGTCGGACTCAAATCCGAGATACTCCCTGCCGTGCGCGAAATGGGCGTCGTGTTCATCCGTGCGTTCTGCGACCATCGGGCGCGCGCTCGCCGCGATCTCCATCGTGCGCTGCGTGATGCGGTCTCGATTGATCTTTCGAAGGAAGCATAATGCTACTTTCGCTGTGTGAAGCGCAACTACATAGTCTTCGCCATACGCGGGCATGCGTAGGTCAATCGACGGATGTAGTCGACTACGACGCCACTTCTTTATGTTTGCGCCGAAGACAACTACTGCGCATCCAGCCTCCGCAAGAGCGTTGATGCTAGCACATCGCTGCTGTTCCCAATCCCCTACGAAGACTGCATCGTATCGCTCATAGTCGGGCCCGACTTGCTCTGGCGACATGGGCCTATGCAATTGTGGGTCGAACGCCTTGCCAATCAGGAATGGTCGGGGAACCCCAAGCGCAGCGAGTTCAGGGATGTTGAACGTCTTGGTGGTACAGACAATATCCCAACTGGGAAGGGTCCACTTCAACGGAAGACTCAGATTGTGTCGGGCTACGATATCGTCTGGGGAATAATAGACTAGGCGAGACACGCCGGATCGTCGAATTCGTTCCAGCGTTTCGCGCGCAATTACCTTGCTGTTGTCCACCAACACGATATCGGGTCGATGCGCGGCCACTGCGTCGAGCAGGCGCTCATTCTCCCGCAAAGCGTCTACAGGCAAACGGAGTTTCCAGCGTACTCGACGCCAAAGTGTAGATTTCGCCCCAACGTCGGCGCCGCAGTCGACTCCGATCGCCTCCAAGCCGTCGATCTGCTGGAACGCGTGCAAGCGCTGCAGCGAAGTCGAGCCAGTCCACTGCGGGCCAAAGTAAAGCAGCTTTACGCTCACGCGATCTGCCTCATGAAGCGTGCGTGCCACAAGGCGACAATCAGGCCGCGCCAAACAGCCGGAAGCTCGCCATCATTGCCCTCCTGGAACCGTCGGTGACGGCGCAGCCAGGCACCGAAATCAATCAACGGACATTCCCGAACGGCCTCAAGGCGTGCCACCCTCCGATCGGAGGCTTCCGCCCGTAGCCAGCCACCAAGCGGAGCGGGGTACCCTTGCTTGGCAAGTCGCCTAACGATGGGCTCTGGAACCTTACCGGCCAGCGCGCTTCGCAGCAGTGACTTGGGCCGTCCTCCGGCGAGTTTGCTCGACCCAGGAGTCGGCAGGACCTTCGAGACAAGTCGGTGGTCGAGGTACGGAATCCGGGTCTCGACGCCGAAGGCCATGCTGTTGCGATCTTCATAGTGGAGAAATCCGGGAAGAGTGCGGCAAGTGAGCGATGCGCGCAGTGCCTCGTTCAGTGCATCTCCGCCATTTGTGGCATAGCCTTCCCCGATCTCCGGCGTCACCCTTCTGTAGCCATCCGCGATCCAATCCACGGATGCGGTCTTTCGCCGTCGACGGATCTCGGAGGAGATGGTCTTCGGCAACGCGTAACCGCCGATACTCGCGAGTTGCAAGCGCTGCCCGGACGTCACCAGCGATCGCCAGAGCGCCGCAGCCATTCGCCACTGTCCGCGCCTGATCAGCCCTCCAAGGTGAACCGCCAAGTATCCCGGGTATCCCGCAAAGATCTCGTCCGCGCCTTGGCCCGTCAGCAACACCCTGATTCCCGATTGTCGCGCAAGCCGCATCAGACGAAAGTGAGCGAGCATCGAGCCGTCCGCAAACGGTTCCTCCTGATGCCAAAGGCAGTTCGTAAGCTCGTCATCCAGGGTTTCGGATCCCGGCTCGTCGCGACGGAGCTCGACATTGCCGTGCGCCTGGAGCACCAGTTCAATGCCGGCCGCTTCTTCGGGCGGCGGGCGGTTCACTGTCGAAAATGCGGTGAGTCGACCCGATACCCTCTCTGCGGCGAGGCATGTGACTCCCGAAGAATCCAGGCCCCCGCTCAGCAGGGTTCCTACCGGCGTATCTGCGCGGAGCCGGATGCGAACCGAATCCCCGAGAAGCGCCGCAATCTCTTCGACCAGATCGCCTCTGTTCGATTCATGATCGTCGTCCGGTAAGCGCCAGTAGCGCTTGGGGCTGAGAACGCCGTCCTCCCACCATCCCCAGGTGCCGGGGGCCAGCTGCGAGATGCCCTTGAAGAACGTCCGCTCGGTGTGATCCGAAACACGCTCGGCGCAGAAGTCTGCCACCATCGCGGGCTCGGGTTCGCGTTCGACCCATCCGGTCGCCAACAGTGCCTTGATCTCGGAGGCGAAAACGAGACTTCCGTCCCTAACAAAGTAGTAGAACGGCTTCTCACCGAACCGGTCGCGACTGACCATCAGCCGCGCGGCCTTTCGATCCCAGATTGCGAAGGCCCACATGCCATTCAGCATCGTGAGAAACTCGACTCCGTAGGCAACAAATGCTGCAAGCAAGACCTCGCTGTCGCTTTGGCTCCGAAACAACACGCCTCGGTGTTCCAGATCGCGGCGCAGCTCAAGGTAGTTGTAGATCTCGCCGTTGTAGCTCATGACATATCGCCCGCAGTGCGATGTCATTGGCTGATGTCCCGCAGTACTGGTGTCGATGATACTGAGGCGGCGATGTACCAGCATGGCCCGTTCGTCCGACCACGTTCCCGCGTCATCTGGACCGCGATGCGCCAACATTGCGGACATGGCCTCAATCGTCGCCAGATGCCGCCGTGGGTGACTGGTCACGATTCCGGCAATTCCGCACATCAGTGGGCGTGCTCCCGCAGGCACTTCTGAAAGCACTTCTCGAGATCGACCGCAAAGTCGCTCCATCGCCATGGCGGCGGATCGCCGACTGCGTAGGGCTGTCCACGCATAGCCCACGCCGCAGCCAGCGCATGGCGCAACTCTCCTTCGGAGCTGCACGACGCAAACGTCGTCGTTGATTGCGACGCGAGCATCTTGCTCTCCGTTCGCTCCGACGGATAGCAAATCAGTGGCCTTCCACAAACCAGTAGCTCAAGCAGCTTGTGATGAAATGTGAACGATGCGGTCAGGTACGAGTTTGCAAATGAGGCTCTCGCCAGCAAGGCGAAATCGGAGATACCGCGTTGCTCCATGATGTGAAGCTGACATGGCAACGAGATGTCCTTCAGTGCACTATGAACGTGGCCACTGTCCGAGCCGGCGTATGCGAAAGTCACCGACTCGCGTTCCGTCTCAGAAATACTCTCCAACCATGTGCGCAAGGCGTTGAGGTAGGACCTGAGGCGGACCCCCTCATACACGCTCCCCACCAAGAGGAGTTGGTGCCGACCACTCCCCGAAACACAATTGGCGCCATCAAAGAATTCGTCTGCGACACCGCTGTAGATCACCGTGGTCGGGATTCGTGCGAACCACCGCTGGGCAATTTCCTGATGAAAGTGTGAATTGCTTGTTCTGGCGGCGGCGTCGCGGAAACGCCACGCCAGTGGCCGACGCAACATGCGCGGAACGAATGCAGTCCAGCTATCCTTGACGTCCATCACCCACGGACACCCAACGCGACGCGCGATCTGCTGCGCGATGGCGAGGTTGGTCGTGTTGCCGAACGTTCCCCATATCAGGTCAGGCCTGAACGCATCTGCCAGCCGATTCATTGCCGGTATCGCCGCCCTATGCCAATCGGCAAAGACCCCGCCGTGGGCAACGAATTGTGACAAAGTCAGAGCGCGCCGAAGCGCACTTGGCAAGGTTCCGTGTCGAATCTGCTCCAGCGCCCACCGGCGCGTGGGCGGTACGGCGACAACGAGAGGGCGCGCCCAGTCGTGCGACGCCAAGGACTGACCGAGATCATTGCTCTCCGGACCGAATATCGTCGAGCCCTCAACGGGACTCGTTAATACCACCACCTGATGACCGCGGTTTGCCATCTCTCGCGCAAAGTTTCCGACACGCATGCCTGAAACATGTGGAGTGTCCGGGTGAGCGTGATTGACGAACACCAGACGCATCATGCAGCCACGAGAGCGGAGTTCCTTCGGTCGCGCTCGACCGGCTCGAGGAAGTGTTCGCGCCAAAGTTCGACCATGACTGGCGCCCACAGCGTTCCGTTCAATGCTGATTCCCCCGCTTTGAGCCGTCGCAAGGCCGTTAACCACCAGTCAGCCCGCCAATAGGGGCTATTCCGGAATCGTTCGGACTCGAAGATCGATCGCGTCAACTCGAGAAGACGTTCCGACCGGAACCACAGTTCCTGAGGCGGTCTGAATCCTTGTTTGTTCCAACGCGTTCTGATGGATTCGGGCAGGATGTCACGCATCGATTCGCGCAGCAGCCGTTTGGTCTGCACTTCCCCCATGAGCAGGTGAGGCGGAAGACGGAACACAAATTCGGCGATCCGGTGATCACAGAACGGAAGCCGGACCTCCCGTGAATGCGCCATTGAATTGCGATCCCCGTAGCGGAGCAGTGTGGTCAGAAATCGCCCGAAGCTGTCCTGCACCAGGGCGTTTGCCAAGGGGTTGAATCCCGGCCGTTCGGGCAGGGCGTTTTCCCGTCCGATCGATTCGGCGACCTCCGGGCGCAGGCCATACAGGAGACTCGTCCCGACCCCACGATGGCGCGAGATCCAATGCCTGACTCGGAATGGCACACGGTCCCTTACAGTACGCAGCGGTGGGGTCAGGGCAAGGGGGTATCGCGAACGAATCCGGGGCAACTCGCGCGAGATACGGGCCGTGTCCCCCGCAGCCCTAAGCGCATCGATGTACTTGCTGAAGTATTGCTCGTACCCCCCCAGCAATTCGTCAGAGCCCTGACCGTCCAACAGGACAGTCACCCCATGATCGCGCGCGAGGCGAAACACGGACCACTGCGCGTATTGGCTGGAACCCCCGACTGGTAGTTCGTTGTGCCACACGAACCGCGGCAGCTCTTCCAGAAAGCCCCCGACCGTCGGTTCGACCCTGTGGCTGCGCACGCCAGTTGCGCTGATGACCTGAACCGCGTGCTCCCATTCGTCCGCGGTGGTTCCCGGGAAGCAGCCTGTAAAGGTGTTGTAGGTCGCATCAGCCCCGAGCAGTCGTCTGACAATACACACGATTGCGCTCGAGTCGAGTCCTCCCGAAAGGCAGCTGCCAACGACCACGTCACTCCGAAGACGAAGCCTGACCGCGTCGATCAGAAGTTCGCGAAACTCCGCGAACACCTCTTCCTCATCGACGACATTCCTAGTCTCGACCGGGGCGATCTCCCAATAGCGCCAGGTGCGCCTCGACAGCGAGTGGACGTCAACCTCCATCGCCTCACCCGGCAACAACTGCTGAACGGCATTGAAGACTGTCTGCCTGTCCGCGTCCAGACCGGTGCTCGGGTTGTGCGCGGCCCGAATGAGGCGCCACTCATCCACATCGAGCGACAGCGCGTCGTACTGAAGCAAAGCCTTGTACTCGGAAGCGAAAGCGAAGAATCCTGGCCCCTCTCCGAAGAGGAACGGTTTCTCCCCATACCGATCGCGCGCGCAGAACAGCACCTTTCGCGTTCGGTCATACAACGCGAACGCAAACATTCCATTGAGCCGGGCGAGACAGTCTGTTCCCCAGCGCTTGTAGGCTTCGAGTATGACCTCAGAGTCCGACTCGGACCGGAACAGCACGCCCAGGTTCTGCAGGTCGCTCCGAATCTCGCGGTAGTTGTATATCTCGCCGTTATAGGTCAGCACGAACTGGCCGCTGACATCCGCCATCGGCTGTGATCCGGCCTCTGACAGATCGATGATCGATAATCGACGATGACCGAGAATCAGCTCGCGTCCATCGGCGACCTGATCCGCCCACACACCTGATCCGTCGGGTCCGCGATGGCGCTGGACCGCGAGCATTCGCTCCATAATCGGCTGCGCGCCGGGTCTACCGAGGATGCCAGCAATTCCGCACATCAGTCTTCGCGCACAAGAATTGGATCCACGCCCCTCACTCCATTGGGGGATCGCAATTCAACGTACGCCCCGATCCAAATGCGGGGTACAGCTCGCAGCTGGCGAACGACCCCGGCACGCGAACCTCATGACCAGGATCCTACGACCTCGAAGAATTTGATGGTGCGCCTCAGTCCTTCATCCAAGTCCTTCGTCACCCCCCACCCCAATCTCTCCCGCGCCAACCCGACATCCGGCCGCCTCTGCCTCGGATCATCCCCCGGCAGCGGCCGGTACTCGATCGTCGACTTCGACCCGGTGATCGCGATGATCTTCTGCGCGAGTTCGAGGATCGTGAACTCGTCGGGATTGCCGAGGTTGACCGGGCCGGTGAAGTCGGCGGGGGTGGCCATCAGCGCGACGAGGCCGTCGATCATGTCGTCGACGTAGCAGAACGAGCGCGTCTGGCTGCCGTCGCCGTAGATCGTGATCGGCTCGCCGTTGAGCGCCTGCACGATGAAGTTCGACACGACGCGGCCGTCGTTGGGGTGCATGCGCGGGCCGTAGGTGTTGAAGATGCGCGCGACCTTGATCGCGAGACCGTGCTGCCGATGATAGTCGAAGAAGAGCGTCTCGGCACAGCGCTTGCCTTCGTCGTAGCACGAGCGCGGGCCGATCGGGTTGACGTTGCCCCAGTACGACTCGACCTGCGGGTGCACCGAGGGGTCGCCGTAGACCTCGCTCGTCGACGCCTGCAGGATCGGGCAGCGCAGGCGCTTCGCCAAGCCCAGCATGTTGATCGCGCCGTGGACCGAGGTCTTGGTCGTCTGGACCGGGTCGTGCTGGTAGTGGATCGGCGAGGCCGGGCAGGCGAGGTTGTAGATCTCGTCGACCTCGAGGTAGAGCGGAAACGTGACGTCGTGGCGGATGAACTCGAAGCGCGGGTTGCCGAGGAGGTGCTCGATGTTGCGGCGCGTGCCGGTGAAGAGATTGTCCACGCAGATCACGTCGTGGCCCTGCGCGATCAGGCGGTCGACGAGATGCGAGCCGAGGAACCCAGCCCCGCCGGTCACCAGCACGCGCTTGGAGGTTTCGTAATGTCGCACTCGGTGGAGTCTCGCCCGATCCGGCTCGTGGATCGGGGGCTTGGACGGTGTGAATGTGAGTAAGCGGACGGGGTCGACACGCGGGGCTCAAGGCTTGCGGCGTGCGACGAGCACGCGACGCACCTGTCGCCGCCCGAATCGTACCAGCATGCGGTAGCGATGCGTGTAATGCAGCGCATAGATGGCGAGGCAGGCGAGAAGCGCAAACGTGTTGTCGTAGAAGACGACGGCCGCGCCCAGGCAGGCGAGGCTGTGCAGCCACAGGCGCGGGGCCACGCTCGCATTGGCGCTGGGCAGATGCCAGGTGCGCCTGCCGCTGGCGCGAGCCTCGCGCCCGAGGCGTGCGCGCTGGTTCGGGATCGCGACGCGGCGGTAGACGAGCGAGTGGAGGTGCAGCGCGTCCGGCTCCATCAGCGGACGACGGCGCACGACGCCGCGGCGGTACATCGCGAAGAGCGTGTCGACGATCGGATAGCCGGCGAGCACGATCACGTACCAGGCCGAAATCTCGTCGTTTCGCGTGATGAGCGCGATCGACAACTGCGCGTACATGAACCCGATGAAGTACGCGCCGGCGTCACCGAGGAAAACGCGACCGCGCGGATAGTTCCAGACGAGGAAGCCGGCGAGCGCGCCGATCATGGCGAGCGACTGCGCGAGCGTCGCACCGTCCTGCGCCCAGCCGGCGGCAAGGGCGAGACCGGCGAAGAGGATGATCGCGGTGCCGCTCGCAAGGCCATGCGCGCCATCGATGAGGTTGAACGCATTGCACGAGCCGACGACCATGAACCAGGTGAGCGGCAGCGCGAACCACGCATGCGCGAGGAGGTAGTCGACGAGCGGCAGGTCGACCCGGGGGACGACGCCGTCGGCGTAGAAGCTTGCGAACACGCCAGCGGCGAGTGCGGCGAGGAGGCGATAGCGCGGCCGCACGCGGCGGGTGATGTCCTCGCCCACACCAACGACGACCAGAGGAAGCGCGGCGAGCGCCAGCGTGAGCGCCGAGCCGAGTTCGTGCGTCTGGCTGCCGTGCCAGACGAGGGCGACGGCGAGGAAGGCGAGGTAGACGATCGCACCGCCCAGGCGCGAGGTCGGTGCGAGGTGCATCGCCTGCACGCCGTCGGCGCGGTCCTGGCCGATCGATCGGGTACGGATCGCGACAGGCATCACCGCGACGGCGAAGACTGCGGGAACTGCTGCGAACCACCACTCCGGGTGCATCTCTCCTGCGATCTCGTGGAAGCGTGGTGGCTCGGTTCGGCACCATGCCTTCGTGCTGCGCTCATTATAGCCACGCGCGAGTGCACGGCGGCGCCGCTCGTCGCAACGCCGCGAAACGCCTGGGGCGCGCGCATGGTCGATGACGATATCATCGCGCACGTTCGGGCCTGGATCGAAGCGAAGGGGCGTGAGAGCGGATACGGGACCGTTGGTCTGCGCCCACCGACGAGCAGAATGGAAGGATGCGGATGATCGAAGAGGCGACGATCGCGGTCGTCGGACTGGGTTACGTCGGGCTGCCGCTCGCCATCGAGTTCGGCAAGCGCTATCGCACGATCGGCTTCGACCTCGCGTCGGAGAAGGTCGATGCCTACCGCGCCGGCCGCGATCCGACGGGTGAGGTCGCCGGTACCGACTTCGCCGCGGCAGGAAAACTCGGCTTCACGACGGATCCGGCGCGGCTTGCCGAGGCGAACTTCATCGTCGTCGCCGTTCCCACGCCGGTCAACGAGGCGAAGCGGCCGGATTTCGGGCCCCTCAAGGGCGCGAGTGCGACGGTGGGACGTCATCTCGCGCGCGGCACGACGGTGGTCTACGAATCGACCGTGTACCCCGGGGCGACGGAGGAGATCTGCGTGCCGATCCTCGAGGAGTGCTCGGGCCTGACGTGGCGCGAGGACTTCTTCGTCGGCTACTCGCCCGAGCGCATCAACCCGGGCGACCGCGAGCACACGCTGCCGCGCATCACCAAGGTGGTCGCGGGCGACATGCCGTCAACCCTCGAACGCATCGCGGCGATCTACGGCAGCATCGTTCCCGCCGGCATCCACCGCGCGAGCAGCATCAAGGTGGCCGAGGCGGCCAAGGTGATCGAGAACACGCAGCGCGACCTCAACATCGCGCTCATGAACGAGCTTGCACTCATCTTCCATCGCCTCGGCATCGACACCGGCGAGGTTCTCGCGGCGGCGGGCACCAAGTGGAATTTCCTGCCGTTTCGTCCGGGGCTCGTCGGCGGGCACTGCATCGGCGTCGATCCGTACTACCTCACGCACAAGGCCGACATGGTGGGCTATCACCCGCAGGTGATCCTCGCGGGCCGGCGCATCAACGACGGCATGGGCCGCTACGTCGCCGAGCAGACGGTGAAGGAACTCGTGAAGGCGGGGTTCGAGGTGCGCGGCGCCGACGTCGTGGTGCTCGGCCTCACGTTCAAGGAGGACTGCGCGGATCTGCGCAATTCACGGGTGATCGACGTGATCCGCGAACTCGAATCGTTCGGCGTCGACGTGCACGTGCACGATCCGGTGGCCGAACCCGCGCACGCGATGGCCGAGTACGGGATCGGGCTCGTGGACTGGGACGCGCTGCCGCGCGCCAAGGCGATCGTCGCCGCGGTTGCGCACCGGTCGTTTCGCAGCCGATCAGCCGATGCGATTGCCGCCAGGCTCGCGCCGGGGGGCGTGTACGTCGACGTCAAGGGGGTTGCCGACGCGGCCGCGCTGGCAAGCCGTGGGGTGAGGGTCTGGCGGCTGTGAGCGGCAGCGCCGTCACGATGCGCGAAGCGCTCGATCGCCGCTTCGCGTACCTGCGCGACTGGCGCGCGCGCTGGCTAGTCACTGGCAGCGCCGGCTTCATCGGCTCGCACCTCGTCGAGACGCTCCTCAACCTCGACCAAGAGGTCGTCGGCCTCGACAACTTCGCGACCGGGCACCGCGCGAACCTCGACGCCGTGCGTGTGGCGGTGGGTCGCGAAGCGTGGCAGCGCCACACGCTCATCGAAGCCGACATCACCGACCCCGCCGCGTGCCGGCGTGCCTGCGAGGGCGTCGACGTCGTGCTGCACGAGGCGGCGCTGGGATCGGTGCCGCGGTCGATCGCCGATCCGCTGTCGACCCACGCCGCCAATGCGACGGGCTTTCTCAACATGCTGGTGGCAGCGCGCGACGCCGGTGTGGGCCGCTTCGTCTACGCGGCGTCGAGCTCGACCTACGGCGATCATCCGGCGTTGCCGAAGGTCGAAGCGGCGATCGGCCGTCCGCTGTCGCCCTACGCGGCGACCAAGCTCATCGACGAGATCTACGCCGACGTCTTCGCACGCTGCTACGCCACGCTCGCGATCGGGCTGCGCTACTTCAACGTGTTCGGTCCACGGCAGGACCCCGCCGGCGCGTACGCCGCGGTGATCCCGCGCTGGATCGCCGCGCTCCTCGCCGAAGCGCCGGTGACGATCAACGGCGACGGCAGCACCACGCGCGACTTCTGCTACGTCGCCAACGTCGTGCAGGCAAACCTCCTCGCCGCGACGACCGACCGCAGCGATGCACAGAACGAGGTCTACAACGTCGCGGTCGGCGGGCGGACCTCGCTCGATGAGCTCTACGGGTTCCTGTGCGAACTCGTCGCCGAGCGACGGCCGGACCTGCGCATCGCCGCGCCGCGTTACGCCGATTTCCGGGAAGGCGACGTGCGTGATTCGCAAGCCGACATCACGAAAGCACGACAACTCCTGGGTTACGCGCCGACGCACGACCTGCGTGCGGGGCTGCGCGAAGCCTTCGACGCCTACGCAGCGCAAGCGCCCGGCGCCGCGTGAGTGTTGCCGGCGGCGCGCGCGCCGCCGCACCTACCGCCGATAGCGGTTCAGGAACTCGGCGACGATGCCCTTTTGCGAGCGGTCGATCGCGGTGTCGAGCGAGCGGTCGTTGGGCTCGTACTGCTTGGCCTTGCGGAAGGCGGCGATCGCGTCCTGGTGATAGCCCTGCGCCTGCAGCGCGGTGCCGAGGCAGCGATACGACGGCGCGCTCGCAAGCTCGAGTTCGGTCCACGCCTTGCAAAGCTCCGCGGCGCGCCGCCAGTTGCCGGCACGCAGCATGCGCGGTCCCTCGACGCTCACCACGGCGATCTTCGCCTTGCGCTCGGCAAACGACGCGGCGAGATCCTCGTCGAGCGGCAGCGATGGATCGACGGGAGTCCGCGGCGCGCCGGCCGATGCCGAATCCGGGAGGGCGACCGTGGGTGCGGCCGGGTCCGAAGTCGACGACGTGATCGGCGTGGACGTCGCCGGGTCCGCGTCGTGCCCCAGTGTCGACGCCGGCGCGCTCGCCCGGGCACTGGGCACGGCGGGCGCCGCGGGCGCGGCCGCGTTGGTGGCGCCGCCGCCCGTGGCTGCGGTGCCGACGGCCCCCGACGAGTGCGGCGCGCTCGCGATGCGCCCCGCACCACCGGCGAAACCGCCCGTGATCGTTTGCGCCGACGGGATCGCCGCCGCGATCGTGGTGCGTGCCCAGGCGATCGAGTCGGCCATCGGCTGGTGCCAGGCCACGCCGTAGAGCCACAGCATCGCCGCCAACCCGCACACGCCGGTGACGGCGTTGAGCAGCCCCGGGGGGCCGTGCGTGACGAGCACGTCCTGCGCGAAGTCCCAGTCGGTCTCCTGATTCTGCGCAAGCTTCTCGTAGGCGATGGCGATGAGCACGGGTGCGAGCAGCGGGAAGCCGCAGCCCACGCCCTCCCACCACACGCGCCACGCGCGGCGCAGCGCCCGCTTCAACTGCGTGCGCACGTCGCGCTGCGCGTACGCGTCGGAAATCGAAAACTGGAGGAAGACGCCGAAGAGCCACTTGCCGGGTGTGGTGCCGATCGAAGCGATGAGTAGCGCCTCGATCGGGACGAAGCTCGCGGTGATGAGCACCGGCGCGACGAGCGGATGGCCGAGCCAGAAGGCGAGCTCGGGTGCGATCGCGCCCAGGCCACGCAACTCGGAGAGCAGGAGGGCGAGGACCAGGCCCCAGATCGCGTAGTCGAACACGCGCGCGGCGAGTCGCTGCCACGGTCGCGCCTCGCTCGTGCGGCCGGACTTCGCGCGCTCGAGCTCGGCCATGCGCAACTGGAAGATCCAGCTTGCATCCTCGGGCGGCTGGTTGGTGCCGAGGAAGACGCTCTTCTCGCGCCGCCAGTTGAGGATCGCGAGGTCGGTCTGCGGAACGAGTGCGGGCGGCGGCGCGCCCTTGCGCCGGCGCAGGTACGCAAGCCCGTGGACCACGCCGTAGACGAGCGTGAGCGCCAGCAGCGTGATCGTGACCCACACGAGGACCTGCTTCGCGACGAGGATCGTGTCGGCCGGCGTCACGAAGACGATCGCGGCGGCGATGAAGGCGCCGAAGAACACGCACAGCACGATCGTCACGATCGGCGAGCGCCCGAACGAGGCGACCCGCTCGGTCAGGCCCGGGTGGTGCGGATGGCGCTCCGGTGCCGGCTCGGCGGCGTCGAGCCCGGTCTCGAGCTCGTCGTCGATCGCCTCGGGCGACTTGCGGTCGACCGGCTCGTCGACCTTGCCGACGTCGGTCTGCTCGCCGGCGTCGGCCACCGCATTGGTGACGACGTGGGCGATGCGCTGCTCGGTCGTCCCCGCCGAGAGCGCGAGTTCGGCGTCGTAGCGGGTCCGGCGGTCGGGATCGGAGAGGATCCGACTGGCGTGGTTGATGAAGCGCAGCGCCTCCTCGACGTTGCCCTGGCCGTCGCGGGTCTTGGCGTAGTACTTGCGGATGATCCGGCGCAGCGCCGCCCGCACTTCCTCGTCGGAGGAAGCGGGAAGGATGCCGAGCGCCTCGTACAGCGTTGCCTTCATGCGGGCGGAGCTAACGCGAGGGAACTGCCATTATGCCGTCGGGATCTCGCGTGAGAAGCCGTCAGGGGTACCCTCGGTCACAAAGCAAGAAGCAGGCCGCCGCCCGCCGCCGGGGAGCTCCCGGCGCTGCCGTCACTCGCTCTTCGTGCCGGCGTCCTTCTGGCGCGTGAGCTTCTCGCGGATGCGGGCCGCCTTGCCGGAACGGTCGCGCAGGTAGTAGAGCTTGGCCCGGCGCACGTCGCCCTTGCGCTTGACCTCGATCGAGGCGAGCAGCGGCGAGTACGTCTGGAAGGTGCGCTCCACGCCTTCCCCGCTCGAGATCTTGCGCACGGTGAACGACGAGTTGAGGCCGCGGTTGCGCTTGCCGATGACCACGCCCTCGTAGGCCTGCACCCGCTTGCGCTCGCCTTCGACGACGTTGACGTTGACGACGACGGTGTCGCCGGGAGAGAAGTCGGGGATCGTCTTGCCCAGCCGGGCGATCTCTTCCTTCTCGAGCGTTTCGATGATGTTCATGCGGCTTCCTTCGTGTTGGCGGCGGTCAGCGCAGGGATGAGGCGGGCAAGCCCGTCGGCCCCTGATGAGACGCCTGGTTCGTTATCGTCGTGCACCTGCCGTGGCAGCACTGCCTCTCACCTTGCGGGCGGCGCCGACTGCCACTTCGGCCCCACCGTTCATGCCTCTTCCGTCCCGGCGAGCAACGCCGCCTCTTCCCGGGTGAGCGTGCGCCCGGCCAGAAGATCGGGCCGCCGCGTCCGCGTCCGCTGCAGCGACTGCGCGAGGCGCCAGCGGCGGATCTTCTCGTGGTGCCCGGACAGGAGCACCGCGGGTACCGCCATCCCTTCGTACTCTTCCGGCCGCGTGTAGTGCGGACAGTCGAGCAGGCCGTCGGCAAACGAATCCTCCCGCGCCGACTGCTCGTCGTTCAACGCCCCGGGCAAGAGCCGCGCGATCGCGTCGATCAGCATCAGCGCCGGCAACTCGCCGCCCGAGACCACGAAATCCCCGATCGCGATTTCCTCGTCGACGTCGCGTGCGATCAGGCGCTCGTCGATGCCTTCGTACCGCCCCGCGAGGAGCACGTACCCCGCGTCGACCTCCCCCGCCAGCGCCGCCACGCGCGCATGGTCGAGCGGCGTGCCAGCCGGAGTGAGGTGGATCACCCGCGTCCCGCGCGCCCCGGCCGCCGCCTGGGCGAGCCGCGCCGCGGCGATCGCCCGCGCCAGCGGCGCCGCCAGCATCACCATCCCCGGCCCGCCACCGTAAGGGCGATCGTCGACGGTGCGGTGCGCGTCGGTGGCGAAGTCCCGCGGATTCCACACCCCGAGCTGCCAAAGGCCCCGCTCGGCCGCGCGTCCGGTCACGCCGACCGCCGCTGCCTGCACCACCATCTCCGGGAACAACGTGACGACGTCGATGCGCACGGCGCCCCTCGTCCCTGTCTCCTGCCTGCGTCGGCCCGCCGCTCGCGCCGCGCGCCGTCAATAATCCTTGTGCCAGTCGACTTCGATCTTCCCGCCGGCGACGTCGACCGCGTCGACGTACGCTGCGACGAAGGGCACGAGATGCGTGGCGCCGTCGTCGCCTTCGATGCGCAGGACGGGATGCGCACCGAACTCCTGCACTTCACGCACCCGGCCGAGCGCCTCGTTCGCCCGGTTGACCACGGCAAGCCCCACGAGGTCGGTCAAGTACACCTCGCCGGCGCCGGCAGCGGGCAGCGCGCTGCGCAGCACACCCACGTCGGCGCCGGAAAACGCCATCGCGGCTTCCCGGTCGTCAAGCCCCGCCAGCTGCACGACGAGCGCGTTGCCATGCACGCGACCCGCGAGCTGCCCGGCCTCCTGCCACGCGCTTTCACCCCTTCGGCGCAACCACCACTGCGGATAACCCAGGAGCGCGTCCACGGTCATGGTCGACGGCGCCACCTTGAGCCACCCGCGCACGCCGTACGGTGCGCTGACGCGCCCCATCACGACGACGTCGCTCGGCGCGACGCTGGCGATGTCGGCGCCGGGCTTCAGGCCGCAGGCTTCGCCGCCGCCGCGTGGCGCTTGACGAGCCCGGCGACGGTGTCGGACAACTGGGCCCCCTTCGACTGCCAGTACGCCACGCGCTCGGCCGAAAGACGCAGGCCCTCTTCCTTCTCCGTGGCGATCGGATTGAAGAAGCCGACGCGCTCGATGAAGCGCCCGTCGCGACGGTGGCGCGAATCGGCGACGACGATGTTGTAGAAGGGGCGCTTCTTGGCGCCCCCGCGGGCGAGGCGAATGACGACCATGACGGGAAATCCTGTGCGTGGCGCCCGGCGCGCGAGCACCCGCCAGGCAAAGACGAAAAGACGTTGATTCTACTGCGAAACGGCGATTCCGGGCAATGCCCGGGCGACACGGCCCCGTCGGCGAGCCGTCTCGCGCTGCCCCACCCCACCCCGCCGCGCCGGCGCTCCGGCCCGCGCCACGCCGCTCCGCGCGCGCATGGCGGCCGCTATCGCATTCCCGGCAGCATCCCCTTCATACCGCGCAGCATCTTCTGCATGCCGCCCTTGGCCACCATCTTCATCATCTTCTGCGTCTGCTCGAACTGGTTCAGAAGCTGATTCACCTCCTGCACCGTGACGCCGGCGCCGGCGGCGATGCGACGCTTGCGCGACGCCTTCAGCAGCTCCGGCTTGGCCCGCTCCTGCGGCGTCATCGAGTCGATGATGCCTTCGACGCGTGCGAGCTTGCGCTCGTCCACCGTGGCGCCCTGCGCGGCGCGGGCGAGCTCGGCCGGAAGCTTGTCCATCATGCCGGCGATGCCGCCCATCTTGCGCATCTGCGCGAACTGCGCCTTGAAGTCGGTGAGATCGAACCCCTTGCCGGTCTTGACCTTCTTGGCGAGCTTCTTCGCCTCCTCGATGTCGACGCTCTTTTGCGCCTCCTCGATGAGCGTCAGCACGTCGCCCATGCCGAGGATGCGCGAGGCCATGCGCTCGGGATGGAAGACCTCGAGGCCGTTGATCTTTTCGGCCACGCCGGCGAACTTGATCGGCGCGCCGGTCACGTGCCGCACCGACAGCGCCGCCCCGCCGCGCGCGTCGCCGTCGAGCTTGGTGAGGACGACGCCGGTGAGCGGCAACGCGTCGCGAAACGCCTTGGCGGTATTGACCGCGTCCTGGCCTTGCATGGCATCGACGACGAAGAGCGTCTCGATGGGCTGCACGGCCGCGTGCAACTCGGCGATCTCGCGCATCATCGCCTCGTCCACGCCGAGGCGGCCGGCGGTGTCGACGATCAGCACGTCGTGGTAGTGGCGTCGCGCCCAGTCGAGGGCGTTGCGTGCGATCGCCACCGGTTGCTCCGTCGCGTTCGAGGCGAAGAAGTCGACGTCGACCTGGTCGGCGAGGAGCCGGAGCTGCTCGATCGCGGCCGGCCGGTAGACGTCGGCGGAGACGACCAGCACCTTCTTCTTCTGCTCGGTGGACAGCAGGCGCGCAAGCTTGCCCGCGGTCGTCGTCTTGCCCGCGCCCTGCAAGCCGGCGAGCAGGATGACCGCCGGCGGCTGCGTGGCAAACGACAGCGGCTCGGCGGTGCCGCCCATGAGCGAGGTCAACTCGCGGTGGACCACCCCGATGAGCGCCTGCCCCGGCGTGAGCGAGCCGACGACCTCCTCGCCCAGCGCCTTCTGCCGCACCGTCGCGATGAATTCGCGCACGACCGGCAGCGCGACGTCGGCCTCGAGCAGCGCCAGACGCACCTCGCGCAGCGCGTCCTGGATGTTGTCTTCGGTGAGCCGCGCCTGGCCGCGCAGTTCCTTCACGACGCGCGACAGGCGTTCTGTCAGGTTTTCGAGCATGGGTGGCGCTTTCGCGGACGACGCCGAGGCATCGGGTACACTCGACCCACCGCACCGCGCGGCACACGATGTCGTGGCGTTGGCCCGACGTCATCGCGCCGTGCCCTCGTGCCACGGATCGTGGCGCTCGCGACGCTCGCGGGCCGGGGAGGGTGACGGGATCGTGACTGCGCCGTGATTCTACTGTACGTTCTCGCCGCCCTTCTCTATGGCCTTGCGGCGTGGCGCTACGCCCGCGGGGCGACGCACGCGTCGCGGCCACGCGATGCGCGCGCGCTCCTCGCGCTCGCCCTGATCGTCCACGCCGCGACGATCGTCCACGTCACCTTCCGTCCGGACGGGCTCGACCTGTCGTTTCCGCAGGCGCTCTCGGTCGTCGCGTGGCTCACCGCGATCGTCGCGACGGCGGCCGGGTTGCTGCGCAAGCTCCCGGGAGTGGCAACGATCGTGCTCGCGGTCACCGCGCTGTGCGCGCTCGCACCGGCGGCCGGCGGCGCACCGCACCGCTTCACCTACGGCGGCGAGGTGTGGGCCGCGCTGCACATCGCGGTCGCCCTCGCCGGCTATGCCTTCCTCGTCGTCGCGGCGCTGCAGGCGGTGCTCCTCCTCGGCCTCGAGCGGCGCATCCACCGGGGCAGCGCGCCGATGCCCGGCGACGGCGCCTTGCCGCTGCTCACGCTCGAGCGTCTCCTCTTTCGCCTGGTGCTCGCAGGCTTCGTCCTGCTGGCGGCAACGCTTGTGAGCGGGCTCGTCTTCTCCGAGCAGATCTTCGGCCGGCCGCTGCTGTTCACGCACAAGAACGTGCTCTCGCTCGCCGGCTTCGCCGCCTTCGCGATCCTGCTCTACGGCCGCTGGCGCTACGGCTGGCGCGGCCGGCGCGCGCTGTACGCCGTCGTCGCCGGCACCGTCTTGCTATTGCTGGGCTATCTGGGCAGCAAGTTCGTGGCGCAGGTGCTGCTCGGCCGTTAGGCGAGCGCCGCGCGCGAGCCCTGCGCCGCGTCGCGCCGGAAAACGTCGGCGCCGGTGCCCGTGGAGTGCAAGCCGCAGGGTTGCGCGCGATTCCGTCGCCTTTACAAAGCAACCCCGAGCGGGCATTATCGTTTGGCTCCTGATTTTATGCATTTGGAATAGCACGGATTTCGCGCTGCCGGCACGGCGCTTGCTTGCCTTCACCGACGCCCCGTGGCGGGACGTCGTGACCCCTGCCCGCCGCGACCGCGAACCTTCGAGGATTTCACTCCGACTCACTGCATGGCCACGCACGCTGCCGCAACGCGCAACATCAGCGGACTCGCCCGCGCGCTCACCCAAAGCGGGCTCATGTCCGAGTACGAGGCGGAGGCGCTGCACGCGCAGGCGCATGGCGCCGGGGTGTCGTTCGTCGAGCAGCTTCTTTCCGGCAAGCGGATGACCGCGCAGCAGCTCGCGATCTTCGCGTCGCGGGCGTTCGGCACGCCGCTCCTCGATCTGGCCGCCTTCGACACCGACCAGATCCAGAAGGACCTGCTCGACGTCAAGATGGCGCAGTCGCGCCGGGTGCTGCCGCTGTTCAAGCGCAGCAACAAGCTCTACGTCGCGACGTCCGATCCCGCCAACCTCCAGGCGCTCGACGAGGTCCGCTTCAAGACCAACCTCGTGCCCGAGGTGATCGTCGTCGAGGACGACAAGCTCGCCGCGGTGATCGCGCGCCTCGTCGACCAGAGCGGCGCCAACCTGAAGGACATGGCCAAGCTCGACGATCTCGAGATCGGCCTCGAGGAGAGCGGCGTTGCGTCGACGACGTCGGTGGAGGACGAAGCCGACGTCGAAGACGCGCCGATCGTCAAGTACATCCAGAAGCTCCTCACCGACGCGATTTCGAGTGGTGCCTCCGACATCCATTTCGAGCCGTACGAGCGCTATTACCGCGTGCGCTACCGCATCGACGGGATCCTGAACGAGGTCGCGCAGCCGCCGCTCGCCATCAAGGATCGCGTCGCCTCGCGCATCAAGGTCATCAGCAAGCTCGACATCTCGGAAAAGCGCGTGCCGCAGGACGGGCGGATGAAGCTCGTGCTCAACAAGACGAAGGCGATCGACTTCCGCGTCTCGACCTTGCCCACGCTCTACGGCGAGAAGATCGTGATGCGCATCCTCGACTCGTCGGGGATCAAGCTCGGCATCGAGGCGCTGGGCTACGAGCCGGACCAGCAGGAAGCGCTGCTGCATGCGATCAAGCGCCCGTACGGCATGATCCTCGTCACCGGGCCGACCGGCAGCGGCAAGACGGTGTCGCTGTACACCTGCCTCAACATCCTGAACGAGCCGGGCGTGAACATCGCCACCGCCGAAGACCCGGCGGAAATCCAGCTCGCCGGCGTCAATCAGGTCAACGTCAACGACAAGGCGGGGCTCACCTTCGCCATCGCGCTGAAGGCGTTCCTGCGGCAGGATCCGGACATCATCATGGTCGGCGAAATTCGCGACCTCGAAACCGCCGACATCGCGATCAAGGCGGCGCAAACGGGCCACCTCGTGCTGTCGACGCTGCACACCAACGACGCGCCGACCACGCTCACGCGTCTGCTCAACATGGGTGTCGCGCCATTCAACGTCGCCTCGTCGGTGATCCTCATCACCGCGCAGCGGCTCGGGCGGCGCCTGTGCACGCATTGCAAGAAACCCGAGGACATCCCGCCCGAGGCACTGCTGCGCGCCGGCTTCACCGAGGCCGACCTCGACGGCTCGTGGACGCCGTACGGTCCGGTCGGCTGCGATCATTGCAAGGGCACGGGCTACAAGGGCCGCGTCGGCGTCTACCAGGTCCTGCCGATCACCGAGGAGATGCGCCAGGTGATCATGCGCAACGGCAACGCGCTCGACATCGCCGAGCAGGCGCGCAAGGAAGGCGTGCGCGACCTGCGCCAGTCGGGCCTGCTCAAGGTCAAGTCAGGCGTGACCTCGCTCGAGGAAATCGAAGCGATCACGAACGAGTAGGGCAAAGGAAGGGACGATCATGGCCACCGCAACCGCAGCCACCCGCCGCGACGTCAAGGAGTACACCTTCATCTGGGAGGGGACCGACCGGTCCAATCGCCAGGTGCGTGGAGAGGCTCGTGCCGCCTCCGAGACGGTCGTCGTCACCAACCTGCGCCGCCAGGGCGTGCGCGTTGCCAAGATCAAGAAGCAGACGTTCCGTGGCGGCAAGAAGATCGTCGACAAGGACATCGCCTTCTTCACCCGTCAGCTCGCCACGATGCTGCGGGCCGGCGTGCCGCTCCTGCAGGCCTTCGAGATCGTCGCCCGCGGTCACGGCAATCCGCGCTTCTCGCGCCTCATGATGGACATCAAGAACAAGATCGAGGCCGGCTCGTCGATGTCGCAGGCCTTTCGCGAGCATCCCAAGCACTTCGACCAGCTCTACTGCAACCTCGTGGCCGCGGGCGAGGCCTCGGGCACGATCGACGCCATCCTCGAGCGCCTCGCGACGTACAAGGAGAAGATCCTCGCGATCAAGGGCAAGATCAAGTCCGCCCTCTTCTATCCGATCTCGGTGATCACCGTGGCGATCGTCGTGGTGTGGATCATCATGGTCTGGGTGATCCCGGCGTTCAAGAAGGTCTTCACCAACTTCGGCGCCGACCTGCCGGCGCCGACGCTCATCGTGATGGCGATCTCCGACTGGGTCGTCGTCTGGTGGTGGCTCGTGGCGCTCATCATCGCGGCCGCGATCTTCGGCTTCTTCGCGGGTCGACGGCGATCCGCCGCATTCCGCTACACCACCGACCGCCTCATGCTGAAGCTCCCCGTGATCGGAGCCATCCTCGAGAAGGCGACGATCGCGCGCTGGACGCGCACGCTGCAGACGATGTTCGCCGCCGGCGTCCCGCTCGTCGAGTCGCTCGACGCGGTCGGCGGCGCGTCGGGCAACGCCGTGTACGTCGCGGCAACGCGCAAGATCCAGACCGAGGTGTCGACGGGAACGAGCCTCACCAATGCCATGGCCAACACGCAGCTCTTCCCGACGATGGTGCTGCAGATGACGCAGATCGGCGAGGAATCGGGCTCGCTCGACAACATGCTGGGCAAGATCGCCGACTACTTCGAGCGCGAGGTGGACGACGCGGTGGCAGCGCTGTCGAGCCTCCTCGAGCCCATCATCATCGTCTTCCTCGGCGTCGTCATCGGCGGGCTCGTGGTCGCGATGTACCTGCCGATCTTCAAGCTCGGCGCCGTGGTGTAGCGTGCCGCGCGCGGTTTCGGTCACCGCCGGCCGTGCCGGCCCGGGGTGCGATCGCTGATGCTCGGACTGCTCGCGGATCCCGCGGCCGCCACGGTGGTCGCGGCCATCGTGGGGCTGTGCGTGGGGAGCTTCCTCAACGTCGTCATCCACCGCCTGCCGAAGATGCTCGAGCGGGGCTGGCAGGACCAGTGCGCCGAACTGCGCGGCGAGACCCCCGCCCCGGCCGCGCGCTACAACCTCGTCGTGCCGCGCTCCGCGTGTCCGGCCTGCGGACACGCGATCTCGGCGATCGAGAACGTGCCGGTCGTCTCGTGGCTCGCCCTGCGCGGCAAGTGCCGCGGCTGCAACGCGCGCATCCCGGCGCGCTACCCGATCGTCGAGCTCCTCGGTGGGGCGCTGGCCGCACTCGCGATCTGGCACTTCGGGCCGACCTGGCAGGGCCTTGCGGCCTGCGCCTTCCTGTGGGCGCTGGTGGCGCTCACGTTCATCGACTTCGACACGCAGCTCCTGCCCGACGATCTCACGCTGCCGCTGCTGTGGGGCGGGCTCCTCGCCAACCTGTACGGGCTGTTCGTCCCGCTGCGCGAGGCCGTGATCGGCGCGATCGCGGGCTATCTCACGCTGTGGAGCATCTACTGGATCTTCAAGCTCGTCCGCGGCAAGGAAGGGATGGGTTACGGCGACTTCAAGCTCCTGGCGGCACTCGGGGCGTGGCTCGGCTGGAAGGCGCTGCCGATGATCGTCCTCGGGTCGTCGCTCGTCGGCGCGTGCATCGGCATCGGCCTCGTCGTGTTGAAGGGGCGCGACCACAACGTTCCGCTGGCGTTCGGTCCGTACCTCGCCATCGCCGGGATGATCGCGCTCTTCTTCGGACCCACGCTCGTGCGCGTGTACTTCCCGGCGGGATGAGCTACATCGTCGGCCTCACCGGAGGCATCGGCAGCGGCAAGTCGGAGGTGGCGCGCGCCTTCGCGGCCCTCGGGGTCGAGATTGCCGATGCCGATGTCGCCGCGCACGCGATCACCGCGCGCGGCGCCCCCGGTCACGCCGCCGTCGTCACCGCGTTCGGCGCGGACATCGTCGGCCCCGACGGCGAACTCGACCGCGCCGCCTTGCGTCGCCGGGTCTTTGACGACCCCGCGGCGCGCGCCGCGCTCGAGGGCATCCTGCATCCGTTCATCGCCGAGCGCATGCGCGCCGACCTCGCCGCGTTCGCCGGCCCCTACGGGCTCGCCGTCGTCCCGCTATTGCTCGAGCGCGGCAACGTGCGCCGCCTCGCGCAGCGCGTGCTCGTCGTCGACTGTCCCGAAGACGAGCAGGTGCGTCGCGTCATGGCACGCAGCGGCCTCACCGCCGCCGAGGTCCGCGCGATCATGGCCACACAGCTGCCGCGCCGTGAACGACTCGCGCAGGCCGACGACATCATCGACAACAGCGCGCATCCGGAAGAGATCGGCCCCCAGGTCGCGCGGCTGCACCAGCGTTATCTCGACCTCGCCCGGGCCCTGCGGCCTTGAACCGGCCGCCCGTTCCCCGGACAATATCGTGGAGTAACACGGGCCGGCCACGTCATCCCAGGTGATCCGCTACGAGCATCCACTGAACGAGCGAGTGCGCACCCTCATGCGCCTCGAAGATCTCTTCACGCGCGTTGCCCACTTCGCGGCGCAGGATGTCGCCCTGGATCACCACGCGGCGCTCCTGGCGCTCTTCGAGATCACCGACGTCGCGGCGCGCGCGGACCTCAAGGCCGATCTCCTGCAGGAACTCGAACGCCAGCGGCAGGTGCTGGGGCCGCTGCGCCAGAATCCGCAGATCGACCAGCGCACGCTGGAGGAGCTCCTCGACCACATCGACGCGGTGAACGCACAGCTCCTCGCCCAGACCGGGAAGGTCGGCACGCACCTGCGCGACAACGAGTGGCTGATGGCGATCAAGCAGCGCACCGCCATCCCCGGCGGCGTGTGCGAGTTCGACCTCCCGGCGTATCACTGGTGGCTGCACCAGGACGCGGCGGTGCGCCGCCACGACCTCAAAGGGTGGATCGAGCCGTTCGCGGCGATCCGCGCGGGCATTGCCATCGTCTTGCGCCTGCTGCGCGACAACGGCCGGGCGAGCCGTCACGTGGCGCACCGGGGCGCGTTCCAGCTCATGCTGACGACCACCAAGGTGGCGCAGCTGCTGCGCCTCACGCTCGCGCGCGACCACGCCTGCGTCCCCGAGATCAGTGCCAACAAGTACGCGCTCAACATCCGTTTCATCGGCGTGTCGGGGATGGATCGCGGTACGGTCTACGACCGCGACGTCGAGTTCGAGCTCGTCTTCTGCAACCTGTAGTGCCCCGGTCCGCAACACGCACGCCGCGATGAGCGCGCCACGCATCGTCGCCTGCCCACGTTGCGGCACCCCGGTGCCCTGGGTGGAGTCGTCGCGCTGGCGACCGTTCTGCTCGGCGCGCTGCAAGCTCGTCGACCTGGGCGACTGGGCAAGCGAGCGCTACCGGATTCCAGGTGTAGAGTCAGGGGATCCGGGTGGAGCATCCGACGCCGCCCCGACACCGCCGCGCGACGACTAGAACGCGCCCCGCCGGGCCCCGCCAACCTGCCACCCGAAGCGCGCAACGGGCGAACGGCCTCGACCCGAGGCTTCGCGCCGCGGCGCGTCCGCACGGAGCAGCGCCTCATGACCAAGCCAGCGTTTCCCACTTCGCATCTTCGCCTCAAACGCGCGTACGAACCCGTGTCCGCGGACGACGGCATGCGCATCCTCATCGACCGCCTCTGGCCGCGTGGCCTTTCCAAGGAAGAAGCCGCGCTCGACGAGTGGGTCAAGGAGATCGCACCCAGCACCGAGCTGCGCCAATGGTTCGGCCACGATCCCGCGCGCTGGACGGAATTCCAGCGCCGGTATCGCACCGAACTCGACGCGCACGCCGCAACACTCGACCGGCTGCGCGATCTCGCCCGCAAGCGCGTAGTCACGCTCGTCTACAGCGCGCACGACGCCCAGCACAACGACGCGGTCGTCCTGCACGACGTTCTCCTGCACGGCACGAAGGGTCACGATGCCTAGACGCTTTGCCGTCGGCGATCACGTGAGCTGGAACTCGGAGGCGGGTCGCGTCTCCGGGACGATCGTCGCCATCCACACCGCGGACTTCGACTACAAGGGTTACGTGCATCACGCGTCGCCGGCCGATCCGCAGTACGAGATCAGGAGCGACAAGACCGATCACGTCGCGGCGCACAAGGGTCGCGCGCTCACTCTCGTGAAGGGCTGAGCGCTGGCGTTCCCGTTCTTCACCGTCGGGCACTCCACGCGCAGCCTTCCCGCCTTCGTCGCCGTGCTGCGCGGCGCGGGCGTCGGCTTTCTCGTCGACATCCGCAGCGTGCCGCGCTCGCGCACCAATCCGCAGTTCAACGCGGATGCGCTGCCGGCCGCACTCGCCGCTTCCGGCATCGGCTACGAGCACGTGGCCGCCCTCGGTGGCCTGCGCGGCAAGTCGCGCTCGGTACCCGCCGACACCAATGCGCTGTGGACGAATGCGAGCTTTCGCAACTACGCCGACTACGCGCTGACCGAGCCGTTTCGCATCGGCTTCGCGCACCTGCTCGACGTGGGCCACGCGCGCTGCTCTTCGGTGATGTGCGCGGAGGCGGTCTGGTGGCGCTGTCACCGGCGCATCGTCGCCGACCACCTCCTCGCGCACGGCGAGACCGTCTTCCACCTCATGGGCGAAGGCCGCCTCGAACCCGCGCACCTCACGCCCGGGGCGGTGGTCCGCGACGATGCGTCGGTGGTCTATCCGGCGCCGCGCGAGGGCTGAGCGTCAATCCGCCGGATCGCGCCACGCGCCGCGACGCAGCGCGACGCCGTGCGCGCCGTGCTCGATCGCGACGCGAAGATCGGCGGCACGCAACCCCCCGAGCGCATACACCGGCAGCGGCGTGCCGGTGACGGCGCGGGCGAATCCCGCCCACCCCAACGGTGATGCTTCCGGGTGCGTCGGCGTCGGCGCGACCGGCCCCAGCACCACGAAGTCGAGGCCGAGGCGACCCGCCGCTGCGATCTCGCCCGCGTCGTGACACGACGCCGCGCAAAGCAGGTCGGCCGGCCGCTCGCGCGCCGCACGCAGCATCGCCGCCGTCCAGTGCACGCCGTCGCAGCCCGCCTGACGCGCTTGCGCCGCCGACCCATTCCACAGCACGCGCGCACCCACGCCCCGGGCCCGCTGCACGACCTCGCGCGCGAGCGCCACGCGGCGCGCGAGCGGCCAGGACTTGTCACGCACCTGCACGAGGCGCAGCCCGCGCGCGAACGCGGCGTCGACGCGAGCGAGAAACGGCGTCTCGGCGCTGTCCTCGGCATCGGTGATCCCGTACAGCGGCGGCAGCTCGAGCGCGGCCAGGACCCGCGTGTTGGCCGGCAGCAGCGGCGCCACGTCGTAGCGTCCGGGGACCTGCCAGGCGAACGCCTGTCCGTCGTGCCCGACCGGTTCGCCGCGCCAGCGATGCACGCGGAAGAAGTTGAGCTCGACGTGCGCGTGCGGGTAGACGAACTCCTGCACGAACCACGGCGTCGCATCGATCACGACCAGGCCCAACTCCTCGGCGAGCTCGCGATCGAGCGCCGCGCGCGGCGTTTCGCCCGCTTCGAGCTTGCCCCCCGGAAACTCCCAGTAGCCTGCGTACGGCTTGCCGGGGGGGCGCTGCGCGAGCAGGACGCAGCCGTCGGGCCGCAGGATCACGGCAGCCGCCACGCGCACGATGCCGCGCGGGGTGCCGCCGGTGCCGGTCATCGCGTGCGCCGCGCCTTCAGCGCCTGCGCACCGGCGTAGTTCTTGGCGAACTGCCATGCCGCGCGACCGCTACGCGAGCCGCGGCCGAGCGCCCACTGCAGCGCCTCGCGCGTGCGCGCTTCCTGCGCCCTGGCATCGGGTGCCGGTGCGACACCGAAGTGCGCAAGCCACGCGTCGACCGCGGCGAGGTAGTCGTCCTGCGAGAACGGATAGAACGAGATCCACAATCCGAAGCGCTCGGACAGCGAGATCTTCTCCTCGGTCGACTCGCCCGGATGCACCTCCTCGCCGACGTGCCGCGTCTCCAGATTCTCGCTGAAGTACTCGGGCAGGAGGTGGCGGCGATTGGACGTCGCGTAGACGAGCACGTTCGGCGCGCCGCCCGCGACCGAGCCGTCGAGCATCACCTTGAGCGCCTTGTAGCCCGCCTCGCCGGCGTCGAAGGTCAGGTCGTCGCAGAAGATGACGAAGCGATACGGCTCCCCGGTGACACGATCGGCGATGTCGGGAAGGTCGACGAGATCGTCCTTGTCAACCTCGATCAGGCGCAGGCCCTTCGTCGCGTACCGGGCGAGCATCGCCTTGACGAGCGACGACTTGCCGGTCCCGCGCGATCCGGTGAGCAGCACGTTGTTCGCCGGCAGGCCCGCCACGAACTGCCGCGTATTGGCGTCGATGCGCTGACGCTGGTCGTCGACCGCGACGAGGTCCGAGACGCGAATCGTGTGCGGGTGCGCGACCCCCTGCAGATAGCCGCGGCCGCCGCGCTTGCGCCAGCGCGCCGCGGTGATCTTGCGCCAGTCCGGATCGGGCACCGGCGGCGGCAGCAGCGCCTCGACGCGGGTGAGGACGGCTTCGGCGCGCGCGACGAGGTGGGCGAGGTCGATCGCTTCGGGGGACATCGGTGCGAGCGCTACGCGATCATGACCGGTAGTCGGCGTTGATCGAGACGTAGTCGTGCGACAGATCGCAGGTCCACACGGTGGCGGCCGCCGCACCGCGACCGAGCGCCACGCGAATCGTGATCTCGTCCTGCCGCATGACCCGCTGGCCGTCCTCTTCGCGATACGTCGGCGCGCGGCCGCCCCGCTCGACGACCTGCACGTCGTCGAGCCAGAACGAGACCTTCGTCACATCGGTGTCGGGCGCGGCCGCATTGCCGATCGCGCACACGATGCGGCCCAGGTTGGGGTCGGAGGCGAAGAACGCCGTCTTCACGAGCGGCGAGTGCGCGATGCCGAAGGCAACGCGACGACATTCGTCGGCGTCGACTCCGCCTTCGACGCGAATGGCGATGAACTTGGTGGCGCCTTCGCCGTCGCGCACGATCGCCTGCGCGAGCGCCACCGCGCAGGCCTCGATCGCCGTGCGCATCGCCGGCAGCCGCGGATCGTCCGGGCTCGTGATCGGCGCCATCGGCGCGTAGCCGGTCGCGGCCAGAACGAAGCTGTCGTTGGTCGACGTGTCGCCGTCGACGGTGGCGCCGTTGAACGAGACGTCCGCCACCTCCCGCACGAGCGAGGCGAGCACGCCGGCCGCGATCGGCGCATCGGTGGCCATGAACGCGAGCATCGTCGCCATGTCGGGGTGGATCATGCCCGCACCCTTGGCGATGCCGGTGACGGTGATCGGCACCCCGTCGACCACCACGCGGTGCGAAGCGCCCTTGGGTACGGTGTCGGTGGTCATGATCGCACTCGCCGCGTCGAACCAGCCGTCGGCGCGTGCGGCGGCCTGCGCGGCCGGCAAGCCGTCGATGATGCGACCCACGGGCAGCGGCTCCATGATCACGCCGGTCGAATACGGCAGCACCTCCTCCGGCGCGCAGCCGACGAGGCGTGCCACCGCCACGCACTCGGCTCGCGCGTCGGCGAGGCCCGACGCGCCGGTCCCGGCATTGGCGTTGCCCGCATTGACGACGAGCGCGCGCAGCGAGGCGCCGCTGGCGGCCTGCGCGGCGAGGTGTTCGCGACACACCTGCACGGGAGCGGCGGCGAAACGATTGCGCGTGAACACGCCGGCGGCGACCGTGCCGGGATCGCACACGACGAGCAGCAGGTCGTTGCGATCCCACTTCTTGATCCGCGCCGCGGCCGCGCCGAGCGCGACGCCGGCGACGGGGAGGAGCGAGTCCGGGGTGGGAGCGGTGTAGCGGACGGGCATGGGGCGAGCCGTACCCGTCAAAGCTTGCCGTGGCAGTGCTTGTATTTCTTGCCGGAACCGCAGGGGCACGGGTCGTTGCGTCCGACCTTCTCGCCGACCCGCGTGAACGGGGGTGGTGGCGCCACCGCAACGTCGCCGTCGTCGCCCGGGGCCGCGAGCGCGTCGTCGTAGCCCGTATGCTGGTAGCGCACGTTGACGACGGCTTCCTTCTCCTGCTCCTCGACGGCCTGCACGTCCTCTTCGGTGCGCACCTGCACGGTCAGCATCAGCTTGACGAAGTCCTGCTTGATGCGATCGAGCATGTCCGAGAAGAGCTCGAAGGCTTCGCGCTTGTACTCCTGCTTGGGATTCTTCTGCGCGTAGCCGCGCAGATGGATGCCCTGGCGCAGGTGATCGAGCTGCGAGAGGTGATCGCGCCAGTGGTGGTCGACGAACTGCAGCATGAAGCTGCGCTCGAGCTGGCGCACGAGCTCGGGCCCGTACTGCTGCTCGCGGCTCTTCCACACGTCGCGCGCAAGCCCGACCACGCGTTCGCGGATCGAATCCTCGTTGAGATCGGCGTCGCTTTTCATCCACTCGGCGACGGGCGCATCGAGGTGGTAGTCGTTGCCGAGCGCCGTGGCGAGCCCGGCGGGGTCCCACTGCTCCTCGACCGAGTCGGGCGGAATGTGCGCCTTGACGACGTCCTCGATCTGGCTGCGGATCATGTTGTCCACCGTCTCGGCGATGTCGCTGCTTTCGAGCAGGTCGTTGCGCTGCTGATAGATCACGCGGCGCTGGTCGTTGGCGACGTCGTCGTACTCGAGGAGCTGCTTTCTGATGTCGAAATTGCGCTGCTCGACCCGGTTCTGCGCCTTCGCGATCGAGCGATTGACGATCGGGTGCTCGATCGGCTCGCCCTCGGGCATCTTGAGCTTCTGCATGATGACGCCCAGGCGTTCGCCGCCGAAGATGCGCAACAGCGGATCCTCGAGCGACAGGTAGAAGCGCGACGAGCCGGGGTCGCCCTGGCGGCCGGCCCGGCCGCGCAACTGGTTGTCGATACGCCGCGACTCGTGCCGCTCGGTGCCGATGATGTGCAGTCCACCCGACGCGAGGACCGCGTCGTGGCGCAGCTTCCACTCGGCGCGCAGCTTCTCGATCGCGCGCTCCTTGTCCTCGGCCGACAACGACTCGTCGTCGCGGATGCGCAGGATCAACGGCTCGAGCATGCCGCCCAGCACGATGTCGGTGCCGCGGCCTGCCATGTTGGTGGCGATGGTGATCGACTTCGCCTTGCCCGCCTGCGCGACGATCTCCGCCTCGCGGGCGTGCTGCTTGGCGTTGAGTACCTCGTGCGGCAGCTTCTCCTTTTGCAGGTACTGCGACAGGAGCTCGGAGTTCTCGATCGACGTCGTGCCGACGAGCACCGGCTGGCCGCGCTCGTGGCAGTCCTTGATGTCGGCGATGATCGCGTCGACCTTCTCCTGGAAGGTGCGAAAGACGAGGTCGTTCTCGTCCTTGCGGATCATCGGCAGGTTGGTGGGAATGACGACGGTCTCGAGGCTGTAGATCTGCTGGAACTCGAACGCCTCGGTATCGGCGGTACCGGTCATGCCCGAGAGCTTGCCGTACATGCGGAAGTAGTTCTGGAAGGTGATCGACGCGAGCGTCTGGTTCTCCTTCTGGATCGGCACGCCCTCCTTCGCCTCGACCGCCTGGTGCAGCCCGTCCGACCAGCGACGTCCGGCCATGAGGCGGCCGGTGAATTCGTCGACGATCACCACCTCGCCGTTTTGCACCACGTAATGCTGGTCGCGGTGATACAGCGCATGCGCGCGCAACGCCGCCATGAGGTGGTGCATGAGCGAGATGTTCTGCGTGTCGTACAGGCCCGACCCGACGGGAATGAGCCCGGCGTGGCCCAGGATCCCCTCGGCGTGCTCGTGGCCCTCTTCGGACAGGAGCACCTGGTGCCCCTTCTCGTCGACCCAGTAGTCTCCGGGGCCCTTCTCCTCCTGCTGGCGGGTGAGCTTGGGCGCGAGCTCGTTCAGGCGGTAGTAGAGCTCGACGTTGTCGTCGGCCTGCCCCGAGATGATGAGCGGGGTGCGCGCCTCGTCGATCAGGATGGAGTCGACCTCGTCGACGATCGCGAAATTGAGGCCGCGCTGCACCCGCTCGGCGGGCGTGAACACCATGTTGTCGCGCAGGTAGTCGAACCCGTACTCGTTGTTGGTGCCGTAGGTGATGTCGGCGCCGTAGGCGAGCTGCTTGTCCGGGTGACTCATCTGCGACAGGTTGACGCCGACGGACAGTCCCAGGAAGCGGTAGATGCGCCCCATCCAGTCGGCGTCGCGCTGGGCGAGATAGTCGTTGACCGTGACGACGTGCACGCCCTTGCCGGACAGGGCGTTGAGATACGCGGGGAGCGTTGCGACGAGCGTCTTGCCCTCGCCGGTGCGCATCTCGGCGATCTTGCCGTGGTGCAGCGCCATGCCGCCGATCAGCTGGACGTCGAAATGGCGCATGGAGAGCACGCGCTTGCCCGCCTCGCGCACCGTCGCGAAGGCTTCGGGAAGAACGTCGTCGAGCGCCTCGCCGTTGGCGACGCGCCCCTTCAATTCGGCGGTCTTGTTGCGCAGCGCCGCGTCATCGAGCGCGGCAAGCGTCGGTTCGAGCGCGTTGATCTGGCGCACCACCTGACGGTATTGCTTGAGCAGGCGCTCGTTGCGGGAGCCGAAGACGCGCGTGAGGATGTTGGAGATCATCGGAAGGGAGCCGGGAGGAGCGTGGTGGGTACCACGACAGCGTTACGTTCGGCCGCGTGACCCCAAAAACAAGACGTGTCGGCGCCATCTCGACGACGGCGTTCACAAAAAAGGCACGACCGTGACGACGTGCCCTTACCTCGATCACCGGCGACGCGGTGCGGTGCGGGTTCACCGACGGGCCGAAGCTTGCAGGAAGCGTGCCGGATTCTGCGGGACACCGTTGAGCCGGACCTCGAAATGCAGATGCGGCCCGGTCGACCTGCCCGTGGTGCCGATCGCCGCGATCTTCTGGCCGCGAACCACGAGATCCCCCACTTTCACGTACAGCGCCGACGTGTGCGCGTAACGCGACACGAGCCCGTTGCCGTGATCGATCTCGACCATTTTACCATAGGCGGGGTGCGACTCCGCCGCGATCACCTTGCCGCTCGCCGTGGCGAGGATCGGCGTCCCGGTCTCCCCCGGAAAGTCGATCCCTTCGTGCAACGATTGCTGGCCGGTGAACGGGTCGATGCGATAGCCGAAGTTCGACGAGAACCACCCGTTCTCGACCGGTTGCAGGGTCGGCATGAACTTCCGGTCGGCCGAGTCGTTCAGCACCATCGTCTCGAGCACCGAGAACTGGTCCTGGCGCAGGCTGATCTCGCGCGACAGCGTATCGACGAGTCCGCCGACCTCGGCCATCGACAGGTTGCGCGACGGCAGCGACGACATCGCGCCGCCGCGGCCGGGAACCGTGCTGCTGTCCATGCTCGGCATGTCGGACGGCTTGAGACCCGCGGTACGGGCGAGGCGCTCGCCGACGGTCTCGAGCCGCAGCATCTGCGCCTGCATCTCACCCAGGCGCACCGCCATCGCGTTGAGGTGGCCCTGCACGCGGTCGTGGACCTTGGCGGCGGCCTCGCGCTGGTCGGCGAGCGCGATCGCGGCAAGCCAAGGGTGCTGGGTCGCGGCGGCCCAGCGCAGCGTGACGAAATTGAAGATGAGGGTGAACGTGAGGAGAATCGCGAGGAGCACGAGGCTTGCGGCGGTCCAGTGCCGCCAATCGAGCGTTATGCTGCGCGCCTTGGCGTGCGCGTCCGCGACCAGGATGATATTCACTCGCACCGCCTCCCCGACCCTCGCGCGGGCACCACGACCCACCGCGCCCACCGACTCGATTCGCCCGCCACGTGCGGCGGCGCCCTGCGCACCGATCACCGCGACCGACGCCTGCTTCCGATGACGCAACCCCCAGCCCGCCCCCTGCGCCGCATCCTCGCCGAGGATGCGCTCCTTGCCCGGTGGCAGGAGCGCATGCAGCAGGAAACCCACCTCACCGCCGCGGTACGGCGGCACCTGCCACGAATGCTGGCCGAGCACGTCCGGGTGGCGCAAGCCACGCCGCCGCGCCTCGTTGTGGCGGTTCCGACGGGTGCCGTGGCAACCGCGGTGCGCCAGCGTTCCCGTGACGTTCTTGCCGGGCTGCACCGCGAAGGGTTGCACTTTACGCAAATCGACCTGCGGGTGCAAGTCGGGGGAAACGCCCGGTCAGGGGAGAAACCCGTTCCCAATCAACGTACTAGCCCAAATTCAGCGCCATTGCGCGAGCTCGTCCGGCAGCTTCCGGCAGGGCCCCTGCGCGATGCCGTGGCAAGGCTCGCGCGGCGGGGGAAGTAGGGACGGGCGGGCGTCGTACGCGGGTGATCGTGGCGCGCTGCCGGCGGCGTCCGGCCGGGGGCACGACCCGGGGATCCGTGCCGCCGGCGTCAGGCGAGCAGGACGAGCCGCTCCAGGGCGTAGAAGAGCAGCACGCCGACGAGCAGGGCGACGGTGAACTTCGCCACCTGCACGATGAAGCGCAGGTAGCGGCGATCACGCTGGAAGAAGTAGAACAGCGCCGCGACGACGATCGCGCCGAGGGCGAGAAAGAGGAGGAGGCGGACGATCAGCATGCCACGGACCGGTACGGCGCCCCCACGCCGACATCGCTGCGGCGCGCGGCACCCGCGCGCGGCCCCACCGTCACCCCGGCTGCGGCGCCCAGTCGCGGAAGGCGTCGGGCACCGCGGTGGCGTCGGCAAACGTCGCCGCCTGCCACGCGTCGGTACGCTCGAGCAGCGCCCGGCACAGCAGGTTGTTGAGGCCGTGCCCCGACTTGTACGCCGTGTACTGGCCAATGAGCGGATGCCCGAGCAGATAGATGTCGCCGATGGCGTCGAGGACCTTGTGCCGCACGAACTCGTTGTCGTAGCGCAACCCCTCGGCGTTGAGCACCTTGACCTCGTCGAGCACGACCGCGTTTTGCAGGCTGCCCCCGAGCGCGAGGCCGGCGGCACGCATCGCGTCGACATCCTGCATGAAGGCGAACGTGCGCGCCCGCGCCACCTCCTTCGCGTACGAATCGGCCGCGAAGTCGACGACGACGTGGCGGTTCTCCGAGCCGAAGACCGGATGCGGGAAGTCGATGGTGAAGTCGAGGCGGTAGCCGTCGAAGGGGCTGAAGCGCGCCCACTTGTCGCCGTCGCGAACCTCGACCGTCTCGACGATGCGCAGGTAGCGCTTGGCGGCGTTCTGCTCGACGAGCCCGGCCGATTGCAGCAGGAACACGAACGGCCCGGCGCTGCCGTCCATGATCGGCAATTCCGGTCCCGCGACGTCGACGTGCAGGTTGTCGACCCCAAGGCCGGCGAGTGCGGACATGAGGTGCTCGACGGTCGCCACGCTCGCCTGACCGACGCGCAGCGTCGAGGCGAGGCGCGTATCGCCGACACAGGTGGCAAGCGCGGGTAGCGGCGGCGCGTCGGCGAGATCGACCCGGTGGAAGACGATCCCGGTATCGGGCGCCGCGGGACGCAGCGTCAGCTCGACGCGCGCGCCGGTGTGCAGGCCGACACCCGTCGTGCGCGTTGCCGTCTTGAGCGTGCGTTGCTTGAGCATGGCCAGTTTTCCCGCGACCGGGCCGGGCGGGCCTCGCATTCTAGCATTCGCGCGCACGCGTCCCGGCTCGCCGGCCACCGCTTGCCTAGTCCGCCTGCTTGCGCAGGAACGCCGGAATCTCCGAGGCGTCGAAGGCCGGCGCCACCGACGGTGCCGCGCTCGCCCGCCCCTTGCGCATGACGGCCGGTTGGTCGAGCCGGTCGTAGTCGATCGTCTCGACCTGCACGCCCATCCCGTCGGTGCCGGTGCGCTCGACCACGGCCGTCTCGAACACCTCGAGGCGCGGCCGCGGCTTCGCCTGCTGCGCGGCAGCCCCGCCGAGGCCCGTGGCGATCATCGTCACCCGCAGGTCGTCGCCGATCGCGTCGTCGATCACCGTGCCCACGATCACCATCGCATCCTCGGCGGTGAACTCCTTGATGGTGTTCATGACCTCGTAGTACTCCTTCATCTTGAGGCCGGCCGACGCCGTGACGTTGACGAGCACACCGCGCGCACCTGCGAGATTGACGTCCTCGAGCAAGGGGCTGCGCACCGCCTGCTCGGCGGCGAGCCGGCCGCGCTCGACGCCGCTCGCGGTGGCCGAGCCCATCATCGCCATCCCGACCTCGCCCATCACCGTGCGCACGTCCGCGAAGTCGACGTTGACGAGGCCGGGATTGTTGATGACCTCGGCGATGCCCGAAACGGCGCCGTGCAGGACGTCGTTGGCCGCGGCGTACGCGTCGAGCAGCGGAATGTCGTCGCCCAGGACCTGCATGAGCTTGTCGTTGGGAATGATGATGAGCGAGTCGACCTTCTTTTGCAGCTCCTCGATGCCCGCCTGCGCAACGCGCTGACGCTTGCCCTCGAAGGCGAAGGGCCGCGTGACGACGGCCACGGTGAGGATGCCCATGCTCTTCGCGATGTCGGCGATGACCGGCGCGGCACCGGTCCCCGTGCCGCCGCCCATGCCGGCGGTGATGAAGAGCATGTCGGCGCCGCCGATCATCTCGGCGATGCGATCCCGATCCTCCATCGCCGCATCGCGCCCGATCTCGGGCTTGGCGCCGGCGCCGAGCCCGCGGGTCAGCGTGGAGCCCAGCTGCAGTTGGGTACCTGCCGTCGAGCGCTTCAAGGCCTGCGCGTCGGTGTTGGCGCAGATGAAGTCCACGTCCGCGAGGCCGCGCGCGATCATGTGCTCGACCGCGTTGCCGCCACAGCCCCCCACTCCGATGACCTTGATGATCGCGCCGTCGTCCTGGCTGGGATCGATGATTTCAAACATGGTGTGCTCCTTCTCCTGTCGATTTGAACCGCTGAACCGCGATGCCCCGAGTCACTGCCGTCTTTCCTTGTCGTTGTCGTCCTAGAAATTCGCCTTGAACCATTGCCGCATCCGCTCGGCCGCGCCGCCGATGCCGACCGACTGCGCGCGGGCCGCCACGCCGCGCACGTACTGGTCGCGCCCTTCGAGCAGGAGCCCCATGCTCGTCGCGTAACGCGGACTGCGCACGACGTCGGCGAGGTGCCCCGCGTACGCCGGGACGCCGATGCGCACCGGCACGTGGAAGAGCTCCTCGCCCAATTCGGTCATGCCCTGCAGCAGCGCCGTGCCGCCGGTGATGACGATGCCCGACGAGATGAGCTCCTCGAAGCCGCTGCGCCGCACCTCGGACTGCACGAACTGGAAGAGCTCCTCGATCCGCGGCTCGATCACTTCGGCGAGCATCGGTCGCGAGAGCTTGCGCGGCGCGCGGTCGCCGACGCCGGGCACCTCGATCACGTCGTTGGCGTCGGCCAACTGGCGCAGCGCGCAGCCGTAGCGCACCTTGAGCTCCTCCGCCTCCTTGGTCGGCGTGCGCAAGGTCATCGCGATGTCGTTGGTGACCTGATCGCCGGCGATGGGGATCACCGCGGTGTGGCGGATCGCACCGTTCGCGTATACCGCGATGTCGGTGGTGCCGCCGCCGATGTCGATCAGGCACACGCCCAGGTCCTTCTCGTCGTCGGACAACACCGCGGCGGCCGAGGCGAGCGGCTGCAGGATCACGTCGCGAACCTCGAGGCCGCAGCGGCGGATGCACTTCGTGATGTTCTCCACCGCCGAGACCGCGCCGGTGACGATGTGCACGTCCACTTCAAGGCGCACGCCGCTCATGCCGAGCGGCTCGCGCACGTCCTCCTGGCCGTCGATCGTGAAGGCCTGCGGGACGATGTGCAGGATCTGCTGGTCGTTGGGAATCGGAATCGCCTTCGCGGTATCGACCACGCGATCGATGTCGGCCTGCGTGACCTCCTTCTCCTTGATCGCGACCATCCCGTGCGACGTGTAGCAGCGGATGTGGCTGCCGGCGATTCCGGTGTAGACCTCCTTGATCTGGCAGTCGGCCATCACTTCGGCCTCCTCCAGCACGCGCTGGATCGACGCCATCGTCGCCTCGATGTTCACCACCACGCCCTTCTTGAGCCCGCGCGACGGCGCCTGCCCCAGACCGACGATGGCAAGCTCGCCCTCCGGCGAGACTTCGGCGACGATCGCGACGATCTTCGACGTCCCGATGTCGAGTCCCACGATCACGTTCTTGCTGTCCTTCATGTACCGTCCTGTTCCCCATCCGCTGCGACGCGTTCCCTGGGCGCCGGCGCGTCCGTCACGCCGCCGGCTTCCCGCCCTTCTCCCGAAAGCCCGGCACGCGGGCGGCAAAGCCATTGCGATAGCGAAGGTCGACCGCATCCACGCGCGTTCCCGCGCGCGCGAGGGCGCCCAGCGTGCGCGCGTGCACGGCGACGAAGCGCGCGAGCCTGCCATCCGGATCGTCGCGGCCAAGCTCGAGCGTCAACGGTCCCGCGGCACCTTCGGTGCGAAGCCGCCAGCCGCCGCGCGCCGACAGGCGCAACTCGGCGATGCTCAAGTCGAGCGGACGCAAGGCATCGGTGAACGTGCGGTAGTGCGCCACCATCTCCGGCGCGCGCGACGCCGGACCCTCGAAACGCGGCAGGACGTCCTGCGAAGCGGCCGCGAAGACCTCACCGCGATCACTCACGAAACGCTCGGCGTCCAAGCGTGCCAGCGGCTGGTACTCGTCGATCGTGACCTCGAGGCGATCGGGCCACTGGCGGCGCAATGCGACGCTGCGCACCCACGGCACGCGGGCGAGCGCGCTGCGCGCCTGCTCGAGGTCCATCGTGAAGAACGTTCCCGTGAGATCGTCGCGAACCGCCGCTTCGAACTGCGCGCTGTTGACGCGGTTGAGCGGGCCCGTGACCACGACCTCGTGGAAGGCGAACGCGGGCTCGCGCACGACGAAGGCGATCGCGGCCGCCACGAGCCCCGCGACCGCGAGCAGCGTCAGCGTGAGCGCGAGCGCGTTCATCTGGCGGGCGTCATCCCACATGCGCGCCTCGCAGGATCTCGACGCACAGGTCGGCGTACGACATGCCGGCGGCCTTGGCCGCCATCGGAACCAGACTGTGACCGGTCATGCCGGGTGAGGTGTTGACCTCGAGCAGCGAGTACGTGCCGTCGGAGCGCAGGATGAGGTCGACGCGGCCCCAACCGGTGCAGCCGATGACGTCGAAGGCGCGCAGGCACGTCGTCCGGATCTCCATCTCGACGTCCTCGGGCAACCCCGCCGGGCAGAAGTACTTCGTCTCGTCGGAGAAGTACTTGCTGTGATAGTCGTAGTTCCCTCGGGGTGCCTCGATGCGGATGAGCGGCAGCGCGCGACCGCTCACGATCGACGCGGTGAGTTCCTGCCCCGCGACGAACGCCTCGACGAGCACCAGCGCATCGTGGCGCGCGGCGAGCGCGTGCGCGGCGGCAAGGGCTGCCGGGTCGGGGCCGGTGATCCGCGTGATGCCGAGCGTCGAGCCCTCGCGCGCGGGCTTCACGATGAGCGGGAGTCCCAGCTCGGCGACGACGCGCGACCAGTCGGTCGTCGCATCGACGATGCGGTACGCCGGGGTGGGAATGCCGCACGCGAGCCAGACGAGCTTGGTGCGCCACTTGTCCATGGCAAGCGCGGAGGCCATCACGCCGCTGCCGGTGTAGGGGATGCCGAGGGCTTCCAGCGCGCCTTGCACCGTGCCGTCCTCGCCGAAGCGGCCATGCAGCGCGATGAAGGCGCGCGCGTAGCCGTCGCGCTTCAGGTCCCACAGGTCGCGCTCCGATGGATCGAACGGATGCGCATCGACGCCCTTCTCGCGCAGCGCGGCGAGCACGCCGCGGCCGGACATGAGCGAGACCTCGCGCTCGGCCGAGGGCCCGCCCATGAGCACCGCCACCTTGCCGAAGGCCGCGCCGCTCATCGTTGCACCTCGCCGACGATGCGCACCTCGGGCTCGAGCGCGATGCCCGTCGTCGCGAGTACGGTCCCGCGCACGACGTCGATCAACGCCTCGATGTCGGCCGCCCGCGCCGTGCCGCCCGCGTTCACGATGAAGTTCGCGTGCTGCTCCGACACGCGGGCGCCGCCGATGGCGCGACCCTTGAGGCCGCAGTGCTCGATGAGCCGCGCCGCGTGGTCGCCCGGCGGATTGCGAAAGACGCTGCCGGCGTTGGGCAGCGACAACGGCTGCGTGGCGATACGCCGCGCCAGCAGTTCGCGGATGCGCGCCCGCGCCGCGCTCGCATCGCCATGCGGAAAGCGGAACCACGCCGCGGTGAAGATCTCCGGCGTCGATGCCGGCGCGCGGGCGCACACGCTGCGGTAGCCGATCACGTAGTCGGCGGGCGTGCGCACGACGAAGGTGCCGTCACGCAGCACGACCTCGACGCGCGCGACGTGGCGCCACGTCTCCCCGCCGTAGCAGCCGGCATTCATCGCAAGCGCCCCGCCGACGGTGCCGGGAACGCCGGCCAGGAACTCCGCCTCGGCACAGCCGTGCACCGCCGCGAAGCGCGCGAGCTTGGGACTCGCCGCGCCGGCTTCGACGTAGATGAGCCCATCGGCGACCGCGAGGGCGGCGCCAGCGTCGTGCATGACGACGACGGCGCCGCGGATGCCGCCGTCGCGCACCAGCGTGTTGCTGCCCAGTCCGAGGACCGTCACCGGCATCGTCGGCGGCAGCGTGCGCAGGAACGCCGCGAGGTCGTCGCGCCCGGCGGGCAGGTACAGGATGTCGCAGCGACCGGTCCCGGCGCGCCAACTCGTGTAGCGCGCGAGCGGCGCGTCGTGCGCGAGCCGGCCGCGCAGCCCCGCCCCGGGGTCCGCTGCGAATTGGGGGTGACGCGCCATCGTCAGCAGCCCCCGGCGCCGGCTGCGACCTGCGCGGCGACGCCGCCGATCGAACCCGCACCCATCGTCACCACGACGTCGCCGGCGCGCAGGATCGCGCACAGCGCTGCCGGCAGCGCCGCGATGTCTTCGACGAAGATCGGCTCGACCTTCCCCGCCACGCGCACGGCACGCGCGAGCGCCCGACCGTCGGCGGCGACGATCGGCGCCTCACCCGCGGGATAGACGTCGGCCAGCACCAGCGCGTCGACCGTCGAGAGCACGGCCACGAAGTCCTCGAACAGATCGCGCGTGCGCGTGTAGCGGTGCGGCTGGAAGGCGAGGACCAGGCGGCGCCCGGGGAAGCTCGCGCGCGCGGCATCGAGCGTTGCCGCCATCTCGGCCGGGTGATGCCCGTAGTCGTCGATGAGCGTGAACGCCCCACCGCTCGCAAGGCGGATCTCGCCGTAGCGCTGGAAGCGGCGCCCCACGCCACGGAACCCGGCGAGCGCGCGGGCGATCGCGGCGTCGGCGACGCCCGCCTCGCGCCCGACGGCGATGGCCGCCAGCGCGTTGCGCACGTTGTGCACGCCAGGCAGCGCCAGCTCCACCGGAAGATCGGGTGCACCCTTCGCGCGTGCCGTGAAGCGCATGCGGCCGCCGACGTTGACGACGCCGATCGCCTGCAGGTCGGCGCCGGCGTCGAGGCCATACGTCACGAGCGGCTTCGACACCTCGGCGAGAAGACCGCGCAGGTGCACGTCGTCGATGCATGCGACGGCGACACCGTAGAACGGCAACCGCTGCAGGAAATCGACGAAGGCGCGGGTGAGTCGCGAGAAGTCGTGGCCGTACGTCTCCATGTGATCGGCGTCGACGTTGGTGACCACGGCCATCACCGGCGACAGGTAGAGGAACGACGCGTCCGACTCGTCGGCTTCGGCGACCAGGAACTCGCCGCTGCCAAGACCCGCGTTGGCGTCCGCCGACAGGAGGCGCCCGCCGATGACGAAGGTGGGATCGAGGCCGCCTTCGGCGAGCACCGAGGCGATGAGGCTCGTCGTCGTCGTCTTGCCGTGCGTGCCGGCGACCGCGATCCCCTGTTTGAGGCGCATCAGTTCGGCCAGCATGAGCGCGCGCGGGACGACGGGGACGCCGCGCGCGCGCGCGGCGGCGACCTCCGCATTGTCGGCGGCCACCGCGGTGGACACGACGACCGCGTCGGCGTGCGCGCTGTTGTCGGCGGCGTGCCCCAACGTGATGCGCACCCCGAGGCGCGCGAGGCGCTCGGTGGCCGCGTTGGCGACGAGATCGGATCCCGTCACGACGTAGCCTTGCGTTGCCAGCACCTCGGCGATGCCACTCATCCCGGCGCCGCCGATGCCCACGAAGTGCACGCGCTTGACCTTGTGCTTCATGCGCGCGCTCCGAAGCCCAGGCACACGTCGGCCACACGCCCCGCGGCATCGCGCTTGCCGAGCGCGTACGCGGCCTGCGCGAGCGCGAGACAGGTGCTGCGATCGAGGCCGCCCACGCGTGCCCCAAGACGCTGCGGCGTGAGCGTGCCCTGCGCCTCCTGCCACGCGGCATGGGCGGCAACGAGGAATTGCGCGTTGGCGCTCTGCTCGTCGGCGATCGCGCCGGGCAGCGGCACGACGAGCGCCCCGAGCCCCACGGCCGCAAGTTCGGACACCGTGAGCGCGCCGCCGCGACACACGACGAAGTCGGCCCAGGCGTAGCGGGAGGCCATGTCGTCGATGAAGGCGACGCACTCGGCGGCGACGCCCGCGTGCGCGTACGCGGCGCGCAGGTCGGCGATGTGCCGCTCCCCGGACTGATGCACGATCACCGGCCGCTGCGCTTCGGGAAGCGTGGCGATCGCCGCGGGCACGAGCGCGTTGAGCGCCTGCGCGCCGAGGCTGCCGCCGACGACGAGGAGACGCAACGGGCCTGCGCGTCCGGCGAAGCGCTCCGCCGGCGGCGGCAGCGCGCAAAGCGCATCGCGCAACGGATTGCCCACCCACTCGACGCGGCGCGCGTGCCTGCCGCGCAGCGCCTGCGGAAAGCCCAACAGGATGCGGTCGGCACCGTAGGCGAGCAGGCGCGTGGCGAGTCCCGCGACGGCGTTGGAGTCGTGCAAGACGAGCTTGCGCCCCGTCGCGGCGCCCATGAGCGCGCCCGGGAACGAGGCGAAGCCACCGAGGCCCAGCACGACGTCGGGCAGGCGGCGCTTCATGATCGCGTGGGCGTGCGCGCAGGCGCCGACGAGCGCGAACGGGCCGGTGAAGAGCGTGCGCCAGCCCTTGCCACGGACGCCGCGAAACGGAACCGCCTCGAACTCGACGCCATGCTGCGGCACGAGGCGCGCCTCGATGCCCTCGCGTGTGCCGAGCCAGAACACGCCCGCGCCGCGCGCGGCGAGCTTGTGCGCGACGGCGAGTCCGGGAAAGACGTGGCCGCCGGTGCCGCCGGTGGTGATCATCACGTTCACGCGCGCCGTCGCCATCACACCGTAAACCCGCGCAGGAGCCGCCGGTTCTCGTAGTCGATGCGCAGCAGGAGCGCGACGGCCACGCAGTTGGCGACGATGCCGCTGCCACCGAAGGACAGGAGCGGCAGCGTCAACCCCTTGGTCGGCAGCACGCCCATGTTCACGCCGATGTTGATGAATGCCTGCACGCCGAGCCAGACACCGATGCCCTGCGCGACGAGCGAGGCGAAGGGGCGACCCAGGCGCGCGGCCTGGTTGCCGATGCCGTAGGCGCGAAAGAGCACCCACATGAAGAGCGCGATCACCACCGTGACACCGACGAAGCCCAGTTCCTCGGCGATCACGGCGAGCAGGAAGTCGGTGTGCGCCTCGGGCAGGAAGAGGAGCTTCTCCACGCTCGACCCCAGGCCCACGCCGAACCACTCGCCGCGGCCGAAGGCGATGAGCGAGTGCGACAGCTGATAACCCTTGCCGAGCGGATCCGACCACGGATCGAGGAACGCGGTGAGGCGCTGCAGGCGATACGGTGCGGCCACGAGGATGCCGGTGAGCGCGACGGGCAGGAGCGCCGCGAGGCCGAGGAAGAGCCGCCAGTCGAGGCCGCCCAGGAAGAGGATGCCGAAGGCGATCGCGACGATGACGACGAAGGCGCCGAAGTCGGGCTCGAGGAGCAAGAGGCCGCCCACGACGACCATCACGGCAAAAAGCGGCAGGAAGCCGCGCACGATCGTCTGGCGCAGCGGCTGCTCGGCGTGGAGGAACGTGGCGCGACGCACCGCGTAGCTCGCCGCGTACAGCACCACCGCGAGCTTCATGAACTCGGAAGGCTGCACGTTCACGAGCGCGAGCGAGAGCCAGCGCCGCGAGCCGTTGACCGTCTTGCCCACGCCCGGCACGAGCACCAGCGCGAGCAGCACGACGCCGGCGATGAACAGCCACGGTGCAAGCGCCTCCCACGCCCGCATCGGCACCTGGAAGGTCACCGCGGCGGCGAGGAGCCCCGCGGTGACGAACAGGGCGTGCCGGGCGAGGAAGTACCACGCGCGATGGCCGGTGTGCGCCGCGGCCTCCGCGCTGGCGATCGATGCCGAGTAGACCATCACGAGCCCGATCGCAAGGAGCAAGAGCGCCGACCACGCGAGCGAGGCGTCGTAGACGGCGAGCGTGCGTGCCGCACTGCCACGCGGCACCGCGACCTCGGGCCGCAGCGCACGTGTGGCCGATCGCGGCGAAGCCGGATGCGTGAGCGCCTTACGCATGCGAGGCACGCTCCGCCAGGTGCGCGTGGACGCGAGCGGCAAAGCGCTCGCCACGCTCGACGTAGTCGGTGAACTGGTCGAGGCTCGCGCACGCCGGCGACAGGAGCACGGCGTCGCCCGGCACCGCGATCTCGAAGGCGCGGTCGACCGCGCGGTCCAGGGTAGACACGATCTCGACGTCGACCGGGCTTCCGGCGAGCGCCTCGGCGATGCGCGGCGCATCGCGCCCGATGAGCAGCACCGCCTTGCAATCGGCTGCGATCGCCGCCTTCAGCGGACGGAAATCCTGCCCCTTGCCGTCGCCGCCGGCGATGAGGATCGCCGGGCGCTCGATCCCGTCGAGCGCCGCCCGCGTCGCCGCGACCGTCGTCGCCTTCGAATCGTCGACGTAGACGATCCGGTGCGCCTCGGCGATGCGCCGCATGCGATGCGGCAGCCCTTCGAACGTCCGCAGCGCTTCCAGGACGCGGTGATCGATGCGCGTGAGGGTCGCGGTGAGCGCGAGTGCCGCCAGCGCATTGAGCGCGTTGTGGCGACCCATGAGCAGGAGCGAATCGACCGGCGCGAGCAGTCCGCCACCGTGCGCGAGCCACGACGTGCGATCGACGCGCACGAGCCCCCATTCGCCCTCGCTGGCCGGCACGCTCGTGCCAAAGGTCTCGACCGTGCGCGCGGGCAGGCGCATGGCCAGCGAGCGCGGGTCGTCGCGATTGAGGACCTGCACGCCACCGTTGGCGAAAATGCGCGCCTTTGCCGCGGCGTACGCCGCGAGCTCGCCGTAGCGGTCGAGGTGGTTGTCGGTGACGTTGAGCACCGTCGCTGCGGTCGGCCGCAGCGAACGCGTGGCTTCGAGCTGGAAGCTCGACAGCTCGAGGACGAAGGCGTCGGGCCAGGCCTGCGAGGCGCCGGCGCCGTGGAAGCGCGCGAGCACGTCGAGGACGGCATCGCCGATGTTGCCGGCGACGACCGTGCGCAGGCCCCCGGCGCGGCACAGCGCACCGGTCAGCGCGGTCACCGTCGTCTTGCCGTTCGACCCGGTGATCGCGAGCACCTTCTGCCCGGCGGGGAGTGCGCGCGCGAAGAGCTCGACGTCGCCCACGAGTTCGACCCCCCGGGCGAGTGCGGCGGCGATCGCGGGATGATCCTGGGGCACCCCCGGCGAGATCGCGATCATGTCGACTCCCGCGAAGGTGGCGTCGTCGAAGGTGCCGGTGACGAGCGCGACGTCGGGGAGTGTGGCGGCAAGCTCCGCCGCGCGGGGCGGCGCCGCACGCGTGTCGGCGATGCGCACCTCGGCACCCTCGCGCACGAGATGGCGCGCAAGCGAAGAGCCGGTGAGCCCCGCACCCAGCACCACGACGTTGCGACCGGCGTAGCGCATCGCGGTCACCGCAGCTTCAGCGTCGACAGGCCGAAGAGCACCAGGAGCATGGTGATGATCCAGAAGCGGACCACGACCTGGTTCTCCTTCCAGCCCTTCAGCTCGAAGTGATGGTGGATCGGCGCCATGCGAAAGACACGCTTGCCGCGCATCTTGAACGACGCCACCTGGATCATCACCGACAGCGTCTCGGCGACGAAAACACCCCCCATGATGAACAGGACGATCTCCTGCCGGACGATGACCGCGATCGTGCCGAGCGCCGCACCCAGCGCGAGCGCGCCGACGTCACCCATGAACACGTCGGCCGGATACGCGTTGAACCACAGGAAGCCCAGGCCGGCGCCGCCGATGGCCCCGCAGATCACCGCAAGCTCGCCGGTGCCGGGAATGTGCGGGAATCCCAGGTAGCGCGCGAAGATCGCGTTGCCGGTCACGTAGGCGAAGATGCCGAGCGCACCCGCGATCATCACCGTGGGCATGATCGCGAGCCCGTCGAGGCCGTCGGTGAGATTCACCGCATTGCTCGTGCCGACGATCACGAAGTACGTGAGGGCGATGAAGCCCCACATGCCGAGCGGATACGAGATCGACTTGAAGAACGGGACGATGAGGTCGGCGCGCGCCGACAGCCCCGCGGCGAAGCCACTCGCGACCCACTCCGAGAACAGCCGCAGCAACTGCGGATTGTTCTCGGCCGAGACCGAGAAGGCGAGATAGACCGCGGCGACGAAACCGATCGCCGACTGCCAGAAGAACTTGGCGCGCGCCGACAGCCCCTTGGGATTGCGGTGCACGACCTTGCGCCAGTCGTCGACCCAGCCGATGGCGCCGAAGCCCAGCGTGACGAGCAGCACCACCCAGACGAAGCGATTGCTGAGGTTGCCCCACAGGAGCGTGGTGACGACGATGGCGACCAGGATGAGCGCACCGCCCATCGTCGGCGTCCCCGCCTTGACGAGGTGCGTCTTGGGGCCATCGTCGCGCACCGACTGGCCGATCTTCATGCGCGTGAGCCAGTCGATCATGCGCGGGCCGATGAGGAAGGAGATGACCAGTGCGGTCATCGTCGCCAGCACCGCGCGCAGCGTGATGTAGCTGAAGACGTTGAAGGCGCGCGCGAACGGCTCGAGCCATTCGGCGAGGAGGACGAGCATCAGTGCTCCCTCTCGACACGGCCGGTCAGCGCCGCGACGACGCGCTCCATGCGCATGAAGCGCGAGCCCTTGACGAGGAACGTCACGCCCTCTCCTGCCTCGGCGCGCAGCGCAGCCGAGAGCGCCTCGACGTCGGTGAAATGCGCCGCGCCGGCGCCGAACGCGCTCGCCGCTTCCGCCGACTGCGCGCCGAGCGCGTAGAGCCGGTCGATGCCGCGCTCGCGGGCGTGTGCGCCGACCTCGCGGTGGAACGCGGGGCCCTGCGCGCCGACCTCGCCCATGTCGCCGACGACGAGCACCCGGATTCCGGGTGCGGCGGCGAGCACGTCGATCGCGGCGCGCATCGAGTCGGGGTTCGCGTTGTAGCTGTCGTCGAGCACGCAGGCACCGCCGGTCGCCCAGACGGTGACGAGCCTGCCGGCGACGGGCCGGAACGACGCGAGCCCACGCTTGACGGCACCGATCGACGCGCCCGCGCCGATCGCCGCCGCGGCAGCGGCCAGGGCATTGCGCGCCATGTGCACGCCCGGTGCGGTGAGGTTGACGTGGGCGTGCCCGACCGGCGTGTTGAGCGCGAGCACGCTGCCCGCCGCCGCCGGACGCAGCGTCGCGGTGACATCGCTACCGGCGGCGAAGCCGAAACTCGTCACGCAGGCCGACGCACGCGCCGCGGCCGACCGCCACAGGTCGGCATGGGCATCGTCGGCATTGACGATCGCAACGCCGCCCGGTGCGAGTCCGGCGATCGCGTCGGCGTGCTCCGCGGCGACGTCGGCGACGCTGGCCATGAACTCCTGGTGCTCGCGCTGCGCGTTGTTCACGAGCACGATCGTCGGGGCCGCGATGGCGACGAGCTCGCGCGTCTCGCCGCGGTGGTTCATGCCGAGCTCGATCACCGCGGCGCGCTGCGTTGCGTCGAGCGCCAGCAGCGTCAACGGCAGCCCGATCGCATTGTTGCGATTGCCGCGCGTCGCGAGCACGCCGTCGACGCCGAATTCCTCGCGCAGGATCGCCGCGGTCATCTCCTTGACCGTCGTCTTGCCGTTGCTGCCGACGATCACGACGACCGGCAACGTGAACTGCCTGCGCCAGTGCGCGGCGAGCTCACCCAACGCGGCGAGCGGATCGGCCACCGCGATGCGCACCCCGGGCAGATCGTGCGCGCGGGCGTCGGCGACGATCGCGCCGACCGCGCCGCGGTCGAGCGCGGCACCGACGAAGTCGTGGCCGTCGTAGTGCTCGCCGCGCAGCGCGACGAAGAGGTCACCGGGGGCGACGTCCCGACTGTCGGTCGTCACGCGCCGGAAAGCGGCGCTGCCGCCGAGCGGTCGCCCGCGCACCGCCTGCGCGGCGGCGTTCGTGTCCATCATGCCTTGCTCCATGCTGCCAATGCTGTCGCGGCTTCGTCGATATCGGAGAAGGGGTGCCGCTCGCCCCCGCGTTCCTGGTAGGTCTCGTGCCCCTTGCCGGCGATGAGCACGACGTCATCCTTGCCGGCGCTTGCGATCGCGGTCGCGATGGCCGCGCGCCGGTCGACCTCGATGGTCCAGCGCCGGTGCCCCGCGTCGAGCACGCCCTTGGCGACCTCCTGCGCGATGGCGAGGGGATCCTCGCTTCTCGGGTTGTCGCTCGTGACCACGACGCGGTCGGCGTGTGCCGCGGCGATCGCGCCCATCTGCGAGCGCTTGCCCGGATCGCGGTCGCCACCGCAACCGAACACGCAGACGAGTTCGCCGCCGGAAGTGACCGCGGAGCGCAACGCCACGAGCACCTTTTCGAGCGCGTCGGGCGTGTGCGCGTAATCGACGACCACGAGCGGCTTGCGCTCGCCGCCCAGGCGCTGCATGCGCCCGGCGGGTGCGCCCAGCGTGCCGAGCACGTCGAGCGCCTGCGCGAGCGGCACGTCGGACGCGAGGAGCACGCCCAGGACGCCGAGGAGATTCTGCGCATTGAACGCCCCGACCAAGCCCGAGCGCAGCGTGCCGCGCCCCCAGGGGGTCACGACGTCGAGCACGATGCCGCGCCGGTCCACCGACAAGGGCGTGGCCGCGATGTCGGCGCTGCCAAGCCCGTAAGTCAGCGTCGGTTGGCCACGCGAGCGAGTCGCATCGATCAGGCTGCGGCCGAAGAGGTCGTCGGCATTGATCACGGCAGTGCGCAGTTGCGGCCAGGCGAAAAGCCGTGCCTTCGCGGCACCGTACGCCGCCATCGTCTTGTGATAGTCGAGGTGGTCGCGCGTGAGGTTGGTGAAGAGCGCGACGTCGAAATTCGTGCCATTCACGCGACCCTGGTCGAGGCCATGCGACGACGCCTCCATCGCCACCGCGCGGGCACCGGCGGCGCGAAACTGCGCGAGCAGTTCGTGCAGCATCGCGGCGTCGGGGGTCGTGTGCGATGCCGGCGCCGTCGCGCCGATGAGGCCGTTGCCCAGCGTACCGATGACGGCAGCGCGCCGCCCGCAGGCGTCGAGCGCCTGCGCGACCCAATGCGCGCACGACGACTTCCCGTTGGTGCCGGTGACACCGACCATCCACAGCTCGCGCGAGGGGCTGCCGTAGATGAAGTCGGCGATGGCGCCGACGCGCTGCTGCAAGCCTTCGACGGCGAGCTGCGGTCCGGAAAGCTCCGGATCCCAGCGCCACCCGCGCGCCTCCCACAACACGGCCGCCGCGCCGCGCGCGAGTGCGTCGGCGATGAACCGGCGACCGTCGGCGACGATCCCGGGGTACGCGGCAAAGGCCACCCCCGGCTCCACGCGCCGGCTGTCGGACGTGATGCGCCGTGGCCGCGCGCCCAGGCGCGCGAGCAGTGCGGCGACGTCGAGATCGTGCACGGGATCGGGCATCACCCGGCTCCGCGACGTGGCGATCGAGCCCGCGACGAGCGTCGGCTGCACCGGCCCGCCATCACGTCTCCTCACCCACTTCGATGCCGTCGGGCGGGAGGATCACGTTGTTCACGGGGGCATCGGTCGGCACGCCCAGCAGGCGCAGCGCCGAGCCCATCACGCTCGAGAACACGGGACCGGCCACCGAGCCACCGTAGTACTGGCCACCCGACGGCTCGTCGATCATCACGGCGACGATGAGCCGCGGTTGCGACGCCGGAGCGAATCCGACGAACGACGAGACGTACTTGTTCGCCGCGTAACCCTTGCCCTCGAGCTTGTGCGCCGTCCCGGTCTTGCCGGCGACCCGATAACCCACGACCTGCGCCTTGGGTGCCGTGCCGCCGGGCCCGACGGCCATCTCGAGCATGTGCCGGACGGCCGCCGCGGTCGCCGGCGAGATGACACGCGAGCCGTCGACCGCGCCTTCGGTCTTGAGCAGCGTCACCGGTTTGACGAAGCCGGCCGTGGCAAAGATCGTGTACGCGCGCGCGAGCTGCACGAGGTTCACCGAGATGCCGTGCCCGTACGCCATCGTCGCCTGCTCGATCGGCTTCCACGTCTTCGCCGGCCGCAGCCGGCCCGCGACCTCGCCGGGGAATCCTGTCTTCGGCACGGCGCCGAAGCCGACGTTCGAAAACGTCTGCCACATCGCCTGCGCGGGAAGCGACAGCGCGATCTTGGCCGAGCCGACGTTCGACGATTTCTGGATGACCTGCTCGACGGTGAGCGCACCGCCGGCGTGCGCGTCGTGAATCGTGTTGGCGCCGATGGTGAGCGAGCCGTTGCCGGTCTGGATCACGGTGTCGGGTCGGACCTTGCCCGCCTCGAGCGCGGTGGCGATGGTGAAGGGCTTCAGCGTCGAGCCAGGCTCGAAGACGTCGGTGAGCGCACGATTGCGCATCTTCTCGCGCGCCACCTTGTCCCGGCGATTGGGGTTGTACGTGGGCCAGTTGGCAAGCGCGAGAATCTCGCCGGTGGCAACGTCCAGGATCACCATGCCTCCGGCCTTGGCCTTGTTCGCCTCGACCGCGGCCTTGAGCTCGCGGAAGGCGAGGTACTGCAATCGCGTGTCGATCGACAGCGCGAGATCGCGACCGGCCTGCGGCGCGCGAATTGCGGCGACGTCCTCGACCGCCTCGAAGCGCCGGTTGATGATCACGCGCCGGCTCCCCGGCACGCCGGCGAGCCACGACTGCTGCGCGAGCTCGATGCCTTCCTGTCCGGCGTCCTGGTCACCGGTGAAGCCGATCACCTGCGCCATGACCTCGCCGCCGGGATAGTAGCGCCGATATTCGGTCTGGTCGTGCAGGCCGGCGATGCCGAGCGCCTTGGCGCGCTCCGACGTCTCGGGTGCGACCTGGCGGGCGAGAAACGTGAACTCGTCGCGTGCCTCGAGCCTCGTGGCGATGCGCTGCGGCGTCGTTTCGAGGATGCTCGCGAGCTGCTTCAGTTGCTCGGGGCTCGCCTCGAACTTGTCGGGAAACGCCCACAGCGAGCGTACCGGCGTGGAGACCGCGAGCACCTCGCCGAAGCGATCGACGATGCGGCCGCGGTGCGCGGGAACCTCGAGCTCGCGCGAGTGGCGCGCGCTGCCTTGCTCCTGCAAGAACGCGTAGTCGATCCACTGCAGGTACAGCGAACGGCCGACCAGCGCCGCGAAGAGGAGCCCCAGCACGCCGAACACGAGCGGCGCGCGCAGGCGCGGCAACGCCGGCGCCGGTGCCGCGGCGGCGAAGCGGGGACGCGTGGCGGCGGCCGCCTTCATCGCGACTCCGGGGCGCGCGGCGCGGGCAGCGGGACGATCTCGGTGCGCGCCGCCGTCGGCAGTTGCATGTGCAGTTGCTCGCGCGCGATCTTCTCCACGCGTGCCGGCATGCCCCACGTCGATTGCTCGAGCTGCAGCTGCCCGTACTCGATCTCGTAGGCGCGGGCATCCGCCTGCGCGCGCTCGAGCGCGACGAAGAGCCGCCGCGCCTGATGCCGCGAGGTGACGAGCGACAGCGCACACAGCACGAGCACCGCGAGGAGGACGAGATTCACGCGCGTCATGCGAACCCCGTCGTGACGTAACCCTGCGGCCAATCCGCGGGCAACGGCGCTGCCGTGCGCTCGGCCACGCGCAGGATCGCGCTGCGTGCACGCGGATTGCGCGCAACCTCCGCGGCCGACGGCTTCACGGCCCGACCCACGCGCGTCAGCAGCGCCGGCGGCAGCGCCGCGGTACGGATCGGCAGGCGCGCCGCGCGCGGATCACCCGCGTACGGCAATGCCGCCTTCTGGAAGAAACGCTTGACGATTCGATCCTCGAGCGAGTGGAACGCGATGACGGCAAGACGCGCGCCGACGTGCAGGAACGGCAGCATCGCCGGTAGCGCGCTGCCGACCTCGGAGAGCTCGCGGTTCACGAAAATCCGAAGGGCCTGGAACGTGCGCGTGGCCGGATCCTGACGCCAATCACCCCGCGTGAACGGGCCGACGGCTTCGCCCACGACACGACGCAGCTGCCCCGTGCGCTCGATGGCGCCCCCTTCGCGCGCCGCCGCAATTGCCGTTGCAATGGATTGAGCAAACCGTTCTTCACCATAGTCGCGGATGACCTCCGTCAATTCGCGCACGCTGGCGCGGGCCAGGAAGGCGGCGGCCGTCTCGCCGCAGGACGGATCCATCCTCATGTCGAGGGGCCCGTCGAAGCGCAAAGAGAAGCCGCGCGTGGCGTCGTCGATCTGCGGCGAGGAGGTTCCGAGATCGAAGAGCGCGCCATCGACTCCAGCCGGAGCAAGTTCGGCGAGGACGGCGGGCAACTGCGAGAACCACGCGCGGCGAAAGGTGAAGCGTGGATCGCGGCCGGCGAGCGTGTCGGCCCCGCGAGCCGCGTCGGGATCGCGATCCACGGCAATGAGACGACCCGCAGGCCCGAGCGCGGCGAGAATGCGCGCACTGTGGCCGCCGCGGCCGTACGTCGCGTCGACGTACGTGCCCTCGGGCCGGATCGCGAGTGCGGCGATCGCTTCGTCGAGCAGGACGGGAAGGTGCGAGCCATCGCTCATCTACAGCGAGAAGCCGGCAAGGTCGGCCGGGGGTCCGTCGTTCGGGAGCGCGATGGCCTGCGCAGTCTGGAATTCCCACTGCGCCTCGTCCCAGAGTTCGAGCTTGCGGCCCTGCCCGACGAGCACGACCCGCTTGTCGAGGCTCGCGTAGCGACGCAGCGCCGGCGGCACCAGGATGCGTCCGGCCGCATCGACTTCGACGTCGTCGGCATGCCCGACGAGGAGGCGCTGCAAACCGCGCACGCGCGGGTCGAACGACGACAGCGCCATCAACTGCGCCTGGATGGGCTCCCACGACGCGCGCGGATAGAGCAACAGGCAGCGCGACGGATCGGCGGTCAGGACGAGTTCGCCACGCGCCCCTGCGAGCGCCTCACGATGCTTCGCCGGAATCGCGAGGCGCCCCTTGGCGTCGAGCACGAGTGCGGTCACGCCGCGAAAGACCGGCGCCGCGGCAGCATCACGCCCGTTTCCCGAGCGTTGCAGATCCGTCCCCGCCTGTTCGCGCTCGCTTGCCACGCTCGTCCCCCTTCGCCTGCTGCGCGTCCACCCGTCAGCGCCGAACCCCGAAGTGGATGGTCGGACGCCTGCACCCTCGAATCGGCGTCAGGAAACCCAGACTTCAACCCACTTCGACCCACTTTTTACCACTTGGCCGCACTATACGCGTGGCCGAAGTCTGTGGTCAACGCTTTTCCGGTTTTCGAACAAGGACTTAGCGACGAAAAGACTGCAATCCGATTTCGCCTAATAAATAGGGACTTAGAGAGGGTTTTCGATGTTGAACAAGAAGATATCACCCGGATTTTGTGTTTCTGTCGAACGATGGTTCGATGGAAGCTGCCGAACGGCCATTCCCACCCGACGCGGTGCGCGATCCCGGTGTGCGACTTTCCTGCAACGGGTGTCGCGCGCTGGCGCCGACCCATCCGTCGGCAAGCCTTGCCAAGGTGCGTTCGAACGGGAAGAATCGAAACGAACGACCCGGCGCTCACGCGCGAAACGGCGCAGGCCACGGTTCCGCCGTTCCGGTACCGGCCACCCGCATGGCCGGGTCGAGGAGACGCCATGACTGCATCCGCGCTATGCGCCTTCGGGCGCGCTGCCATCGTCCTCGCGGCGGCCACGCTCGTTGCCGGTTGCGCGACGCGTTTCGACGCGCATGGCAACCAGATCTACGTATGGCAGTACGGGCAAGGGTCGAGTCGCGAAATCGACTACAGCGATCCGCGCCTGCCGATCCTGCCGCCATCGCGGCCGTCGACCGACTTGTGGCCGGTGCCGAGCCCATTCGACTTCAACGACCTGTCGCAGTGGTCGCTCCTGGACGAGGCGATCGTCGCGCCGGCCGCACCGCGGCGTGTGGCGACCCGCGGCGAGAGCATCGCCCTCGGCGATAATCGCGCCTGTGTTGCCTGCGACGAAACGACCGTGCACCTGGCGCTCGCTGCTCCTCGCGCTGTCGACCGCCGTCACGGCGACAGTCGCATCGCCCGCTAGCGGCCAGCCCTCGGACGCCGCCGGCGCGAACCCGGCGACCCCGCCCGCGGCGAGCGCGCGCGACGCCGGGGCGCGCGAGCGCAACCCGTCCCCCACCGCCGGCGACACGGTCGCCCGCGACCCTTCACCCGCCGGCGTGCCCGATCCGGCCACGCCCCGACATGCCGACGCGGCCGTGCACTATCGCGTCGAGGTCGTGGCGCCCGGACCGATTGCCGCCGCGATCCGCAGCGCCGTCGACCTCGTGCGTTGGCAGGATTTCGAGGACATGACCGAGATCCTGCTCGAGCGTCTGATACGCGACGCCGTCCCGCAAGCTGCCGAGGCCGCCGCCACACAGGGTCATTTCTCGGCGGCCGTCGACGTCGCGGTCGATCGCGGCACGACGCCGGTGACGGTGCGTCTCACCGTCGAACCCGGACCGCTCACGACCGTTCGCAAGGTCGACATCACCGTCGACGGACCCGCCCGCGCGTCCGCAGCGGGTGAGGCCGCGATCGCGCGCGTGCACGAGCAGTGGGGGTTGCCGGTGGGTGAACCCTTCCTCCAGGATGCGTGGACCGGCGCCAAGCAAGGCGCGGTCGCGACGCTCGCGGCGAGCCCCTTCGCGGCCGCACGGCTGACCGCGAGTCGAGCGCTCATCGATCCGTCGCAACGTGCCGCCGACCTGTCGGTGACGCTCGACAGCGGCCCGCCGTTCACCATCGGCCGCATCGACTTCCGTGGCCTGCAGCGCTACACGCCGCAGATCGTGGAAGGCTTTTCCAACATCCAGCCGGGCGACGCCTACGACGGTGAAGCCCTCGACACCTTCGTGCGCCGCCTCCTCGCTTCGGGCTACTTCGCAAGCGTCCAGGCGACGATCGATCCCGATCCCGCGCACGCCGACGACGCCACGCTGGCGGTCTCGGTCATCGAGGCTCCGGCACGACGCCTCGAAGCGGGTGTCGGCTACTCGACGGACACCGAGTACCGCGTGAGCCTCAACTACAACGACATGAATGTGAATGGCCGCGGCATGCAGATGTACACCGCGCTGCGCGTCGAGTCGCTCGTGCAGGAAGCGACCGTGCGCTTCGTGTTGCCGCCGCGCACCGGTGGCTGGGTCGATACCTTCGCCGCCGGAGCCACGCGCACCGACATCGAGAACCTCATCACGCGCACGGGTTCGGTGACGTGGCGTCGCCGCGCCCTGTCCGAACTTCGCACGCCGGCGTTCGGCGTCGGCATGTTCGTCGACGAGCAGACGCCGTTCGGCCAGCCGACCACGTCGTCGCACGCGCTGTACGCCGATGCCGAGTACACGTGGCGCAACGTCGACAACCTCCTCGACCCCACCAAGGGGTGGATGGCCAACGTGCAGGCGGGCTGGGGTATCCCCGGTGCGTCCACCGAGCAGTTCGGCCGCACGATCGGCAAGGCGGTGGGCTGGTGGCCGCTGTCGCGCAACGACGGGCTCATCGGTCGTGCCGAGATCGGCGCCGTCATCGCGTCGTCGCGCGACGGGATCCCTTCGGTTTTCCTGTTCCGCACCGGTGGCGACAACTCGGTGCGCGGCTACGCGTTCGAAAGCCTCGGCGTGCAGCAGGGCAGCGCCGTGGTCGGTGGCCGCTACTACGCCCTCGCGAGCGCCGAGTACAACCACTGGATCACGCCATCGCTCGGCCTCGCCGCCTTCGTCGACGCCGGCAACGCCGCCGACAGCCTGGGCGACATGGACCTTGCCCTCGGCTACGGCATCGGTGGACGACTGCGCACGCCGATCGGACCGTTTCGCCTCGACGTCGCGTACGGGCAGGACGTCCACCGCGTCCGCCTGCACTTCTCCGTGGGGCTCGCGTTTTGAGCACCGACGCCGACGGCACGACCCCGACACCGCCGCCCAAGCCACGGCGTCGTGGGCATCGGTTCGTGGTCACGCCGATCCTGTGGCTGTGCGCGCTCGGCGGACTCGCCCTCGCGCTCGCGATCGCCGGCTACATGATCCTCGGCACGCAGCGCGCGCTCGACTTCGTCGTCGCGCGGACGATGGCCGCGGCGGACGGCCGTCTCGCCATCGAAGGCGCGCGCGGATCGCTGCTGTCGACCGTCAACGTGACCCGCATCACGTGGACCGGCGACGAGATGACCGTCGAGGCCCGCGCTGCCGCGCTGTCATGGTCACCGTGGAGCCTGCTGTCGCGACGCGTCGTCGTCTACGGCCTCGGTGCGCAGACCCTGAGCCTCGAGTTGCGGCAGGGCAGCGCCGGGGGCGGGCCCCCGGCGAGTCTCGCGCTGCCGCTCGAAGTCGAGGTGCGCGCGATCGGCGTGCAGCGCCTCGAATGGCGCACGGCAACGCAAGCGGGTGCGATCACCGGCATCGCCTTCGGGTACGTGGGCGGGGCGCGCGAGCATCGGGTGCGTAACTTGCGCCTGGTCACCGAATGGGGGACGCTCGCCGGCGAGGCGCGCCTTGCCGCCGTCGCGCCGTACGCGATCGCAGGTACCCTGACCTTCGACGGTGATGGCGCCTATCGCGAGAGCCGGGTGGCGCTCGACGTGGCGGGCACGCTCACCCGCATCGCACTTGCCGCGCGTGGGACGTGGCACGAGGCCGACGTGACGGTGAAGGCCGGCGTCACGCCATTCGCGCCGACGCTCGTCACCGCCGCGGACATTGCCGCGGCCGACCTCGATCTCGCCCGCTTCGCACCGGGCCTGCCGACCACTGCGCTGTCGCTCAGCGCGAACGTGCGGCCCCGTGACGCCGGCTTCGAGGGCACGCTCAGCGCAAGCAATGCCGCGGCCGGACCGGTCGACGCCGGACGCATTCCGGTCACGGCATTCGCGAGTGCGGTGACGTTCGACGGCGAGCGCTTCACGTTGCGCGACATCGCAGCAGAACTGGGCGAGCGTGGCACCGGGGGCCGCGTGCGCGGCAGCGCGACGGCCCATCTCCCCGCGGGCCCGGTGCAACTCGACCTCGCGCTCGCCAACGTCGATGCATCGCGCCTGGCGACCGCACTCATCCCCACCCGCCTTGGCGGCACCGTCGTCGCCAACGTCGAGGAAGACCGGCAGACGGTACGCGCCGATCTGCGGCAGGACGACCTTGCAGTGGACTTCACGGCGACGCTCGCCAAGCGCACGCTCGTCGTCGAACGCCTGCATGCCCGCGCCGGCGACGGAACCCTCACCGGCCAGGCGAGCCTCGACCTTGGCGCCGCGCGCGCGTTCACGCTGGAGGCCAAGGTGGCGGCCTTCGATCCTGCACGCTTCGTCGCGATGCCTGCGGCGCGCCTGGACGGCGTCGTGCGCGCACGCGGCACGCTTGCCGCACCATGGGCCGCACATGCCGAAGTCGCGCTCGCCAAGGGAAGCCGCTTCGCCGATCTCGCCCTCGCCGGTACCGCGGTGGCCGATGCCGCGCCCGGCAGCCTGCGCAACGCGAAGATCGACTTCACCCTGGGTGCCAGCACGGTAACGCTCGCCGGCAGCGCGGGTGGCGCCACGAACGACATCAGGTTCGATCTTGCGCTTCGCAAGCTCGCCGAACTGCGCCCGCTCGCGCAACGCTACGCGCCCGAGGTGACGCTTGCGCCCGAGTTCGCGGGGTCGCTCCGGGCGCAGGGCACGGTACGCGGCGACGCCCGAGCGCCCGGTATCACGCTCGAGGCGCGCGTGAGTGATCTCGTGTGGGACGCCGACGTGCGCGCGGCCACGCTCGACGTTCGCGCCTCGCTGGCACCCGGCGGCAATGCCACGGGACCCCGCGACATGGCGGCCCGGACGATCTTCCTCGCCTTGACCGGCTCCAGGGTCGCCACCCCTGCGGTCGAACTCACGACCCTCGCTGCGCGCGTCGAGGGCACGCTCGCGAAACACGAGCTCACGCTCACGGCCAAGGGCGGCGCCATCGATCTCGCCGCGAGCGCAAGCGGCGGCGTCACCGATGCCGGCGGCGCGGGCGATACGGCACGCACCTGGTCGGGCCGGATCGACACGTTTACCAATCAAGGACCGCGCGCAGTGCGCCTGCTGGGCCCCGCCACGCTCACGCTGGGCCCTGGCGGCGTCGACATCGGCAGCGCGGCCATCGCGATCGCCGACGGCCGCATCGATGTCGTTCGCTTCGCGCGACGCGACGGTCGCATCGACACGCAGGGAAGTTACAGCGGCCTGTCCGTCGCCTCCCTCGCCCGATTCGTCGGCAGACCGCTCCCGTTGCATTCGACGCTGGTCGTCGGGGGCCAGTGGACGCTCACCGCCAATCCACGCCTCGACGGCGTCTTCACGCTCGCACGCGAGCGCGGCGACTGGTACGCCGCCACCGAGACCACGCTCGAGACGAGCGAGATCGCGCTTGGCATCTCGGACTTCGACATCGATGCGCGTTTCGCCGACGACGCGCTCACCGCGACGGCGCGCTTGCGCTCGACGCGGGCGGGCAGCGCCGATGGCCGCCTCACGCTCGGCGCGGGGTCGACGCCCGGGCGCATCGAGGCGGCAACGCCGTTCACGGCGACGTTGGTGGCGGACCTCGCGTCGCTGCGGCCGCTGCAGCCGTGGTTGGGGACGAGCGCGGTCGTCGACGGTCGCCTGCGTCTCGACCTCGCCGGACGCGGCACCCTCGGGGACCCCACGTTCACCGGCACGCTCGCCGGTGATGCGCTGCGCTTCGACGTGCCGCAGTACGGCGTCCAACTGCGTGACGGTCGGCTGCGCGCCCACGTCGCCGACCGCAGCATCGTCGTCGACGACCTCTCGGTCGCGGGGGGTGCCGGCCGCTTCGCCGCGAGCGGGGTGGTCGCCGGCCCCGCCCGCGAGCCCGGCGCGCCGACGACGAAACTCACGTGGCAAGCGCGCGATTTCACGCTCGCCAACCGTCCCGATATCACGCTGGTGGCCGACGGTGACGGAATGCTCGCGCTCGTCGACGGCCGTGTCCGTCTCGACGGCATCATCACGATCGAGAAGGGGCGCATCGAGTACGAACCGACGCGCGTCGGACGGCTGTCGGACGACGTCGTGATCGTCGGCGCGCCGCCGCGCAACAACGACAGCGGTCCGCTGCCGCTCGCACTCGACCTCCATGTCGCGCTCGGCAGCCATTTCCATTTCACCGGCGAGGGACTCGACACGCGTCTCACTGGCGGCGTGCACGTCACCACGTCGAGCGCCGGCACGCTTGCGGCCAATGGCACGATCCAGGCTGTCGCCGGCACGTACTACCTTTTCGGCCAGCGACTCGAGATCGACCGCGGCCGTCTCATCTTCGATGGCCCGGTGGCCAATCCCGCGCTCGACATCGTCGCGCTGCGCCGGAACCTCGCGGTCGAGGCCGGTGTCGAGGTGAGCGGAACCGTTCGCCAGCCTCGCGTGCGGCTCGTCTCCAACCCTCCGGTCCCCGACGGCGAAAAGCTGTCGTGGATCCTCACCGGCCAGGGCATCGATCGTGCGAGCCGCAACGATCTTGCACTCCTCGGCGCGGCGTCGGCCTCGCTTCTTTCCGGACGCGACAGCCGACCGCTCGGCACGCGGCTTGCCAATACGATCGGCCTGGACGACATCTCGGTGGAAAGCCGCGGATCCGGCGCGCCCGGCGCGGCGACGACGCAGGTGGCAACGTTCGGCAAGCGCATCTCCGATCGCCTGACGCTCGTGTACGAGCAGGGACTGTCACTCGCGTCGAACGCGCTGCGCATCGAGTACACGCTGACGCGCTCGCTCACGTTGCGCGCCGAGGCCGGATTCGTGAACAGCGTGGGACTGTTCTATCGGCGCGTCTTCGATTGAGGGACGGCGCCGCCCGCGCGGCGCGGCCGACGCCGTCGTCACGCCGTTGCCGGCGACCCCGCGGCAGCGACGTCGGCGAGGATGCACGCGCGCTCCCCAGTGACGCGCGCCGCCGGGATGCGGCGGTCGCCGGCCTGGAGCCGCTGCAGTGCAAGGGCCTTTTCCTGACCCGTCACCACGAACAGCACGCAGCGCGCGCGATCGAGGACCGGGAAGGTGAGCGTCATGCGCCGATGCCCGGCATACGGCTGCGTCACCGCGACACTGCGAAAATCCTCGGCGAGGACCGCGTCCCCCGGGACGAGCGATGCGACGTGTCCATCGTCGCCCAGGCCGAGATGCACGAGATCGAGGATCGGCGGCGTGCCGGCGATGGTGGCGAGCGTGAGCGCGTAGCGATCCGCCGCGGCGTCGAGGTCGCTCGCCTCGACCGGCATCGCGTGGACATTGGCCGCCGGCAGGTCGACGTGCGCGAGCAGACTTTCCTCGAGGTGCGTCAGGTTGCGGGCCGCATCGCCGGGAGGTGCCACGCGCTCATCGACCTGGAAGAGTTGAACGTGCGTCCAGTCGACCGGTTCGTCCGCGAGCGCACGCAGCATCTGCCACGGCGTGCGCCCCCCGCTGACCGCCAGAGTGAAGCGGCCGCGCGCGCCGATCGCGCAGCGCGCCTGCCCCGCGATGAAGCGTGCGGCGGCACGGGCGACCGCAGCGGCATCGGCGTGAACCGTGAGTTGCAGTGCCACGGACGGTACGGGTTGCCCGCTCAGAACGTCGCGTCGTCGAGCACCGACGGGTCGTCCCAGCCGCCGGGCGGGACGATGCGCGCAGCCTCCGCCGGACCCCACGTTCCAGCCTGGTACGCGAACAACGGCGTGGCCGCGGCGATCACCGGATCGACGATGCGCCACGCCTCCTCGACGTAGTCCTGGCGCGCGAAGAGCGACTCGTTGCCCACCATGGCGTCGCCCAGGACGCGCTCGTAGGCGTCCTGATCCTCGGCACCGGGACGGTGCACCGCGAGGAGTTCGACGGCGCGTCCGGTCATGCGCGCCTGCGTATCGAGCACGGTCGCGCCGAGCGCGATCTCGACGTCGGGCCCGATGCGAAAGCGCAGGTGATTGGGTGGCGTGCGGCACTCCGGGAACATCGTCGGTGGACGGCGCAGGCGGACGAGCACCTCGGTGCGTGTTTGCGGCAGGCTCTTGCCGGCGCGGATGAAAAACGGCACGCCCTGCCAGCGCCACGAGTCGAGCGTGAGCCGCACCGCCGCGTAGGTCTCGGTGTCCGAGTCGGGCGCAACGCCCGGCTCGTCGAGGTAGCCGTCGAAGCGTCCACGCACGACGTCGGCGGGCGTGAGCGTCGCAATCGACTTCAGCACCTTGACCTTCTCGTCGCGCAGCGTCTCGCCGTCGGAGCGCACCGGCGGCTCCATCGCGAGGTTGCACAGCACCTGAAAGAGGTGGTTTTGCACGACGTCGCGCAACGCGCCGGTCTCGTCGTAGAACTTGCCGCGCCCCTGCACCCCGAAGCTTTCCGCCATCGTGATCTGCACGCTCTCGACGAAGCTGCGGTTCCACACCGGCTCGAGGAACGCGTTGACGAAGCGGAAGAAGAGCAGATTGTCGACCGCCTGCTTGCCCAGATAGTGATCGATGCGGAAGATGTGCGCCTCGTCGAAGGCGGAGAGCAGGATCGCGTTGAGCTTGCGCGCCGAAGCGAGGTCGCGACCAAAGGGCTTCTCGACGATCACGCGGCCACCCTGCGCGCAGTTGGCCTTGACGAGTTGCTCGACGACCGGCGCAAAGAGAATCGGCGGGATCGCGAGGTAATGCGCCGGGTGCTCGGCGCTGCCGAGCTCGGTGCGCAACCGCTTGAACGTGGAAAGATCGCCGTAGTCGCCGTCGACGTAGCGCAGCAGTTGCGCGAGCTTCGCGAACGCCGCCGCGTCGACGCCACCGTGCTTGTCGACGCTGTCGCGGGCACGCTCGCGGAACTGGTCGAGCGTCCAGTTCGATTTCGCCACGCCGATGATCGGCACGTCGAGCTTGCCGCGGCGGATCATCGCCTGCAGCGCGGGAAAGATCTTCTTGTACGCGAGATCGCCGGTCGCGCCGAAGAAGACGAGTGCGTCGGAGGCGGTGGGATCGGACATGATCACTTCTTCTCGACGTGACCCCCGAACTGGAAGCGCATCGCCGACAGGAGCTTGTTCTGGAAATCGCTCTCGCCGCGCGAGCTGAAGCGGGCGTAGAGCGCTGCGGTCAGCACCGGTGCCGGCACCGCCTCGTCGATCGCCGCGCGGATCGTCCAGCGACCCTCGCCGGAATCGGCGACGTTCCCGCTGAAATGGGCCAGCGCGGGATCCTCGGTGAGCGCCGTCGCGGTGAGGTCGAGCAGCCACGACGCGATCACGCTGCCGCGGCGCCACACCTCGGCGACGTCGGTCAGGTCGATGTCGTACTGGTAGTGCTCGGGGTCGCGCAGCGGCGTCGTCTCGGCGTCGATCGCGTGCGTCTTCTGTCCGACGTTGGCTGCACGCAGGATGCCGAACCCTTCCGCGTACGCGGCCATGATGCCGTACTCGATGCCGTTGTGGACCATCTTGACGAAGTGCCCCGCGCCGCTCGGCCCGCAGTGCAGATAGCCCGCCTCGGCCGTGCCGCCGCGCGCATCACGACCGGGCGTGCGCTCGATGCTCCCGCGACCCGGCGCCAGCGTGACGAAGATGGGATCGAGCCGCGCGACCGCGGCCGGCGGGCCGCCGATCATCATGCAGTAGCCGCGCTCCAGCCCCCACACGCCGCCGCTCGTTCCCACGTCGAGGTAATCGATGCCGCGCGCCGCGAGCTCCTTGCTGCGGCGAATGTCGTCGATGTAATACGAGTTGCCGCCGTCGATGATCGTGTCGCCGGGTGCAAGGTGCGGCAGGAGCTCGTGGATCGTCGCATCGACGACCGCGGCCGGAACCATGAGCCACACCGCCCGGGGAGTGGCAAGCCGCGCCGCGAGGTCCGCCATCGACGTCGCGCCCGTCGCCCGTTCTGCCGCCAATGCCGCCACCGCCTGCGGCGACACGTCGAAGACGACGCATTCATGGCCACCCTTGACGAGGCGGCGAACCATGTTCGCACCCATGCGGCCGAGGCCGATCATTCCGAGTTGCATCGTGAGCCTTCGAGGGTCAGGGAGGAGAGGGTTCGGCGCGACGCAGCTTCCGGTAGCGCTCGATGAGCGCGCAGGTCGAGCTGTCGTGCGCGAGCGGGCCGGTGCCCGCAAGCTCGGGGACGATCCGCTGCGCCAGCACCTTGCCGAGCTCGACCCCCCACTGGTCGAACGAATCGATGCCGAAGATCGTCCCCTGCGTGAAGACGCTGTGCTCGTAGAGCGCGACGAGGCGGCCGAGCGCGGCCGGGGTCAACGTGTCGAGGAAGAGCACGTTCGACGGCCGGTTGCCGGGGAAGACGCGATGCGGCACGAGCCACGCCGGCGTTCCCTCCGCGGCGACCTCGGCGGCGGTCTTGCCGAACGCCAGCGCCTGCGCCTGTGCGAAGACGTTGGCGACGAGGAGGTCCTGATGCGAACCCAGCGGATTCGTCGTCCGGGCAAAGACGATGAAGTCGCAGGGAACGAGCCGCGTTCCCTGGTGGATGAGCTGGTAGAACGAATGCTGGCCATTGGTGCCGGGTTCGCCCCAATAGATCTGGCCCGTATCGACGTCGACGGGCGAGCCGTCCTGCCGGACGCCCTTGCCATTGCTCTCCATCGTGAGCTGCTGCAGGTACGCCGGAAAGCGCTTGAGGTACTGCTCGTAGGGCAGCACCGCAGCGGTCTGCGCGCCGAAGAAGTCGTTGTACCAGACCGCGAAGAGACCGAGCAGGACGGGCAGGTTGTGCGTGAACGGCGCGGTGCGGAAGTGCTCGTCCATCTCGTGAAAGCCGGCGAGCATCTCGGCGAACCGCTCGGGGCCGATCGCGATCATCGTGGACAGCCCGATCGCCGAGTCCATCGAATAGCGACCCCCGACCCAATCCCAGAAGCCGAACATGTTGGCGGGGTCGATCCCGAAGGCCTGGACCCTGGACGCATTCGTCGAGACCGCGACGAAGTGCCGCGCCACGGCGCGCGAGTCGCCGCCGAGCGCGCCTTGCAGCCAGTCGCGCGCCGAGTGCGCATTGGTCATCGTCTCCAGCGTGCCGAACGTCTTCGAGGCGACGATGAAAAGCGTTTCCGCGGCGTCGAGGTCGCGCACCGCCTCGACGAAGTCGGTGCCGTCCACATTGGAGACGAAGCGCAGCGTGAGCGTGCGGTCGCTGTAGTGGCGCAACGCCTCGCAGGCCATCACCGGACCCAGGTCCGAGCCGCCGATCCCGATGTTGATCACGTTGCGGATGCGCTTGCCGGTGTGGCCACGCCAGTCGCCGCTGCGGATGCGCTGCGCGAACGTGCCCATCGCATCGAGCACCGCGTGCACGTCGGGCACCACGTCGTGGCCGTCGACGATGATCGAGGTCCCGCGCGGGGCGCGCAGCGCGACGTGCAGCACCGCGCGCTCCTCCGAGACGTTGATGCGCTCGCCGCGGAACATCGCGTCGATCCGCTCGCGCAGGCCGCAGGCGTGCGCGAGATCGACCAGCAGCGCGAGCGTCTCGTCGGTCAGGCGATTCTTCGAATAGTCGAGATAGATCCCCGCGGCGTCGAGCGCGAAGCGCCGTCCGCGCGTCGGGTCGGCGGCGAAGAGGTCGCGCAGCGTGCGCGTGGCGAGCGTGTCCCGGTGCGCGACGAGCGCCTGCCACGCGGGAAGCGCGGTGCGGGCGCCGGCGGTCATGGCTTCGACCGCGCGCGACCGGCTGCGCGTCTGGATGGCCTGCCACGCGTCGCCGTCGTCGGCTCCGACGCGGCCGCGGGCAGCACCGGTGCCTTCTGCCCCCACAGGCGAAAGCCACCAGGAAAGGCATTGCTGTTCGCGCCGATGCGACAGCGTGGCGGCATCTCGACGATGAGCCGCGCGTTGCCACCGCCGAGGATCACGTCCTCGGGCTGCAGCGCGGCGATGAGGCGGCGCACCACGTCGTCGACGCGGCGCCGCCACTTGCCCACACCGCTGCGCTCGAGCGCGCGCTGGCCGACGTAGTCCTCGAAGGTCTTCTTGCGGTACGGCAGATGCGCGATCTCCATCGGCACGATCACGTCATCGACGATCATCGCGGTGCCGAGCCCGGTGCCGAAGCCGAGGAACAGGAGCTTGCCGCCGTCGTAGCCGCCGAGCGCCTGCATCGCCGCGTCGTTGACGATGCGCACCGGACAGCCGAACGCCCTGGCGTAGTCGTACCCGGCCCAGCCGCGACCCAGATTGTGCGGCTCGGTCACGATCCGGTCGCGCTCGACGACTCCCGGGTAGCCCATTGCCACGCGGTCGAACTTCCAGTCGCGGGCGAGCGCCTTCACGCGGCGGACCATCTGCGGCCCGGTGAGCGTCGGCCCCGACGCCATGCGCCGCTCCTCGCTGCTGCCGGTCGCCATGATCTTCACATGGCTGCCGCCCACGTCGATGACGAGAACCTTCATCGTGCCGCCAGCGCCGCGCCCTTCGCGTCGATCATCGACAGGATCTCCTGCCACGACTTCACGAAGGCATCGGCGCCATCGTCCTGCAGCTTGCGCGCGAGCGCGTCGACGTCGATGCCCGCGTCGCGCGCCTTCGCGATCACCGCTTCACTGTCTCCCGGGCCCGCGGTGATCGCCGTGCCGATCTCGCCATGATCGGCGAACGCGTGCAGCGTGCTCTCCGGAATCGTGTCGATCGTGAGCGGCGCCGCCAGCGCGCTCACGTAGAGCGTGTCCGAGGCGTGCGGGTCCTTGGTGCCGGTGCTCGCGAACAGCAGGCGCTGTGCCCGCCCGCCCGCGTTCATGATGCGCAGCATGCGCGGCGCGACGAGGAGATCGCGATACGCCTGGTAGGCGCGGTTCGCGACGGCGATCCCAAGCCGATTGGTGAGCGCCGGCGGCAGCTTCCCGGCCACCGCGACATCCCAACGACTGACGAAGAGCGAGGCCACCGAGGGCACGTCCGCCGAGCGTCCGGCGGCGATGCGCCGCTCGATGCCCGTCAGGTACGCGTCGGCCGCCGCCACGTACTGCTCGCGCGAGAAGAGCAAGGTGACGTTCACCGGCACGCCGGCAAAGGTCGCCTCCTCGATCGCGTGCAGGCTCTCGGGCGTGCCGGGAATCTTGATGAAGAGATTCGGCCGTCCCGCGCGCGCATGCAGGTCGAGCGTCACCGCGAGCGTCGACGCGGCGTCGCGGGCGAGCAGCGGCGAGACCTCGAGCGAGACGAATCCGTCGACGCCTGCCGTGCGCTCGTACACCGGCCGAAACAGATCCGCAGCCCGGATGACGTCGTCGAGGGCGAGTTCGAGGAAGAGCGCCTCGCCCGCCTTCCCGGCCTTGAGCTTGCTGCGAATCGCGGCGTCGTAGCTGTCGCTTCCCTTGATCGCATGATGGAAGATCGTCGGATTCGCGGTGAGGCCGGTGACCGAGAAGTCGGCGATGTAGCGCGCCAGCGTGCCGCTGTCGAGGAGGTCGCGTGTGATGTTGTCGAGCCAAAGGCTCTGCCCCAGTGCGTGGAGCTTGGCGGTGGCATGCATCGGATCCCCTCGGATGGTTACGTCGCACGCGCGATGACGTCGACGCGTGTGGGCACAAGCGTACCACTTCGCGCCGGCGCGTCTTACTTGGCCCGGGGCGGAACGTGACGCGTCTCGTTCCAGCTGCGAATCACGGGCTCGCCCAGGTCGTGGTCGTAACCCAACGCGCCAAGGCTCGCCGTTCCGAGCACGAAACCGGCGCCGCCGGCCGGCGGCAGCCCCAGCCAACGCGCGGCGAGCATGCGCAGCAGGTGTCCGCTCGAAAAGAGGATCGCGTCGCCGCCGTGGGCGCGGACGCGCGCGATCACGCGGTCGGCGCGCGCCGCGACCTGCTCCGGCGCCTCGCCGTTCGGACAGCCGTCACGAAAGAGCTTCCAGTCCGGGCGTGCACGCAGGATGTCGACCGTCGTCCGACCCTCGTAGTCACCGTAATCCCATTCGACGAGATCGCGATCGATGCCGGCCGTGCGCCCGAAGCCCGCGAGTTCGCAGGTGCGATGCGCCCGCACGAGCGGGCTCGTCAGCACGAGGTCGGCGTGCACCGTGGCGAGCACCGCACCGAGTGCCCGTGCCGCCGCCTCGCCGTCCGCGGTCAGCGGCAGGTCGGTCCGACCCGTGTGCTGCCCGCTGCGGCTCCACGCCGTCTCACCGTGACGAACGAGATGGACCACGGGCAGGGCGGGGTGCGGCATGGCGGGCCTCCTTCGCCGCGATAGTAGAATGGACACGGCGCCGGCGACAGTGCGCGCAGCGCAACACGCGTCGGCGCCCCGTCGCGTCACAAGACCCCACGAGATGAACAGCGCGCAAGCCCGTGCCATCGCCACCGTCCCCGGCGAAGGTGGAATGCCCAAGCTGGTGGTCGTGGCTGCCGACGGCGCGCGCATCGAGTGCTACCTCCACGGCGCGCACGTGACCTCCTGGCAAACGGCGGCACGCGAGGAGCGCCTGTACTTGAGCCCGCGCGCGCAGTTCGTGCCCGGAGGCGCGATCCGCGGTGGCATCCCCCTGTGCTTCCCGCAGTTCGCCGATCAGGGGCCGCTGCCGCTGCACGGATTTGCCCGCAATCACGCCTGGACACCCCTTTTTGCCGGGCGCACCACGGCGGGCGCCGCCGAGGTCCGCCTGGGGCTCGCCGATTCGTCGGCGACGCGCAGCGTCTGGCCGCATCCTTTTGCCTGCGAGTTCGTCGCGACGGCTGCGGCAGACGCGTTGACCGTGACGCTCACGGTGACCAACACCGGCGCGACGGCATTCGCATTCACCGCGGCGCTACACACGTATCTTCGGGTCCGCGACGTGCACGCGACCGTCGTGGAAGGCCTCACGCACGCGCGCTATCGCGACAAGCGACGCGGCATCGACGACGTCGCCGAAACGGCACCCGCGCTCACGCTGACCGAGCCGCTCGATCGCGTCTACCACACGGTGCCCGAGCGGCTACGCGTGCGCGAGCCCGATCACGCGCTCGTGGTGCGCGCCACCGGCAGCACCGACACCGTCGTGTGGAATCCGGGCCCGCCGACCGGACCCGGGCCGCACGACATGCCCGACGACGGCTACCGCACGATGCTCTGCGTAGAAGCCGCGATCGCCCGTGCGCCCCGGACACTCGCCCCCGGTGCAACGCACGCACTCGTCCAGCACCTTTGCGCGGCGACACCCGGGACCGCAATGCGCGAACCCTCGCCTGCAGGCAGCGCCAGGCCGCCGCGGTGAGCGATCCCAACCCGCCGCCGCTCACCGCCGAAGAGGCACGCCTCGCGCAGGCGCGCGAAGGCAAGGCGCCCTGGCGCAAGTGGGGGCCGTACCTCGCCGAGCGGCAATGGGGCACCGTGCGCGAGGACTACAGCGCCGACGGCACCGCGTGGGAGTACCTGCCGCACGACCATGCGCGCTCGCGCGCGTATCGGTGGGGCGAGGACGGGATCGCCGGCATCTGTGACGACAACCAGCAACTGTGCTTCGCCCCCGCGTTCTGGAACGGCGCCGATCCGATCCTCAAGGAGCGCCTGTTCGGCCTCACCAACGCCGAGGGCAACCACGGCGAGGACGTGAAGGAGTACTACTTCCACCTCGACAACGTGCCGAGCCACGCGTACATGAAGTACCTGTACAAGTATCCGCAGCGCGCGTTTCCGTACGCGGATCTCGTGGCGGAGAATGCGCGGCGCACGCGCCTCGACCCCGAATACGAGCTTCTCGACACGGGGATCTTCGAGGACGACCGCTACTTCGACATCGTCATCGAGTACGCGAAGGCCGACACCACCGACCTCCTGATCCGCATCAGCGCGACCAACCGCGCGGCGTACGCGGCACCGCTGCACATCGTGCCCACGCTGTGGTTCAAGAACGACTGGTCCTGGGGCGGCGATCCCACGCCGCCGCGCATCGCGGTGGCAAGCGAGGCAGACGGGGTCGTCGCCCTCGTGACGACGCACCGGTCGCTTCCCGCCTACGAGTTCTACGGTGCGACGCCGCACGCGCTGCTCTTCACCGAGAACGCGACGAACCAGCAGCGCCTGTTCGGCGTCGCCAACGCGTCCACGTACGTCAAGGACGCGTTCCACGATCACATCGTCGGGCGACGTGCCGACGCGGTCAATCCGGCACGGACGGGTTCGAAGGCCGCGCTGCACTACGTTTTCGACGTCGCCGCGCACGCGACCGTCAGCGTCGAGTTGCGCCTGCGCACCGGTCCGCCGCTCACGCAGCCTTTCACCGCGGCGTTTGCCGCCACGTTCGACGCGCGCAAGGCGGAGGCCGATGCGTTCTACCGCCGCGTGACGCCGTTCGACCTGCCCGACGACCTGCGCAACATCCAGCGGCAGGCCTTCGCCGGCATGCTGTGGAACAAGCAGTACTACCGCTACATGGTGCATCGCTGGCTCGAAGGCGATCCGACCGCACCCCCGCCACCGGACTCGCGTCTTGCCGGCCGCAATCACACGTGGACGCACATGTCGGCAGCCGACGTGCTCTCGATGCCGGACAAGTGGGAGTACCCGTGGTTCGCGGCGTGGGACACGGCGTTCCACACGATTCCGCTGGCGCTCATCGATCCCGACTTCGCGAAGGAGCAGCTCATCCTGCTCACGCGCGAGTGGTACATGCACCCCAACGGCGAGATCCCCGCGTACGAATGGGCGTTCTCCGACGTCAATCCGCCGGTGCACGCGTGGGCGGCGATGCGCATCTACCAGATCGAGGCGCGCATGTACGGCCGCGCCGACCGCGACTTCCTGGAGCGCGTGTTCCAGAAGCTCCTCATCAATTTCACGTGGTGGGTCAATCGCAAGGATGCCGACGGCAGCAACATCTTCGAGGGCGGATTCCTCGGCCTCGACAACGTGAGCGTGTTCGACCGCACGTCCGGGCTGCCTTCGGGCGGCGTCCTCGAGCAGGCCGACAGCACGAGCTGGATGGCGATGTACTGCCTCAACCTCCTCGGCATCGCGCTCGAGCTCGCCAAGAAGGACGCCGTCTACGAGGACATCGCAACCAAGTTCTTCCAGCACTTCGTCTACATCGGCGCGGCGATCAACCGGATGGGCGACGAAAAGGGTGGATTGTGGAGCGAGGAGGACGGCTACTACTACGACGTGCTGAAGCTCCCCGGCGGGCGCTGCTATCCCATCCGCGCGCAGACGATCTCGGGGCTCATCCCGCTCTTCGCGGTGGCGGTCGCCGACCGTGATGCGCTCGCGAGCTTTCCCGATTTCAACGAGCGGGTGCGCTGGTTCACGCGCTTTCGGCCCGAGCTCCTGCGCGGCCTGGGCGAGATCACCGAGCACGGCGTGCAGGGCCGCGTGCGGGTGTCGCTCGTCGATCGCGACAAGCTCGCCCGCGTCCTGCGGCCGGTGCTCGATCCCGCGGCGATGCTCTCGCCGCACGGCGTGCGCTCGGTGTCGAGAATCCACCACGAGCGGGCCTACGCGCTCACGATCGGCACGCAGACGTTCACGCTCGAATACACCCCGGGCGAGTCGACCACCCCGCTCTTCGGCGGCAACAGCAACTGGCGCGGACCCGTGTGGTTTCCGCTCAACTACCTGCTCATCGAGGCCCTGCAAAAGCACGATGCGGTGCTGGGCGGCGACTTCAGGGTCGAGTGTCCCACGGGCTCCGGCAATACGATGACGCTGTGGCAGGTCACCACCGAGCTCACGCGCCGGCTGATCGCGATCTTCGCCCGCGACGAAAACGGACGCCGCCCCGTGCATGGGGACCGCGAGAAGTTCCAGAGCGATCCGTACTGGCGCGACCTCATCCCGTTCCACGAGTACTTCCACGGTGACAGCGGCGAAGGCTTGGGGGCGAGCCACCAGTGCGGCTGGACCGGGGTGGTCGCGAAGCTCATCCAGCAGTACGGCGAGTACGCGCTCAATCCGACGCCGATGCTCTCCGGAGAACTCGGTCTCGGTCTCACCGAGCGCGTCCCGATCGCGCAGGATCCGCGGTGAGCCACCGATGGCACCCGTGGCCAATCCCGCCGGCCCCAGCCTGCCACCCCTGACGGCGGAGTGGCTCGAGGCCGACGGCGCGGGCGGCTACGCCTCGGGCACCGTGAGCGGCGAACGCACGCGCCGCTACCACGCCCTCCTCGTCGTCGCGACGACGCCTCCGACGCACCGCCTTGCTCTCGTCAACGGCGTGGAGGTGTGGGTCGAGCTCGGGGACGCCACGTGGTGGCTCAGCACGCAGCGCTACACGCCCGACGTCGTGTACCCGCGCGGTGTCGACCACCTCGCACTCTTCGCCTACGACCCGTGGCCCCGCTGGACCTGGGCACTCCCCGGCGGCACCACGATCGTCGCCGAGATCGTCGTGGCGAGCGACGGCGCCGGCACGGTCCTCACGTGGCGACGGACCACCGGATCCGGCCCGGCGGCACTGCACGTGCGCCCGCTGCTGTCCGGACGCGACCATCACGCGCTGATGCACGAGAACGCCGCGTTTGCCTTCCCCGCGCAAACGCTCGGCCGCGCCGTCACCTGGCATCCGTACGCTGCCCTGCCTGCCGTCACGGCGCTGGCGTCGGGGCGGTACCGTCACGATCCCGTGTGGTATCGCCACTTCCTCTACACCGCGGAAGCCGCGCGCGGACTCGACGCGACCGAAGATCTCGGCTCTCCCGGCATCTTCAGCTTCGACCTCGATGCGGGCGACGCGACCCTCGTGCTGCGCGCCGGCACGGCGCGCGGTGCCGACGCCGATTGCCACCCGGGCGCGCTCGCCGCGCGCTTGCGCAGCGCCGAGTACGCGCGGCGCAATCCGCACGACGCGCTCGCCCGCGCCGCCGATGCCTTCGTCGTGCGCCGCGGCCGTGGGTCGACGATCGTCGCCGGCTACCCCTGGTTCACCGACTGGGGGCGCGACACCTTCATCGCCATGCGCGGGTTGCTGCTGACCCGTGCCCGCTTCGACGTTGCCGCGCGCATTCTCGGCGCTTGGGCGAGTGCCGTTTCCGCCGGCATGCTGCCCAATCGCTTCCCCGATGCCGGTGCCGCGCCGGAGTACAACACCGTCGACGCCGCGCTGTGGTTCGTGGTCGTCGTCCACGAATACCTGGCCCTCGCCGATCCGCCCGCCGCCGAGCGCGCGACGCTCGTCGCGGCGAGCAACGCCATCCTCGACGGCTACACGCAGGGAACGCGCTACCGCATTCGTGCCGACGGCGACGGGCTTCTCGCCTGCGGCGTGCCGGGCGTGCAGCTCACCTGGATGGATGCGAAGGTCGGTGATCGCGTGATCACGCCGCGCATCGGCAAGCCGGTCGAGGTCGAGGCGCTGTGGATCAACGCGCTGCGCCTTGCCGGCCGCGATGTGGCGGCGACGCGCGCGCAGGCCGCATTCCTCACCCGCTTCGTGCTGCCCACCGGCGGGCTCGCCGACGTCGTCGACGCCGACCACGTCGCGGGAAGGATCGATCCCCGCGTGCGGCCCAATCAGATCTTCGCCGTCGGCGGGCTGCCGCGCGCGATCGTGCCGGATGAGATCGCCCGCCGCATCGTCGCGACGGTCGAAAGCGAACTCGTCACACCGATGGGATTGCGCACGCTCGCACGCGCCGACCCCGAGTACCGCGGGCGCTACGAGGGTGATCCCGCCTGTCGCGACAGCGCCTACCATCGAGGCACCGTGTGGCCCTGGCTCATGGGACCGTTCGTCGAGGCGTGGCTGCGGGTCAACGGGAACGATGCGACGCACCGCGAGCTCGCGCGGCGCCGCTTCGTCGCTCCGCTCGAAGCGCAGTTGGCCACGTTCGGATTGGGATTCCTCCCCGAGATCGCCGATGGCGACCCACCGCACGCGCCGCGCGGCTGCCCGTTCCAGGCGTGGTCGCTGGGCGAACTCCTGCGCCTGCGCCACCTCGTCGAGACGGCGTGACGGCACTGCCGCGCGCCGCCGGGGCGCTACCGCCGGACGAGTTCGCGATAGAGCCCGGCGTAGCTCGCCGCCGCGTGCTGCCAGCCGACGTCGCTCGCCATCGCCCGCGCCTGCATGCGCCGCCAGCGCGGCCGGTCCGCCCACAGGGCGAGCACGCGATCGAGCGTGCGCGTGAACTCGGCGAGCGTCACCGGCGCGAACTGGAAGCCGGTCGCCACCCCCGCGGCGAGCGCGGCGTGGTTGGCGTCGATCACCGTATCGGCGAGGCCGCCCACGCGCGCGACCACGGGAAGCGCGCCGTAGCGCAGTGCGCACAGTTGCGTCAATCCACAGGGCTCGAAGCGCGACGGGACGAGGATCGCATCGGCTCCGGCCTGCATGAGGTGCGCGAGGTCCTCGTCGTAGCCCAGGTGCACGGCAACCTCACCGGCATGCGCGTGCGCCGCGGCCGCGAACGCGGCTTCGAGCGGCGCCTCACCGCTGCCCAGTATCGCGAGCTGCCCGCCACCGCGCAGGAGCGCAGGCAGCGCCTCCAGGACGAGGTCGAGGCCCTTCTGCCACGAGAAGCGCGAGACGACACCGAACAGCGGCGCGTCGACGCGCGGGGCAAGCCCCATCCGCGCGCGCAGCGCCACCCGGTTGCGCGCGCGCCCGGCCCGTTGCGTCGCGCGAAAACGCGACGGAATGCGCGGGTCGGTCGCGGGATTCCACACGGCATCGTCGATGCCGTTGAGGATGCCCCGCACGTCCTGCGCGCGATGGCGCAACAGGCCGTCGAGCCCCATGCCGCCTTCGGGGGTCCTGATCTCGGCGGCGTACGTCGGCGACACCGTCGTGATGCGATCGGCGAGCGCGAGACCCGCCTTCAGGTAGCCGATGGCGCCGTGATACTCGACGCCGTCGATCGCCCAGGCCTGCCGCGGCAGGTGCAGCCGGTCGAGCGTCACGCCGGGAAAGCGGCCCTGGAACGCGAGGTTGTGGACCGTCATCACGGTGCCCGGTCGCACGCCGCCGTCGTAGTGCAGGTAAGCGGGCGCCAGCGCCGCCTGCCAGTCGTGCGCGTGCACGATGTCGGGCGCCGCGGGCCCGACCACACCCCGGCCGAGGTCGGCCGCCGCCCGCGCGAGTGCGGCAAAGCGCAGCGCGTTGTCGCCAAACGCCCTCCCGTTCGCATCCGCGTACGGCCCGCCGCCACGGGCGTACAGGTGCGGCGCGTCGAGCACCGCGAGATCGAGGTCCCCCACCCGCGCGAAGCGCAGGCTCGCGGCACCGCCGAAGCAGTCCGCGTAGGCGTGCACCACCGGTGCGGCGCCGATCGCGGCGAGCACCGCGGGGTAGCCTGGCAGGAGGGTTCGCACCTGCACGTCGTGCGCGGCGAGCGCCGCCGGCAGCGCGCCGACGACGTCGGCGAGTCCGCCGGTCTTGACCAACGGATACGCCTCCGATGCCACGGCCAGCACGTGCAGCGTGGTCATGGCGTGACCGTGCGCGCGAGCGCAGCGAAGGCGCCGCCACGCGGCGCGCGTTGACACGTCACCGACACGACACCGCGACGCGCCGCGTCATTGGCCTTGTGGGAGGCGGTCGATCATGGCCTGCGTGACGAGACAGATGCCGCTGTCGGTGCGCCGGAAGCGCTGCGCATCGAGTTGCGGATCCTCGCCGACCACGAGGCCGCGCGGAATGCGCACGCCGGCGTCGACGATCACGTTGGTCAGCCGTGCATAGCGCCCGACGTCGACCCTCGGCAGCAGCACACCGTGATCGACCGAACTCCACGAGTGCACGTGGACGTGCTCGCACAACAGCGAGTTGCGCAACATGGCACCCGACACGATGCACCCGCCCGACACCAGCGACGACACGCCCATCCCGCGGCGCCCCTCGACGTCGTGCACGAACTTGGCCGGCGGCGTGATGCCGGCGTAGGTCCAGATCGGCCACTCGCTGTCGTACAGGTCGAGTTCGGGGACGACGTCGGTCAGGTCGATGTTGGCGGCGAAGTACGCGTCGAGCGTTCCCACGTCGCGCCAGTAGATCTCGGTCTCGCCGGGGGAGCGCACGCACGAGCGCGAGAAACGATGCGCGACCGCCTTCGCATTGCGCACGAGCCAGGGAATGATGTCGTGGCCGAAGTCGCGCGCGGACGTCGGGTCGGCGGCGTCGCGCCGCAACTGGTCGAACAGGAACTCGCGTCCGAAGACGTACACGCCCATGCTCGCGAGCGTTCGCCCGGGCCGGTCGGGCAACTCCGGCGGGTTGGCCGGCTTTTCCAGGAAATCGACGACGCGATCCTCGGCGTCGACCGCCATGACGCCGAACCCGCGGGCATCGCTGGTGTCGACCTCGATGCAGGCCACGGTCACGTCGGCGCCCGACTCCGCATGCTGGACGAGCATCCGCTCGTAATCCATCTTGTAGACGTGATCGCCGGCGAGGATCACGATGTACTCGGGGTGGTACGACGCGATGATGTCGATGTTCTGGTAGACCGCGTCCGCGGTGCCCATGTACCACTGGTTCTCCTGCACGCGCTGCGACGCGGGCAGGATGTCGAAGCTCTCGTTGCGCATCGGCTGCAGGAAGCTCCAGCCGCGCTGCAGGTGCCGGATGAGGCTGTGCGCCTTGTATTGCGTGGCGACCGCGATGCGCCGAATGCCCGAGTTGAGCGCATTGGACAGCGCGAAATCGATGATCCGCGACTTGCCGCCGAAATAGACCGCGGGCTTCGCGCGGTTCTCGGTGAGCTCCATGAGACGGGTGCCCCGGCCGCCGGCCAGGACGTAGGCCATGGCGGAGCGTGCGAGCGGGGCGAAGGGTCTCATGCGCCGCATGGTACCTCCGCCGCCGCGTCTACGGAAACTCCGGCAGCTTCCAGACCTCGGTCGCGTACTCGCGGATCGCGCGGTCCGCCGAGAAGAAGCCCACGTTGGCCGTATTGAGGATCGCCGAGCGCCACCACGCCGCCGGATCGCGCCACCGCGCCTCGACCTCGCGCTGCGCGGCGACATAGCGCTCGAAGTCGGCGCACACCATGAAGTAGTCGCGCTCGCGCAGTCCGGCGGCGAGGTCGTGGAAGCGACCCGGGTCGTCCAGGGCGAACACGCCGTTGCCAAGTGCGGCGATCGCGGCCCCGAGCGCCGGCGACGCGGCGATCTCGCGGCTCATGTCGAGCCCCTGGGCCCGCCGCGCCATCACCTCGTCCGCGGTCAGGCCGAAGCAGAAGAAATGGTCGGCGCCGACGCGCTCGCGAATCTCGATGTTCGCACCGTCGAGCGTGCCGATCGTGAGTGCGCCATTGAGCGCGAGCTTCATGTTTCCCGTGCCGGATGCCTCCATGCCGGCGGTGCTGATCTGCTCGGACAGGTCCGCCGCGGGAATGATCGCCTCGGCGAGGCTCACGTTGTAGTTGGGCAGGAAGACGACGGAGAGGAGTCCCCGCACGGCCGGATCGGTGTTGATGACGCGGCCGACGTCGTGGATGAGCTTGATGACGAGCTTTGCCGCGCGGTAGCCCGCGGCGGCCTTGCCGGCGAAGATCTTCACCCGCGGCACCCAGTCGCGCCCCGGCTCGGCCCGCATCGCCTGATACAGCGCGATGGTCTGCAGGAGGTTGAGGAGCTGGCGCTTGTACTCGTGGACGCGCTTGATCTGCACGTCGAAGAGCGCGGTGGGATCGACGCTCGTCCCGGTGAGTTCGGTCACGAGCCGCGCCAGTGCGATCTTGCGCTCGCGCCGTTGCTTGCCGAAGCGCTCGTGGAGCGACGCGTCGTCGGCAAGCTGCGCCAGACCGGCGAGCGCGTCGGGGTCGTCGCCGATCGCGGGGCCCACCGCATCGACCAGGAGAGCCGTGAGCCCGGGATTGGCCTGGAACAACCAGCGCCGCATCGTGATGCCGTTCGTCTTGTTGACGATCTTCGCGGGATACGCCGCATGCAGGTCGCGAAAGACCGTCTGGCGCATGAGGTCGGTGTGCAGCGCGGAGACGCCGTTGACGCGATGCGCGCCCAGGAAGGCGAGGTGTCCCATGCGCACGCGCCGACCGTTCGTCTCGTCGATGAGCGAGACCGCCGCGATGAAATTGCCGTCGCGGCCCTCGGCGCGTCGCGCATCGAGGTGCGCGGCGTTGAGGCGGACGATGATCTCCAGATGCCGCGGCAGCAGCGCCGCGAGCTGGTCGACCGGCCAGGTTTCGAGCGCTTCGGGCAGCAGCGTGTGGTTGGTGTAATTGAAGACCTGCGTGACGATATGCCACGCCGCGTCCCACGACATCCGGTGCACATCGACGAGGAGCCGCATGAGCTCGGGCACCGCGATGGCCGGGTGCGTGTCGTTGAGCTGGATCGCCGCGTGATCGGGCAGCGACGCGAGCTCGCCGTGTTGCGCGCAATGGCGGCGCAAGAGGTCCTGCAGCGACGCCGAGGCGAAGAAGAACTCCTGCCGCAGCCGCAAGTCCTGCCCCGCCGCGGTCTCGTCGGACGGATAGAGCACCCGCGAGATCGCCTCGAGGCGCACGCGCTCGGCCAGCGCGCCCACGTGGTCGCCGCGATTGAAGTCGGACAGCGACAGCGGATCGGCGGCACGCGCCGACCAAAGCCGCAGCGTGTTGACGTGACGCCCACGCCAACCCGGGATCGGCATGTCGTGCGCGACGGCCAGTACCGTCTCCGCGGGGTGCCAGACGGCCCGTCTCGTCCCGTCGCTCGCGACGACCTCCTCGACGCGCCCGCCGAACCCGACGCTCGCCGTCGCCTCCGGACGCTCGAACTCCCAGGCGTTGCCGAAGCGCAGCCAGTCCTCCGGCAGCTCGTGCTGCCAGCCGTCGCGCAGGACCTGGCGGAAGATGCCGTGGTCGTAGCGAATGCCGTAGCCATGCGCCGGGATGCCGAGCGTCGCCATGCTTTCCATGAAGCATGCGGCGAGACGCCCGAGGCCGCCGTTGCCGAGTGCCGGGTCGGCCTCGATGCGGCGAATGCGTTCGAAATCCACGCCGAGGTCCTCGAGCGCGGCGCGGGCCGTCGCGACCAGTCCCAGATTCGACAGCGCGTCGAGCAGCATGCGCCCGACGAGGAATTCGAGCGAGAAGTAGTAGACGTGCTTGCGCCCCTGGCGCAACGTGCGCCGCGTCGTCTCGTTCCAGCGGTTGACGACGCGATCACGCGCCGCGAGCGACACGGCGACCAGCCAGTCGCGATCGCGCGCGAGCGCGGGATCCTTGGCTGCCATGTAGCGCAGCTTCGACAGGATCGCCGCGCGAAAGGTGGCTACGTCGTGGGGTTCCGGAGGAGTCGCGACCGGATCGAAGGCGAACACGGGAATGGGCAAGAGGGCTGGCGCGCCCGACAGGATTCGAACCTGTGACCCTTGGCTTCGGAAACCAATACTCTATCCAACTGAGCTACGGGCGCATAACCGCTTATTATAGCGATCGCATCCGAAGCGCGTCCACGCCCGTTCCTTGCCGCTGCACGCGCCCGGTATAATCGCCCGCTGCCCCGCCGACCCCGCCCCGTGCCGAACATGACCGAAGAGCATTCCTCCTTCATCAAGACGCCCAAGCAACTCGCCGTCGTCATCGCGCTGGCGTTCCTGCTACCCATCGCGTTGGCCGTGTTCGTGTCGCAGCTCGTGACGAGCGGCGAATACGGAACGCACGAGAACGCCGACGCGGTCCTCGCGCGCATCCAGCCCGTCGGCACCGTGGTCCTGGCCGAAGCGAGCGGCCCCAAGGGCGTGATGACCGGCGAGCAGGTCTTCGACGCCACCTGCAAGACCTGCCACGAGACCGGCCTCGCGGGCGCGCCCAAGATCGGTGACAAGGCGGCGTGGGGCAAGATCATCGCGCAGGGTGCGAACACGACGTTCGGACACGCGATCGACGGTTTGCGCGGGATGCCTGCGCGCGGCGGCAACAGCGACCTGACCGACGACGAAGTGAAGCGCGCCGTGGTGTTCATGGCGAGCAAGGCGGGAGCGACGTGGACCGCACCGCCCGTGACCGCGACGGCAAGCGCCGCGGCGGCGCCTGCCGCTGCATCGGCGGCCGCGCCCGCACCCGCCGCACCGGCAGCAGCCCCGGCGGCCACTGCCGTGGCGAGCGCCGCGCCGGCCGCGGCAGCACCGGCGGGCGACGGAAAGAAGATCTACGACACGACGTGCATGGCGTGTCACGCCACCGGTGTGGCAGGCGCACCGAAGTTCGGCGACAAGGCGCAATGGGCCCCGCGCATCCAGCTCGGGATGGACACGCTCCACACCGCGGCGATCAAGGGCAAGGGGGCGATGCCGCCCAAGGGCGGCAACATGTCGCTGTCCGACGCCGACGTGATGGCGGCGGTCGACTACATGGTGGCGGCCGCGAAGTAACCCCCGCGGCAGCGTCGCCGCGCACGTCAGGCAAGAAGCTTCAGGCCGACGATGCCCGCGACGATGAGGACGATGCACGCGAGGCGCGCCGCGGTCGCCGGCTCGGCGAAGAGCCAGATCCCGAGCAGGGCGGCGCCGACCGCGCCGATGCCGGTCCACACCACGTAGGCAGTCCCCAGCGGCAGCACGCGCATCGCGATCGCGAGCAACCAGAAGCTCGCGGCTGCCGCAACGATCGTCACCACCGACGGCACGAGGCGGGTGAAGCCTTCGGAGTACTTGAGGCCCACCGACCACACGACCTCGAGGATGCCCGCGAGCACGAGAAGGATCCACGCGGCGGCGGGCGTCACGACGAAGCTCGCCGTCGGCCCGCCGCGGCGCCGTGCGCCGTCGCGCTCATTGCGACAGCATCGCGCGCAGCGATGCGAGTCGCGCGGCGCCTGCCGCCTTCTCCGCCGTCGCCTCCTCGGCGGTGCGCGGCGCATCGGCGTAGCGCAGGTCTTCCTGCGCGAGCTCACCGATGAAGCGCGACGGCTGGCCGGCCACGCGCTCGCCCGCACGCCTGCGCGTGCGGCACCACGACAGGTGCAGCGACTGCCGGGCGCGGGTGAGTGCCACGTACATGAGCCGCCGCTCCTCCTCCACGTCGTCCGCCGCGACCGCCTCGCGATGCGGCAGGATCCCCTCCTCCAGGCCGACGACGAAGACGTGCGGGAACTCGAGGCCCTTGGCCGCGTGGATCGTCGAAAGCCGCACGGCGTCGACGCGATCGCTGTCGCGGCCGTCGAGCATGGTGACGAGCGCGACCATCTGCGTGAGCTCGACGAGGTTGCGCGCGTCGGCCTCGCCCTTGCGCGCGAGCCAGTCGGTGAACTCGCGCACGCTCTTCGTGCGCGCCTGCGCGTCGCGCTTGTCGAGCGTGTCGACGAGCCAGGCCTCGTAGCCGCTGCGCGCGAGGAGTTCGTCCAGGAGGCGCCCGGCGGGCTCGCGCTCCGCCCGGTACCGCAGGTCGTTCACGAGTCCGCAGAACTCGACGAGACTGTCGCGCTGCCGTGCCGGCACGGCCTGCGCCACCTCGGGTGAAAAGGTCGCGGCAAACAGGCTCTCGTGGCGTTGCGCGGCGACGTCGGCCAGTCGCGCCAGCGTCGTGCGGCCCACCCCGCGCCGCGGCGCCGCCACGGCCCGCAGGAATGCCGGGTCGTCGTCGTCGTTGGCGATGAGCCGCAGGTAGGCGACGATGTCCTTGATCTCGCTGCGCTCGAAGATCGACTGCCCGCCGGAAATCTCGTAGGCGATGCCGCGCGCGCGCAGTGCCGTCTCGAACGCCTGCGCCTGGTGATTGCCGCGATAGAGGATCGCAAAGTCGCCGTACGCCGCCCGTCGCTCGAATTTCATCCCGGCGATGCGATCGACGACCCGTTGCGCCTCGGTCTCGTCGTCACCCATCGGCGCAACACGGATCGGCTCGCCGTGACCGAGATCGCTCCAAAGCTTCTTGGCGTAGAGCTTGCGATTGTTGCCGATGAGCGCGTTGGCGCTGCGCAGGATGCGCACCGTCGAGCGGTAGTTCTGCTCGAGCTTGACCACCTTGAGTTGCGGATAGTCGCGCGGCAGCTGCGCGAGGTTGTCGAGCGTGGCTCCGCGCCAGCCGTAGATCGCCTGGTCGTCGTCGCCCACCGCGGTGAACGGCGTGCGCGCGCCGACCAGGGCGCGCAGCAATCGATACTGCGCCGGATTGGTGTCCTGGTATTCGTCGACGAGAACGTGCGCGCAGCGATCCTGCCAGCGCCCGGCGACCTCGGCGTCGGCATCGAGCAGTGCGAGCGGGCGCACGATGAGATCGTCGAAGTCGACGGCACGATACGCCGCGAGCGTGTCGTCGTAGTGGGCGTATGCGCGCGCGGCCACCTGTTCGTCGTCGCTGGCCGCCTGGGCGAGCGCGGCCGCCGGCGACACCAGTGCGTTCTTCCACGCGCTGATGCGCCACTGCGCGGCTCGGGCGCGCGCACGGTCGGCGGTCGCGACGAGCTCGGCCACGATGCCCTCGAGATCGCCGGGGTCGAGTATCGAGAATCCCGGGTGCAACCCCGCCGCCTTCGCCTCGCGGCGCAAGAGCATGAGGCCGAACGCGTGGAACGTGCAGATGACGAGCTTGCTCACCGCGTCGGCGCGGTCCTGGCGCGCGAGGAGCGTCTGCGCACGCTCGCGCATCTCGCGCGCGGCCTTGTTGGTGAACGTGATCGCGATGATCTGCGCGGGATCGACGCCGCGATCGACGAGGTGCGCGATCTTGGCGGCGATCACTCGCGTCTTGCCGCTGCCTGCGCCCGCGAGAACGAGCAGTGGCCCGTCGCAGTAGCGCACCGCATCGCGTTGCTGCGGATTGAGCGGAAAGGAAGACAGGAGGAATCGGCGCCGGGAGCACCGGCAACGGCTTGCTAGAATCGACCTGATTCTAGCAGCGGTGCCGTGGCCACACCACGACCGCGTTGGACCGCGCATGGCGCACTACGCGATCGGCGACATCCAAGGCTGCCACACCGAGTTCTGCGAGCTCCTCGAGCGCATCGCATTCTCGCCGCGCACCGACACGCTGTGGCTCGTCGGCGATCTCGTCAATCGCGGGCCGGGGTCGCTCGCGGTGCTGCGCGAGGTGATGGCGCTCGGCGCGGCGTGCACGGCCGTCCTCGGCAATCACGATTTCCACCTCATCACGGTCGCCGCCGGCATCCGCCGGCAGCACAAGGGCGACACGCTCGATGCGATCCTCGCCGCACCCGATCGGGACGAACTCGTCGCCTGGCTCACCGCCCGTCCGCTGGTCGCAAGCAACGGCCCCTTCACGCTGGTGCACGCCGGCTTCCTCCCGTCGTGGACCGTACCCCAGGCGCTGGCGCGATCCGGCGAAGTCGAGGCCGCGCTCGCCGGGGCGCAGGCGCAGGCCTTTCTCGAAGCACTCTACGGCGACACGCCGACGCGCTGGGACGATTCGCTCACGGGATTCGACCGGCTGCGCGTGATCGTCAATGCCTGCACGCGCCTGCGCTTCTGTCGCGCGGACGACACGCTCGAGCTCACGGAAAAGCGAGGCCCTGCGCACACCCCGCCCGGATTCATCCCCTGGTACGAACAGCCCGCGCGCCGCTCGAAGGACACGACGATCGTGTGCGGGCACTGGTCCACGCTCGGGCTCATGCTGACCGACGACGTGGTGATGCTCGACTCGGGCTGCGTGTGGGGTGGCGCGCTCACCGCGATCCGCCTCGCGGACCGGCACATCGTGCAGGTGCCCTCGCGCGCCCCGCGCGTGGCGAAGCCGTTCGGCTGACTCATCCGCGGCGGGCGCCGCGTCACCACAGATCGGCGCCGAAGGTCTCGCGATAGAGTTCGGCGACGCGTTCGCGCGTCACGACGTGCTTCTGCGCGCCGCGGGCCGCGATCTTGAGCGCACCCAGGATCGACGCGAGACCGCCCGTGCGCTCCCAGTCCCAGCGCTGCGCGATGCCGTAGAGGAGTCCTGCGCGATACGCGTCGCCGCAGCCGGTCGGATCGAGCACGGCCGCAGCTTGGGCGGCGGCGATCGCATGCGTGGTACCCCCGGCGTGGATGACCGAGCCTTCGCCGCCGCGGGTGACGACCAGAGCCTCGACCCGCTCGGCGATCGCCGCGAGCGGGAGCCTGGTGCGCTCGCAGAGCATGCGAGCCTCGTAGTCGTTGACGGCGACGAAGCGCGCCATGTCGATGAGCGCGACGAGCTCGGCGCCGTCGAAGAGCGTCATCGCCTGTCCGGGATCGAAGATGAAGGGAATGCCGGCGGCGGCAAACTGCCGCGCGTGCTGCAGCATCCCCTCCTTGCCATCCGGTGCGATGATGCCAAGCCCGATGCCGGCGACGTCGCCGACCCGGCTCTGCTCGGAGAAATTCATCGCGCCGGGGTGGAATGCGGTGATCTGGTTGTCGTCGAGGTCGGTGATGATGAACGCCTGTCCGGTGTACGTGCCGGCGACGTGGCGCACGCCGTCGACGCCGATGCCGAGCGCTGCAAGGCGCTCGCGATACTCGATGCCGTCGTCGCCCACGGTGGCCATCACCACGGGCTCGCCGCCGATCCCGGCCAGGTTGTAGGCGATGTTGCCGGCGCAGCCACCCCACTCACGGCGCATCTCGCCGATCTGGAACGACACCGACAGCACCTGCGCCTGATCGGGCAGGATGTGCCGCGAGAACCGGTCCGGGAACACCATGATGGTGTCGTAGGCGAGCGAGCCGCAGATGAGGGTGCGCATCGAGGTGTTCGGCGAGAAAGTTGACGCCGGAGTGTACAGCGCGGCGGTGACGCCGTGCGTGCGACGACGGCGAGCGCGCCGCGGGCGGCGCGAGGCAGGCGCGGACGGCGGTCAGTCGATCGACACGCGCCCCGATTCGCGCACCACGTACTGCTGACGCCGCGACACCGGCACGGTCTCCGCAACGTCGTTGAGCACGACCTCCCAGTGCGCGTCACCGTCGTCGTTCACCCTGCGCTCGAAGCCGCGAATGAAATCGCGGGCGACGAGGCAGTTGCGGTGCACGCGCACGAAACGGTTGCCGAACTCGCTCTCGAGCTTGGTGAGCGACTCTTCGAGCAGGTATTCGCGTTGCGCTGTGCGGATCGTGATGTACTTGAGCTCGGCCTTGAGGTAGATGATGTCCTCGACCGGAACGAGCAGCACGCGCGAGCGCTCCGTGACCGACAGGTAACGCCGGGCCGCCGCGGGCAGCTGGGCGAGCTTGTCGGCCGCGAGCGGCTTGAGATGCGGCACCTTCTGCAGGGCGGACAACAGGCGCTGCGCGCGCACGGGCTTCATCAGGTAATCCACGGCATTGACCTCGAACGCCTGAACGGCGTGCTCGTGATAGGCCGTCGTGAAGATCACGACGGGTGGGCGGGAAAGCTTCAGGAGATGACGTGCAAGCTCGATGCCATCCATGTCGGGCATGTGGATGTCGGTGAGCAGGAGATCGACCGGCGCGCCGTGCAACAGCTCGAGCGCCTCGCGCCCGTTCTGCGCCTCACCGACGACGGTGATGGGCAACGTGGCGGCGCAGTCGTCCAGCAGATCGCGCAGACGTCGGCGGGCGGGAGCCTCGTCGTCGACGATGAGAACACGCAGCGTGGATTCAGGCATGGGTCGGTCGTGGATCGAAATACGGCAACGGCGTGACGCGCACCCGGCTCACCGCGCTTCCATTGCCGCGTGGGCCGCCTCCCGGTGCGCTGCCGCGCGATGAACGCTGTGCCGCATCGGTGTCGGCGGTGCGATACGGCATGCGGATGTGCACCTCGTAGCCGTCGCGCGTCACCCGCGATCGGAGGCTCGCTTCGGCGTCGAAATGCAGCGCGAGGCGCTCGCGCACGTTGGCGAGCGCCATCTTGTTCCCCGCGTGATGCCTGCCGCCGTCCCTGCGGTAGGGATTCTTGAGGATGGCGTGCACGTAGCCACGCGTGAGAAAGACGTTGATCGACACCACGCCGGGCGCGCTCGAGGGCTCGATGCCGTGGTACACGGCGTTTTCGAGCAGCGGCTGCAAGACGAGCGGCGGAACGAGCGCGTCGGCCGGCATGCTCTTCAGGTTCCAGTCGACGACGAGTCGCTCGCCCAGGCGCAACTGCTCAAGCTCGAGGTACTGGCGGCAAAGCTCGAGCTCGTCGGCGAGCGGCGTCAGCTCGCGGTTGTCGCGCATCAGCACGCGGAAGAGGTCGGCCATGTCCTCCAGCGCGCGCTCCGCGCGCCGCGGCTCGGCACGCACGAGCGAGAGCACGGCGTTGATGCTGTTGAACAGGAAGTGCGGGCGGATGCGCGCCTGCAGTGCGGCGAGCCGGGCCTCGACGAGCGCCGGCGACAACGCGCGAGCGCGCAGCTCGAAGTAGAAGAGGAGGCCGAAAGTCGCAAGGAGCCCCCACGCGATCCACACCAGCACGTGCGCGGGCGAGAGCACCTCGATGCCGCGGAAGAGCTCGAAGGTGACGAGCCCGGCGAGCACGACGACGAGCGCGACCAGTCCCACCGCGACGCCGTAGCGCAGCCGCCCGAGCCACGGGGCGCCGAGCCAGAGCACCACCAGTACGATGAACAGGTACGGCTCGACGATCGTCACCATCGCGGTCCACCCGGCAAACAGCGCCGCCGGCGCCGGATCGCGCGCAAAGGCGACCAGGAGCGCACCCGCGTTCACCGCGATCAGGATGCGCAGGATGGTGCCGAGGTTGCGGAAGTCGGGCAGGGAGGGCACGCCGTTTTGTCTTATAATCGACCGCATATCACGTGACGGCATGCAAAGCTCATGCCGGGGCCTCGCCGGAGTCAGCGCCGGCATGCCTCACCTGTCGCACGAAGCGTGCCTACGCGACGGCCAGGGTCGATCATGCTTCCCGCTACGAGTCGGTTCGCGTCATGCCCGCACGCCAGCGTCCCACCGATCCATCCGCCGCCGTGCCGCCCACACCGTTACGGCCCGACCCGACGCCGGGGACGGCAGGCAAGGTTCGTGGCGGCACGCCCGCCGGCGGTGCCTGGTCCGGGCGCTTCGCGGAGCCGGTGAGCGACATCGTCAAGCGCTACACCGCCTCGGTTGGCTTCGACCGGCGCCTGGCCGAGGCCGACATCGAAGGTTCGCTCGCGCACGCGAGGATGCTCACGCGCGCCGGCATCCTCGGCGCCGCCGACCTGGACGCGATCGAGGCGGGTCTCGGTACCATCCGGCAGGAGATCGCCGAGGGCCGCTTCGCGTGGTCGCTCGATCACGAGGATGTGCACCTCAACATCGAGAAGCGGCTGACCGCCCTCGTCGGCGACGCCGGCAAGCGCCTGCACACCGCGCGCTCGCGTAACGACCAGGTGGCAACCGACGTGCGCCTGTGGTTGCGGGATGCGATCGACGTCCTCGCCGGGCAACTCGCCGGGCTGCGCCGGGCGCTGATCGATCTCGCGCAGACGCACGCCGCGACGATCATGCCCGGATTCACGCACCTGCAGGTCGCGCAGCCGGTCACCTTCGGGCACCACCTGCTCGCCTACGAGGCGATGCTCGCACGCGATGCGGAGCGCCTCGCCGACTGCCGCAAGCGGGTCAACCGACTGCCGCTGGGCGCTGCCGCACTCGCCGGAACGTCGTTTCCGATCGACCGCGCGCAGGTGGCGCAGGCACTGGGCTTCGATGGGGTGATCGGCAATTCGCTCGACGCGGTCTCCGATCGCGACTTTGCGATCGAATTCGAGGCGGCCGCCGCGCTCGTGATGGTCCACCTGTCGCGCTTCGCCGAGGAGCTCATCGTGTGGTCGTCGCCGCGCTTCGGCTTCGTCGATCTCGCCGATCGCTTCTGCACCGGCAGTTCGATCATGCCGCAGAAGAAGAACCCCGACGTCCCCGAGCTCGTGCGCGGCAAGAGCGGGCGCGTCATCGGCCACCTCGTCGCACTGCTCGTCCTCATGAAGGCGCAACCGCTCGCCTACAACAAGGACAACCAGGAGGACAAGGAACCGCTGTTCGATACCGTCGACACCCTGCGCGACACGCTCGCGATCATGACCGACCTCGTCGCTACCGGAATCACGGTGCGGGCCGACCGCATGCGCACCGCCGCCCGCGAGGGATTTGCGACCGCGACCGACCTGGCCGACTATCTCGTGCGCCGCGGCGCGCCGTTTCGCGACGCGCACGAAGCTGTCGCGCGTGCGGTACGCCACGCCGAAACGAAGGGCGTCGACCTTGCCGACCTCCCGATCGCCGAGCTACGTCAGTTTTCGCCGCTGGTGGGCGACGACGTGCACGCGGTGCTCACGCTCGAGGGTTCGGTTGCATCGCGCGACCACGCGGGCGGGACCGCACCGGTGCGAGTGCGCGCTGCCGCGGCTGCCGCACGTGCGGCGCTGCCCCCGGGGTCGGAATGAAACGCGGCGTGCGCTCGTCGCCCCCGAAGCGGCATCCCTGCGCGGTGCGGCGCTGCTGAAATGGAAGCCGATCCACTGGGCGTCGTTGCCGGCGTGCTGACCACGATCGCCTTCATCCCGCAGGTGCTGCGCATCCGGCGCACGCGCAGCGCCCACGACGTGTCGTGGCTGCTGTTCGGCATCCTGGCGCTCGCCTCGACGCTGTGGCTGTGGTACGGCGTGCGGCTCCACTCGCTCCCGCTCATCGCGACCAACGTCGTCACGCTGGCACTGCAGCTTTGGATCGTCGCCCTCAAGTGGCGCTACGGCCGCGCCGAGCGCACCCCGCGGCGACGGCATGGCGAAGGCCACCGCGCCGTCGCGCTCACCTTGAATCGAACGCAAATGGAGGAACGATGAAGCTCGCCTTCCTGGGTTTGGGTGTCATGGGCTTTCCCATGGCCGGCCATCTCGCCCGTGCCGGACACGACGTCACCGTGTACAACCGCTCGCCGGCCAGGGCGGCGCAGTGGGTCGAAGCGTACGGCGGACGCAGCGCGCCAACACCCGCTGCCGCCGCGCACGGCGCGCAGATCGTGATGATGTGCGTCGGCAACGACGACGACGTGCGCACGGTGGCCCTCGGTAACGATGGCGCGCTCGGCGGCATGGACCGCGGCAGCGTGCTCGTCGATCACACGACGGCGTCCGCCGAGGTCGCGCGCGAAGTCGCCGCCGCCGCGAAGGAACGAGGCCTCGACTTCCTCGATGCCCCGGTGTCGGGCGGCCAGGCCGGTGCCGAGAACGGCAAGCTCACGATCATGGTCGGCGGCGACGACGCCGTGTACGCGCGCTGTGAGTCCGTGCTCGCGATCTACGCCCGCGCCGTCACGCACATGGGTGGCGCCGGTGCAGGCCAGCTCACGAAAATGGTCAACCAGATCTGCATCGCCGGCCTCGTGCAGGCGCTCTCCGAAGGCGTTCACTTCGCGATGCGCGCCAAGCTCGATCCACTGCGCGTGCTCGACGTCATCAGCAAGGGCGCGGCGCAATCGTGGCAGATGGAAAATCGCGGCAAGACGATGGTCGAGGACAAGTTCGACTTCGGCTTCGCCGTCGACTGGATGCGCAAGGATCTTGCGATCTGCCTTGCCGAGGCAAGGCGCAACGGCGCGATGCTGCCGGTGACCGCGCTCGTCGACCAGTACTACGCCGAAGTCCAGGCGCGCGGCGGCGGCCGGTGGGACACGTCGAGTCTCGTTCGGCTGCTCAACCGCCCGTGACGCCCGCTGCACCGCGATTCGCGCCGTCGCGCAACTGATGGCCCGCGCCGCGCGTCTTGCGCTCGCGCTCGTCGTGATGGGCGCCGCGCTCCTGCCGGCGCACGCCGCGGACAACGCGCCCGCACCGGCTGCGGCGAGTGCATCGGCACGCGCCGCAACGATCGTCGTGCGCCATGCCTGGATGCGCCCGGCCCCGGCCGGTGCGCCGAGCGCACGCGTGTACGTCGACATCGATAGCGATACCGACCTCGACCTCGTCGGCGCGACGACCCCGGCGGCACGCCGCGTCGAGATCGTCCGCACGGCGACGATCGGCGACCCCGCGAGCGAGGAGGTCGTCCCGGCCTACCGCGTCCGCGCGCACGCGACCACGCGACTCGCCTACCGCGGTGACCACCTGCGCCTCGTCGACGTCACGCGCGCCGCGCGCAATGGTGAGCCCGTTCCGCTCGAGCTCGAGTTCCGCGACGGGGCCGGACGGCGAGTCACGGCCCCCGTCGAGGTGAGCGTGCGTGGGCTCCTGCGGCCGGAGCAGATGCCAGGATCCGCCGCCCGCGGCGCCGCGTCGCGCTAGCCGTCTCGCTCGCGGTCACGGCGGGCATACGGTCGCCAGCTGCCCGCGGCCGGCATAGCGCAGGCGGCACCCATCCGGGAAGGCGATGAGGTCCCAGCCTGCAAGCGACTGCGCCGGCACTTCGCGCATGTCGAGCAGGATCGGCCGCGGCTCGACGCGAGAGGCATGCAGCGAGTGTCTCGCGAGGACGATGCCACGCTCGAATCCCGTGCCGGGCTGCGATTCGATGCGCAGCGCCTGCGCATTCATGTTCGATGGATCGTCCGGCACGATGTCATAGGCGACATCGGGTCGGTTCTTGAAGGTGGACCAGAACGCGATCTTCCGCCAGGGATTGTTGGGCTCCATGTTGATGGCGGTGGCCTCGAGTCCGGTCAGCAGCGACAGCGATCCCGGCAACGCCCACGCTTCGGTGGCGACCCCGAAGACGATCTGGTGCGACCCCGGCGCCGAGTACGCGTTGAGCTGGGCGCCAACGACGAGTTCGGTATGCGGCAAGGCTTGCGGAGCATCGAGCGTCACACTGCCGGCGAACACGTAGCCGATGTCGCCACCATGATGCGTCCACTGCGCCACGATCGGCGCGCTCCGCGACTCGGTTCCCGCGGGCATCGCGCCGGCGAATCCCGTCGTCCCTGCGTGCGCGAGTGAAGCGACGACGAACAGGGCCAGGGCCAGCGAAGGTAGCGCGTTCACGATCATCCCCCTCATCGGTGGCCGGTGCCGTCAGAGCGGCGCCGCGTGGGTCCATTCCTACGCCCACCGATGACGCGTGCCCACACCCGAATCGGCGAGTTGCGGGCCCTCGAACGGGGCTCGCCCACACGGGCGACCTCGCCCATCCGGGTGGGCCGTGGGGGTGGTGTCGCCGTGGTTCCACGAGCGACATGGAGCCGCGGCCACCGGGAATCGCTGCCGCCCCTCAGGTCGATGCGACGGGTGGCGGGACGCGCTCGCCGTCGATGACCTCGACCTCGTGGCTGATCGTTGCGGTCTTGGCGAGCATGAGCGTCGCCGAGCAGTATTTCTCCTTCGACAGGTCGACCGCACGCTCGACCGCCCGGCGATCGAGGCCGTGGCCTGCCACCCGATACACATAGTGCAGTGCAGTAAAGACCTTCGGGCTTGTTGCAGCGCGGGTCCCCTCGACGGTCACCGCCACGTCGGTCACCGCGTGCCGTCCCTTGCGCAGGATCGTCACCACGTCGTACGCGGTGCACGCCGCCGCGCCGGTGAGCAGCATCTCCATCGGGCGCATGCCGACGTTGCGCCCACCACCCTCGGGGGCGCCGTCGAGCACGACCGTGTGGCCGCTGCCCGATTCGCCGACGAAGCTCACCCCTTCCAGCCATTTGACTCGCGTCTTCATGGGATTCCCTTGACGTGTCCGCCGTCAGCCGACGAGAGTAAGCGCACACATCTGGTGGCTGGCAGCGGTTTGGTTGTATGTTGTTGCATCGCACATATTCCACTTGCATATTGCAATGCAATATGCCATGATGGACTCGTTCGCGGCCTCGCCGTACTCCTCCTTCGGCACCGCGAACGCATTCCTCCATTCTCCTCCTATGGTGGAATCCTCGAGGGCGAGGTCTGCGGACCCCGCCCTCTTTTTTTGTCGCGGCACGGACGTCGGGCCCGGCCTCGATCGCACTGCCTCGCCTTGACCGCACGGCACGGCGAACCCTATAATGTTCGACTTTGCGCCGCGCGGCGCAACCCGGTGTCACGCCCGGCCGGGTCGAACCTCTCCGGCCGTCGCCGCCGCGATGCCACCTACGAGATCGATCGAACCATGAAGACCTTCTCCGCCAAGCCGCTGGAAGTCGTGCGGGACTGGTACGTCGTCGATGCAACCGACCAGGTCCTGGGTCGCCTCGCGAGCCAGATCGCGCTGCGCCTGCGCGGCAAGCACAAGGCCATCTACACCCCGCACGTGGACACCGGTGACTTCATCGTCGTCACCAACGTCGAGAAGCTGCGGGTCACCGGCACCAAGGCCGACACCAAGTTCTACCATCGCCACTCGGGCTATCCGGGCGGCATCTCGACGACCACGTTCTCCAAGATGCAGGCCCGGTTTCCCGGTCGCGCGCTGGAGACCGCGGTGCGCGGCATGCTTCCCAAGGGACCGCTTGGCTACGCGATGCTGAAGAAGCTCAAGTGCTACGCGGGACCTGCGCACCCGCACACGGCGCAGCAACCGAAGGCGCTCGATCCGGTCAAGTGACCGGGCCATCCCACGAGACCCCACCATGATCGGCAATTACTATTACGGCACGGGCCGGCGCAAGACGTCGGTCGCACGGGTTTTCATCAAGTCCGGCTCGGGCAAGATCGTCGTCAACGAGAAGCCTGTCGACGAATTCTTCACGCGCGAAACCGGGCGCATGATCGTGCGCCAGCCCCTCGTGCTCACCAATCACGAGGCGACGTTCGACATCATGGTCAACGTGATCGGTGGCGGCGAATCGGGCCAGGCCGGTGCGGTCCGTCACGGCATCACCCGGGCGCTCATCGACTACGACGCGCAGTTGAAGCCCACGCTGTCGAAGGCAGGGCTCGTGACGCGCGACGCCCGCGAAGTCGAGCGCAAGAAGGTCGGCCTGCACAAGGCGCGTCGCCGCAAGCAGTTCAGCAAGCGCTGATCTGCGCCGCTGCGCGCACGACGGGGCCGCCATCCGCGGCCCCTTTCGTTTTCTCGCGACTCCGACACGCGAGCGTGCCGTCACCGCGCATCCGGTGCGGCACGCGGTCGGCGTCCAGGCAACGCGCCCGTGCCGCCACGGGGAAGACGCGGCAACGCTGCGCTAGAATCGCTACCCACTCGTACGAGGCGAACACGATGGTCAAGATCGGCATCGTCGGCGGCACCGGCTACACCGGTGTGGAACTCCTGCGCATCCTCGCGTCGCACCCCGCGGCCGACGTGCGCGCCATCACGTCACGCGGCGAGGCCGGCACGCGCGTGGTCGACATGTTCGCAAGCCTGCGTGGCAAGTACGACGGGCTCGCCTTCACCGCGCCCGACGCCACCGACCTCACGTCGTGCGACGTCGTGTTCTTCGCCACACCGCACGGTGTGGCGATGGCGCAGGCCCGTGGGCTCGTCGCCGCCGGCGTCAGGATCATCGATCTCGCGGCCGACTTCCGCATCAAGGACGCGGCGGTCTTCGAGCGCTGGTACAAGCTGCCGCATGCGTGCCCGGACCTCCTCGCCGAATCGGTGTACGGTCTGCCCGAGTTCCATCGCGACGCGATCCGCGAGGCACGGATCGTGGGCAACCCGGGCTGCTATCCGACGTCGATGCAACTGGGCTTCGTCCCCCTGCTGGAAGCCGGCATCGTCGATACGCGACACCTCATCGCCGACTGCAAGTCGGGCGCGTCGGGAGCCGGTCGCAAGGCGGAGGTGGGTCTCCTCCTCGCCGAGGCTTCCGACAACTTCAAGGCGTACGGGATGAGCGGGCACCGTCATCACCCGGAAACGGTGCAAGAGCTCACCCGGCACAGCGCCACGCCCGTCGACCTCGTCTTCACCCCGCACCTCCTGCCGATGATCCGCGGCATCCACTCGACGCTGTATGCCCGCCTCACGCGCACCGACGTCGACCTGCAGGCCTTGTTCGAGACGCGCTACGCGGGTGAGCCGTTCGTGGACGTCATGCCCGCCGGATCGACCCCCGACACGCGCAGCGTGCGCGCCTCGAACGTCGCGCGTATCGCCGTGCACCGCCCTGGCAACGGCGACATGGTCACGGTCCTCGTCGTCGAGGACAACCTCGTCAAGGGTGCCGCGGGCCAAGCCGTGCAGAACATGAACCTCATGTTCGGCCTGCCCGAGACCGCCGGCCTCACCGCGGCGCCGGTGTTGCCCTAAGCGAGGGGCAAGCCGGCGATGGCGTCGTGGTGGCGTCGCCTCAGACGCCAATTCGGCATCGCGGCCCCGCGCATGGCGGTGCGCACACACCTGCCGTGGTGGGGGCGCGGCACGCTCGCGGTCGCCCTCGTCGCCATCATCGGTGGCATGTGGTGGTGGGGCTTCGATTTCGGCCAGATCTTCGGCGGCTTCAACCGCAAGGAAGTCGAAGCGAAACTCTCGACGCTCGCGGCTGACCTCGAGCGTTACCGCGCCGAAGCGGTGGAACTGCGCAGCCGCAATGCCACGCTCGAATCCGAACTCGCGATGAGCAAGGGATCGCAGGAAGCGCTCTCGCGCCAGGTGACCGAGCTTTCCGGGGAGGCCGCGCAGGCAAAGGAAGAACTCGCGTTCCTGCAAAGGCTCGTCGCCGACGCGAGCAAGGGCGAGGGCGTGTCGATCCAGCGGCTCAAGCTCGAACCCGACGGCGACGACGTTTGGCGCTACAGCTTCATCGTCGTGCGCGGCGGCAACCCCAAGGACGAGTTCATCGGCCGGATCGTCGTGCGCGCGACGCTCACGGGGGCGGCCGGCGACCCGGCGCCTCCCGCGCACGCGGTCGAGTTGCCGACCGACCGGCCCGAGCAGGCTCCCTCGCTCAATCTCAAGTTCAAGTATTATCAGCGGGTTGAAGGGCAGTTCCAGGTCCCGCCGGGGTTCCGGGTGATGACCCTGGTCGTTCGCGCCTACGAATCCGGACAAGCCGCCCCGCGCGCCACACGGACCTTGCGACTCTAGTGGGAGAACGCCATGTTCGAGAAGAAGAAGCATGCGCCACCGCAAAAACGCATCGATTGCCTCATCGGCGCCGGCACGACCGTCGCCGGTGACGTCACGTTTACCGGCGGGTTGCGCATCGACGGCACCGTGCGCGGCAATATCGCGACCGTGGACGGCGCCGCCGGCACGCTCGTGGTGAGCGAGAGCGCCCGCGTCGACGGCAAGATCGACGTGTCGCATGTCGTGATCAACGGCACGGTCACCGGCCCGATCGTGGCCAACGATTACCTCGAACTCCAGCCCAAGGCAAGGGTGACCGGTGACATCGGGTACAAGACGCTCGAGATGCACCTGGGCGCGGTCGTGCACGGCAAGCTCGAGCACACCGAACCCGGAAGCGCGAGCGTGGTCGAACTGAAGCGAGCCGCCGGCGACGCCTGAACACGATTTACGTATCCGCGGCAACGCGGCATCATTGCCACCCATGCGGCGCACGCGCGTCGCGCACGGAGTCCACGATGAACGCCATGAACGAAGTCCCCTCCCCGCTCGTCTTCACCGATGCCGCTGCGGCGAAGGTCAAGGACCTGATCACCGAAGAGGGCAATCCCGACCTCAAGCTCCGCGTCTTCGTGTCCGGTGGCGGCTGCTCGGGCTTCCAGTACGGTTTCACCTTCGATGAGGTCACCAACGAGGACGACACCGCGATGGTGAAGGACGGCGTGACGCTGCTCATCGACCCCATGAGCTACCAGTACCTCGTCGGCGCCGAGATCGACTACCAGGAAGGCCTCGAGGGCGCGCAGTTCGTGATCAAGAATCCCAACGCCAATACGACCTGCGGCTGCGGGTCGAGCTTCTCGGCCTGAGCGCCGCGACCCGAGGTCCCGGCCGGGACTTCATCGCGGGTAGATCGCCCCCAACACCCGCGGGCCCGCGGCGCCGGTGACGGCGGGCAGGTTGCCCGGGCGACCGGCGATCGTTTCGCGTGCAAGCCACGCGAAAGCGAGTGCCTCGACATGCTCGCTCGCAATGCCGGCCGTGTCGGTGGTGACCACCGTGATCGCGGGCAACGCGGCTCGGATGCGGGCCACGAGATCGCTATTGCGCGCGCCGCCGCCACACAGGAGCAATTCCTCGGCGCCACTGCAGTGATCGCGAATGGCTCCGGCCAGCGACTCGGCGGTGAAGGCGGCGAGCGTGGCCTGCACGTCCGCGGGATCGCGGTCGGTCGTCCCGAGGATACGATCGAGCCAGACGGCGTCGAAGAGATCGCGTCCGGTGCTCTTGGGCGGGGAGCGCGAGAGGTAGGGCTCGGCGGCCATGGCGGCGAGCAGCCGCGCATCGACCGACCCCGTGGCCGCGAAGCGACCCTCGGCGTCGAAGGGCCCGCCGCGCACGCGGGCGTGCCACAGATCGAGCAGCACGTTCCCCGGCCCGGTGTCGAAGCCACGCACCTCACCGCGTGGGGGCAGGTCGGTGATGTTGGCGATCCCGCCGAGATTGGCGACGACGCGGTGCCGCTCGTGGTCGCGAAAGACTGCGGCGTGGAACGCGGGGACGAGCGGTGCCCCTTGGCCCCCGGCGGCGATGTCGCGCATCCGGAAATCGGCCACGACGGTCATGGACGCGAGTTCCGCGACCCGCGCCGCGCTGTTGAGCTGCGCGGTCCACCCTTCGTGCGGGCGATGCCGCACGGTCTGTCCGTGCACACCGGCGGCGGCGACGTCGCGCTCCGGCACTCCGGCAGCGAGGCACACGCTGCGCAGCGCGTACGCGTACAGGTCCGCCAGGTGCTGCGCGGCGCGCGCGGCGCGCACGAGCTCGTCGGGCCCTGTCGCCTGCAAGGCAAGAAGTTCGCGCCGCAGTTCGGCCGGAAAGTCGACGTGCGTCGAGGCGAGGATGCGATACGCACCAGGACCCGGTGCGAGATCGGTGAGGACGGCGTCGATGCCGTCGAGGCTGGTGCCGGACATGACACCGGCGTAGAGCTCGCGGCTCATGCCATCGTCTCGGGTCTTCGCGCTCGCCGGTCCCTCACGTGCAGCCGCCGGCGAGGGCGCGGGCAATGCGTCCTTCGGACCGGAAGCGCCTACTCGCGCGCGGCGAGCGCGGTTCCGGCGAGCGAGCGAGCGAGCGCGAGCGAATCGACGAGCGGCGCGATGCCTTCCTTGAAGGCCGCGTAGCGCTCCGGCGTCACCGGAGCGGCCGTGGGCAGGTCGAGCGCCAGCGGATCGTGCGGCTGGTCGGCGATCCGGAACTCGTAGTGCAGGTGCGGGCCCGTCGCCCAGCCGGTCATGCCGACGTACCCGATGGTGTCGCCCTGCCCCACCTTGTCGGCGACCTTGAGGTTGGCCGCGAGCTTCGACAGGTGACCGTACACCGTGGAGTACGCGCCCTGATGGCGAATGAACACGACGTTGCCGTAGCCGTTCTGCCAACCGGCGAACGTCACCGTGCCATCGGCGGTCGCGCGGACGGGGGTCCCCGTCGGTGCCGCGTAGTCGACACCCTTGTGTTCACGCCACGTCCGCAACAACGGATGGAAGCGCGCCATCGTGAAACCCGACGTCACACGTGAGAACTCGAGCGGCGAGCGCAGGAACGCGCTCTTGCTCGCCTGCCCCTCGTCGCTGAAGTAACCGACGTCGCCTGCCTCGTCGCGCCACTGGAAGGCGCGATACGTCTTGCCGCCATTGATGAACTCGGCGGCGAGGATGCGCCCCGTGCCCGCCGGCTCGCCGTCGATGAACCGCGTCTCGTACACGACGGCGAAACGATCGCCCTTCCTGACGTCGTGGTAGAAGTCGATGTCGGCAGCGAAGACGTCGGCGAGGGCGATGATCACCTGATCGGGGATGCCCGCGGCGTCCGCCGCACCGAAGAGCGAACTTCTGATCTCGCCGGTGCGCAGCGTGGTGCGCACTTCCTCGACGGGCACGTTGCGCGCGGCGCGAAAGCCGTCGTCGCCGCGTTCGATGACGAGCTCGTCGTTGCCGGTCGTGCGAAAGCGCAGCGCGACGAGGTCGCCGGCATCGTCGACCGCGACGTGCACCGGGCGCCCCGGGCGAAGCTGATAGATCGGGCGCGCCTCGGGTGCGCTGCGCAGATAGCCCATCGCGGCCGGATCCTCGACGCCGGCGCGCGCGAGCAGGCTGCCGATCGTGTCACCGCGCTGCACGCGCTCCTCGCGCCAGTAGACGGCGTCGACGTCCTCGGCGACGATCTGCGGCACCGGCAGCACACGTTCGACGCGCGTCGTCGGCACGGTGTCGAGAACCGTGTCCGGTGCGATGCCGAAGGCCGCGACCGTGGTCAAGCCGAACACGGCCAAGAGGAGCCACTGCCCTCCCGTCGGCAAGCGGCGCGCACCGGGGCCGCCGCGACGACGAAGCGTCGATGGCGATTGCGCTAGAATCGTGGGCTTGCTTGCGGGCAACGTGAAAGCGACCGGTCGTGCGGACTGGCGATTGTAGCGAGCGCCTGTCGATCCGTCCACCCGTGCCCTGCGCCATGTCTCACGCCGCCCCCGCCCCCGCCACGCTTTCACCCGACGACGTCGCCTCGCAACTCGCCGTCTTCAAGCGCGGCGTCGACGAGCTCATCGTCGAGTCCGAGATGGCGAAGAAGCTCGCGCGCGGCACGCCGCTGCGCATCAAGCTCGGCCTCGACCCCACGGCACCCGACATTCATCTCGGCCATACGGTGGTGTTGAACAAGATGCGCCAGATGCAGGACCTGGGGCACCAGGTGATCTTCCTCATCGGCGACTTCACGACGATGATCGGCGACCCTTCGGGCCGCAACGACATGCGCCCTCCGCTCACGCGCGACGAGATCGAGGCCAACGCGAAGACCTACCACGCGCAGGCCTCGAAGGTGCTCGACCCCGGGCGCACCGAGATTCGCTACAACTCGGAGTGGAGCGAGCCGCTGGGCGCCGCGGGCATGATCAAGCTCGCCGCCAGGTACACCGTCGCGCGCATGCTCGAGCGCGACGACTTCGCGCGGCGCTTCGCGAGCCACACGCCGATCGCGATCCACGAGTTCCTGTATCCGCTCATGCAAGGCTACGACTCGGTCGCCCTGCGCGCCGATCTCGAACTGGGCGGCACCGACCAGAAGTTCAACCTCCTCGTCGGGCGCGAATTGCAGCGCGACTACGGGCAGGAGCCGCAGTGCATCCTGACGATGCCCTTGCTCGAAGGCATCGACGGCACCGAAAAGATGTCGAAGTCGAAGCGCAACTATGTCGGCATCACCGAATCACCGCAGTCGATGTTCGGCAAGCTCATGTCGATCTCCGACGTGCTCATGTGGCGCTACTACGAACTGCTTTCGTTCCGCTCGCTCGACGCGATCGCCGCGCTCCGCCGCGAATGCGACGCAGGGCGCAATCCGCGCGACGCGAAGGTCCTGCTCGCGCAGGAAATCGTCGCGCGCTTCCATTCACCCGCGGACGCCGAGCATGCCCTCGCGGAGTTCGAGGCACGCTTTCGCGATGGCGCGCTCCCCGAGGACATGCCGGAGATGACGCTCGAAGGCGGTGCGGCGGGACTGCCGGTCGCGCAGGCCGCGAAGGAAGCGGGGCTCGTCGCCTCGACCTCGGAGGCGCTGCGCCTCATCGCCGGGCGCGGCTTGAAGGTCGACGGCGCCGTGGTGACGGACAAGGGTGTGGTGCTGCCGGTGGGCGCCACCGTGGTGATGCAGGCGGGCAAGCGCCGCTTCGCCCGCGTGAAGGTCAGGCTCAGTGGATGACCGCGCTCGTCAGGAACTGCACGACGCTCCCGTTACGCAGGCGAAAGCTGCCCTCGCCCAGGCCGATCGCGCCGTCGATCTCCGAGCGGATCAGCGCGATCTCGGTGTCCCCGTTGCGTGCCTCGAGAACGACATCGTCGGCGACGGTGAACTCGTCGGGAACGCGCAGGTAGTTGGCGGTAAAGACGACGCCGTCGATGACGACGTAGTCGGCACCCTGCATGCTGTGGAACAGTTCGCTGCGGCAGACCATCGGTCGGATACCTCCAGCGCCCAGATGGGGGCGTGCGCCGGCACGTTCAAGCCGATGCATGGGCCGCAGCAGCGGGCGCGGTCCCCGGAACGCGCCGCCTACGCGACCAGCGCCTTGATGAAGTTCGGCAGGGCGAAGCCCGCGCGGTGCATGTCGCCGTTGTAGTACTGCAAGTCGGTGATGCCGCGTTGGGCGATGCGGCGCTCGACGATGAGCGGGGTGACGACGCGCGGATCGAGTTCACGCGCGCAGCACGCCATCATCCAAAGCCCCCCGTACAGCGGGACCGAGACGAGGTACGGCGCCACCACCGGGAACGCCGCCCGCAAGCGTTGGACGTTGGCGCGGATGCGCTCGGGGCTCGCGACCGGACTTGCGATGTGCAGCGTCATGGCGCCGCTCGGCGTCAGCCGCGCGGCACACGCCCGATAGAAATCCGTGGTGTACAACGGTGTCGACGGACCCCCGGGATCGGTGAGGTCGAGGACGATGAGATCGTACTGCGACGTGTCGTTGCGCACGAACGCAAAGCCGTCCTCGATGCGCAGCGTCAGGCGCGGATCGTCGAGCGCGCCGCGGTGCACGCTTTGCAGGTACTTGCGCGCGACGTCGACGACGGCGAGATCGATCTCCGCCAACGTGACCGACCTGACCGAGGGATGCTTGAGGATCTCCTCGGCCGAGCCGCCGTCGCCGCCGCCGACGATCAGGACCCGCTCGGGTTGCGGATGCGAGATCGCGGGCACGTGCACGAGGTTTTCGTGATAGAAGAACTCGTCCTTCTCCGATGTCATGAACGCGCCATCGAGCCGGAACAGCTTGCCGAACGACACGCTGTCGTGGACCTCGACCGTCTGGTACGGCGACGAGAAGCGTTCGTACTGCTGCGCACTGCGCACGAAGAAGCCCCAGTCGTCGGCCATGTACTCGGCCATCGCGCCGGGGGCGATGTACCCCGCGGGAACCGCCGCGTCGCCCGCCGGGCTCCGCGTCCGGTCAGGCATCCTTGCCCCCACGATGGATCGCCTCGAAGTGCGTGCGTGCCGGACGCAGCGCCGCCTCGATCGCGCGGAAGACGGACTCGGCCTTCGCCGTGTTGTCAGTCGTGTAGTTGCACACGTACACGTCGACCGTCACGAACCCCGACTCGGGCCACGTGTGGATCGCGATGTGTGATTCGGCGAGCAGCACGGTACCGGTCACGCCGTGTGGCTCGAACTGGTAGAACGCCTCACCGACGACCGTGAGTCCCGCCGCACGCGCCGCTGCGACGCACAGGTCACGCAAAGCCGCAGCCTGCGTGAATTCGGGCGTATCGGCCGGACAGCCGTACCATTCGCCCAAAAGATGGATTCCGTCCATCGTCGCCCCCCGTGTTGATCGAACGAATCCCGGCCTGCCGCAGTTCAAAAATTGCGCTACGACGTCGCGAAGGGAAAAGCGTGGAATTATTGCACAGAATGCTCGCCAAAGCGATAATTCCAACCTCAAACTGCATGGTTGCGTGTGATGTCGCGCGCGACGAGCGCTGCCACGTGACGCCACGCGGCCAGCAGCATCGACACCACGCGCCCGCCACGCCACGCACCCGCCCGTGTTCGCGCCGACGCGACGAAACGTCGCGACGACGCCGGCTTCCACATCGGCCACACCCATGACCACGACACCCGCTACCGCTCCCTCCGCACACGAACTCGCCAACGCCATTCGCGCCCTCGCCATGGACGCCGTCGAGGCCGCCAAGTCGGGGCACCCCGGGATGCCGATGGGCATGGCCGACATCGCGGTCGCACTGTGGAAGCGCCACCTGAAGCACAATCCGGCCGACCCGCACTGGCCCGATCGCGATCGCTTCGTGCTGTCGAATGGCCACGGCTCGATGCTCCAGTACGCGCTCTTGCATCTGACCGGCTACGATCTCGCCATCGACGAACTCCGGCGCTTCCGTCAGCTCGACTCGAAAACACCCGGACACCCCGAAGTGGGTCGCACGCCGGGTGTCGAGACCACGACGGGCCCGCTCGGGCAGGGCCTTGCCAATGCCGTCGGCATGGCGCTGGCCGAGGCACTGCTGGCACGCGAGTTCAACACGCCCGAGCAGCGCATCGTCGATCACCGGACGTACGTCTTCCTGGGCGACGGCTGCCTCATGGAAGGCATCTCGCACGAGGCCGCGTCGCTTGCCGGAACGCTCAAGCTCGGCAAGCTCATGGCGTTCTACGACGACAACGGAATCTCGATCGACGGGCACGTGCGGGGATGGTTCACCGACGACACGGTGCGACGCTTCGAGGCGTACGGCTGGCACGTGATCCCGCATGTCGACGGCCACGACGTCGAGGCGGTGGATGCGGCCATCATCGCCGCCCAGGCGGTCACCGACCGGCCAACGCTTCTGTGCTGCAAGACGACGATCGGCGAGGGCGCTCCCACCAAGGCCGGAACCGCAGCGGCGCACGGCTCGCCGCTCGGCGCCAAGGAGATCGCCGGCGCCCGCGCGGCGCTGCACTGGCCGTGGCCACCGTTCGAGATTCCGGCGGCGATCTACGCGGCGTGGGACGCGCGTCCAGCCGGCGCAGCGAGCGAAGCGGCGTGGCAACAGACGTTCGCGGCGTATCGCGCCGCGAACCCCGAGCGCGCCGCGGAATTCATGCGCCGCATGGCCGGTGAACTGCCGGCCGGGTTTGCCGATACCGTGCGCAGCTTCGTCGCGTCGCAGGCAGCGAAGGCCGAGACGGTGGCCACGCGCAAGGCGTCGCAGGAGGCGATCGAAGGTTACGCGCGGCACCTGCCCGAACTCATCGGCGGCGCGGCGGACCTCACGGGTTCGGTCTTCACCAACTGGTCGGGCAGCACCGCGATCACTGCGGACCACCGCGGCAACTACGTCAATTTCGGCGTGCGCGAGTTCGCGATGAGCGCGATCGGCAACGGCATCGCGCTGCATGGCGGTTTCATCCCCTACGTGGGCACGTTCCTGACCTTCTCCGATTACGCGCGCAATGCGGTGCGCCTCGCGGCGCTCATGAAGCTGCGCACGCTGTTCGTCTACACGCACGACTCGATCGGCGTCGGCGAGGACGGCCCCACGCACCAGCCGGTCGAGCACGTGTCGAGCCTGCGCCTGATTCCCGGCATGGACGTGTGGCGACCCTGCGACACGGTCGAGTCCGCCGTCGCGTGGGCGCAGGCGATCGAGCGCCACCACGGTCCGACGTGTCTCGTCTTCACGCGGCAGAACTGCGCATTCGTGCCGCGCACGCCGGCGACGATCGAGGCGATCGCGCGCGGTGGTTACGTCGTCGCCGACTTCAACGGCTCCGGCAAGCGCGCCACGATCATTGCCACCGGCTCCGAGGTCGCGCTCGCATTGGCCGCGCGTGACGTCCTCGCGAAGGATGCCATCGCCGTCCGCGTCGTCTCCATGCCGTGCACGAGCGTCTTCGACCGTCAGGACGCGGCGTACCGCGCGAGCGTGCTCCCGGTCGATGTCCCGCGCGTCGCGGTGGAAGCCGGTGTGACCGCGTTCTGGCACCGCTACGTCGGCCGCGACGACGATCCGCACGCTGCGGTCGTTGGCATCGACAGCTTCGGCGAGTCGGCGCCCGCCGGGGTTCTCTTCGAGCATTTCGGCTTCACCGTCGACCACGTGGCGGCCACCGTGCGCCGCGTCGTCGCCTGACGGCGCCCCCTGCGCAGCGGCCCTGCGATGGACCCCGGAATCCGCCTTGCCACGCCGCACGACGCCGCGGCCATCGCGCAGGTGCGCGTGATGGCGTGGCGGACGACGTACCGGGGCATGATGCCGGCGGCGTACCTCGATGCGATGAGCGTCGAGGCGAGCGCGACGCAGTGGGAACGCATCTTGGGGGCCTCCCCCAACACCAGCACGACGTTCGTCGCCGAGGTCGCCGGCCTCGTCGTCGGCTTCGCCTCGGGGCTCATGCTCGACGCGCCGAAGCTCGGCTTCGACGCCGAACTCTCGGCGGTGTATCTCGATCGCGAGCACCAGCGCCACGGCGTCGGCCGCCGGCTCGTCGCCCGCGTGGCAGCGGCACAACGGGCGCATGGCGCGACGGGACTGCTCGTGTGGGTCATCGCCGGCAACAAGCCCGCGCGCGCCTTCTACGAGCGGCTCGGCGCGGAACTCATCGTCGAGCAGCCCTTCGAATGGGATGGCATGGACCTCGTCGAGGCGGGTTACGGCTGGCACGATCTGGCCGCACTCGCCGCCCTGGGCGACGCATCCCGCCTGCACTGATCCACCACCTTCATCTCGAGAGAAACATCATGACCCTCAAAGTCGCGATCAACGGATATGGACGCATCGGCCGCAACATCCTGCGGGCCCACTACGAGGACGGCAAGAAGCACGACCTGCAGATCGTCGCCGTCAACGATCTCGGAAGCCCCGAGATCAACGCGCACCTGACGCGTCACGATACCGCGCACGGCAAGTTTCCCGGCACCGTCGCGGTCGACGGCGATGCCATGGTGGTCGACGGCGACCGGATCAAGGTCTTCGCGAACCGCGATCCGGCCAAACTCCCCTGGGGTGAGCTCGGCGTCGACGTCGTGCTCGAGTGCACGGGTCTTTTCGCAAGCAAGGAAAAGGCGAGCGCGCATCTCGCGGGCGGGGCGAAGAAGGTGATCATCTCGGCACCCGGCGGCAAGGATGTCGACGCGACGATCGTCTACGGCGTCAACCATCAGGTGCTCAAGGCTTCGCACACGGTGATCTCGAACGCGTCGTGCACGACCAACTGCCTCGTCCCACTCGTCAAGCCGCTCCACGACAAGATCGGCCTCGTCACCGGGCTCATGACGACGGTGCATGCGTACACCAACGACCAGGTGCTCACCGACGTCTATCACGAGGACCTGCGCCGGGCACGCTCGGCGACCATGAGCATGATCCCGACCAAGACCGGCGCCGCCGCCGCCATCGGCCTCGTGCTGCCGGAGTTGAAGGGCAAGCTCGACGGGTATGCGATCCGCGTCCCGACGATCAATGTCTCGATCGTCGATCTGTCGTTCATCGCCGCGCGCGACACCAGCGTCGAGGAAGTCAACGCGGTCATGAAGGCGGCGTCGGCGTCGGGCCCCCTCGCCGGGATCCTCAACTACAGCACCGCGCCCCTGGTGTCGATCGACTTCAACCACGACCCGGCATCGTCCACGTTCGACGCCACGCTCACCAAGGTCGAGGGACGCCTCGTCAAGGTCGCGAGCTGGTACGACAACGAGTGGGGCTTCTGCAACCGGATGCTCGATACCACGATGGCGCTGATGGCGGCGCGTTGACGCCCGATACCCACTGCTGCGTTGCGAGGAGTCTTCATGACCTTCAAGCGACTCGCCGACATCGACGTGCGCGGCAAGCGCGTGTTCATCCGGGCGGATCTCAACGTGCCGCAGGATGCTGCCGGTAACGTCACCGACGACACGCGCATCCGCGCCTCGTTGCCCGCGATCCAGGATGCGCTCGCACGCGGTGCGGCGGTGATGGTGACTTCACATCTCGGGCGCCCGAGTGAGGGCAAGCTCGTGCCGGCGGACTCGCTGGCGCCGATCGGGGTGCGGCTTGGCGAACTCCTCGGGCAGCCGGTGCGCCTCGTGACCGACTGGGTCGACGGTGGCGAATGGCTCCGGGCCCTCGCGCCGGGCGAGGTCGTCCTGCTCGAGAATTGTCGCGGCAACGTCGGCGAGAAGAAGGACAGCGACGAACTCGCACGCAAGATGGCCAAGCTCTGCGATGTCTACGTCAACGACGCCTTCGGCACCGCACATCGGGCGGAAGCCACGACGCACGGCATCGCGCGCCACGCGCCGATCGCCTGCGCCGGGCCGCTCATGGCGGCCGAACTCGACGCCCTCGGCCGCGCGCTGGCCGCACCGCGACGTCCTCTCGTCGCGATCGTCGCGGGCGCCAAGGTCTCGACCAAGCTCACCATCCTGCGGTCGCTCCTCGCCCGGGTCGACACGCTCCTCGTCGGCGGTGGCATCGCCAATACGTTCATCCTCGCGGCCGGCGGGAAGATCGGCAGTTCGCTCGCCGAAGGCGAGCTCGTCGACGAGGCCAAGGCGATCCTCGCCGAATTCCCCGGCAAGATCCCGCTGCCGATCGACGCGGTGACCGCGAAGGAGTTCAAGGCGACGGCGGCGCCGACGCTCAAAGCCATCGAGGACATCGCACCCGACGACCTCATCCTCGATCTGGGGCCGACGTCCGTGGCGGCGTTGCGGATGATCCTCGCCAGGGCGGGAACCATCGTCTGGAACGGCCCCATCGGCGTTTTCGAGTGGGACGCCTTTGCCGAAGGCACGAAGGCGATCGGCGAGGCGATCGCGGCCAGCCCTGCGTTCTCGCTCGCCGGGGGCGGCGACACGATCGCTGCGATCGCCAAGTTCGGACTCGCCGATCGCATCGGCTACATCTCGACCGGAGGCGGCGCCTTCCTCGAGTTCCTCGAAGGCAAGACGCTGCCGGCGGTGGCGATGCTCGAGCGCCGCGGCAGCGAGTGAATTTTCTGCGCCGCGGCCGCGCGCACGCGGCCGTTTCCCGTAATATCGCTGCCCCGCCGCTCCATCGGTAACCGCCAGGAAATCGTCCCCGTGACCCGCGCCACGAAGATCGTCGCAACCCTGGGCCCCGCCTGCGCCTCGCCGGCGATCATGGCGCGCATGCTTGCCGCCGGCGTCGACGTCGTGCGCCTCAACTTCTCGCATGGCACTGCCGCCGATCATGTCGAGCGGGCGCGTGTGGTGCGCGAGTGCGCGCGCAAGCTCGAGCGCGAGGTCGCGATCATGGCCGACCTGCAGGGCCCGAAGATCCGCGTGGGAACGTTTCCCAACGGTCACGTCGAGCTCGTCGCCGGCCAGAGCTTCGTCCTCGATGCCGAAGCCGAAATCGGCGCCGACACGTACGCAAGCCTCGACTACAAGGAACTGCCGCGCGACGTCGGTCCGGGCGCGATGCTTCTGCTCAACGACGGGCTCATCCGGCTGTCCGTCGAGGCGGTCGACGGCCCGCGCATCCACACCCGTGTCGTGATGGGCGGCCGCCTGTCGAACAACAAGGGCATCAACCGGATGGGGGGTGGCCTGACGGCGCCCGCGCTCACCGCCAAGGACATGGACGACGTCAAGATGGCGGCGCAGATCGGCGCCGACTATCTCGCCGTGTCGTTCCCGAAGAACAAGGAGGACATGTACATGGCGCGCCAGCTCATGCGCGCCGCCGGCGGACACGCGCTGCTCATCGCGAAGATCGAGCGGGCCGAGGCGATCACGTATCTCGACGAGATCGTCGATTCATCGGACGGGATCATGGTCGCACGCGGCGACCTGGCGGTCGAGGTCGGCAACGCCGCGGTGCCCGGGCTGCAGAAGCGCATGATCAAGCTCGCGCGCGAGCGCAACAAGCTCACGATCACCGCCACGCAGATGATGGAGTCGATGATCCACGCCCCGGTCCCGACGCGGGCCGAAGTGTCCGACGTGGCCAACGCGGTGCTCGATGGAACCGACGCGGTGATGCTGTCGGCCGAGACAGCGACGGGGATGTATCCGGTCGAGACGGTCGAGAACATGGCGCTCATCTGCACCGAAGCCGAGAAGACCGCCGCGGTCGAGCTCGATCGCGACTTCCTCGACAGCACGTTCACGCGCGTCGATCAGTCGATCGCCATGGCCACGCTGTTCACCGCCTTCCACCTCAAGGCAAAGGCGATCGCCGCGCTCACCGACTCCGGGGCGACCGCGCTATGGATGTCGCGTCATCACAGCGGCGCGCCGATCTTCGCGCTGACCCCCAAGGTCCAGTCGCAGCGCCGACTGGCGCTGTACCGCAACGTGCATCCGCTCTACCTCGAGCAGAGCCCCGATCGTGATGCCGTGCTGCTCGCGGCCGAGGCGCTGCTCGTGGCCAAGGGCGAGGTCAAGGCCGGCGACTCGATCGTGCTCACGATCGGCGAGCCCATGGGCAAGCCCGGTGGCACGAACACCATGAAGATCGTGCGGGTGGGAGAGCATCGCTCCTGACAGCCTCGGGCGCCTCGCGCGTCACGTGAGCAGCGCGACGGCGCCGGAGAACGTCAGGAAGGCGAGCACGGTCGTGGCGAGGATGATGCGGGCGATGCGCCCGCTGTCCGCGCCGAACCACTCGGCGAGCACCATCGCGTTGCTGGCACTCGGCAGCGCAGCCACGAGCGTCAGCACGATCAGCACGAAGTGCGCGAGCGGAACGCCGAGTGCGATCGCGGCGCGGCCGACGCCGTAGACCAGTGCGGGATGGACGACGAGCTTCACCAGCGCGAGCGGAATCTCGTCGCGACTGCGGCGGCGACGAGGCGCCGCCCCGTCGGGCGCCACACGCGCGAGGACGGCGCCAATGGTGAAGAGCGCAACGGGGGACGCGGCGTCGGCAAGCAGTCCCACCGTCGCACCGATCGGCCCCCACAACGTGAAGCCGGCCGCGGATGCCGCCGCCCCGAGGATGATCGCCCACGGCAGCGGGTTGGCCAGGACGCCACGCAGGGCATCGCGCGCCGCACGTGCCGCGCCGTGCGTGCCCGCCCCGTCGAGGCGCGACAGCGCGATGCACACCGACGCCGTGAAGAGGAGGTCGATGACGATGGTCACGATCGCCGGCCCCGCTGCCGCGGCACCGAGCAGCGCGACGAGCAGGGGCACGCCCATGTAGCCGGTATTGGGAAACGCCGCGACGAGCGCGCCGAAGGCCCCGTCGTTCCATCCGACGCGGCGCACCGAGACACCGAGCGCGATCGCCACCATCAGCGCTGCGCAGATGAAATACGTGCCGATGAGCGCAGGATCCACGAACTGCGCGATGGGGGTGGTCGAGCCGAAGCGGTACAGCATGCACGGCAGCGCGAAATACAGCACGAAGGCGTTGAGCCCCGGGATCGCCGCCTGCGGCAGAAGCGCGTGACGCACCGCCGCGTAACCGCACAGGACCAGGGCGAAGAACGGAAACGTGACGAGGAGGACGCCGAGCACCGCGCGATTGTCGCAAACGCCGCGCCTGCCGCGACAGCGGGCTGCAGAGTTCATTTCGGCGCCGTACCCCAATCCTCGGTGCGACGTGCCTGCGCTCCCCGATCGCACCGCCGTTGCGGTACCTTAAGGGGATCCGCGACGTGCCGTTCCACGATGCGAAGGACCCTGCCATGACCACCGTGTCGCTACCCACCCTCGAGCGCACCGTCGTGCCGTACGCGCTGCAAGCTGCCGAACCGTGGCCGGTGCCTGCGCTGAAGCCGCAGTGGAACCGTGTGGCCTTCGCAGCCGCGCACGTGGTCGCCGACCCCCTGGCCCCGGTCGATCCCTGGCTCGAGATCGCGATCGACTGGGAGGCCACGCTCGCGTACCGCCACCACCTGTGGCGCCTGGGCTTCGGTGTCGCGGAGGCGATGGACACCGCGCAACGCGGCATGGGACTCGATTGGGCGCACTCGCTCGATCTCATCCGCCGCAGTGTCGCCGAGGCCCGCACGGTGCCGGGTGCGGTCGTGTTCTCCGGTGCGGGCACCGATCATCTCGTCGCCTCGTCCGTCACCACGATCGACGACGTCATCGCCGCGTACGAGATGCAATGCGCGGCGATCGAGGCGGCCGGCGGACGCATCATCCTGATGGCGAGCCGCGCGCTTGCCGCCTGTGCGCGCGCATCCGACGACTACGTCCACGTCTACGGGCGCATCCTGTCGCAGGTGCGCGAGCCGGTGATCGTGCACTGGCTGGGCGAGATGTTCGATCCGGCGCTCGCCGGCTACTGGATCGGCGCCGGAGGACTCGCGAGCGATCCGGAACACGAGCGCGCAACGCAGGTGTGCGCGGAGGTGATCCGCGCGCATCCGCAGAAGGTCGACGGCGTCAAGGTGTCGCTCCTCGCGGCGCACAAGGAGATCGCGCTGCGCGATCTCCTGCCCTCGGGAGTGCGCATGTACACGGGCGATGACTTCAACTTCGCGGCGCTCATCGGCGGCGACAGCACCGGACACTCGGACGCGCTGCTTGGCATCTTCGACTGCATCGCTCCGGCGGCGGCCGCCGCGTTGACCGCGCTCGCGGACGGTGAGCGCGAGCGCTTCGATCGCATCCTCGCGCCGACCGTGCCGTTGTCGCGCCACATCTTTGCCGCGCCCACGCGCTACTACAAGACCGGTGTCGTCTTCATGGCCTGGCTCAATGGTCACCAGTCCCACTTCACGCTGGTGGGAGGCCAGCAGAGCGCCCGCTCGCTCGTGCATCTTGCGACGCTGTTCCGCCTCGCCGATCAGGCGCGGCTCCTGCGCGACCCGGAGATGGCGGCTGCGCGCATGCGAAGCTTCCTCGCCGTCCACGGCGTCGGCGCCTGAAGGCGCGGCACCCGCGCGCGAACGGGGTTCGGTATAACATCGCAACGGCGCACCGCCACCGCCACGACGACGCACTCACGCCGATCCTGATGGCCGAACCCGATCCGGAACTGCTGTCCCTCAATACCGCGACCGTACGCACGCAGTGGTCGCTGCCGCAGGTCATCGCCGGTTGCGTGCGCCACGGCATCCGCGGCATCGCACCCTGGCGCGATCAGGTCGCGGCGGTGGGGTTGAAGGACGCCGCGGCGCGCATCCGGGACGCCGGACTCGTGGTCAGCGGCTACTGCCGGGGTGGCCTGTACCCTGCGCTCGACCGTGAGGGTCGGCACGCTGCGATCGACGACAACAAGCGCGCGGTCGACGAGGCGCTCGCGATCGGCGCGCGCTGCCTCGTGATCCTGGCCGGGGGTTTGCCCAAGGATCGCGATGGCTCGATCCGAAGCAAGGATCTCGCCGGCGCCCGGGAGATGGTGCGCGATGGCATCGGCGAAACGCTCGAGTACGCGCGTCCCGCGGGAATGCCGCTCGCCATCGAGCCGCTGCATCCCATGTACGCCGCCGATCGGGCTTGCGTGAACACGCTCGCGCAGGCGAACGACCTGTGCGACGAACTGGGTCCAGGCACCGGCGTCGCGGTCGACGCGTATCACGTGTGGTGGGATCCGCACCTGCGGCAGGAGATCGCGCGTGCGGGGGCGGCGTCGCCCTCACGGCTGCTCGCGTATCACATCAGCGATTGGCTGGTGCCGACCACCGACCTGCTCAACGATCGCGGGATGATGGGCGACGGCGTGATCGATCTGCCGCTGCTGCGTTCATGGCTGGAGGCCGCGGGCTACCGCGGCCAGCACGAGGTCGAGATCTTCTCGGCCAACCACTGGTGGAAGCGTGACCCCGATGAGGTGCTCGCGACGTGCCGGACGCGTCACCGCGAGTGCACCTGATCGGTCGCGCGGCGCGGCCGCGCATCCCAGTCGGCGCGGCAGCGCGTGCTAGCATGCGCGTCGCGCGGGCGACCGCACCCGAACCGGAGGAGTGAGCATGGGCATTCTCGGCGTGATCGGCATGATCATCGTGGGGTTCATCGTCGGCCTGCTGGCTCGACTTTTCTACCCCGGCGCGGTCGACCTCGGATTTTGGATGACGACGCTCCTCGGCATCGGCGGCTCGCTCGTCGGTGGCGTCCTGTCGAGCCTGCTGTGGCGCTCGCCCGGCGGCAAGTTCCATCGCGCCGGCTGGATCATGTCGATCATCGGCTCGATGATCCTGATCTGGGCCTATCTCAACATCGGCCGCTAGCGCCGCACGCCACGGCTGCCCCGGTGGCACCCACCGCCATGCCGACGCTCGCCGACATCGACGCCGCCACGCGGCACGTGTACGCGGCGATGGCACCCACGCCGCAGTACGCGTGGCCGCTCCTCGCGCGCCGCGCGGGCTGCGAAGTGTGGGTCAAGCACGAGAACCACACGCCGATCGGCGCCTTCAAGGTGCGCGGCGGCCTCAATCTCATGGCGCAGCTTGCGGCAGCGGCGCCGCGCATCGCCGGCGTGATCAGTGCGACGCGCGGCAACCACGGTCAAAGCCTCGCCTTCGCCGCGCGCCAGCACGGCATTCGTTGCCGCATCGTCGTACCCGAGGGCAACTCCCGCGGCAAGAATGCCGCGATGGAGGCACTCGGCGCGGAACTCGTCGTTCACGGCAGCGACTTCGACGCGGCGCGTGAGCATGCGACGGCGCTCGCGCACCGCGACGGGCTCCGCCTCGTGGGGCCGTTCGAGCCCGAACTCGTGGCGGGTGTGGCGACGTACGCGCTCGAGCTCTTCCGCGCGGTGCACGACATCGACACGGTGTACGCGCCGATCGGCTGCGGATCGGGAATCTGCGGGCTCATCGCCGCGCGCGACGCGCTTCACCTCGGCACGCGCATCGTCGGCGTCGTCGCCACCAAGGCCAATGCATACGCGCAGTCGTTTCGTGCCGGACGACCGATCGAGACTCCCACCGCAGTTACCGTCGCCGACGGCATGGCCGTGCGAGTGCCCGTTCCCGCCGCGCTCGACGTGATCCGCCGCGGCGCGCACGACGTGGTCGAAGTGAGCGACGACGACATCGAGGCGGCGATGCGTGCGTTCTTCGACGATACGCACCAGGTCGTGGAAGGCGCCGGCGCCGCCGGGCTCGCCGCGCTCCTGCGCGCCCGCGATCGCCACGGCAAGCGAAGCGCCGTGATCGCGAGCGGTGGCAACGTCGATCGCGACCTGTACACCCGCGTCCTTGCGGGTCTTGCCGAGCAGCGCGCGGACGCGTGAGTCCGCTGCACGGTACGTGCGGCATCCTCGACGGCGCGACGAATTGCCCGCCCGATTTGCGGCGGCATGACGCCAGGAGCGGAGTTACGATGCCGCTCATGCCGGTCCGCCAGCTTCGACACGACACCCGCGCGCTGCGTGCATTGCCCGCGCCCGCGACGATGTACCGCGCGCTCACCCGCCACGATCCCGCCTACGAGGGCGTGTTCTGGCTCGGCGTGCGCACCACGGGCATCTTCTGCCGGCCGACCTGCCGCGCACGCACACCCCATCGCGAGAACGTCGAGTTCTTCGCCTCGACCTCCGACGCGCTGCACGCAGGCTACCGGCCGTGCCTGAAGTGCCGCCCGCTCGACCATGGACGCGCGCCGCCGCCGCTCGTGGCACGGCTCCTGGCCGCGGTGGAGCGCGCGCCGTCGCGGCGCTTTCGCGATAGCGAACTCGCCGACCTGGGCATCGACCCGTCCACGGCGCGGCGCCAGTTCAAGCGCTACTGCGGCATGACCTTCCAGGCCTATCACCGCGCGCGGCGCATGGGCCTTGCATTGCTCGACATCCGAAAGGGCAAGACCGTGCTCGACTCGCAACTCGACCAGGGCTTCGAATCCGCCAGCGGATTCCGCGATGCCTTCAACCGACTCGTCGGCACCGCGCCGTCGCGCGCCGGCGATCTCGCCGTGCTCCACGCGCGCTGGATCGAGACGCCGCTCGGCCCCATGCTCGCCGTCGCCGACGATCGCGGGCTCCACCTTCTCGACTTCGTCGACCGCCGCGGTCTCGAGCGCGCGCTCGCGATGCTGCAAAGGCGCCTCAAGGCCCGCGTGCTGCCGGGTGCGCACCGTCATCTCGACGGCATCGAGGCGGAACTCGCCGAGTACTTCGCCGGCGCGCGAACGACCTTCGCCACCCCGATCGTGCTGACGGGCTCGGAGTTCCAGCAACGCGTGTGGCGCGAGCTCCTCACGATTCCGGCGGGCGAGACGCGCTCGTATGCGGCGCTGGCGGTGCGCATCGGGGCGCCGAAGGCGGTGCGCGCGGTGGGACGCGCCAACGGCGACAACCGCCTGTCGATCATCGTCCCCTGCCATCGCGTGATCGGGTCCGACGGCGCGCTTCAGGGCTACGGCGGCGGCCTCGCCCGCAAGCAGAAGCTCCTCGACCTCGAGCAGGTACGGCGCACCGGCTGACGGCGGCTGCCGGCAGCGCACGACGATCGCCGCGAACCGCGCGGGGACCGGGCGCTACTGCACGATGTCCGCAGCGGGACCCAGGATCTGCTCGCGCAATTCGCGATAGCGCGGCAACTGCGGCGGATACACGCAGATGTACTTCACCTGCGCGGCCTGCAGGCAGCGTTGCTTGATGACCTCGAGCTTCTCGTCGCGCGGGTTGACGACCTGGTCGGGTTCCTTCGCGTCGACGATGGCGAGGATCGCCATGTCGCGGTCGCAGATGACGAAGCCCACGTGCTGGTTGGCGATCTTGCGAAACGCGCGCAACCGCTCCATGCCCTGCGGTCCGACCTTCACCTGCAGGACGTCGGCCAACCGCACCCGCGCGAAGATCTCGTTGCGCGGAAACGCGGCCTTGAGGAGGAGGTAGACGACGTTCTCCGCCTTGGTCAAGAAGCGCGGCCGCAACAGGTAGAGCCCGGGCAACTCTGCCGACGACAACAAGCGCGTCGTCTCGCCCTCGGTCCATTGCGCGACCGTGTGCGGCGAATCGTGCCCCCCCTGCCCGCGGCCACGGGTCGCCCGGCTGCGACGCACGAAGCCCCATGCGACCACCGCCGCCAGGACGATGATCACGAGTGCAAACAGGATCCCCTGAGTGACCACGCGTTTCCCCGCATCGGCACCGGCACGTCGCGCCGCATTCGTTCTTGTTCCCGCAGCGATGGGCGTCGTGGATCCGCTTCGCCACCTCGTGCCTCGGGCGACCCCGAGCGCTGGGACAGCTTGTAGTCTAAAGCATGTTGGCGTGTGCGGGCGACACGCGGCACCGCATTGCGCTCGTGGGACCGTCGCTGCGCGTGGCGCGACATGCGCGGTAGCGGACCCACCGCGTCGCGCCTCGACCCCGGAGCACCAAAGCGAAAAGCCCGGCGCGAGGCCGGGCTTTCGTTCCTTGCGGGGAGCTTCGGCGGGGCGCTTGTGCGCCCGTCGCCGTGGCTCCCGTCGAGGCCGGGATTACATGTCCATGTCGCCCATGCCACCCATGCCGCCGCCAGGGCCGCCCATCGGCTTCTCGTCCTTGGGCAGTTCGGCAACCATCGCATCGGTCGTGAGCATCAACGACGCCACGGAAGCCGCGTTCTGCAGCGCGAAGCGGGTGACCTTGGTCGGATCGAGCACGCCCATTTCCACGAGATCACCGTACTCGCCCGAGGCGGCATTGAAGCCGTAGTTGCCCTTGCCCTCGATGACCTTGTTGACGACGACCGACGGCTCGTCACCGGCGTTGGCCACGATCATGCGCAGCGGCTCTTCCACCGCACGCAGCACGATCTTGATGCCGGCGTCCTGATCCGCATTCGCCCCCTTCAGGTTCTTGAGGTTCGCGCGCGCGCGCAGGTACGCGACGCCGCCGCCCGGCACGATGCCTTCCTCGACCGCAGCGCGCGTGGCGTGCAGCGCATCCTCGACGCGCGCCTTCTTCTCCTTCATCTCGACTTCGGTCGCGGCACCGACCTTGATCACCGCTACACCGCCGGCGAGCTTGGCCACGCGCTCCTGCAGCTTCTCCTTGTCGTAGTCGGAGGTGGCTTCCTCGACCTGCTTGCGGATGTTCTTCACGCGCGCCTCGATCGCCGCCTTCTCGCCGCCGCCGTCGATGATCGTCGTGTCTTCCTTGCCGACCTCGACGCGCTTCGCCCGGCCGAGATCCTTGAGCGACGCGTTCTCGAGCTTGAGTCCCAGCTCTTCGGCGATCACGGTGCCGCCGGTCAGGATCGCGATGTCTTCCAGCATCGCCTTGCGACGATCGCCGAAGCCCGGCGCCTTGACGGCGGTGGTCTTGAGGATCCCGCGGATGTTGTTCACCACGAGCGTGGCGAGCGCTTCACCGTCGACGTCTTCGGCGATGATGAGCAGCGGCTTGCCGGCCTTGGCGACCTGCTCGAGCAGCGGCAGGAGATCGCGGATGTTGCTGATCTTCTTGTCGTGCAGGAGGATGTACGGATCGTCGAGCGCGGCGACCTGCTTGTCGGGATTGTTGATGAAGTACGGCGAGATGTAGCCGCGGTCGAACTGCATCCCTTCGACCAGGTCGAGCTCGTTCTCGAGGCCCTTGCCGTCCTCGACGGTGATGACGCCTTCCTTGCCGACCTTGTCCATCGCCTCGGCGATCGTCTTGCCGATCGACTCGTCGGCGTTGGCCGAGATCGAACCGACCTGCGCGATCTCCTTGCTGGTCGAGCAGGGCTTGCTGATCTTCTTCAGCTCGTCGACGATCGACGTCACGGCCTTGTCGATGCCGCGCTTCAAGTCCATCGGATTCATGCCGGCGGCGACGAACTTCATGCCTTCGGTGACGATCGACTGGGCGAGCACCGTCGCGGTCGTCGTGCCGTCACCGGCCACGTCGGACGTCTTGGACGCGACTTCCTTCACCATCTGCGCGCCCATGTTCTCGAACTTGTCCTTGAGCTCGACTTCCTTGGCCACCGACACACCGTCCTTGGTGATCGTCGGGGCGCCGAAGCTGCGCTCGAGAACGACGTTGCGGCCCTTGGGGCCCAGAGTGATCTTGACGGCGTTGGCGAGGATGTTCACGCCAACCACCATGCGATTGCGAGCGGTCTCGCCGAAGCGGACGTCTTTGGCTGCCATAGTTCAGTTCTCCAGATGCGTATGCGGGGGCGCGCTTTAGCCGACGATGCCGATGATGTCGTCTTCGCGCATGTGCAGGTAGTCGGTGCCTTCCATCTTGAATTCCTGGCCCGAGTACTTGCCGAAGAGGATCTTGTCGCCAGCCTTGACGCCGACAGGGATGAGCTTTCCGTTGTCATCGGTCTTGCCGGGGCCCACGGCGATCACTTCACCCATCGAGGGCTTTTCCGCGGCCGTATCGGGGATCACGATCCCACCCGCCGATTTACGCTCTTCCTCGAGCCGCTTGACGATCACGCGGTCGTGCAGGGGACGAAGCTTCATAGTTAGCACTCACTCCTGTGAAAAAGATTGATTGAAGCGGAATTCATGGGCCGCCCGTCACGAAAACGGACGCGGCCCGCCGCTGCCGCGGAGGGAGGTGACCCTCAGGCGCGGCGACCGGCGAATCCTTTCCCGGAAAACATGCGATGCTGTTACTAGCACTCGATTGTTCCGAGTGCTAATAGTATAGATCTTCGTGCGGTAATTCAACTCCCCGGCGCGGCCGGGGTCGCGCAGGATGGCGTGGGGCGCAAGGCACGGCGCGCACGACCCGACGTCACGCGCGCTTCGCGGACGGGGACCGGCGGGACACGCGGCCCCTTGCCCTAGAATGCAGCGATGGGCTTGACGGTTCGCCACACGCGCATGCGCGCTGCAAGTCTCGGGCAGGCGGCTCGCCACCGGGGAGGCTCCGCCTTCCTGAAGTCGACGTGAGGCAGCCGGACGCGCCCGGCCGTCGCGCGGCGGTCTTCGTCGGCCATGACATCTACCGCCGGGCGGCGTACGGCACGATGCACCCGCTCGCCATTCCTCGCGTCGAGTCGGTGGTCGACCTGTGTCACGTGCTCGACTGGTTCGGCTCCGGCGAGTACCGCACGAGCCCGCAGGCGAGCGAGGCCGAACTTGCCGGCTTCCACGACGCCGCCTACGTGCGCGCGCTGCGCGAGGCGGCGCACGCGGGCCGCGTCGATCACGCCACGCGCGAGCGCTACGGCATCGGCACAATGGAGAATCCGGTCTTCCCGGGACTCTTCGAACGGGCGGCAACGAGCGTGGGCGGATCGATCCTGGCCGCCGAGATCGCACTGTCCGGAAGCATTGCCTTCCATCCCGCCGGCGGCACGCACCACGGCCGTCGCGACCGCGCGAGCGGCTTTTGCTATTTCAACGACCCGGTGTTCGCGATTCGTCGCCTGCACCAAGGCGGCTGCCAGCGCGTGTTCTACGTCGATCTCGACGCCCATCACGGCGATGGCGTGGAGATCGCCTTCGCCGCCGATGCTCGCGTGCACACGCTGTCGATTCACGAAGCGGGGCGCTGGCCGTACACGGGGGATCTCGCGGATACGGCCGGCGGTCGCGCCTGCAATCTTCCCGTGCCGCGCGACTTCGCCGATGCGGAGTTGCGCATCCTCCTCGAGGATGTCGTGCTGCCACTCGCCGAGCGGCTCGCCCCCGATGCTCTCGTGCTGACCTGCGGTGGCGACGCGCTCGCGGGCGACCCGCTGACCCGCATGGCGCTGTCCAACGTCGCGCTGTGGGACGCGGTCGAGGCGCTCGTCCCGCTTGCGCCGCGTGTCGTGGTCCTGGGAGGTGGCGGCTACAATCCGTGGACCCTCACCCGCTACTGGACCGGATTGTGGGCACGGCTGTCGGGCCGTACCATCCCCGATGGGCTGTCCGATGCGGCGCAGCAGGTCTTGCGCCAACTGCACTGCGAACTCGTCGAGGAGGAGGACGTGCGTGACGAATGGCTGACCACGCTCGCCGATGCGCCGAACGACGCGCCTGCGCGTGCGCAGATCGCGGCGCTGCGCGACCAGGCGCGTGCAAGGCTGCGTCTCGCACCGCGCGGCACGCCGGTCGCCCGACACGCGCCGGGCGAAGCCCGGGCCGCGGATGATGGCGCTGCGGCCGTCACCCCCGAAGACCGCGGAGGATGCACGCAATGAACTGGTTCGAGCGACTGCAAGCGATCGAGGTCCTGGAGGATGCGCCGCTCGACGCCGCGCTGCTCGCCGAGTGCGAGCGGGCGAGCGCGGGCGTCGTCGGTCGCGAGATCCGCTTCTCGACGCCGACGTTCAAGTCGTACTCGAGCTGCGAGCTCGAAGGCTGCGGCAAGAACGCCTTTCCCGCATTCTCGGTCACCGCGGCCGGCTGTGCGCTCAACTGCGACCACTGCCAGGCGAAGATTCTCGAGCCGATGATCCCGGCAACGAACCCCGCGATGCTCGACCGCAAGGTGCGCGAGCTCATCGCGGCGCAGGACCTGCGTGGCTTCCTTCTTTCGGGCGGCTCGACCCGGCGCAACGAGATCCGCTACGAGCGCTATTACCCGGTGATCGAGGCGCTCAAGCGCGACTTCCCCTACCTGAAGGTGGCCATCCATTCGGCGCTGCTCGACGCGCCACGCGCGAAACGGATGGAAGCGGCCGGTGTGGATACCGCGATGATGGACGTGATCGGCGCCGACGCGACGATCCGCGAGGTCTACCACCTCGATCGGCCGGTGGAGGATTTCGAGGCGACCCTCGCCGCGCTGTGCGCGACCACGATGCAGGTCGTCCCGCACATCGTGATCGGATTGCACTATGGGCGTCTCCTGGGCGAGCCGCGCGCGCTCGAGATCGTGTCGCGGCATCGTGTGCATTCGCTCGTGCTGGTGGTGGTGATGCCGTTCTATGCGAAGCCCGGCACCTACGCCACACCGCGCGCCGAGGACGCCGGGCGCATCTTCCTCGAGGCGCGCCGGCGCATTCCCGACCGCGAGGTCCTGCTCGGCTGCGCGCGGCCGCCGGGGATGCATCGGCGCGTGACCGATGCCTACGCGGTGGCAGCCGGCCTCGACGGCATCGCGTTTCCCGCCGACGGCATGGTGGCCGCCGCGCACGCGATCGGGCGGCCGGTCGTGCAGGAGCACGCGTGCTGTTCGATCAAGACCGGGCAGACGATCAAGATCCATCCGCGCGTGTCGCTGCCCACGCCATGAGTGCGGCGGCGCCACCGCAGCGTGCGAATGGCGCCTCCTCGCGGAGGCAGCGCGTCGCGACGCACCGAGACACCCGTCTCATCGCAACGGACGTCGACGTCCTGGTGATCGGCCTCGGTCCCGCCGGTGCGAGCGCCGCGGCTTCCGCGGCACGCGCCGGCTGCCGGGTCGTCGCGATCGACCGTCGGCGTGCCGCAGGACTTCCCGTGCAATGCGCCGAGTTCGTTCCGGCGCTCGTCGGCATCGAGGTGCGCGATCTCGCCCGCTCGGTGTGCCAGTCGATTCGCGCCATGACGACCTTCGTCGAGGACGACGCGCCCGACGTCCAGGAGAACTTTCCGGGCCGGATGATCGACCGCGCCGCCTTCGACGCGGCGCTCGTCGACCAGGCGCGCGAGGCTGGTGCCACCTGTGTCTTGGGCGTTGGCGCGCGCAGCATCGGCGCGACCGGCGAGGTCGTGCTCGCCGATGGCCAGCGCCTGCGTGCCCGCGTCATCGTCGGCGCCGACGGCCCACGCTCGCTCGTCGGCCGCGCGATCGGGCAACGCAACGTCGCCCTGGTCGAGACACGGCAGATCACCGTGGCGCTGCGACAGCCGGCGCAGACGACCGACATCTTCCTCACGCGCGACATCCCCGGCGGCTATGGCTGGCTCTTCCCCAAGGGCGACCTCGCGAACCTCGGCGCAGGCATCGAGCCCGGGCACAAGTCGCGGCTCAAGGCGATCGTCGATCGGCTGCATGGTGAATGGGTCGCTGCCGGACGCGTGGGTGCGAAATCGCTCGCGCTCACGGGAGGCGCGATCCCTGTCGGTGGAATCGTCGGACCGACGGGGTCGCTCGGTGCCACGCTCGTGCTGCTCGCCGGAGACGCCGCCGGTCTTGCGCACCCGGTGACCGGCGCCGGCATCGCCGCGGCCGTGCATTCCGGCCGGCTCGCCGGCGAAGCGGCAGCGCAGGCGGACTGCGCCGCCGCCGCGGACGAATACGCCGAAGAGCTGCACGATGTCTTCAGCGCAGCGCTCGCGCGCGCCGTACGCCGTCGTCACGAACTCGCGCAGGCGCTCGCCGCGGGGGTGCCGGACGGGAAGGCGGCATTGCGCCGTGGTTGGATCGGGTATCCGCAATACTGGGCACACGCGTAGCGTGCCCGCGCATGGGAGAAGTCACGATGAGCTGCTATCGTCCTGAAGCACCGGCGACGTCCACGCCCGCCGCCAATCCGCACGACTACAACCCCTTCGCGCTCATGCAGCCGCGGGCGCCGCAAGCGATCCCGAAAGAGGCGCGCAACGGCGCCCGGGTGATCGCCAACGACGTCGCACCCCAGGGCGTGTACCTTCCCAACTACAACGTGCTCACGCCTTCGATGCGTTCGCCCGAGTACGTGCAGATGTCGACCGCGGCGGCGATCACGCTCGGCGTGACGCCGGGGCGGATGTACCGCTGCGAATGCACGCGCTGCCTCAACCTGCTGCTCACCTACCCCGAAGGCTGCCGGGCAAACTGCGCGTACTGCGGCCTCGCCCGGCACCGGGAGGCCGAGCGCGACTACGCGGATCGCAATTTCATCCGTGTGGACTGGCCCGCGGTGCCGCTGGACACGACCATCGACATCGTCGCGCGCGATGGTGCGGCAAGCCCGTTCCACCGCATGTGCATCTCGATGATCACGCATCCGCGCTCCGACGCCGATACGCTCACCGTGCTCGAGCGCTGGACCGCCCGCATCGATCCATCGGCGATTCCGGTATCGATCCTGTCCAATCCGACGACGATGACCCGCGACGACGTGAAGCGCCTGCGCGACCTGGGGGCGGACATCTTCACGGTGGCGCTCGACGCCGCGACGCCGGACCTGTTCGAGCGCACCCGTGGCAAGGGCGTGCAATCGCCGCACAGCTGGGCGAAGTACTGGGAGATCCTGCACGCCGCTCGCGACATCTTCGGGCCGCAGAAATTCGGTGCGCACATCATCATCGGCATGGGCGAGACCGAAGCCGAGGCGCTGACCCTGGTGCAACGGATCGTCGACCTGGGCGGCCACAGCCACATGTTCTGCTTCTTCCCGGAGCAAGGCTCGCTCATGGACCATCTGCCCGCCACACCGCGCGACCAGTGGCGTCGCGTGCAGCTCGCCCGCTACCTCATCGATTACCGCGACGTGCGCGTCGAGCACATGCGCTTCGACGACGCCGGTCGGGTGATCGACTACGGCATCCCGAAGAGCGAGCTCGACGCGGTCATCGACGCGGGCGTTGCCTTCCGCACGTCGGGTTGCCCAGGCAAGGTCGCCGAGGACGTCTCGGCCTGCGATCGACCCTACGGCGACTCGCCGCCGTCGAATATCGCGAGCTATCCGTTCGCCCCGGCCAGGAGCGACATCGCGAAGATCCGGCGCCAGCTTCGCATCGTTCGCAGCCAATGAGCGACGTCACGGCCAAGCCATTCCGGGTGATCGACACCGGCGTGCGCGACGGGCGCCGGCAGATCGCGTTCGACCAGGCGCTGATCGAGGCGCACAAGGCGGGGGTGGTGCCCGACTCGATCCGCTTCCTGCGCTTTCCGCCCACCGCGCTCATCGGCCGGCACCAGGCGCTCTCGCGCGAGGTCCGCCTCGACTACTGCCACGCCAACGGCGTGGGGGTCACGCGCCGGATCACCGGCGGTGGGGCCATCTACTTCGACGAGGGTCAGCTTGGCTGGGAACTTGTGTTCCGCCGCGCCACGCTGCCGATCGGCACGCTCGGCGATCTCGCGCGCGAGATCTGCGAAGCGGCCGCGACGGGACTGCGCACGCTGGGCGTCGATGCGCGCTACCGGCCGCGCAACGACATCGAGGTGGACGGGCGCAAGCTCTCGGGCACCGGTGGCTTCTTCGACGAGGACACGCTCTTCTACCAGGGCACCGTGCTCATCGACCTCGACGCTTCCCGCATGGTCGCCGCACTCAACGTGGCCGACGCGAAGCTCGCCAAGCGCGCGCTCGACTCCGCCGCGCAGCGCGTGGTGACGCTCAAGGAGCTCCTCGGCACCGTGCCGTCGATCGACGCGGTCAAGGCCGCGCTCCTCGAGGGATTCCGGCAGCATCTTGGCATCGACCCGATCGCCGGGCAGATCAGCGCGCACGAGGAGGCGCTGGCGACGAAATATCACGACGAGGAGATCGGCACCGACGCCTTCGTCGCCGAGATCGACGATCTGCCGCCAACACCGGAACTGCGCAGCGCGACGCTCGCCACGGCGGGCGGAACGATCACCGCCTACGCCCGCCTCGACGGCGGCGCCGCAGCGCGCATCCGCGACGTGCTCATCACCGGCGATTTCTTCGTCACGCCGCCGCGCACGATCTTCGACCTCGAGGCGGCGCTGCGTGGCGTGCCGGCGGGTGACGCGGGTGCGGCCGTCGAACGCTTCTTCGCGCAGGCGAATGTCGGGCTGCTGTCGACCTCGCCCGCCGACTTCCGTCGCGCGATCGAAGCGGCGGTCGGCGCCTGACGTTCGCCACCGCAACGCCATCGCTCCAGGCGCGCACCGATGCGGCTCGTCCATGTCGTGCAGCACACCTACGCCGAGTATCTCGGCCTCATCGAGGATCACCTCGAAGGTCGCGGCATCCGCTTTCGCTATCACCGGCCGTTCGCCGCGGGCGGCACGTTGCCTGCCGTCGAAGCCCTCGCCGACGGCCTCATCCTCCTGGGTGGCGGCCCGTGGGGAAGCGCCGGCACGCACGACGTTCCCACGCTCGCGCGCGAAGTGGAGCTTGCACGCGTCTGCCTCGAGCGTGGCTGGCCGCTCGTGGGCTTCGGCGTCGGCGCGCAGATCGTGGCGCTCGCAGCAGGTGCGAAGCCGCAGCCTGCCGCACTCGAATTCTCGGTATCCGCAGCAACGCGCACGGACCCGTCGGCACTGGAAGGCTACCTTCCCGAGCGCTATCCGTTGGCGATCTACATGCGCGACCGGCCCGCGGTCCCGCCCGCGGCGCAGGTGCTCGCGCGCGATGCACGCGAACGTCCGGCGCTATGGCGACTCGGGCCGCGCGCCCTCGGCTTCACCGCGCATCCCGGCCTCAAGGTCGCGATGATCGAGGATCTCGTGATGGAGTTCGACGAGGCGCCGGCCAACGTCACCGAGGAGCTCGCACGGTTGCGTGCCGTGCAGCCGGCGCTCGAGGACGCGCTGGTGCCGATCATGACCGGCATCGTGCGCCTTGCCGGGTGGATGGACACGCCCGCCGCGGCGTAGCCCTCATGCCGGGCGCGCCGCCGGCGGGTCGGGGCGGGGCGCGAACTACGCGCTCACGCGTGCGTCGGGTACCGCGTGCGAGGGCTCGAGGCTGCGCAACTCGAAGCGCATCGTGGCGAGGTCGCCCAAGATCCACGTGCGCGGCGCGGCGAGGCCCGCGACCGTGCCGGGATTGACCACCCACGTCGTGCCACCCTTGACGTTGCCGACGCGCTCGATGCCGGCGACGTGCGAATGGCCGCAACAGACGAGATCCCAGTCCCCCGTGCACGCCATGGCGTGACCATACTCGGGGTAGTGGACGACGAAGATCCGCCGTCCGTGCAAGTCGAGCCGCGCGTCGGCGCCGTGGTAGCGCAGCAGGCCCCCACTTTCATACGCCCAGCGGGAGAGCGAGACGGGGTCGCCCAGGTTGTTGCCGTGGATCACGTGCATCGGCAAGCCGGCCTGCATCGCGCCGCGCAGCGTCTGCGTGCCGATGATGTCGCCGCAGTGAATGACGGCGGTGGCGCCTTCCGCCGCAGCCGCGCGCACCGCTTGCGCCAGCGGATCGGATCGGTCGTGACTGTCGGAGACGATGCAGATCTTCATCGGGAAGATCATAGCGCACCGGAATGACGCCCCCGGTCAGCGCTCGGTCGCGGCGGTCCGCTCCTCGGCCGTGCGCGGAGCCGCAAGACGCTCCTTGGCGAAGCGGATGAACTCGGTGACGACCTTCGGGTGGATGCGCTCCTTGGGATACACCACCGAGAGGTGGCGGATCAGCGGCGGTGCCAGCGGGACGCGGACGAGATCGCCCAGGCGCACTTCCTTGTCGACCGCGGCGCGCGACATGATCGCGAACCCCACGCCGGTGGCGACGAGCCCCTTGAGCGCCTCGGCGCTGGTCGCTTCCATGATCACCTCCAGCGATTCGAGCGAGTGTCCCGCCTGCTTCAGGTACCGATCGATGACCTCTCGCGTCCCCGATCCCAGCTCGCGGCTGATGTAGGGATGGCGGGCGAGGAGGTCGAGCGTGATTTCCTCGCACCGGGCAAGCCGATGCGACGGCGCGCATACGACCTGCAGCTCATCCGTGCAGCAGACGTCGGTGACGAGCGTGGGCAAGCGCGACCCGCCCTCGATGAAGCCGAGATCGAGACTGCGCTCGGCGACGCGAGCCTGCACCGCATCCGAGTTCGCCACGATGAGCTGCGGGACGACGCCCGGGTGGGCCGCCTTGAATTCGCCCAGCACCCGCGGCAGCAGGAATTCGGCGAGCGTCGTGGAGGCGCCGATCGTCAACGGGCCGACCTCCTGTCCGGTGACGTCCTTGACCCGCGCGTCGAGCTCCGCGTACAGTGCCAGGATCCGTTGGACGTACTCGAGCGCGATCGCGCCGGCCGGTGTCAGCGTGATGCCACCACTGGCGCGATCGAACAGCCGGGTATTGAAATGACCCTCGAGCTGGTGGATCTGGAAGGTGACGGCCGGCTGCGTCATGCACAGGGCCTCGGCCGCCTTGGTGAAGGATCGGTGCCTGGCCACCGCGTGGAATACCTGGAGTCTACGATCCGACATGGGGGCAATGGCCGTTGACGTCGCGCACCGGACCCATCATACGGCACGCGACGCGCCCCGATCTGCGGGCCCCATGCCGCCATTCAATGTCTGTATGGCCACATAGGAAGATTTTGCCTTGGCCGGCCGCAGCCCGACGTAGAATCGGGCGTCAGGAGGGAACAATTCCATGTTGAGCGTCAATCCGTTCGCGGTCGCGGGTGCGGCATTGCCCGCGGGATTCCTGCAGTGGTTCCTCATCATCATGATCCTCGCGGTGGTGGTCGGGACGCTCTTCGACGTCGTTCACAAGGGCAGCGCGCGATACTTCTTCGCCAACATGCGCAAGTCCAGGAGCAAGGGCCGCGCATTGGGCAGCGGAGAAATGGTCTCGATCGCCGTGCAGACCGCGGTGGTCGACGTGCTCGCCTCGGGGGAGTTCTGCAATCAGAAGCGTCGGGTGGCACACCTGCTCGGGATGTACGGCTTCATCCTCTACGTCGTTGCCACCGCGGTCCTGGTCTTTTGCTATCCGGCCGGTGCCGCGCCGGCGCCTGCGATCTGGCCGGCGCTGTGGTGGCTCGGCGCGCTCCTCGTGCTCGTGGGTGGCTACTGGTTCTGGTTCTTCATTCGGGTCGACGTCGCCGCGGAAGGTCACTCGCCGTTGCGGCTCGTGAAGGCGGACCTGTTCGTGCTGTCGCTGCTCGTGAGCGTGACGCTCGCCGTCCTCTGGGCCGCAACGGGCGCTGGCACGGGGCTGCTCTTCTGGCTCTACATCATCGCGACCATCGTCCTCTTCGGCGGCGTGCCATGGTCGAAATTCGCGCACATGTTCTTCAAGCCGGCGGCGGCCTTCGACAAGCGGGTGGCGCGAGCGAACGGCACGGCCGAGAACCTGCCCACGCAAACGCGTGACGATCCGGCGCAGCGGGAGCGACACTCCATGGAGCTCCTGCGCGATGCCCCGATGGACATGGGGCTCGGCATCAAGCGCGACGCCCCCCGTCACTACTAGCGTCGAGGCGCCCAGCGCCGTTCGACCGGAACCTTCGAGGACCCGAACTCCATGCCTACCTTCGTCTACATGACGCGATGCGACGGCTGCGGACACTGCGTCGACATCTGCCCGTCGGACATCATGCACATCGACCCGACGTACCGCCGGGCATACAACATCGAGCCGAACATGTGCTGGGAGTGCTACTCCTGCGTGAAGGCCTGCCCGCAGCATGCGATCGACGTCCGCGGTTATGCCGATTTCGCGCCGCTCGGTCACAGCGTCCGGGTCGACCGTGACGAGCGCAAGGGCACGATCGCCTGGCGCATCAAGTTCCGCGACGGGACGGAGAAGAATTTCCTGTCGCCGATCACGACCAAACCCTGGGGCACCGCGATCCCCAAGCTCGCCGACGTTCCTGCCCCGAGCAAGGAGATGCGCGACAGCGAGCTCCTGTACAACGAGCCGAAGTACATCCGGCTCGACGAAGGCGGCCTGCGCACGCTCAAGGACGCGGGTCTCAAGCTCACCCAAGGCGTGTACTACTAATGGCCTACAACACCATCATCGAAGACGGCATCGACATCCTCATCGCGGGTGCGGGTCTCGGCGGCACGGGTGCCGCATGGGAAGCGCGATTCTGGGGGCAGAACAAGAAGATCGTCATTGCCGAGAAGGCGAACATCGATCGCTCCGGCGCGGTGGCGCAGGGCTTGTACGCGATCAACTGCTACATGGGCAGTCGCTGGGGCGAGAACAATCCCGAGGATCACGTCCGCTACGCCCGCATCGATCTCATGGGCTTGGTGCGCGAGGACCTCCTCTTCGACATGGCCCGGCACGTCGATTCGACGGTGCACCAGTTCGAGGAGTGGGGCCTGCCGATCATGAAGAACCCGAAGACCGGGCGCTATCTTCGTGAAGGGCGCTGGCAGATCATGATCCACGGCGAGTCCTACAAGCCCATCGTGGCCGAAGCCGCCCGCAAGTCGGCCGACAAGGTCTTCAACCGGATCTGCGTCACCCATCTGCTCATGGACGAGAGCAGGCCGAACCGCGTCGCCGGTGCGGTGGGCTTCAACGTGCGCACGGGCAATTACCACGTCTTCAAGGCGAAGACCGTGATCTGCGGTGCGGGCGGAGCCTCCAACATCTTCAAGCCGCGCTCGACCGGCGAGGGCGCCGGCCGCACCTGGTATGCGCCCTGGTCGTCGGCGTCCGCGTACGGGCTCATGATCGAAGCCGGCGCGAAGATGACGCAGATGGAGAACCGGATCGTCCTCGCGCGGTTCAAGGATGGCTACGGCCCGGTCGGCGCCTACTTCCTGCACCTCAAGACGTACACGCAAAATGCGTTGGGGGAAGAGTACGAGTCGAAGTGGTGGCCGGAACTGCAGGCGATGGTCGGCAAGGCCTACCTCGACCCCGAGGCCTCGCACTTGACCCACCGACCCATCCCGACCTGCTTGCGCAACCACGCGCTGATGAGCGAGGTCCGGGCCGGTCGCGGCCCCATCCACATGGTGACGATGCAGGCGTTCCAGGATCCCCACCTGGAAGAGGTGGGCTGGGAGAACTTCCTCGGCATGACCGTCGGCCAGGCGGTGCTCTGGGCCGCCACCGACGTCGACCCCAAGAAGGAGAACCCCGAACTCACCACGTCCGAGCCGTACGTCATGGGTTCGCACGCGACCTGCTCGGGCGCGTGGTGCTCGGGTCCCGAGGACGTGTCGCCGCCCGATTATTTCTGGGGCTACAACCGCATGACCACGGTCGAGGGCCTGTTCGGAGCGGGTGACGCGGTCGGCGGCACGCCGCACGCATTCTCGTCGGGCTCGTTCACCGAAGGCCGTCTCGCCGCCAAGGCCGCGTGCAAGTACATCGACGACGGCAAGGCCGAGGGCATCGTCGTCTCGGACGCGCAGATCGAGCGCCGCCGCAAGGAGATCTACAAGCCGCTCGAGCACTATCGGATCTACCGCAACGCGATCGTCGCCGGCACCGTCAATCCGCACTACATCAATCCGCAACAGGGGCTCGACCGCCTGCAGAAGCTGATGGACGAGTATTGCGGCGGGTACACCGTCGGCTACATGACCAACGAGAAGCTCCTCAACATCTGTCTCAAGAAGCTCAAGATCATGGAGGAGGATCTCGAGAACGTCGCCGCGAAGGACATCCACGAGCTGCTGCGGGCGTGGGAATTGAAGCACCGGCACCGGGCGGCGGAGTGCGTCACGCAGCACACGCTGTTCCGCAAGGAGACGCGCTGGCCGGGTTATTACTACCGTGGCGACGCCATGAAGGTCGACGACGAGAACTGGCACGTGCTGACCGTGTCGCGCCGCGATCCGGCCACCGGTGAGTACACCATGGAGAAGGCGCCGTGCTATCACCTGGTCGCGGAAGACGAGGCGCCCGCCGGTGACAAGACGCAGAAGCTTCCGGCTTGAAGATCGTCGAGCGTACTGACGAGGAGATTCGCGCCATCGCCGACCCGCTGTGGCGCGATCTCGTCAAGCACTCCAACGAGGGCAAGTACGGCGAGTTCGTCAAGCGCTTCGCGAAGTCGCTCGCCCTGGCGATGAACCAGGTCGTGGTGAACCACCAGTTCGCCAACAGCGAGCTCGCGAGGAGCCTGTCCGACGATGTCGATTACCTGGGCACCATCCGCCGCGGCGAGCACGTGACCGTCTTGTACCGGCAGCGCAGCACCCGGAAGCCAGGCGAGTGGCTGGGACGGCTCGTCCTGGGCGACGAGGATGGCGAGGTCCGGATCTTCGCCGCGTCGATCTTCTAGGCCCGCCGACGCGGACTCGACATGACTGAAGTGATCCAGGACGGCAAATTCGTCGAGCTGACCTACCAGGTGAGCGACCGCCAATCGGGGCAGGTCCTCACCGGCGTCGAGTTTCCGTTGGGTTACGTGCACGGCCACAACGAGATCCTGGCCCCGTCGGTGCACCATGAGCTCGCCGGCAGGCGCGCCGGCGACGTGATCGAGGTGCCGCTCGACGGGCGTCGCATCTTCGGTGCGCGCGACGAGTCGCTGGTGTTCACCGATCGCCTCGACAACGTCCCACCCGAGTACCGGCAGGTCGGCGTCTCGATCCTGATGGAGAACGACCGTGGCCAGACGCGCAGCTTCGTCGTGACGCGCGTGGACGACAGCACGTTGACGGTCGACGGTAACAATCCGCTCTGCGGTCGGGAGGTCGTGTTCAGGCTCGAGGTGCTGAGCGTGCGCGACGCCACCGACGAAGAGCTCAAGGCGGGCGGGGCGATCGATGCCGCACCCGACGTCGATCCGTCGAGATTGCGACCCATTTAGAGCCGAGGTCGGGCTCACGAAAGCGCGAGGTGACCCCATGAGCGAGCAGAAACCCAATACCAAGGTTCCCGACGGGCAGACGCCCTTCTACACGACGCGGCAGATGCCTCCCAACGACAAGGGCTTCGTCGGCTACGAAACCGTCTGGAAGCCGTTCCAGAAGGAAGTCCCCTACCAGAAGCCGAAGACGCCGTAGGCGGCACCATCCGCGCCGCGCGCCCCCACCGGCCCTGCGGTCGCCTGTCGCTTCGCGCCGCACGCGCCGCACGCGTCGCACGTGCGGTGCGCGCCGGTCAGCGTGCCGAGTGCCCGCTGAGCTTGACCTCGACCTTCTCGTCGAGACCCGCGTAGTACGCACGCAGGATTTCGAGCACCTCCGGGCGCGAGAATTCCGCCGGCACCGGGCTCCCCTCGGAGAGCCACTTGCGCAGCTTCGTTCCCGACACCAGCAGCCGGTCGCCATCGTCGTGCGGGCAGGTGCGCGCCGACGCCATGCCACCGCAGCGATAGCACCAGAACGTCCAGTCGATCTTGAGCGGCTGGATCTCGAGGGCACCTGCCGGAATCTCGTCGAAGATGCGGTGCGCGTCGAACGGCCCGTAATAGCTGCCCACGCCCGCGTGATCGCGCCCGACGATGAGATACGCGCAGCCGTAGTTCTGGCGGAACACGGCGTGGAGCAGCGCCTCCCGCGGGCCCGCGTAGCGCATGTCGAGCGGGTACCCCGCCTGCACGACGGTGCCCGCCACGAAGTACTTCTCGATCAGCGTGCCGATCGCGCGCGTTCGCACCTCGGCGGGAATGTCTCCCGCCTTCAGGTTGCCAAGCAACGAGTGCACGAGCACGCCGTCGCAGGTTTCGATCGCCACCTTGGCGAGATACTCGTGCGAGCGGTGCATGGGATTGCGCGTCTGGAATGCCGCGACCCTCGACCAGCCGAGGCGCGCAAACTCGGCACGCGTCTCGGCCGGCGTCATGAACAGCGTCCCGTAGCCCGCCTTGAAGCCGCCGTCGCCGAGGACGCGAACGGGGCCGGCGAGATTGACGTCGCCCTGCCCCATCACCGCCCGCACGCCCGGATGCTCGGCGTCGGTGGTGCGGAACACCGACTGGCACTCGTGCGCCTTGTCGATGCGATACTTCTGCGTCACCGACAACACGGCGAGGATGGCGCCGTCGTCGGGGTCGATGAGCGCGACGTCCTCGCCGATTGCAATCGACGCCGCGGTGGCCTCGTCGGTGGACAGCGTGATCGGAATCGGCCAGAACAGGCCCGACGCAGTGTGCATCGCATCGCAGACCCCGGCCCAATCCTCCCGCGTCATGAAGCCGGTCAGCGGCGTGAAGCCGCCGATCCCGAGCATGACGAGGTCGCCCTTCTCGCGCGAACTCACGCGGATGCTGCGCAGCCCCTGCGCGCGCACGCGCTCCGTCGCGAGCGCCTCGCCGGTGAGGACGAGCGGCGCGAGCGCGCCGCCACCATGCGGTACGATGACTTTGGACAAGATCTTCTCCCGAAAACTCGGGTTACATTGTCACGCGCTGCACGCGGGCCGGCAACCCCGCCGCGCCTTGCAGCGATCCGCGAACCGTCACGCGCCACCGTGCGCTGGCCGGTCGCGCGATACATCGTGCCGCGCCGCGGAAAACCGCTTGCGCGAGAAGATGAGGCCATCTACATTAGGGCACTCTCACGAAGGGAGGATCACGCAGGCCATGGCTAAGAAGCTACTGATCGTGATGGCCAATACCGACCCCAGGAACGGCGAGGAACTCGGGGCGCCGATCTTCCAGGCGTCCGTTGCCGCGGCGATGGAGTACGAGGTCGAGGTGATCTGCACCGCGACCGCCGGGCGCCTCATGAAAAAGGGTGTCGCCGAGAAGCTCTTCGTCAAGCCCGGATCGCCGAAATCGGTCTACGACTTCATCCAGGACGCACACGAGGCGGGCGCGAAATTCTATTGCTGCTCGCCGAATCTCGACCTGTTCGACATGTCGAAGGAAGACCTGATCCCCGAGTGCGAAGGGATCGTCGGCGGCGCCTACCTCATCGAGCGCGTGATGGAGGATGAGGACTGCCGCGTCATGACGTACTGAGCGCGGGGTACGGCCCATGACGCACACCACGACCCGTGTTTCCCATGGTATCGGCGATCCGGTCTCGGATGCGCCACCCGTCCCGCGCGCGAAGCTCGAGGAGATCTTCCAGGACATCCAGGCGGACCTGCGCTACGACCACGAACTCAACGGCTGCCTCAATTGCGGCATTTGCACGGCGACGTGCCCGGCGGCGCACTACTACGACTTCAGCCCGCGCGAGATCGTCCAGCTCCTGTGGACCGAGAACCTCGAGGGGATCTACGACGTCATGCAGGAGAAGATCTGGGCATGCGCCCAGTGCTACACCTGCGCTGCACGCTGCCCCTTCGGCAACTCGCCGGGCGGCCTCATCATGCTCATGCGGGAAACTGCGATCAAGCACAACATGGAGTCGGCCCGCAACGTCCTGCGGCCGTTCTCCCGCGTGATGCTGAAGCTCATCTCCACGGGCAACCAGCTCGCCCCGGACATGATCACCCGTGATCACTTCCCGGATTGGGGTCCCAACGTCTCGAAGATCGATGCGCCGCTCAAGGTGCTGCGCCAGGCGATTCCCGTGCCGACGCTCAACACGACGGCGACGGCGTGGGAGGTGAACCTCAAGACCTCGATCGAGCTCTATACGATCTGGGAGGAGACCGGGGTATTGAAGCAGCTCGAGACGATCGACGAGAACCTGTTCGACGTGATCACCGACTTCATGGACGAGAAGCGCGAGGATTGGAAGGATTGGCTCGCGGATCAGGAAGACGAGAACGACGATTGATGGAGGACGCCGCATGACGACACCGCACAGCCCCCAACCCGGTGAGCGCTTCACCGGCCATGGCCCCGAATGGAAGGATGCGAACCTCTCGCCGCAGGAGGCACGCATCGCCACGGCCTGGGTCGAGCTCAAGATCGACAAGCGCTCGATGCTCACCACCAAGCAGCACGTGGAAGACGTCCGCGACATCATGTGGCAGCTCGAGCGTGACGGCGAGATCGTCGTGCACCGCGTTACCGACGCGCACGAGCCGATGATCGCCAAGACGCTGTACGGGTGGGAGAAGAAGGTCCCGACGCGCCGGCTGTGGCACCACAAGTCGTGCGGCCAGTGCGGCAACATCCCCGGCTACCCGGCGTCGCTGCTGTGGCTCATGAACCGGCTCGACATCGAGTACCTCGACGAGACCGACCAGACGTCGTGCACGGCGTGGAACTACCACGGCTCGGGCATCGGCAACATCGAGAGCCTGGCCGCGGTCTTCCTGCGCAATTTCCATCAGGCCTACGTCGCCGGCAAGGCGCAGGGGCTCCCCGACGGCTACTACTTCCCGCTCGTCCACTGCGGCACCTCGTTTGGCAACTACAAGGAAGTGCGCAGCTACCTGCTGCACTCGGCCACGTTGCGCGAGAAGGTGCGCAAGATCCTCGCCAAGCTGGGCCGGCTCGTCGACGGGAAGCTCCTCATCCCCGAGGAGGTCGTCCACTACTCGGAGTGGGTGCACGTCATGCGCGAGCGCATCAAGACGCTGCAGGAAGTCGACTGCAGCGGCATCCGCGCGACGATCCACCCGGCGTGCCACGTCTACAAGATGGTGCCGCAGGATGCGATCTACGACGATACGGTGATGGACGGCAATCGCCTCGCGGTGTCCACGGGCCTCATGCAAACCCTGGGCGCGCAGGTCATCGACTACTCGACCTGGTACGACTGCTGCGGCTTCGGCTTCCGCCACATCATCAGCGAGCGCGAGTTCACCCGCAGCTTCGCGATCGATCGCAAGATCCGCGTCGCGCTCGACGAGGCGCACGCCGACGTGATGATCGGCCACGACACCGGCTGCATCACCACGCTCGACAAGAACCAGTGGATCGGCAAGGCTGGCGGCAAGCCGGTCGACCTCCCCGTGCTCGCCGACTGCCAGTTCGCGGCGCTCGTGTGCGGCGCGCACCCGTACAAGATCGTGCAGTCGCATTGGCATGCGTCGTCGACCGAGACGCTGATGGAGAAGCTGGGGATCGACTGGAAGGCGAAGAAGACCGAGTTCCTGGGCTACCTCGACGACGTCAAGGCAGGCCGACCCGACAATCTGTACGACCCGCGGCGCCGCATCACCTCGGGCCCGGGCTACATTCCGATCGCGGCCCGGTCGTGAGCGAGACGATTCTCGTGGTCGGCGCGGGTCCTGCCGGCCTCTCGGCGGCGCACGCGCTCGCGAGCGTGGGTGCGCCCGTGGTGCTGGTGGAAAAGGAACAGCGCCTGGGCGGCGCGCCGATCCTGTCCGGATACGCGAAGCTCGTGCCGTCGGGCGAATGGGCCAAGGACGCGATCGGCGGCATGGTCGCGCGCGTCGAAGACGACCGGCGGATCAGCATCCGCCGCGGTTGCACGGTCGACGCGCTCGACGGTGAGGCGGGCGCCTTCCAGGCGCGGCTGTCCGACGGCACGGTGGTCGATGCGGGGGCAGCGATCCTCGCCACCGGCTTCACGCACTTCGACTCGATCAACAAGCCGGAGTGGGGCTTCGGCACGTATCCCGACGTCGTCACGACCACCCAGGTCGAGCAGATGATCTCTTCGGGTCGCGGCATCCGCTGCCCGTCGGACGGCCGCAAGCCCGACCGCGTCGCGATCCTCCTGTGCGTGGGCTCGCGCGACCGGCAGATCGGGCGCGAATGGTGCTCGAAGATCTGCTGCACCGTGTCGTGCAACATCGCGATGGAGATCCGCGAGGAGCTGCCGGACTGCCACGTCTACATCTACTACATGGACATCCGTACTTTCGGCCTGTACGAGCAGAAGTACTACTGGCGCAGCCAGGAGGAGTTCAAGGTCAAGTACATCAAGGCGCGCGTCGCCGAGGTCACGTCCAACGGCGAGAAGCTCGTCATCAAGGGCGAGGACACGCTCGTGAAGCGGCCGATCACGATTCCGTTCGACCTCGTCGTGCACGCGATCGGCATGGATCCCAACGTCGACAATCCGCGCCTCGCCCCGGCCTTCGGCATCGAGCTCGAGCGAAACGGCTACATCGGCAAGGCCAACGCGTACGGCACGCTCGGCGAGACGTCGCGGCGCGGGGTCTTCGTTGCCGGTGCGGCGAGCGGTCCGGAAACGATCGACGACTCGATCGCGCAGGGCAGTGCCGCCGCACTTGCCGCTTTCGCGCTGGTGACGCAGTTGCGCGCGGTTGCAGCCTGATGCGTGACCGGGTCACGACTGCCGAAGGTGGCAGCGCGATGGCCTGCGCCGCCCCGCGCCCACGCCTGGAGCTCGACGGATCCAAGCTCGGCGAGGCGCTCGCCGCGCTCGTGCGCGGCGCCGAAGACCATGGCGGCATCGAGCGCTACGTCGCAGCGCTGCAGTGGAAGCACGCGCTGTTTCGCAAGGCCCTCGACGCCGGGCGCAGTCGTGCGGTCGAACTGCCGACGTTCAAGACCTTGTGCGCGCATCTTCCGACGGTGCGCCGGCGCATGGCGGCGTGCCTCGATCCGGCGACGTTTCCCGCGCTGCGCCAGCGCGTCAGTGCGCTCCTCGCGGCGCAAGGCGATGCGGTCGACGACCGGATCGCGGCGTTCTGCGCCGCTTTCCCGGACGATCGCGCCCATCGCTGGGTGCGCGATCTCGCGGCCGAACTGCTGCACGCGGTCGATCCGCAACGCCACCCGCCGATGGCGCGCTGGGTGTGGGATGCCCGCGCCAACACGGGTGTCCTGCGCGAGCTCTGGTACGGCGAAGACGTCGACCACATGCTCATCGACGTCCCCGATCGCTACGACACCTTCGTCGTCCTGCGCGAGGAGCTCGCGCAGTTTCTGGCCGACAACGGCGTATTCCGCGACGTGCTCGACTACGTCGACCTCCTCATGGCGCAGGTCTACTCGCACTACGTGAGCGAGCGCGCCGGGAGCTACCTGCGGGCCGACTTCACGCAGCCGGAAGATCCCCTGCTGCATGCGCGGCGCCTCCTCGGGCTCGATGCCGTCGACGCTTCCGGGCGCACGCGCCTCAAGGCCTTCGACGGCACCGCGTTCGTCGTCGCCGATGCGGAGCTCTTGAGCTAGGAGCCAAGCGATGCCGATCCACGAGAAGGCCCTGATTCGGCCGGAGAACCTGCTCACCCACGACAAGCTCGTGGTGGACGGCGTCGACGTCTCGGGGCATTGGAGCACCTTCATCGCGCCGCGCGTCGTCACCGACTACAACGAGCGTCTCCAGGACGAGATCGCGGCACTGCCCGGTGGCGAATTCGTGCACCGCTGCTGGCAGTGCGGCTCGTGCACCAACGTGTGCACGGTCAACGCGGTCAACCCCGACTTCAATCCGCGATTCTGGATCTACCTGATCCGCATGGGCATGGAGTCGGAGCTATTGCGCGACAAGGACATCATCTGGCAGTGCGTCTCCTGCAACAAGTGCACGGATGCCTGCCCGCGGCAAGTGGTGCCCGAAGGGGTCATGAAGGCGACGGCGCGGTGGCTGGAGCTCAAGGGGCACACGCCGAAGTCGAGTTCGACGCACTTCGACGAGGAGTTCTCCGAGCAGGTGATCGCCACCGGCAAGATCGAGGAGGGGCGCATCATCCGCAATTTCTTCGCCCGGACCGGCCAGCCGCTGCGCCAGGAATGGCTCGTCGAGATGGCAAAGCGCATCGCGCGGCGTCTGCCCGTGAAGCTCGGCATGGTCATGGGCTTCGCCGCCTTGGTGCGACCGCGCACGCGCGGCTGGGCGAAGGCGCGCAGGGCGATCGAGGGCCACGTTGCAAGAGAGGAGACCCGACGCCGGGCCGCGCTCGGGCTTGCCTCCGCGGCCGCCGCCGCGCCGCCTTCGAACGACAGCGCGCGGACAGGATGAAGCGCCGCCTGCGCGCCACGCGGGGCCATGAAGAGGCAGGCCGGCGACCCGGGACGGCGCAGCGGCACAGACATGACGGAAGGCAAGACGATGACCCACTCCCCCCCTCCTGACGACAAGGCCAAGTACCAGCGCGTCGCGTACTACCCGGGCTGCGCGCTCGAAGGCACCGCGCATGCCTACGACGCCTCGACACGCGCGGTGGGCAAGGCGCTCGGCCTCGAGCTCGACGAGGTGCCCGACTGGAACTGCTGCGGGGCGATGGAGGTGAAGAACATCGACCCCAAGGTCCAGACGTATCTCTCGTCGCGCGTGCTGTCGATCGCCGCCAACGAGATGCATGCGCCAGTGGTCATGGCGCCGTGCAACGGCTGCTATCACAATCTGAAGAAGGCCGAGTACGACCTCGGCCACGACGACGCGTCGCGCGAAACGGTAGGGAAGATCTCGCAACAGGCCGGGCACGCCGCGTATCAGGCCGGGCAGGTCGAGACAATCCACGCGCTCGATTGGCTGAAGCACGGCGTCGGGGAAGCCGAGTTGCGGACGCGGGTCAGCAAGTCGCTCAACGGCCTCAAGGTTGCGAACTACTACGGCTGCATGTACACCCGACCCCGGCACATCTTTCCGGAGAAGGACTGCGGACCGGGCAGCGACTCGTTGTACCAGCCGCATTTCATGGACGATCTCCTTGCCGCCGCCGGCGCGGAGAATGTCGACTTTCCGCTCAAGACCGCGTGCTGCGGCGGCGCGCATACGCTCTCCGACAGCGATACCTCGACCAAGCTCGTGCTCAACATCCTGCGCGCTGCCGAAGCGGCGGGCGCCGACGTCATCGCGACCGAGTGCCCAACGTGCCACGCGGGGCTCGAGATGCACCAGGTGCGCGCCGAGAAGGTCTTCGGCGAGAAGACGACGGTGAAGATGCTCTATTTCACGCAGCTTCTCGGCGTGGCGCTCGGCTTGTCCCCACGCAGCGTCGGCGTGCACGAGAACGTGTCCGACGGGCGTGCCGCGCTTGCGGAGAAAGGCATCGCGTGAGCCTCGCGCGCATCGACGCCGAGATCGAGGCGGCGGCGGCGCTCGACGATGCCCCGCGCGCTGCGCAGCGGTTGCTCGACCTGGCCGAGACCGTGCTCGAAGCCTGGGTCGTCGCCCGCGGTGGCGTGCCCACCACCGATCGGCGCGAGCAGTTCCGCCTCCTCGCGCTGCATCATCAGGGCACGCGAGGCACGCCGAGCTTCAACGCCTGCCGTGAGACCTGCCGCGAGATCGCCTATCATTACAATGTTTTGCACGCCGAGCCGGGCGACGCGCAGCGCGTCCGGCGCCAGGCGATGATGGGGTTGCTCGTGCGCCATCTCGCGCTCTTCGTGCGCGGCAAGATGGAAGTCGAGCAACTGGGCGAGTTCTGCTGCGCCTCCCGGCCGTTGCGCCTGGAATCGTGAACACCACGCGGAGATAGGAGACCCCATGGCGGACGTGCGCGGGTGCCACTTGCCCGATGACCTGCTCTACGACGTCGAGAACCACATCTGGTTCAAGGAACTCGACGACGGCAACGTGCGGCTGGGGATGACGACCGTCGCCATCGCCATGGCAGGACAGCTCGTCGCCTTCACGCCGAAGAAGGTCGGGCGTGACGTGCAGGCCGGCAAGTCGTGCGCCACGGTGGAATCGGGAAAATGGGTCGGGCCGGCGAAGTCTGCCGCGGCCGGGACCATCGTCGAAGTCAACGATGCGCTCGTCGGCAAGCCCACGCTCGCCAACGAGGACCCCTACGGTGCGGGCTGGCTCGTCGTCGTGAAACCGGTGGACTGGCCGACCGCCAAGGCCACACTCGTTCCGGGGACGCAAGTCGGCGCACCCTACGAGGCAAAGATGAACGCCGACGGCTTCGCCGGCTGCGCCTGCGCGCCGAAGGGCTGATCGCCCGGCGCTCACGCGCCGCGCCGTGCCGCGTGAGTGCGGCGCGGCGCGGAACTGCGCGGATTACCCAGGGCTGTTGCCGTGCGGGCGACTCGTACGCAACCGCTTGCCGAGCAGCATGAGGAAGCGCAGCGTGTCCTGCGTCTCGCCCTCCTTCATGGTGCGCCACAACGGCCCCACGCCGCCACTCGACCGCGGCGTCTTCGCGCTCTCTGCCGCCGCGTCGTCGACGCACTCGAGCATCGCCTGAATCTGGTCGAGTCGCTCGAGCAGGCGCGGCAGCGTGCCGGCGAGCTTCTCGAGACTGCCCGTACTCTCCAGGCGCTCGAGCATCGCGACGATCCGCTCGCCGCCGCCGCGGCTCAACCGATCGAGCAGCGATACGCCATTGCCAAACGTCTCGGCAAGGCGCCCGACCATCTCCTCGGTGAGCGCGTCCTCCGCCGAGCCGTACACGCGCGCGAGCTTCACGAGCCGCTGCAAGTCCCCGTTGTCGACGAGCTCGACCAGGACCGGTATCGCGCGTTCGAGGCCCGCGCGCTGCGCCTGGTCGATGAAGGCCAGCCCGCCGCCGACGGCGTCGGTGAGCCGCGCCACCATCTCGTCGGTGAGCGCATCCTGCCCTGCGGCGTAGACGCGTGAGAGGTTGGCGAGGCGCTCGAGATCCCCGTCGTTCACCAGTTGCGCGAGTTGCGGGATCGCTTTCGCAAGGCCGCTGCGCTGGACCTGATCGATCATGTCCATCGCGTCGGCTGCCGTCGCGGACAGCCGACCCACCATCTCATCGGTCAGGGCATCGCGCGCTGCCACCACGACGTGCTCGACGTCGCCGTCGACCCGCCCGCCCGCTTTCACGACCTCGTTCATGGTCCCTCCTCAAAGCAGGCCGCGGGCCGAGACCCAGTACAACTTGTTGTACGCCATCTTGAACCAGTGCACCGCGCGCGTGGGCTCCTTGGGTTGCGGCGGATTCTGGTAGTCGAACATCGCGTACGTCGCGCGATCCTTGCCCGCCTCGATGAAGCAGAACACCTTGCCGTCGTAGTCACGCACCGGCGCGCCGAGCTTGACCATCGCCGCGATGTTCTCGCCCAGGGCCTCGGCCTCGAAGTGCGCGGTCGAGCCCGCCTTGCTGATCGGAATGTTGGTCGTGTCGCCGAGCGCGAACACGTTGTCACGACCTTCCATGTTGAGTCGCGTCCGGTTGGTCGGGATCCAGCCCCCTTGGCCCAGGCCGTTCTTCTCGATCACCTCCATGCCGCGATGCGCCGGAATCGAGATGAGCAGATCGAAGGGCGCCTGCGTCCCCTCCTCGCTGTGCACGACCTTGGCCTTGCCATCCACCTCCTTGATGTTGAAGAGCGTCTCGTAGGTGATGCCGAGGCGATCGAACTCCGGCGCCGCCCACTTGGCGACGTTCTCGAGGCTGTGCACGCGTCCGATGGGGTAGGTGTAGTGGAGCTTCACCTTGTCGAGGAGCCCCCGATCCTTGAAGTAATCGTGGAGCATGAACGTGATCTCGAGCGGCGCCATGGGGCACTTGTGCGGCACACCCACGGCGATCACGACACGGCCGCCTTCGAAGCCCTGCAGACGCCGGAACATCTTGACCGCGGTCTCCTCGGTGTAGAAGGTCTCCGAATGCTCGGCGAGGCCCGGGATCGTCTCGGGCACTGGTCGCGATCCGGTCGCGATCACCATGACGTCGTAGTCGTAGGTCTTGCCGCTCTTGGTCTTCACCTGGTTCTTGTCGAGGAGGAACTGCTCGACCGGATCGACGAAGAACTTGATTCCGGGTTCGAGCAGGCTCGCCTGGTCGCGATACAGCTCGTCCGGCGTCGTGCGACCGAATGCGAGATAGAGCAGCCCCGGCTGATACATGTGCTTGTCCGACGCGGACAGCATGGTGATTCGCGCCTTGCCGGCCTTGAGTTCTGCGGGCAGTCGCCGGGCGAGGTTGTTCGCCAGGATCGTTCCTCCCATGCCACCACCGACGATGAGTATCTTCATGCGCTTCTCCTTGAGGCGTGAGGCCGAAACGGTATCACTTCATTTTTTTCACTACGATGTGCCAAACCCCGAGCTCCTCCCGATTGTCGAGTATCTCGTGACCGACCTTGCGAATCCACTCCGGAACGTCGTTGGCCGAGCCCTTGTCCGTGGACAGGAGTTCGAGCTCCTCACCCACCTGCGCGAGCTTCATCCCGGCGATGAGCTCCATCAAGGGTCCCGGGCAAAAGCTGCCGCGGGCGTCGATGACTTTCCGGTCGCTCATGCTCTCTCCTGTCGTTGCCTGCAGCGGGCGGGCTCAAGCCGGAGCGTCGCGCGCATGCCGGGCGTCACCGTCAAAACGTCCACACTTGGGCATCACCGGTGTCGTCGAGAAACCTGGTCAGACCGAGCGGCTCGCCCAGGTAGGGCTCCAGCGCATCGCGCTCGAGTCCGAGCACGTCCATGGCCATGGAGCACGGATGAATCCTGGCGCCGCCCAACTCGACGGCCTGCTCGAACAGTGCCCGGAATCCGGGTGCCTTCTTCCGCGACAGCAGTTCGCCGAACGGGCCTTCCGGCGGCGCTTCGTCGCTGTTGCCGCGCCGGAAATACCCGAGTGAATTCATCGACAGGAATACGGTCACCGCACTGCCGCTGACCGCACCCACCGCCGCGGTCATCGCCGCCATCTGCAGGCGTTCCCGCGTTCCCGACACCACGATGATCCCGATCGGTTTGGCTGCCATGCAAGACCCTCCGGACGCGGACGCCACCCACGATAGTAAATCCAAGGCGTCATCGGCGCCATGACCCGACGCGCCTGAAGTGTATCGGACTCCCGGCGTCGGGGCCGTCGCGTGCACACGAGCGGCGAGCGCACTCGCACGAACCTCGCTCACCCGGCCGCGCGCTCGCCTTCCCCGTCCTTCCACCCGCCGCCCAGCACCTTGAACAGCGTGACTCGGTTCGCCTGTTCGGCCTGGCGCAGCGTGATCAGCGTCTGCTGCGACGCGTAGAGCGCGCGCTGCGCGACGAGCACCTCGAGGTAGCTGCTCGCCCCGCCCTTCCAGCTCGCTTCGGCGAGCGTGTACGCGCGACCCGATGCGTCGACCAGCGCCGCCTGCGCAGCGAGCCGCTCGGTGAAGGTCGCGCGCGCGGCCAGCGCGTCCGCCACTTCGCGGAACGCGGTCTGCACCGTCTTCTCGTAGGTCGCAAGCTGTATCGCGTTCGCCGCCGTTGCCTGCTCGACGCCCGCGCGCGAAGCGCCGCCGTCGAAGATCGGCAGCGAGATCGTCGGGGCGAACGACCACAGGCCGCCGAGGAACAGGTCGCCCAGGCTGATGCTAGCCATGCCCGCGGCGCCGGTCAGCTTGATGCTCGGATAGAGCGCCGCGCGCGCGACGCCGATGTCGGCGTTCGAGGCGCGCAACGCACGCTCGGCCGCCAGCACGTCGGGCCGGTTCTGCAACAGCGACGACGGCAGGCCCTCCGGCACACCGACGACGAGCGTCGTGTCCGCAGCCGTCGCCGCGCCGTCGGACGCCTGCGGCAGCCAGGCCTCGGGCACGCTCGCGCCGACCAGCAGCGTCAGCGCATTGATGTCCTGCTGCACCTGCGTCTCGAAGCTCGCGACGTCGCGGCGCGCGGCCTCCACACTGGTCTGCGCCTGCGCCACGGCGAGGCTCGAGTCGGCGCCGAGCGCCCGCCGCTGCTGCGTCATCTCGTAGGTCCGGCGCTCGCTCGCGAGCGTCTCGCGCGCGAGCGCGAGTTGCGCACGGTCGGCGGAGGTCGCGAGCCACGCGCTCGCGACCTCCGCCACCAGCACGATCGCGGTGTTGCGCCGCGCCTCCTCGGTCTCTAAGAAGCTCTGCAGCGCGGACTCCTTCAGGTTGGCGACGCGGCCGAAGAAATCCAGCTCGAACGCCGAGACGCCGACGTCCGCGCTGTAGCTCCGCGCGATCGTCGACGGGCCGCTCGTCGTCGCCCGGCCCGTCGTCCGCGTCACGCTCTGGCCCGCGCTCGCCGTCACCGAGGGCCACTGCGCCGCAGCCTCGATACGGTAGGCGGCGCGCGCTTCCTCGATCGCCGCCACCGCCTTGCGCAGGTCGCGGTTGTTGTCGAGCGCGAGCGCGATCGTCCGGCGCAGCCGCTCGTCGCGGACGAAGTCCTGCCAGTCGAGATCGGCCGCGGCCGCCGTCTCGCCCGCCACCGTCGCCGTCGCCGTCACCGGCCACGCCTCGGGCACCGGCGCCGCCGGGCGCTGGTAGTCGGGCGCGAGGTTCGCGCAAGCCGACAGGAGCGCCGCCAGCGACAGCGCGGTCCACCTGAAGTGGTTCGACCGATTGAATGTCGTTGTCCTGTTCATACCACGGCCTCCACGCCTCTTTGCGCCGGCTTCGCCTTCCTCGCCGCGCGGCGCTCGAAGTAGCCGCGCACCAGCACGTAGAACACCGGAACGAAGAACACGCCCAGCACGGTGGCGCTCAGCATGCCACCGAGCACGCCGGTGCCGATGGCGCGACGGCTGGCGGCACCTGCGCCGCTGGCGAGCGCGAGCGGCAGCACGCCGAACATGAACGCGAGCGAGGTCATCAGGATCGGCCGCAGCCGCAGGCGCAGCGCCTGCAGCGTGGCCTCGACCAGCGCCACGCCGGCAGCCTCGCGCTGCATCGCGAACTCGACGATCAGGATCGCGTTCTTCGCGGCGAGCCCCACGGTGGTCAACAGTCCGACCTGGAAGAACACGTCGTTGTTGAGCCCGGCGAGATGCGCGAGCCCGAGCGCGCCCAGCACGCCCAGCGGGACCACCAGCATCACCGAGAACGGCACCGACCAGCTCTCGTAGAGCGCGGCCATGCACAGGAACACGAAGAGCACCGAGATCGCGTACAGGAGCGGCGCCTGCGCACCGGACAGCCGCTCCTGGTACGACTGGCCGGCCCATTCGATGCCGACACCCGCGGGCAGCTGCGCGACGATCGCTTCCACCGCCGCCATCGCGCTGCCAGAGCTCACCCCCGGCGCAGCCTCGCCGACGATCTCGTAGGTGCCCATGCCGTCGTAGCGTTCGAGCTTGGGCGCGCCGTAGGTCCATCCGGTGCTGGCGAAGGCGGAGAACGGCACCATCTCGCCCTGGTCGTTGCGCACGAACCAGCCCATGATGCTGTCGGGCGCCATGCGGAAGGCCGCATCGCCCTGGACGTAGACCTTCTTCACGCGACCGCGGTCGAGGAAGTCGTTGACGTACTCGCCGCCGAGCGCGGTCGACAGCGTGTCGTCGATGTCGCCGGTGGCAAGCCCCAGCGCGCCAGCCTTGCGGTCGTCGATGCGGATGCCGTACTGCGGCGCGTCCTCGAGGCCGCTCGCGCGCACCTGCGCGAGCGCCGGGTCCTTGCGTGCGCGCTCGAGGAACTGATCGCGCGCCTTCGTCAGGCCGTCGTGGCCCAGGCCGCCGCGATCCTGCAACTGCACCGTCCATCCGTTGGCGGATCCCAGTCCGCGAACCGTCGGCGGCTGCATCACGAATACGCGCGCGTCGCGCAGGCTCGCGAGTTCGCGGTTGGCGCGCGAGGCGATCTCCGCGGCACTCTGTCCGGCGCCGCGGCGCTCGCTCCAGTCCTTGAGGCGGATGAAGGCACGGCCTGTGGCCTGGTCGCCACCCAGGCCCGAGATCATCGTGTAGCCGTCGATGTCGTCCTGCTGGCCGAGCCAGTTCTCCACCTGCCGCATCGATGCGATCAGCCGCTCGTTGGTGGCGCCCGAAGGCAGGCGCACCTCGGCCATCAGCACGCCCTGGTCTTCGCCGGGCAGGAACGAGGTCGGCAGGCGCTGGTACAGGAACGCCATGGCGCCGAGCATCAGCGCGAAGACGAGCATCGCGCGCCCGATGCGCGCGAGCAGGCTGGAGGTCACGCCCTGCACCGCCGCGCCGCCGCGCTCGAAGCCGCGGTTGAATGCGCCGAAGAAGCGTCCGAGCACGCCGCGACGCGCGCCGTGCGGCTCGCCCGGTGCCGGCGGCTTGAGCAGGCTCGCGCACAACGCGGGTGTCAGCGTGAGCGCCACCAGCACCGACAGCAGCATCGCCGAGACGACGGTGATCGAGAACTGGCGGTAGATGATGCCGGTCGATCCGCCGAAGAAGGCCATCGGGATGAAGACGCCCGAGAGCACGAGCGCGATGCCGACCAGCGCGCCGGTGATCTCGCCCATCGATTCGCGCGTGGCCTCGCGCGGCGAGAGCTCCTTCTCCGCCATCAGCCGCTCGACGTTCTCGACCACGACGATCGCGTCGTCGACCAAGAGCCCGATCGCCAGCACCATGCCGAACATCGTCAGGCTGTTGATCGAGTAGCCGGCCGCGGCGAGCACGCCGAAGGTGCCGAGCAGCACCACCGGCACTGTGATCGCGGGGATCAGCGTGGCGCGCCAGTTCTGCAGGAACAGGTACATGATCAGCACCACCAGCAGCACCGCCTCGGCGAGCGTCTTGACCACCTCCTCGATCGAGTTCTCGACGAAGGGCGTGGTGTCGAAGGCCATCTCGCTCTTCAACTGGTAGGGGAAGCCCGGTTCGAGCTCGGCGAGCTTCGCCTTGACCGCGTTGGCCACGCCGATCGCGTTGGCGCCCGACGCGAGCGTCACGCCCATCGCCGCCGAGGGCTGGCCCTTGTAGCGAGTGGCGATCGTGTAGCTGTCGCCGCCCAGTTCGACGCGCGCCACGTCGGAGAGCCGCACCACGCTGCCGTCCGCGGCGGTCTTGACCGCGATGTCCTCGAACTCGGCCACCGTCTGCAGCTTGCTGCGCGCGGTGATCGTCACGTTGAGCTCTTGGCCGCTGGCGGCGGGCAATCCGCCCACCTGGCCGGCCGCGACCTGCGCGTTCTGCGCGCGGATCGCGCCGGAGACGTCCGAGGGCATCAGCGCATGCGCGGCGAGCTTCGCCGGGTCGAGCCAGACGCGCATCGCGTGCTGCGTGCCGAGCGTCTGCACGTCGCCCACACCGTCGATGCGGCTGATGGTGTCGACCAGGGTCGACGCGATGTAGTCGCCGATGGTGATCGACGACGCGCTGCCGTCGGCCGAGTAGAACGAGACGACGAGCAGGAAGTCGTTGCCGCTCTTGGTGACGGTGACGCCGCGGCTTTGCACCGCCTGCGGCAGCTGCGACATCGCCTGCTGCAGCTTGTTTTGCACCTGCATCTGCGCGACGTCGGGGTCGGTGCCGGCGACGAAGCTCAGCGTGATGCCCGCGGTGCCCGACGAGGCGCTCGACGAGGCCATCGACTGCAACCCGTCGAGCCCCTTCATCTTCTGCTCGATGACCTGGGTCACCGAGTCCTCGATGGTCCTGGCCGACGCGCCGGGATAGCTCGCGCTGATGCGGACCTGCGTGGGGGCGATGTCCGGATACTGCTCGAGCGGCAGCGTGGTGATCGCCAGCGCGCCGGCCAGCATCACGACGATGGCCAGGACCCAGGCGAAGATCGGGCGATCGATGAAGTAGCGTGCCATGGTCGAAGTCTCCTTCAGCGCGTGGTCAACGCCACGGTCGTCTTCGGCGTGACGGCGGGCGTGGCAGCGGGCTTCGGCGCCCCCGCCCACGCGGCGGCAATCGGTTGCGCCTGCACCGTGTCGCCGGCCTTGACCTTCTGCGAGCCTTCGACGATCACGCGCTCGCCGGCGACGAGGCCGGAGTTCACGAGCCAGCGATTGCCCACCGCGCGCTCGGCGACGATGACGCGCGAGTGCACCTTGTCGTTCGCATCCACCACGAGCACGCTCGCCTGGCCCGCGGCGTTGCGGCTCACCGCCTGCTGCGGCACCAGGAGCGCCGCATCGGACCTCGCGGTCGGCAACTGCGCGCGCACGTACATGCCGGGCAGCAGCAGGCCGTCGGGATTGGGAAACACCGCGCGCAGCGTGACCATGCCGGTGCCGGCATTCACCGACACGCCTGCGACGCTGAGCTTTCCGGCGTGCGCATAGGTGCTGCCGTCCTCGAGGATCAGCGCCACCGGCGCCTCGCTGCCCGCACCCTGGAGCTTGCCCTCCGCCATCTCGCGCTTGAGACGCAGCACTTCCGCGCTCGACTGGGTGATGTCGACCTGGATCGGGTCGATCTGCCGCACCGTCGTGAGTGCGGTCGTCTGCGCGGCGGTCACGAGCGCTCCCGGCGTGACGGTGGAGACGTCGACGACGCCCGCGATCGGGCTTGCGATCGAGGTGCGCGCGAGGTCGATCTGCGCGCTCCGCAGCGCCGCGCGGGCCGCCGCGAGCTCGGCCTCGGCCTGTTTCTGCGCAGCCTGCGCGTCCTGGCTGTCCTGCTGGCTGATCGCCTCGATCTTCACGAGCTCCGCGCGGCGCTGCGCGGTCAGCCGCGCCGATTCGACCGTGGCCTCGGCCTTGGCGACCGCGGCTTGCGCGCTCGCGTACGCCGCCTCGTAGCTCGCCGGGTCGATCCGGTAGAGCACCTGGCCCGCGCGCACGCGCTGACCTTCGGTGAACGACCGGCTCTTGACGATGCCGCCGACCTGCGGCCGGATCTCCGCCACCAGCGGTGCGCTGGTGCGGCCCGACAGTTCGGTGGTCAGCGTGACCGGTTCGCTGCGCAATTCGACCACGCCCACCGCGGTGGGTCGCGCGACGGCAGGCGCGGTGGCGCTGCGGCCGTCGCTGCAGCCGGCAAGCACCGCGGCGGCAAGCGCCAGGATACTGAAGGCCGCGGCGCGAGGAAGCATGGGTATGGAGTTCATGAGACGGGGCGTCGTTTCGGGATGACCCGCATCTTCGGCCCGGAATGTGGAGCAAATTTGGAGGGTGGCAACGGCTCCGATCGGGCATCGGCCCGCGAAGCCGGCGCCTGCGAGCTCAACGCTGCGCCACGACCATGGACGAATCTCCGCATTTCCTCCACATTCGCAACGCATCATCACGGCATGCGGGTCGGGACGCGATCGCTGAAGATCACGGTCGATTCCGGCCCGCCGCGCCACTCTTCCTTGCCCCTGGAGAAACGTCCCATGTCCGCGCTTGCCTTCCCTGCCAATCTCGCACCCCGGCTCCTGTCCGTCGTCCGGATCGTCTCGGCGTACCTGTTCCTCCTCCACGGTACGGCCAAGCACCTCGGCGTCCCGTTCATCGAACGAATGGCGGCAACACCGGCAACCTCGCTGTCCGGGATCGCCGGCTGGATGGAGCTCATCGGGGGCACGCTGCTTCTCGTCGGGCTGTTCACGCGGCCCGTGGCCTTCGTGCTCTCGGGACTGATGGCCTTTGCCTACTTCATCGCGCACGCCGCGAAGGCGCCGCTGTTTCCGCTGATGAACGGCGGCGAGTCCGCGGTCCTGTTCTGCTTCATCTTCCTGTACTTCAGCGTCGCGGGCGCCGGTCCGTGGAGCATCGACGCGCTGCGCTCGCGCCGCGACGTCGCTTCGAGCCTCGAGCGCGCGCCGTCCGCCTGAGGCGGCTGTCGCCGCCGCCCGGGTCCGCAATGCCGGCGCGCGTATCGTTCAGCCTGTCATGAGACGACCGGGACTCACCGGCAAGCTCTTCCTCGCCGTGCTGGCCACCATCACCGCGGTGGTGTTGGCCCTGGGCGCAGCCGCGCACTGGAACTTCGAGCGCCTGTTCATCGGCTACCTGAACGAGCAGGCGATCGCACGCATGGAGGCCGCGCTGCCGCGCGTGCGCCAGGCCTACGCGCAGCACGGCAACTGGGACTTCGTGCGCGGCCACATCGACGTGTGGGTCGACCTGCTCGGCGTCGGTCCGGGCCAGCCGGGCGAGGGCCCGCTGACGGATGCCCAGCGGGAACTCCTGGGCACCGACCTCCTGGGCGCCGGCCGCCGCGTGTCGCTGCTGGACGAACAGCGCCAGCACGTGATCGGATTCCCGCGCATGCTGGCGGGCACCGAGCAACGCGAGATCGTGGTCGACGGCCGCACCGTCGGCTGGCTCGCGATCGCGCCGGTGAACACCGTCACCGATGCCGCGGCGCTGCGCTTCCTGCGCGGCCAGCTCGATGCGGCACTCCTGACCGGCGGCGTCGCGCTGCTGCTCGCCGCGCTGATCGCGTGGTGGGTGGCGCGCACGCTGCTCGCGCCGATGCGGCGCGTGGCCGCCGCCACGCACGAACTCGCCGCCGGCCGCTACGACACGCGCGTACCGCAGCAGGGCCACGACGAGGTGGCGCAACTCGCGCAGGATTTCAACCAGCTCGCGCTCGCGCTGCAGCGGAACGAGCAGATGCGCCGCGACTACGTGGCCGACGTCTCGCACGAACTGCGCACACCACTCGCGGTGTTGCGTGGCGAGTTGGAGGCGATGGAGGACGGCGTGCATCCGCCCACGCCGGAAGCCCTGCGGCTCCTGCAGGGCGAAGTCGGCACGCTGTCGAAGCTCGTGCACGACCTGCACGAGCTCGCCCTCGCCGACGCAGGCGCGCTTACCTACCAGATGGCCGACCTGGATCTTGGCGCGCTATTGGCCGGCGAGGTGGCGCTGCAGCGGCGCATGGCCGATGAGCGCGGCCTCGCCCTCGACTTCGACGCGCCGAAGGCTCCGGTGATGCTGCTCGCCGACGAGTCGCGGATGCGCCAGCTCCTGCACAACCTGATCGGCAACGCGCTCCGCTACACCGACCGCGGCGGACAGGTGCGCTTGCGCCTCCGCGTCGAGGACGGGCACGCGCAGCTCGACATGATGGACTCGAAGCCGGGCGTGTCCGACGACATGCTCGCACGACTCCTCGACCGCTTCTTCCGCGTCGAAAGCTCGCGCGGGCGCGCCGGCGGCGGCAGCGGGCTCGGGCTCGCGATCTGCCGCAGCATCGTGCTCGCGCACGGCGGCACCATCGAGGCGCGGCACTCGCCGCTGGGCGGCGTGTGGATCGCGGTGCGCCTGCCACTGCTGAGGCGCGCATGAGCGCCGACGCCTCGAGTTCGCTTCGGACCCGCAGAGCGTGGAGGACGGTCCCGTGAGCGCGGTCGCCGCCCCGTTCGTGCTGGTGGTCGAGGACGAGCCGCGCCTCGCGAAACTGGTGGCCGACTACCTGCGCGCCGCCGGCATGGAGGTCGCGCTGCAGGATCGCGGCGACACCGTCGTGCCCGCCGTTCGCGCGCGTCCTCCGGACCTGATCGTGCTCGACCTGATGCTGCCCGGCGCCGATGGCCTCACCGTGTGCCGCGCGTTGCGCGCGTTCAGCGACGTGCCGATCCTGATGCTCACGGCGCGCGTCGAGGAGGTCGACCGGCTGATCGGGCTCGAAGCCGGCGCCGACGACTACGTCTGCAAGCCATTCAGCCCGCGCGAGGTGGTAGCACGCGTCAAAGCGATCCTGCGTCGGGGGCGGCGCGACCCCGACGCGTCGCAGGCCCAGGGTGGACTCGTCCTCGACGCCGAGCGCTACGAGGCGCGCTGGAACGGCGAGCCGCTGGATCTGACGCCGCTGGAGTTCAGGCTTCTGCGCGCGCTGGCCGAATCACCGGGTCGCGTGTTCTCGCGCGACCAGTTGCTCGACCGGCTGCACGACGACCAGCGCAGCCTGAGCGATCGCGCCATCGACAGCCACGTGAAGAACCTGCGCCGCAAGCTCGAGGCGGTCGAGCCCGGGCACGAGTTCATCCGCTCGATCTACGGCGTGGGCTATCGATTCGATCCCGCGTAGGGCGCTCACCGGTGGGCCGTGACGCCCGGCACGCCACGCAACCCATTCGGCCGTGGCGAGCGCGTACCTCGGGCGTGCGCCGCGCTACCGACGGTTCGCGCGTGACGGGTTGGCTCGCCTCGCCGCGGACAACGGATCCGCATCGGGCCATCGTCTCGACCCGGGCCGAGGGGCGCACAATGGTGGGAGCTTCCATTGCCTCATGAGATCGATGATGACGACGAAACCCGTTGCGATGAAACCGACCGCCACCCACGCCACCGCGAACGGCCCGCTCGATGCGGAGGAACTGCGTCGCCTGCACGCCTGGTGGCGCGCCTGCAATTTTCTCGCCGTCGGCATGATCTACCTCCGCGACAATCCGCTGCTGCGCGAGCCACTGTCCGCCGAACACATCAAGCATCGCCTGCTCGGTCACTGGGGCGCGAGCCCCGCGCTGTCATTCGTCTGGACACACCTGAATCGGGTGATCAAGCGCGACGACCTCGACATGATCTTCATCGCGGGCCCTGGTCACGGCGCCCCCGGTGTCCTCGGGCCTTGCTATCTCGAAGGAACCTATTCCGAGGTCTACCCGGACAAGAGCGAGAACACCGAAGGCATGCGGAAGTTCTTCAAGCAGTTCTCGTTTCCCGGCCACATCGGCAGCCACGTGACGCCGGAGACCCCGGGTTCGATTCACGAAGGGGGAGAACTGGGCTACAGCCTGTCACACGCCTACGGCGCGGCGCTCGACAATCCGGATCTCATCGTCGCCTGCGTCGTCGGCGACGGCGAAGCGGAGACGGGCCCCCTCGCCGCCGCGTGGCATTCGAACAAGTTCCTCAATCCGGTGCGCGACGGAGCAGTACTGCCGATTCTCAATCTCAATGGCTACAAGATCGCCAATCCGACGATTCTCGCCCGGATCAGTCACGACGAGCTCGAAGCGCTGTTCGTCGGCTACGGCTATGCACCGTACTTCGTCGAAGGTTCGGAGCCGGCCGCGATGCACCAGAAGATGGCGGCCACGCTGGACGAGGCGATCGCGAAGATACGCGCCATCCAGCAGGCGGCGCGCAAGACAGGCAGCCCCGAGCGTCCACGCTGGCCGATGATCGTGCTGCGCTCACCCAAGGGCTGGACGGGGCCGAAGGAGATCAATGGCCACAAGGCGGAGGGTTCGTGGCGCTCGCACCAGGTGCCACTTGCCGACGTGCGCGAAAACGCGGCCAGCCTGAAGGCGCTGGAGAACTGGCTCAAGAGTTACGCGCCAGCCGAGTTGTTCGACAGCGACGGCCGGCTCGTGACGGAGCTGCGCGATCTCGCACCGAAAGGCGCGCGCCGCATGAGCGCCAATCCACACGCCAACGGCGGACTGCTGCGCAAGGACCTGAAGCTTCCGGACTTTTCCCAGTTTGCCGTCAAGGTCCCATCCGCAGGCGCCGTCCGCCACGAGAACACGCGGCCCCTCGGGGAATTCCTGCGGGAGGTCATGCGCGCCAACATGACGAGCTTCCGCGTCTTCGGTCCCGACGAGACCGCTTCGAATCGGCTCCAGGCGATCTACGAGGTCAGCAAGAAAGTATGGATGGCGGACCTGCTGCCCGAGGATGGTGATGGCGGTGAGCTCTCCCGCGACGGTCGGGTGATGGAGGTGCTTTCCGAACACACGTTGCTCGGCTGGCTCGAAGGCTATCTGCTGTCAGGCCGCCACGGCTTCTTCCATACCTACGAGGCCTTCGCGCACGTCGTCGACTCGATGTTCAACCAGCACGCCAAGTGGCTCGACATCTGCAAGAACCACGTGCCGTGGCGAGCGCCGGTCGCGTCGCAGAACATCCTGCTGTCCTCCACCGTCTGGCGCCAGGACCACAACGGCTTCTCGCACCAGGATCCGGGTTTCATCGACGTGGTCACCAACAAGAGCCCGTCGGTCACCCGCATCTACCTCCCACCCGACGCCAACTGCCTCCTGGTCGTCGCCGACCAGTGCCTGCGCTCGACCGATTGCATCAACGTCATCGTCGCCGACAAGCAGAAGCACATGCAATTCATGACGATCGAGCAGGCGATCGTGCACTGCGCCAAAGGCATCGGCCTGTGGTCACGAGCGAGCAACGACCAGGGCGTGGAGCCCGACGTCGTGATGGCGTCCTGCGGCGACGTGCCCACGCTCGAGGCCCTGGCCGCAGTCGCGATCCTTCGCGAACGGCTACCGGATCTCAAGGTCCGCTTCGTCAACGTGGTCGACTTGTACAAGCTGCAACCCGCCTCCGAACATCCACACGGGTTGAGCGACCGGGAGTTCGACGGCTTGTTCACGACCGACAAGCCGGTGATCTTCAACTTCCACGGCTACCCGTGGCTGATCCACAAGCTCGCGTACCGCTTCAAGAATCACGAGAACCTGCACGTCCGCGGCTACAAGGAGAAGGGAAACATCAACACGCCCCTCGAACTCGCGATCCTCAACCAGATCGACCGCTTCAATCTGGTCATCGACGTGATCGACCGGGTGCCGGGCCTGGCGGTGCGCGCGGCGCATCTCAAGGAAGACATGAAGAACGCCATCATCGACAACGTGACGTATGCGCGCACGCAGGGTACCGACCGTCCCGAGATCGCCGACTGGGTCTGGCCTTACTGAGACACGCCTGCGGTCCCGGGTGCCGGAGGCAAGGTGAAGTGCTCGGGCGCTGCCGGACGAATGCCTGCAGGTCCTTGTCGATCTCGCCTGGAAGCAGCGGCGGACCGCGTCATGCGATGAACTCCGGGCGGCAGCGGTTCGCCGTCCGGCAAACCGCCCCGATCGGGAGCCGGATGCCGTGCACGCTACTCCCGCCGATCCTCCCCGCTCATCAACGTCTCGAAGCCGGCCACGATGTCCAGCAGCTCCTCGGTGATCGCTTGCTGGCGTCCTTCATGGTAGTCGACTGCAAGAAGGGAAAGATGATTCCGAATATTCTTCTCCGCGGCGTGCATCGATGCGAGGCGGCTGGCATTCTCGCTTGCCATGGATTCCGCAAAGGCACGGTACAGTGCGATGAACAGGTACTGCCGGATCAGCGCCGAGAACAGGCGTCGCCAATCCATGGTGTACATGGGCAACGCACGTGATTCCCAGTTCTTCATCGCCAGACTTGCAAGCCACGCGCGATCGATGGGCAGGAGTTGCAGCTTCTGCGGCGAGGATCCCGCCGGAGCGTTCGGCCGATGATGAACGAGCAGGAACTGCCTCGCGCCGTCCTGGGAGCGCATCTCCTCGATCTTGAGCAGCACATCGCTCACTGCCGCCGTGATGCCAGAGACGGTGCTCGGCATCGCGAATCGACCATCGACTGCACATCCGGCATCTTCGAGTCGGCCCGCAACCCGCGAGCCAACGACCAACATCGAGCAGTCGTGCCGCGAACGGGTCGGGTCGTCGAATTGCTCCAGGACAAAGCTCACCACCTGCTCGTTGAATGAACCGCACATGCCCTGATCCGAGCCGAAGACGATGTTTGCCCAGGTGGGGCCGACAGGCGACTGCGCCGGAATCGCGTCCGGACGGCTCCGCAGGACGATCTGCAGCCCGGCTTCGATGGTGCGGTTGTACTCGACGAGCGATTCCACCGCCCGTTCGCATTGGCGAATACTGGCGGCGGCATGGGTCTTCATCACCCGGACCACGGCGTACAGGTCCTCGGCGCTCTCGATGCGACGACGCATCGACTCAAGCGCTTGCGTCATTGCCTGTCTCCGTGATGCCGTTCACCGCGCCGCGTATGACCCGAAGCAGGTCCTCGCGATCTTCGGCACTCAACCTGATCCCGGACTCCATTCGCTGACAGACGGCTGGCAGCTCGGCAGTGACCGCATTTCGAATGACTTTCTCCACCAGCGCAACCTTGTCGATCGAGGTCGCATTCAGCAGGCCGCCGCTGGCCGCAAGGAGTGCGACCATCTGTTCCGGAACCGGCAGCGGTTCGTACTGCGGCTGCTGCAGGATCGCACGAATCCGGCGGCCGCGCTCCAGCATGGCGATCGTTGCGTCGTCGAGACGGGTCCCGAACCGGGCAAACACCTCCATCTCTTCGAACTGCGCGTAAGAGAGTCTGAGTTCGCCCGCGACGGCGCGGTAGCACGGCAATTGTGCCTTCCCGCCGATGCGTGACACCGAGCGCCCGACATCGATGGCCGGCAGTATCCCCTTGCGAAACAACTGGGGAGAAAGAACGATCTGCCCGTCCGTGATCGATATCAGATTCGTGGGAATGTAGGCTGCAATATTCTGGGACTGCGTTTCGGCGATCGGCAGTGCCGTCAACGATCCCCCACCGTACTCCTTGCGCAGCTGCGTTGCACGCTCGAGCAGCCGGGAGTGAACATAGAAGATGTCGCCCGGATACGCCTCGCGCCCTGGAGGACGACGCAACAACAGCGACAGCTCGCGGTACGCTCGCGCGTGGCGCGTCAGATCGTCGTAGACAATGAGGACATCGCGCCCCTGTTCCATGAAGTATTCAGCCATCGTGGTTGCAGCGAAGGGTGCAATATGCTGAACACCAGGCGGCTCGTCTGCAGAAGCGACGACGACGATGCAGTAAGACATCGCGTCGTGTCGGCGCAGGTATGCGAGGAGCTTTGCCACAGCCGAACTGCGCTGTCCGATGGCACAGTAGATGCAGAGGACACCCTTGTTACGCTGATTCAGGATCGCGTCGAGGGCGATGGCAGTCTTGCCGGTCTGGCGATCCCCCAGGATCAGCTCGCGCTGCCCACGGCCGATCGGCAGCAGCGAGTCGACGACCTTGAGGCCGGTTTGCAGGGGTCTCGTGACCGGTGCTCGATGCAGGATGGGGGGAGCAGGTCGCTCGACCGGACGACGCTCGCGCAACCGGACCGCGCCGTGCTCGTCGATCGGCCGACCCAGCGCATCCACGACGCGACCGATGAGTTCCTCGCCGACCGGTATGTCCAGGATGCGAAACGTGCGGTGAACGAGGCTGCCAGCGGACAGCGTCCGCTGCGGGCCCAGCAGGACCACGCCGACCTCGTCACGATCCAGGTTGTGGGCGAGGCCGAGCAGCCCGCCCTGAAGACTCACCAACTCCTCCGCCTGGACGCGCGGCAGGCCGCGCACACGGGCGACGCCGGCGCCAACCGAAACGATCCGGCCGACTTCGCGGGTGGTGAGCCCCATGCGCTCCCGCTGCAGCACCGCCTCCAGAGCGCCCAATGTCGTCTCGACGGAATCGCGCAGTGACTCCCGAGAAAGGCGGGAGCCCGCCGGGCTACCGGGCTGCTTCATGCTCCCTAACACTCTCCTCCAGGGTCTCGAAGACGCGTGCCTCCACGTCCTCCAGGTACGCATCCAGATTCCATGTCAGGTGGTATGCGTGCGCTCGCAATTCGATTCCACATATCAGCTCCGGCGCGGTGACGAACCGGGCGCCAACGCCATCACCCAATTGTTCGTGCACCGACCGGGACAACCTCTCCTGCGCCTCCGGCAGCAACGGGAAAGCGGTACGGATCTCGACGGCGTGGTCCGAGTCACGGAGCGCTGCGGCAATCGCCTCGCGTTCGGCGGCATCGAGTGTTCGAAGCCGGCCCTCGAAGTTATCCAGGATCTGCCTCTCCAGGTCCGCGCTGGCAAGCTGCCTGAGGCCCTGCCTCGCCACCGCGACGACTCCGCCGCTCAGGCGCTCCCGGAAATCGAGCAGCAGGTCCTCTCGCTCCCGGTTCAGCATCGCGAGCCACTCGGCCTGTGCATTGTCGACGTCCCGACGTGCGGCTTCCAGCAGTTGCTGACGATGCGAGGCGGCCTCTTCCCTGGCTCGCGCCAGCATCTCGTCGCGCTCCTCCTCGAACTCGCGGTTTCTGGTCCGGAACGTCTCCGCTTCCTGCTCGGCCGACGCGTGCGTGCGCGCAGCCGCTTCCAGTCGGGAGGCGATGCTCGCCTCGCGTTCGTTCATGGCGCGAACAACCCGTGCGAACAGGTAGTGCTTCAGCAGCCAGACCAGCAACAGGAAATTGACGATCTGCGCGATCAGGGTGAACCAGTCGGGGGCCACTTGCTAGCCCCCCGACAGGCCCGCCACGTGGTTCCAGAACGGATTGGCGAAGATCAGGATCAGGGACACGACGAAACAATAGATCGCCGACGATTCGATCATCGCTACACCGATGAACAGCGCCCGCGTGATCGTCGGTGCTGCGTCAGGTTGCTGGGCGAGCGCCGCCATGCCCCGCGACACGGCCCAGCCTTCGCCGATCGCGGTGATCGGAGCGCCCAAGGCGACGGTCACGCCTGCCATGACAATCGAAATCATGCCGATCAATTCCACGCTATCCATCGATCATCTCCTCGCTCGCATTCGTCGTTGCGGAACCCCTGGCTTCCTCGTGGGCTGCGTTGGCGGAGGCAATGAACACCAGCGCCAGAATGGCGAATATGTACGCCTGGATCAGGCCAACGAGGAGCCCGAGAACATTGGCGATGACAGGCACGAACAATGGAGCGATCGCCAGCAGTATCGCGCCGATCATCGTGCCGCTCATCACGTTCCCGAAGAGCCGCAGCGCGAGCGCAAAGGTCCTTGTCAGTTCACCGAGGACGTTCATCGGAAGCATCAGCACGCTCGGCCTGACGTATGCCTTCAGGTATTCCTTGAGGCCATGGTCCGCGATGCCGTAGGCGGGCACCGCCACGAATACACACAGCGCCAGCGCGATCGTCGTCGAGATCGAGCCCGTCGGAGGCCGGAAGCCCGGGACAATCATCAATACGTTCGATACGGCGACGAACATGAACAACGTGCCGATGAAGGGTAGGTAACGGTCCGAATCCTGCCGCGTGACATCCCTGATCTGCCCCTGGATGCCGCCCACCAGGATCTCGAGCAGGTTCTGACCGCGCGAGAGCGACGTTCCTCTGCTCAGTCGGCGCGTCACCAGCCAGGAGCTCACGACCATGATTGCCATCACCAGCCAGGTGAAGACGAGCGTGGCATTGATCTTGAGCGGTCCGGCCTGCCAGAAGATGATCGAGTCGGGAGTGACGTGCATGGCTGGAGCCTATCTCAAAATGCGGGTGCCCATGAAAGCGGATTCCCCGGACCCGGGGAACCGGGCAGCATCACGGTGTTCCTGAAGCGAACTTGGGTCACGTTCTACATCTCATCCTGCCTTGGTCGGCTCCCGGTACGCCGTGCCGACCTCAGCCAGGACGTCAGAAGCAGCCGCGCCATGACAAAACCTGCCAGGCAAGCGAGCACGCGCTCCCAGCGGCCGCCCATCACGAAGTAGAATCCGGCGACGACCGCGACCGTGCGTACAAGGAAGCTGCCGAGGAACAACGGGACCGGCCGGTTGCGTGTAGCAAGCTGTCGCACGGTCAGCCACAGACCACCGAAGTAGAACAGGCCCAGCGCAACGCCCGCTGCCCATGCGAGTGCGAGAGGCACGTACGGGCTCACCGCCTCGCTTCCTCTTCCGCTGCATCGATCGCGTCGCGCTCGCGGCGGACCCAGTGCCACGCACTGAGACATCCGAGCGCCGCCCCCGCCAGCAACAGCGCCAACGTCCACGAAAACCCGCTCGGCCGGCTGCGGTCCAGCCAGTGACCGAGGACGGCCCCGATCACCGTCGGCAGAGCGACGGACCAGCCGACGAGGCCGAACATCCCCAGCCCAATCCAGAGCGTCCGGTCCCGATGGCCACGCGCTCGAATCTTGCGCACTTCCTTGGTGCCCACCGTCTCGCTCAGTTCATGCCGCTGCCCCGACGGCGCCTCGTCTGGCCGGTCAGACACGACCTGGTCCTTCCCATGTGACGACTTGGCGAACCAGGCTCACCTCCAGGTGATCCAATGCCCGCCGCGCCCTACGCTCTCCTTCGTCCAGCTTCCAGAACTGCTCGTTCGCGGCGTGGCGCAGCTCTCCCAGCGCTCCCATTACAGCGTTCCACGTGGAGACCAGGACTTCCGGTCCACGCTTGACCAGGATCCCCTCGTCCACCGCGAGAAACGTCTCCGCGCCATCGCGTGTCGTGAGCGCAAGAATGCCGGGAACCAATGCCGTGACGAAATCCGCATGGCGCGGCAGGAGGCAGAAGGAGCCGTCTTGTGCCTCGGCCACCACCTTCGCGGCCTCCTGGTCCAGCAGGACGCCTGATGGCAGCATGACCTTCACCGACATTGTCATGGCTTCCTGGCCTCATGAACCGCGCCGATCATGTACAGCGCTGTCTCGGGATGCTCGGAGTATTCATCGTTCAGAATCCGCTCGCAGCCTTCCAGCGTGTCCTCCAAGTTGACCATCTTGCCTTCGAGGTCCGTGAACTGCTCCGTCGTGAAAAACGGCTGCGTCAAGAAGCGTTCCAGTCGCCGCGCGCGATGCACCCTTCCTTGGTCCTCGCGTGAGAGTTCCTCCAGTCCGAGCATCGCGATCACATCCTTCAGTTCCTCGTAGCCGGCCAAGGTCTCCCTCACTTTCCGGGCCACGCGATAATGGCGTTCGCCTACCAACGGTGGGGTGAGCATCTTGGACTCCGAGCGCAGAGGATCGACGGCAGGGTAGAACCCCTGACTGGCGCGCTCCCGGGAAAGCACGATCAGTGCGGACAAATGGCCGAACGTATGCGTAATGGCCGGGTCCGTGAAATCGTCTGCCGGAACGTAGACGGCTTGCACCGACGTGATGGCAGCACGGCGCGTCGTGCAGATTCGCTCCTCGAGTTCGCCCAGCTCGGTTCCCAGTGTCGGCTGATAGCCCATTCGGGACGGCAAGCGCCCCAGCAGGCCCGACACTTCCGACCCGGCCTGGATGAACCGGAAGACGTTATCCATCAGCATGAGGACGTCCTGCCCGACGTCGTCGCGAAAGTACTCGGCCACGGTCAATGCCGCATGCCCGACACGAAACCGGGCGCCAGGCGGCTCGTTCATCTGACCGAACACCAGCACGGTGTTTTCGAGCACGCCCGCGCCGCGCACATCGCGGATGAGCTCTTCTGCTTCGCGAGAACGTTCCCCGATGCCGCAAAAGACCGTGACACCCCGATGCCGACCGGCGACGTTGTGGATCAGCTCGGTGATGAGCACGGTCTTTCCCACGCCGGCGCCACCGAACAGACCCGCCTTGCCACCACGTTCCAAAGGCGCCAGCAGGTCAATCGCCTTGATTCCCGTGATGAAGATCTCGGACGTCGCGGCCTGTTCGGCCAACGATACCGGCACTCCGTGCAGCGAGCGCCACTCGCCACCCCTGAAATCGTCGCCGCCGTCGACCGCATCACCGAAGACGTTGATGACCCGACCGAGCAGACGTTCACCCACCGGGACTTGAAGGGAATGGCCGGTGTCGACGATCTGCGAACCACGCGAGAGCCCCGCCGTGGGAGTCAGCGCGACACCGCGAACCGTTTCCGGGTCGAGATGACTGACGACTTCGATGACGATGCGGGAATCGTCCCCGGCTCGCAGCGCACTGAAGAAGTCCGGCAGGTGGCCGGGAAAATGGGCATCCACGACGCTACCGCGTACCGACAGCACGGTACCCTGACGCAGATCGTCACGATCACTCATTGCGTGTTCCTTCGACAGGCAGCAATGCCCTGCCCTCATTTCTCGCGGGCTCGTGGGCGCAAGACCGAGGGAGTGCGGGCCATGACCCGAGCCCGGACCGTCGATGCCGTGCTCCTGATGAAGGATATCAGTCGCACTCGATGCTTCATCACGAAGTCACTGAGATGACGGCATCTTGGTCACCACAGGGACGCGCCTGCGCCGCGCACCAGCGCCTCGGAAGCACGATGGCGCGAAGCCGCCAAGCGCGTGCGCATCCTGGCCGACTGGATCGAGTACAACCTGCCGCGCGTGCAGCAGGCGCAGGCGCGGCGACGCGACGAACAGCAGCGTCGCCCGCGACTGATCCGACCGCTTCGGTAGCCCGGTGCCTACGGACGGCGGCTGCACCGCGGCACCCGCGAACGTCCCGCGCCGCGCTCGATGCTTTCGCGCCCGAGCGCGCGTTCAGATGCTCGATCTATCGCTTCGAACCGGTGTTGACCCCGGGGTCGCCGTTCGAGATGCGCGGCGAGATCGCGCGACTCTTCGGAACCGTCACTGCGATCGGCTCTGCAGCATCGGCCACAGGCGCCCGGTGAAGATGGCCAGAGCGACCCACGCCGCCGCGCCACCGGCCAGCGCCAGCGCCTTGATGTCGAAGAGAAAACCCGCAACGAGCGCGACGACCCCGAGGTGCAAGAGCCCCTGCTGCCACCAGGCGAGCGCGCCCATGCGGATCGGGCGCGCGGTGAAGCGGGGCAGGAGGTGCTCCCCGAACCCAAAGACGAGAAACCCCGCGAAGCCGAGACCGAAGACGTGGAGCGCTGCCGCGCGCCACGTCGCATCGCCCGCGATGCCGCCGCCGAAGACCAGCGCCGCGCCGGCAATGGCAAGATAGACCGCTGCCGCAGAAATGGCCCACGCGCTCGTCGGCTCGAAGGTCAATCCGACGTACTGCGGGCTCGCTGCCGCGCGCGGCGGCGCCGCCGCGACGAACTCCAGCGCCTCGCCTCGCGTCGGCACGCCGACGTGACGGAGCTCGCCATCGATCACCGTCGACGGCACGGTGCGCACCCCGAGCGCCGAGACCACGGCCCGCCCCTCCGGTTGACCGACGTCGAGCACCTCGAAGGCGATGGTCCTCTCACCCGCGACGTCGCGCCAGATCTGCTCGGCGCTGCGGCAGGGGACACACCACTCCGAGACGAGAAGCTGCACCTTCATCGTCAGTCGGTGCAGCGCATGCACTGCAGGTTGTACTTGTCGACCCAGGCCTTGAGCGCCGCGATGGCCTCGCTACCGTACGTGAGGCGCGAATACGCGTCGCTCACGTCGTCGGGCCGCAACCGCATGAGCCAGGCGTCGGTGTACGGTGCGACGTTGACCAGGCCCGGGTCGGCCTCGATGCGCGGATTGACTTCGACGATCGTGGCGTCGAACGGCGCCGGAACGCCCCCCACCCACTTGCCGGATTCGAGGACCCCCAGGTGCTTCCCGGCGCGGCGATGTGTGCCGGGCTTGCGCAACAGCACCGAGACGACGCGACCGGCCATCGTCTGCGCGGGGTCCGTGAGGCCGACGGTGAACGTGCCCTCGGCCTCTGTATCCGGGCGCACCCAAAGATAGTCGAGGTCGTACCAAACGTCCTCGGGCAGCTCGCAGCCGCGGTATTCGACCATGCCTAGCCGCGCCGCCCCCAGGGCCGGACCGTGAGAACGACGTTGAGTGCAAACAGCGCAAAACCCGTCCACAGCAGCGCGCCACCCCCGACCACGACAGGGGTGGACGTCGCGAGCCAGCCCGCGCCCATGGCGATGAGGCCGACGTTCGTGACCACGAACTGCACGTCGGCGGCGCGCTCGGAGTAGAGCGAACGTCCGGTGAAGCGGGGCAGCATGTGCAGCCCGACGCCGAAGATCATCATGCCGACGAAGCCGACCAGCATGAAGTGCGCGTGCAGGCGCAGCGCGTTACCGGGAACGAGCGAAGGATCCGCGAGCCACGCGAGACCCACGAGCCCCCCGACGAGCGCGTAGACGAGCGCCGCCGCAATGAACCAGCGATTGCGTGCGAGCATCGCCGGTTACTCGATCGATCCGCCAGGAAGGGGGCTCGCACGTCGCTCGACCATCCGCCGCTCCTCAGGATTTCCCATGGTACCCGCGTGGGCACGAATTCGCCACCGCTCGGGGGTCGTCCTGCGGCGCTGCTTCCGCGCGATTTCGCTGCGCGGGGTCCCGCTGAAATTGCGTTACGCTACGAAGCGTCACGTTCGACTTCGGAGATGCGTTGCAAGATCCAGGCAAGACCCCACGTTCCATGAGCGGCGATCCGCGCGTCTTCTTCGCTGCCGAACGCACGCTCCTCGCCTGGGTCCGCACGGGACTCACGGTCATGGCGTTCGGCTTCGTCGTTGCCCGTTTCGGCCTCTTCCTGCGTCTGGTGGCAACGCAGCAGGGGCACGGGATTCCCGAGGCGGAGTTGCACAATCGTCTGTCCAACGTCGTTGGCATCGCGCTGATGCTCATCGGTGTCGCCTGCATGATCCTGGGGGCGTTCCAGCATCGAAGCTACGTCGCGACGCTGCCGGCGGCCGACGTGCCGCGTTCACATCAGGCGATCTACCCGACGATGCTCGCCATCGTGCTTGCCGCCATGGGACTCGTCCTCGCCGTCTATCTCGCGGTGTAGGCAATCGACCGCGCACGGCCCTACGCGACCGTTCGCGCCGCGCCGCGCGCCGTTCGTAAGTCCGGCCGCACCCGTGGGAACAAGCGCATTACCGTTCGAGTGCACCTGTTGTCCTCGCAGCCGTCCACGCCACCACGACCGCCACCATGCTCGAACCTGCCGACGTCCGCCATCTCGCGCTGCTGCGCTCGCTGATTCGTCAGGGGGCGCAGGAAGGCAGCTTCGATCGCAGCCTCGCCGCAGCCACACCGGCCGCCGAGGAGTTCTTCGCGAAGTTGAAACGGGCGCTGGTGACGGGCTACTTCGTCGAGGAAGGACGCTCGGGCACGATCGACACGGTCCCGGTGCCAGGGTACGTCTTCTGGCCCGATGGCCGCCACGGTGATTCGCAGCCGGTCGGCTTCGGCCTGTTTCGCGCCATCGAATCGGGCTACGAACTGTGGCTCGCCGGCCTCGATCTCGGGCTGCGCGGTGGCGGTCACGGTCGGGCGCTGCTCGCGGCGCTCTTTGCCACGACGCAAGGTCAACGCACGTGGATCGTGCGCATCCAGCGCGACTCGCGCTACGTGGCTGCGCTCGCGCACCTGCTCGCCGAGTTCGACTTCACGCCCATCGGCGATACCGCCCGGCTGCGTTGGTTCCTGCGCAAGGGCGCACCCACCGACCTGGCTTCGCGCGTGCGCGATGCCGTCGACGCTCGCGGCACGCTAAACTGATCGCTGCCGACGACCGCCGCGTCGCCGCGCAGCCGATGCCATTCGACCGCAACGCGGGTGCGCCGGGGCGCGGCGCGGGGTGGGCGGCGGCCAACCCTCGGGGACAACGACAATGGACAACAGGATCGATGAGCCGCGCATCGTCGCGGCCGGCCGCGGCAGCGCGTGGTGGGGACGGAGCTGGCGGCTGCTCACCTCCAACTTCTTCACGTGGATCGGGATGGTCATCATCTACTACATCATTTCGGCCCTGCTCAGTCTCGTGCCCATCGTCGGCAGCATCGGCCAGGTGTTGCTCACCCCCGTGTTCATCGGCGGCATCATGCTGGGTTGCCAGGCGATCGAGCGCGACGGCGCGCTGCGCATCGCGCACCTCTTCGAGGGATTCCAGGGCGAGCACTTCGTCCCGCTCATGATCATCGGCGCGATCAATATCGGATTCTTCGCGGCACTTGCGCTGCTCGGCACCGTCGGAATATTCGGCGTGTTCGCCGGCATGGCCTACGCGCCGATGATGGCGGCCGATCCCCTGACCGCGATCACGGGATCGATGCGCAACATCACCGGGACGGGCTTGCTCATGGGCCTCGTGATGTTCGTCCTCGGCACGGCCTTTGCGATGCTCAACTGGTTCGCTCCCGCGCTCGTCGCGCTGCACGGTGCGCGCAGCTGGGCGGCGATGCGCGCGTCCTTCACCGCCTGCCTGCGCAACTGGGCCCCATTCCTGGTCTACGGGCTCATCGCGCTCGCCGTCGTCGTGGTGCTGGGCGGGCTCCTCGTCGCTGCCGCGCTCGGCATCGTTGCCGGCGCGGCCCACGAGATCGGCGGTGGCACCGGTCTCGCAGCGATGCTCGTGTTCTTTGGCGTGCTGGCGATCGCGGCCGCGGTGGTGGGTACCATCGTCGGTCCGCTGGTCTTTGCCTCGACCTACGCCGCGTACAGCGACATCTTCACCGCCACGGATAAGACGCTGCCGAATCCGGCGTATCGGTGATCGGGTTCAGTGCGCCTCGTCCCAATTGCGCCCGGCGCCAACCTCGACCACCAGCGGTACGGAAAGTGTCGCGACCCCCGTCATGAGCGGCGGCAACTCGGCGCGTACGCGCGCGAGCTCGCCATCGGGCACCTCGAGCACGAGTTCGTCGTGGACCTGCAGGAGAAGCAGCGTGGCGAGCCGTTCGCGATCGATCCACGCCTGCACGGCGATCATGGCGAGCTTGATGAGGTCGGCCGCGGTGCCCTGCATGGGTGCGTTGATGGCGGCGCGCTCGGCCGCCGCGCGGCGCGGACCGCCGGCGGCCTTGATGTCGGGCAGGTAGAGGCGACGGCCGAACACCGTCTCGACGTAGCCTCGCTCGCGCGCGCCCTCGCGGGTGCGCTGCATGTACTGCGCAACACCCGGATAACGGGCGAAGTACCGGTCGATGAACTGCTGCGCGGCGCCGCGTTCGATGCCAAGCTGCTGCGCAAGGCCGAATGCGCTCATCCCGTAGATGAGGCCGAAGTTCACCGCCTTGATGTAGCGCCGCTGCTCGGCCGTGACCGCCTCCGGGGTCACGCCGAAGATCTCGGCGGCAGTTGCACGGTGGATGTCCCGGCCCTCGTGAAACGCGGTGCACAGCGCCGGATCCGCCGACAGGTGCGCCATGATGCGCAGTTCGATCTGCGAGTAATCCGCCGACACGAGCACCCGACCGGGTGGCGCGATGAACGCCTCGCGGATGCGACGTCCCTCGGCGGTGCGCACGGGTATGTTCTGCAGATTCGGATCGTTCGACGCGAGGCGCCCGGTGACGGCGGTGGCCTGGCCAAACGTCGTGTGCACCCGCCCGGTGGCCGCGTTCACCATGAGTGGCAGCTTGTCGGCGTACGTCGACTTCAGCTTGGCGAGCGCCCGATGCTCGAGCAGCGTCTTGGGCAGCGGATAGTCGGCGGCAAGCTCCTGCAAGACCTCCTCGTCGGTCGACGGCTGTCCGGTGGCCGTCTTCTTCAGCACCGGCAGGCGCATGCGCTCGAAGAGGATCTCGCTGATCTGCTTGGGCGAACCCAGATTGAACGGCGTGCCCGCCTCCTCGTGCGCCTGCCGCTCGAGCGCAAGCACCCGCTCACCGAGCTCCTCGCCGTGACGGGCGAGCCGCGCGGTATCGATCAGGATGCCGTTGCGCTCCATCCGGAAGAGCACGTCGCGCACCGGCAGCTCGATCGTGCTGTAGACGCGATCGAGCTTGGCATCGGCGGCGATCGCCGGATGGAGGGCGTGGTGCAGCCGCAGCGCGACGTCGGCGTCCTCGGCGGCGTATTCGGTCGCCCGCTCGATCGCCACCTGCTCGAAGGCGATGCGATGCGCGCCCTTGCCGGTGACCGCGTCGTAGGTGATCGTCTTGACGTCGAGGTGTCGCCACGCGAGGCTGTCGAGATCGTGCGGCTTGTGCGACTCCAGGACGTACGATTCGAGGAGCGTGTCGTGCGCCACACCGTGCAGCGCGAGGCCCTCGTTGGCGAGCACGTGCTGGTCGTACTTCACGTTCTGCCCGAGCTTCTTCCTGTCCGGATCGCCGAACCACACGCCAAGTCGCGCCAGCGTCGCATCGCGCGGCAGCTGGGTGGGGGCGCCCGCGTAGCGGTGATCGAGCGGGATGTAGCACGCTCGTCCCGGTTCGATGGCAAGCGAGACCCCGACGATGCGTGCCTGCATGGGGTCGAGGCTCGTCGCCTCGGTATCGAATGCCGTCACCGCGGCGCGATCGATGGCAGCAAGCCAGCGCTCGAGTGCATCGGCATCGCAAACCGTCTCATAGGCGATCGTCGCCGGCCTGGGCGGCGCGCTCGCCGCGGCCGGCGCGGTCGCCGCCGCATCCCAGCGGCGACCCGCCGGATCGGTGGCGGCCTTCTTCGCGATCGCCCCCGCGACATCGGCCGACGCTGCGTCGCCCGCGTCCTTGAGCCACGACTTGAATTCGAAGCGCTCGTAGAGCGCGCGCACGGCCGCGGCATCGGGCGGTGCCAGGGCGAGATCGGAAAGCTCAAGACCGAGCGCGCAGTCCGTTTTCACCGCGAGCAGTCGCCTGCCCTCGGGCAGCCACGGAATCGCCGCGCGCAGGTTCGCCCCGACCACCCCGCCGATCTCCGTGGCGTGCTCGACGATGTTGTCGAGACTGCCGTACTGCGCGAGCCACTTGGCGGCGGTCTTGGGACCGACCTTCGGCACGCCGGGCACGTTGTCGACGGCGTCGCCGGTGAGCGTCAGGAGATCGAGCATCTGATCGGCCCGGACGGAGAACTTGGCGAGAACCCCCGCCTCGTCGTACGTCTCGTTGCTCATCGTGTTCACCATCGTGATGCCGGGGCGCACGAGCTGGGTGAGATCCTTGTCCGACGACGAGATGGTCGTGTCCACGCCGGCTGCGAGCGCCTGCATCGCGAGGGTGCCGATCACGTCGTCGGCTTCCACCCCCTCCACCACGAGCAGCGGCCAGCCGTGCGCGCGCACGAGCTCGTGCAGCGGCGCGATCTGCTGCACGAGGTCATCGGGCATCGGTGGCCGGTTGGCCTTGTACTGCGGATACCAATCGTCGCGGAACGTCTTGCCGGGCGCGTCGAAGACCACGGCGAAGTAATCCGGCTTGTCGTCGTGCACCAGCCGGCGCACCATCGCGAGCACGCCGCGCATCGCGCCGGTCGGCTCGCCGCTTTTCGTTCTAAGATCGGGGAGCGCGTGGTACGCGCGATACAGGTACGACGACCCATCCACCAGCACGAGCGTAGGCATGCGTCAGACCCACAAGATTCCGGAGCTCATCGATCCAACCGCGCTGTACACAACCAACGGTCAGGAAGCGTGGCGGGTGTTGGGGATTATGGCAGAGTTCGCCGTCGCGACGAGCCGGCTGCGCGGCATCCGCCCTGCGGTCAGCGTGTTCGGCAGCGCACGCATCGCCCCCGAGCACCCGTATTACGAAACGGCGCGCCGCATCGCGCGCCTGCTCTCCGATGCCGGTTTCTCGGTGATCTCCGGCGGCGGTCCGGGCCTCATGCGTGCGGCCAACGAAGGCGCGCACGCGGGCTCGTCGCCGGCCGTGGGGCTCAATATCGCGCTGCCATTCGAGCAGGCCGCCAACGAGTTCCAGGACGTATCGGTCGATTTCCGCTACTTCTTCACGCGCAAGATGATGTTCGCGCGCTTCGCGTCGGCGTACGTCATCCTTCCCGGCGGCTTCGGGACGCTCGACGAACTGGGCGAGGTATTGACGCTCGTGCAGACGGGAAAGAGCCGGCGCATCCCGATCATCCTCGTCGGGGAAAGCTTCTGGCGCGGGCTCCTCGCATGGATGCAGGACACGCTCGTCAGCGAAGGAATGATCGACGCTGCCGACCTCGACCTCATGCAGGTCATCGACGTGCCGGAAGCGATCGTCGAGGCGATCTTCACGTTCTACGACAGCAAGGGCTTCGTGCCGACACGCGAGGAGCGCGAGAGGATGCTCAACCTGTAGCGGAAATGCCACGGCAGCGCCCGCGCGCGTGCGCCGCGGCCGATCGGGCGCGGGGTGCGCAAGGTAGAATGCGTGCATGAATCGACGGCTTGCGCACTCGTTCCTGACTTGCGCCGCGACGGCGGGGTGGCTCGTGGGGGCGGGTGGCGTCGCGCTCGCACAGGCGCCGGCGGCGAGCGGCCCGTTGCCGCCGCCGCTGACGGCGCAACCTGCCGATGCGCCGCCGCCCGGCGCCGCCGCAACGGCGCCGAACCCGAGCGATGCGGATCTCGAGCCCCAGGTCACGATCACGCGTCGCGGCACCGACACCGTCGAAGAGGTTCGCATCGGTGGCCGCATCAGCTATCTCAAGGTCACGCCGCGCATCGGGCCGCCGTACTATCTCGTCCCGACCCGCAGCGGCACGCAGTTCCTGCGCTACGACTCGCTCGATTTCGGCGTGCGGCCGCCGATGTGGCAGTTGTTCTCGTGGTGACCCCGACGACCCGCTGACCTCGCGCGCTGCACCGTGCTGCCGTGGCGTCCGCGGCTTGCACGGTGGGACAGGCACGCGTATCGACCCCGTCGCTTCGATCCGGCATCGCTCCCATACACGCCCGTCCATGTCCGTCTACACCCCGGTCACGACCGCCGATCTCGATGCCTGGCTCACGCGCTATGCGGTAGGGCGGCTCGCCGATCTCGTGCCGATCGCGGCCGGCATCGAGAACACCAACTATTTCGTCAGCACCGAGCGCGGCCGCTACGTGCTCACGCTCTACGAGCGGCTTCCAGCCAACGAGCTGCCCTTCTACCTCAATCTGATGGCGCATCTCGCGCGCTCGGGCGTCGAGGTCCCGGCGCCGATCCCCGACCGCACAGGATCGCTCTTCTCGCTGCTCAACGGAAAACCGGCAGGACTCGTCGAGCGCGTCGAAGGCACCGCCATCGTCGAACCCGATGCCGCGCACTGCGCCGAGGTCGGCGCCGCGCTGGCACGCCTGCACCAGGCGTCGCAGACGTACACCGCGCGCCTCGCGAACCGGCGCGGACCGGCGTGGTGGCGCCAGGCGGCACGCGCGGTCCGGCCCTTCCTCGAACCCGCGCAGGCGACGTTGCTCGACGCCGAGATCGCGTTCCAGGCGGGCTTCGCCCAGGCCAAGCTTCCCAAGGGAGCGATCCACGGCGACCTCTTCTGCGACAACGTGCTCTTCGCGGGACCGCGCGTGGCCGGCCTCATCGACTTCGGCTTCGCCGCAACCGACTTCTTCGCCTACGATCTTGCGATCACGGCGAACGACTGGTGCGTCGACGACGACGGTGCGCTTCAGCCCGATCTTGCGCGGGCGATGCTCGCGGCGTACGCCGCGGTGCGCCCGCTCGACGCCGAGGAGTGCGACGCCTGGCCCTCGCTGCTGCGCGCGGCGGCGCTGCGCTTCTGGCTGTCGCGCCTGTATGACCTGCACCTGCCGCGCGCAGGTGAACTCGTGCACGCGCACGACCCGGCGCATTTCGAGCGCATCCTGCGCTTGCGTGCCACGCACCAGGAACGCTGGCCGGTGCCGGCGACGCGTCGTGGCTAGTCCCGCGATCAGCTTCACGCGCCATCCGGCGGCGCAGGGAGTCGCGTGGCTGCGCCGCGCCTTCGCGATGTTCAACCGCTACCGTCTCGCGTGGGTGCTCCTCTTCTGGGGTTACTTCGCCACGCTCTTCGTGGTCAACCTCGTCCCGCTGGTGGGCGCCTTCGCGGTCTTCGCCGTCAAGCCCGTGCTCGCCGTGGGCCTGCTCGCTGCGGCGTGGCAGCAGGAGCGCGGTGGCGCGCCGACGCTGCGGCAACTCTTCCACGGCCTGCGCAGCAACGTCTTCGCGCTCCTTGCGATCGGCGTCTTCTTCGTGCTCGGCATGGCCATCGCCATCCAGGCGTCGGCGCTCATCGATGGCGGGAAGCTGCGCGATCTTGCGTCGGGGCACGCGACATTGAGCGAAGACGAGGCGCGCGACGCACTCGCCGATCCGCAACTGCAGCTCGCGATGCTGTTCTCGGCGCTGCTCGCGATTCCGACGTTGCTCGCGACGTGGTGGGCGCCTGCCCTCGTCGTCTTCCAGGACGCCGGCGCCGGCGCCGCGCTCGGCGCGAGCCTGCGTGCCGCGCTCGCGAACTGGCGCGCGTTGATCGCCTACGTCCTCGCGGTCGGCGTCTTCGGCCTCGTCCTGCCGATGGCGCTGCTCACGCTGCTCGCCGTGCTCCTTCCGACCGCGGCGCTGCAGGTCCTCGTCCTGCTCGTGATGCTGCCATACTCGATCGTGCTCACCGTCACGCTGCACATCTGCGACTACGTGAGCTATCGCGACGTCTTCCACGCGGGAGAAACGCTGGCACCGCTTGCCCCCGGCACCGGGTCGGCCTGACCGGTTGCCGCACGCTGCGGGCGCGGATCGGCGCCGGGCTCGCCGCGGGTTACGCGCTGCGCGCCGCCCCGCGACGCCCGCGCTTCACGCGGCCTCGAGCTTCGCGTAGTCGAGCGCCAGCCACTTCACGCCAGCGTCGCGGAAATTGACCTGGACGCGAGCGTCGTGCCCCTGCCCGTCGGCGTCGATGATCACACCCACGCCGAACTTGGCATGCCGCACGCTCTGCCCGATGCGCCAGGACGGCCCCTGCGTGGCAGCACGCCCGGCGCGCAGCGGCGGCGGCGCAGCGGGACCACTTGCCGTCGCGAACGCGCGCGGTGGGGCGAGCCACTGCACGAGCTCGGGCGGCAGCTCGTCCACAAAGCGCGACGGCACGCCGTAGCGCAGCTGGCCGTGGAGCATGCGCTGCTGCGCGAGCGTGAGATAGAGCCGGCGTCGTGCCCGCGTGATCGCGACGTACATGAGCCGTCGTTCTTCCTCCAGGCCATCCGCCGCCGAGACGCTGTTCTCGTGCGGAAACAGTCCCTCCTCGAGACCGGTGATGAAGACGGTATGGAATTCCAGGCCCTTGGCGGCATGCACCGTCATGAGCTGGAGCGCGGCCTTGTCTGGCGCTGCCTGCGTGTCGCCGGCCTCGAGCGCCGCGTGCGCGAGGAAGGCCGGGAGCGCCGCGACGGGGGCCTCGGCGGGCGCCGCGGCAAGCGAGTCCGGTGTCACCATGCTTGCCGCATCCGGGGCAAACTCCGCCTCGCGCACGAAGGCTTCGGCGGCAGTGACGAGCTCGGCCAGATTGTCGACGCGGTCCTGTCCGTCTTTCTCCGCCGCGTAATGCGCGACGAGGCCCGAGGCGTGGATGACGTGCTCGACGGCCGCCGGCAGCGGCAGCGCCTGCGTATCGCCCCGCAGGCGCTCGACGAGCTGACGAAACGTCGCCAGTGCCGCTCCTGCCTTGCCGGTCAGCGCGCCGGACGTCGTGGCCTGCCACAACGATGTGCCCCGCTGCTGCGCGAGCTGCTGCACTTGCTCCTGCGTACGCGCGCCGATGCCACGCGACGGAAAGTTCACCACGCGCAGGAATGCGCCATCGTCGTCGACCGCGGCCACGAGCCGCAGGTACGCGAGCGCGTGCTTGACTTCCACCCGCTCGAAGAAGCGCATCCCGCCATGGACGCGATAGGGGATTCCCGCGCTGAACAGCGCGTGCTCGAAGACGCGCGATTGCGCATTCGAACGATACAGGAGCGCGATCTCGTCGAGCGGCACGCCGTCCGCGGCATGACCGCGCACGGCGTCGATCACGAAGTCCGCCTCGTCGGCGTCGGTGGCCGCGACGAAGGCACGCACCGGCTCGCCCTTCGCCTCGCTCGTCCACAGCTCCTTGCCCAGGCGCGCCTGGTTGTGCCTGATGAGCGCATTGGCGGCGTCGAGGATGTGGCCGTGCGAGCGGTAATTGCGCTCGAGGCGAATGAGCTTCACCGGACGTGCGACCGTCGCGAAGTCCCGCTCGAAGCGCTGCATGTTGGCGACCTTGGCACCGCGGAATGCGTAGATCGACTGATCGTCGTCGCCCACGGCAAACACGGTCGTGTCCGGACCCGTCAGCAGGCGCAGCCACCGGTACTGCAGCGTATTCGTGTCCTGGAACTCGTCGACGAGGATGTGCGAGAAGCGCTGCCGGTAGTGCTCGCGCAGCGACTCGGAGTCGGTCAGAAGCTCGTAGCTGCGCAGGAGCAGCTCGGCGAAATCGACCACGCCTTCGCGCTGGCACATCGCCTCGTAGAGCGCGTAGTGCTCGACCTCGGCACGCGTGAAGTCATCGCTCGCCTCGACCATCGAGGGCCGCCGGCCCTCTTCCTTGGCGGCGGCGATGAACCACTGCAGCTGGCGCATCGGATAGCGCGTATCGTCGATGCCGTGCGCCTTGTAAAGGCGCTTGATGAGCGAGAGCTGATCCTGCGTGTCGAGAATCTGGAACAGCGGCGGCAGCTTCGCTTCGCGGTGATGCGCGCGCAGCATGCGATTGCACAGGCCGTGGAAGGTGCCCACCCACATGCCGCGGGTATCGAGCGGGGTCAGGGCCGACAGGCGCAGCAGCATTTCGCGCGCGGCCTTGTTGGTGAAGGTGACCGCGAGCACCGAGCGCGGCGTCGCCTGGCCGGTGGCCATGAGCCAGGCGATGCGCGTGGTGAGCACCCGCGTCTTGCCGCTGCCGGCGCCGGCCAGGATCAGCGCCGAGGCCTGCGGCAGCGTGACCGCGGCGAGTTGCTCGGGATTCAAGGGATCGAGGAGTGTGGAGGACATCAGCACCGCCGGCGACACGCGAATTGCCGGCGCGGCGTCCATGATAGCCGAGCGGCGATGCGCAGCGTGCGCCGGACGAACCCGCGCGAGCGCCACGCTTCGTGCCCGTCGCGGCGACGCGGCTATAATCGCCGCGCACACGCGCCCCAACCGTCATGCCCACCGCGTCCGATAGCCAGCCTGCCGCCAACTCGGCGACGATGCGCTCGTTCGTGCATCTCATCCGCTCGGCGGCGCCGTACGTCCACGCCTTCCGCGGCAAGACCTTCGTGATCGCCTTCGGCGGCGAGGTCGCGGCCGACGACGAGTTCCTGGGCGTCATCCACGATCTCAATCTCCTGCACAGCCTCGGCATCCGCCTCGTCGTCGTGCACGGATTCCGGCCGCAGATCGAAGCGATCCTCGCCGCGCAGCGCATTCCCAGCCGCTACGCCGGCGGCGTGCGCATCACCGATGCGGAGACGATGGACTGCGCCCTCGAAGCCGCGGGACAGGTCCGCGCGCGCATCGAGGCCTTGCTCTCGCTCGGCCTCGCCAACTCGCCGATGGCCGGGGCACGCAACCGGGTGTCGAGCGGCAACTATCTCACCGCCAAGCCGCTGGGCATCGTGGGCGGCGTCGACATGCAGCTCACCGGCGAGGTCCGGCGCATCGACACCGAAGCGATCCAGCAGCGCCTGGACGACGGCGACATCGTGCTCATCTCGCCGATCGGATACTCGCCGACCGGCGAGATCTTCAACCTCACCGTCGAGGAAGTGGCGGCACAGGTTGCGATCCGCCTCGAGGCGACGAAGCTCATCCTGCTCATGGATGCCGACGGAGTGCGCAACGGGCGCCGCCAGCTCCTCACCGAGCTGTCGACGACCGAAGCCACGGCGCTCCTCGCCAAGGGCGACAAGCTCAGCGCCGACGTGCGCACCTACCTTCCCGCGGCGATCCGCGCCTGCAACAACGGCGTGAAACGCGCGCATCTCATCTCGCGTCGGCTCGACGGCGCCTTGCTGCTCGAGCTCTTCACGCGCGACGGCGTGGGGACGATGATCGCGTCGACCGCGCTCGCACACATCCGCAGCGCGACCATCGACGACGTCGGTGGCATCCTGCAGGTGATCAGCCCGCTCGAGGAACAAGGCATCCTCGTGCGCCGCTCGCGCGAGCGGCTGGAGAGCGAGATCGAGCGGTTCATCGTGGCCGAGTACGACCACCATATCGTGGGCTGCGCGGCGCTCTACGCCTTTGCCGACGAGAAGGTCGGCGAACTCGCGGCCCTCGCGGTGCAGCCCGACTTCCGCCGCGAAGGTTACGGCGAAGCGCTCATGCACGAGATCGAGGCCAGGGCGCGCAAGCAGAAGCTCACCGAACTCTTCGTGCTCACGACCAAGACCGCGCACTGGTTCCTCGAGCGCGGCTATCGCTCCGCGAGCATCACCGACCTACCGCAGCAGAAGCAGGCGCTCTACAATTACCACCGCAAGTCTCTCGTCTACCGCAAGCTACTGTAGGACGCGACGTGCCGCGCAGCCCCGTGGCGATGCGTCCGGAGGACAATCCCATGGCCCGTATGGTCCACTGCGTCAAACTCGGCCGCGAGGCCGAAGGACTCGACTTCCCCCCCTATCCCGGCGAACTCGGCAAGCGCATCTACGAGAGCGTGTCGAAGGAAGCCTGGGCGCAATGGCAGCGCCAGCAGACGATGCTCGTCAACGAGAACCGTTTGAGTCTCGCCGATGCGCGCGCGCGCAAGTGGCTCGCCGAGCAGATGGAAAAGCACTTCTTCGGCGGTGGTGCCGAGATGCCGGCGGGATACGTGCCGCCGACGGCCTGACCGGCGCCCCGATTTCCCTTCACTTCCCGCGCGAGCACTCGCCATGACCACGATCAGCCGCTTTCCCGTCCCCAAGCTCGAGGATCTTCCCGACGACATCCGCGGCCGCATCCTCGCCGTGCAGGAGAAGGCGGGCTTCGTGCCCAACGTCTTCCTGGCGCTCGCGCATCGCCCCGCGGAGTTCCGCGCGTTCTTCGCGTTCCACGATGCGCTGATGGAGAAGGAAGGCGGGCTCACCAAGGCCGAGCGCGAGATGATCGTGGTCGCGACGTCGAGCGCGAACGGCTGCCTGTACTGCATCGTTGCCCACGGCGCGATCCTGCGCATCTACGCCAAGAATCCGCTCGTCGCCGATCAGATCGCGGTCGATTATCGCCACGCGGACATCACGCCGCGCCAGAAGGCGATGCTCGACTTCGCGATGAAGGTCGCCTTGCACAGCAAGGATGTCGACGACGACGACTTCGCCACGCTGCGCCCGCACGGATTCTCCGACGAGGACATCTGGGACATCGGTGCGATCGCCGCCTTCTTCGCGCTCTCCAACCGGATGGCGCACGTCGTCGCGATGCGACCGAACGACGAGTTCTTCCTCCTGGGCCGCGTGCCGCGACCCGCGCGCGCGTGATCGGGGCGCGGCCACGCGTGTGCCGCGTCAGAGGTTGAGCCTGAACCAGGCGAGCATCTTCGCCCACGCATCCTCGGCCTGCGCCTTGCGATACGACGGACGATAGTCGGCGTTGAACGCGTGCGGCGTGTCGGGATAGATCGTGAATTCCGACTTGGGACTCTTGCCGCTGCGCAGCGCCGTGAACATCTTCTCGACGGTCTCCGTCGGGATCCCCTGGTCGGCGCCGCCGTAGAGTCCGAGGATCGGTGCGCCGATCTGCCCCGCGACATCGAGGGGCGATCGGTCGCCGGTCACGAAGGCCTTCGCGGTCACCCCGTACCAGGCGACGCCTGCGCGCACCGCGGGATTGTGCGCGGCGTACATGTACACGATGCGCCCACCCCAGCAGAAGCCGGTGATGCCAAGGCGCGTCGTCTGCGCCTTGCCGGTGGACTTCGCGTACGCGACGGTGGCGTCGAGGTCGGCGAGGACCTGTGCATCGGGCACTTTCGACACGACCTCGCCGATGAGCTTGCCGATGTCGGTGTACTTCGACGGATCGCCCTGCCGCGCATACAGCTCGGGTGCGATGGCAAAAAAGCCCTGCTTGGCCAGGCGCCGGCAGATGTCCTTGATGTGCTCGTGCACGCCGAAGATCTCCTGCACCACGAGGATCGTCGGAAAGTCGCCGCCCGTCGCCGGCATCGCCCGGTACGCCGGCATCGGGCCGTCGGCGGTGGGCACCTTGACCTCACCGGCGACGAGACCCTCGGTCGAGGTGGTGATGGTCTGCGCGGAAACCGGGAGCACCGCGAAGGCGAAGCCGGCGCCCAGTGAAGTCACGACGAAGCTGCGGCGATCGACGCGACGTGGATCGACGAGGCTACTTGCGTGCGATACGAGACTGTCGTTCAAGGCATCCTCCCCTGGGACGTGACGAGGGCGAGACGGCGGGCAACCTGCGACGCGACACCCACGAGCCGCTGTCGCGGCGACGTCAGGTCTCGTGGACGATCTCGCCGTCGACGAGTGTACAGCGCACGCGACCCGCGAGGTCGACGCCGAGGAAAGGCGTGTTCTTGCCCTGGCTCGTCAGCGTGTCGCGGCCGACCGTCCACGCCGCCTGCGCATCGAATACGCAAAGGTCGGCAGGCGCGCCGGGGGCGAGCGACGCCGCAATGCCGAGGAGTTGCGCCGGAGCACGCGTGATCCGGGCGAGCGCGGTGGGAAGCGCCACGCCGTCTTCGGCCGCCCACCTGAGGGTGAGCGGAAGCAGGAGTTCGACGCCGGTCACACCGGGCTCGGCCTCACCGAACGGCAGCTGCTTGCTGTCGTCGTCGACCGGGGCATGGTCCGAGCAGACGATATCGATCGTGCCATCGGCAAGCGCCGCGCGCAGCGCGGCACGGTCCGCACTCGACCGCAGCGGCGGCACCACGCGCGTGTTGGCGTCGAACCAGCCGATGTCGCCGTCGCAAAGGTGGAGGTGATGCACGGCGACGTCGCAGCTGACCGCCATCCCGTCCGCTTTCGCCTCGCGCAGCATCGCCACGCTCCGGGCGCACGACACGCGGCACACGTGCAGGCGCACGTCGCACTCGCGCGCGAGCGTGAGGATCGTGGCGAGCGCGATCGTCTCGGCGGTGACGGGAATTCCGGGAAGGCCGAGGCGCGTCGCAACGTCGCCGTCGTGCGCAACGCCGTTGCGCCCGAGGTACGGGTCATTCGGTCGCAGCCACAGCGCATAACCGAACGTCGCGGCGTACTGCATGGCCCGCCGCAGGAGATCGGTGTCGGCGAGCGCGACGTCCGCGTGCGAGAACGCGACGCAGCCGGCCTCGGTGAGTTCACCCATCTGCGTGAGCGCGGTGCCCTCGAGCCCGGCGGTGAGCGCACCCACGGGATAGACGTGCGCAAGGTGCAGCATGCGCGCGCGGTGCTTCAGCATCTCGACCAGGCCCGGCTCGTCGAGCGGTGGATCGGTATCCGGTGGACAGGCAAGGCTCGTCACGCCGCCGGCAATCGCCGCGGCGAGCTCCGACTCGAGCGTCGCCTTGTACTCGAGCCCCGGCTCGCGCAAGCGGACCGCGATGTCGACGAGTCCCGGCACCACGACGCAGCCGCGCATGTCGAGCACGCGGTCGGCGCGAAAGCCCACCGGCGCCGCACCGACCGCGGCGATTCGCCCATCGGCGACGTACAGCGAGCCCTCACGCTCACCGGTCACCGGGTCGACCAACCGCGCGTTGGCGATCTCGAGCCTCATCGCGCCCCCGCCACGATGCTCATCACCGCCATGCGCACCGCGATGCCGAAGGTCACCTGCGGAAGGATCACCGAACGCTCGCCATCGGCGACGGGCGAATCGATCTCCACGCCGCGGTTCATCGGCCCGGGGTGCATCACGATCGCATCGGGGCGGGCGAGCGCGAGCTTCTCCTGCGTCAGGCCGTAGTGCTTGAAGTACTCGGCCGCCGACGGCAGGAGCGTGCCGTTCATGCGCTCGTTCTGCAGCCGCAGCATCACGATCGCATCGCAGCCGCGCAGTCCCTCGCGCATGTCGTGATAGACGCGCACGCCGAGCGTCTCGGCCGCCGTCGGCAGCAGCGTTCGCGGTCCGATCACCCGCACCTCGGAGGTGCCGAGCGTGGTGAGCCCGTGGATGAGCGAGCGCGCCACGCGCGAATGCAGGACGTCGCCGACGATGGCCACGGTCAGGCCGTGGAAATCCTTCTTGTAGTGGCGAATCGTGTACAGGTCGAGCAGGCCCTGCGTGGGATGCGCGTGCCGCCCGTCGCCGGCGTTGACCACGTGCACGTGCGAGCGTCCGACCTGGGCCAGGTGCTGGGCGATGAGGTGCGGCGCGCCGGACTGCGCATGCCGCACGACGAAAACGTCGGCATCCATCGCGACGAGATTGTCGATCGTATCGAGCAGAGTCTCGCCCTTGTTCGTCGACGAGACTCCGATGTTGAGGTTGATGACGTCGGCGGACAGGCGCTTGGCGGCGATCTCGAACGTGGTGCGCGTGCGTGTCGAATTCTCGAAGAAGAGGTTGAAGACCGCGTTGCCGCGCAGCAACGGAACCTTCTTCACCTCGCGCTCGCCGATGGAGACGAACTGCGCCGCCGTATCGAGGATGTTGCGGATCACGTCGATCGGCAGCCCCTCGAGCGTCAGCAGGTGCGTGAGCTCACCCCGGGCGTTGAGCTGCGGATTGCGCATCAGCGGGCGCGCTCCACGGCCAGGGCCAGGCGATCACCGTCGCGCGAGAGCTCGATCGAAAGCCCCTGGGCGACGGTGAGCCGCGCCCCGCAATACGTCGGCTCGATCGGCAGCTCGCGGCCGCCACGATCGACGAGGACCGCAAGCTCGATGCGCCCGGGGCGCCCGAAGTCGAACAGCTCGTTGATCGCGGCGCGCACGCTGCGCCCGGTGTAGAGCACGTCGTCGACCAGGACGATCGTCGCGCCGTTGACGTCGAAGGGAATCGACGTGCGCCGGCCGGTGCCCTTGAGACCCTTGCTCGAATAATCGTCGCGATAGAACGAGACGTCGATGAAGCCGACCGGATGGTCCCCCGGGATGAGCGCCGGCAGGCGCTCGGCCAGCCACGCGCCGCCGGAATAGATGCCGACGAATGCCGCGTCGTGGGCAACTGCGCCGCGCATGCGCTCGACCAGGACCTCGAGCGTGGCCTCGGCGTCGGGAAGGTCATTTGCCACGGGCATCGAGCCACCCCTCGAGGATGAGTTGGGCCGCCACGGCGTCGCGCCGTTCGCGGCCGGAACGACCGGCGCGCTCGGTCGCAAGACGCTGCTGCGCGAGTTCGGTCGTGTGCCGTTCGTCCGCGGTTTCCACGGATGCGCTCACCCGGGCCGCGAGATCGCGGGCGAACGCCGCCGCGCGGCGCGTCATCGCGTGCGCCGTGCCGTCGGCGTGCACCGGAAGTCCCACGATCACCTGCTGCGCCTGCCACTGCTCGACCAGCGCGGCCGCATCGGCGAGCCGTGTCGCCGCATCCGCGGCGTCGAGCACGACAAGCGGTCGCGCGCTGCCCGTGAGCGTGTTGCCGAGCGCAACACCGATGCGCCGGGTCCCGTAGTCGAAGGCCAGCACGACGCACGGCGCCGCGGCCGGTGGGCCGTGCGCGGACATGAGACCGGCATGCCGACCCTCGCCCGTCACGCGTGTCCGACGTCCTCGGACAGGCGCGACAAGTCGATGCCGAGCAGACGGATCGCCGCCGGCAGGCGCTCTTCGGCCGGAACGGCAAAGAGGAGGTCGGGGTCGGCTTCCACGGTGAGCCACGCGTTCTGTGCGAGCTCGTGCTCGAGTTGGCCGCCCGACCACCCCGCGTACCCCAAAGAGACGAGGATGTCGTGCGGACCGTCACCGCGGCCCAATGCGGCGAGCACGTCCTTGCTCGTCGTGAGGCCCAATTCGTCGCTGATGGCGAGCGTCGACGTCCAGTTGCCGAGCGGGCGATGCAGCACGAAGCCACGGTCGGCCTGGACGGGCCCGCCGTAGTGGACCGGCGCGGTCCGCAGCACATCGTCGGCGAGCGGAAGCTCGATCTGCTCGAAGAGCGTCGACAGCGTCATGTCGATCGGGCGATTCACGACGAGGCCGAGCGCGCCGTCCTTGTCGTGATTGCAAATGTAGGTCAGCGTGCGCGCGAAATTCGGATCGGCCATGGCAGGCATGGCGATCAGGAAGTGATGGGTGAGGTTCACGTGGCGCGCGCCGATCGGGTGCATTGTAGCCGGCCTGCCGCGGTCGCCACAACGGCCGCTGCAACGAGCGCTGCGAACACGTGCGCGGCGACGGCGAGACCTACGTGTCTTCCTCGTGCCGGCGGTGCTTCGCGTACTCGGCGGCGAGTTGCTGCTGAAGCGTGGGCGGCGCCTGCTCGTAATGCGACAGCGCCATCGTCCAGCCGCCTTGACCACCGGTCATCGACTTCAGGCGCGCGGCGTAACCCTCGAGCTCGACCAGGGGCGCAAAGCCCGTCACGGCGAGCGAACCGGCCTGCAGCGTCTGCGTTCCGGTCACCTGACCGCGCCGCGACGACAGGTCACCGGCGACATCACCCATGCTCGCGGCGGGGCAGTTGATCTCGACGCTCACGATCGGCTCGAGCACGATCGGCTTCGCACTGGCGATCGCGTCGAGAAATGCCTTCTTGCCGGCGGCGACGAACGCCACCTCCTTCGAGTCGACGGGGTGGAACTTGCCGTCGTAGACGTTCACGCGCACGTCGTGCAGGGGAAAACCCGCGACGGGTCCTTCCGCCAGCACCTGCTCGACGCCCTTTTGCACCGCCGGAATGAGCGCCGTGGGAATCGCCCCGCCCTTGACCGTATTGACGAACTCGAAGCCGGCACCGCGCGGCAGCGGCTCGATCTTGAGGTAGACCTCGCCGAACTGTCCGGCGCCGCCGGTCTGCTTCTTGTGTCGATGGTGACCCTCGGCGGCCGTCGTGATCGTCTCGCGATAGGGGACGCGGGGCGGCCGCGTGCTCACCTCGAGCTTGAACTGCGAGGCCATGCGCTCGAGCACCGAGCGCAGGTGCAGCTCTCCCAATCCCCACAGCACCGTCTCGTTGAGCGTGGCGTCGTGCTCGAGCTTCAACGTGGGATCCTCGGCGGTCATTCGCGCGAGCACGTCCGAGATGCGTCCCTCGTCGCCGCGGCGCTTGGGCTCGATCGCCACCCCGTGCATCGGCGTGGGAAAGGCAAGCGGCGCCATGTGGATGTGGTCCTCGTCGTGCGAGTCGTGGAGCACGCAGTCGAACTGGATCTCGTCGACCTTCGCGACGGCCGCGAGGTCGCCGGGCACCGCCCGATCGATCTCGATGTTCTTTCCGCCCTGCAACCGGAACAGGTGTCCGACCTTGAACGCCTTGCGTCCCTCGCCGACGAACAGCTGCGTGTCGCGTGTCACCGTCCCCTGGTGCACGCGGAAGACACCGAGCTTGCCGACGAAAGGATCCATCACGACCTTGAACACGTGCGCGAGCACGTGCCGCGAGGCGTCGGGGACCGAATCGAACTCGACGGCCGCCTCGCCCTCGCCCTTGGTGAAGCGTGGCGGATTGCCCTCGGTCGGATTGGGCAGGAGCCGCACGAAGACGTCGAGGAGCTCGGCGACACCCGCGCCGGTGCGCGCCGACACGAAGCACACGGGAACGAGATGGCCCTCGCGCAGCGCCTTCTCGAACGGGGCGTGCAATTGCGAAGGCTCGACCTCGCCCTGCTCGAGGTAGAGCGACATGAGCTCCTCGTCGACCTCGACGACCTGATCGACGAGCGCGCGATGCGCGTCGGCCACCGACGAGAAGTCCGACGTGCCGGACGGATTGAAGAAGCAGTCGACGACACGCTGCCCACCGTCCGCCGGCAGGTTGATCGGCAGGCACTCCTTGCCGAAGGCCGCCTGGATCGCCCCCAGCACGCGCTCGGGATCGGCGTTCTCGGCGTCGATCTTGTTGACGATCACGACACGGCACAGCCGCCGGTCGGCGGCCCAAGCCATCATCCGCGACGTGATCATCTCGATGCCGGTCTGCGCGTTGACCACGACCGCCGCGGTCTCCACCGCGTCGAGCACGCCGATCGCCTGGCCGATGAAGTCCGGGAAGCCCGGGGTGTCGATCAAGTGGATGCGGGCGTCGGGCGTGTCGCAGTGCAGGAGCGAGGCACGAAGCGAGTGCAGATACTGCTTCTCCAGCGGATCGAAATCGGAGACGGTGGTCCCGCGCTCCACGCTGCCCGCGGCCGGCAGCGCGCCGCTCTTGACCAGCAACGCTTCCGCCAGGGTGGTCTTGCCGACCGCGCCGTGTCCCACCAGCGCCACCGTACGGATCTGCTCCGTAGCGTAGCTCGCCATCACTCCTCCTCGAGGGAATACCGCCGGATCCGAAAATGCCTGCTGGCAGGGAATCTAGCGCATTTCGCGCCGATGTGCGCGATGCGCCGCAGCAGGTGCGGCGTGCGGCGTGCCGCGACGCGAGGCAAGCTCAGGCCGTCGCGCCCACTCCCGTCATCTCACGCAGGTGGCCGAGGAGCTCGTCCTCCTGGTACGGCTTGCCGAGATACAGATCGACCCCGAGCTCGGCCGCGCGGGTGCGATGCTTCTCAGCGGTGCGTGAGGTGATCATGATGATGGGTATGCCCTGGTACTTGGGATCGCCCTTGATCGTCTTGGCGAACTCGAAGCCGTCCATGCGTGGCATCTCGATGTCGAGCAGGATGACGTCGGGAATCTGCTCGGCGAGGACCTGCAATCCATCGACGCCGTCGCGTGCCGTCGTGACGGCGAAGCCCTCCCGCGCAAGCAGGCGGCTCGTGACCTTGCGCACCGTGAGCGAGTCGTCGACGATCATCACGATCGGCTGCGTCGACACCGGCACGACCGGCGCCCGTGGACGATCCGCAAGCGCGCGATCCTCGCGATGCGGCTCCGCCTTCGGCGCATCGGCCCGCGCCGCGAGCGCCACCGGATTGATGATGAGCACGATCTCGCCGGTGCCAAGCACGGTGGCACCGGAGATCCCCGAGACGCGGGCAAGCTGCGGCCCGATGTTCTTCACGACGAGTTCCTGATTGCCGATCATCTCGTCGACATGGATCGCCGCGTGCGCCTGGCCGCTGCGCAGGAGCAGGATCGCGTTGTGGCGCTTGGTCTCCGGATTGTGCGCGGTGTCGCCCAGCAGTCGTGGCAGGTAGTGGAACGGATACTCGCGACCCTGCCACTCGACCTTGCGCTCGATGTAGATGTCGAGGAGCGCCTGCGATTTCACCTGCTGGACCTGCTCGACCATCGGCGCCGGCAACGCCCACAGGCGCGCGCCGGCGCGCACGAGGACCGCCTGCGCCACCGCCAGCGTGAGCGGGAGCGTGACGACGAAGCGCGTGCCCTGCCCCCGCTGCGACAGCGCGTCGACGCGGCCGCCGAGCGTGCTGATCTCGCTGCGCACGACGTCCATGCCGATGCCGCGCCCCGAGATCTGCGTCACCTTCGCCGCCGTCGAAAAGCCGGGCACGAAGAGGAAGTCGAGGAGTTGGGCATCGGTCGGCTGCGCGTCGTCGGCGAGCAGTCCCAGGCTTCGTGCCCGCTGCGCGACGCGCTCGAGGTCGACGCCGCCGCCATCGTCGGCGAGCTCGATGATGACCTCATTGCCGACCTGCCGCACCGTGAGCCGGATCTCGCCGGTCTCCGACTTGCCGGCGGCACGACGGACGTCGCGCGGCTCGATGCCGTGATCGAGCGCATTGCGCAGGAGGTGCTCGAGCGGTCCGACGAGTTTCTCCAGCACCGAGCGGTCGAGCTCGACCTGCGATCCGACGATCTCGAGGTTGGCGCGCTTGCCCAGTTCGCGCGCCGTCGTGCGCAGGATGCGATACAGGCGCTCGGACAGGCTGCCGAACGGAACGGTGCGGATCGCAAAGAGCCGCTGCTGCACGTCACGCGACAGCCGCGCCTGCGCGAGGAGCGCCGCGTCGGCATCGTCGAGATTCTTGAGCAGCGACTGCTGCGCGGTGGCGACGTCGTTGATGCCTTCGCTGAGCGAGCGCGTGAGCTCCTGGAAGCGCGTATAGCGATCGAACTCGAGCGGGTCGAAGTCGGTATGGCGATCGCCCGTATGCGACTGGATCTGCGACTCTCCCTGGATCTCGATCTCGCGCATCTGCGTGCGCAGGCGGACCACGCTGCCGGTGAGCTCCAGCAGATTGTTCTTCAGCGCCTGCAACTCGACCTCGACGCGGGCACGGGCGATGGCGACCTCGCCCGCCTCGTTGACGAGGCGGTCGATCACGTCGGCGCGAACCCGAAGCTGCGCGCGCGATCCGGCGTCGGCATCGGCTGCGTCACCCTGCGCCGCGGCCGCGGGCGCCGCAGCAGGCTCGGCGGTGGCAGGGGCAAGGTGCGGCGCGATCGGGACGACCACGGGCCGCTCCGGGGTGACCGGGAGCGCCGCCGGCGCGGCGGTGTCGTCCGCGGACACGGGCGGCGCGGTGGAAACATCGGCCTCGGGGACGGTGAGATCCCGGGCGAGCGCCGCCACCCACGGCAGGGGAACGTCGACCTCACCGCGGCGCAGCGCATCGAGCACGAATGCGATGTGGTCGAAATCCTCGTCGAGGACGTCGAAAGGGACCTCGCTTGCAGCGAGCGCGTCGTCCTCGAGCCGCGTCTCCATGAGATGTGCAAGCTGGCCCAGGCGCATCGCCCCGGCCATCCGGGCGCTGCCCTTGAACGTGTGCAGCGTGCGCCGCAGGCGCGCCACCACGGTGACGTCGTCGGGTGTCTGGCGCCAGCCGCGCAGGTCGGTGCCGGCCTGCGCGAGAAGTTCACTCGCCTCGTCGAGGAAGATTGGCAGCACCTGCGCGTCGACGTCGTCACGAATGTCGGCAAGCGGATCGACGCGTGGCGCCGGAACCGTCGGCGCCGCCTCGGGCGCCGTCGGCGCGGCCGCCTCCGGCATGGCATCCGGCTGCTCGGGCGCGGGTTCGTCGGGCGCAGCCGAAGACGGCACCGCGACACCGTGCACAGCGGCTTCGGCTTCGGCTTCGGCCTCGGCTTCGCGGTCGGTCGCAAGCCAGGCCGTGACTTCGGCATCGGCGCCGGGAACGGCGGCCTGCGCACGCACGTCGTCGAGTTCGCGCTGGATCGCCTGCGCCTCGTCCACATCCGCGGCGGTGAAGGCGGCGTGCGCCTTCATGCGTCCGACGAGCTGCGTGAGTCCGGCGACGGCACGGGCCAGCACGGGATACACCGCACCGGCCATCGGGGGGCCGTTCTGTTCGAGTGCCGCGAGCGTCTGTTCGAGCGACTTCGCCGTCGTGGCGACCAGCGGAAAGCCACCGGTGCGATGGATCCCGCACAGCGTGTGACTCGCGCGCACCATGGGCGCCCGCGGCACCGCCTGCGGATCGAATTGCAGGAGCGAGAGCTCGTGCACGAGCGTGGCGAGGTGCTGCTCCGCCTCGTCGCGCAGGATGTCCCACAGGGCGCGTGACAACGTGACGTCGCCGACGACCACCTCGTCGGACGCATCGGCCAGGACGCCGTCGGAAGGCGACGGCGGCATCGCATCCTCCTCGGCCGGAGTCGCCGCCGGCGCCGCACTCCCCGCGACCGCGGGCGAGGTCACCTCCTCCGCGGTCGCGTGCGCCACCGCGGCAGCATCCGCAGCCTGCGTGGCAAGGGCCTCGTCAGGCGCCACCGCAGCCGCCGGCACGTCGGGCCCGCCGGCTGACTCCGACACGGGCATCGCCGGTGCCGTTTCGATCGGTGGCAGATCGAGCGTCGGCGCCGCCACCTCGGGCACGGCACCGGTGTCGGGTGCGTCGGGCGCGCGGTCCGTGAAGGCCAGCGCCTCGGGTGCGAGACCTCCGATCTCGAACGACTCGATTGCGGGTGCCGCGACAGGCGTCGCGATCGCCCGTGCGGCATTCGATCCGTCGAGGCCGGGGAACGTCAGGACGTGCCCGAGACCATCGTCGGGCAACGCCGGCATCTCGATCGTTTCCGTGAAAGACGCGTCGGTCTGGATGGGTGCTGGCGCATCGACGTCGGTCCCGCTCCCTACCTCGGAGAGCTCGATCCATTCCAGCGGCGGTGCGGCGCCCGGCACGGCGGCGACCGTGGGAGGCGAAGGATCCGCGGCTGCGGGTGCGGCCGGCGCCGCCGTGCGCGGCAGTTCGATGACGTTGAGCGACGACGTGGAGGATCCCGGCTCGTGCCCGGGCAGCTCGCGCGCCACCGCGGCGATCGCCGAGCGCAGCGGCCGCGGATCGGAGACCACGCGGCCTTGCGCCGTCAAGGCGTCGACCCACTCGCGGAAGCTCTGGTGCGCCACCGCGATGAGCGACATGACGGCCGCGGTCACCGGGCGCTCCTCTTCGAGCAGGCGATTGAAGATCCGCTCGGTCTCGTAGGCGTACTCCCCGAGCTCGGTCAGGCCCACCATGCGGCCGCTGCCCTTGAGCGTGTGGAAGCCGCGGCGGACCACGCGCAACGCTTCACGGTCACCCAGGTTCTCCCGCAACAGCTCTCGCTGACGGTCGATCCCGTCGAGCACCTCGGTGGCCTCGAAGAGGTAGATCTCGAGCAACTCGCGGTCGAGCTGACTCGCATCGGTGGCAAGCAGGCGTTGCGTCTCGTCGGAAATTTCGGGCGCCGGTGCCGTCGTGTCGGCGATGGCGCTGGCCGCTGCCGCGAGCCGCGACGCGTCGCCCGCTTCGAGGTCGGCGACGATCTCCTTGATCTGTGCCACGAGGTCGGCGTCGCCGATGAGTTCGGCGTCGTCGCGCATGCTCGAGAGCTTGGCCGCGAGCGCTTCGCGCGCCGCGGCGTCGGCAGGCGCTGCACGCACTTCCTCGATGAGATGCGGCAGCGCCGCGCGCATTTCGGCCACCGCCGCCTCCACCGAGTCGGTCTCGGCCGGGGCGGCTTCGGGTGCCTCGCCCAGTCGCCGCGCGATCAGCGGGCGGAGCAGGCGATCGCGGTCGGGCCGCTGCTGCTCGACCGCCTCGACGTAGAAGCCCAGACCGGAGAGCGACTCGGCCAAGAGCTCGAGATCGTCGTCGCTCACCGCCGCGTCGGGATCGGCGTAGCTTGCGATCTGCTCTTCGCACAGGGCGAGGAGACGATCCGCCTCGTCGAGGCCCAGGATGCGCAGTGCCCCGCGGATCTGCGCGCTGTCCTTGGCGAGCGTCGCGAGCTCGGCGCGCTTGCCGTGGTCACGGAAGAAGGCGTCGAGCACCTGCTCCATGTGGCGCAGGTTCACCTGGATCTCGCGCCCCACCTGCGCGAGCAGCACGCGCTCCTGCGCACGCTTGCTCATCTCGTCGAGCAGCGGCGCCCCGCCGCTCGTCGCGAGCCGTCCGTGCTGCACGGCGTCGAGCCGCGCCAGCATCGCCTCGACCTGCTTGTGGAAATCGGGCGACAGGTTGGAAAAATTCTCGAACGCGCTCTCGGCCAGCAGCAGCGCCGTCGCGTACTCCATCGCCATCGGCTCGGACACCCCCGAGCTCGGCATCCGGTCGAGTCTTTCGACGAGTGCCGCGGTGAGCTGCATCAGCGTGCCGTGGTGGATCTCCGCGGCCTTGGCGTGCACCGACGCCAGCGTCTGCTTGAGCTTGGGCAGGTTCTCGGCGCGGCCCGAGGCCGCCTTCAGCCACGCATCCTTGGCGCCCGCGAGCTGCTCGCGCGCTTCGCGCAGGATCGGCTGCAGGCGCACGACGTCCGCCGACAACACTTCGGCGGAGGGAATGAGCCCGGACAGCCGGAACACGCGCTGGACCGCCTGCACCTGTGGCCCGACCGGCGCACTGATCGCCACGTAATACAGGACCTCGCGACGCAGGCGATCGGCAACCTTGCCGCTGCCTTCGGCGACGCGTCGAATCTGCAGATCGACGCGCGCCATGAGCTGCTTGACGCCGAATCCGGCGTCGAGGCCCTTCTCGTCGAGCGCCTCGAGCAGCGCACCCACCGTCCACCAGAACGCGCGCAGGGGGCCGTGCAGGGCGACGTCCTCGATCCCGGTGACGGCATCGCGCATCGTCGTCGCGCCGGCTTCGTCGCCGCGCAACCACGCGAGAAGACCGCGCTGGAAGAGCCGCCGCTGCTTGACGACGAGCGACGGCAAGCGGCCTGCCGGAACCGGTTCGCGCTGCACGAGGCGCGGCGCTCGCGGCGACAGGTCGGGATAGAAGAGGTCGGTGGGTGCCGCCGCCTTGACGCCGCGCGCCACCTGCATCGCCTCGTACTCGGGGTAGAGCTTGAGCGGGACCGGCGGCGCGCCGTTCACGATCTCGTCCAGGAAGATCCGCAATTTCCGCCCGGCCCGATCGAGGACGTCGCACGCCGCCGCCGCGCTCGTCGCCGGCAGATCCTCGAGCCGCAGAAGCTGGCGCTCGAGCTCGTCGGTGTAGGCCACAACGGCGTCGAGGCCCACCATCTGGATCGCGCCGGCCGCCTGATGCACGTGCGCGCGCGCGTGCTTCAGTGCGTTGCCCTCCCCCGGCGCCGCCTTGAACTGCGCGAGCGCCTCGAGGCCTTTCGCAAGAGCCTGGTCGATCTCGGCCTGCACCCACGACAGCGGGCCAAGGTCGAAGGAAGCGGCATCGGGCATGGGCGATTCCCGTTACACCTTGAAGCCGGCCACCGACGAGCGCAGTTCCTGCGCGAGCTTGGTCAACTGTCCGATCGACACGTTGGTCTGCTTGGTGCCTTCGGTGGTTTCCTCGGTGATCTGCAGGATGCCCTGCATGCCCCGGGTCACGTCGGTCACCGAAGTGGACTGCATGTGCGTCTGCGTCGAGATGCGCGAGATGAGGTCGGCGAGGTCGCGCGACACCGTCTGGATCTCGGCGAGCGCCTGCCCCGCGGCGTCGGACAGCTTCGTACCCTCGACCACGCCGACGGTCGACTTCTCCATGGCCGCGACCGCGTCCTGCGTATCCGCCTGAATCGTCTTGACGATGACCTCGATCTGTTTCGTCGCCTCGCCCGAACGTTCGGCGAGCCGCTGCACTTCCTCGGCAACCACCGTGAAGCCGCGACCCGCCTCGCCCGCCGAGGCGGCCTGGATCGCAGCGTTCAATGCGAGCACGTTGGTCTGCTCGGTGATGTCCGAGATGAGCTCGACGATTTCGCCGATCTCCATCGACGACTCGCCCAGGCGCTTGATCCGCTTCGACGTATCCTGGATCTGCGAACGGATCTCGTTCATTCCCGCGATCTGGTTCTGCACGACCGTGCCGCCCTTCTCGGCGGCAGCGAGCGACTGCTGCGCCACACGTGCCGACTGGTTCGCGGTCTGCGACACGTCGTTGATCGATTGCGCCATCTGCAGCACCGACGCCGACGCCTGCTGGATCTCGCGGTTCTGCCGCTGCGACGCCTCGTACAGCCGATTCGAGATCGCCTGCGTTTCCTGCGTCGCCCGGTTCACCTGGTCGGTCGCCGAGTTGATTCCGCGCACCAGCGTGCGCAATTCCTCGATCGTGAAGTTGATCGAGTCGGCAATCGCGCCGGTCACGTCCTCGGTCACCGACGCCTGCACGGTCAGGTCGCCATCCGCGAGGTTGCCCATCTCGTTGAGCAGCCGCAGGATCGCCTCCTGATTACGCTTGTTCTCGCTTTCGCTGTCGATCGCACGCAACCGCGCATCGTCGAGAAAGACCTTGCCGAGCAGCACGAGCGCGGCCAGCGCCAGCAGCGCAAAGACGATGGCCGCGACGCGCGTCCAGGCGCGGACGGGGCTGCCTTCGTAGCTCTCGGCGAGCCTGGTGCTGTCGGCGAGGAGCCCGTCGGCTTCGGTGTTGACGCTGCGGGCCGCCTGCTTGGCGACGACGAGCTTCGGCATGTTTTCCAGGATCGTCGACGTGCCGGTCTCGTACGCCGCGAAGCGCTTCTGGAGGTCGACCAGCGTCGCGCGCGCCTCGTCGCCGCGCACGGCGGGCAGGCGCAGCGTATCGCTGCCACGGATGAGGCCGGCGACGATATCGCGGAAGGTGCGGGTGTCGCGACCCAGGAGGAAGGCGACCTCGGGATCGATCTCGTCGGATGACGCGAGTGCGTTCGCGTTCTTGGCGATGCGCTGCGAGAGCACCGAGAGCTGGTTCGCGAAATCGACCTCGCGCAACGTGCCGCCGCTTTGCGCGATCTGCGCGGCCGCCTGCTGTGAGAGTTCGAGCAGCGTGTTGTTGCCGGTGTTGAGCGTCTCCAGCCCCTTGGCGAGCGTGGTCAGGCTCGACTCGTTGTCGACGAGCTCGCGTGCCGCGCGGTCCACGCGCTCCCAGCGCGCATTCACGTCGTTGATGAGCTTGGTCGTCGCGGCATCGTGCGTGGCGTCCAGACTCACGCCGCGGATCGTGCCGCCCGTTCGCAACGCCTCGAAGTTGGCCTTGAACTTCTCGCGACTGTCCTTCACCGTTGCAAAGCCCGCGGACTGGCCCTGCGCCGCGATGGCGCTCCCCCGGGCGAGACGCTGCGAGAGCATCTGCATTTCGGTCGCCGTCGCCGCGGCCGCCGCCGACTGCGTCGACTGGCGCGCGTCCAGGTACACCATGAGGACCGCCAGGAGCAGAAGGACGATCATCACCACGCCGAGCACCTGGAACTGCTTGACGACCGTGAGGTGACCGATGATGGGCAATCGCTTCGGCTGCGCAGCGGGGACCGCGGCCGCACGCGCCTGCTCCATGATCGTGGGCGACGCCAGGGGATCGTACCCCGCGGTCGCGGCCGCCGCGCCCATCCTCACCTGCGTGGTGGGGAGCTCGAGGTCGTCGTCGAGGTCCTTGGCCTTGTCGCCGCCAAACAATTTTCCGAGTTTGAGTGCCATGATGCCTTTGTCTCCCGCTGCTGGCCGGTGCCCGCCGCAGCGTTCTCCCTAGAGTCCGACCTGCAAGAAGGCAGGGTCGCGTGCGAGCACGGCGAGATCGATTTCCTGCCACGCTTCGCCATCACCGTCCATCCAGCGCGCGCCGTACCATGCCGGCGCCTCGCCGGCGGACCCGACCGGTGCCAATTGCGACACGTTGCGCAACCCCAGGACGCGCGGCACCACCAGTCCGGCATTGAGATCGCCGGTGCGCGGCCCGAACAGGACCAGACGCGCCTGATTGCCGACGGCACCGCTCGCGTGTCCGAGAAAGCGCGCGAAATCGATGACGCTGTAGAGATTGCCTCGGATGTTTGCGACGCCGAGGTACCAGGGGCGCGTGAGCGGGACCGAGACCACCGGCGGCAACGGGACCACCTCGCCGGCGTCGGCGAGGCGAATGAGCCACCGTGCGTCACCGCAATCGAGTCCGAGCCGCGACGACTCGACCTGCGCCGCGGTCTTCGCGGCGAGTCGGGTGGCGAGCTCCTGCTGGAAGGTGCGGAGATCGAGCTTGGCGGCGCGGGCCATGGTCGAAGGGCTGCGCGGTCAGGCGACGGCAGCGATCTTCTCGAGGAGCTCGTCGCGATCGACGGGCTTCACGATGTAGTCGCGGGCGCCTTGCCGCATTCCCCAGATCTTGTCGGTCTCCTGGCTCTTCGACGTGCACAGGATGATCGGAATGGACCGCGTCTCCGGGTCGCGGCTGATGGCGCGCGTCGCCTGGAAGCCGTTGAGCCCCGGCATCACCACGTCCATCACGATGACGTCGGGCTTCAGCGCCTTCGCCTTGCGAATCGCATCCTCGCCGTTGTCGCTCGTCATCACCTCGTGGCCCGATTTCGTCAGCATGTCGTTCAGGACGTGCCGCTCGGTCGGTGAATCGTCGACGACGAGGATGCGCTTGGGCGCCGCCTTGGCGACGACCTTGCGCGAGCCCACGACCTCTGCCGCGGTCGGCGGTACCCGTCCTTCCTCCACGCCCCTAACGCCCTTGACCACTGCGCACCTCTCGTCCAATCGTTGCGAAGACCCGGCCGACGGCCGATGCCGCGGGACGCTCGCGCTGCCGGATCACGCCGTGCACGGCACGACCCGTCGCGCTCACGCCGCCGCCTTGTTCACGTGCGTCGCCACCGCCTTCAGGAGGCTGTCCTTGGTGAACGGCTTCGTGAGGTACTGGTCCGAACCGACCATCCGCCCGCGGGCGCGGTCGAACAGGCCGTCCTTCGACGAGAGCATGACCACGGGCGTATCCCGGAAATGGCTGTTCTTCTTGATGAGCGCACACGTCTGGTAGCCGTCGAGTCGCGGCATCATGATGTCGACAAAGACGACGTCCGGCCGGTGATCGGCGATCTTGGCGAGGGCATCGAAACCGTCGTCGGCGAGGATGACCGTGCACCCCGCCTGCAGCAGGAAGATCTCCGCGCTGCGGCGAATCGTGTTCGAGTCGTCGATCACCATCACCTTGATGCCCTGTAGAGGGTTCTGGTCCGCCACTGGCCCGCGCTCCTTCCCGTTTCCTTGCAACGACCGACGACCACTGCCGACGCGCCACCGCGGGACCCGCCTCGACCGCCCGCCACCGGGCCCGGCTTCCCCCGCTGGCCGGCCCAAGCTGTCGTGTTCAAGTCTGCCATGGCACCGACACCTTGCCTAGAGCACAAAGCTTGCCGGAAATGACTCGACAGTCAGGAAAAAACGAAAGCGCAACAGCGCGACACCATTTTTTCCGTGTCACGTGACGCACTGCGGCAGTCCATGCCGCGGGCGGGCGCGCCCTCCTCGCGGTGCGCCGCAGAGGGCGCAAAGTGCCGTCGCCCGCGCGCGCAAGCCGCCCCCGGCGCCGGTCAGCGCCCGAGAAACATGTCGTAGGCGAGGTTGGCGGTCTCGTCGACGTACGCATACCCCAGGCGTCCGAGGAAGCGCCGGAAGTCCGCCTTGTCCTTCGGCGGCACCTGCATGCCGACCAGGACACGGCCGTAATCCGCGCCGTGATTGCGGTAATGGAACAGGCTGATGTTCCACCCGGCGCTCATGCTGCTGAGAAAGCGCGACAGCGCTCCCGGTCGCTCGGGAAACTCGAAGCGGTAGAGCAATTCGTGCTCGGCCGCCGGGGCGTGCCCGCCCACGAGGTAGCGGACGTGCAGCTTGGCCATCTCGTTGTCGGACAGGTCGTGCGCCTCGATGCCGTGGCGGTGGAACTGCGCGAGGAGGTCCGCGGTCGCCTTGCGGCCGGCGACTTCCACGCCGACGAAAAGGTGCGCCCGTTCCGGATCGGCGTAGCGATAGTTGAATTCGGTGATGCTGCGCTTCCCGAGCAAGGTGCAAAACTCGCGGAAGCTCCCCGGGCGCTCGGGAATGGTGACGGCGAAGATCGCCTCGCGGGCCTCACCCAACTCGGCGCGCTCGGCAACGAAGCGCAGGCGGTCGAAGTTCATGTTGGCGCCGCTCGCGATGGCCACGTACGTGCGCCCGGGCGCGCGCTGCCGCTCGCCGTAGCGCTTGATGCCGGCCACCGCGAGCGCGCCGGCGGGCTCGAGGATCGAACGGGTGTCGGCGAAGACATCCTTGATCGCCGCGCAGATCGCGTCCGAGTCGACGGTGATCATGCCGTCGACGAGATCGCGCGCGAGGCGCAAGGTTTCCCTGCCGACCTGCTTGACCGCGACCCCGTCGGCGAAGAGCCCGACCTGCGGCAGCCGCACGCGGCGACCGGTCGCGATCGAGCGCGCCATCGCATCCGAGTCGCTCGGCTGCACGCCGATCACCTTGACCTGCGGGCGAACGCGCTTGACGTAGGCGGCAATGCCCGAGATGAGGCCACCGCCGCCGACGGGAACGAAGATCGCGTCGAGCGGCCCCGGACACTGCCGCAGGATCTCCATGCCGATCGTGCCTTGCCCCGCGATGACGTCGGGGTCGTCGTACGGATGCACGAAGGTGGCGCCGCTGCTCGCCTGGCGCCGCTGCGCCTCGTCGTAGGCGTCGGAATACGAGTCGCCATGCAGGAGCACCTTCGCGCCGCGCGCCTCGACCGCAGCGATCTTGATCTGTGGCGTGGTGACCGGCATCACGATCGTCGCCGCGCAGCCCAACCGTTGCGCGGCGAGAGCCACGCCCTGCGCGTGATTGCCGGCCGACGCGGCGATCACGCCCTTCGCGCGCGCTGCGACCGGCAGATGCGCCATCTTGTTGTACGCCCCGCGCAGCTTGAACGAGAAGACCGACTGCGCGTCCTCGCGCTTCAACAGGACCCGATGCCCGAGGCGACGCGACAGCGTGATCGCCTCGTCGAGCGGTGACTCGAAGGCGACGTCGTAGACCTTGGCGGTGAGGATCTTCTGGAGATAATCGGGCGGCATGGCAACGGGAACGCGCGACGGCGAGCGAATCGGTGAGAGTAACAGGCGCGCATGCCGGTCTCGCGCAACGCCTATACGCAGCCGGCGCGGCGCGAGCTCATGCCGCGCCGACACGACCCGCCCCAAGCACGCCGCGAGGCGGCCGTCTGCTAGTCTTCCCCCGCGCGCTTGCAAGGCCGCCTGAACACCGCATGCGTCACCTCCCCCGAACCCTCGCCCGCCTCGCCGCACGCGCCCGACCCGAGACGCTGGCCGTCGTCGATCTGGGCAGCAACAGCTTCCGGCTCGAGATCGGCCGTGTCGAGGGGACCCAGATCTTCAGCCTCGACACGTGGCGCGAGACGATCCGCCTGGGGGCGGGGATCGATGCCAACGGCAACCTGACGCTCGCCGCCCGCAAGGCCGCGCTCGCCTGCCTCGCGCGCTTCCGCGAACGGCTCTCGGGATTGCATCCCTCGGCGGTTCGCGCCGTCGCGACCAACACCTTCCGCGTGGCGCGCAACGCCGGCTCGTTCCTGCCGCAGGCCGAGGCCGCGCTCGGATTTCCCATCGACGTCATCGGCGGACACGAGGAAGCGCGCCTCATCTACCTCGGCGTGGCGCACGTCCTGCCGGTGGCGCGCGAGCCACGGCTCGTGATCGACATCGGCGGCGGGTCGACCGAATTCATCGTCGGCCGTGGCATGGTCCCCGAGCGCCTCGCCTCACTCAAGCTGGGCTGCGTGACCATGACCTCGATGTTCTTCGCGAGCGGCTCGCTGCGCGCCTCGGCGTTTCGCAAGGCCGAAACGCACGCCCGAGCCGAGATCGAAGCGATCGCCCGCGAGTTCGGGCGCGAGCACTGGAAGGCGGCCTTCGCCTCCTCGGGTACGGCACTTGCGCTCGCCGCGCTCCTGGAGGAGAACGGATGGTCCGCCGGTGGCATCACGGCACAGGGACTTGCCCAATTGCGGCGGCGGATGATCGAGGCCGGTCGCACCGACCGGCTCGCACCGCTCGGCGTCAAGCCGGAGCGCGCTCCCGTATTGGCCGGCGGTTTCGCCGTGATGGCCGCGGCCGTCGCCGAATTGCGCATCGCGCGGATCGACCCGGTCGGTGGCGCGCTGCGTCTGGGTGTCCTCTACGACCTCCTGGGTCGCACCGCGCAGCGCGATACGCGGGCGCTGACCGTGGCGAGCCTGTCCGAGCGCTACCACATCGATCGAGCGCACGCGAGACGCGTCGCGGCGATGGCGCGTGCGCTCTACCTGGCCGCGTCACCCGCGCCGGATACGCGACACGCGCAACTCGTCGAGTGGGCAGGACTGCTGCACGAGATCGGCCAGACGGTCTCGCACATCGGCTTTCACAAGCACGGCGCGTACATCATCCACAACACCGACATGCCGGGATTCTCGGCGCAGGAGCAACGCTATATCGCCGCGCTCGTCCTCGGCTGCCGTGGCAGTCTCACCAAGGCGATCCCCGCGATCCGCGAGGCCGATACGGCAGCGCAGGTGCTCGCGCTGAGGCTCGCCGTGCTGTTCCACCACGCCCGCCGCGCGGTCGAGGTCCCGCGCATCACGCTGCGCGTCCACAAGTCGATTCGCTTTCGCCTGGCCCAACGCTGGCTCAAGCAGCACCCCCTGACCGCGCACCTCCTCGACCTCGAGCGCGCGCAGTGGCGCGCCGCAGGACGAAGCTGGAAAGCGTGAGCGCGACCTAGACGAATTCCGGCGCGAGGACCGCCTTGACGACCACGGCGTCGACCGCCTCGCGCGCACGCAGCGACAGCCACCACACGGCGCCCTTGCGCACCGACCAGTACGTCTCCTCGCCGCAGAGCAGCCGCGACGCGACGAGCCCGAGCGTCGGTTGATGGCCGACGATGAGCGCCGGCTCGCGCGCATCGGGCCAGTTCGCGGCGGCAAGCGCCGCGGTGGCGCTCGCTCCCGGCGCCAGTTCCGGCAGCGTGCGGAATTTTCGTCCGAGCGCCTGCGCGGTTTGCTGCGCGCGATCGGCGGGAGACACGAGGATGCGGCAGGTGTCGGGCAGGCGCGCATCGAGCCACGCTGCCATGCGCGCGGCCTGCTTGACACCCTTGGCGGTCAGGCGGCGGTTGAGATCCGGGACACCGACCTCGGCTTCCGCGTGACGCCAAAGGATCAGGTCCATGCCGTCGCGCGCCACAGGCACGGCCCTCGTGTCTCGCGCTCCAGCGCATCGAGGTACGCCTCGTGGGCCGCGCGCTCCTCGGCCGTGGGCGCAATGACCGCGATCGCGGCGCGCCCGCCCGCCATCGCGGGCAGCGCGAGCGCGGCAAGCCCGCCGCCCTCGCCCATGTCGATCGTGAGCGACTCCTGACCACGCGTCATGGCGAGGTAAACCTCGGCCAGGAGTTGCGCGTCGAGCAAGGCACCGTGCAGCGTGCGCTGCGCATTCGAGACGCCGAAACGCTCGCACAACGCGTCGAGATTGTTGCGCTTTCCCGGGAACATCTCGCGGGCGAGCGCCAGCGTATCGATGACACCGTCGTGGAGCGTCGCCGACGGTGACCCGTCGACGAGCTCGAACTCGTGATCGATGAATGCGATGTCGAACGGCGCGTTGTGGATCACCCATTGCGCGCCGCGCACGAATTCGACGATCTCGGCGGCGTGATCGCGAAAGCGCGGCCGACCCTTGAGGTCGTCCCAGGTCTTGCCGTGGACCTCGGTCGCGCCGGCGTCGATCTCGCGCTCGGGATCGAAGTGCAGATGGAGCGTCCGTCCGGTCGGACGCCGATCGACGAGTTCGAGCGCCGCGAATTCGATGATGCGATGCGCATCGCGCGGGTCGAGGCCGGTCGTCTCGGTGTCGATGATGAGCTGGCGCATCGGGGTACCCCATGCATCGCCGCTAGCGGCGATACTTTTGTATGGTCGACTGGATCTCCTCGATCGCATGCTCGATCTCGTCGTCGGTGAGGTCGCGCTGCGTCCCCTTGCGATCGGTGAGCGTGAGCGTGCGCTCGATCTGCGTCTCGAAGTCGCCGATGCCGAGCGATTCGGTGACCGTCGTCGTCTGCTCGTCGGTCAGGGTTTCCGGACCCCAGCGCACGACGATCGCCGACAGGTTGTCGCCCTCGGGGCCGCCGCGCTTCTCGCCTTCGCGCATCATCTGCGGCGCCGTGGTCAGGATCGGCGTCGAGGTGAGCCAGGTGGAAATCTCGTGCTGGTCCATGACGCTCCACAGGCCATCGGTGCACAGCACGAGGACGTCGCCGTTACGAAGCGGCGTTCGCCGCGACAGGTCGATCACCGGATCGACGAGTCCACCGAGGCAGCTGAAAATCTTGTTGCGGTCGGGATGCGCCGCCACCTCCCCGGCACCGATGATGCCCTGGTCGACCAGGTACTGCACTTTCGAGTGATCCTTGGTCGCCCCGATGAGCCCACCCTGGCGGAAGAGGTAGAGTCGCGAGTCGCCGACGTGACACCAGTACGCGTGCCCGGCCTGGACGATGCACGCGACGCAGGTCGTGCGCGGGGTTTCCAGCATCGAGAACTGGTTGGCGTACGAGCCCAGCGCCGCGTGCGCGCGCAGCATCGTATCCTGCAGGAACTTGAGCGGATTCTTGAGGATCGGCTTGGCCTCCTGCTGGAAGCGCTCGATGAAAAGCCGCGCCGCGATCTGCGCGGCGATCTCACCCCCGGCGTGTCCACCCATGCCGTCGGCGACGACGAGCAGGAGCGTGTCGCGACTGTAGGTGTACGCGATGCGGTCCTGGTTGGTCTTGCGCGACCCCTTGCGCGACTCCTGGAAGATCGTGAAGCGCATGCGCGGACGTGAATTTCCGATACCGGAGTCGAGGGACGGAAACCTCAGGCGCCGATCTCGGAGAACAGCATCTTCTTCAGGCTGCCGAAGAAGCCGAGCTTGCGCTTGATCGGCGGGATGTCACGGATCGCCTTCTGCAGCGCGAACACGCTTTGCGGGCGCTCGAGCGGATCGAGGCGCAGACACCAGTCGATCACCTCGAGGATGTTGTCCGAGTATTGACCGGCCCAGATCTTCTTGGCGGAAACGAGATGGTCCTCGGAGACGCGTGCGTCGGCCGCCTGCGGGGCGAAGGCGGCAAGACAGGCGAACATCGACGCGCCCACACCGTAGACGTCGGTCCAGGGCCCCAACCGGTCGGGCTCGCGGTACTGCTCCGGCGCGGCGAAGCCCGGCGTGTACATCGGTGCGAGCTTGGGTCGCGCGCTGGTGAGCGTCTGGCGCGCGGCGCCGAAGTCGAGCAGCACCGGGCTGCCGTCGGTGCGCAGGTAGATGTTGGCGGGCTTGATGTCCAGATGCAGCAGCTTGTGCGTGTGCACCTCGCGCAAGCCGTTCAGCAGATGCATGAACACGTGGCGCACCAGCCGCTCCGACATCTGGTCCTGCCGCATCTGGATGTGCTGCTGCAGCGTGCGGCCGCGCTCGTAGCGCATCACCATGTACACCGTTTCGTTGGCGCGGAAAAAATTCAGCACGCGCACCACGTTCGGGTGGTTGATCTTGGCGAGCGCGCGACCCTCCTCGAAGAAGCACTTCATCCCGTACCGGAACGAGGTCAGGTTCTCGGCCGAACTCGCGCGCACGATGTCACCCTCGGTACGCAGCACGAGCGACGAAGGCAGGTATTCCTTGATCGCGACCGGCACGCCTTCCTCGTCGAAGGCGCGGTAGACGATCGAGAACCCGCCGCGGCTGATCTGCCGATCGACCCGGTAATTGAGCAGCTGGTAACCGCCGGCGAGGGCCTGATTGGTGACGGGCATGGAAGTCGATGCTTTGCGCCGGGAAACCGCGGGCGGCGGTCGGTCGTTGGGTCGGTGGGGTCGGCGGCGAGATGGGTGGACGAAGGCGTGGATCCATGCCGCGACCCACTGGCGATGGCTGCCATCTTGCAATTCGCATGCCACCATCGACATGCCTGCTTGCGTGGCCCGCCGTTAACGCCTACATTCTCGACAACCCGATCGCGAAAGTAAAGAATCGGCCTCTTGTGGCGGCTTTCGCCGCCATCGCAGCGCTTCGGTCGCGACCGCGAAAAGAGGAAGATTCTGGCCCGACCCGGCCCTGGTGATAGGGCCTTATCTCCCGGAAAACCCTGATGATCGTAAGCATGACCGGCTTTGCGGCGACCACGGCCGAATTGCCGGGCCTTACCCTGAGTGTGGATCTGCGCTCGGTCAATCACCGCTTTCTCGATCTCGCCCTGCGCCTGCCCGACGAAGTGCGTGCCCTGGAGCCCGCCCTGCGCGAGATGCTTGCCGCCGCGCTTCGGCGCGGCAAGGTCGAGTGCCGCGTCACGCTCAACCGCACCCAGCAGGGGGCGGCAAGCCTTGCCGTGGATCCGCAGCGCGTGGCCGACCTTGCGCTGGCTGCGGCGGAAGTCGCGCGCAGCGTGCCCGCGGCCCGGCCGCTGTCGGTCCACGAGATCCTGCGCTGGCCGGGAGTTCTTGCCGAGCCGACGATTCCGTCGACCCTGCTCGTGGAGCGTCTGACCGCCCTCGTCGCCGAAGCCCTGCACGAACTCGCGGCGGCGCGTCGCCGCGAGGGCGAAAAAACCGCGGCGGTACTTTTCTCCTGCTGCAACGGCATCGAGACGCAGGTGGCGCGCGTGCTGCCCCGCGTGCCGGCGATCCACGCCGCGTACTCCGACAAGCTCGCGACACGCTTGCGCGAGGCGAACCTCGATCCCAACGAGGACCGGCTCAAGCAGGAACTCGCGCTGTTTGCCACCAAGGTCGACGTCGCCGAGGAACTCGCGCGCCTCACCGCCCACGTCGCCGAGGTCCGCCGCGTGGTCGCCGCCGGCGGCAGCGCCGGCAAGCGACTCGACTTCCTCGCGCAGGAACTGCATCGGGAAGCCAATACGCTGGGCTCGAAGTCGGTCGACGCCGAGGTCACGCAGGCCTCGCTCGAACTGAAGGTCCTGATCGAACAGATGCGCGAGCAGGTGCAAAACGTCGAGTGAGTTTTCAGGGGATCCCAAGCGATCCCCGAGAACCAGCCAACCCGTTGTGGCCTGGGGTCGTCTTGTCCCAGGCTGTCTCAGTGCGTTGCGGCGAAGCGCGCACTCCGTGGGGTCTATTGTGGGATTGGGAGGGGTTCGCGGCGCTTTTCGCGCGAACGGCGGCTGGTGCCACACGAACTCGTACAACTCGCCGCCGCAAGGCGGCGCACGCCGAATTTCGGCCGAGAGAACGAACGGTCTGCGCGGCTGCTGCTCGCACGGTCACACAAGCGACGCCTTCGACCGGCTCGGCTTGGTGTAGCGCAACGCGTTCACGACCAGTGAGAACGCCGGCGACGGCTGCCGGCGGTTGGGGTAGTACAGGAAGAAGCCCGGAAACGGCTCGCACCAACTCTCCAGCACGCGCACCAGGCGGCCTTCCTCGATGTGCGGCGCGAAGTCCTCTTCGGGTAGCGCGGCAATGCCCAGTCCCAGGAGTGCGGCGTCCACCATGTTCGGCGTCGTGTTGAAGATGAGCTGGCCGTCAACGCGCACATTCACCTGTCGGCCCCGTCGCATGAAGTCCCACACGTAGATGCCGCCACGGGTCTGCATGCGCATGTTGATGCAGTTGTGGTGCAACAGGTCGTGCGGCTTCCTGGGGATGGGGCGCGACGCGAAGTACTCGGGCGACGCGGCAATCGCCATGCGCAGCGGTGGCCCGATGGGCACCGCGATCATGTCCTTGTCGATGGTGTCGCCCAGCCGCACGCCCGCATCGAAGCGGTCCGCAACGATGTCCCTGAAGCCGTAGTTCACATCGAACTCGATCTTGACGTCCGGGTAGTCGCGCAGCAGCGGTGCGAGCTTGGGAAGCAGCGTGCTGCGCAGGATGGTGTCGCCGCAGGTGATGCGCACCGTCCCTGCAGGCTTGTCCCGCAGTTCGGTCAGTTCGTCCAGTTCGGACTCGATCTCGTCGAACCGATGGCCGATGGCGTTGAGCAGGCGCTCGCCCGCTGCCGTCGGCGAGACACTGCGCGTGGTGCGGGTCAGCAACCGGATCTGCAGCCGCGCCTCCAGGCCCTTGATCGCCTGGCTCAATGCCGATTGCGTCACTCCCAGGTGCGCCGCGGCGCGCGTGAAGCTGCCTTCGCGCGCGATGGTCACGAAGTACAGAAGGTCGTTGAGGTTGCGTCGAGCCATGGCTCCCTCTCCCATGAGATCGCGAAAACACTGATTAGTGTGCCTTATTTAGCTGTTAAGCAAGCATTAGCTAGTCAGGATGCCTTCCAGCGCGCAAGATGCCGGGCATGAAGAAGCCCTCCCCCATGTCCATGTGTCAGTTGCGGCGCGGAACGCTGGCACTGCTGGCCAGCGCCCTCCTCGGGCTGGCCGCTTGCACCCCCGGCAACTCGGCCGCCCAAACGTCGGCAGGCGCTCCGTCGGCACCCTCGAAGGAGTCCACCATGAAGATCCGCCTGATCGTCGGTGAGCAGGTCGCCACCGCCACCCTGTACGACAACGCCACCGCCAGGGATTTCGCGTCGCTGCTGCCGCTGTCGTTGACGATGACCGACTACGACACCATCGAGCGCGTGTCCGACCTGCCGCGCAAGCTGTCCACGCAGGGCGCGCCCGATGGCATGGCACCCGTGGCCGGCGAGCTCACCCACTACGCCCCCTGGGGCAACCTGGCGCTCTTCATCAAGCCTCGCTCGTATTCGCGCAGCCTGCTGCCGCTGGGCAAGGTGGATGAAGGCCTGTCCGTCCTGTCTCGGCCCGGGCCGTACAAGGTGCGGATCGAGCGCGTCGCGCACTGAACCGACTGGCCGCGTGAACTGGAACACCAGGTCCATCACGCACCCCACAACAGCTATTCCTGTGAAAGTAAATCTCATCATGACCACGAACATTGAAACGAGCGGCAGCGTCCGGCCCGGTGGCCTCGATATAGGCCGCCGCGCCCTGCTGAAGGCAACCGGCACCGGGATCGCCGCCTTGGGCGTCGGCATCGCTGCGACGGGCCCGGCCATGGCGCGATCGCAAGTGACGCTCGGCACCAAGTGGGACAAGACGTTCCCGAAGAGCGACAAGGTTGACCATAAGAAGGTCAGCTTCAAGAACCGCTACGGCATCACCCTGGCGGCCGACCTGTACGTGCCGAAGCGCGCCCGCGGCAAGCTCGCGGCGCTTGCCGTCGGCGGCCCCTTCGGTGCCGTGAAAGAGCAGTCGTCCGGCCTCTACGCGCAAACGATGGCGGAGCGCGAATTCATTACGCTGGCCTTCGATCCGTCCTACACCGGCGAAAGCAGCGGCGAGCCGCGCAATGTCGCCTCACCGGACATCAGCGTCGAGGATTTCAGCGCTGCAGTGGATTTCCTGGGCCTGCAACCCAATGTCGATCGTGAACGCATCGGCGTCATCGGCATCTGCGGCTGGGGTGGCATGGCGCTGAGTGCGGCTGCCGTGGACAAGCGCATCAAGGCAGTCGTGGCCAGCACCATGTACGACATGACGCGCGTCATGTCGAGGGGCTACAACGACAGCATGACCCTGGAACAGCGCGCGCAGACGCTGGAGCAACTGAGCCAACAGCGCTGGAAGGACGCGGAAAGCGGAAGTCCGGCCTACCAGCCGCCGTACAACGAGCTGAAAGGTGGCGAGGCACCGTTCCTGGTCGAGTACCACGACTACTACCGCACGCCGCGCGGCTACCACCCGCGCGCGGTCAACTCCGGCAACGCCTGGACCATCACCACGCCGCTGCCGTTCATGAACCTGCCGATCCTCACCACCATCAAAGAGATCTCGCCGCGGCCGATCCTCCTGGTGCATGGCGAGAAAGCGCACTCGCGCTACTTCAGCGAGACCGCCTATGCGGCGGCGGCAGAGCCGAAGGAACTCGTGATCGTTCCGGGCGCCGTCCATGTGGATCTGTACGACAGGATGGACAAGATCCCATTCGACGAGCTGACCGCGTTCTTCCAGAAGAACCTGACTGCGTCGGCGCAAAGCCGTCCGGGCGCGCGAGCCGCGCCCCTCGCGTTCGCATCCATGACCGCGCAAGGGCCAGCGGACGGGCGCAGCCTTTCCTTTTGAGCAACTGAACAACCGAGACCTTCGATGACAGCCATCACCATCGACGCCCCCGGGGGCGACCCTGTCGCGATCGTGCGCGCGCAGCGCCTCGTGCGGAAGTGAGGCTGGAATGTAGTCGGTGTACCCGTTGCTGTCCCGCGAGGTACTGCGCCGTACCGGGCAGTCCCAAGAGCGATGCGAGGGCGTTGCGCAAGGTTTCAGTTCATGCAAAACGCTCACCGTTCCGGCCGAAGGGCTAGCACCTCGGGCCTGCCATTGTCCGAAAACCGTGCTATTTTTCGGACATGAAATCAGCTCCCCACGCGCGCGCTGCGAAGCGAGCGGCCAGCCGCCGGTCTCGGCCCGCCACCGAACCGGGCATCGAGGCCGACATCGCGCGCCGCGTGCGCCGCGCCAAGCCGGGCACCGTCTTCACCCCGGCGCTGTTCGTCGACGCCGGTAGCCGCGCGGCCATCGACAAGGCCCTGCAGCGCCTGGTCGCGCGCGGCGAGTTGCGCCGCCTGTCGCGTGGCCTGTACGACAAGCCGCGGCAGGACGCCCTGTTGGGCACGCTCTGGCCGTCAGTCGATGCCATCGTGTCGGCCCTGACCGGCAAGGACAAGCTGCGCCTGCAGCCGACCGGCGCCTATGCCGCCAACCTGCTCGGACTGTCCGACCAGGTGCCCGCCCGCGTCGAGTTCCTGACCGACGGCACGAGCCGCACGGTGAAGGTCGGGCCGATGCAGATCGTGCTCAAGCGCACCACGCCTCGCCAGATGGCTGCGGCGGGGCGCACGAGCGGTCTGGTCATCCAGGCCTTGCGCAGCCTGGGGCCTGAGCATGTGACACCGCAGCGCGTGAGCAGGCTGCGTCGCACCATTCCGGCCGATCAGCGCCGGACGCTGCTGGAGGACCTGCCGCTGGCACCCGGTTGGATGCAGCCCACCTTGCGCGCGCTGGCGTCGGACTGACCAATGGCCCGACTCGCAGCGCAGTTCGTGGCGTTGGCGCCCGAGCGCCGCGTGCTCGCCTTTGCACAGACCGCGGCCCGCCTGGCCGCGTCGAGCGTGATGGTCGAGAAGGACTTCTGAGTGAGCTGGCTGCTCGGGCTGCTGTTCGCGGATACCGAACTGGCGCCGCATCTGGTGTTCAAGGGCGGCACGTCGCTGTCGAAGGTGTACGGCGTGATCGACCGCGTCTCGGAGGACATCGACCTGTCGATGTCACCGACGTTTGTCGGCGCCGACGAGGCCGCCTTCGAGGCGATGAAGAGCCGCACGCAGCGCGATGCCACCCTGGCCCGGATGCAGAGGCAGTGCGGCGAACGCACGAGGACACTGCTGATACCGCGTCTGGCACAGGCGATCGTCGAGCACCTCGGCACGCGCCCGGGTCGCGCACCCTGGCTGCGCTACGAAGACGACGCCGTCGCACGCTCGCCCGTCGTGCACTTCGACTACCCGTCGGCCGAAGCCGGCGGCTTCGACTACCTGCGGCGCGAGGTCAAGCTCGAACTCGGCTCGCTGACGGACCAGCGGCCGACGGAGCGGCACGCTGTGCGCGCGTGGGTCGTCGACGACTTTCCGGCGGCGTTCGCGGACTGGAACTGCCGGGTCACCGCGCTCGAACTGCCGCGAACGTTCTGGGAGAAGGCCACCATCCTGCACGCCGAGCACCATCGGCCGGAGGAACAGACTACGCCCGATCGCTACGCGCGGCATTACGCCGACATGGCGCGCTTGCTGATGCATCCGGATGCAGCGGCCATGCTCGCCGACCGCACACTGTGCGCTCGGGTCGTCGATTGGAAGAGCCGGGTGTTCGCGCGTCAGTGGGCGCGTTACGACCTCGCCAAGCCTGGGACGTTCCGCTTGGCGCCGCCCGCGAGCCGACGCGCCGTGCTGGCGCGCGACTACGCGCAGATGCGCGCGATGTTTCTGACGGCACCACCGCAGTTCGATGCGATCCTCGAAACGCTCGACGAGGCCGAGCGAACGATCAACGCATCGTGACTTCGGAAGCGGGTGGGGGCGAAGCGGGATGCGCCCATGCCTGTCGAACGCAGTCATCCGCACCCCACGGTCACGCCCCGACGTCAAACTCGCAACCGCTGCATCGCCGGGCACGAGCACCGCGCAACGCTGCTGCACGCTTGGGGTGTGGGGTTCGTTGTGAGGTTTCCAGCGCAAGGCAAACGAGAACCGACGGCACGACACGCACTTGGCTGCGCACTCGAACTTCAGGTGCACAACGTCGAGTGACGTTCCGGGTGCAGCCGCTGCCCGGACCCGAGATTCGCACCGGCCTTGGCGAAGGGGACCTTGCACGGTTCGCCGCCACCGGCAGCGCATCCCCTGGGCGAGACGAGGGCGGGGCGTGCGTCTGGGCAGGCGCGACGGAACGCTCCCACGGTCGGTTGGGGCGGCGGGCTTGATAGAATCACGGGCACTCTTTCCTCGCGCCGGCTTCCATGCGTATGCGTGCCGCAGTGCCCATCGGAGCGCGTCGGGGCGCCCGACTCGCGAGCTTCCTCGCGCTGCTCCTGTGCGTGGCGCCAGTCAGTGCGCTCGACGGCGAAGCCGTCCCCGACGTGCGTGCGGTGCGCGTGCAAGCGGCCGCCCCTCCCGCCAAGGGGTCACCGACGCTGCGCAAGACCTACTGGAAGCTCGTGGCCCTCGACGGCAAGCCCGCACGCACGTTCAAGGATCAGCGCGAACCGCACGTCGTCCTCGACGGCAACGAGACGCGGGTGAGCGGCAGCGGCGGCTGCAACAACCTCGTGGGCGGCTTCGAACTCGACGGCGCGCACCTGCACTTCACGCAGATGGCGGGAACGATGATGATGTGTCCCGACGGCATGGAGCAGGAAGCCGCATTGGTCAAGGCGCTCGAGCGAACGGCGCGCTATCGCATCGCCGGCGACGCGCTGACGCTCATCGACGCCAAGGGCAAGGCGATCGCCAAGTTCCGCGCCGGAACCGCGCGCTGAGGCAGGACGGCGCGTGCGCGACACCAGCGGCCCAGTGATCACCCCGACGGTCATCGCCACCCAGGCGCCGCCGGCGTCGGGCTGCCTCTTCGTCCTCGCCGCCCCTTCGGGTGGCGGCAAGACGAGCCTCGTCAAGGCGCTCCTCGAGCGCGAGCCCGGCATGCGACTGTCGGTGTCGTACACCACGCGCGCGCCACGCGCCGGCGAGCGCGACGGTGTCGACTATCACTTCGTCGACGAGGCGACGTTCATGGCGCTGCGCCAGCGCGGCGAGTTTCTCGAGCACGCGCACGTTCACGGCAACTGGTACGCGACGTCGGCGACGTGGCTCGCGGCGGAAGTGGCCGCCGGGCACGACGTCCTCCTCGAGATCGACTGGCAGGGGGCGCACCAGGTCCGTCGGCTCATCCCGGGCGCGGTCCTGATCTTCATCCTGCCGCCGTCGCTCGCCTCGCTCGAGGAGCGGCTCAATCGGCGTGGCCAGGACGCCTCGGAGGTGATCGCCCGCCGTGTCGAGGCCGCGCGCGAGGAGATGCGCCACGTCGGCGAGTTCGATTATGTTATTATGAATCAGGACTTTGCGAGAGCAGTCGACGATCTTTCCGTGATCGTGCGGGCGGCGCGACTCGCCGCACCGCGACAGCAGGCACGCCACGCGGCACTCATCGCCGAACTCTTGCGTCCGTAATTCATTGGAGCACCCATGGCCCGCATCACCATCGAGGATTGCCTCGCCAAGATTCCCAATCGCTTCGAGCTGACGCTCGCGGCGACCAACCGCGCGCGCCAGATCACCGCGGGCTCGGCCCCGATGGTCGATGCCGATCGCGACAAGCCGACCGTCATCGCGCTGCGCGAGATGGCCGCCGGCAAGATCGGGATCGAGATGTTGACCAAGACCGGGCCGACGCTGCCGACCGCGAGCATTTGATCCCACGCGATCCCGGACGCATGTAGGAGCGTATGTCCGAGATCGCGGAGTTCACCAAGCGCCTGGGCCACTACCTCCCGGCGCCCGACGTCGCGCTCGTCAATCGCGCCTTCGAGTTCTCGGAGACCGCGCACCGCGGGCAGTTCCGCAAGTCCGGCGAGCCCTACATCACGCATCCGCTGGCGGTCGCATCGATCCTGTCGCAGTGGCGGCTCGATGCGCAGGGACTTGCCGCGGCGCTCCTCCACGACGTGATGGAGGACAGCGCGGTCAGCAAAGGCGAGCTGGAGAAGAGATTCGGCGAGCCGGTGGCCGAGATGGTCGACGGCGTCTCGAAGCTCAATCAGATCGAGTTCACGAGCCGCGAGGAAGTGCAGGCGGAGAGCTTTCGCAAGATGCTCCTCGCGATGGCGCACGACGTCCGCGTCATCCTCATCAAGCTCGCGGATCGCCTGCACAACATGCGCACGCTCGATGCGATGGCGCCGGCGCAGCGCAAGCGCATCGCGAAGGAGACGCTCGACATCTACGCGCCGATCGCCAATCGGCTCGGGCTCAACTCGCTGTATCTCGAGCTGCAGAACCTGTCGTTCAAGCAGCTCAACCCGATGCGCTACCGGGTTCTCGCCTCGTCGATCAAGGCGGCGCGCGGCAATCGGCGCGAGGTGATGAATCGACTGCTCGACGTGATCCGCGAGGGGCTCGCCCGCGAGAATGTCGTCGCGGTGGTCAACGGGCGCGAAAAGTCGCTGTACTCCGTCTACAGCAAGATGCGCGAAAAGCGCTGCACCTTCACGCAGGTGTTCGACATCTACGGCGTGCGCGTCCTGGTTTCCGACAAGACCAACTGCTACGCGGCGCTCGGCGTCCTGCACGAGCTGTACAAGCCGATCCCGGGGAAGTTCAAGGACTACATCGCGATCCCCAAGGCCAACGGCTACCAGTCGCTGCACACGACGCTCTTCGGTCCGTTCGGTACGCCGCTCGAGATCCAGATACGAACGCACGACATGCACCGCGTGGCCGAAGCGGGTGTCGCCGCGCACTGGCTGTACAAGGCGGGCGGCGAGCTCGACCTCGCCGAGGCGCAGCGCGAGACGTCACGCTGGCTGCAAAGCCTCCTCGAAATCCAGTCCGATACCAAGGACTCGATGGAGTTCCTGGAGAACGTCAAGGGCGACCTCTTTCCCGACGAGATCTACGTCTTCACGCCGAAGGGCAAGATCATGGCGCTCCCGCGCGGCGCGACGGCGGTCGACTTCGCCTACGGCGTGCACACCGACATCGGCCACCACTGCGTCGCGGCCCGCATCAACTACGAGCTGCTGCCGCTGCGCACCGAGCTCAAGAACGGCGACCACGTCGAGATCCTGACCTCGCCCACCGCCCGCCCGAACCCGTCGTGGCTTTCGTTCGTGACGACCGGCAAGGCGCGATCGCGCATCCGCCATTATCTGAAGGGCCTGCAGCAGAAGGAGTCGGCGGCGCTCGGCGAGCGCCTCCTCAACCAGGCACTCGCCACACTGAAGGTCGAGCCGCAGGCCGTCTCCTGGGATCGCTGGGAGGCGCTCGCCCGGGAGTACGGCGCGAAGAGTCAGCTCGACATCCTGGCCGACATTGGCCTCGGCAAACGGCTGTCGTTCGTGGTCGCGCAGGCGCTGACCAAGGTTCCGGGCAATCCCGACGACCCGGCGCAGGCACCGCCGATGCCCGGCAAGCTCGGCGCGCTCACGCTGCGCGGCGTCGAAGGGGTTGCGATCCAGTACGCGAAGTGCTGCCGGCCGATTCCGGGCGACGCGATCGTCGGCCAGTTTCGGCGTGGTCAGGGGTTGCTCGTGCACACGCGCGACTGCGTCACGCTGAAGAAGCAGCGCGGCGAGCCGGGCGAGCTCGTCGACGTCGAGTGGGCACCCGACGTGCAGGGGGTGTTCGAGACGGGCATTCGCCTCCTCGTCGCGGACCGGGTGGGACTCCTCGCCGAGATCGCGACGGCGATCGGCGACGCCGAGGCGAATATCGATACGGTGTCGATGGAGCGCCCCGACGGGGCCGAGGTGATCGCGATGTTCTTCGGTGTCCAGGTGCGCGATCGCCGCCACCTCGCGCAGGTGCTGCGCGCGCTGCGGCGCGTGCCCGACGTCAAGCGCGCCGTGCGCACGCGCACGTAGCGCGGTGCGTGCCCGCGCGGCCTACGCCGCCGGTGCGGCGAGGAGCTTTTGCAGTTCGCCGCTCGTGTACATCTCGCGCACGATGTCGCAACCGCCCACGAACTCGCCGTTGACGTAGAGCTGCGGGATCGTCGGCCAGTTGGCGTAATCCTTGATGCCCTGGCGGATCTCGTCGTCGGCGAGCACGTTCACCGAGAAGTACTCGGTCAATCCGCAACGCTTCAGGATCTCGGCCACCGTCGCCGAAAAGCCGCACTGCGGAAACTGGGGCGTGCCCTTCATGTACAGCACCACGGGGTGCGTGGTGACCTGGGTGCGGATCGTGTCTTGAACGCTCATGGATGCTCCGGCGCGATGGATGCCTGATTCTACCTTCTGTGGGGACGGTGGCCGGGCGCTTCAACCCGCGTACCGGCGCGTGCCCGCGGCCACGACGTAGTCGGGCCGTCCGGTGGCAAGCCACGTCACGATGTTGCGCGCGGCCTTGCGCCGCAGCTCCTTTTCCGCCTCGACCGAATAGAACGCCGCGTGCGGCGTCAGGATGACGCGCGGATGCGCGAGCAGCGGCGAGTCCCGCGGGACGGGCTCGTCGGGCAGCACGTCGAGCCCGGCCGCGCGGACCGATCCCGAGGCGAGCGCCGCTGCGAGCCCCGGGACGTCGACGATCGCCCCGCGCGCGGTGTTGACGAAATAGGTGCCGGGCTTCATTGCCGCGAAGAACGCGGCGTCGAGCATCCCGCGCGTCTCGCGCGTGAGCGGCGTGTGCACCGACACGACGTCGGCGGCCCTGGCGAGATCGGCGAGCGAATGCACGCGTTCGACGTACGCCGGGAAGTCGCCGTCGATGAGATAGGGGTCGTAGGCGACCACCCGGCGAAACGTATCGCGGGAGAGGTGCGCCATCCGCTTGCCGATGCGTCCGAGGCCGATGATCCCGAGCGTCAGCGACGATGCGCGCGGTATCGCGCCGGCCGACTCGAAGTGCCACGTTCCGGCCCGCACGTCACGATCGTACGTGACGACGTTGCGGATCGACGCGAGTGCGAGCGCCAGCGCATGCGTTGCGACCTCGCCCACGCCGTAATCCGGCGAGTTCGCGACCCACACCCCCGCGGCGGCGCAGGCCTCGGTGTCCACCGTGTCGAAGCCGGCGCCGATGCGGCTCACGATGCCGACGTCGGGCAGCGCCGCGATCACCTTGGCGGTGATCGGTGCGTACTGCAGGAGGATCGCGCAGCAGCCCTTGCCCTCACGGATGACGTCGTCTTCGGTCTTGCATTGGGCGGTGACGACCTCGACCCCGGCGGGATCGAAGACCGCGCGCTCGAGGTCGATGTCGGGATAGTCATAGTCGGCAAAGAGGATGCGCTTCATGGGGTTTTCGGTGCGGAGGGGTCAGCGGGCGCCCGTTGCGGGGCGCAAAGAGCGTGTGAGGGTACGGGCAGACCGTGTCGGGGGTCAAGGCGCGGGCACCCGTTCGATCCCGGGGGAACCGGCGCGCCCGTCCGGAACTTCCCGGGCGGCGCCACGGTCTCGTTTCTTGGGGTAGTCGTGTTCGCACCAGGGGGATTCCCAAACCGGCGCGCTTCGCGTATGCTCCCAAAGGTGTTTTGTTTCAAGTACTTTAAGCACGCCCAGGCCCGGTCAGCGGCGCGGCAGTTGTCGCGCCGCTTGTGATTGCGGTTCCGTACTTTTCTGTCCTTGAGAATGAAACATGGGGCGGGCACCCGCCCGCCGATCACTTATCTTGAGGAAATTCGGAAATGGCAACTGGTACCGTGAAGTGGTTCAACGATGCGA
>JADZDD010000024.1 GCA_020851235.1 Burkholderiales bacterium | reverse complement strand
CTAGAGAAGCGGTCGTCTCGCGTCAACTGGGTGCGGCGGGTGGCCGCCGCCGGCGCGGTGCGGCGATCGCGCGCGCCCGCGCATGTCGACCTGTGCGAAGATCGGGTCACGACATCCTTCCCGCCATCCCCATGACCGCCATCCTGTCCGCCGTCGAGATCGAGACCGCCCCGCACCCCACCGCTGCCGTCATCTGGCTGCACGGACTCGGTGACGACGGGCACGGGTGGTCGCAGGTGGTGCCGGCGCTGGGGTTGCGTGGCGCTCCGGCGATCCGCTTCGTGTTCCCGCACGCGCCGAAGATACCGGTGGCGATCAACAACGGCTACGTGATGCCGGCGTGGTACGACATCCGCGCCGCGAATCTCAACGAGCGGGCGGACATGGACGGCGTGCGGCGCTCGCAGCAGCAGCTCGAGGCGCTCATCGCGCGCGAGACGACGCGCGGGGTCGCTGCCGCGCGGATCGTGCTCGCCGGCTTCTCGCAGGGGGGAGCCATCGCGCTGCACGCGGGGTTGCGGCATGCCGAGCGCCTGGCGGGCATCGTCGCGCTCTCCACGTACCTCGTCGATGCACCCAATCTCGCCGCCGAGGCGGCGCCGATCAATCGCGACCTGCCGATCTTCATGGGCCACGGCACGCACGATCCCGTCGTGCAGCTCGCCTGGGCCGAATCCTCGCGCCGTGCGCTCGAGGCCGGCGGCTGGCCGGTCGAGTGGCGTACATATCCCATGGAGCACGCGGCGATCCCCGAGGAGATCGCCGACATCGCGGCGTTCCTGCGGCGCGTGCTCGCGTAGCGGAGGCTACGCGGCGGGGTTGCCGGAAGAGGTTTTCGGCCCCGCCGCCGGCTGCGGGCGGATGCCGCGCCGCGCGAGTGCATCACGTAGCAGGTACTCGACCTGCGCATTGACGCTGCGCAGTTCTGTCTGCGCGAGACGCTCGAGCTGGGCGTAGAGCGCGGGATCGATGCGCAGGAGGAAGGACTTCTTCGCGGACACGGCCAGGTAGCGCTAGGCGGGAGTGCGAAAGCGGATCCCGAGCACGCCGATCCACACCACGAACAGGACGGCGAACGTGCCGAGCAGCGCGTAGAAGGTTGGCATCGCCAGCTGCGCCGGGGTGCTCCGGTTGGCGTCGACCACGGCGAGGTGGAGCGCCACCATGAAGGCCGACAGCAAGGTGCCGAGGCGGCAGGCATGGTCGCGCAGGAACGCCTCGGTGGCGTCGCGGCGCGCCGGCGCGAACCAGTACTCGGGATCACGCATGAGCTTCGGGCGCCGGGACAGGTGCGGGACGAGTCCGGTGGTCACCGCAATGACGAGCGGCAGGAGCGTCGCGAGTACGAGCGTGACGACGAGATAGACGCCGCGCGGCATCCACCCATCGGCGACACCGCTGGCCGCGAAATGCGACGCGACCGCGGGCGGGAGGCTGCCGCTCGTCCCCCAGATCACGGCAGGTGCGATCACCACGACGAGGGCGAGCAGGAGCCGCGCAAACATGGACACGTTCGGCCTCGTCCGCGCTCAGGGGTAGAGCGTGCCGGTATTGATGACGGGCTGCACCTCGGAATCGGCGCACAGCACCGTCATGAGATTGCTCACCATCGCCGCCTTGCGCTCGTCGTCGAGCGCGAGGACCTCCTTGGCCGACAGCTCGCGCAGCGCCATCTCGACCATCGATACCGCGCCGTGGACGATCTTGGTGCGCGCGGCGATGATCGCTTCCGCCTGCTGGCGACGCAGCATCACCTGCGCGATCTCGGGAGCGTAGGCGAGGTGCGTCAGGCGCGCCTCCTCGACCACGACCCCCGCCTGCTCGAGGCGGGCTTGCAGCTCGCGCTCGAGCGCCTTGGCGACGACGTCGGCGCTCGCGAGCAGCGTCGGACCCGGCGCGTCGTCGGCATGCTCGTCGGCGTCGTAGGCGAACTTCGAGGCGAGGTGGCGGACCGCGGCTTCGCTTTGCACCTTGACGAAGGTGTCGTAGGCGTCGACGTCGAACACGGCCTTGGCCGTGTCGTCGACGTGCCAGACGACGACGGCGGCGATCTCGACCGGATTACCGCGCTTGTCGTTGACCTTGAGGCGCTCGCCGTTGAGGTTGCGCGCGCGCAGCGACACCTTCTTGCGGGTGTAGAACGGATTGGTCGCGCGCAGGCCGGGTACGCGCGTGGTGCCGCGGTAAGCACCGAAGAGCTGCAGGATCGCCGCCTCGTTCGGCTGCAGCGTGTACAACCCGGCCAGCACCAGGAGGCCGGCGAGCAGCAGCACCGCGGCAAGCGCCAGCGTCCCCAGGTGCGGCACATGGGCGAGCGTGCTGGCGAGCAGCCAGCCGCCGCCGACGAGCAGCGCCAGCGCCACGAGCAGCGCGACGAAACCGTTGGCGGTGGCGATGGGTGCCTCGACGTGCGCCGGGCCTTGGGATATTCCTGTTGGGTTCATTGATGATCTCCCGTCGCGCGGTACCAGGGCCGGGATGGTTGCCGGTACCGCATATCGGGATGATATCACATAGATATTGCGCGAGGGCAAGCTCCGCCGGCGCTCCGCCGGGGTGGTGCGCGCCGTTGCGCTATAGTGCAGCCTTCCGCACTGCCGAAGCACCGCGGCGCCCTTCACGAGGCGCCACGGCTCGTCGCCTTGAATACCGCCGCTCCCGAGTCGTTCCGGCGCGATGCCCGCCTGATCGGTCTCATCAGCACCGCCCACGCGTTCTCGCACTTCTTCCAGCTCGCGCTGCCGCCGCTCTTTCCGCTCCTGCAGGGGGAGTTCGGCGTGTCGTGGACGTTGCTCGGCCTCCTCGTGGGTACGTTCTACGCGGCGAGCGGCATCGCCCAGTTCGCTTCCGGCTTTCTCGTCGACCGTTACGGTGCACGGCCGCTGTTGCTGGGTGGGCTTGGCCTGCTTGCCGGCGGCACGGTCATGGCGTCCTTGGCGCCGAACGCGGTCTGGCTATTCCCGATCGTGACGTTGATGGGAGTCGGCAACGGCGTCTTCCATCCCTGCGATTTCGCGATCCTCAATGCCAACGTCGCCACGCGTCGGCTGGGTCATGCGTACTCGTCGCACGCGGTCGGCGGTAATTTCGGCTATGCGCTGGCGCCGATCGTGAGCTTCGCGCTGGCGGCCGCCTTCGACTGGCGAGTCGCGTTGGCAGTGATGGGATGCGTCGGCCTCGTGGTGCTCGGCATCCTCCATACGCAACGCGCGGATCTCACGTCACGGCGGGCGAGCGTTGCCCACGGGCACGGCTGGCGCGATACCGTGGCGCTCTTTCTGCAACGGGCAATCCTGCTGTGCTTCGGTTATTTCGTCCTGCAGACCGCGGCGACGGTCGGCTTGCAGACGCTCCTCCCGTCGATCCTGCACGTCGGCCTCGACGTGCCGCTGCTCGTCGCCACCGCCGCCATCACCGCGTATCTCGTGGGCAGCACCGCTGGCCTCGTTGCCGGCGGCTTCATCGCGACCCGCTATCCGCGACACGACGTCGTCGCCGCCAGCGGGCTCATGACCGCCGCGCTCTTCCTCGCGATGATCGGCTACGCCGACCTGGCGATCGGCGCCATCGTTCCCCTGCTGACGCTCATCGGCTTCGCGGTGGGTTGCGCGGGACCGTCGCGCGATCTCATCGTGCGTCACGCCACCCCCGAGGGTGCCGCGGGGCGCGTGTACGGATTCGTCTACTCGGGGCTCGACCTGGGCGCGACGCTGGGGCCCATCCTCTTCGGTTACATGCTCGATCACGGACAGGGTCGCGAGGTGTTCTATGCCTTCGCAGTCCTGCTGATCCTTGCGGTGTTCACGGTGGTGCGGGTGGGACGATCGCTCAGCCCCGCCTTGCGGAGGGCTTGACCATGGATCTTGGCATCAAGGGCCGGCGCGCACTTGTCTGCGCGGCGAGCAAGGGCTTGGGACGCGGCTGCGCGGAAGCGCTCGCCCGCGAAGGCGTGGCGGTGACGATCGTCGCCCGCACCGCGAGCGACGTCGCGCGTACCGCTGCCGAGATCGCGGCGCTGGCCGGGCAGCCGGTGCGGCACGTCGCGTGCGACATCACCACCGCCGATGGGCGCGCTGCGGCGCTGGCGGCATGTCCGCAGCCCGACATCCTGATCACGAATGCCGGCGGGCCGCCCCCGGGCGATTTTCGCGATTGGGATCGCGACGCCTGGTTGCGGGCGATCGACGCCAACATGCTGACGCCGATCGAACTCATCAAGGCGACCATCGACGGCATGATCGAGCGCCGCTTCGGGCGCATCGTCAACATCACCTCCGGAGCGGTCAAGGCGCCGATCGACGTGCTGGGACTGTCCAACGGTGCCCGCAGCGGGCTCACCGGCTTCATCGCCGGCCTTGCGCGCAAGGTCGCGCCGCACGGAGTGACGGTCAACAACCTCCTGCCGGGGCGCTTCGACACCGCGCGCCTGCGCGCCATCGTGACGTCGCAGGCCAAAGGCCAGGAGGTGAGCGAGGAGGCGGTACTCGCCGCCATCAAGGCGAACATCCCCGTCGCACGGGTGGGTGACCCGGCCGAGTTCGGCGCGATGTGCGCGTTCCTGTGCAGCGTGCATGCGGGCTACGTCGTCGGCCAGAACATCCTCATGGACGGCGGCCAGTACCCCGGCACGTTCTGATCCCCGACATCCGATCCCCGACACGCGAGCGCTGCATGATCGATCTCTACTACTGGACGACGCCGAATGGTCACAAGGTGACGATTTTTCTCGAGGAGACGGGGCTGGCGTACGCCATCAAGCCGATCAATATCGGCAAGGGCGAGCAGTTCGCGCCGGACTTCCTCGCGATCTCGCCCAACAACCGCATTCCGGCGATCGTCGACCACGCGCCGCCCGACGGTGGCGGGCCGCTATCGCTCTTCGAATCGGGGGCGATCCTCCTCTACCTCGCCGGCAAGACGGGGCGCTTCTATCCCGCCGACCTGCGTGGGCGCTGCGAGGTCGCGCAGTGGCTCTTCTGGCAGATGGGAGCGCTGGGTCCGATGGCCGGGCAGAACCACCATTTCGCGCACTACGCACCCGAGAAGATTCCCTATGCCATCGAGCGCTACGTGAAGGAGACGGGGCGGCTCTACCGGGTGATGGACAAGCGGCTCGCCGATCGCGAGTTCCTTGCCGGCGATTACAGCATCGCCGACATCGCGAGCTACCCGTGGGTGCTGCCCGAGCGGCAGGGGCAGGACATCGATGCGTTCCCAAACCTCAAGCGCTGGCTGGCGACGATCAGCGCGCGCCCGGCGGTCGAGCGCGCATACGCGCTCATCCCGTCGGTGAACCCGAACGCCGGCGGCATCCGGACCGAGGCGGAGCGCAAGGTTCTCTTCGGGCAGGATGCGAATACGGTGAAGTGATCGCGCCCCTGGCCGGCGTCAGGCCACCGGCCGCTGATCGTCGCGCTTCGGGTGGACGCCGGCGAGCCCCGGATGGTGCAGGTAGGTGACGGCGGCGAGATAGCCGGCGTCGATCGGCAGCACGATCCCGGTGATGCACGCTGCGGCCGGCGAGCAAAGGAAGGCAATGCCCTCGGCGACATCTTCCGGCTTGACCATTCGGCCGAGTGCGCTGTGCCCGTCCATCGAGCGCCGGTCGCGCTTGCCAGCAGCGATGCGTGCCTGCATCTGTTCGGTGAGGACGTAACCCGGCATCACGCTGTTGAAGCGCACGTTCTCCGGCCCGAACTCGACGGCGAGGATCGCGGTCAACTGCTGCACCGCCGCCTTGCCGGGGCCGTAGGCGATGAGCGGCATGGCGTCGACCGCGGAGGTCGACGAGATGTTCACGATGCTGCCCTGGCGCCGGCGTGCCATGCGCGGCGCGAAGGCGCGGCAGCACAGGTACGTTCCGCGGTAGTTGATCGCCCACACCCGGTCGTGCTCCTCCATGCTGAACGTCGCGAGGTCGGCGGCGTTCTGCAGGATGCCGGCGGAATTGACCAGCACCTCGGCAGG
>JADZDD010000023.1 GCA_020851235.1 Burkholderiales bacterium | reverse complement strand
GCACCATGCGCTTCGACAAGCTCACCACCAAGTTCCAGCAGGCATTGAACGACGCCCAGAGTCTCGCCCTGGGCAACGACAACGGCTTCATCGAGCCGCAGCACCTCCTGGCGGCGCTCCTCGCGCAGCAGGACGGCGGCACCGCGTCGCTTCTCGCCCGGGCGGGCGTGCCGCTGCCACGCCTGCAGTCGGGGCTCAAGGCCGCGATCGAGCGCTTGCCGAAGGTCGAGGGCACCGGCGGCGAGATCAGCCTCTCGCGCGACCTGAACAACCTTCTGAACCTCACCGACAAGGAAGCGGTCAAGCGCGGCGACCAGTTCATCTCGAGCGAGCTCTTCCTTCTTGCCCTGACGCAGGACAAGGGGGACACCGGGCGTCTGCTGAAGGAGGTCGGCCTGCAGAGGCAGGCGCTCGAGGACGCGATCCAGGTCGTGCGTGGCGGCGGCAGCGTCGACTCGCAGGAGGCCGAAGGCCAGCGCGAGGCGCTTTCCAAGTACACGATCGACCTCACCGCACGCGCCCGGGAGGGCAAGCTCGATCCGGTCATCGGCCGTGACGACGAGATCCGCCGCACGATCCAGATCCTGCAACGGCGCAGCAAGAACAACCCCGTGCTGATCGGCGAACCAGGCGTGGGGAAGACCGCGATCGTCGAGGGGCTCGCCCAGCGCATCATCAACGGCGAGGTGCCCGAGTCGCTCAAGAACAAGCGCGTGCTGTCGCTCGACATGGCGGCACTCCTCGCGGGGGCCAAGTACCGCGGCGAGTTCGAGGAGCGCTTGAAGGCCGTGCTGAAGGACATCGCCGCCGACGAGGGTCGCACGATCGTCTTCATCGACGAGTTGCACACGATGGTCGGCGCGGGCAAGGCGGAGGGCGCCATCGACGCCGGAAATATGCTGAAACCCGCCCTCGCGCGCGGCGAGCTGCACTGCGTCGGAGCCACCACGCTCGACGAGTATCGCAAGCACGTCGAGAAGGATGCCGCGCTCGAGCGCCGCTTCCAGAAGGTGCTCGTCGACGAGCCGTCGGTGGAGTCGACCATCGCCATCCTGCGCGGCCTGCAGGAGCGCTACGAGATCCATCACGGGGTGGACATCACCGACCCTGCGATCGTCGCGGCTGCGGAGCTGTCGCACCGCTACATCACCGATCGCTTCCTGCCCGACAAGGCGATCGACCTGATCGACGAGGCCGCGGCGCGCATCAAGATGGAGATCGACAGCAAGCCCGAGGCGATGGACAAGCTCGACCGGCGCCTGATCCAGCTGAAGATCGAGCGCGAGGCGGTCAAGAAGGAGAAGGACGAGGCATCGAAGAAGCGTCTCGAAGCCATCGAGGGCGAGATCGAGCGCCTCGAGCGCGAATACGCCGACCTGGAGGAGATCTGGAAGGCCGAGAAGGCTGACGTCGCCGGGACGCAGCACATCAAGGAGGAGATCGACAAGGTCAAGACCGGGATGGACGAGGCGCGGCGCAAGGGCGACTGGCAGAAGATGAGCGAGCTCCAGTACGGCAAGCTTCCGCAGCTCGAGGCGCAGTTGAAGAAGGCCGACGCGGCACTGGCGGGCGAGGAGAAGAAGGCGCCGCGCCTCGTGCGCACGCAGGTCGGCGCCGAGGAGATCGCCGAGGTCGTCTCGCGCGCGACCGGCATTCCCGTCTCGAAGATGATGCAGGGCGAGCGCGACAAGCTGCTGCACATGGAGGACCGGCTGCACGCGCGCGTCATCGGCCAGGACGAGGCGGTGCGCCTGGTCTCCGATGCCATTCGACGTTCGCGCTCGGGCCTGTCCGATCCGAACCGCCCCTACGGCTCGTTCCTGTTCCTGGGGCCCACCGGCGTCGGCAAGACCGAGCTCACCAAGGCGCTCGCCGAGTTCCTCTTCGATTCGGACCAGATGATGGTCCGCCTCGACATGTCGGAATTCATGGAGAAGCACTCGGTGGCACGCCTGATCGGCGCGCCCCCGGGGTACGTCGGCTACGAGGAGGGCGGCTATCTCACCGAAGCCGTGCGCCGCAAGCCGTATTCGGTGATTCTCCTCGACGAGATCGAGAAGGCGCACCCGGACGTCTTCAACGTGCTGTTGCAGGTGCTCGACGACGGGCGGATGACCGACGGCCAGGGTCGCACGGTCGACTTCAAGAACACCGTCATCGTGATGACGTCGAATCTGGGCTCGCACAAGATCCAGCAGCTCACCGACGAAGGCAAGGACCAGGGCGTGATCAAGATCGCGGTGATGGCCGAGGTGAAGCAGCACTTCCGGCCGGAGTTCGTCAACCGCATCGACGAGATCGTCGTGTTCCACCCGCTCGACCAGGCCAACATCGCGAGCATCGCCCGGATCCAGTTGCAGGCGCTGGAGGCGCGGCTGCGCAAGATCGACATCGCGCTCGACGTGACCGATGAGGCGCTGGCGGTCGTCGCGGCCGAAGGTTTCGATCCCGTGTATGGCGCGCGGCCGCTCAAGCGTGCGATCCAGCAGCAGATCGAAAATCCGCTCGCCAAGGAGATCCTCGCCGGACGTTACGCGCAGGGCGACACCATCCACGTCCGCGAGAAGGGCGGGCAGATCGCATTTGCGAAGAAGTGAGCAGTGCCACGGTGCGGGCGGCGGCGTCGCCCGCACCGCGCCGTGCTACGGCGTGACCGCGATCGTCTCGAAGTGACGAGGCACGACGATGCGGCATTGCGGCGCCACGGCGCGGACCTCCTGCACGAAGGTCTCGGCCTGCGCGAGCTGCGCGTCCTGTGGGGCGCCGAACGGTTCGGTCTGCGCGTCCCAGTGCGTGGCGAGCACCACCGGCGGCAGGCCGAGCGCGCGCAAGAGGCGCCCGGTGTAGTCGTGGACCTGCGTGCGCCAGTGCGAGGCGGGGACGAGTGCGACGTTGGGTCGCAATCCTTCCATCTCGCGCTCGATGTAGCTCATCGAGCACAGCGCGACGATCTCGTGCCCGCGGAAGCGGATGAGGTATCCGAGCGTGCCGCCTTCGACGTAATCGCGCAGCCGCAACGGCGCCTTCACGTCGTGCGGCACCGTGGCGCTGCTGAAGTAGCGGCAGTTGTCGAGCGTCGAGTAGGGGCTCGGGATGACGAGCGACGAGTGAAGGCTCGGGATCACCCTGACCGACAGCGCGCCGAACTCGTAATCCTCGCCACCTCGCACCGGGACGAGCTGTCGCTGCGGAACGCCGCTCGCCCGGGCGACGTTGATCGTACTCTCGGTCCCGATGACGAGCGCCCCCGTCTTCTTCGCGATGTACGGCATGTCCATGCAGTGATTGAAATGCGTGTGCGAGACGAGGACGAAATCCGCGCCATCGACGTGCCGGTCGATCGTTGCAGTATCCGACGGCAGCGCGTCGTCGAGGCCATACACCGGACGCGGGTCGTCGGTGGGGGGCGGAAACGACCGGCCGAAGACGTTCACCGTTCGCAGTCGCGAGAAGAACGGATCGAGGTAGAGCGTCGTCTTGCCGTCGGTGATCTTCCAGCCGGCGGCGCCCAGGTGCGTGAGATGCAGCGTCGCGGGTCCCGGCCCTGCGCTGCCCGATGCGCGCGATGCGGTCATGACGGGCGATTCAATTGAGCGTGACGTTGCTGTCCTTGACCACCCGCGCCCATTTCTCGATCTCGGCTTGCAGCAGCGCGCGGAAGGCCTCGGGCGTGTTGGTGGCAGGCTCGGACCCCTGCTTTTCCAGCGCTTCGCGCACCGCCGGCAGCGCCACCACCTCGTGCACCGCGTCGCTCAGCCGCTGCACCACCGGCGCCGGCGTTCCCCCGGTCGTGAAGACCCCGTACCAGGGGGCCACTTCGTAGCCGGGCAGGCCCGATTCGGCGATCGTCGGAATGTCGGGCAGCGAGGGCGTGCGCCGCGCGGTCGTCAACGCGATCATCCGCAGCTTGCCCGCCTTGACGAGCGGCAGCACCGAGGAAATCGCGGCGAACATCAAGTCGGTCTGGCCACCGACGAGGTCGGAGATTGCCGGCGCCGTGCCCTTGTACGGAACGTGCAGCATGTCGATCTTCGCCATCGACTTGAACAGTTCCGCGGACAGGTGCAGCGTCGTGCCGTTGCCTCCCGAGCCATAACGCAGGGGCTCGGGCCGCTTCTTCGCGTAGGCGATGAGTTCGGCAACCGTCGTCACGGGAACGTTCGGATTGACGACGAGCGCGTTGGGCACGATCGCCACGAGCGAGACCGGGGTGAGGTCGCGCTGCGCATCGTACGGCAGGTTGGTGTAGAGCACCGGATTGATCGCCTGCGGACCCGTCGAGCCAAGGAGGAGCGTATAGCCGTCGGGCGGCGCCTTCGCGGTGGCGTCGGAGCCGATGTTGCCACCGGCACCGGGCCGGTTGTCCACGATCACCGGTTGTCCGAGCACGGTCGCGAGCTTGTCGGAGACGGTGCGCGCGACGATGTCGTTGGGGCCGCCCGGAGGAAAGCCGACTATCATGCGTATCGGCCTGGTCGGAAACGACTGACCCCAGGCGATCGATGCCGGCCAGGCGGTTGCAATGGCCAGGGCGCGAAGATACGTCCGACGATTCATGAAGGATTCCTTCGAAAGTGACGCGGCATCGCGTGCGTGCACGCGGCGCTTCGCGACGTTGCGGACTGTCGTGGTCGGCCGATGATAAGAGCGTGCAGTCGCTTCGCGCAACCGCAACATGACGACGCTTCGCCCTGGGTCGCGCGCTTCGCGCACCTCGTGGTGCCCGGCGCGCGCGTGCTCGACGTCGCCGCCGGCGGCGGACGTCACGCGCGGTTCTTCGCCGCGCGGGGCGCGCGCGTGCTCGCGATCGATCGCGACGCCGGCTCGCTCGCCGCGTGCGCCGGCGTGGAGGGTATCCAGACGCGGGTCGCCGATCTCGAAGCCGAAGCGTGGCCGCTTGCCGGGGAGAGCTTCGATGCGATCGTCGTGACGAACTACCTGCACCGACCGCTCTTCGCGGCGCTGCGCGCCGCGTTGACGCCGGCAGGCGTGCTCCTCTACGAGACGTTCGCGCACGGCAACGCGCGCTTCGGCCGTCCGGCCCGTCCGCAATTCCTGCTCGACCCGGGAGAACTCCTGGCGCTCGTGGCGAGACCGCCGGCGATGACCGTGGTCGCGTTCGAACAGGGCGTGCGTGGCCGCGGCGAGCGCAGGAGCGTCGTGCAGCGGATCGCGGCGGTTGGCGCGGCGCGACCCTGGCCGCCCGCGCTCGCGCAACCTGCGGACGACGGCGTCGGGAACGGCTGATCGCGCATCCGGTCGAACCCGCGTGCCGCTCGCGGCGGCGGCACGACGGGATGGAGTAAAATGAGCCATTTGACCGAGGGCGGGCGTGCCATGCTGACCGGAAGCTTCGTTGCCATCGCCACCCCCATGCGCGACGGGGGCGGCCTCGACCTGCCCGCGTTTCGAAAGCTCCTCGACTTTCACGTCGACAACGGCACCGCCGGCATCGTCGTGGTCGGCACGACGGGCGAGTCGCCGACGGTCGACGTCGACGAGCATCGTCTGCTCATCAAGACCGCGGTCGAGCACGTCGCGGGTCGGGTGACCGTGGTCGCCGGCACCGGCGCCAATTCCACGCAGGAAGCCGTCGAGCTTGCCGCGTACGCCGCCGAAGTCGGCGCCGACTGCCAGTTGTCGGTCGTGCCCTATTACAACAAGCCCACGCAGGAAGGGTTGTACCGGCACTTCCGCACGATCGCCGAGCGCGTCGCGCTACCGCTGATCCTGTACAACGTGCCGGGTCGGACGGTGGCCGACCTCGCCACCGAGACGACGCTGCGTCTGGCACAGGTGCCGGGCATCATCGGCATCAAGGACGCGACGGGCGACATGGCGCGCGGCAGCGAGCTGCTGAAGGCGCTCGTCGACGCCGGCCGCGGCGACTTCGCGGTGCTGAGCGGCGACGACCTCACCGGGCTCGCGCTCATGCTGCTGGGCGGTCACGGCGTCATCTCGGTCACGGCCAACGTCGCGCCGAGACTCATGGCGCAGATGTGCGCGGCCGCGCTCGCCGGAGACACCCTTGCCGCGCGCAACTTCAACAATCGGCTGCTCACCCTGCATCGTCGACTCTTCGTCGAGGCCAACCCGATCCCCGTGAAGTGGGCGTTGGCCGAGATGGGTCTCATCGCCAACGAGTTGCGGCTTCCCCTCGTGCCACTGTCGCCGCAATACCACGAGACGGTCCGTGCTGCCTTGCGCGAAGCGGGCTGTCTCGCGCAAGGTCAAGAGGTCAGGACGCATGAACGCATCGCTTCGTAACCGCAGCCTCACGTTCGCGCTCGCCGTCGTTGCGGCGCTGGTGCTCGCCGGCTGCGACACGCTGGCCGGCTTCTCGCCGACCAAGCGTATCGATTACAAGTCCGCCACGAGCGGTCCCGCACTCGAACTGCCGCCGGATCTGACCACGCCGCGCTACGACGATCGGTATCGGGTCAACACGGCAACTGGTCTTGCCGCGGCGGGCACCAACAAGGAGTCGCGCAGCACGCTCCTGCCGCAGACGCCGGATGCCAAGATCATGCGCGCCGGCAACGAGCGCTGGCTCGTGGTCAAGGCCACCCCGGAGCAGGCGTGGAACACCACGCGCGAGTTCTGGCAGGAATCCGGTTTCGTCCTGGCCGTCGAGAATCCGCAGGTTGGATTCATGGAGACCGACTTCGCCGAGAATCGCGCCGAGATCCCGAACGACATCGTGCGCAAGACGCTCGGCAAGGTCCTCGACGTTTTCTATTCGACGTACAAGCAGGACAAGTTCCGCACCCGCATCGAGCGCGGGACCGAGCCCGGAACCGTCGAGATCTACATCTCGCATCGCGGGATGGAACAGGTGCCGACGGGCAAGATCGACAATTCGTCGCCAGCGGCATTTGCCTGGGCGGTGATGCCGCCCAACCCGGCGCTCGAATCGGAAATGCTCACGCGGCTCATGATGAAGTTCGGCACGCCCGAGCCCGCGGCGCGCGCGGCCGTCGTCGAGGCGTCGATCGCGCCGGATCGGGCGACGATCGAGAAGAACCCCGACGGTTCGTACAAGCTCACCGTGCAGGATCCGTTCGATCGCACGTGGCGACGCGTGGGTCTCGCGCTCGACCGCGGTGGCTTCACGGTCGTCGATCGCGACCGCTCGCGCGGCGTGTATTTCGTGCGCTACGGCGACCCCGATGCGCTCGCCGCGAAGGCCAACCAGGCGGGCCTGCTCGACAAGCTCATGTTCTGGAAGGCCGACGAGAAGGACAAGCCCGAGCAATATCAGATCGTCGTCGCCGAGGCGGCGCAGAACAGTGTGGTGAGCGTGCAGGATCCGGGCGGCGTGCCGGATCGATCGGCCACGAGCCAGAAGATCCTGGCGCTGCTCAAGGATCAGTTGAAGTAGGCGACGAAGGGCGTGCGCTTCGCCTCGATCGGCAGCGGCAGCGAGGGCAACGGCCTCGTCGTCGAGGCAGGCGACACCCGAATCCTGATCGACTGCGGCTTCGGCATCCGCGACACCGTCGCTCGCCTCGCGCGTGCCGGCGTGGCTCCCGAGTCGCTCACCGCGATCCTGATCACGCACGAGCACAGCGATCACAGCGGTGGCGTCGCGTCGCTCGCCGGCCGCTACGACATCCCGGTGTGGGCGACCTTCGGCACGCTCACGGTGCTGGGCGAGCGTTTCGACGGCGTTGCGCGCGTGTACGGCTTCGACAGCCACGATGCGTTCGCGATCGGCGCACTGTCGGTGCATCCGTTTCCCGTTCCGCACGACGCCCGTGAGCCCGTGCAGTTCGTCATTTCCGACGGCGCGTTCCGATTGGGCCTGCTCACCGACATCGGTGCGCCGACACCCTTCGTCCAGGCATGCCTGAGCGGGTGCGACGCGCTCGTGCTCGAGTGCAACCACGATCTCGACCTCCTCGCCCACAGCGACTATCCGCGTTCGCTCAAGCAGCGGATCGCCGGGCGCCTGGGCCATCTCGACAATGCAGCCGCAGCCACACTGCTCGCCGCGCTCGACGCGAGCCGGCTGCAGCACGTCGTTGCAGCGCATCTGTCACGGCAGAACAACACGCCGGACAGGGCGCGCGCGGCGCTGGCCGGCGCGCTAGGCTGCAGTCCCGACTGGATCGGCGTGGCCGATCAGGCCGAGGGCTTCGGCTGGCGCACGCTGGCGTCTTCCTGACATCATCACGAACGAGGCGGAACCTTCATGGACAAGCGACAGGAGCTCTATCACGGCAAGGCCAAGACGGTGTATGCGACCGACGATCCGCACCGGCTCGTGATGCACTATCGCGACGACGTTTCCGCCTTCGACGGCGTCAAGCTCGCGAAGCTCGACCTCAAGGGCGAGACCAACAACAAGATCAACGCCTACGTCATGGGCAAGCTCGCCGCGGCCGGTGTGCCGACGCACTTCGTGCGGGTGCTGAACGAGCGCGAGTCGCTCGTCAAGGCGATGAAGATGATCCCGGTCGAGTGCGTCGTGCGCAACGTGTGCGCGGGGTCGATGGCCAAGCGCTACGGCATCGAGGAGGGCCGCCGGCTCGCCGAGCCGATCTTCGAGTTCTTCCTGAAGAGCGACGCGCTCCACGATCCCTTGTGCAACGACGATCACATCCGCGTGCTGGGTTGGGCGTCACAGGCGGAGATCGACGAGATGCGCGCGCTCACGCACAAGGTCAATGCGGTGCTCACCCCGCTGTTTGCCGCTGCCGGCATCGACCTCGTCGACTACAAGCTCGAATTCGGGCATCCCACCGAAGATCCGACGGGACCCGTCGTGCTCGGCGACGAGTTCACGCCCGACGGCTGTCGCCTGTGGGACGCCGCCACCGGCGAGAAATTCGACAAGGACCGCTTCCGTCGCGACCTGGGCGACGTGATCGGGCACTACCGTCAGGTGGCGCAGCGCATCGGCGCGCCGCTGTAATTCGCCCGATCGCCGGCGCGGCGGCCTACTTCTTCGCCTCGCCCGTGGGTGCTGCGGCGGGCGGCGTCGACGCCGCGGCGGCCGGCACGACGCCGCTGCCGCCGATCCTGGCATCGGTGGCAAGCGGCGGCACGGGGGCGGGCGATGGCGCCGGCGCGGCGCCGGTCGTCGGCGTGGTCACGGTCGGCGCGGGTTGCGAATTCTGGCCGCACGCGGTGAGAAGGAAGGCAGCGGCGAGGGTGGCGACGACGAACTTCATGCGCGGATCCTTGGCAAGCGGGGCGGCGAGACTTTCGTCACCGCCCGGGCGGGCCGCGATCGTAGCACGCCGGCGCGGCGTCAGCGTCACAACCCGAGCACCGTCGCACCGAGTCCGGGTTCCCCCGTGGCCCAGATTTCGTCGAAGCGCATCTGCAGCGGACGCACCGTCGCCGGCTTGTCGACGATGAAAGTCGCGCGCGGCTGATCGATGTGGAAGCGATGCAGGGCATGGCGGGCGTCGGCGATGACCAGCGGATCCATCGCGTGCCGTGCTTCGCTGCCCGTGCGGTAGATCGTGACGGCGCTGCCATGCAAGCGGTGCACGGCGAGGAGTCGGGCGCACGACGCCTCGAGCCATCGCGTGTCGTGCACGATGATCTCGACGCGGGCATGGCGCCGACGCCGGAGGAATGCGCCCAACTTCTCGGCGCGCGCGGCACTGTTCCAACCCGTTTGCGAGAGGTCGACGTCGAACACGCAAAGGCGCGCCTCGGCGAGTTCCACGATCTCGTCGATCGCCGCGGCCTGCGCGGCCAGCGTATCGATGAGGGTCTCGCGCGGCCCGGGCGCGGGTGCATCGTCAGGCGGGATGGAGGAAGCCATGGCGGTAACCTGCATGGAGGAGCGACGTGGCCGCGGCCGGAAGGCGCGCCGCATCGGCCGGGGTCAGGGCGCGCGCGTCGGCGAGCCGGGCGAGGAGTGCACGGCCCGCACGCGGCCAGGGGTGCGCCTCGCCGTTGATGTACAACGCGTCGTCGTCGTAGAGCCACTGCGTGCGGCGATCGAGATGCACGCCGCGCCGACGGATCGCGGCGATGAATCCGCGCAGCGGCAACGGCGAGGCGGGCGGATCGAAGTAGACCTGCGGCTTGGGCTCCGACAGCAGGCTGCCCAGGAAGCGCGTCACGAACGCGCGATCGAAGGTGAGCCGCGCCAGCGTGGCGACGGCATGCTCCTGCAGCGCAGCCGGGATGTGCGCCGGCCGCGTCGTCGGGACGATGCCCGGATCGGCGTAGCGACCCGCCAGGTCGACGCGGTCGCGCAGGTGGTCGAGGAATGCCTGCGCGAGCTCGGCATTCGCCGGCGCCCGAAAGCCGATCGAACAGGTCGTGCACGCGTCGATCGCGACGCCGTCGTGCGCGTACGCCGGGGGCAGGTAGAGCATGTCGCCGGGGTCGAGCACGGCGTCGTGCGCGGGCGTGAAGCGCCGCAGGATCTTGACCGGCAGCCCCGGCCGCAGCGAGAGGTCGCGCTGCGGTCCGTAGCGCCAGCGCCGCCGCCCGAAGCCTTGCAGCAGGAAGACATCGTAGGAGTCGAAGTGGGGGCCGACGCCGCCACCGGGTACCGCGTAGCTCACCATCACGTCGTCGAGGCGCGCGTACGGAACGAAGGCGAAGCGGCGCAGCAGCGCGTCGGCGCGGTCGTCGTGCAGGTTGACGCCCTGCACGAGCAGCGTCCAGTTGCGCTCGGGCAGCGACCGGAAAGTGGCGGCGCGAAACGGCCCGTGCTCGAGCGTGTAGCGGCGGCCGTCACGGACGATGAGGCGCGATTCGACATCGTCACGAGCAGCCAGGGCGCAAAGCGCCTGGCGGGTGAAGAAGCCGCAGACGTCGGGCAGTGCACCGCGGACGAGGAGCGCTGCACGCTGCCAATGGCGCGCGAGAAAAACCCTGGGCGTGCACCCTCCCAGGAGACCGGTGGGCAAGGCGTGGTCGGCGGAGACGGCGGCAGGCATCGGCCAAGCGTAGCATCACGGCGCCGCGGCCGCGCGGGCACCGCCGCGGCGGCAGCGCGTTTCGCCGCCGAGGAGCGCGCGGATCGAACGGTACAATGCCGCATTCCCCGCCTGGACGCGCCATGAACATCTTTGCCAATACCGCAGTGACGCTCTCCTTCGAGCTCTTCGACGCCGACAACAAGCTCATCGAGGCTTCCTCCGAGCCGATCGTCTACCTGCACGGCGGGCACTCGGGGATATTCCCCAAGGTCGAGGCCGCGCTCGCCGACAAGGCGGTGGGCGACACGATCTCGGTCACGCTCGAGCCGGAGGATGCATTCGGCGAATACGACTCGCAGTTGGTGCGGCTCGAGAACGTGAGCGATTTGCCGCCCGACGTCGCGGTCGGCGGCTATCTCGTCGCCGAGCAGGATGGCAACGAAGTCATGTGGCGCGTCACCGACATCGCCGAAGGCAAGGCGGTGCTCGACGGCAACCACGAGCTCGCCGGACGGCGGCTGCGCTTCGCGGCCAAGGTCGTCGACGTGCGTCCGGCCACGCCCGACGAGATCGCGCATGGGCACGTGCACGGGCCGCACGGACACCATCACCACTGAAAGTGGCGCTGATTGGCGGTGCGTGGCACCGCCGTCGAGCGCGCCTTTACGCTGACTAGAGCAGCTTCTTCAGCGCGTAGAGCGCATCGAGCGCTTCGCGCGGCGAGAGCGCGTCCGGGTCGAGGGCGCTGAGCGCTTCGATGACCGCCGCCGCGGGACCGGCGTCGCCTGGGAGGGGGCTCGCGCCGGTCGCCGGCGCGGCAAAGAGGTCCCCCTGCTGCGCGTTCGGCGCGGCGAACTGGTCGAGCCGGGCGAGGTACGCGCGCGCCTGCCGCACGGTGTCCGGCGGCACCCCGGCGAGCTTCGCCACCGCAAGGCCGTAGCTGCGGCTCGCGGGACCGTCGGCGACGGCGTGGAGGAACACGATTCCATCGCGATGCTCGGCGGCGTCGAAGTGCACGTTGGCGCAGCCGGGAAGCTCCGCCGCCAGCGCGGTGAGCTCGAAGTAGTGCGTGGCAAAGAGCGTGAAGCAGCGATTGCGCTCCGCGAGGTGATGCGCGATCGCCCAGGCGAGCGCAAGGCCGTCGAACGTCGAGGTGCCGCGCCCGATCTCGTCGATGAGGACGAGGCTCGCGGGCGTGGCGCGATGGAGGATGTACGCGGCCTCGGTCATCTCGACCATGAACGTCGAGCGCCCGCCCGCGAGGTCATCGGCGGCGCCGATGCGCGTGTAGATGGCGTCGATGGGTCCCAGCGCGGCGCTCGTCGCCGGGACGTACATGCCGCAGCAGGCGAGCAGGGTGACGATGGCCACCTGCCGCATGTACGTCGACTTCCCGCCCATGTTCGGGCCGGTCACGAGAAGGAGCCGCCGGTCGCGTCCGAGCGCAAGATCGTTGGGCACGAAACTCTCCACCTGGCGCTCGACGACCGGATGGCGGCCGCCCTGGATCGTGATGCCCGGCTCGCTCGTGAGCGTGGGGCGCACGAGGTCGAGCGCGTCGGCACGGTCGGCGAGGTCGGCGAGCACGTCGAGCTCGGCCACGCCGCTCGCGGCATCCTGCAGGGCGGGGATCGCGGGGGCGAGCGCATCGAGGAGCGCGTCGTAGAGCACGCGCTCGCGGGCGAGTGCCCGCTCCTGCGCGGAGAGCGCCTTGTCCTCGAAGGCCTTGAGTTCCGGCGTGACGTAGCGCTCGGCATTCTTGAGCGTTTGCCGGCGCCGGTAATCCTCCGGAATCTTCGCTGCGTTTGCGTGCGTGACCTCGATGTAGAAGCCGTGGACGCGGTTGTACTCGACCTTGAGATTCGCGATCCCGGTGCGCGCACGCTCGCGCGCCTCGAGCTCGAGCAGGAACGCGCCGCAGTTCGCATCCACGGCGCGCAGTTCGTCGAGATCGGCGTCGTAGCCGGTGGCGATCACACCACCGTCGCGCAGCATCGCTGCAGGTTCCGCGACGATCGCTCGCGTAAGCAGTGTGGCCCACGCGGGCTCGAGCGTGAGACGCGTGCGCGCGGCGTCGACGAGCGCACCGGCAACGGGCGTCGCGGCGGCGACGAGTGCCGGCAGCCGCGCCAGCGTATCGCGCAGCGCCGCGAGATCGCGCGGGCGCGCGGTGCGCAGGGCGATCCGGCTCGTTACCCGCTCGATGTCGACGGTGCGCCGCAACAGCTCGCGCAACGACCGCCGCGCCCGCGGCTCGGCGAGGAATGCCGCGATCCCGTCGTGGCGCCCGGCAAGGACCGCCTGATCGCGCAGCGGATGCGTGAGCCAGTGCCGCAGGAGCCGGCTGCCACCGGCCGTGACGCAATCGTCGAGGAGCGAGGCAAGCGTCGGCGCGTCGTCACCCGCGAGCGTCGTCGTGATCTCGAGATTGCGGCGGGTGGCGGCGTCGAGGGCCACGAATGCGCTTGCACGCTCGACGGTGAGCGTGCGCACGTGCGTGAGCGCCGCCTGCTGCGTCGCCGTCGCGTAGGCGAACAGCGCGCCCGCGGCACCGACGGCCAGCGGTGCATCGTCCACGCCAAAGGCGGCCACCGAGGCCGTTTGCAGGTGCCTCGCGAGCGTGCGTTGCGCCTGCGCGGCATCGAATTGCCACGCCGGCAGCGAGCGCGTGGGGATCTGCCATCGTGAGGGCGGAACCTCCATGCCATCGGGAACGAGCAGTTCGGCCGGCGCGATGCGCTCGAGCATCGCACCCGCCTCGGCGGCGGGCACGTCGACCAGGACGAGCTGTCCCGAGGCGAGATCGAGGCGCGCGATGCCGCCCCGCGCGCCGTCGACGACGACGGCGGCAAGCCAGGCCTCGCGCTTGGCGTCGAGCAGGCTCGCGTCGGTCAACGTGCCGGGGGTGACGATGCGTGCCACCTTGCGCTCGACCAGCCCGCCCTTCGTCGGATCGCCGACCTGCTCGACGATCACCACCGACTCGCCCAGCTTCATGAGCTTCGCGAGGTAGGGTTCGAGCGCGTGGAACGGGACGCCGGCCATGGGGATGGGGGCGCCTGCGGACTGGCCACGCGCCGTGAGCGTGAGATCGAGCGCCCGCGCGGCACGCTCGGCGTCGGCGAAGAAGAGTTCGTAGAAGTCCCCCATGCGGTAGAACACGAGCTTGTCGGGATGCTCCGCCTTGACGCGCAGGTACTGCTGCATCATCGGCGTGTGTCGCGAGAGGTCGTCAGGCACGGCGAGGTGGGGGACGGGTGAGCATCGGCATCCGCGGCCGGGCCGGATCGATCATCGGCGGCGCAGCGCCCGGCGGGACATCGACGCTGCGGCAAGCGCGGCGCGGGGAACGGGCGTCGGCGCAGTCGTGGCGCATCGCGTGCGACGGGAGCGGACAGGGCGCATCGTACCTTGCCGCGCGACGCTCCCCGGGCCGACGTCTCGTTTCGAGGGGCAGGCGGCGGTCGCGGGATGGGAGCGAGCGCGGCGCCTCGATTCGTCGGCACGCTCCGTGCTTGTCGTTTCGACCCTGCTGCGAGACCGCGAGATCTGCCCATGCGTGTTCCCCGATCGTTGGTTACCGTGCTGAGCCGTGGCGTAGCACTCCTCGCCCTCTCCTGCGTCGCCGGCCTCGCCCAGGCACAGACGGGTCCCACGATCTTCACCCTGAAGGATGCGACCCAGCTCACGCCCGGGACGTACCAGATCTACGTCACGGGTTTCTCGTCGAACACGCCGTACGTCCTTCAGCCGGACGGCTCGTGGGCGATTCCCGGCGCGGTCCCCACGGGGCAGACCGCGACGCTGCCTTGCTATCGCTTTCCGCAGGACATCACGCAGGTCCAGGCGTACGACACGGCCAACTCGATCAGCGCGCGCGTCTATTACTTCATCGTGACCGACATGACGGCGTTTGCCAGTTGCAACCCCACGGGGAGCAACACGGGGCTCTTCAATGTCCCGAGCGCATTCACCTACACCGATGCGTCGATCATGAATGTCTCGCAACCGCCGACCTCGGCGGTGAGCAATCTCACGTTTCCCGCCTGGACGTTCTCCGAGATCGGCGCGAGCGCCACGGCGGCAACGATCGACCTGTCGCAGGTCGACTTCTTCGCCTTCCCCATGAATACCGAAGGCCCGGTCTCGTCCGGGCCTTCGATCATCGGCAATCCCGTGGGCGCGGCCAATCCCGGGACCGTCGTCACCTATCGCAGCATCGAAGACAGCTACCGCAAGTGGATCGACGCGCGTGCCCGTGAGGTGAGCGGCAAGGCCTGCGCCGACGACGCCACACCGATGGCCTGCGCGTACCTCGATCTCCTCCAGGACATCACCACGGGCGGCAGCGGTGTGGCGCAGTACGTCATCCAGAATCCCGGCGGCTACCTCGCCGAGTACAGCGCGACCACACGGGCGAGCAGGCTCAACCACGCCTTCGACGCGCCGATCGTCGCGCTGTGGGAGAGTCCGAATGCGCCCGCGCTTTCGCTGCGCACCGGCGGCATCCTGGGAGGCGTCCCCGACGACGTGTTCACGAGCACGATCGTCACCATCCCGTATCCCAACGCCAACCCGCCGCTCAACGTGCGCGCGATGAAGTTCACCGGCACCGCGGCATCGGGTGGTTACGTCGCCTACATCGTCGACCCCAACGACTACAACACGGGCTGCCAGAGCGGCGCGATCGCCAACTGCGTCAACGCGTCGTCACCGGGTTACCAGGTCTTCGCCGGCGCCGGCGCATTCAATACGCCGACGCCCGACACCTACAACACGCTGCTGGCCGGCGGCTACCTGTCGGCGACGGCTGCGACGTATGGTCTCGCCGGCTACCAGATGGTCGTCGCGCGCCTGGGCTTTCTCATCTCCGGCGCGCTGAATCGCGGCGTGGCGCTTGCAAACTGCGGCAGCAAGGCGACGTGGACGTGCTGGCAGGATGAGACGTACTGGTATCCGACCACCGTCAGCCCCACGTTTCCCGACCTCACGCAGAACCTCTTCTCGCGCTGGATGCACGTGGCAAAGATCGGTGGAGTGCCGATGTTCGTGCAGCCTCCGGGCCCGATCAACGGCGCGGCCGGCACGCCGGGCACGGGGCCGACGATGGGCATGGCCTACGGCTTCTCGAACGACGAGAACCCGACTCCCGCGGTGCCCAGTCCACCGGCGGCGATCTCGCCGCAGCCCGAGGTGCCGTCGAAGTTCGATCAGACGGTCGTCTTCGGCGGCACCGGAACGATCACCTTCGGGCCCTGGATCACGCCACCCGCGACGCATCCGACGCTCACCGTGGTCAACGCCGGCGGTGGCACGGTCACGAGCACGCCGGGCGACATCGAGTGCGGCAGCACGTGCTCGCAGGCGTATCCCAAGGGCACCACCGTGACGCTCACCGCCGCGCCGGGAAAGAGCGCGCTCTTCTGGCAGTGGCAGAACGCCTGCACCGGATCGAGCACCACCTGCACCGTCACGCTCGACCAGGCGAAGACGGTGGTTGCGGTCTTCGGCGAGATCGCGGCGAGCCCCGCCAAGGCGGGCCTGCACGTCGTCGTATCGGGGCCGGGCAGTGTCGCGAGCGTGCCGGGCGGCATCGCCTGCGGGAGCACGTGCAGCGCGGCATTCGCCATCGGTACGCAGGTGACGCTGACGGCAATGCCGACGGCGGGTGCCGCGTTCAGCGGATGGACCGGCGCGTGCAGCGGCGCGGCCACGACGTGCGTCGTGTCGCTCACGCAGGCACGCCACGTCGCTGCGGCATTCGCCCCTTCCGGGGCGGCGACGCTGGCCGTGACCGCGGGTGACGGCGGCAGCGTCGTGAGCGATCCCGCCGGCATCGACTGCGGCGCGCGCTGTACCGCGACGTTCGTCCCGGGGACCACGCTTCGCGTCGACGCCCGCCCGCGCCCGGGCTATCGATTCGCCGGCTGGAGCGGGGCATGCACCGGGACCGCGACGTGCGTCGTCGCGGCCACCGACCAGGCCGCGCTGCAAGCATCGTTTGTCGCGGTACCGGCCGGAGCGCATTCGCTCACGGTGCGCGGCACGAGCGGCGGGTCGGTGCAAAGCACGCCGTCGGGCATCGCCTGCGGCACGGCGTGCAGCGCGGCGTTCCCTCGCGATACGCGCGTCGCCCTCGTCGCCGTGGCGCAACCCGGCTATCGCTTTGCCGGATGGACCGGCGCGTGCAGCGGCACGGCCGCCTGCACCGTATACGTCGACGACACGATGTTCGTCGATGCGCGGTTCGTCCGCGACTCGGTCGGGGCGACGCGCGAGGAGCCGATCCCGACGCTGTCGCAGTGGGCGATGGTCCTGCTGACGGGGCTGCTTGCGCTGGCCGCTTTGCCGGCATTGCGACGACGCCGGTAGCGGCGTGCGCCGCGGGCCACGCGGTCCGCGGCGGCGACGTCGCGCATGACGCGCCGGTCGATGCGCGGCCCGGCGTTGCAGTGCACGAGCGCGGGGTAGGGCGGGGGACGAGAGTGTTACGCTCTACAGAGCGACGCACTCTTGCCCATGAGCGACGACACCCCAGAAGGCGCGGCCGCCCTTTCCGCCGCCGCATCCCCGCCACCGGATCCGCCGGATCCGGCGCCGGCTCCGCCCACGCGAAGCCTCCGACAACGCTACGCTGCGCCCATTGCCGTGGCGATCGCCATCGGTTTCGCGGCGTGGTACGGCTGGAGCCGTTACACCGCTGACGTGTTGCCGGACGGCATCGCGCGCGGCAACGGCCGCATCGAAGCGGTCGAGATCGACATCGCCACCCGCACGCCCGGACGGTTGAAGGAGATCCTCGTCAACGAGTCGGACTTCGTGAACCCGGGGCAGGTGCTGGCGGTGATGGACACCGATCAGCTCGAGGCCAACCGACGGCAGGCCGTCGCCCAACGCGAGCGGGCCCGCGTGGCCATCGCCTCCGCACGCAGCGTCGTCGCCCAGCGGGAGGCCGAGCGCGCCGCCAACGTCGCCGTCGTCGCGCAGCGCAAGGCACAAGTCAGTGCCGTCGAAAACCGCCTCTTGCGATCGGAGGAGCTGGCGAAGACGGGCTTCGTGTCGAAGCAGGCGCTCGACGACGATCGCGCGGCGGCACAAAGCGCGCGCGCAACCGTTGCCGCCGCGCAGGCACAGGTCGCCGCCTCCGATGCGGCGATCGCGGCGGCCAAGGCGCAGGTCGTCGACGGCGAATCGGCCGAGGCCGCGGCGACGGCGGCGATCGACGCCATCACCGCCGACGTCGCCGACGCGACGCTCAAGGCGCCGCGCGCAGGTCGCGTGCAGTACATCATCGCGCGCCCCGGCGAAGTTCTCGCGGGGGGTGGGCGCGTGCTCAATCTCGTCGACCTGTCCGACGTGTACATGACCTTCTTCCTGCCCACGGCGCAGGCCGGTCGTCTCGCGCTCGGAGCGCCCGTGCGTATCGTGCTGGACGCCGCGCCGCAGTACGTGATCCCGGCCAAGGTGAGCTTCGTCGCCGACGTTGCGCAATTCACGCCGAAGACCGTCGAGACCGAGGAGGAGCGGCAGAAGCTCATGTTCCGCGTGAAGGCGCAGATTCCGCCGGAGCTCCTGCGCAAGCACATCGAGCGCGTGAAGACCGGATTGCCGGGCGTGGCTTACGTGCGCATCGATGAGCATGCCGTGTGGCCGGCCTTCCTCGATACCGGCCTCGTGCAATGAGTCGGTGAGTTCCAGCACGCCCTCCGTCGCGGCACGCCTCGACGCCGTCACGCATCACTACGGCAAGACGCTCGCCCTCGCCGAGGTCACGCTCGTCGTTCCCGCGGGACGCACGCTGGGCCTCATCGGACCCGATGGCGTTGGCAAGTCGACGCTCCTCTCGCTCGTTGCCGGCGCCCGCGCGGTGCAGCAGGGACGGGTCGAAGCACTCGGTGGCGACATGGCCGATCGGCGCCATCGCGAGGGCGTCTGCGCCCGCATCGCATACATGCCGCAGGGGTTGGGCAAGAACCTGTATCCGACGCTCTCGGTCGACGAGAACCTGCAGTTCTTCGGTCAGCTCTTCGGCCACGATGCCGCCGAGCGCGAGCGCCGCATCGACGAGCTCACGCGCAGCACCGGCTTGCATGCCTTCCGGCAGCGCCCGGCGGGCAAGCTCTCCGGCGGCATGAAGCAGAAACTCGGCCTGTGCTGCGCGCTCATCCACGATCCGGACCTGCTCATCCTCGACGAGCCGACCACGGGCGTCGATCCGCTCGCGCGCAGCCAGTTCTGGGACCTGATCGCGCGCATTCGCGCCGAACGCGTCGGGATGAGCGTGATCGTCGCCACCGCCTACATGGACGAGGCGCAGCGCTTCGATTCGCTGGTCGCGATGGACGCCGGACGCATCCTCGCGACCGGCACCCCGGACGCGCTCCTCGCCCGCACGCGGACCACCCACCTGGAGGCAGCGTTCGTCGCGCTCCTGCCACCGCAAAAGCGGGCCGGGCACCGGACCCTGGTGATACCGCCCTTGCCGGCGACGCCGGGCGCCGCGGACATCGCGATCGAGGCGCGCGATCTCACCATGCGCTTCGGCGATTTCGTCGCGGTCGACCACGTGAGCTTTCGCATCCGGCGCGGCGAGATCTTCGGCTTCCTGGGATCCAACGGCTGCGGCAAGACGACGACGATGAAGATGCTCACCGGCTTGCTCCCGGCGAGCGCGGGCAGGGCCTGGCTCTTCGGACACGAGGTGAATCCGAAGGACATCGCGACGCGACGGCGCGTCGGCTACATGTCGCAGGCCTTCTCCCTCTACGGCGAACTCACCGTTGCGCAGAATCTCGAGTTGCATGCACGCCTGTTCGGCGTGCCCGCGAGCGAAGTGACGGAGCGGGCCGCGCACATGGCCGCGCGCTTCGGCCTGACCGAGTCCATGGATCGCCTGCCCGACGCGTTGCCGCTCGGCTTGCGGCAACGCCTGTCGCTCGCCGTGGCGATGGTGCACGAGCCCGAGCTCTTGATCCTCGACGAACCGACTTCGGGTGTGGACCCCGTCGCCCGCGATCACTTCTGGGAGCTCCTCGCCACGTTGTCACGGCGCGACGGCGTGACGATCTTCGTCTCCACGCATTTCATGAACGAGGCCGAGCGCTGCGATCGGATCTCGCTCATGCATGCGGGGCGCGTGCTGGTGAGCGATTCGCCTGCGGCCATCGTGCGAAAGCGGGCCGCACGCGATCTGGAGGAGGCCTTCATCGCCTACCTCGTCGACGCCGGCGCCCGGGGCGATGTGCCCGACCGCCCCGTTGCCACCGAGGCCGCCCACGCGACGACCGTGCCGCCCACGCCAGACGCGCGACACCGCCACGTCTTCAGTCTGGCGCGCGCCTGGAGCTACAGCGTGCGCGAGGCGCTCGAGTTGCGTCGCGATCCGGTGCGCGCGACGCTCGCGCTCGTCGGCAGTCTCATCCTCATGTTCATCATGGGCTTCGGCATCAACATGGACGTGCAGGACCTGACGTTTGCCGTCCTCGACTTGGACCAGACCGCGCAAAGCCGCGACTACGCGCTCAATCTCGGCGGATCGCGCACCTTCGTCGAGCGTCCGGCGCTTGCGAGCGAGGCCGAACTCGACCGGCGGATGCGCAGCGGCGAGCTTAGCCTCGCACTCGTGATCCCGCCGGGCTTCGCCCGTGATGTCGCGCGCGGGCACGGCGTCGCAATCGGCGCCTACATCGACGGCGCGATGCCGTCGCGCGCGGAAACCATCGCCGGCTACGTGCAGGGGATGCACCAGGCGTGGCTCGCCGAGCGCGCGCGCGCCACGGGTGGCACCGGGTCCGGCGGACCCGCCGTCATCGAGACGCGCTTTCACTACAACCCCGCCGTCGAGAGCCTCCCGGCCATGGTCCCCGCGGTGATTCCGATCCTGCTCCTCATGTTCCCCGCGATGCTGACGGCGCTCGCCGTCGTGCGCGAGAAGGAGCTGGGGTCGATCCTCAACCTCTACGTGACGCCCGTCACGCGAAGCGAGTTCCTGTTCGGCAAGCAGTTGCCCTACGTCGGACTCGCGCTGCTCAACTTTCTCGCGATGGCGCTCATGGCAGTGACGGTGTTCGAGGTCCCGATGAAGGGGAGCTTTGCCGCGCTGTTCGTGGCCGCCGTCCTCTACACCGTCTGCGCCACCGGGATCGGGCTCCTCGCCTCGACCTTCACCCGCAGCCAGGTCGCGGCGCTTTTCTCCACCATGATCGGCACGATGATCCCGGCGGTGCAGTTCTCCGGCATGATCGATCCGGTGAGCTCGCTCGAAGGCGCCGGCGCCTTCATCGGGCGCATCTATCCTGCCAGCCATTTCCTGACGATCAGCCGCGGCGTGTTCAGCAAGGGACTGGGCTTCGACGACTTGATCGCCTCGTTTTTGCCTCTCGCGCTCGCCGTCCCCGTGATCCTGGCGACGGCGGTCCTGTTGCTGCGCAAGCAGGAGACCTGACGACGCATGGATGCGCGCATCGCCAACACGTATCGACTGGGCGTCAAGGAGTTGTGGGGCCTGTGGCGCGACCCGGTCATGCTCGTGCTGGTCGTCTTCTTCTTCACGGTGTCGGTCTACACCTCGGCGACCGCGATGCCCGACATCCTCAACAAGGCGCCGATCGCGATCGTCGACGAGGATCGCTCGCCCCTGTCCGAGCGCATCGTGTCCGCGTTCTATCCCCCGCAGTTCCTGCCTTCGTCGCTCGACTCCCTCGCCGGGATCGACGCCGGGCTCGACGCCGGCGAGTACACGTTCGCGCTCGTCATCCCGACCGGCTTCCAGCGCGACGTGCTCGCCGGCCGGCAACCCGCGATCCAGCTCAACGTCGATGCAACGCGCATGAGCCAGGCGTTCTCTGGCAGCGGCTACGCGCAGCAGATCATCCTGGGCGAGGTGGCGGGTTTCGTGGCCCGACAGCGCGCGACCGCGGCGCCTGGTGTGGACCTCGCCTTGCGCGCGCGTTTCAATCCCACGCTCGATCACCGCTGGTTCGGATCGGTGATGGCAATCATCAACAACGTCACGATGCTGTCGATCCTCCTCACCGGGGCCGCGCTCATTCGCGAGCGCGAGCACGGAACCATCGAGCATCTGCTGGTGATGCCGGTGACACCGATGCAGATCATGCTGTCCAAGGTCTGGTCGATGGGACTCGTCGTGCTGGTGGCAGCGACGTTCTCGCTCTTCTTCGTCGTGCAGGGGCTGCTCGACGTGCGCATCGAGGGGTCGATCGCGCTCTTTCTCGGCATCGCGGCGCTGCATCTTTTCGCGACGACCTCGATGGGGATCTTCATGGCGACGATGACACGGACGATGCCCCAGTTCGCCATGCTCCTGATCCTCGTCCTCTTGCCGCTGCAGATGCTCTCGGGCGCTTCGACGCCGCGCGAGAGCATGCCGGTCTTCGTGCAGCAGTTCATGCTCGCGGCGCCGACCACGCATTTCGTGGCCGCCGCGCAGGCGATCCTCTATCGCGGTGCCGGCCTGCCTTACGTGTGGCCGCAGGTGCTCTGGCTCGCGGCGATCGGGACGGCGTTCTTCGCCTTGTCCCTGCGGCGATTCAACCGGACCCTGGGACAGATGGCGTGACGCGGTGACGCGCTACGCGCGGCGCGAGACACGCGCGCGGTGGCCGGCCCAGAAGATCACCAGCACCGCGGCGACGCACACGGCCATCGCCGTGCCCAGGCGGACGTCGACCGCGGTCGCGGTGATGAGACCCAGCGCGACCCCGACGCTCTGCACGATCCACACCGTCACCGGCGTGAATGCCATCGTCGCCATGAAGTTCTCGGTGGTGATCTTCACCACCGCCGAGAAATTGAGGTAGGCCATCAGCGTGAGCAGCACGCCGCCGACGACGGCGCCGAGAAGGAGGGTTGGCAGGTGGAAGAGCTCGCCCACCGTCGGCACCACGCGCAGCGGCGGCACGAGTCCGAAGGCCGTTGCGGTCGTGGCGAGCGCCGTCAGGACGAGGCCGATGATCGAGGTGACGAGGACCACGAGTCCGGTGACGCGGATCTTCTCGTGCACCGTGCGCGCGGCGCGATTCCACGGGTGGAACTCGGAGCCGAAGCCACGCACGACCATGAAGATGCCGGTGAGCAAACCCCAGACCGCAACCGGCACGCGCACCTCCGGTGCGCTGATCATCACCGCGTAGGCTGTCGCAGCGACGATCACGAGCGCCATCACGTTGGCGAGCGCGGGAGGACGGCGGCCGAGCGCCACCGCACCACCGAGCATCGCAAGCGGAATGCTGATCCGTGTCACCACCGTGCCGTGCGCCGGCGAGACGAGCGAGATGACGACGAAGTAGCACACCTCGATCAGGATGATCGCAAGCCCCACGATGAAGCTCGCCGGATGGCGCATGATCGCCACGGCATCGCTCCCCATGCCCGTGAACGCGAGCATGGCCACCGCCGACGTCACCATCGCGTACAGGATGAAGGCGATGACATGCGCGCCGAGCGCGTGACCGACCGCATACGTGAGGCTCAGCACGCCGATGACAGAGACGTACGCGGCGGCTTCGATCCAGCCGCTCGCCGCCGGCGCTGCATCCGCGCCGCGGGAGACATGGGTGGTCAAGGGAAGGTGCTCCGCGGCTTCGCGCGGTGCAGGGGGTACACGGACGGGTCCAGCGCGGAATGGTCGGGGTGAGAGGATTTGAACCTCCGGCCTCTACGTCCCGAACGTAGCGCTCTACCAGGCTAAGCTACACCCCGAAGTGTGGACGGCGACGAACACACCGCGCTGCCGGAATACCGGCCTCGCGCTGTCACCGCGGCGGGAACGCCTGCGGACTGCCAGGCGGATCGCGGATCGTCGCTGCTGCGTGCAGGGTTCGAGGCGTCGGGTGACGACGCGCTAGTACGTCCTTTGCGCAGCGAAAGCGCTCAATTCTAACAAAATTCTCCGGTGCGGAGAATCCGCGATGCCGGCAAGGCACGCGCCGGCGCGGTCCGCCTCGGCCATGGCGCGTTCGCGCGTGTATGCGAGCGCCCCGGTCGTCTCGAGGGCGGACACGACCGGCATGAAGTCGGTGCGCCCACCGCCGGCGATCGCGTGACGGATCACCGCGGCGTCGGCGGCGCTGCCAACCGCGAGCGCACGGATGAGCGGCAGCGTCATCTTGCCTTCGGCGAGGTCGTCGCCCAGGTTCTTGCCGATGACCTCGGCGGTGCCCGAGTAATCGAGCACGTCGTCGACGAGCTGGAAAGCCGTGCCGAGGTGCATGCCGTAGCGGGCGAGATGGTCTTCGGTGGTCGCGTCGCTTGCGCCGAGAACCGCGCCCAGGCGAGCCGCGGCCTCGAACAGTCGCGCGGTCTTGCGCTGGATCACGGTGACGTACGCCGCCTCGTCCAGGTCGGCGTCCCCTGCATTCATGAGCTGGAGGACTTCGCCCTGAGCGATGGTGTTGGTGGTCTCCGCCAGGATCTCGAGCACACGCGGGCGTCCGACGGCGACCATCATCTGAAAGGCTCGCGAGTAGAGGAAATCGCCGACGAGCACCGACGCCGCGTTGCCGAACGCGGCGTTTGCGGTGGGGTGTCCGCGGCGAAGCGCCGACTCGTCGACGACGTCGTCGTGGAGGAGGGTCGCGGTGTGGATCATTTCCACGACGGCCGCGAGCGTGTGGTGGTCGGTTCCGCGGTAACCCGTGGCGCCGGCGGTCAGCAGGAGCAAGGCCGGCCGCAGCCGCTTGCCGCCGCCGCCGATGATGTAGTCGGCGACCTGCCGGATGAGCAAGACGTCCGAGTCGAGTGAGCGGTGCAGTACGCGATCGACCGCCGCCATGTCGGCGCCGATCACCGGAGCGAGGAAGTCGATGGTCACCGAAGGAGCGTGGACATGGGCGAGAGGGGGACGGCGCGAGCAACAGGGCGAGGGCGCGGACGCGGGATGGCCGCCATTCTACGCGACGGGTGGGCGCCGCCGGCCGCGGTCTTCGGTAAGCGTTGGGAAACGGGCGTACGGCCCGCGATCAGGGATTGCCGAGGAAGTCGCGCTTGCCGATCCGCACGCCGTTCTGGCGCAGGATGTTGTAAGCGGTGGTGGTGTGGAAATACACGTTCGGCAGCGAGTGGCCGAGCAGCAACTGCTTGCCCGTGTAGCGCGTCGGCTTGCCGGTCACCGGCAGCACGATTTCCTTGTCTTCGGTGCCGTCGATCCTCTCGGCCGGAACACTGCGGATGAAAGCGATGCTCTTCGCGATCCGCAGCTTGAGCTCGTCGAGTGTCGTCTCGTCGTCGTCGTAGGCCGGAACCTCCAGTCCCGCGAGACGGGCGACGACACTTCGCGCCTTGTCGCAGGCGATTCGCACCTGCATGCAAAAGGGATACATGTCGGCGACGAGCCGATAGTCCATCAGCGCGGCAAGGTCGAGCTTTCCCGCGTCGACGTGCGCCTGCGCCTTGTCGAGGATGCGCGAAAGATTGCCGAGGATATTCGCGAGGCGCGGAACGCTCGCGTCATACATCGATATCGCCATGACCGGTCTCTCGCCGTGTCCGTACCATCGTTGCGCGGCGACGCTCGCGCCCGCCGTGTCCAGCATCGATTATGGCCGAGTCCCGCGGCAGCGGAAAACGTGCGCACCGCGCACGACGGTGCGGCCGGGAGACCCCAGGCCCCGCACGGGCATGTGTCCGCGAGCGGGAGCCTCCGGCGAGCGGTCGTATGATGGGATGGCGCGGGCGCCGTGACGTTGCGCCGCGCTCGAGACGGGAGAAAGCCATGACAAGGGAAACGGCGCAGATCGAGGCACTCGACGTGCGCGTGCTGGTGCCGATCGATCGGCACACGCTTCTGCTCAGGATGTTCAAGGAGTTGCCGGTCGGCGAGAGTTTCGTTTTCATCAACGATCACGATCCGCTGCCGCTTTATTACGAGTTCCGCTCGATTCATGGCGACGTCGTCGGCTGGGAGTACCTGCAGCGCGGCGGCATCGACTGGACAGTCAGGGTGACGCGAACCGAGCACTCGCAAGGTCGCGAGTTCTCGGACATCGCGACGCTCATGGACCTGCGCAAGGTGGCAGCGACCGACTGGCGCTACGTGGTCCTGCATCGCTACGGCATGATGGCCAAGGGCGACACGATGGAGATCATCGCCGCGGAGGACCCGAAGCACGTGCAGGCGCTGCTCCACGAGAAGTTCGGCGGCCAGTACGACTGGGTCGACAAGAAGCGCGAGCCCGGCGAATACGTGGTGCACATCACGAAGGCGGCGGCAGGCAAGCCCCGCGCGGCCGAGACCAGGATCGTCGCCGACTTCGACCTGCGTCCGCATGCGCCGGCGCAACGGCACGAGATGGTATTCAGCGCCTTCGACCAGTTGCAAGCCGGTGAGGCCTTCCGCTTCACCAACGATCACGATCCGAAGCCGCTGTACTACCAGCTCGAGGCCGAGAGCCGCGAGCCGTTCACCTGGGACTACCTCGAGGCGGGCCCCGAGGTCTGGAGGGTGAAGGTCGCCAAGGCGCACGAATAGCGCGCTACCACGGTCCCGGGCCGGCCAGGTGCATGCGGATTTTGACAGGATGGGGAAATCCGCATTACAATTCAAAGCTTTCCCGAAGTTTTGCGGTCGGGAGCGGGGCGTCAGGGTGGTTGTCGTCGCCCGCCCCTCCCCGCGGCCCGCGTCGGACCCTCGCGTGTCGCGGCTACGAACGGATCCACATTGGAGTCACTCATGTACGCGGTCATAAAAACCGGTGGCAAGCAGTACAAGGTTGCCATTGGCGAAAAACTCAAGGTAGAACAGATACCGGCGGACGTGGGCGCACAAGTTGTTCTCGATCAGGTACTCATGGTCGGCGAAGGCGAAAGCGTCCGTCTTGGTCAACCGATCGTCGCGGGTGCGACGGTCACGGCAACGGTGGTGGCACACGGCCGCGGCGAGAAGGTCAAGATCTTCAAGATGCGCCGGCGCAAGCACTACCAGAAGCATCAGGGGCATCGGCAGAACTTCACCGAGCTCAAGATCGATTCGATCGCCGGTTAATCGAGGAATACACGGTCATGGCACACAAGAAGGCAGGCGGCAGCTCGCGCAACGGGCGCGACTCGCAGTCCAAGCGCCTTGGAACGAAGGCGTACGGCGGCGAAGCGATCCGCGCCGGCGGCATCATCGTGCGGCAGCGGGGAACACAGATCCATCCGGGCGTGAACGTCGGAATGGGCAAGGACTTCACGCTGTTCGCGCTCGTCGACGGCAAGGTCGAGTTCCGGGTCCGCGGACCGAAGCAGGACAAGTTCGCGAACGTCGTGGAAGTGACCGCCGCGGCTTGAGGCGAAAGTCACGTCATCACGAGAAAGCCCGGCTGCGTGCCGGGCTTTCGCTTTTCCGGGCGGTGATCGCGCGCGACCCCGAGCGATGGCCGCACGGGTCGCTCATCGCGCAGCCGCGGCGCCGAAGTCGGCAGGGGTGAGGACGAGGTCGTTGGACAGCGGGAAGCCCTGCGCGAACAGGCGCGCCTGCACGACGCGCTCGATCTCCGGCTGGTGCGTGCGCAAGGCGGCCTGGACCGCGTCGATCGTTGGGGTCGCGCCGGCGAGGAACATCTCGATCACCTTCCACTCGATGTCCACGCGCAGCGTCTTGCCGTCGACGCCGTACAGTTGCTCCACGGGGAAGCCGGACTGGACGCGTGGCTCGGCGGGCAATTTCTGGATGTGCATGCGGACCCCTCGGTCGTCGTTGGCAGAGACGACAGTGTAGTGGAGCGGCGATCGCAGCGGCGCTTGAGGCGTTGGGCGAGGCTCATTCGACCTTGATGTTCTGATCCTTCACGACCTTCGACCAGCGCACGATCTCATCGCGGATGAGCTTGGCGTAGGCCTCGGGCGAGCTCGCGACGACGTCGAAGCCAAGGCCGTTGAGCTTGTCGCGCACGTCCGGGCGAGTCAGCGCCTTGACGAGCGTGCCGTTCAGCTTCTGCACCACGGCGGGATCCATCCCCGCGGGACCCAGGACCCCGTAGAACGGTGCCGCGTCGAGGCCCGTGAACCCTTGCTCCGAAAGCGTGGCGAGCGTCGGCAGCGACTTCGCCCGCTGCTGGGACACGATGGCGATCCCGCGGACCGTGCCGGCCTGAACCTGAGCACCGGTGGGCACGATGGCATCGATGAGCAGCGGCACCTGTCCCCCCATGACGTCCTTGAGCGCGGGCGCGATGCCGTTGTAGGCGACGTGTTCCCCCGGGATGCCCTGCTGCGACCGGACCATCTCCCACCACAGGTGCCCGTAGCTGCCGATCCCGCCGGAGGTGTACTGCAGTGGATGCGGTTGCGCCTTCGCGTAGGCGACGAGTTCAGGCATCGACTTCACCGGCACGCTGGGGTTCACGACGACCAACAGCGGCTGCGTGACGACGAGGGAGATCGGCGTGAAGTCCTTGACGGCGTCGTATGGAAGCTTGCGGCCCAGCGCGGTATTGAAGGCAATCGGTACCCCCGGGGCGAGCAACGTGTAGCCGTCGGGTTTGGCCTTGGCGACGAGGTCGCTGCCGAGGATCTGGCCGCCGCCGGGCTTGTTCTCCACCACGATCGGTTGGCCGAGTTCTTCCCCCCACGCCGGCGCGATGGCGCGGAATGCGGTGTCGATGCCGCCACCGGCCGCGACCGGGACGACGAGTCGCACCGGTTGCGACGGAAACACGCCTTGCGCGAGGGCGCCCGATGCCACGAGGGCGCACATGGCGACGAGTCCTGCGCCACCGCTGCGGCGCACGAGCGAGAACGAAAGTCCGAACATTGGCACCTCCCTGTGAAGCTTATATACTAGTCGACAAGACACGCTCGCAGCAATGCCCGACCCACGGTTGCCGCAGTGGGCTTCCTTGCTCCCGGCTCGACGCCGCGAATGGCATCCCATCCTGTCGGCGCTCGGGGGCTTTTCCGGGTGTGGCTTCCCGACCCTCGCCCGGAGTCGTCCACGTGACCGCACCCGCCGCACCCGCGCTTGGCATCACCGTGATGCCGGAATGGTTCCAGTGCGAGGGAATCGAGCGCGTGCTCGACCGCATCGAGCACGCCGGTGCCTCCGCGATCGTGACGAGTCCGTACGTGCTCGAAGCGGTGGCCGAGGGCGAAGGCGCGCGCGAGCCGCCGCCTGACGGCGAGGCGGGCAGGGTGCGCCCGCTCGATCGGCCGCTGTTCGGTCGCCGCGAGTTGTGGGTGCGGACGGCGCCCGCCTTCGCGCACGATCGCTCGCGCTATCGTGGGCAACGCTACCAGCCGTCGGCGCCATCCGCGCTGACCGCGCGGTATCCCGATCTTCTCGATCGCGCCATCGACGCGGCGCGGGCGCGGGGGATCGAAGTCCACTTGCAGGTCATGGCCGCGAGCCCACCCGGCTATCGCGTGCAGTTCTCGGGTGCGATCGACGCCGACCAGTGTCTCGGCCCGGATCTCGCGCGTCATGATGCACGTGTCGACCGCAACGCCTCGCTGGCGAGCCCGTCGGTTGCGACCTACACCGCGACGCTCGTGGCCGAGCTCGCCACGCGCTATCCGGGCGCGGCCGGAATTCGGCTCGACTGGCCAGAGTATCCGCCGTACGACTTCACGAGCGCGCTGTTCGACTTCAATCCGGCCGCCTGCGCAACGATGCGCGAGATGGGCGCCGATCCCGTCGCCATCGCACGCGACGTGTCGGCATGGCGCGACGAGCTCATGGCGACGGTGCGCGGCGCAGCGCCAGGCGGCGTCGCCGCGGCCGGATCTGCGCTCGACGCCGCGGGATGGGGCGCGCTGTTCAGCGGCGAGGGCCCACTCGGTGCGTTGTTTGCGGCCAAGCGGCGCAGCGCACGCACGCTGCTTGCGACGGTGCGTGCTGCGCTCGATGCCGTACCCGGGCCGCGTCGGCGTCTCGAGCCGCAGGCCTTTCCACCGCCGTTCGATGCCATCTCCGGTTTTCCCCTGCGCGAGCTCGAAGGGATCGTGGATCGCATCGGGATCAAGCTGTACACGATGCACTGGCCCATGATCGCGCGCTATTGGGCCCGGGACCTCCTCGGTGTCGCGACGCCGCCCGTGCAGGATGCGCTCGCCGCGGCGGTCGCGCAGCGATTCGGCCTCGTCGACGCCGATGTCGACGGCTCGATGCTTCACTACCCCGGCCCGCTACAGGCTCATCCGGCAGGCAGCCAGGCGCAAGTGGCCAAGTTGCAGGCGGCCGCTCGGGCGGCAGGTCCGGTGCCCGTGATCGCCTTTGCACACAGCTACGGTCCGCTCGCCGACGTCGAGCACCGCATCGCGCTCGCGCAATCGACGGGCCTGTCGCTCTGGGTCAATCGCTACGGTTATCTTTCGGACGCGAAGCTTGCCATGCTGCGTGGCCTGCGGCGGTCGTGATGCCAAGACCATCCGACCGCCACGTCGTGCCCATGCCCCACGCGGCGGATCGCGGCCGTCGTGACGTGTCGGAGAGTGCTCGCGTGTACGCGTGGCTGCGGCAGGGCATCCTCGACGTCACCCTCGTTCCGGGTGCCGTCCTTCCCGAGAGTGATGTGGCGATGCGATTCGGGACGAGTCGCACGCCGGTGCGCGAGGCGCTGCTGCGCCTTGCTGAGGAGGGTCTCATCGAGATCCGACCCCAGCGCGGAACGTACGTGTCCCGCATGCGGCTCGATCGGCTCGAGGAGGCGTTGTTCGTGCGCGCCGCGGTCGAAGGGGCGATCCTGCGTGAGCTCGCGGCGCGCCACGACCACGTCGCACTGGCCGATGCCCTGGGCCGGGCCGTCGCAGCGCACGCGGCCGCAGTCGAGCGTGGCGACACTGCGGCGACGCTCGAGGCAGACGCCGCATTCCATCACGCGCTGGTCGACGCGAGCGGACGACCCGGGCTCTGGGACGTCATCGGCAAGGCGCGCGACATGCACCATCGGGTACGGGCATTGGCGGCGCCGGAGTCGCTCAACGCGCGTACCGCGCTTGCCGACCATCGCGGCATCGTGCGTGCCATCCGTGCTGGCAGCGGCGAGCTCGCGGCGAAGCGTCTCGCCGTCCATGTCGGGCGCAACCGTGATATCGCCCGAGCCCTCGCCGGACAGCACCCGGATTACTTCGATGCGCCGTCGGCGCTCCCGCCCACCGCGGCCGCCCGGCCGCGTCAGCGGCGCTCGATGTAGCGCTGCATGCCGACGGCGAGCAGCGCGAAGGCGACGAGCGGGAACGCCGCCGAAAATAGCGGTGCCCAGTCGTTGAGCACGCCGAGGTAGGCAAAGAGGCGCTCGATGAGCCAGAAGGCGAGCCCCAGCATCGTGCCGGCGAAGATGCGGAAGCCCACACCGCCCTGACGCCGCTGGAACTGCGCGAAGGGGAGTGCGAGCAGCATCATCACCAGCACGGCGACGGGGTAGAGGATTTTCGACCAGAGGGCGATCTCGAAGCGCGACGTCTTCTGCGCACTCGTGCCGAGCACCTGGATGTTGTCCCACAGCGTCGACAACGCGAGCCGCTCCGGCGCGACCTGGTAGACGGTGAGGATCGACGGCTGCAGCACGGACGTCCACAGCCATTCGCCCTGCGTCGATGCCTTGGCCTCGTCGTGGCCGAACTCGGTCACCCGCACCTTCTCGAGCCGCCAGCGACCGTCACCGGCGTAGCGGCCGGTCTCGGCGCTGCGCACTGCGGTGAGGCGCAGGCTCTTGTCGAACTCGTACATGCGTACGCCGACGAGCGTCATGTCGGCCATGACCGTGCGGATGTTGACGAACGTGAGATCCTGCTTGAACCAGAAGCCGCTTTCGAACTGCTGGGCGACGACGCCGGTGGCATTGCCCATCGCCGCGGCGCGCACGGTCTGCGCAAGGCGCTCGGCGGGAGGCGCGATGTACTCGCCTGCGAGGAACGTGGCGAGCGCGAGCGGAATGCCCACGCGCACGACGGCCCACCCGACCTGCACGATCGATGCGCCGGAGGCGCGCATGACCGTGAACTCCGAGTTCGCGACGAGCTGAGAGATGGCGAAGAGCGTCCCGATGAGCGCGGCGACGGGAAACAGCTCGTACACGCGCGACGGAACGTGCAGCGCGACGTAGACGAGCGCGGTGGTGATCGTGTAGCCACCGCGACCGACGTCGCGCATCTCGTTGATGAGATCGAAGAACGTGAACAGCCCGATCAGCGCGACGAACAGCAACAGCGTCGTCAGCAGAACCTCGCGACCGATGTAGCGCGTGAGCGTGCGCACGATCAGCCCCGACGCAGCCGCAGGTGACCGAAGAGGCCGCGCAGCGACAGCTGATGGCGGAAGAGGAGCAGGACGACGACGAGTGCGGTGATGTGCGGGATCGCGAGCCCCGCCCACAGGCCGAGTGTGCCCTGCGCGATCATGCTCTGCACGATGTTGATGCAGTTCGTGTAGAGCATGTACAGGAATGCGGCAGCGATGAGATTGAACGAGCGGCCCATGCGCGGATTGACGTAGGCGAGCGGGATCGCGAGCAGCGTCAGCACCAGCGCGAGGATCGGAACCGAGATCCGCCAGAAGAGTTCGGCGCGCTCGCCACGGCCGTCGCTGACGAGCAGCGCGGCAGTCGGCAGCGCCTTGTTCGACGTCGGGAGCGCGCGCACCTCGGAGGGCTCGATCCGTCGTCCCAGCTTGTCGAACTCGATCAGGCGGAAGTCGGCGGTGCCGGCCCTGCCTTCGTAGCGCCGACCGCCCTCGAGCACGACGAAGCGGTCACCGTTGGGCTCTTCGACGAGGTGACCCAGGCGGGCGACGGTCGTCGAATCCTTGCCCTCGTCGACCGAGTGCAGGAACACGTTGCGGATGCGGCCGTCGACCGGGTTGAAGCTGTCGATGTAGACCACGATCCCCGCGCGCCGGAATTCGCGGAAGAGCCCGGGGGAGAGGATCGACAGCTCCTCGCGCTGCTCGAGCTGGCGCTCGTACTCGAGCTTGCGCTGCTCGGCCCACGGCGAGAGGAACAGCGACAGGAGCACGATGGCGACGAGGAATGGGGCCGCGAAGTACAGGATCGGGCGCAGGCACGCGGTCAGCGACACCCCCGAGGTGAACCAGACCACCATCTCGCTGTCGCGATACCAGCGCGAGAGCGTGAGCAGCACGGTGAGGAACAGCGCCAGCGCGAGGAGGATGTTGAGATAGAACATCGCGTTGAAGCCGATCAACGCGAGGACGCCGTTGGCGGCGACGGCACCCCCCGCGGCGCGGGCGAGGATGCGAATCACCGACTGCGTGAAGAGGATCGCGAGGAGGACGACGAAGAGTCCGATCGCGGTCGCGGTCAGCTCCCGGACGAGGCTACGGCGGAAGATCATGACGCCGGGAAAAGTTTTGACTTTTTTTTGGGGTTTTGCCGATAATGCGCGGCACGATGTGTAACCCCAAATAAAAGGTCGGCGGGAGACGAGGAAGCGCGATGGAATTTACCATAAAAAGCGGGAGCCCCGAGAAGCAGCGAAGTGCCTGTGTCGTGGTCGGCGTGTTCGACAACCGCAAGTTGTCGCTGTCGGCCGAGCTCATCGATCGCGCGAGCAACGGCTACATCAGCGAAATCATCCGTCGTGGCGACATGGAGGGCAAGCT
>JADZDD010000022.1 GCA_020851235.1 Burkholderiales bacterium | reverse complement strand
TCGTCTGCTCATCGTCCACGAGGGCGTGAAGACGATGGGCATCGGTGCCGAGATCGCGGCGCGGGTGGCCGAAGGCGCAGCGTTCGACCTCCTCGATGCGCCGATCGCGCGACTCGGCGGCGCCGACACGCCGATTCCGTACAACCCGGTGCTGGAGAAGGCTGCCGTTCCGCAGGAAGACGACATCGTGCGCGCGGCAACGCGCCTCGTCCGCGAAGGGCGCGCCTGATGGCCGTCGAGGTCGTCCTGCCCAAGGTCGACATGGACATGGAGGCCGGCACCATCGCGCAGTGGCGCGTCGCCGCGGGGGATCTCGTCGAGGTCGGCGACGTGCTCTTCGAGATGGAGACCGCGAAGTCGCTGATGGAGGTCGAGGCACCGGCAGCCGGTCGCATCCGTGATCTCGCACCAGTGGATGGCAACGAACTCGCGGTCGGCACGATCGTCGCCTGGATCGACGAGGCAACGGCCGACGCCGATCCCGCCGCAAGCCTCATCGCACCGTCGTCGCTGCCGTCGCCCACGGAGGCATCGCCACCCACCCCGGCGCAGGTCCCGTCGCCGAGGCCGACGCCGGCCGCGCCCCCGGCATCGGTGCCCGCACCGACGCCGCGCTCCGGTGACGCCACGGCGCCCCTGCGCGCCACGCCGTGGGCACGCACGCGCGCCCGCGAGGAAGGCATTGCGCTCGCAAGCGTCGTCGGCTCCGGGCCCGAAGGGCGTATCGTCGCCGCCGACGTCGACGCGCTCGCGCGGGTCCGCCCGCATGACGTGACCGCGAGCACGCGAGGAAGTGTGGCCGCCACCGATGCCGACACGCTGCTGCCGATGACGCCGACGCGGCGCATCGTCGCCGAAAGGCTGGCGGCGAGTGCGCAGAAGGCGCCGCACTTCTACCTCACCGCGCACATCGACATGGGCGCGCTGCGCGATGCCCTCGCCGCCTACCGTCACGCGGCGCCCGAACGCGCGCCGGTGTCGACGACGCTTGCCATCGTCTATCTCGTCGCGCGCGTGCTCGCGCGCCATCCCGCGCTCAACGCGAGTTGCGACGAGGCGGGCATCCGGCTGCACCGGGACGTGCACGTCGGTGTGGCCATGGATCGTGACGGTGATCTCGTGGTCCCCGTCCTGCGCGCCGCGCATCGGCAGCCGCTCGAGGCGCTGGCGCACGACTATGCGCGCTTGCGCGACGCGGTGCGCACCCGCGCGATCACGCCCGCGGACATGCGCGGCGGCACGTTCTCGGTGAGCAACCTCGGCATGTACGGCGTGGACGCCTTCACCGCGATCATCAATCCGCCGGAATCGGCCATTCTCGCGATCGGTCGCACGCTCGACACGCCCGTGGCCCGTGACGGTGCGATCGTGCTGCGACCGATGGCGAATTTCTGCCTGTCGTCGGACCATCGTATCGTCGACGGCGTTGCCGCCGCGCGCTTCATGGCAGACTTGCGCGTCGCCATCGAGACGCCGCACCTGCTGTCGCCGGCGCCGGGCAGTACCACGACCTAGCCGGTGACGGTCGACAGGACGGACGTGATCGTCGCGATCGCACCGAACCGTACGCTCGCGGCAGGCGAAGGGCGCTTCCCGCGTCCGGCCACCCATCCCGGAGGACATTGACATGAGTAGGAAGATCGAATGCATCGCACCCCGACCCACACGCCGGGCCGTGCTCACCGCGCTGGGGGCGTTGGGCATCGCCGCAGCCGTCGCCACCGGCAGCGCCATGGCGCAAGCACCGGGCGGCAAGCTCGTGCTCTACACCTCGCAGCCGGAGCGCGACGCGAGCCAGACGGTGGCCGCGTTTCGCAAGGTCAATCCCGGCGTGGAGGTCGAGGTCTTTCGCTCCGGCACGACCGAGGTGATGGCCAAGCTCGCGGCCGAATTCGCCGCGGGCCAGCCGAAGGCCGACGTGCTGCTCATCGCCGATGCCGCGAGCATGGAGACGCTCAAGAAGGACGGCCGACTCCTCGCCTACCCGCAGGCCAAGGTCGACGGCATCGACCCCGCGGTGCTCGACTCGGATCGCACCTACTTCGGCTCCAAGCTCATCACCACGGGGATCGTCGTCAACACCAGCGTGAAATCGCGCCCGCAGTCGTGGACCGACCTCGTCAAGCCCGAGTACAAGGGGCAGATCAGCATGCCGAGCCCGCTGTATTCGGGTGCCGCGGCGATCATGCTGGGCACGATGACGGCACGCGCCGATCTCGGCTGGGGGTTCTTCGAGAAGCTGAAGGCGCTCGACGCCACCGCGGTGCGCGGCAACGGCGCGGTATTGACGGCAGTGGCCAACGGCGAGAAGACGGTCGGCGTCCTCGTCGACTTCATGGCCTTCAACGCCAAGGCCAAGGGCTCGCCGGTCGACTTCATCTTCCCCAAGGAAGGCAATCCGGCCGTGACCGAGCCGGTGGCCATCGTCAAGGCAACGCAAAATCCCGTCGCGGCGAAAGCGTTCGTCGACTTCATCCTCTCGCTCGAAGGACAGAAGCTCGTGGTGACGATGGGCTACATCCCGGCCAACCCCGCGGCCGGCGCGCCGGCGTGGCTTCCGCCCGGAACGAAGATCAACCTCATGCCGACCAACATCGCGCAGGTGGTCGCGACCAACGCGGACAACCTGAAGCGCTTCGCGGAGATCTTCGGCAAGTAAGCCGCGATGGCCGCCGACACGGAGACGATCGGACGGGGCCTCAAGGAGCGCATCGAGGAAAGCGCGCTGCTCGTCGTCCTGCTCGTGGTCGTCGCCGTGCTGTCGGTCGTCCCCCTCGCGCGGCTCGTCGTCGAGGCGTTCGCGCCAGGCGGTCAGGTATCGCTCGAGGCGTTTCGCAGCGTGCTCGGCAACGCGACGACGTGGACCGCGACGCGCAACAGCCTGCTGGTCGCACTCGGGGGAACGGCGCTCGCGGCGCTGCTGGGCAGCGCCGTCGCGCTGATCGTCGCCTTGACCGACATCCGGGCCCGCAATGCGTTCGTCTTCCTGTTCGTGATGCCGCTCATGATCGCGCCACAGGTCGTGGCCCTGGCGTGGCTCACGATGTTCGGGCCGGCGAGCGCGCTGCTGCATCTGCTGGGCATCGCGCCGCCTCCGGGTTCGCGCAATCCGCTGTACTCCGCAGGAGGCATCGTCCTCCTCCTCGGGGTGCAGTACGCGCCGTTGGTCTTCCTCGCGCTGCGCGCAGGCCTGCGTGCGCTTCCGGGCGAATTGATCGAGGCGGGATTTGCCGGCGGCGGCGGCCGCTGGCGGGTCCTGCGGCGGATCGTGCTGCCGCTCATGACCCCGCCCCTCGTCGCCGGTGTCGCCCTCGCCTTCGTGTCGTGCCTGGGCAACTTCGGCATCCCCGCCTTCCTCGGCATTCCGAGCGGCTACCTCGTGCTGCCGACGCTCATCTACCAGCGTCTGGCCGGCCTCGGCACGAGCGTGCTCGCCGAAGTCTCGGTGCTGTCGATCCTGGTCGGGGTGATCGCGATCGCGGGGATTCGCCTGCAGGATGCGATGCTCAAGCGTCGCGACTTTCGCGTCGTCTCGGTATCGAACCTCGCCGCACCGTTCGAACTCGGCCGGTGGCGGCTGCCGGTCGAGATCGTCCTGTGGTCTCTCGTCGTGGTGATGATCCTGCTGCCGATGTTCGCGCTCGCGCTGACCTCGCTCGTGCCGGCCGTGGGCGTCAAGCTCTCCGCCGCCAACGCGACCGTCGAGAACTTTCGCTTCGTGCTCTTCGACCACGATGCCGCGCGCCGCGCCTTTCGCAACAGCCTCGGCCTGTCGATCGTCGCAGCGACCGCGATCGCGCTCTTTGCGGTACCGCTCGCATACTTCCTCGTCTGGCGCCGCTCGCGCCTGCTGCGCGCGGTCGCGTTCTTCAGCGAACTGCCGTATGCGATTCCCGGCGTCGTCGTGGCGATCGCCGCCATCCTCCTCTTCCTGAAGCCGCTCCCGATCGTCGGCTTCTCGCTGTACAACACGGTGTGGATCATCCTCTTCGGCTACCTCGCGCGCTTCCTCGTGCTCGGGTTGCGCCCGGTGGTGAGCGGCTTCCACCAGCTCGACCGCACGCTCGAGGAGGCCGCGCAGATCACGGGCGCTTCCCTCGTACGGCGGCTGCGCACGGTGATCCTGCCGCTGGTCGCTCCGGCGGCCGCGGCGGGAGCGTTGCTCATCTTCCTCACCGCATTCAACGAACTCACGATCTCGGCGCTGCTGTGGTCATCGGGTGCCGAGACGCTCGGCGTCGTCCTCTTCTCGTTCCAGCAAGGCGGTGACGCCACCTACGCCGCCGCGCTCGCGATGCTCACCATCGTGCTGTCGGTCGTCCTGATGTCGTCCACGCTGCTGTTTGCCGGCCGCGTGTCGCGCGGAGTGATTCCATGGCGGGATTGACGGTCGAGCACCTCGTCAAGTCGTTCGGGTCGTTTCGTGCCCTCGACGACGTCTCGCTCGCCGTCGGCGACGGCGAGTTCGTCGCGATCCTCGGCGCGTCGGGCTGCGGCAAGACGACGCTCCTGCGCCAGATCGCCGGCTTCGATCGGCCGGATGGCGGACGCATCGTGATTGGCGACGCCGTGGTCTCCGCGCCGGATCGCCACGTCCCGCCGGAGCGACGGCGCATCGGGATCGTGTTCCAGTCGTATGCGCTGTGGCCGCACATGACGGTCGCCGAGAACGTGGGCTACGGTCTCGACAGCGCCGGCGTGCGCGAACCCGAGCGCTCGCGACGCATCACCGATGCACTGGCACTCGTGCGTCTCGACGGTTTTGCCGATCGGCGTCCCGCGCTCCTGTCGGGCGGCCAGCGGCAGCGGGTGGCGCTCGCGCGCTGCCTCGTCACCGAGCCCTCGCTCGTCCTGCTCGACGAACCGCTCGCCAACCTCGACGTCCACCTGCGCGCCGGGATGGAAGACCAGTTCGCGCAGTTCCATGCGCGCACGCGCACGACGATGATCTACATCACGCACGACCAGGCGGAGGCAATGGCGTTGGCCGACCGCATCGCGGTGATGGACCAGGGTCGCGTGCTGCAGTTCGCCGCACCGTCCACGCTCTACCGGGAGCCGGCGGACGCGACGGTGGCCCGCTTCATTGGCGAGGGGATGGTCGTTCCCGTCACCGTACGCAAGAACGAGGGCGACGCGCACTGCGACGTCGATCTCTTTGGCGTGCCGATGCGCATGCGCTGCGCACCCGGCCAGCGCCAAGGTCCGGCGAGCGCCGTCCTGCGCTCAGGCGACCTCGTCCCGGCGACCGGCAACGCCGGCGGGCTCGACGCCGTCGTCACGCGCACGGTGTACAAGGGCGGGCACTTTCGCATCGAAGCGCGCCTTGCCGCGGGCGTCCCGGAAGCGCAAGACCTGCTGCTGCACCTCGAGGTGGCCGAACCCTCGACGCTGGCCGCGGGGCAGGCGCTGCGCATCGCGGTGCACGACGGATGGGTGCTGCCGACATGATCGTGCCTGCCACGCCGTCGCCGTGCTGGCTGTCGCGCCGCGATCTCGCCGGCTGATGCGCCTCACGCTGCACGGCGGCTTCGGTGAGAAGGGCCGCACCTCATTGGCCGTCGAGCGCGACGGGTATCGCCTGCTCTTCGATGCCGGAGTGAAGACGAGCGCCCGCGGTCGCGCCGACTACGTGCCCGCGCTCACTTCGGCAACGCTTGCCGCCACCTCGGCCATCGTGATCACGCACGCGCACGAGGATCACGCCGGCGCGCTCGGCTGGTGTCTCGCGCACGGCTTCGCCGGCACGATCCACGTCACCGACGAGACGCGCCGCGACCTCGCGCACGGCGTCGAGGGTTATGCCGATCCGGCCGACGCCGCGCGCATCGCCTGCGCGCGCTTCGCGTCGCTGCCCGCGCGCGGACGCGTCAGGCTCGGCCCGTTCACGATCGAGACCGGACGCTCCGGCCACATCGTCGGTGGCGTATGGTGCAGCATCGACGACGACGCGACGCGATTCGTCTACTGCGGTGACGTCGTCCCTGCGAGTCCCGTCTTCGTGATGGATCCGCTGCCCGCCTGCGACACCCTCGCGATCGACGCCTCGTACGGCGACGACGACATCGCACCCGCCGCACGTGCCGACGCGATCCGCGCGTGGGTCCGCGCGCAGGCCGGCGGTTCGATCCTGCCCACCCCGCTCCTCGGCCGTTCGCTCGAACTCCTCGCCGTGCTCGACGCGCCGGTGGCGCTCGCGCCCGGGATGCGCGCGGCGCTCGCGACGCAACTCGCCGAGCGCGACTGGATCGCACCGGGGATCGCGGCGCGCCTCGCGCATCGCCTCGACGCCGCCATCGACTGGACCGACGCGCATGCGCTGCCGGCGGCACCGCTGCTGTGTCACGACGGCATGGGCATGACCGGCCCCTCACGGACGTGGCTCGAATCGGCACGCGCGAAGGGCTGGCCGGTGCTACTCACCGGGCACGTTCCCGAGGGCAGCCTCGCCGACGACCTCCTCGCCGCGCACGGCGCCACGTGGATCCGCCTGCCGACGCATCCCACACTGACCGAAAACCAAACGCTGGTCGCACGCAGCGGCGCGCGACGCGTGCTCGGCCATTCCTGCGATGCCGCGACGCTGGCCCGCCTCGGCAACCACCTGCCGGCGCTTGCCACCACGGTTGCCACCGGCGACACGGTGCTGCTGCCATGACCGAGAGCGAACCGGGTCGCGCGCTTCGCATCCTCACCGCCAACGACGATGGCGCAGTCGCGCCCGGCCTCGCCCTCCTCGCCGACGTCGCGCGTCCGCTGGGTGCAGTCGTGGGCGTCGGGCCGGCCCGCAAGTGGACGGCAGCGAGTCACCAGGTGAGCTTCGACCGCGACATCACGCTAAGAAAGTGCGGCGAACACAGGTACGAATGTTCAGGGTCGCCCGTCGACGGCCTCATGGTCGCGCTGGCCACGCTCTACGCCGAGGGCGATGCGCCCGACCTCGTGCTCGCCGGCATCAACGACAAGCGCAACGTCGGCGAGGACGCGGCGTACTCGGGAACGATGGCGATCGCCCGCGAGGCGGCGATGCGCGCGATCCCCGCGATTGCGCTGTCGCACGAGCGCAAGGACGACTACGCCGGGCCGGAGCGCGCGTGGTTGACTCGCCTCATCACGACGCTGTACGCGGAACGCTCCGCGTGGTGCGCCGACGGCGGCTTCCTCGCGGTCAACCTGCCGGCGCGCCTTCCTGCCGAGATCGCGTTCCCGTCTCTTGCGCGCGACAAGATCGCGGCACATTGCGACATCGTCAGACGTGACCCGGACGAGATCGTGGCCCGGGTGCGGCGCGGTCGGCCCGGAACGCGCGCACCGGGTGACGAGAACGACGTGCTTGCCCACGGTGCGATTGCGATCGTGCGTCATCGCTGGCACGGCGCGCTCACCCCCGACGCCGCGTGGGGAGCGAGGCTGCGTCGCGCGCTCGCGGCCGGCAGGTGAGCTCGCGCGCGGTGGCGCGAGCATGACGGGGCGACTTACGCGACGATCGCCGAGACGATCTCGGTGACGAGTGCGACGGCGGCGTCCTGCACCGGGGTGGCCGGTCGCTGCGCCGAGACCGCAAGCGCGAGCGAACTCAGCAATGCGGGTTGCACGATCGGTCGCGCCACGAGCTTGCGTGCGACGTCGGTCGCGCTCGCCGCGCGCCGCGAGAGGATGGCGTGGCCCTGCCCTTCAGCCACGAGTTCGAGGATCGCGCCCACGGCGTCGACCTCGAGCGCGACCTGCGGACGGGCGCCGATCATCGCGAGCCGCGCCTCGACGAGCGTGCGGATCGTGTGCGGCCGACTCGGAATGACGAGCGGGTAATCCGGCAGATCGTGGAGGCGCACGCTCGCCGCGCTGCGCCGGGTCGAGCGTCGGCTGATGAGACACAGCGGCTCGTCGATGAGCGGGGTCAGCGTGATCGCCGGCGAAGGCGCCGGATTGTAGAGCAGGCCCACGTCGACGCGACCGACGATCACCCACTCGAGAATGTGCACCGACAACCCTTCGACGATGCTGATCGAAGCCTTCGGGTAGCGACGGCGAAACTCGCGCACGATCGGCGCGGTGTGCGCGCGAGCCAGCGTCGGGGCGAGGCCGATCACGATGGCGCCGACCGGAGAGCCCTTGATCTCGTCGACCTCACGGCGCGCGCGCTCGACCTGCTGCAGGATGCTGCGCGCGTGCACGAGAAGCCGCTTGCCCGCTTCCGTCGGCGTCGCGCCGCGGCCGTTGCGCAGGAGCAGGTTCTGGCGCAGTTCGACCTCGAGCGCGCGCACCTGGCGGCTGATCGCGGGTTGCGCGACGCGCAGCAGGCGCGAGGCACGCGTGAATCCGCCCAGGTCGACGACCGCGACGAAGTATTCGAGTTGCTTGAGATCCACGGCGGCGTTCAGTCGCGACGGGATCTGCGATGCGCTTTCGGCATAGCTGCTAGTCTAGCAATCGCGCTGGCGTGGATGCGACGCGCGGCGCAGACTGGACGCTTCGCACCGCACGGGGCTTCGCGCCCGCATCGTCATGGTCGAATCGCTGCGCATCATCTCGTCGATGGCGACACGCCAGATCCTGGCCGAGCTCTCGACGCTGCATCGCCAACGCGACCCGCAGGACCTGGCGCTCGAATCCGTCGGCGGGGTCGAGGCCGCAAGGCGCGTGCGCGCAGGCGAGGCCTTCGATGCCGTGATCCTCGCCGCCGAGGCGATCGACGCCCTGGAGCGCGACGGATTCGTGCTCGCCGGCAGTCGCGTCGACCTCGCGCGCTCTGGTGTCGCCGTGGCGGTGCGCGCGGGCGCCGCGCACCCGGACATTGCCTCCGAGGATGCGCTGCGCCGCGCCGTGCTCGCCGCAAGAACGGTGGGCTACTCCACCGGCCCGAGCGGTGTCCATCTCGCACGCCTGCTCGAGCGCTGGGGCGTTCGCGCCGGGTCGGGGCCTTCGATCGTGCAGGCGCCACCCGGCGTTCCGGTGGGCTCTCTCGTCGCCCGCGGCGAGGTCGAACTGGGATTCCAGCAGGGCTCCGAATTGCTGGCGCTCGAGGGCATCGACGTGCTCGGACCCCTGCCTGCCGCGGTGCAGGTCGTGACGACGTTCGCCGGTGCGATCGCGAGCACGTCCACGCAACCCGACGCGACCCGCCGCGTGCTCGCGTTCATGGCCTCGGCCGAGGCCGATGCCGCGAAGCGCCGGCACGGCATGGAGCCGGCAAGGTGAGATCGTGGGCCACGCGCGGCACGTCATGCCGAGCCGGCATAACTGATAGTGCCGCCATCGCACTGTTCAATGGGATCGATCACGTGCAGACTTCGCAAAGGCGCCATGGTCGGGGCCGCACGCGCCAGCGCAGCGACGAGGCGCGGGTTTCGCAGCGGTGACGTGGTCTTTCGCACCCGCCGCTGCCCTGGAGGAGACATGACCGAATTCGGCAAGCTTGGCGTCGCGGTACGCAACATCGCGCGCGCCGACGCGGACATCGCCGCTCGCCTCGCCCGGGCCGGCGTGGCGACGGTGCACGAGGCGCAGGGTCGCACGGGACTCATGAAGCCGTATCTGCGGCCGGTGTGGCCGGGCGCTGCGGTCGCGGGTTCTGCGGTCACGGTGCTCGCGCAACCCGGCGACAACTGGATGCTGCACGTCGCTGCGGAAATGCTCACCCCCGGTGACGTCTGCGTCGTTGCGGTGACGACCGACAACGACGACGGCATGTTCGGCGACCTCCTGGCGACCTCGTACCGTGCCCGCGGCTGCCGCGGGCTCGTGATCGACGCCGGCGCGCGCGATGCGCGCACGCTCGCCGAGATGCAATTCCCCGTCTGGTCCAGGGCGATCCACGCCAAAGGCACCGTCAAGGCGACCGTCGGATCGGTCAACGTCCCGGTCGTGTGCGCCGGGATGCTCGTGCACCCGGGCGACGTCGTCGTCGCCGACGACGACGGCGTCGTCGTCGTGCCGCGCGAGCGCGCGGCGACGGTCGCCGCGGCGGCGGAGGCGCGTGAGAAGAACGAGGCATCCAAGCGTGCGCGCCTTGCCGCCGGCGAACTCGGCATCGACCTGTACGGCATGCGCGAGCCGCTTGCCAAGGCGGGGCTCAAGTATGTCGACTGACACGGCAGGTCGCTCGCCGCAGGCGTCGCCGCTCGCGGGCGGGCACGCCTTCACGATGGACGCCGACTGGAAGGTGTTCGATCCCAGGCCATCGCGCCCGCGCTTTCGTCCGCCGCCGGGCGCGGTCGACGCGCACTGCCACGTCTTCGGCCCGGGCGCCATCTTCCCCTACGCACCGGAGCGCAAGTACACGCCCTGCGATGCGCCCAAGGAGCGGCTCTTCGCGCTTCGGGACTTTCTCGGTTTCACCCGCAACGTCGTCGTGCAGGCAACCTGCCACGGCACCGACAACCGGGCGCTGGTCGATGCGCTGGTGCATTCCGACGGGCGGGCACGCGGCGTCGCGTCGGTCGGCCGCGACGTCACCGACGCCGAGCTCGAAGCGATGCATGCCGCCGGCGTCCGCGGCACGCGCTTCAATTTCGTGCGGCGGCTCGTCGATTTCACGCCACGCGAGGTGCTCGTCGAGATCGCGCAGCGCATCGCGCCTCTGGGCTGGCACGTCGTCGTCTACTTCGAGGCGCAGGATCTGCCCGAACTCTGGGACTTCTTCACGTCGCTGCCGACCACCGTGGTCGTCGACCACATGGGGCGCCCGGACGTCGGCAAGCCCGTCGATGGCCCCGAGTTCCAGCGCTTCGTGCGCCTCATGCGCGAGCATCCCAACGTCTGGTCGAAGGTGAGCTGCCCCGAGCGCCTGTCGAAGTCCGGGCCGCCCGACTACGACGACGTCGTGCCCTTTGCCCGGCACCTGGTCGAGACGTTTCCGGACCGCGTGCTCTGGGGCACCGACTGGCCGCACCCGAACATGAAGGTCCACATGCCCGATGACGGCAAGCTCGTCGACTTCGTGCCGCGCATCGCGACCACCACCGATCTGCAACGAAGGCTCCTGGTCGACAATCCGCTGCGCCTGTACTGGGAGGGTGCGGCGCCATGACGAGCTATAACGCCGCATTCCAGGACATTCCCGGCACCACCGTATTCGATGCGACGCAGTCGCGCCTGGGCTACCACCTCAACATGTTCTGCATGTCGCTCATGAAGCCCGACAACCGGGCGGCGTTCAAGGCCGACGAACGCAGCTATCTCGAGCGCTTCGCGATGAGCGTGGAACAGCGCGAGGCCGTGCTCGCCCGCGACTACAACCGCATGATCGCGCTCGGCGGCAACATCTACTTTCTCGCCAAGATCGGCGCCACCGATGGGTTCTCGTTCCAGAACCTCGCCTCGAAGATGACCGGGATGCCGGAGGACGCGTACAAGGCGATGATGGTGGCCGGTGGCCGCCCGCCGAAGGGCAACCGCAGCAAGTCGGATCCCGCGAGGTAGGCGATGGCGCGCATCACCGCTGGCATCACCACCTCGCACATCCCCGCGGTCGGCGCGGCGATCGACCTTGGCAAGACGCACGAGCCCTACTGGGCGCCGGTCTTCGCGGGCTACGAGTTCTCGAAGCGCTGGATCGCCGAGCACCAGCCGGACGTGGTCGTGCTCGTCTACAACGATCACGCCTCCGCGTTCTCGCTCGAGATGATCCCCACCTTCGCGATCGGCTGCGCCGAGTCCTTTGCCCCGGCCGACGAGGGCTGGGGACCACGGCCGGTGCCCGTGGTGCGCGGCCATCCGGAACTCGCCTGGCACATCGCGCAGTCGGCGATCCTCGACGAATTCGACATGACGATCGTCAACCGGATGGACGTCGACCACGGGCTCACGGTGCCGCTGTCGCTCCTCTTCGGACAACCCGCGCAATGGCCGGTGCAGGTCATCCCGCTCGCGGTGAACGTCGTGCAGTATCCGCCACCCACCGGCAACCGCTGCTGGAATCTCGGCCGCGCGATCCGCAAGGCCGTCGCGTCGTTCGATGCCGATCTGAAGGTCATGATCTGGGGCACGGGCGGCATGTCGCACCAGTTGCAGGGTCCGCGCGCGGGCTTCATCAATCGCGAGTTCGACACGCGCTTTCTCGATCGCCTCACGCAGGATCCCGCAGGCCTCACGGCGATCCCGCATGTCGAGTACGTGCGCGAAGCGGGGTCGGAGGGCATCGAACTCGTCATGTGGCTCGTGATGCGGGGTGCGCTCGAGGCCGACGCGCGCGAGGTCCATCGCTTCTATCACGTGCCGGCATCGAACACCGCCGTCGGCCACATCATCCTCGAGAATCCGTCATGAACCTCTGTCTCGCCGGTGCCGGCGCATTCGGCATCAAGCACCTCGAAGCGCTGGCGAAGATCGACGGCGTGCACGTCACTTCGCTCGTCGGCCGCACGCGCGAGGCGACCGGGGAGGTTGCGCGTCGGTTCCGCATCGGCCACGTCACCACCGAGCTCGCCGAGAGCCTCGCGCGCGACGACGTCGATGCCGTGATCCTCGCGACGCCGACCCCGCTCCACGCGAGCCAGGCGATCGCCTGTCTCGCCGCGGGCAAGCACGTGCAAGTCGAGATTCCACTGGCCGATTCGCTGACCGATGCGCAGGAGGTCGCCGCCGCGCAGCGGGCGGCAGGCAAGGTCGCGATGGTCGGCCACACGCGCCGGTTCAACCCGAGCCACCAGTGGGTGCACCGGAAGATCCTGGCCGGTGACTTCCACCTCCAGCAGATGGACGTGCAGACCTTCTTCTTTCGGCGCCGGAACATCAACGCGCTGGGTCAACCGCGCTCGTGGACCGACCACCTGCTGTGGCACCACGCGGCGCACACCGTCGACCTCTTCGCGTACCAGTCCCGCGGCGCGATCATCACCGCGCACGCGGTGCAGGGCCCGCCGCACCCCGAACTCGGGATCGCCATGGACATGTCGATCCAGTTGAAGAGCGCGTCGGGGGCGATCTGCACCCTCGCGCTCTCGTTCAACAACGACGGCCCGCTCGGCACGTTCTTCCGCTACATCGGCGATTCCGGGACGTACATCGCGCGCTACGACGATCTCGTCGACGGCAAGGACCAGAAGATCGACATGTCGAAGGTCGACGTGTCGATGAACGGCATCGAGTTGCAGGACCGCGAATTCGTGGCGGCGATCCGGGAAGGGCGCGAGCCCAATGCCAGCGTGGCGCAGGTGCTGCCGTGCTACCAGACGCTGGCCGGCCTCGAGCGCCAGCTCGCCGCGCAGCCTTGAGCGCAGGGCAAGGGGCACGCCATGACCGCCACGCGCGAACGGACGACGACGGCAAGAAGCCCCGGGGCGGCACGGACCCGGGTGCGGCAGGGGGTGCCCCGAGCGGGGCACCGGTAGCGACCACTCGATCCCCAACAAGGAGGCGGCGATGGGTGCAGGCAAGAAGGACTACGGCATACCGGGAACACCGATCTTCGACGGTGACGCGGCGCAGAAGGGCTACGCGCTCAACGCGATGTGCTATTCGTTCAATTCGGCGGAGAACCGCGAGGCATTCAAGCGCGACGAGGACGCGTACTGCGCGAAGTTCGGACTGTCGCCCGAGCAGCGGGCCGCGATCGCGAACCGCAACGTGCAGCAATTGATTGCCGCCGGCGGCAACATCTACTACCTCGCGAAGTTCGCGGGGATCTTCGGACTGGACGTCCAGGATGTCGGCGCGCAGCAGACCGGCATGACCAAGGAGGCGTTCAAGGCGAAACTCGTCGAGGCAGGGAGGTAATCATGGCCACCATCGTCGGTACCATCATGACATCGCACGTTCCCGCGATCGGTGGCGCGATCGCCAAGGGACGGCAGTCCGATCCGTACTGGAAGCCATTCTTCGACGGTTACCCACCGGTGCGCGCGTGGCTCGATCGCGTCAAGCCCGACGTCGCGGTCGCATTCTTCCAGGATCACGGGCTCAACTTCTTCCTCGACAAGCTGCCGACGTTTGCCGTCGGCGCGGCGCCCGAGTACCCGAACGCCGACGAGGGCTGGGGCATCCCCACGCTCAAGCCGGTCAAGGGCGACCCGGCGCTGTCGTGGCACATCATCAATACCCTCGTCGCCGACGAGTTCGACATCACGATGTGCCAGCAGATGCAGATCGACCACGCGCTGTCGCTGCCGCTCGCGCTGCTGTGGCCCGGCGGCGGCGACTGGCCGATCCGCGTCGTGCCGATCACCATGAATCACGTGCAGCATCCGCTGCCCTCGCCGAAGCGGAGCTGGAAGCTCGGAGAATCGGTCGGCCGCGCGGTCCAGTCGTGGGACAGCGATGCGCGCGTGCTCGTGCTCGGCACCGGCGGCCTGTCGCATCAGCTCGATGGCGAGCGCGCCGGGTTCATCAACAAGCCGTTCGACCTGATGTGCATGGACGCACTCGTCAACGATCCGCAAAAGCTCACGCGCTACTCCGCGCTCGATCTCGTCCGTGAGGCCGGTGCCCAGGGAACCGAGCTCATGGCGTGGATCGCCGCGCGCGGCGCGACTCCCGGTCGGGTGACGAAGGTGCACTCGAACTACCATGTGCCGATCTCGAATACGGCGGCCGGATTGCTCGTGCTGCAAAACGAGGATGCGGCGCTGCCGAAGGCGGCGTGACACGGCCCGGGCGCGCGGCGCGAGTCGCGCGCCCGACGACGCATCCCTTGCCTCCATCGAGGACCACGAACGATGATCATCGACTGCCACGGCCATTACACGACCGCGCCAGCCGCGCTCGAAGCCTGGCGCAAGCGGCAGATCGCCGCGCTCGGCGACCCGGCGCAAGCGCCCAGGCCCACCGAACTCGTGATCGGCGACGACGAGATCCGCGACAGCCTCGAGAAGGCGCAGCTTCGCATGCAGCGCGAACGCGGCACCGACCTCACGATCTTCTCGCCGCGGGCGAGCTTCATGGCGCACCACATCGGCAACGAAGCGACGAGCCGCGAGTGGTCACGGATCTGCAACGACCTCGTGCACCGTGTCTGCCAGCTCTATCCGGACAACTTCATCGGCGTTTGCCAGCTGCCGCAGTCGCCGGGGGTACGACCCGAGAACTGCATCCCCGAGCTCGAACGCTGCGTGAAGGAACTGGGCTTCGTCGGCTGCAACCTCAACCCGGATCCCTCCGGGGGCCACTGGAAGGAGCCGCCGCTCACCGATCGCTGGTGGTATCCCCTCTACGAGAAGATGGTCGAGCTCGAAGTGCCGGCGATGGTGCACGTCAGCTCGTCGTGCAACCCGGTGTTCCACGCAACCGGAGCGCACTACATCAACGCCGACACCACGGCGTTCATGCAATTCCTGACGAGCGACCTCTTTCGTGACTTCCCGACGCTCAAGTTCATCATTCCGCACGGCGGGGGCGCCGTGCCGTACCACTGGGGTCGCTACAAGGGCATCGCGCAGGACATGAAGCGTCCGCCGCTCAAGGAGCTGGTGCTCGGGAACGTCTTCTTCGACACCTGCGTCTACCACTACCCGGGTGTCGAGCTCCTCACGCGCGTCGTCCCGATCGACAACATCCTGTTCGCTTCGGAGATGGTCGGCGCGGTACGCGGCATCGATCCGGATAGCGGTCATCACTACGACGACACGCGCCGCTACGTCGACCTCGTCCAGTCGCTGTCGGCCACGGACCGGCACAAGATCTTCGAGGGCAACGCGCGGCGCGTCTTTGCGCGCCTGGGCGGGCGCAGCGCACGCGAAGTGAACGCCGCCGGCCGCGGCGCGTAGGCTCGAATCGACCCCATGCGGACCGCGCCGTCCCACGCCCCCCCGGTCGTCTACCTGTTGCCGGGCCTCTTGTGCGATCGCGCCGCCTGGGCGCCCGTGATCGAGCGCCTGGGCCCCGCCGCACAGTGTCGCGTCCCCGATTACTCGGCGGAGCGATCGCTCGGTGCCATGGCCGAAGTCGTGCTCGCGAAGGCGCCCGATCGCTTTGCGCTCGCCGGACACTCGATGGGTGCGCGCGTGGCGCTCGAGATCCTGCGCCGCGCGCCGCAGCGGGTGACGCACGTGGCGCTCCTCAGCACCGGCAGTGCGGCGCGTCCCGACGGCGCGCCCGGTGCCACCGAGCGCGCGCAGCGCCTGGCGCTCCTCGCACTCGCGCGCGAACGCGGGATGCGGGCGATGGGCGAGCAGTGGCTGCGTCCGATGCTGCACCCCTCGCGCCTCGCCGATGCGCCGCTCGTCGAGGCGATCCTCGCCATGATCGCGCGCCAGACGCCGGCCCGTTTCGCCGGACAGATCGAGGCGCTGCTCGACCGGGGCGACGCCTCCGCATCGCTGCGCGCGATCCGCGTGCCGGCGCTCGTCGGCTGCGGCCGTGAGGATGCGTGGTCGCCACCGGCGCAGCACGAGGCGATGGCAGCGATGATCCCGACGTGCCGCCTCGTGATCTTCGACACTTGCGGCCACATGGCGCCGATGGAGCGGCCCGATGCCGTCGCGGCGGCACTGGCGGCCTGGCTCGCCGCCGGAGGGACGCCCGCGACCGCGAGCCCGTGGCAGGAGGGTCGATCACCGACCGCCGGGGCCGCGCCCACCGCACAGACCCGCGCCGTACACTTCGTTCCATAACGCTGCTTTGAGGAGGAGGACCATCATGAATCGACCTTTCCGCCCGAGCCGTCGCCGCATCCTGCAGGGTGCGGCGGGGGTCGCCGCACTCGGTACCGTTCCACGCATCGCCATCGCGCAGAGCGCGCCGGTGAAGATCGGGCTCATCCTGCCGATGACGGGCCCGTTCGCATCGACCGGCCGGCAGATCAGCGCGTCGTGCAAGCTCTACATGCAGCAGCACGGCAGCACCATCGCGGGTCGCCCGGTCGAACTCATCATCAAGGACGACACCGGAGTCGCGCCCGAGACGACCAAGCGCATCGCGCAGGAGTTGGTCGTGCAGGACAAGATCACGGTGCTGGCCGGCTTCGGCCTGACGCCGCTCGCCTTCGCGGCGGCACCCGTGGCCACCGAGGCCAAGGTGCCGATGATCGTGATGGCCGCGGGTACGCAGGTGATCCCGCAGCGCTCGCCGTTCATCGTGCGTTCGGGCTTCACGCTGCCGCAGAACACGGCGCCGATCGCGCTGTGGGCCTCGCAGAACAAGTTGAACCGTGTCTTCACTCTGGTCACCGACTATGCACCCGGTCTCGACTCGGAGAAGACCTTCGTCAATCGCTTCAAGGCCGCCGGCGGCACGATCGTCGAGTCGGTGCGCACGCCGCTCAAGAATCCCGATTACGCCCCGTTCCTCCAGCGCGCGAAGGACTCGAAGGCCGACGCCTTGTTCGTCTTCGTGCCTTCCGGCGAGGGCCTCGCGGTCATGAAGCAGTTCGACGAGCGCGGCTTGAAGCAGGCGGGAATGAAGATGATCGGCCCCGGCGACGTCGTCGACGACGATCTCCTCCCCAGCATGGGTGCGGCCGCGGCCGGTGTGATCACGTCGATGCATTACTCGGCGGCGCACGACTCTCCCGAGAACAAGGCGTACGTCGCGGCGATGATGAAGGCGAACCCGGGGATGCGCCCCAACTTCCATTCGGTCGGAGGTTGGGACGGCATGCACCTCATCTACGAGGCGTTGAAAAAGGAACCCAAGGGATCGGGCGAGCAGCTCGTCGAGGCGATGAAGGGAATGAAGTGGACGAGCCCGCGGGGGCCGATGTCGATCGATCCGGCCACCCGCGACGTCGTCCAGACCGTCTACTTGCGCGAGACGAAGATGGTCAACGGCGAACCCTGGAACATCGAGTTCGCGAAGTTCGAGAACGTGGGTCCGGGCGGCAACATCTGACCCAGCGCAACGCCCGCGCCTCGTGCCGCCGGATGCCCCGCCACGCGCGGTATCCGGCGGTGGCGTCGGCGTGAGCGCACATCTCCACAGCCGACGCCTCCCGGACCCGCATCGTGATCGGTAACGCATTGGGCGTGCTGTTCGACGGCGTCGCCTACGGCAGCCTGCTGTTCATCATCAGCATCGGCCTGTCGGTGACGATGGGGCTCATGAACTTCGTCAATCTCGCGCACGGCGCGTTCGCGATGCTGGGCGGCTACGCGAGCGTGGTCCTGATGTCACGCGCCGGGATGCCCTTCCTCGCCACGCTGCCG
>JADZDD010000021.1 GCA_020851235.1 Burkholderiales bacterium | reverse complement strand
CCACACCACGCCCAGCCCACCTCCGGCTGGGCGTCGTGCTTCATGCACCTGCTGCGCGACGTTTCCAGCGCGCCGTTCGCGGCGCGCGAGGTCTGGCGGCGGCGCGCATCCACGGCGGCATCGCAACCTGCAATCATCGACGACGATCGCAGCGCGCGGACCGATACAATTCCGGGATTCGCACCGCGCGTGGATAGACGATGACCGGCACAGCGCTACCGTTCCCCCCGCTGCCGATGCGGCAACTGGTCGGACCGACCGAGGAGTCGTTCTTCGACAATCCGACGGGCGAGCCGGCGCTGCCCGACATCGACGCGCGCTACTTCGAGCACGTCTTCGACTTCGGCTGCGGCTGCGGGCGAGTGGCTCGCCGGATGATCCAGCAGCGTGTGCCGCCGCGCACGTACCTTGGCATCGACATCCATCGCGGCATGGTCGAGTGGTGCCAGCGTCATCTGACGTCGCACGCACCATCGTTCCGTTTCGAGCACTTCGACGCCTACAACGTCGGCTTCAATCCGCAGGGTTCCCGATCGCCGCAACGCTTTCCCGCGACCGATGGCGCGTACACGCTCGTCAATGCATGGAGCGTGTTCACGCACATCCTGGAGCCCGATGTCGCGCACTACCTGCAGGAGGTGCGTCGGGTCATGACCGGCGATGCCATGTTCCTGTCGACCTGGTTCTTGACCGAGAAGGTCTACTTTCCGATGATGCAGGAGTTCCAGAACGCGCTCTACATCAATACGAACGATCCGACCAACGCCGTGATCTTCGATCGCGACTGGGTGCGGCGGTCCTTCGCCGCCGCGGGCCTGCGGCTGACCGCGATCACACCGCCGCGCGTTCGTGGGTTCGCCTGGATCCTCATCGCTTCGAGCCGCCCCGACGCTTCGGAGGTCGACTTTCCGCTGGATGAGGCGCCATTCGGCGTGAAACGTCCGCCGCTCACCGAGCGGCCTCCGACCGAGATCCGCTAACGATCCCGGCCACACCGCATGACGGTCGAATCGGACGCATCCGCCGCCGCGGGCAGGCGCGCAGTCGAGCTCGTGCGCTTGTGCGTGACCGGCGCCGCGGGTGCCGGCAAGACCACGCTGGTCGATGGCCTCCTGCGTGCCACCCAGGACCATGCCGACCCTCGTCCAGGCCGGTCCGATGCGGCGTCCGCCGCCGCTGGCACATCGTTCGAGTCTGAACCGGACATCGCCGATCACGCGTTCTCCACGCCGCAGCGCCGCTTCCTCGTCGCCGAATCGCCCGGAGACGACGAGCACACGCACCGCGTGCTCGCGGCAACGGCAAGGGCCGAACTCGCGATCGTGGTGATCGACGCGTGCGTTGGGATCAGGACGCAGGCCCGGCGAAGCGCGCTCATCGCGTCGCTCATGGGTGTCCCGCGGGTCGTCGTCGCGATCAACAAGATGGATCTCGTCGGTTACGACCGGGACACGTTCGAGCGCATCCGCGACGAGTACGGCGCGTTTGCCGCACGCCTGCACTTCGCGGAGCTGACCTTCGTTGCGCTGAGCGCGCTCGCCGGCGACAACGTCGTGACCCCGAGCGGAAAGATGCCGTGGTACGCGGGGTCGCCGCTGTTGCCCCACCTCGAATCGGTCTACATCGCAGGGGACGTCAATCTGGTCGACTTTCGCTTCCCGGTGCACGACGTCGTCGACCTTGCGCAGGGTGCGCGCGCGTGCGCGGGGGTCGTTGCCTCCGGCGTCGTGCGCCGGGGCGATCAGGTCGTCGTGGTGCCCTCGGGCCAGCGCACCCGGGTGACGCGGGTCGTCGCCGACGGTGGCGACCTCGACGAAGGCGTCCCGCCGCTGCCGGTGACGCTGCATCTGGCCGACGACGTCGACGTGAGGCGCGGCGAGATGCTCGCGCATCCGGCGAACGTGCCCTCGATCGAGCGCGCCGTGGAGGCGATGGTCGTTTGGCTCGGGCCGGCACCGCTTGCCGAGGGCGACGTCCACCTCGTGGAGCATACGACGCGCACCGTCCGCGCTTCGTGCGCGCAGCTCGCCTACCGGGTGAACCCGGACACGCTGCGCCGCGAAGCGGCGCGGACACTCGGCGCGAGCGAGGTCGGTCGTGTGCGGCTCACGCTCTTCGACCCGCTGTTCGTCGACGCGCATCGCAGGAATCGCGTCACCGGGAGGCTCGTGATCCGCGATGCGGTGACGCGTGCGATGGTCGGTGCGGCGGTGGTCATCGACCGCCGGGCCTCACCCGAGGTCGCGGAAGAGCGCGCCGACGCGATCGCCAGTCGAAACGTGTTCCGGCAGCGCAGCCGCGTCGATGCCGCCGAGCGGGCGACACTCCTCCGGCAGCGTCCGCTCACGGTCTGGCTTACGGGCCTGTCCGGATCGGGAAAGTCGACGCTCGCGCACACGCTCGAGCGGCGATTGATCGATGCCGGCCACGCCTGCTTCGTGCTCGACGGCGACAACCTGCGCCACGGTCTCAACCGCAATCTCGGCTTCACCCCCGAGGATCGGCGCGAGAACGTCCGCCGCACGGCGGAGGTGGCCAGGCTCATGAACGATGCCGGGCTCATCGTGATCACCGCGCTCATCTCGCCGTACGCGGAGGATCGTGCGATGGCGCAGCGCGTGATCGGCGCGGAGCAGTTCTTCGAGACGTACCTTGCCGCCGACGTCGCGGCCTGCGAAGATCGCGATCCCAAGGGCCTGTACGCCAAGGCGCGGCGGGGCGAGATCGCCGAGTTCACCGGCGTCAATGCGCCGTACGAAGCGCCGACCGCGCCGGCCATCGAGCTTGCCACCGGAACGCTCAGCGTCGAGGCGTGCGTCGATCTCCTCTATACGGCGGTGCGGCGGCGCGTCACCCCGGTCTGACCGGAAGCCGCGGATCAGCGACGTTGGCGTGGCTGACCGTACGTCGTGAACTTCGCAAGCACGGTCGTCATCTCCGCGCCGGAGAGCCGCGCCGGTTCGCCGATCTGCAACGCGCGCCAGTACATCTCGGCGAGTGTTTCGACCTCGACGGCGAGCGCGAGCGCGGCCGCGAGCGACCGCCCGAGCGCGATCATCCCGTGATGCGCAAGCAGGCAGGCATCGCGACCGGCGAGCGCGGCAAGCGCGTGATCGGACAGGGCTTGCGTGCCGAACGTCGCGTAAGGAGCGCAGCGGATGTCGTCACCGCCTGCGACCGCGACCATGTAATGGAACGCGGGAATGCCGCGATCGAGGCACGCAAGCGTCGTGGCGAACGGCGCGTGCGTATGGACGACGGCCTGCGCCTCGGGGCGATGCACGTAGATGTCGCGGTGGAAGCGCCATTCGGAGGAGGGTTCGCGTGTGCCCTGCGCGCCACCGGCGAGTGACATGGCGACCACATCGTCGGGTTCGAGGTCGTCGTACGGCATGCCGGTCGGCGTGACGAGGAAGCCGTCGAATCCCGCGTGCGCGAGGCGCACGCTCACGTTGCCGGACTTGCCGCGATTGATGCCCGCCGCGTTCATTGCGCGCGCGGTGGCGATCACGTCCATCCGCAGCGCGACTTCGCCCGGTTGCGGCACGAAAGGCCCGCGGCTCACGGCGCGGTCCGGTCGCCCTGCAACGCGGCGAGTGCGGCGTGCGTCGCTTGCGCGACTCCACGCTCCGTCACGATGCCCGTCACGAGGCGCGCTGGCGTCACGTCGAACGCGTAGTTGAGCGCAGGGGTCGAAGGCGGTGCGATGGTCACGCGCGTCGTGCGTCCGTGCTCGTCGCGCCCGGTGACGGTCAGGATCTCGTCGGCAGCCCGCACCTCGATCGGAATGCCGGCACCGTCGCTTGCGCGCCAATCGATCGTCGGCGACGGTACCGCGGCGTAGAAGGGCACGCCGTTGTCGCGTGCCGCGAGCGCCTTGTCGTAGGTTCCGATCTTGTTGCACACGTCGCCGTTGCGCGCGACGCGGTCGGCGCCGACGAAGACGACGTCGACTTCGCCGCGCGCCATGAGGAGGCCCGCGGCGCCATCGACGACGAGCGTGTGCGGCACGCCGCGCTGGGCGAGCTCCCACGCCGTGAGACTCGCGCCCTGAAGGCGCGGCCGGGTCTCGCTCACCCACACGTGCACGGGCATTCCCTCGGCATGCGCCAGAAAGATCGGCGCGGTTGCCGTGCCCCATCCGCAGGTGGCGAGCGCGCCGGCATTGCAGTGGGTCATCACCCGTACCGGACCGCCGCGATGCTGCGCAATGTCGCGCAGGATCGCGAGGGCGTGCTTGCCGATCGCGTGATTGATCGCGACGTCCTCCGCCGCGATCGCGTCGGCTTCGGTCCATGCGGCCGCGGCGCGCATGGGCGCCGCGAGACCGACGATGCGGTCGCGCACGCGGTCGAGCGCCCAGCGCAGGTTGACCGCCGTCGGCCGGGTGGCATCGAGCGCGGAGTGCGCGCGCGCGAGTGCGGCGTCGGACGCGTCGTGATCGAGCGCGAGCGCGAGCCCGTACGCGCCGACGGCACCGATGAGCGGCGCACCGCGGATCGCCATGTCGCGGATCGCGCGTGCTGCCGTCTCGGCATCGGCGATGCGCAGGGACACGATCTCGTGGGGGAGTGCCCGTTGGTCGATGACGTCGATGTGCCGATCCTGCGGCGCATGCGCGAGCGCGCGATACGGCGCGGGATCGGCGTGTGCGGCGCGAACATCCGTCGTCATTTCAGCACCTGGAGGAGATTGTTGAAATCATCGGTCCACACGCGCCAGTCCCGGCGGGGCACGATCGGCTTTGCCGCGTCCGCGAGCCTGGGATCGGCGAGACGCGCCGGATCGCGCGCCAGGAGGACCCAGCTCGACGAGTTGGCGAGCTGCAGGCTGCCGTCGTCGTCGATCCACAGCGCGGTCAACCCAAGGTCGTGCGCGATGCCCTCGACCACGGGCACGAGATCGAGATAGCGGTTCGTGACGTGGAACGCGATCACGCCGTCGGGCTTCATGTGCCGCAGGTAGACCTGCACCGCTTCCCTCGTGATGAGATGGACCGGGATCGCATCGCTGCTGAAGGCGTCGATCGCGAGGACGTCGAAGTTCTGCGGCGGCTCGCGCTCGAGGCTGAGCCGCGCGTCACCCAACGGCAGCTCGATCGTCGCATCGCTGTCGCTGAGATAGGTGAAGTCACGCCTGGCGATCGCGATCACGCCGGGATTGATGTCGTAGATGCGATAGACGTCGCCTCGGCTGCCGTAGGTGGCGAGCGTGCCGGCGCCCAGCCCGATGACACCGACGCGGATGGGCGTCGTGCTGGGATGCAGCGCTTCGATGAGACGCCCGACGCCCGAGTGCGCGGAGTAGTAGCTCGTCGCCTGGCGCTTCAGGTCGTCGGCGAGGTATTGCTTGCCGTGCATGATGTTGCCGTGGACGAGCTGGCGCCGCTTGCCGGTTCCGGGATCGTCGCTCTCCTGCACGCGCAGCACGCCGTAGAAGTTGCGCGTCGCGACGATCGTCGAGTCGTAGAACTCGTCGATGCCCCACACGCCGAGGCCCACGGTACCAGCAAGCGCTGCCGTCGCGAGCGCGGGGTAGGGGAGCGCGAGCCGGCGCGTCTGCCAGAGCAGGAGCAGCGCGCACAGGACGAGCGTTGCCGGCAATTCGAAATCCGCGGGCAATGCCATCGGCGCCACGATGCCGACGAGGGCCGACCCCACCGCACCGCCGAGCGCGACCATGAGATAGAAGCGCGTCAGATATTCGGGAGGCGGCTTCAACTCGACCAGTTCGCCGTGGCAGAACATGCAGGCGAGGAAGAGGCCGCCGCTGAACACGCCGATCTGGATCGCGAGGTGATGCGTCAGGTTCGACGAGGGCACGAGGATCCATGCCATCGCGCCGAGCGCCACGGCCACCGCGACGAGGAATGGCTTGCGCCGGTACCAGCCGCTGCTGTCGAAGCACAGGATGAACGTCACGAGGTAGAGCGTGAGCGGGAGGATCCAAAGGAGCGGCACCGCCGCGACGTTTTGCGTGATGTGATTGGACACCGCAAGGAGCAGCAGCGATCCGGTCGCGGCAAGCGTGCACCACAGCGCCTGGCGGGCAGCGCTCGGTGGCACATTCCTGCCGCCGCGCGGCTCGACCGCAAGAGCCGGCGCCGCGCCGCTCGTCGTGGCGAGCGCCGGGGCAACCGGCTCGCTCGTGCCGATGGCGATCACGGGCCCGCCGACGCGCTTCAGGCTTGCGAAGGCGGCGACGCAGGCGAGCGCGACGAATGCAACGTAACCCGCCGACCACGCCCACGCCTGCGCGCGCGTGGCGATCCAGGGCTCGAGCAGGAACGGGTAGCCCAGCAGTGCGACGAGCGAGGCGAGGTTGGACAGCGCGAAGAGGCGATACGGGTCACGTCCGGGAAAGCGGCGTGCGAACCACGCCTGCAAGAGCGGGCTCGTCGTCGACAGCAGGAAATACGGCAGTCCGATCGTCGCGGCGAGCAGTCCCAGGATCAGGAAGATCGGATTCTCGTCACCGACGGGCTTGAAGTGCGCCGCCGGAATGATCGGCAGCGTGACGACGCTGAGCACGAGGAGCACGACGTGCAGCCGCACCGCCGTGCGCGGCGCGAGCCGCCGCACGGTGTAGTCGGCGTAGGCGTAGCCCAGGAGCAGCGTGGTCTGGAAGAAGACGAGACAGGTGGCCCACACCGCGGCCGAGCCGCCGAACCAGGGCAGGATCTGCTTGGCGACGATGGGTTGCACGAGAAAGAGCAGGAACGCACTCGCGAAGATCGTCAGGGCGAAAGTGGGCATCGGTCGTGGCAGCGGGGAGTCATCCCGCCGCGGACGGATTGGCGGCAGGCGCGGGCCCGCTCGCGTCGGTCGGCGCCGGTGAGGACGTCGGCGCGTCGCCCAAGGGCGCGTTGGGGCGCGCGTGCCGTGCGGCCCAGTCGCTCGCGCACGATTGCCACGCGAGGATCAGGAATACGACGATGAGTGGCGCAAGATGCAGCGTGGCGCGATTGACCGTCGTCTGATCGGTGATGTAGTAGCTCGCCGTCGTGAAGCCGAAGACGACGAAGAGGAACATGAGGCCCGCGACGACGATCATGGTGAGCGGCGCAAGCTTCGGTCCGAAGAGGCTGCGCCACGCGAGCGCGGCCGCGCCGAGCGCGCCGTACCACAGCAGGTGCCAGTTGCCGAGCAGGAAATAGCTCTCCGCAAGGTCGCCCCAGGCGGGGGCGTAGGTGAGCTTCAACTCGTAGTTGAACAGGCGCAACTGGAAGCGGGCCAGCGCGACGAGGACGATCGCGGCAGCGGCGAAGCCGGCGACGACGATGCGCACGCCGTGCCGCGGCCAGCGCGCCACGATGAACCCCGGCACGAGGGTTGCGGCCCAGAACCACCCCGGATTCTTGATCTGCGTCAGCGCGACGGCGAGCACGAGGGTGGTCACGGCATCGCGGGCGCTGCGCACGGCGATCCAGCGCAGGAGCGCGAGCGCGGCGGCAACGTAGGTCGCAGCGAGCGGAAGGTCGGCGTAGCCGGCGAGCGCCACGTGCGCATTGGCGAGCGGCAGCGACGACACGAGGAGGGCTCCGGCGAGTGCGGCGAGCGGCGGTGCACGCAGCGAGCGCAGGCCGCCGTACATGACGAACGCGAGCGCAAGCGCGGTCTGCCACCAGGACGCATTCATGAGCGTGTCGTCCCAGCGTCCGAGGAGGAGGCTGTTGTACACCTGCAAGAGTGGCATCGTGGGCGGATACTCGGGCGAGGCGTCGAAGTACGCCGCGCCGTTGGCGGCAAGCCACGCGGTGACGCGCGCAAAGGGAACGATGCCGCCGAGTTCGTACCAGACGCGCGCCTTGGTCGCCCATTGCGTCCACGCATCCCACGGATAGAGCGGGCGCGTGCCGACTTCGACGGCCAGCAGCGTGAAGCGAAGCGCGAGCCACGCGATCGCACCCCACCACGCGAAACGCGCGGCGCCGTCGAGACCGGGAGTGGCGACGAGATCGCGCCACGCCGCGCGCAGCGCTGGCATGGCGCGGCCCGGGGCGCGACGTCGCGCGAGCCAGGCAAGCGCCAGCGTCAGCACGGCGACGGGCACGACGATCGGGAGGAGTGCGAACTTCACGCCAGCGAGCGACAGTGCGCGCATCCACACCGTGAGAAGGAAGGCGCCGACGAGATAGCCGGCGCCGGCGGTCCACGCCACCTCGCCCGCGGTCTGATCGCTCGACCGCCGCGGCATGGCGAGGAGGAGCGCGCTGCCGAGGCACCACGCAAGCGCGTTTCCGACGATCAGGGCTGCGGCATCCACGTCGTTGTCGTCCTCCTACAGGATCTCGAGGAGCGCGGCGCCCGGCTCCACGAGCACGGCTTGCGCGGCGATCGGCGCGCCGTCGCCGAGGCGCAGCCTGTGCTCCTCGGGGCTGTACTGCACGCCGCGCCGATGCCAGACGAGGACATAGTCGCCGGGCTTGAGCCACGCTGCCTGCGGCAACGTGTCGGTGAAAGGATCGAAGAGCACGTTGTGGGGGTAGAGGTGGTACGCAGCACGACCGCGGAAGTACGCGGCATCGGCAACGACGAAGATGCGCACGGGTTTCGCGGGCAGCTTGGCCCGCGCCTTCTCGATGAAGGCGAAGAGCGCGCCGTCTTCCGCCGCCAGATGACTCGCGTGCCAATCCTTGCCGCCGTACTGCGCGCGGGTGGCGGCGACCTGGCGCACGAGGTTCGCCGCCCACTGCGTGTCGAGAACGATCCACGCCGCCAGGAACACGATCGCAGCCGCGGCGGGAAAGCCGGCGAGTTCGCGGCGGCGCCAGGCGAGCGCGAACCAGGTCGCGAGCGCGAGCAGCCCTGCCACGACGAGCACCGTCGGCAGCGGCAACGGCTGCACGTCGGCGCCGCCGGTGATGGTGTTGATCGACGTTCCCGACCATGGCTCGAATGTCGTCCAGGCGCCGACGACGTCACGCAACTCGCCGGTGACACCGCCGGCTTCGAGCTTGACGCCGACGATGCGCACCGGCCCGGCGAGTGGGCCGCGCACCGCGAGCGCGACGCCACGCACGCGCCCGATCCAGTCCGGATGGCGGGCGAGTTCGAGTGGCGCGAGGCGGCCGGCGACGATCGGCACCGGAAGCGAATTGAGCTTGTTGGGCGCGTAGTCGGTGCGCCACAGGAAGCGGACGTCGGCGTTGGCCGGAAAGCCAAAGCCTTGCCAGGCGACGATCGGATAGTCGAGCGAGCGGAGGTCGACGTTGGCGGCGATGAGCGCGAGTCCCGATGCGTCGGTGGCGGTGATCGCAAGGGCGTCGCCGTCGGCGATCGCGGTCCCGCGATTGGTGGTGAAGGCGCGCGCACCGACGAATTGCGACGAGGCGCCGGGAAACCACGCGCCAGGGACGCTAACGAGCGCGTACGCCGCAAGACAGAGCACGAAGGCCAGCGCGAACAGGCCAAGCGCGCCGCGCGCGATGCGGCGATACGGGGCCGGCGGCACGTTGGCCGTCGCTGCCGTCGCGGGTTCGTTCACCGCGCGTTGTGGCTCGTCAGGATGTGCCAAACGGTCAGCACCAGGATGCGCAGGTCGAACCACAAGGACCAGTTGTCGATGTAGTACAGGTCGTATTGTATCCGCTGCGCAAGGTCGCTATCCCCGCGCAGATCGTTCACCTGCGCCCAACCGGTGATGCCTGCCTTCACCAGGTGCTTTTGCATGTAGCCGGGGATCTCCTGGCGAAAGCGCTCGACGAACTCGGGCCGCTCCGGACGCGGGCCGACGAGCGACATCTCGCCGCGCAGCACGTTCACGAGCTGCGGCAGCTCGTCGAGGCTCGTACGTCGCAGCAGCGCGCCGAACGGGGTGGCGCGCCGCTCGCCGTGGCGCGACCACACGGGACCGGTGCGCGCCTCGGCGTCGACCGGCATCGTGCGGAACTTGAGCATGGCGAAGCGCTCGCCGTTCCAGGTCACGCGCTCCTGGCGATAGAGGACCGGACCGGGTGACGAGAGCTTGACGCCGATGGCGATCGCGAGCATGAGCGGCGAGGCGAGGACGAGAAGCACGCTGGCGAGCGTGAAATCCTCGATCGCCTTGACGATCCGGTTGATGCCCGACATCGGCGTTTCGGTGAGCGAGATCACCGGCAGCCCGCCGACGTCGGTCATCGAGTGATTGAGGAGGTGGAAGCCGTAGATGTCGGGGACGAAGCGGATCTCGACCGGGTATTCGCGCAGCATCTCGAGGATCGCGCGCAGGCGCACCTCCGCCCGCAGCGGCAAGGCGATCCACACCTGGTCGATGTCGCCGGTGGCGACGTCCGCGCGCAAGCGTTCGTCGATCCCGTGCACGCGGCAGCCGGCGACTTCGCCGTGGATCTTCGCCGGATCGTCGTCGTAGAACGCGCGCACCGTGAATCCGGCCCACGGCGTGCCCGCCAGGCGCGCCCCGACCATGCGACCGAGGGTTCCGGCGCCGACGACGGCGATGTGCCGCTGATTGAAGCCGCGTCGCCGCAACGCGCGCAAGCCCGCCCGGATCGCCATGCGCAGGGCGGCGGTCGTCGCGAGGCCGCCGGCGAGCCACGCGCTCACCCAAACGCGCGAGTACGTGTCTCCCATCTTGGTTGCAAAGGTCGCAAGCCCGGTGATCCCGGCCAGCAACAGCCACGCGTACACGAGCCGGCGCAACTCTTCGGCCACCCCCGCGCCGCGCTGCGCCACGTAGAGCTCGAAGAGGGGAAAGACCGTTGCCACCGCGAGCGCGCCGACGGCAAGGAAGAGGAGGTAGCGATCGGGCAGGTCCCAGGTTCCGAGGTAGAGCCGATACGCGACGACCCCCGTGACGACGGTGAGGAACGGGTCGCACAGGCGCAGGGTCGCCGCGAACAGGGCGGCGTGCGGTTTCAGGACGCTGCGTGCCATGGCCGGCGATTATCGTCCCGCCTGGGCGGCCTGCCACGTGCGCTCGACGAAATCCGTGTAGGCCGCGACAAAGCGCGCCGTCGTGAAGCGCAGCGCCTGGATGCGGCAACGCGCGGTGTCGATGCGTGCGCGTTCGGCTTCGAAGCGCAGCACCGCACGCGTGATCGCGGCGGCGCTCTGTTCGGCGAAGAGGAGGCCGGTCGGGTGCTCCGTGCCGAGCGGGCGCACCGTCTCGCGCGCGCCGCCCTGCCCGTAGGCGATCACCGGGGTGCCGCAGGCCTGCGCCTCGACGGGAAGGATGCCGAAGTCCTCCTCGGCGGCGAAGACGAAGGCGCGTGCGCCCCGGAGGAGCTCGCGTATGCGCTCGCGCGAGACGTGGCCGACGAACTCGACGTTGCTGCGGGCGGCGGCGCGGATCCGCGCCTCCTCCGGCCCGGCGCCGGCGACGACGAGGCGTGCCTGCGGCAGCGCGGCGAACGCGGCGGCGACGAGATCGAGGCGCTTGTACGCAACGAAGCGCGACGCGGCGAAGTAGTAGTCGCGATCCGCCCCGGCGCCGCGTCCGCTTTCCGGGGTGAAGTAGACGGTGTCGACGGGCGGGGGGATCACCACGGCATCGCGGCCGTAGCAGCGCGCGATGCGCTCGCGCACGAAGGCCGAGTTGGCGATGAATGCGCTCACCCGCGTGCTCGTCGCTCGGTCCCAGTCGCGCACGCGGTCGAGCAGGCGATTGACGACGGTGCCGCGCACGCCGCGGGCGAGGTCGGTCTGTGCGAGGTACTGGTCGCGCAGGTCCCAGGCGTAGCGCATCGGGGTGTGGCAATAGCACACGTGCACCTGGTGCGCGCCGGTGCGCACACCCTTGGCCACCGCGTGCGAGCTCGACAGGATGAGGTCGTAGCCCGCGAGATCGAGGCTCTCGATCGCTCGCGGAAACGCCGGCAGGAGGAGACGAAAGCGCCGCCGCGCGCCGGGGATGCGTTGCAGGAACGTGGTGCGCGCGCGGCGACCGCCGAGTGCTGCGCGCTGCGCCTCGGACAGGAAGTCGACGAGCGCGTACAGGTCGGCCTCCGGGTACGCTCGCAGGATCTCGGCGAGGACGTTTTCACCGCCCCCCCAGGTGTCGAGCCAGTCGTGGACGACCGCGATCCGCCGCGGCTGCGGCACGCTGCCCGAATCGTGCGCGCTCATCGGGGCGGCGCCGCGAGCGCGTCCGCGAGCGCCTGCACGGTGAGGCGCGCGCAGGCGTCCCACGAGAACGTCCGGGCGCGCTTGCGGCCCTCGCTCGCGAGGCGGCGGCGCAGTCCGGCATCGGCGGCGAGCAGGAGCAGGGCGCGCTCGATGTCGCGCTCCGATTCCGGGTTGCAGTACAAGGCGGCGTCGCCGCAGACCTCGGGCAACGCGCCGGCGTGCCCTGCGAGCACGGGTACGCCGGCGGCCATCGCCTCGAGCGCCGGCAAGCCGAAGCCCTCGTGCAGCGACGGTTGCACGGCGAATTCCGCCTGCGCGACGCACGTGACGAGCTCGGCGAAGGGGAGCGATTCGACGAGCTCGACGCGCTCGGGCATGGCGCGGGCAAGCGCCAACGCCTCGTCGTCGATGTGACGTAGCGCACGCCAGCGCGCGACGAGCACGAGACGGTGCGGAATGCGTTCGCGCACGCGGGCGAAGGCGCGAAGGAGCCGCGCATGATTCTTGTGCGGCTTCATGAGCCCGACGCAGACGATGGTGCGCGTCGGCGCCCCGCCCGCCGCGGTTGCCCGCGCCGCCGCGACCTCGGCGCCGCGATGGAACCACGCGTCGTCGGCCGCAAGGTGCGTGACCGTCGTGCGGCCGGCGGGAAGATGGGCGAGGCGCATCGCCTCCGCGCGCGTGAACTGCGAGATGCAAAGCACCGCGCGCGCGCGCCGGCGGATGGCGGCGAGCCAGGCCCGCAGGGCGGTGGCGCGCAGGCGACCCGTGAGCGCGGGCGCGGTGAGCGGCAAGAGATCGTGCAGCGTGACCACGAGCGGGCCAGGGCGAGCGAGCGGCACGTTGAAGTGCGGCGTCCAGACGACGTCATCCCGAGCCAACCCGGGGGGGACTGCAACGAGGTCGCGTGCCGACAGCGGCGCGACATCCCAGACGTCCACACGCGTTCCCGTCGGCAGCGCCGCCCCGAGGGCGAGGCGCTGCGCGGACCCGGTGAGGACCCGAGGCTGCCAGGCGTGCAACGAAGGCAGCACGCGAGGCAGCAGGGCAGCGAGGTAGGTCCCGATGCCGGAATGCCCGGCAAGCCGGGCATCGATCACGAGACGGCTCAATGGTCACACCCAGGCCGCAGGGGCCGGTCGTGGGCACCGTGCAGGATAGCACTCCGTCGACGGTGGAAATGTGCGATAAAATAAGACGATGCAGCGTTTCTTCGGCCGGATGGCGATCGTGCTGCTGGCCGTGCTGCTGACCGCAGGCGCGATCGAGCAAACGTTTCGCGTCTATCTCTTTGGATGGTCCGCGTTCAGCTACGCGCGGATCGACAGCGTGCACGATCTTTGGGTCTCGGGCCTCATCCGTCGGGCGAGCGCGCCCGGCGTCGTGTACGAGCTCGAGCCCGGCGTCGACACGTATTTCAAGCTCGCACCGTTTCGTACCGACAGCAGCGGGCGGCGCGACGTCGAGCGCCCGCTCGTACCCCCGCCCGGGGTCACCCGCCTCGCGATCGTCGGGTCGTCGTTCTCGATGCCGGCGGGTGTCGCGCTCGAGGTCGCCTGGCACCAGGAGCTCGCGCGCCGTCTCGATACGATGGCGCCGGCGCGTCGGCACGAGGCGATCAATTTCGCGGTGGGCGGCTACAGCGCGCGCCAGCTCCTCGCGGTGCTCGAATCGAAGGTCTTCGCGTACCGGCCGGATCTCGTGCTCTTCGAGCTGACCACGCACACGCCGCGTCTTACCTACCCCGAGACCTTCTACACGACGCCGTACGCGCCGAAGCCGGTGACGCATCCCTTCTGGTCGAGCTTCGTCGTCGAGCGGATTCGCGCGCGCCTGACGCGGCCGGCGCCGGACCACAGCGCGTACGCCACCGCGGACCTCGCACCGTTGGATGCGATCATGCGCGAGGCGGTGCGGCTTGCGTCCGGGCACGACGCGCCGCTGTGCTTCGTCATCCTCAACATGAACGCCGCGGACGCCGACAACGCGCGCACGCTCGCCACGATGGCGAAGCGGCATGCGGCGTGCGTCGTCGACACGACCCCCGCCTTTGCCGGCATGCGGCTCGCCGACCTCTCGATCCTGCCGACCGACGCGCATCCCAACGCCACCGCCCACGCGATCTTCGCGCGCGCGATCGCGCCGGCGGTGGCAAGCCTTCTGGCGCGCGCACCCTCGTGAACAAGCGCGTCGTTCCCGTCCTCGCCTTGCTCATCGCCTTCGGCATCTTCTTCGGCCTGGGCGAGATCCTGATGCGGCTGTACACCGCGAGCGTGACGTACTACGACGTCGAGATGACGCGCTACGCGATGGACGTCAAGGAGCCTTCCGCCAATCCCGACATCGGGCACGTGCATCGTCCTGGGGCGAAGGCGACACTCATGGGGGTGCCGGTGTCGATCAACCAGGACGGGTTGCGCGACCGCGACTATCCCGTCGCGCGCAATGCGGCGCGGCGCTACGTCTTCCTCGGCGATTCGCTCACCATGGGCTGGGGCGTGGCAGCGGAGCAATCGTTCGCCAAGCGCCTCGAAGCCAGGCTCGGCGCCGAACAGCCGACCGAGGTCCTGAATTTCGGCGCCGGCAACTACAACACGGTGCAGGAAGTGAATCTCTTCCTGGAGAAGGGCCTCAAGTACCAGCCCGACGCGGTGGTGCTCTTCTATTTCATCAACGACGCCGAGCCCACGCCGCGGATGTCGCGCTGGGAGATCCTCGGGCACAGCCGCTTCGTCACCTTCTTCTGGTCGCGCATCAAGAGCCTCGTTGCGCGCCTCGACTCGAACCGCACGTTCCAGGGCTATTACTCGGGTCTGTACGCCGACGACCAACCCGGCTGGAAGGCGGCGCAGGAGGCGATCCTGCTTCTCCAGCGCGCGACGGCAGAGCGCGGCATCGCGCTCAAGGTCGTGCTGCTGCCCGAGCTGCACGACCCGGCGCACTATCCGTTCGCCAAGGAGCACGCGAAGGTGATGGCCTTCCTCACGCGCCACGGCATCGCGGCGCTCGACATCACCCCGGCCTTCGCCGGCACCAAGGATGCGCATGCGCTGTGGGTCGCGCTCGACGACGCGCATCCCAATGCCGCGGCACACGCGATCATCACCGACGCCACGCTCGACTTCATCGCAAAGGACGTCCATGGACGAGCCGACAAGTCCCATTAGAAGGTTCTGGCGCAAGTACCGCCGCTGGATCGTGATCGGCCTCATCGTCTACGCCGTGGGGACGCTCCTGCTCATCCTGATGACGCGCGGACCGCAATCCGAGCCGTTCATCTATCAGGTGTTCTAGTGCCGCGGCGGTCGTTGCCCGGCCCCAACGTCCATGCGTCGTCTCGCGCCGATGGTTGCGATCTTCACGGTCGCCTTTGCGCTCCTCGTGAACGAGGTCCTGGTGAGCGCGATCTTCAGCGTGCTCGTCGGCGACTACAACACGATCACCGCGATCGCGGTGGCGCTCCTCGGCCTGTCGGCGTCCGGGATCGTCGTCTACGCCGTGCCGCGTTTCCGGCAGGAGGCGGCCGGACAGGGCGACCCCTATGGGTATCTCGCGCTCTTCGTTGCCGCGACCGCGGTCAGCGTCGTCGCGATCATGGCGCTGCCGATCAACCACGGCGACTTCTCGTACGCGCCGTCGGCTGCAGCGGAAGCGTGGAAGATCGTGGCGTACCTGATGGCGATCGTTCCGTTCTTCTGCGGCGGGCTCGCGATCACCGTGCTCCTCGCCACGCACGCCGAGCGGGTCGGCCCGGTCTACGGCGCCGACCTCGCCGGAGCCGCCCTCGGCTGCCTCGCGGCCGTGGCGATGCTGGGGCCGCTCGGCGCGCCGGCGGCGATCATCGTCGCCACGCTGCCGGCCGCGATCCTCGTCGTCGCTCACGCGCTGCGCACGCGACGGCGCGTGATTCCCGCGGCGCTCGCGGCGGCGGTCGCGCTGGCCGTGCTGGGACTCGCCGCAGCGGGAAGTGCCATCCTCGACGTGAAGCGCTTCAACACGCTGGGTGAGGTGAACGCCTCGCAGTATCGCGCCTTCGCCGCCACCGCGCGCGACCTCGCCTTCGAGCGCTGGGCGCTCGATGCGTGGACGATCCTGCGCAAGCCGACGATCCCGCAGCAGTGGGAGAAGTTCCGGGGCTGGGGCGTGTCGAGCCGCTACGACGGTCCGGTCCCCGACCTCGAGCTCGTCAACTACAACCTTCGCTACACGACGTACGTCACGCGCTTCGACGGCGATTTCGGCAAGATCGGCCGCTGGCTCGACGCCGACCTCATCTCGCTGCAGTATCTTCTCGGCCGCCGCTACGCCGACGTGCTCAACATCGGCGCCGGCGGCGGGCGCGAGGTGCTCAACGCACTCCACCACGGCGCGCGCGAGGTGACCGCCGTCGACGTGAGCGACGTCACCGTCGATGCGATCATGAAGGGGAAGCTCCGCGATTTCAGCGGCGACCTCTACGGTCGTCCCGACGTTCGCGCGTACGCCGACGAGGGGCGCAGCTTCGTCATGCGCTCGGGGCGCCACTACGATCTCATCGATTTCACGATCGTCGGCGGCACCAACATCGAGAAGCTCGACGTGATCAAGGTCGACGACCTCTTCACCCGCGAGGCGCTTCAGACGTACCTCTCGCACCTCGCACCGCAGGGCGTGTTCTCGCACGTCATGTACAACACCCGCGCGGATTTCGTCGAGACGCTGCGCGCTCGTCACGCCTTCGCGCTGCCGTACATCCCTTCGGTGAAGACGCTCGTCGGCCTGCGCCAGACGCTCGAAACGCTGCGACCCGGCAGCCGCTTCGCCGATCACGTGCTCGTCGCGGGGCTGCGTGGCGTGGTGAAGGAGGATTACGACCTCGTGCACATCATCGTCAGCATGAGCCCGTTCACCGCGGCGGAGCGCGCGCGCTTCGTCGAGGTCGTCACCGACCTCGACTTCATGCCGCTGTACCCTCCGGGACCGGTGCGCACCATCTACGCGGACGTCGTCGAGGCGGCCAGCGTCGCTGCTCTGGAGGCGACACTGCCGTTCACCATCCGGCCATCGACCGATGACCGCCCGTTCCACTATGCCTTCAACCCGGCGGTGCTCACCACGGCCGGCGCCTGGACGCGTGCGATCCTCGCCAATCCGCTCGTCACCAACGGCCTCGTCTTCGTGACCATTGCCGTCGTGTTCCTGTTCGGGCCGCTCGCGCTCGGCAGCGGCGACGACACCGGCGCGGCGCGCATCGCCCCCGGCCTTCCGGCGATGCTCGTCTACTTCGCCGCGATCGGAGCCGGCTACATGCTGATCGAGATCTCGATGCTGCTCAAGCTCCAGCTCTTCCTCGGCAAGCCCGTCTACACGCTGGGGATCGCGCTCTTCGCCTTCCTTCTCGCGAGCGGACTGGGCAGCGCGCTGTCGCAGCGCTTCGACCTCGACCGTGCGTTACGCACGGCAGCGCTCGCCGTCTTCGGCATCGTCGCCTACGGTGCCGCCTTCGACGCCTTCTGGCCCGCGGTGCAGCACGTGGCGATTGCCTTCGACAGCGTCGTGCGCGCGGCGGTGGCCGTCGCGGTGGTCTTTCCGCTCGCGTTCCTCATGGGCATGTTCTTCCCGCTCGGCATCCGGCTCGCCACTCCGCGCCACCGCGCGATGATCCCCTGGTTCTGGGCGATCAACGGCTGCCTGTCGATCGTCGGCATCTTCGGCAGCCGCGTGCTCGGTCTCTTCGTGGGCTTCTCGGCGGCGCTCGCGGTCGGACTCGCACTCTACGTCGTGACCGTCGCCTGCCTCGCGCTCTACGTTCGCGCCGGCGCGGCGGGGCGAGCGGACCTCGTGCGCGTGTAGAATCCGCCGATGCTCGAGCTCTTCCGCGACCTCCTCGACTACATGCGCACGCGCAAGAAGTTCTGGCTCGCGCCGCTCATCGTCCTCCTCGTGGTGATGGGCGCGCTCGTGGTCTTCGGACATGGCTCGGCGCTGGCGCCGTTCATCTACACGATCTTCTGATTCCGGCGCGGCCATGGCTTCGCCGCCGGGCGTTGCGACCGTGCGCCGCTAGAACGGCTTCTCCATCGCCTTCGGGTCGTCGTTGACGGGCGAGACGATGCGGTACGTCGTTGCGGCAGGGTCGCGCCGGCGCGCGATCGGATCCTTGCCGAAGAGGCGCATGACAAGGCCCAAGGGCGCCACGACCACGAAGAAGACGAGCGACAGCACGAGCCGGGAGTTGAAGGCGCCGAGCGCGTGGCCGAACCTGAGCCAGCCGCGCTGCACGGGCGCGAGCGCACGCGGCAAGGCGAGCGCGAGGACGACGAACGCCGCCGCGACGACGAAGGGCCACCGCGGCCACGGGCGCCCGAACAGCCACGGCAGCACGCCGCCGAACACGACGGCGATGGCTGCCGCCATGACGAGGCCGAACTTGCGCAGTTCCTGCCGGATCGGGTCGGGCGTCATCGGCGGTGCGCGCTAGTCGAGCGCGAACTCCTGCTGCCAGCGCTCGTCGTGCTCGGCGGCTGGCTGCGCGCGCTTTTCGAGCACGCAGTTGCCGATCACGAGACGGTCGATGCCGGTGCGCATGAAGCAGCGATACGCGTCCTCGGGCGTGGCGACGATGGGTTCCCCGCGCACGTTGAACGACGTGTTGATGAGCGCCGCGCATCCGGTCTGCACCCGAAAGGCGTCGATCAGCGCGTGGAAGCGCGGCTGGCGATCGCGGCTCACCGTCTGGATGCGCGCCGAATAGTCGACGTGGGTGATCGCGGGCAGCGACGAGCGCGATTGGTTCAACTGGTCGATGCCGAAGTGTCCCGGCGCCACCGGCAGGCGCAGCGCCTCGCGCACCGGCGCCACCAGCAGCATGTACGGGCTGTCGGCGTCCAGGTCGAAATACTCGTGGACGTGCTCGCGCAGCACGGCGGGTGCGAACGGCCGGAACGATTCGCGGAACTTGATCTTGAGATTCATCGTCCGCTGCATCTCGGGGTTGCGCGGGTCGCCCAGGATCGAGCGGTTGCCAAGCGCACGCGGGCCGAACTCCATGCGGCCCTGGAACCAGCCGACGACCTCGCCCGCCGCGAGCGCGGCGGCGGTTTCGTGCAGGAGCGTCGCGTCGTCGACGATCGCGTAGGCGGCGCCCAGTGCATCGAGGCGGCGCCGGACCTCGGCGTCGTCGAAGGCGGGTCCGAGAAACGCACCGTGCATGGCGTCGCGCGCTTCGGCCGCACGCGGCTTGCCCAGGTACTCGTGCCACGCGCACCAGGCCGCACCAGCGGCGCTGCCCGCGTCGCCGGCCGCGGGCTGGATCCAGATGGCATCGAAGGCTCCCTCGCGCCAGAGCCGGCCGTTGGCCACGCAGTTGAGCGCGACGCCACCGCCCAGGCACAGGTTGCGCTGTCCCGTCTCGCGCGCGACGGTGCGACCAAGCCGCAGCACCACTTCCTCGGTCACCGCCTGGATCGAGCGCGCGAGATCCATGTCGCGCTGCGTGAGCGCCGACTCGGGCGCGCGCGGCGGTCCGCCGAAGAGCGCGGCGAACTTCGCGTTGGTCATCGTGAGCCCCGTGGCGTAATCGAAGTAGCGCATGTCGAGGCGGAACGTGCCGTCGGGCTTCAAGTCGATGAGATGCTCGAGGATCGGCTGCACGTAGCGCGGCTCGCCGTACGGCGCGAGCCCCATGAGCTTGTATTCGCCGGAATTGACCTTGAAGCCGCAGTAATACGTGAACGCGGAATACAGGAGCCCGAGGCTGTGCGGGAAGTGGAGTTCCCACAGCGGCGTCAGCCGAGATCCGGCGCCGGTCCACGCCGAGGTCGTCGCCCACTCGCCGACGCCGTCGAGGCACAGCACCGCGGCGGTGTCGAACGGGCTCGGATAGAACGCCGCCGCCGCGTGCGCACGGTGATGCTCGGCGAAGAGCAGTGGCGGCAGCGTCCGGCGCGCGCCGTCGAGCGCGGCGAGGTCGCCGCGCAGCATCTTGCGGAAGTAAAGCTTCTCCTTCAGCCACACCGGCATGGCGCGCACGAACGACGCAAGGCCTCGCGGAGCGAAGGCGAGGTAGGTCTCGAGCAAGCGCTCGAACTTGAGGAGCGGCTTGTCGTAGAACACGACGTGGTCGACGTCGGCGAGTTCGAGGTGGGCGGCGGCCAGGCAATAGCGGATCGCCTCCGCCGGGAAGCGATCGTCGTGCCGCTTGCGCGTGAAGCGCTCCTCCTGCGCGGCGGCGACGAGGCGCCCGTCGATCACCAGGGCGGCGGCGCTGTCGTGATAGAACGCGGACAGTCCGAGGATCGCCGTCATGCGGCCTGGCTCTGGCTTCAGGTGGCCGCGGCGTCGGCGGCGCGCGGGACGGTGGGCCGCACGTCGGCCAGAGCGGCGTTGGGCACCGCGTAGTTCGATTCGATGAGCTTGTCGACGCGATCGACGATGTGCGGAAAGCGCATCGCCGGCAGCACCTGCACGGCGAAGATTTCGTTCACGCCGGTTTCGAACCGCACGGCGCCAACGACGGTTCCCGTGCTGACGTCGAGCACCTGGACGCCGCAGAAGCGCTCGGATTCGGGGATGCGATCGGTCAGCGGCGTGCCACCGAACACCTTGCTCTCGCGCACGCGCGACAGGCCGATGAAGGCGAGCGTGCCGTGGAAGTCGAGCCCGCGCGTGAATCCGGCCATGCGGTGCAGGTCGCGCCGCTCTCCGGTGGAGCGGTTGACCACCGTGATCGTGCCGTGGCCCGAGTTCAGCACCCACAGGTGCCCGCCGTACACGCGCGGCGAATGCGGCATCGAAAGGCCCTGCGTGACGATGCGGCCCGAAGGCACCTCGACGATGACGCCGCTCGTCGCCTTCGTGGGACGCCAGCCCTCGGGCTCGTCGCTCGTCGCGAAGGCCGTGACGTACGCGACCCGCCCATCCTCGATCGCGAGCCCGTTGAGGTGGCAGCGATCGTCGGCGCTCAAGCCGCGCACCCACGGTGGACGCCAGCGCGGAACGAAGCTCGCCGTCGCCGAGAGCGTCGCGAGGCACGAGAACCGCGTATTGACGAGCCAGAGCTCGTCGCCGGCAAACGCGAGCTCGTGGATCTGGATGTTGCCGGTGACATGGTCACGACGCGGCATGTAGCAGGCGTCGTACGCGGCACCCTCGAGATTCGGCGCCGGCAATTGCGTGATGACCGACGGCATGTTGTAGAACTCGTGCACGTGATTCATCGAGCCGACGACGAGCCGGGCCACATTCGCCGCGATGCCCATCGCCCGTTGCACCGGCACGAAGTGCACGTTGGTGCCGCGTTCGCTTGCGCGCAGCAGGAACACCTTGCCGGCGTCGTAGGTCGAGACGATGAGCGAGATCTTGTGCTCGTGCAGGATGCGCCGGAAGCCCTCCGACGCATCCACGCGCGGCGCTTCGGCCGGCGCGGCTGCAGTTGTTTCCGATGCTTCGACGGCGGCCGCGGCGGATGGTGTCATGGCGTCATGCGGGCAGGGGCGGCGGTCGATCGGCGGTGGTGCCCTACGGGGCGCGCCGGGAGCTCGCGAAAGCCACGAATTTTGCCACAGGGGGCTCCTCGCTCCCGCGCTTACAGCACGTCGGCAAAGCCGCGGCGCGTGCGCTGGAAGCCGTAGAAGCCGAGCCAGGCCACGGCCAGTCCGAGGAGCCAGAGCGTCACGAGCAGCGCTGGCGAGGGCCACCGGCCGTAGAGGAGCGCGCCGCGCGTGGCCTCGATGAGCGCGGCGAGCGGATTCACGTCGAGCAGGAAGCGCCAGGCGGGCGGGACCGCGGAGACGGGATAGAACACGGGGCTCATGAACAGCAGGGTGAGCGCGATGAAGCCCGCGAGCTGCGCCAAGTCGCGCAGGTACACGCCGAGGGCGGCGAAGCCGTACGCGATGCCCAGCGCGAGGAGCGCCTGCGGCACCCACAGCGCCGGCAGCGCGATCGCGCTCGCCGGAAGCGCCCCGCTGCGCACGAGCAGCGCCGCGGCCACGAGCAGCACGCCGACGGCGTAGTGGAATGCGGCGACGAGCAGGACCGACCAGGGCAGCATGTGCAGCGGGAACACCACGCGCTTGACGAGGTTGCGATGGTCGACGATGAGCGTGGGCGCGCGCGTCAGGCACTCCGCGAAGAACGCGTGCACGATCATCCCGGTGTAGATCACGAGGGCGAAGCCCGCCCGGTCCTGGATCGGTCCGTCCCAGCGCAGCGCGAAGACCACCGAGAAGACGAACGTGTAGACCGCGAGCAGGAGGAGCGGGTTCACCACCGCCCAGCCAAAGCCCAGGAGCGAGCCGCGATAGCGCCCTGCGAGCTCGCGTCGCGAGAACTGCCACAGCAGGCTCGCGTGCCCGGTCGCCGCCGCGAAGAGCGCGCCGAGCGAGACGGAAGGGCGGGAAGCGGGCGCGTGCATCAGGCAAGGCGGCGCGTGACGCCGGTGCGTGGCGGCCAGGCGAGATCGTACGCGCGGCCGGTCGACGTGAGGTTCGGATTGTAGAGCGGGTCGGTGGCAGCGCCGGGCCAGCGCGCCGCGAAGCGCGCCTCCTCGTCGCGGGCGAGCGCGGCGTTGGCGGGATCGTCGGCATACCCGCGCGAAGCCGATTCGTGGTGCACGAGTACCGCGTGCGGCGAAATCACGTGCCGCAGCCCGTGATCTGCGAGCCGCAGGCACAAGTCGAGGTCGTTGCACGACACCGCCAGCGACTCGTCCATGCCGCCGACCGCGAGATAGCGCTCGCGCAGCACGACCGCGCCGGCGGTGATCATCGCGCTCACCTCGCGCACGGCGCGAGCCCGGCCGTACGGGCCCGCGTAGCCATGCGGCGTGCCGATCCACGGCCGGTCGGCCACCCCGTTGAGACCGAGCACGACGCCGGCGTGCTGCAAGGTACCGTCGGGGTAGTACAGCGTTGCACCCGCGAGCCCGATGCCCGGTCGGGTCGCGAGGCTCACGAGCTCGCGCAGCCAGTCGCCGTCGCGGACCTCGATATCGTTGTTGACGAGCGCGATCACCGCTCCGAGCGCCGCGTGCACGCCGACGTTGCACAGCGCGCTGTAGTTGAACGGATGCGCGAAGGCGACGACGCGCGCGCGGCCGGTGCTCGCGAGCGCAGCGAGGTACGCGCGCGCCGCGGGCTCGCGGGTGTCGTTGTCGACGATGACGATCTCGACATCGGGATACGCGGTATGCGCGAGGATCGATTCGACGCAGGCGCGCAGGAGCTCGACGCGATCGCGCGTGGGGATGACGATCGACACCTTGGGCGCCGGTGTGGGCAGCGCGTAGCGGAGGCGCCAGCCGCCGGTGCCGTGCCCGATCGCTGCGGTTTCACCGCGTCGCGCGAGCGTGTCCTCGAGCACCCGCCGCTGCGCCGCGACGAGCGCCGGCTTCTCGTAGGCAGCGGCGGCGGTCGAGCCGGCGATCATGCGCCAGTGGTAGAGCACGCGCGGGACGTGGACGATGCGCGCGCGGCCGGCACGCTCCTCCGCACGCAGCACGAGATCCCAGTCCTGCGCACCGTCGATGCCCGGTCGCAGCCCGCCCAGCGCGCGCAGGAGGTCCGTGCGCACGACCATGAAGTGCAGCACGCAGTTCGTCGTGCGCAGCCACTCGCCATCCCACGCCGGCTTGAAGAACGGCTGCGAGCGCACGCCGTCCTCGTCCTGCCGGTCCTCGTCGCTGAAGAGCAGCTCGGCGGCGGGGTGCGCGGCGATCGCCTCGACCATCGCGAGGAGCGCTTCGGGGGCGAGCGTGTCGTCGTGATCGAGGAAGGCGCAGAACGCGCCGGTGGCGAGTGCGAGCGCGTCGTTGGTCGCCGCCGCGATGCCACCGTTGACGGCGCGCCGCTGCACGCGCACGCGCGCATCGCCGGCCTGCGCGTCGAGGAGGGCGGCAACCGCCGGATGCGTCGACGCGTCATCGACGATGCAAAGCTCCCACGCCGGGTACGCCTGCGCCCGCACCGAGGCGATCGCCGCCGCGAGGAAGCGCACCGGCGGGTCGTACACGGGAAGCAGGATCGACACGCGGGGCGATGCGGGCAGCGCCGCGAGGCGTGCGGCGGCGTCTTCCACCTCGCCGTCGGCGGCGTAGCGCGCGCACCACGCCGTGTAGTCGGCGTACTGCGCCGCCTCGACGCGGTGCCGCTCGAGCACGCCGGTGAGCGCGCCTTCGCGAGCGAGCGCCACGCCACGCCGGGCGATCCACAGGAGCTTGCGCGGGTTGGCGCCGGCGTAGCGCAAGTGCCGCCGCAGCACACGCAGCCCCGCGCGCCAGTGGGCCGAGGAGATCACGGGGCCCGATTCTACGCGTCGGCGCGGCGGCGGATCGGGCCGCCGCGACGCGTTGCCTATAATCGCCGACCGAGCGCACTTCCCTCCGCCGCGCCTTCGATGCCCACGCATCCGTTGACCGTCACCGCGCTGTCCAAGCGCTACGAACTCTACGCGCGCCCCGTGGATCGTCTCCTGCAGACGCTCCACCGCGGCCGCCGCCAGTTCTTCCGCGAGTTCTGGGCGCTGCGCGACGTGAGCTTTGCCCTCGAGGCCGGCACGGTGATGGGCGTGGTCGGCCGCAACGGTTCGGGGAAGTCGACGCTATTGCAGCTCATCGCCGGGACGCTTACGCCGACGACGGGCGAGGTGGCGACGCAAGGGCGCGTGGCAGCGCTCCTCGAACTCGGCAGCGGCTTCAACCCCGAGTTCACCGGACGCGAGAACGTGTTCCTGAACGGCGCGATCATGGGCCTCGCGCCCGCCGAAATGCGCGAGCGGTTGCCGGAGATCCTCGCCTTTGCCGACATCGGGGACTTCGTCGACCGCCCGGTCAAGACGTATTCGAGCGGGATGGCGCTGCGCCTGGCCTTTGCCGTGGCCACCGCGGTCGCACCGCGCGTGCTCATCGTCGACGAGGCGCTCGCCGTCGGCGACGAGGCGTTCCAGCGCAAGTGCTTCGCGCGCATCGAGGCGATCCGCGACGACGGCGCCGTGGTGCTCTTCGTGTCGCATTCGCCGCAGCAGGTCATCGAGCTGTGCGATCGGGCGTTGCTGCTCGATCAGGGCTGCGTGCTCATGGAGGACGAGCCGCGGCGCGTCGTTCCGGAGTACCAGCGCCTGCTCTACGGTCCGGCGCGCAGCGCGACCGCCACCGCGCCCGCCGGTCGCGCCGCCACCGCCACGGCGACAACCGATGCCGCCACGGCGGCCATCGCGGACGAGGGTGCGAGCGAGCCGACCTTCGACCCTCACCTGCGCTCGGCGTCGCTCGTCGAGTACGCCCACCACGGCGCACGCATCCACGACCTGCGTCTGCACACGACCGACGGGCGCGACGTCAACGTCCTCACGCGTGGCGCCGCGTACGTCGTGTCGTACGCCGTCACCTTCGACGCACCTGCCGCCCGCGTGCGCTTTGGCATGATGATCAAGACGACCACGGGCGTCGAATTGGGCGGCGCGACGTGGCCTGCCGACAACGACGTCGCCGGGCCCTTCGCCGCGGGGGCCTGCGCGCGTCTGGCCTTCACCTTCCACTGCCGCCTCTTCGCCGGCACGTATTTCGTCAACACGGGACTCATGGGTGAGGTCGACGGCCGGCACACGTACCTGCACCGGCTGGTCGACGCGCTCGTCTTCCGCGTGCTGCCCGAGCCCGATCTGCGCGCCTCCGGCTACGCCGACTTCGGCGTGACCGGACGATTCGAAGCCTCGCGCGCATGAGCATCGCGAATCCTCCTGCCCACCACGGCGCGGCGCCGGTGGCGCTTGCCATCGTCACCGGCATGCACCGTGCCGGCACGAGCGCGATCGCGCGCGCGCTCGCGGTGCTGGGCTTCGACCTCGGGCCGCGGCTCATGTCGGCGGATCCGCGGATGAATGCGCGCGGCTTCTTCGAGGACATCGACGTCGTCGCGCTGGACGACGCGCTGCTTGCACACTTCGGCGCCGACTGGAAGAGCATCGCACTGCTTGCCGACGCGGATTTTGCCGACCCCGCACTCGCGACGCAGGCCCGCGCGGCGCGTGAGCTCCTGTCGGCTCGGCTTGCGCCCACCGGACGCTTTGCCTGCAAGGATCCGCGCCTGCCGCGCGTGCTCCCGTTCTGGCAGGCGGCGATTCGCGACCTCGGGATCGCCGAAGGCTACGTGATCGCGGTACGCCACCCCGGGGCGGTCATCGCGTCGCTCGCGGCCCGCGATGGCCTCGACGCCCGGCGCAGCGCGTGGCTTTGGCTCATCCACGTCGCTTCCTCGCTCGCCGCCACGCACGGGCGACCGCGGGTCGTCGTCGATTACGATCGCCTGCTCGCCGCACCCGAATGCGAGCTTGCGCGCGTTGCCGCCGCCTTCGGGCTCGCGGCGCCGGCGCCGGACGATCCTGCGCTCGTCGAGTTTCGCGACCATTTCCTGTCCGCCGAACTGCGCCACGCGCACGTCGCAAGCGAGACCGTCGATCCGGCGTGGCCGCCGCTCGTCGCCGACGCGCACGCGCTCACCGTCGCGCTGGCCGCGGCACCTGGGGCGGTTGCGACGAACGCCGACGCCGCGATTGCCGACCTGTGGGACCGGTTGCGCGCCTGGGCGCCGCTGCTCGCGTACGCGGGTGCGCTCGAGCGGGCTGCCGACGACGTGCCGAGGCTTGCGGGCGAGCTCGCCTGGGCGAAAACGGCCGTGGCGCAGGCGCAGGGCTATGCCGCCGACCTCGAAGCCCATCTTGCGGCCAAGGAGGCCGACCTCGTCGCGGTGCGCGCGCACACCAGGGAAAGCAGCGACGCGGCCGCCGTGCACGCGCAGAACCTAAGCGCCGCACTCGACCAGGCGCAAGGCGAGCTTGCCGCCACGCGGCGCGCGCTGGGCACCTTGGGCGCCACGCGTACCGGGCGCGGCCTCTTGCGCTGGCTCGGTCGCGGGCGTTCGCACGAGCGCTGACGGGCGGCGCGCTGCTTCGCGCCGTCCGCCACGCGGGGCAGGTTGGCCCCGGCGAACTTCCGCGGCAGGCCCCGGTCGTAGGTCGGCCCGATGCTAGAATGCGCGCCGCCCGAGCCCCGCCTGCCGTCGTTTCGATCTCGCCTTGCGCGGTGCCGCGGTCCTGCCCGACCCGTTGCGCCGGCGCGAAGCGCGCGGACAGCGCGCGGCGGATCGGTGCCGCGCTTCGCACCCGCTGATCCCCCGTGCCGTCCCGCTTGCGCCCCGGGCGCGGCGTCGAGCGCGCCGGCAAACCACGCTACAAGGAAGCCTCGATGGCTTTAGATGCAGCACCTCCTCCGGCGCCGGCGCCGGAAGTCGCCCCGGAAGCGGCAGCCGCGGCACCCGCCGCGGCGGGCGCCACGTTCTACGTCGATGGCGACGGCTACCGCTTCGCCGTGAGCGGCAACACGCTCCTGCCGCAGGCAACGATCGTGGGGATCCTCAAGACCGCGACGAGCCCCAAGGCTGCGATCGACGCGCTCAACCAGGCCTACGTCGCCGCGGGTTACCTCTTCGTCGCGATCGGCGCCGAGGTCGACAAGAAACTCGTTGCGGTGCGCGTGATCGAGGGTCGGATCACCGAAATCGACGCGCCCGCCGACATGCTGCCGTTCGTGCGCAACCTGCGCGAGCGCAGCGACCTCACGCGCAACCAGATGCTGCGCGAAACGGCGATGCTCGACTTCTACGGCCAGCGCCAGGGTGTGCGGCCCGCGGCGTCGTTCTCGCGCGCCGCCGAGGTGGGCGGCACCCGGCTCACCGTGACCGAAACGCCGCTGCCCGGTGCAAGGCCGTGGTCGGCGGGGTTGTCGCTGTCGAACCTGTCGGGTCGCTTCTCGAGCCGCTATACGGCCGGCGGCACCGCGTCGGTCCGGCCCGGTAACGGAATCGAACTCACCGCGGCGTACAACCAGGGCTTGCCGGGCCTCACGAGCGAGAGCGCCGGGGCCACGTACAAGTCGGGCGCGCTCGGGACGTCGCTCGTCACCCCCTGGGGACTGTACGGGCTCACCTACCAGCGAACGGACTACCAGATCGGCGAATCGGGCGCGCCGTTCTACCCGGCGGGCGAGAACGAGCAAGGGGGGATCAATGGCACGCAGATCGTGTTTGCCACGCCCACCGCCCGGCTCGTCACCACGCAGGCGCTCCTGCGCTACTCGAGCCAGCAGACGGTCGACCTGAGCGTGCCCGGGTCTCCGGAGCATCGCTACACGCTCGTCGACCAGAACTACACCGTGGCGAGCGCCGGCGCGACGTACAACGCGAGCGGCTCGCTCTTCGCACGAAATGCGGGGTTTAACGCCGGTCTCACGCTCGCCAAGGGTTTGAGCGGTCGTTCCGGCACTTTTCTCGACACCGGGCCCGGCTTTCCGAGCCCGCGCTTCCTCCTCGTGCAGGGCAATGCCACGCTGCAGGCGGCCGTGACCGACGACGTCACCGCCGCGCTGATGCTGACCGCGCAGCATGCCGACGTCACCCTGCCGCAGGCGCAGCAATGGGTGTTGGGCGGCTTCGGCAACCTCTCCGCGTGGCTGCCGGCGGTGCTCGTCGGCGACAGCGGGGTCCTCGCGCGAGCGACGCTCGGGACCCGGTCCGTGGCGTGGGAGGGCTACACGCTTTCGGCCGGCGCCTACGCCGAGGCGGGCGTGGCGCGCCTCGACCACCGCGGCGGCGGTGAGCCGTACACGCGGGGCCTGGGCGATGCGGGGCTGAGCCTCACGGCGAGCGCGCCTTTCGGTACCACGCTCACGCTGGCGTACGCCTTTCCCGTGTGGTATCGCAACGTCGACGGGAACGTCCGCGCGGCGGTCGACAGCAACCGCGCGAATCTGTATTTCACCCTCAACCAAACGTTCTGATCACGGGTGCCGAGTTGCGCGAAGTGCGGGTCAATCGGTGACTTTCGACGGAAAGCCCCCGGTTCGACGCAATCATCTGTCGCTTGCCGGCGACGCGGCGTCGTGTGCGACGACGGCTTTTCATGTTGTAAGGAAGCCACATGACGCCAGCGCCGCTGCATAATTCTTGGCGAACGCTTGCCACGGCGCGTGCGCCATTGCTAAATCGCGTTTGTGGGCATTGACCGATAGAACTCGTTTCCCGGCGGGCGCTGGCGCTGCCTGCGTTTGCCTTCGCGTGAAGACCGAAGTAGCATATGTCGTGGCTCGTG
>JADZDD010000020.1 GCA_020851235.1 Burkholderiales bacterium | reverse complement strand
TGTTGATCGCGGAGAAATGGGCGAACAGGTCCTCGCCGCCGCCGTCCGGCGTGATGAATCCGAACCCCTTGGCGTCGTTGAACCACTTCACGGTGCCGGTAGGCATATTGCTTGTACCTCTCGAAGATTGGAACGGGTGCTTGGTCGGCGGGCGCGGGCGCCGTTCGTCGGACGCACGGCGGAAGACCGGCGGACCGGGGCGACGACCGCTCTCGGGCACAGGCCTGCCCGGAGCCAAACGCGATGTTTTTACGCGCCCGCGGCCGGTGACGTCAAGAACCTCCCGGCCGACGGGGCTTCCCCTTGAAAAAACTGTTGCAATCATCAAACATAGTCCCCAATTCCCCTGCGGATCCCACGGCGATGGCCACCCAGGAGCGACACGGCGGCCTGCTCGAGGCCGAGAAGGTCAAGACCAAGCCGCCGCCGCTGTACAAGGTCCTGCTCCTGAACGACGACTACACCCCGATGGACTTTGTGGTCGTCGTCCTTCAGACTGTATTCGCCATGGGCCGGGAGAAGGCGACCCGGGTGATGCTGCAGGTGCATCGCGAAGGCATGGGCGTGTGCGGCACGTTCACGCGGGAGATCGCCGCCGCGAAGGTCGACCAGGTGATCGGCCTCGCCCGGAAGCACCAGCACCCGCTCCAGTGCACGATGGAAGAGACTTGAACGTTACGTACAACAAGAAGGCGGGTGTGGTGGGGGATGACGTGCCGGCGTGGATCCCGGCAGGCAGTGTCGAGGTCGGAGTCACGCAATGATCGCGCAGGAACTCGAAGTCTCCCTGCACATGGCCTTCGTCGAGGCCAGGCAGAAGCAGCACGAATTCATCACCGTCGAGCACCTGCTGCTCGCGATGCTCGACAACCCGTCGGCGGCCGAGGTCCTCAAGGCGTGTGGCGTCGATCTCGACGAGTTGCGCGGCGTGCTCACCGATTTCATCCAGGAGCACACGCCGCGGCTGGCGCCGCATTCGGACGCCGATACGCAACCCACGCAGGGATTCCAGCGCGTCATCCAGCGCGCGATCCTGCACGTGCAATCGTCGGGCAAGAAGGAGGTGACCGGCGCGAACGTCCTCGTCGCGATCTTCGGCGAGAAGGAGTCGCACGCCGTCTACTTCCTCAACCAGCGCGGGGTCACCCGGCTCGACGTCGTCAACTACATCGCGCACGGGATCACCAAGACCCCGCAGCAGAAGCAGGAGAAGCCGGAGGGCAAGGGCGAGGAGGAGGGCGGCAACGAGTCGCAGGGTGCGCTCGACGCGTACACGCAAAACCTCAACGCGCTGGCGCGATCCGGCAAGATCGATCCCCTGATCGGGCGCGATCACGAGCTCGAGCGCGTGATCCAGGTGCTTTGCCGCCGCCGCAAGAACAATCCGCTGCTGGTCGGCGAGGCCGGCGTCGGCAAGACGGCCATCGCCGAAGGCCTCGCCCGGCGCATCAACGAAGGCGACATCCCCGAGCTCTTGCGCGAGCATCAGGTGTACTCGCTCGACATGGGCGCGCTGCTCGCCGGCACCAAGTATCGCGGCGACTTCGAGCAGCGGCTCAAGGCCGTGCTGAAGCAGCTCGCCGAGAGTCCGAAGTCGATCCTGTTCATCGACGAGATCCACACGATCATCGGCGCCGGCGCCGCGTCGGGTGGCACGCTCGATGCATCGAACCTGCTCAAGCCCGCGCTGTCGAGCGGGTCGCTCAAGTGCATCGGGGCGACGACGTACAACGAGTACCGGCAGATCTTCGAGAAGGATCACGCCTTGTCCCGTCGTTTCCAGAAGGTCGACGTGCCGGAGCCGTCGATCGCGGAGACCGTCGAGATCCTGAAGGGGCTCAAGACGCGCTTCGAGCAGCACCACGGCGTCAAGTACGCGCCTGCCGCGCTCACGAGCGCCGCCGAGCTCGCGGCACGCTTCATCAACGACCGCCATCTGCCCGACAAGGCGATCGACGTCATCGACGAGGCGGGTGCCGCGCAGAGGATCCTGCCCAAGTCGCGCCAGAAGAAGATCATCGGCAAGGGCGAGGTCGAGGAGATCGTGGCCAAGATTGCGCGCATTCCGGCGAAGAACGTGTCGTCCGACGATCGCAACGCGTTGAAGACGCTCGATCGCGACCTCAAGAACGTCGTGTTCGGCCAGAATCCGGCGATCGACGCGCTGGTGTCGGCGATCCGCATGGCGCGGTCCGGTCTGGGCAATCCTCGCAAGCCGATCGGCAACTTCCTGTTTTCCGGGCCGACCGGAGTGGGCAAGACCGAGGTCGCGCGCCAGCTGGCGTATTGCCTGGGCATCGAGCTCATCCGCTTCGACATGTCCGAGTACATGGAACGGCACGCGGTATCGCGCCTCATCGGCGCGCCGCCCGGTTACGTCGGCTTCGACCAGGGGGGGCAGCTCACCGAGGCGGTGACCAAGCATCCCTACAGCGTGGTGCTGCTCGACGAGATCGAGAAGGCGCACCCCGACATCTTCAACATCCTGCTGCAGGTGATGGACCACGGCACGTTGACCGACAACAACGGACGCAAGGCCGATTTCCGCAACGTGATCGTCATCATGACGACCAACGCGGGTGCGACCGAGCTGTCGAAGACGACGATGGGCTTCACGCAGACCAAGGCCGCCGGCGACGAGATGGGTGAGATCAAGCGCATGTTCACGCCGGAGTTTCGCAACCGGCTCGATGCGATCATCTCGTTCGGCTCGCTCGATCACGACGTGATCCTGCGCGTCGTCGACAAGTTCCTGCTCGAGCTCGAGAACCAGCTCCACGAGAAGAAGGTCGAGGCGTCGTTCTCGCCGGCGCTGCGCGAGTACCTCGCGAGGCAGGGCTTCGATCCGCAGATGGGGGCGCGTCCGATGGCGCGGCTCATCCAGGACACGATCCGCAAGGCGCTTGCCGACGAGCTCCTCTTCGGCCACCTCGTGGGCGGCGGCAAGGTCATGATCGACCTCGATGCGGACAACAAGGTGAAGCTCAGCTTCGAAGAGACCCCGCGTCAGCCGAACGCCCCACAAGCCGAGCCGGTCGCGTAGGGCGTCGACGCCGGCGCGCCGCCGAGCCTCGACGAGGCGCGGGCGGCCGTCTCGATCGCGCGGCGGGAGCATCGTCGCTGCCGCGGCGGCATCGCGCCAGGGCTCTTGGCGCGCGTGAAAATTCCTTCCATCGCCCCGCTTCGCGCCGGCCCGTCCCGCGCCGGCCAGGGCGTCGCGGCCACCCGCTTTGGATACAAGCGGTTGCGCAGCGAACGGCGGCGCCACGTCGTCGACGTCTTATATAAGATACAAATGCCCCGCAGCACCGGGAGCGGCAAATTTGCCCGTTTCTTTTCCAATATGCGGAAATAGTTTCTAAACCTATGTTTTAAGTGAGGAAATATTTCGTTGCGGTGCGCAAAAAAAGGTTGCGACGGCGCCGCGGCCTTGTTATTTTGATGCGGCAGGGATCGTGCGCGGCATCGCGGGCGACGCCCGCAATGCCAACTCGACGACCAGGAGCAAGCGCAGTGAACTACGACCTCGAAGCAGCACGGCTCAAGAAGGACTGGGCCGAGAACCCCCGGTGGAAGGGCATCAAGCGTGGCTATACGGCAGAAGACGTCGTGCGCCTGCGCGGATCGATCCATATCGAACACACGCTGGCGCGGCGCGGCGCCGAGAAGCTCTGGCGCCTCATCAACGAGGAGCCGTTCGTCAACACGCTCGGGGCGATGACGGGCAACCAGGCCATGCAGCAGGTCAAGGCGGGCCTCAAGGCGATCTACCTGTCGGGTTGGCAGGTCGCAGCCGACGCCAACGTCGCCGGCGAGATGTATCCGGACCAGTCGCTCTACCCGGTCAACTCGGTGCCGAATGTCGTCAAGCGCATCAACAACGCGTTCGTGCGCGCCGACCAGATCCAGCACATGGAAGGGACCGGCGACACCGATTTCTTCGCGCCGATCGTCGCTGATGCCGAGGCGGGGTTCGGTGGCGTCCTCAACGCCTTCGAGCTCATGAAGTCGATGATCGAGGTGGGCGCTGCCGGCGTGCACTTCGAGGACCAGCTCGCATCCGTGAAGAAGTGCGGGCACATGGGCGGCAAGGTCCTCGTGCCCACGCGCGAGGCCGTCGACAAGCTCGTGGCGGCGCGTCTCGCCGCGGACTGCATGGGTGTTCCCACGATCATCCTCGCGCGCACCGACGCCGAGGCGGCCGATCTCGTGACCTCCGACATCGACGAGACCGATCGTCGGTTCCTCACCGGCGAGCGCACTGTCGAGGGCTTCTACAAGACGCGCAACGGTCTCGACCAGGCGGTCGCGCGCGGCCTGGCCTACGCCCCGTACGCCGATCTCATCTGGTGTGAGACGGGCAAGCCCGACCTCGCGTTCGCCAAGGCCTTCGCCGACGCGATCCATGCCCGGTTCCCCGGCAAGATGCTCGCCTACAACTGCTCGCCGTCGTTCAACTGGAAGAAGAACCTCGACGATGCGACGATCGCCCGGTTCCAGCACGAGCTGGGCGCCATGGGCTACAAGTTCCAGTTCATCACGCTCGCCGGCTTCCACAGCCTCAACTATTCGATGTTCCACCTCGCGCACGGGTACGCGCGCAACAACATGAGCGCGTTCGTCGAATTGCAGGAAGCCGAATTCGCGGCGGCGGCGCAGGGCTTCACTGCGGTGAAGCACCAGCGCGAAGTCGGGACGAGCTACTTCGACGCGGTCACGACGACGATCCAGGGCAGCGATGCCTCCACGACGGCGCTCAAGAACTCGACCGAAGACGAGCAGTTCTTCGACGCGCACGACCCCAAGGTCGCCAACGCGTAGGTGAGTCGCCACACCCGGAAGGCGGCGCCATCGCGCCGCGTTCCGGGTCCTTGACCGCAACGATGCAACTCGCCGGTCGCTCGAGGGTCGGATGAAGTATGACCTTCCCGACCGAAGCCTTTCCCCGACCCGCGACCGAGGCGGGTTCGCCGGCGCGCCTGCGCGCATTCTTTGCGATTGCCCCGGACGTCGCGGTTCGGCAGCGCTTCCTCGCCCTCGCCCACGATGTCGCGCGCCGTGCGCGCGGGCGGGCGGTGTCCGGTGAGCACCTGCATCTGACGCTCGCCTTCCTGGGCGATGTCGCGACCGCACGCCTTCCCGAACTGTGCGCGATCGGCGAGCGACTGCCGCGCATCGCGGCCACGCTCGAGTTCGACACGCTGGGCGCGTGGCGCGCATCCGGGGTGGCGTGGATCGCGCCGTCGCTCGTGCCGAGCGCGATCACGGGCTTGCACGCGGCGCTCCATCAGGCTCTGCACGCCGCGGGTTTCGTTCTCGAGGACCGGCCGTTCCGCCCGCACGTGACGCTTGCCCGACGCTGCGTGCAGCCGTCGCTGCGCGGACCCACGGCGCCGATCGTCTGGAGCGTGGACGCGCTCGCGCTGGTCGGCTCGGAGCTGCGCCCCGACGGCCCCCGCCACACGACGCTCGCCCAGTGGCCTCTGGGCGCCGCGGCGTGACGCGCGCGCGGGCGCTCACCGCGCGACGCGAGAGCGCCTCAAGTCGTGGGTGAATCCGCGGGTCCCGTGGCCACGGGCCGTTGCGGGTCCGCGCACCACTCGCTCCACGAGCCGGGATAAAGGCGCGTTCCGCTGAATCCGGCGATCTCCATCGCCAGGATGTTGTGGCACGCGGAAACGCCCGACCCACATTGGTGGACGACGGTGTCCGCGTGGGCGTCACCGAGGACCGCCGCAAACTCGCGACGCAGGTCGGCGCTCGTCTTGAACGTGGCGCCAGGAGCGAGATTGTCCGTGCAGGGACGATTGCGGGCGCCGGGAATGTGGCCCGCGACCCGGTCCATCGGTTCGGTGTCACCGCGAAAGCGGTCGGCGCTGCGCGCATCGACGATGGCGAGCGTGCGACGGGCGAGGCTGCCCATGATGCCGCTCGCGTCGACCGTCGGCGTGACGGCTCGGATCGTGAACGTTGCCGGGCGGGGCGCGCCCACGGCGGTGCTCAGCGTCCGGCCTTCGCCTGCCCATTTCGCGTAGCCGCCGTCGAGCACGGCGACGTCGAGAAAGCCCAGCCAGCGCAGCATCCACCAGGCGCGCGAAGCCAGGATGCCGCCGGCCTGGTCGTAGACGACGACCTCGCAACCCGGGCCGATACCGAGCCGCCCGAAGGTCGCGGCCGCGGCTTCCGGCGTTGGAAGCGGATGGCGTCCGTTACGCCCGGTGGTGGGCCCGGACAAATCGTGATCGAGGTGGACGAAGTGCGCCCCGGGAAGATGTCCCGCGGCGTACTGCGCGCGACCCCAGGTGTCGGGTTGCAACAGGTCGTGGCGGACGTCGAGCAGGACGAGGCCCGGGTGGTTGAGGCGGGCCTCGAGGTCGTCGGTGTCGATCAGGGTGCGCAGCATGCGCGGATTCTACGGGTGCCGGGGCGGTGCACTGCGCTTACAGGTGCGCGAGGTGCGGCTCCATGATGCGCCGATAGAACTCGTGGAAGTGCTGCATGCCGTCTTCCATCGGCGACTGGTACGGGCCGACCTCGTTGCGGCCGCTCTCGTAGAGCGCCCGGCGCCCCGCGTCCATGCGCTCGGAGATCTCGTCGTCTTCCCGCGCCGTCTCCATGTACGCCGCCTGCTCCGCCTGCATGAATTCCGATTCGAAGAGCGCGATCTCCTCGGGATAGTAGAACTCGATCACGTTGCGCGTGCGATCGACCGCTTCCGGAACGAGCGTGCTGATGACGAGCACGTGCGGGTACCACTCCACCATGATGTTGGGGTAGTAGGTGAGCCAGATCGCGCCGTGGCGCGGCAGTTCGCCCCGATAGAATTCGAGCACCGCCTTGTGCCAGCGCTCGTACGTCGGTGTCCCCGGCTTCGCGAGGCGGCTGTTGAGCCCCACGGTCTGAACCGAGTACCACTCGCCGAATTCCCAGTGCAGGTCGTCGCAGGTGACGAACTGTCCAAGCCCGGGGTGGAACGGGACCACGTGGTAGTCCTCGAGGTAGACCTCGATGAAGCTCTTCCAGTTGTAGTTGCAGGCGTGCGTCTCGATGCGATCGAGGCGGTAGCCGGTGAAGTCGAAGTCCTTGACGCCGAGCGCTGCGAGGTCACGCGCGACGTCGCGCGGGCCGTCGAAGAGGAGCCCGTTCCAGTTCTGGACCGGGGAGCGCGCGAGGTCGAGGCACGGCTTCGTGTCGAAGTGCGGGGCACCCAGGAGCTTCCCATCGAGGTCGTAGGTCCAGCGGTGCACGGGGCACACGATGTTGCTCGCGTTGCCACGGCCGCTCTTCATGAGCGCCTGGCGGTGGCGGCAGACGTTGGACAGCAGTTCGATCCCGCCGGGATTGCGCACGAGCATCTGTGCATCGTGGCGCAGTGCCAGAACCTGGTAGTCGCCCACCTCCGGAACCATGAGCTCGTGCCCGACGTAGCCGGGCGCCTGCGCCAACAGATGCGTGCGCTCGGCGGCGAGCACGCGCGGATCGCAATACCAGGAGACGGGGAGCTGTGTCGTGGACGCGCGCAAACGCGCTGCGGCAGCGAGGTCGGACATCGGCCTTACCCTTTCATTGCAAGTGGTTGCCTGCAACCAACCCAACCCAACAACCCGGGACGCTTACGGCGTGGCTCATCGGGTCGAACGGGTGTCGTGTCGGCGGCCGAAGCTGCCGCATGACCCAACCCCACGCCCGTCCGTTCGAGCCGACTGCCGCCCCGGACCGCTTTGCCAAGTCGGCCGCACGCGAAAGGATTCGCTGCTGGCCGCGTCGTCAAACGTGTTATTATCTTCAACTTTACGCCAATTAGTCAAGACCTTACGCGCGAATCCGGCGCCTGCGGACTCCGGCAACCGACCTGCCCGGCCCCGGCCCGCATCGGCGGTCGCGCGCTCATGCCGGTACGCGGTGCCACCTCCTTCCTGCCTCCCTTCATGAACTCGAGCGCGACTGCACCCAAGGATTTCGAATCGGCGCTCGCGGAACTCGAGGCGATCGTCGCTGCGATGGAGGGCGGCCAGATGGCGCTGGCGGATTCGCTGGCCGCGTACAAGCGGGGCGCGGAGCTCGTCGCCTACTGTCAGGCCGCGCTCAAGGATGCGCAGCAGCAGATCGAGATCCTCGAAAAGGGCGTGCTGAAGCCCTTCGAGCCAGGCGGCGCCGACGATGGACCTTGAGGCGGTCGCCACCGTACCGCTGCCGTTTGCGGCATGGACGCAGAGCCGGCAGCAACGCATCGAAGCGGTGCTCGATCGCGCGCTCGCCGCCGTGCCCGGCATTCCCGCCGAGCTCACGGACGCGATGCGCTACGCGACGCTGGGGGGTGGCAAGCGCGTGCGCCCGTTGCTCGCGTACGCGGCGGGCGAACTCACCCAGGCGGGCCCGGACGCCGTCGACGGCGTCGCGGCGGCGGTCGAAATGATCCACGCCTACTCGCTCGTGCACGACGATCTGCCGTGCATGGACGACGATGTGCTGCGCCGCGGCAAGCCGACGTGCCACGTCGCGTACGGCGAAGCGATCGCCCTGCTCGCCGGCGACGCGCTGCAGGCACAAGCCTTTGCCGTGCTCCAAACGACGCGGCTTGCCGATCCCGCCGGGGCGTGCCGGCTGCTCGCGCAGGCCGCCGGACCCGCCGGCATGGCCGGTGGCCAGGCGCTCGACCTGTTGCACGTGGGCAAGGCGATGACGCTGCCCGCGCTCGAAACCATGCACCGTCTGAAGACCGGGGCACTCATCCGTGCGGCGATCCTGCTTGGCGCCCAGTGCGGTCGCGCGGCGCACGGCACGGAGGCGGCGTTGGCCACTTTTGCGCGCAGCATGGGGCTCGCCTTCCAGGTTGTCGACGATGTCCTCGACGTGGAGGGCTCGGCGGCTTCGCTGGGAAAGACCGCCGGCAAGGACGCGGCAAGCCGCAAGCCGACGTACGTCTCGCTTCTGGGGCTTGCCGCAGCCAAGGCGCATGCGCAGGCGCTGCGCGAGGAGGCCCGGGCCGCCTTGGCGCCCTTCGGCGCGCGCGCGCGCCGGCTGCACGAGATCGCGGACTGGATCATTTGCCGCGACCGATGACGATGGTGACCCCTGTCACGCGCGCCAAGACCTCCGGGATGACGTCGTCGGGCCCGTGTTCCGATCCGCTAGAATCCACGAACCCATGAATCGTCCCGAACACCCCGGAGCGCTCGTTCCCATCCCCGACACGCAGTCGGCGCGCGACGAGCGCCATCTCGCCATCGACCAGGTCGGCATTCGCGGCCTGCGCTACCCGCTCGCCTTTTGTGCCGCCGACGGCAACGTGCAATCGACGATCGTCACCGCGAACGTCTACGTGGCCCTGCCCGAGGATCGCAAGGGCACGCACATGTCGCGGCTCGTCTCGCTCCTCGACGAGCGCGCGGCGGCGGCGACGCCGCTGTCGGTTGCCGGACTCGATGCCTTGCTGCGCGAACTCGTCGCACGCCTGGACGCGCCCGCCGGTCGAATCGAGTTCGCCTTCCCGTTCTTCGTGCGCAAGTCGGCGCCGGTGTCGGGGGTCGCGAGCCTGCTCGACTACGAGGTGCGCCTCGTCGGCGAGCTGGCCCGCGGCCGCGTGACCAAGACCGTCACCGTGGCCGTGCCGGTGACCTCGCTTTGTCCGTGCTCGAAGGAGGTTGCGCAGTACGGGGCGCACAACCAACGCTCGACGATCACCATCTCGGTGCGCACCGGGGACACCGTGGACGTGCACGCGTTGCTGCGCCTCGCCGAGGACGAGGCGTCGTCGGAGCTCTACGGCGTGCTCAAGCGCGCCGACGAGAAGTACGTCACCGAGCGCGCGTACGACAATCCGCGCTTCGTCGAAGACCTCGTCCGTGGCGTCGCCACCCGCCTTGCCACGGACTCGCGATACGGTGCGTGGTGCGTGGAAGCCGAGAACTTCGAGTCGATCCACAATCACTCGGCCTACGCGCGGATCGCGCGCGGGATGTAGGGCGCGGACCCCACCGCGCGGATGCGCGGCGCTCCGCTTTGCGTTCGCGCGCCGCATGCTTGCTCCCGTGAAACGCCATTACGACACGCTGGCGCAGCGCGTCGTCGTCTCGCTCTCGGAGATCGAGCGGCGCGACGTGCGGGCCTTCGACCGCTGGTTCTACGCCCACGGCGGGTGGCGCTGGCTGATCGGTGTCGTGCTCGTGACGACGTTCGTCGCGTGGATTGCCTCGCGCCTGCCGTGGAACATGACGTTTGCCGAGGCCGCGATCCTCTTCAACCTCGTCGTCCTGACACTCATCTGGTCGGGCCTGTCGGCGTGGTTCGGCTACCGTCGCTTCCAGGGGCGGATCTTTCGCTACATCGTCGCGGCGCCGCTCCTGGCGCTGGGTGGGGCGCTCCTCGGGGCGAGCATCGCCGGGCTCGTCAACGGCGTGGATCCGTTCGTGTTCTTCCGCGACAGCGCGAAGCTGCGCCACGTGGTGACCGCGGCGCTCGTCTTCGGCGTCATGTTCTCGTTCGTGACAGCGCTCATCGCCCATCTGCGCCACCGCGAGTACCGCGCGCTGACGGCAACGCTCGAGGCCGAGGCGCGACAGAGCGAGACGTCACGGCAGCTCGCCGAGTCGAAGTTGAAGCTTCTGCAACTGCAGATCGAGCCGCACTTCCTGTTCAACACGCTGGGCAGCGCGCAGCAGCTCGCGGAGAAAGGGGCGCCCGAGGCGGCGCGTCTCATCGGCGAGCTCATCTGCTTCCTGCGCGCCGCGGCACCCGCGCTGCGCGACGAGATGACGACGGTGCGTGAGGAGGCGGCGATGATCCGCGCCTATCTTGGCATCATGCAGACGCGGCTCGGCCGACGCCTCGCCTGGTCGGTGAACGTCGACGATTCGATCGGCGAGTGCCGCATTCCGCCGGGCATGCTCATCACTCTCGCCGAGAATGCGATCAAGCACGGTATCGAACCGGCGCCCCGCGGCGGGCGCGTCGACGTGGCGGCCGAGCGCGCGGGCGACGCGCTCGTGCTCGCCGTGACCGACACCGGCGTCGGACTCGGTGCCTCGCCGGCCGTGGGCGGGATCGGTCTTGCCAACATCCGGGAGCGTCTCGAACTCGTCTACGGTGAGCGGGCGGCGCTGGCTCTCGCGCAAAACGAACCCGCGGGCTTCGCCGCGCGCATCACGCTCCCCCTCGACGCGACCGGCGTCGCCGCGGTGACGACGCCGCATGCGATCATCTCACCATGAAGATGCCCACGGCCATCATCGCGGAAGACGAGCCGCTCATGCGCGAGCGGCTGCGGGAGAAACTCACCCAGGTGTGGCCCGAGCTCGCCATCGTGGCGCAGGCCGAGGACGGTGACGAGGCACTCGCACTGTTCGAGGCGCATCGACCCGACATCGCGTTCCTCGACATTCGCATGCCAGGCCGCAGCGGGCTCGACGTTGCCGAAGCGATCGGTGCGCGCTGTCACGTGGTCTTCATCACCGCGTACGACCAGTACGCGCTGAAGGCCTTCGAAACGGGCGCCGCCGATTACCTGCTGAAGCCCATCGAAACCGATCGCCTCGCGCTCATGGTCGAGCGACTGACACGCAAGCTCGCCTCGGCGCCGGCTGACCTGGGCAACCTCGTCGCGCAGCTGCGCGCCACGTTGCGCGCCGACGCGGGCCACATGAAGTGGGTGAAGGCTGCGATCGGCAAGCAGATCAAGCTCATCGCCGTCGCCGACGTCGCCTACTTCCAGTCGGACACGAAGTACACGCGCGTGGTGCTCGCCGACGGCGAGGCACTCATCCGCACGTCGCTCAAGGAACTGCTCGCGGACCTCGACCCGAAGCAGTTCTGGCAGGTGCATCGCGGCACGATCGTCAACCTGGACGCGGTGTCCGGCGTGCTGCGCGAGGACGCCGAGCGGCAGTTCATCCTGCTCAAGAACCGGCCGGAGCGGCTCGCCATCTCGCGCCAGTTCACGCATCGGTTCAAGCAGATGTAGCGGCGCCGCCGCCCAACGGCAGGCTTGGCGGACTGCTAGAATTCCACGATGAAGCCTGTCGCTGTCTTTCGCTTCGCGCGGACCGAGCATCCCGGACGCTTCGGCACCTGGCTTACGAGCCACGCGATCCCGTGGCAGCTCATCGCGATCGACGAAGGTGATCCGGTCCCCGCGAGCCCCGCCGCCTTCTCCGGGATCGGCATGATGGGCGGACCGATGAGCGTCAACGATCCTCTGCCCTGGATCGCGCCGCTGTGCAGCCTGTTGCGCGACGCGATCTCCGACGGTGTTCCCGTGATCGGACATTGCCTGGGCGGCCAGCTCATGGCCAAGGCGCTGGGGGCGCGCGTCGCACGCCTGCCGGCTCCCGAGATCGGCTGGTTCCATGTCGACGTCGCCGATCGTGACGCGCGGCACGAATGGTTCGGGGACCGGCCGCGCCTGGCCGTCTTCCAGTGGCATCACGATGGCTTCGACCTGCCGGCCGTCGCCACGCGCATCCTCACGAGCGACCTCGTTCCCAACCAGGGTTTCGTGATCGACGACCGGCACGTCGGCTTCCAGTGTCACGTCGAGATGACGCGCGACCTCGTCGAGACCTGGTGCCGCGTCGGCGCCGACGAGTTGCCGGCACGCAGCAGTGCGCATCGCCAGAGTGCCGCCGACATCATGAGCGACCTCGACGTCCGCTTGAGCGCGCTCGGGGCGGTCGCCGACGGCGTCTACGCGCGCTGGGCTCGCAACCTCGCGGCCTGATGCGAGCCGTCTGATGGCAGCGATCCATACGCTGCCGGACCTGCTCATCAGCCAGATTGCCGCGGGCGAGGTCGTCGAGCGCCCGGCGGCGGTGCTCAAGGAGCTCCTGGAGAACGCACTCGACGCGGCGGCGAAGCAGATCGACGTCGACGTCGCGGCAGGCGGCGTGAAGCGCGTGCGCGTCGTCGACGACGGCAGCGGCATCGCGCGCGACGAGCTTCCACTCGCGCTGGCGCGCCACGCGACGTCGAAGATTCGCGTGCCTGGCGATCTCGAGGCGATCGCGACCCTGGGCTTTCGGGGTGAGGCACTGGCGTCGATCGCGTCGGTCGCGCGCGTCGCGCTCGTCTCGCGGGCGGCCGGTGCGCCACACGCGTGGCGCATCGAAGTCGAGGGCGGCAGCGGTTCGCCGGTCGCTCCGGCCGCGCTCGCGGGCGGCACCAGCGTCACCGTCGAAGAGCTCTTCTTCAACACCCCGGCGCGGCGCAAGTTCCTGCGCACCGACGCCACCGAGTGGGGTCACTGTGACGAGGCGTTCCGGCGCATCGCGCTGGCGCACCCGCACGTCGGCTTCACGCTGCACCACAACGCGCGGGCGCACTACCGGCTTGCGCCCGGCGCGCGTGAGACACGCATTGCGGCGATCCTGGGGGACGCCTTCGCCGCGCAGGCGGCGCGCATCGACGTGGCGGCGGGTGACGCCGCTCTCGCCGGCGTCGCGGTGCGGCCCGCGTACGCGGCACGAGGCGGCGGGCAGTACGTCTTCGTCAATGGGCGCTTCGTGCGGGACCGGGTGCTCGCGCATGCGCTGCGCGAGGCCTATCGCGACGTTCTGCACCACGACCGGCAACCGGCGTACGCATTGTGGCTGACGCTCGATCCGCGGCGCGTCGACGTCAACGTGCATCCGCAGAAGACCGAGGTCCGCTTCCGTGACTCGGGTGCGATCCACGAGTTCGTCCGGCGTGCGGTCGAGCGCGCCCTCGCTGCGACGGCTGCCGGGCAACCGGCGGTATCGGCGGCGGCCGCGCTGGGTGCGACGGCGCTCGCCTCCGCCGAAGCGCCGCGCGCCGTGGGGTCGGCGTCCGCCGTTGCGTGGAGCGAGGCAGCGCAGCCGCGCTCGGGCGGCAGCGGACCCCGCGCGACGCCGCCAGGCGTGCCGCAAGCGTCCCGGCAGGCATCGCTTGCCATCGACGCGGCCGAGCCTTCGGCGTTCTATGCCCGGCTTTTCGGTGAGCGCACGAGCGACGTCGCCGCACCTGCGGAGGGTGAGGCCGACGCCGCGCATCCGCTGGGTTTTGCGCTTGCGCAACTGCACGGCGTCTACATCCTCGCGCAGAATCGCCACGGCCTCGTCCTGGTCGACATGCACGCCGCGCACGAGCGAATCGTCTACGAGCGGCTGAAGCGTGCGGCGGACGGCGGGCTGCCGACGCAGCCGCTGCTCGTCCCCGCCACGTTCACGGCCGAGCCGCTCGAGGTCGCAACGGCCGAAGCGCACGGCGCCGCACTCGATGCGCTGGGCTTTGCCCTCTCGACGCTGGGTCCGACGACGCTCGCGGTGCGCGGCGTGCCGGCGCCGCTGACCGACGCCGATCCGGTGACGCTTGCGCGTGCCGTCCTGCACGACATTCGCGAATTCGGCGGCACGCAGGCGCTGGCGGCGCGCCGCGACGAGCTCCTCGCCACGATGGCGTGTCACGGCGCGGTGCGGGCGAATCGGCTGCTCGCGCTGCCGGAGATGAATGCGCTCCTGCGCGAGATGGAGGCGACCGAGCGCGGCGGCCAGTGCAATCACGGTCGCCCCACGTGGTACCAGCTCTCGCTCGCGGACCTCGACCGCCTCTTCCTGCGCGGGCGCTAGGCGCATGCGTGCCGGCAGCGCGTCGCCTGCGATCCTCATCATGGGTCCGACCGCCTCGGGCAAGAGCGCGCTTGCGCTCGATCTCGCGCGCGCGCTCGGCGGTGAGATCGTCTCGGTCGACTCCGCGCAGATCTATCGGGGGATGGACGTCGGCACCGCGAAGCCCACGTCTGGCGAGCGGGCTGAGGTCGCGCACCACCTCGTCGACATCGTGGATCCCACGGAAGCGTATTCGGCGGCACGTTTTGCCGCGGATGCACTCGCGGCGATCGGCGCGATTCGTGAGCGCGGGCGCGTGCCGATCGTGGCGGGCGGCACCATGCTCTACTTCAAGGCGCTCACCGTCGGGCTCTCGGCGCTGCCCACGGCCGACCCCGATGTGCGGGCCGCGCTCGACGCACGGGCCGAGCGTGTCGGCTGGCCCGCGTTGCATGCGGAGCTTGCCCGGGTCGACCCGGCCACCGCGGCGCGACTCGCACCGACCGACGCCCAGCGCATCCAGCGCGCCCTCGAGGTTCATACGCTCACCGGCACGCCGCTGTCGGCATTGCAGGGACAGCGCCTGGCCGCGTCCGCCGCACTTGGCCGGACCGTCGCGCTCGCCATCGTTCCTCCCGAGCGGGCCACGCTGCACGCGGCGATCGCACGGCGTTTCGATGCGATGCTCGCCGCCGGCCTCGTCGACGAATTGCGCACGTTGCGCGCGCGCTTTGCGCTCGACCCATCGCTGCCGGCGATGCGTTGCGTCGGCTATCGGCAGGCGTGGCGCTTCCTCGACGGCGCGATCGATGCGCGGCAGCTTCGCGAACAGGGGATCGCCGCCACGCGCCAGCTCGCCAAGCGGCAGCTCACGTGGCTGCGCGCGACCCCGGCGCACCGCCTGGCGCCGGACGCCGCGCGCGACCCTCGCGCGGTGCTCGCCCTCGTCGCGGCGAGCATCGAAGCCACGACCTGACGGCGACGCGTGCAGGTCGCTGTGCGATAATCAAAAGCCTGCCGCGATCACGCCGACCGATCCGGCACGACGACGATGGCACGCACGCTCTACGACAAACTCTGGGACAGCCACGTGGTGCGCGAGGAGCCCGACGGCACCGCGCTCCTGTACATCGATCGCCACCTCGTGCACGAGGTCACGAGTCCGCAGGCCTACGAGGGACTGAAGCTCGCCGGGCGCAAGCCGTGGCGGGTCGCCTCGGTGGTCGCGACCGCGGACCACAACACGCCGACCAAGGACTGGGACAAGGGCATCGCCGATCCCATCTCGCGCACGCAGGTCGAGACCCTCGATGCCAACATCCGCGAATTCGGCGCGAAGGCCTATTTTCCGTTCCTCGACCGCCGCCAGGGCATCGTGCACGTGATCGGCCCCGAGCAGGGGGCGACGTTGCCCGGCATGACGGTCGTCTGTGGCGACTCGCACACGAGCACGCACGGCGCCTTCGCCGCGCTCGCCTTCGGCATCGGCACCTCGGAGGTCGAGCACGTGCTCGCCACGCAGTGCCTCATGATGAAGAAGGCCAGGTCGATGCTCGTCCGCTGCGACGGGCGGCTTCCGGCGGGCGTCACGTCGAAGGACCTCGTGCTCGCGGTGATCGGCAAGATCGGCACCGCCGGCGGCACGGGCTATGCGATCGAGTTCGGTGGCGATGCGGTGCGCGCGCTTTCGATGGAGGCGCGCATGACGATGTGCAACATGGCGATCGAGGCGGGCGCCCGCTCGGGCCTGGTCGGCGTCGACGAGCGTACGCTCGACTACGTGCGCGGCCGCACTTTCGCGCCGACGGGAGAGCGTTGGGATCGTGCCGAGGCGCAATGGCGCACGCTGGTGAGCGACCCGGACGCGGTCTTCGATGCGACCGTGGTCATCGACGCCGCAACGCTCGCCCCGCAGGTCACCTGGGGCACGTCGCCCGAAATGGTCACTTCGGTCGAGGGCTGCGTGCCCGACCCCGAGAAGGAGCGCGACTCCACGCGGCGCGACGACATGGTGCGCGCGCTTGCGTACATGGGACTTGTGCCCAACACGCCGATGACCGCCGTGCACATCGACAAGGTGTTCATCGGTTCGTGCACGAACTCGCGCATCGAGGATCTGCGCGCGGCGGCGGCCGTCGCCCGCGGGCGGCGTGTCGCAAGGAACGTCAAGCTCGCGATGGTGGTCCCGGGTTCGGGTCTCGTGAAGAAGCAGGCGGAGGCCGAGGGCCTCGATGCGATCTTCCGCGACGCGGGTTTCGAGTGGCGCGAACCCGGCTGCTCGATGTGCCTTGCCATGAACGACGACCGGCTCGAGCCGGGCGAGCGTTGCGCATCGACGTCGAATCGCAACTTCGAGGGTCGCCAGGGCGCGGGCGGTCGCACGCATCTCGTGAGCCCGGCGATGGCTGCGGCGGCGGCCATCGCCGGACACTTCGTCGACGTGCGCCGCCTCCATTGACGAGAACGCCATGCAGCCTTTCCGCGTCCACACCGGCCTCGTCGTGCCCCTCGATCGGGCGAACGTCGACACCGATGCGATCATCCCCAAGCAGTTCCTGAAGTCGATCAAGCGGTCGGGCTTTGGTCCGAACCTGTTCGACGAGTGGCGTTACCTCGACCATGGCGAGCCGGGGATGAATAACGCGAAGCGGCCGCTCAACGTCGATTTCGTGCTGAATGCACCGCGCTACCAGGGGGCATCGATCCTCCTCGCGCGGCGCAATTTCGGTTGCGGCAGCTCGCGCGAACACGCACCGTGGGCGCTGTACGACTACGGCTTTCGCGCGCTGATCGCGCCGTCGTACGCCGACATCTTCCACAACAACTGCTACAAGAACGGGCTGTTGCCGATCGTGCTGCAGGAGTCCGAGGTCGATCGCCTGTTTGCCGACACCGCCGCCTTCCCCGGCTTCAAGCTCACGATCGATCTCGAGCGGCAGACCGTGGCCACGGTCGACGGGGCGCTCGCGTATGGCTTCGCCATCGATCCGTCGCGCAAGCATCGCCTGCTCAATGGCCTCGACGACATCGGGCTCACCCTGCAGCACGCCGAGGCGATTCGCGCCTTCGAGGCGAAGCGGCTCGCCGACAACCCCTGGCTTTGACCTTCCGGATCGCGGGAGGCGACGCCGGGAGTGACAGGCGTCGCGGCTGCGCATTGGAGCATCGCACATGAAAATCGCAATCCTGCCGGGTGACGGCATCGGCCCCGAGATCGTGGCACAGGCGCAACGCGTGATCGACGTGCTGCGCGACGAGGGCCTCGCCGTGACCACCGAGACGGCGCCGGTGGGTGGCGCCGGCGTCGATGCGGCCGGTGACCCGCTGCCGGAGGCAACGCTCGCGCTTGCGGGCACGGCGGACGCGATCCTGATGGGTGCGGTGGGCGGGCCGAAGTACGACACGCTGCCGCGCGAGAAGCGCCCGGAGCAGGGCCTCTTGCGCCTGCGCAAGGCGCTCGGCCTCTTCGCCAATCTGCGTCCGGCGATCCTCTACCCCGAGCTCGCCGCCGCGTCGTCGCTCAAGCCCGAGATCGTTTCCGGACTCGACATCGTCATCGTGCGCGAGCTCACCGGTGACATCTATTTCGGGCAGCCGCGCGGACGCCGCAAGAACGCCGCGGGCGAGGACGAGGGCTTCGACACGATGCATTACAGCGTGCCGGAGATCGAGCGGATCGCACGCGTGGGCTTTGCCACCGCGCGTCAGCGCGGCCGGAAGCTGTGCTCGGTGGACAAGGCCAACGTGCTGGACACGAGCATCCTTTGGCGCGAGACGGTCACTCGTCTTGCTGCCGAGTATCCGGACGTCACGCTGTCGCACATGTACGTCGACAATGCCGCGATGCAACTCGTGCGCAACCCGAAGCAGTTCGACGTCATCGTGACCGGGAACATGTTCGGCGACATCCTCTCCGACGAGGCATCGATGCTCGCGGGATCGATCGGGATGCTGCCGTCGGCGTCGCTCGACGCCAACCAGAAGGGGCTCTACGAGCCGATCCACGGCTCGGCGCCGGATCTCGCCGGGCAGGACAAGGCCAATCCCCTGGCGACGATCCTTTCGCTGGCGATGCTGTTCCGCCATTCGGCGGCACGGCCCGATGTCGCGGAGCGCATCGAGCGGGCGGTGCATCGCGTCCTCGCGCAAGGGCATCGCACCGGCGACATCGCGCTCCCCGGCGAGCGCACGATGGGGACCCGCGCGATGGGCGACGCCGTGGTTGCGGCGTTGCGCGAGGCACGATGAAGGCGCGGCACGAGACGGAGGCATCACGCTGGACGCGCCGGCGCCATGGGACGCCGGCGCAGGAATCTTCTTGAACGGAGCAGATGAAATGCGAGTGGGCATCGTAGGCTGGCGCGGCATGGTGGGATCGGTCCTCATGCAGCGCATGACGGAAGAGCGCGATTTCGATCACATCGAGCCGACTTTCTTCTCGACGTCGGCGGCGGGCGGCAAGGGACCCGACGTCGGCAAGGGCGCGGCGCCGCTGCAGGATGCGGGTGACGTCGCCGCGCTGGTACGTCACGACGCGATCATCACGTGCCAGGGCAGCGACTGGACGACCGAGATGCATCCAAAGCTGCGTGCGGCCGGCTGGAAGGGCTACTTCATCGATGCCGCGAAGACGCTGCGCATGAAGGACGACGCGGTCATCATCCTCGACCCGGTCAACCGCAAGGTGATCGACGCGGCGCTTGCCAAGGGCATTCGCGATTACGCCGGCGGGAACTGCACGGTGAGCCTCATGATGCTGGCACTCGCCGGCCTCTTTGAGCGCGATCTCATCGAGTGGATGACGTGCATGACGTACCAGGCGGCCTCCGGTGCGGGGGCGCAGAACATGCGCGAGCTCCTGCAGCAGATGGGGGAGACGCACCTCGCCGCCAAGGCGCTGCTCGCGGATCCCAAGTCGGCGATTCTCGACATCGATCGCGAGGTGGCGGGCATCCTGCGCGACGATCGCTTTCCCAAGGAGCACTTCGGCGTGCCTCTGGCCGGCTCGCTCATCCCATGGATCGACAAGGACATGGGCAACGGCATGAGCCTCGAGGAGTGGAAGGGCGGCGCCGAGTCGAACAAGATCCTCGCCCGAAGCGCGGGCGAGGCCATCCCGATCGATTCGCTGTGCGTGCGCATCGGCGCGATGCGTTGCCACAGTCAGGCGCTCACCGTGAAGCTGCGCCGGGACCTGCCGCTTTCCGAGATCGAATCGATCGTCGCCGGCGCCAACGAATGGGTGCGGCTCGTTCCGAACACGCGCGAAGCCAGCATGCGCGAGCTCACCCCGGCTGCGGTCACCGGCAAGCTGCACATTCCCGTGGGGCGCATCCGCAAGCTCGCCATGGGGCCGCAGTACATCAGTGCATTCACCGTCGGCGACCAGTTGCTCTGGGGTGCCGCGGAGCCGCTGCGCCGGATGCTGCGTATCCTCCTCGAGCGCCGGTGAACGCCCGCGGCGCGCGGCGGGACCGCGTCGCGCCACGCGTCCCGGCGCAATGTCCCGAGCGGAATTGGCTTGTGTCTTGCTTGCAACGGAATGCCCGGCGTGCCGCGGCTGGCGCAAGGCGTGTCGCGACACCGTGCGACAGGAACGCAACATCGCCGGCCCACGGACCCGGGCCACTAGATGTTGTGGAATTCGCCGGTCGTCACCCCAGTGTTAGTACGATGGCATGAAGTTGTGCGCAACGCAGCGAGCAGCCGGCGAAAAACACAAGCTAATACCGGGGTTTAGCTTGCACCGCTAAATCCATGATGTTAAGTTAGCTTGAGCCGAACAGCGTTTCCGAAGGGGGCGGTATGCGCGTCAAACCCATGATCAAGGTGAGTCTCGTCGCCGGCGCGCTCGCGCTGCCTGGCGCGGCGTGGCCCCTTGGGCTCGGCCGCCTGAGCGTCGAATCGTACGTCGGGCAGCCGCTTTCGGCGCGCATCGAACTGCTCTCCGCGAGCAAGGAGGAACTCGACACGCTCTCGGCGCGTGTCGCGGATCCTTCGCTGTACAAGCAGAACAACCTGCAATACCAGGGGGCGCTTTCGCGCGCGCGCGTGACGCTCGAGCGCGGCCCCGGGGAGACCATGTACCTGCGGGTGACCTCGCCCGCACCGATCACCGAACCGTACCTCGACCTTCTCGTCGAAGCCAATTGGGCGGCTGGGCGCGTCGTACGCGATTACACGTTCCTCCTCGATCCTCCGGGGGCACCGTTGACGAGCGTCGAGGCGGCGACACCGGCGCAGACCGGGGCGGCGCCCGTCGCGCGCGCGCGGCCGCCGGCATCCGCCGCGGCGCCAGCCACGCGCCCCGCGGCAGCCGCGGCGCCGGCGGGTGGCGCCGGCCCGGGCGAGACCTACGAGGTCAAGCGCGGCGATACGCTGTCGAAGATCGCGAAAGAGCACAAGCCGGAGACCGCAACGCTCGATCAGATGCTCGTCGCGCTGTTCAAGAGCAACGCGGATGCGTTCGACGGCAAGAACATGAATCGGTTGCGCAGCGGCGCGATCATGACGATTCCCAGCGCCGCCGAGGTCACGTCAAGCGGCGGAACGCCCGAGGAAGCAACGCAGACGGTTCAGGTGCAGGCCCGAGACTGGCGCGCGTATCGCGATCGTGTCGCCGCCGCCGCGCCGGCCGTCGCCGAAGAGGCGACGACGCGCGCAGCGGGTGGGCGCATCGGGACGACGGTGCAGGAGCGCACTCCGGCGGCACGCCCTGGCAGTGACGAGCTTCGCGTGTCGAAGGACGGAGGTGTTGCCCGTGGCGCGGCCGCAACGGCGGAGAACAACGCGGCGCAGGCAGCACAGTTGCGCGAGGCGCAGAGCCGCATCGCCGACCTCGAGAAGACGCTCAAGGACATGCAGCAGGCGCTGGCGCTGCGCAATCCCACGCTTGCGCAGCTCCAGACCCAGGGTAAGGGCGCGACAACGGCACCCGCCGCCGCGGGCGTTGCCCCGCCGGCGGCCGAAGCGCCGAAGCCCGCGCAGGCCGTGCCGGCGGAGCCGCCCAAGGCCGAACCGGCCAAGGCAAGCGCCGCCGAACCCCCCCAGGGTGCGCAGTCCGCACCGAGCGCACCCGCCGCCGCCGCAGGCGTGACCGACGCGCCGAAGGCCGATGCCACGCCGCCGGCCGCGACCCCCGAGCCCGCCAAGACCGCCGCGCCAGCCGAGCCGCCCAAGGCCGCCGAGCCACCCAAGGCGGTCGAGCCGCCCAAGGCCGCCGCCAAGACGCCACCGAAGGCGACGGCAAAGGCGCCGGCCAAGGAGCCCCCGGGATTCTTCGACGATTTCCTGGCGAGCACGCCGGGATGGGCGATCGGCGCCGGAGTGCTCGCGCTCATCGCGGGTCTCGTCGCGTTGTTCGCCGCACGCCGTCGCAAGACGACCAAGTTCGAGGACAGCATCATCTCGGGGACCGACATCAAGTCGAATACGGTGTTCGGGTCCACCGGCGGCGGTGTGGTGAATACCGGCGACAACTCGCTCGCGAGCGATTTCAGCCGCGACGGGCTCGGCAACATCGACACCGACGAGGTCGATCCGATCGCCGAAGCCGAGGTCTACCTTGCCTATGGCCGCGATGCGCAGGCGGAGGAGATCCTCAAGGAAGCGCTCAAGAAAGACGCGCAGCGGCAAGAGATCTACCTCAAGCTCCTCGAGATCCACGCGCAGCACAACAAGCCATCGGCGTTCGAGACCGTGGCGTCCGAGCTGTACGCGGTGAGCCACGGGCAAGGCGAGGTGTGGCAAAAGGCGGTCACGCTGGGCCGGCAGCTCGACCCGGCCAATCCGCTGTTCGCCGAGGGTTCGGTCCCGATGCCGCGGGTGACTGCCGCGGCACCGGGTGTGGAGGCCGTGCACATCGATACGCCGCGTGATCCGGCGCTCGAGTCCAGGATGGAAGAGGAGATCTCGATCTCGCCGACGTCCGGAGCCAAGGCCAAGTCGCCTGCCGACATCCTGGCCGGCGCCGCGTCGGAGCTCGAAAAGACCGCCCGGCTGTCGACGGCAGAGTTGGGTCAAGGTCCAGCGCTGACGTCGTCGTCCACGTCGGCGAGCGCGCCGCGCGCGGCAAGCAGCTCGACCTTGGGCGGTGCGGCGTCGACGCTCGCTGCCGCCGGTGCCGCACTCGCCGGTGCGGGCATGGTGCGTGAATCCTCACCGTCCACCCCGCTCGCCGAAACCGTCGATGCGGTGCGCGATTCGTTGCACGACAAGGTGGCGTCCGTGGGGGATTCGATCCACGACAAGGTGGCGGCGGTGCGCGATTCGTTCGACCTCGATTTCCACCTCGACGATGCCGACAAGCCCGCGCCGATCGCCAAGGCGGCACGCAGCGAACCCGTGCTCGAGACCGTTGGCGCCGTGGCCGGGGTGTCGCCTGCGCCCGCGTCGTCGGCGCCCGCGCAACTCACACGGTCGTCAGCGACGCTCGAACTCGACAAGCTCGACCTCGAGTTCGATCCCGAGCGCGCGACCTTCGAGGATCCGACACCGTCGGTGCTCGATGGGCAGTGGCACGACGCGGCGACCAAGCTCGATCTCGCCAAGGCGTACCAGGAGATGGGCGACGTCGAAGGCGCGCGCGAGATCCTGCAGGAAGTGCTGCACGAAGGCGACGACCAGCAAAAGGCCGAAGCCAAGTCGCTTCTCGCCAAGATCGGCTGATTGCGCATCGCGCTGGGCATCGAGTACGCCGGGACATCGTTCTGCGGCTTCCAGTCGCAGCCCACGGGCTGTGGTGTCCAGGATGCACTCGAGCGGGCCGTGGGGGCGATCGCGGGGCACCCGGTCACGGTGGCGGCCGCGGGGCGCACCGATGCGGGCGTGCACGCGGCGCTGCAGGTCATCCATTTCGACACGACCGCGGTCCGGCCGCTCGGCGCCTGGGTTCGCGGCACCAACGCGCACCTGCCGCCGAGCGTGGCCGTGCTCTTCGCGCAACCGGTTGCAGCCGACTTCCACGCGCGCTTCGCGGCGACGGCACGCCACTACACCTATCTCCTGCTCAACCGGCCCGAGCGTCCCGGACTCCTCACCGGGCGTGTCGGCTGGTACCATCGACCACTCGACGCCCACGCGATGGACACGGCGGCGCGAATCCTTCTCGGGAGGCATGACTTCACGTCGTTTCGCGCGGCCCAGTGCCAGGCGAAATCCCCCGTGAAGACGCTGCAGCGCGCGGCCGTGAACGCACGTGGCGACGTCTTGCATCTCGAATTCACCGCTGACGCCTTCCTCCATCACATGGTGCGCAACATCGTCGGCGCGCTGGTCGCCATCGGTGCCGGCAAGGCACCCGTTTCCTGGATCGCCGATCTCCTGGCCGCGCGCGACCGCACGCGCGCGGCGCCGACGTTTGCGGCCGACGGCCTGTACTTTGCCGGCGCCGATTACGCTGCGCGCTTCGGCCTGCCGCCGACGGTGCGCCCCGTCGTCGCGCGATGAAGGCGGCGCCCGTGTCCACGCGCGGTGGCATCGCGATGCATCGTCGCTGTCGCGGTGTCGCTTGAGTCGCACCCGGGTCAAGATCTGCGGCATCACCCGCGTCGCCGATGGCGTGGCGGCGGCGGCCGCGGGCGCCGATGCGGTCGGCCTCGTCTTCTGGCCTGGCACGCCACGCGTCGTCGACGTCGCACGGGCGCGCGCCATCGTCGCGGCGTTGCCACCCTTCGTCACCCGGGTGGGGCTGTTCGTCGACCCGGCGCCGGCCGACGTGCGGGCAGTGCTTGCCGAGGTTGCGCTCGACACGCTCCAGTTTCACGGTCACGAGCCGCCGGCGCTGTGCCGGGCGTTCGCGCGGCCGTATCTCAAGGCGATCGCCATGAAGGACGGGGTCGATTTGTTAGAATGCGTGTCGCCTTACGACGACGCGGCAGGCTATATCTTCGATACCTACGCACCGGGCGATCTTCCCGGCGGCACCGGACGTTCCTTCGACTGGTCACGCCTGTCGCCGGCCGTGCAGGCGCGGCTGTCGGCACCCGTGATCCTCTCCGGAGGGCTCGACGTCGACAACGTCGCGGCGGCGATCCGGACGGTACGCCCCTGGGCGGTCGACGTGTCGAGCGGGGTCGAGGAGCGCGACGCGAGTGGCGCCGTGCGCCGTGGATTGAAGGACGCCGCCCGCATCACGGCGTTCATCGCTGGAGTGCGCAATGCGGATGACCGATCTACCGTCTGACCTCTCGCCGACGCTACCTGATGCGCACGGTCACTTCGGGCCGTACGGCGGTGTCTTCGTCGCCGAGACGCTGGTGGCCGCCTTGGACGATCTCAAGGCGCAGTACGCGCGCTATCGCGACGATCCCGCGTTCCAGGCTGAATTCACCGACGAGCTCGCGCATTACGTGGGCAGGCCGTCACCGGTCTACCACGCGAGGCGCTGGTCGCAGGAATTGGGCGGGGCGCAGATCTGGCTCAAGCGCGAGGACCTGAACCACACCGGCGCGCACAAGATCAACAACGTGATCGGGCAGGCGCTGCTCGCCCGCCGCATGGGCAAGAAGCGCGTCATCGCCGAGACCGGCGCTGGCCAGCACGGCGTGGCCACAGCGACGATCGCCGCGCGTTACGGCATGGAATGTGTCGTCTACATGGGCTCGGAGGACGTCAAGCGGCAGGCGCAGAACGTCTATCGCATGAATCTCCTCGGCGCCCGCGTGGTGCCGGTCGAGTCGGGCAGCAAGACGCTCAAGGACGCGCTCAACGAGGCGATGCGCGACTGGGTCACCCACGTCGAGACGACGTTCTACATCATCGGTACCGTCGCGGGTCCGCACCCGTATCCGATGCTCGTGCGCGACTTCCAGCGCGTGATCGGCGACGAGTGCATCGTGCAGATGCCGCAGCACGCCGGTCGCCAGCCCGATGCGGTGATCGCGGCGGTCGGAGGCGGCAGCAATGCGATGGGTATCTTCTACCCGTACATCGCGCATCGGGACGTCGAGCTCATCGGCGTGGAGGCAGGAGGCGAGGGGCTCGCGAGCGGGCGCCATGCCGCCTCGCTCACCGGCGGGCGCCCGGGCGTGCTGCACGGCAATCGCACCTACCTGCTGCAGGATGCCAACGGTCAGATTCGCGAGACGCACTCGATCTCGGCCGGCCTCGACTATCCCGGTGTGGGGCCGGAGCACGCGTGGCTCAAGGACAGCGGGCGCGCCCGCTACGTCGTGATCGACGACGCCGAGGCGCTTGCCGCCTTCCACGATTGCTGCAGGATCGAGGGCATCATTCCCGCGCTCGAGTCGGCGCACGCGCTGGCGTACGCGAAGAAGCTCGCACCCACGCTCGCCACGGATCGGATCCTTCTCGTCAACCTCTCCGGCCGCGGCGACAAGGACATGGCGACCGTCGCCGAGTACGACGCGCGCAAGCGCTGAGCACGCCACGGACAACGCTCGGCGCGACCGACGGCATCGACGTGAACCGCATCGACATCACCCTCGCGGCGCTCAAGGCGGCGCAACGCACCGCGCTCATCCCGTACGTCACGACGGGTGATCCGTCGCTTGCGGCGACCCAGGAGATCATGGCGTCGCTGGTGCGCGCCGGCGCCGACGTGATCGAGCTCGGGGTTCCGTTCTCCGATCCGATGGCCGACGGGCCGGTCATCCAGCGCGCCTCCGAGCGTGCACTCGCCAATGGCGTATCGTTGGGCGACGTGCTCGACGTCGTCACCGCATTCCGCGGCCGCGACGCGGCGACGCCCGTCGTCCTCATGGGTTACGCGAATCCGATCGAGGCGATGGGCGTGGAGGCGTTCGTCGCCCGCGCGAAGGCATCGGGGGTCGATGGCGTGCTCGTCGTCGACTATCCGCCGGAAGAGGCGCAGGCGTTCGCGGCGCTGCTCGCGAAGCACGACATCGCGCCGATCTTCCTCGTCGCGCCGACGACACCCGAAGCGCGCATCGCGGAGGTCGCACGGCTTGCGCGCGGCTACGTCTACTACGTCTCGCTCACCGGCGTGACCGGGGCGGGGCATCTCGATACCGCCGGCGTCGCGCGCAAGCTCGCGGAGATCCGCCGGCACGTGCGCCTGCCTCTCGGCGTGGGATTCGGCATCCGCGACCCCGAGAGCGCGAAGGCGATCGCCGCGCACGCCGACGCCGTGGTGATCGGCAGCAGGATCATCCAGGAGATCGAATCCGGTCCCGCGCAGGCGGCGGCCGCGCGCGCCGGCGCGTGGCTTGCGACGATTCGTGCGGCGCTCGACGCACGCGATGGGGTGCCCGCCGCATGAACGCACTTCACCGCGGCGCCCAGTGGTCGGCGAGCGCCGCGGCGTGCGCGCGCCATCGCGCCGACGCCATGCGGCAAGCGAGGTTGCCTTCGGCCGGAACGATCGAATCGGGAGCACATCGATGACCTGGTTGCAAAAGCTCCTCCCGCCGCGCATCCAGCGCGCTCCGGGTGAGCGGCACACGCCGGTACCCGAGGGCCTGTGGGTCAAGTGCGCCGAATGCGAAGCAGTGCTGTATCGGACCGACCTCGAGAAGAACCTCAACGTCTGCCCGAAGTGCGGCTACCACGCGCACGTCGCCGCCCGCGAGCGCATCGAGCAGCTCCTCGATCCGGAGGGACGTTTCGAGATCGGCTCCGAGGTCGTGCCGATCGACAGCCTCAAGTTCAAGGACCAGAAGAAATACACGGAGCGACTCGCGGCAGCCCTCGAGCAAACGGGCGAGACCGACGCGCTCGTCGTGATGCAAGGCAGTGTGAAGAGCGTGCCGCTGGTCGTCGCCGCCTTCGAATTCGAGTTCATGGGCGGATCGATGGGATCGGTGGTCGGCGAGCGCTTCGTGCGTGGCGTGCGCGTGGCTTGCGACAACCGCATCCCGTTCGTGAGTGTCGCGGCATCCGGTGGCGCGCGCATGCAAGAGGGCGTGAATTCATTGCTGCAGATGGCCAAGACCACCGCGGCGCTGCAGGAGCTCGAGCGGGCGCACCTGCCGTACGTGTCGATCCTCACCGATCCGACGATGGGTGGCGTGTCAGCGTCGTTCGCGTTCGTCGCCGACATCGTGATCGCCGAGCCGGCTGCGCTCATCGGCTTTGCCGGGCCGCGCGTGATCGAGCAGACCGTGCGCGAGAAGCTTCCGGAAGGCTTCCAGCGCGCGGAATTCCTGCTCGAGAAGGGCGCCATCGACCTCATCGTCGACCGCCGGCAGTTGCGTGACGAGCTCGCTCACCTCCTCGCACTGCTCACGCGGCAGCCGGCGCCGTAACGACGACACGGCAGCGCTCGCCTTGACGCGACCGACCACGCTCGCGGACTGGCTCGCGCACCTCGAGACGCTGCATCCGGATGCGATCGCGCTCGGGCTCGATCGCGTGCGCGCGGTCCACGCCTTGCTCGACGCGAAGCTTGCCTGCCCGGTCGTCACCGTCGCCGGGACCAACGGCAAGGGCAGCACGGGCGCACTGCTGGAGTCGATCCTGCGCTGCGCGGGGTTTCGCACCGCGCTGTATGCGTCGCCGCACCTTCTGCGCTACAACGAGCGCGTGCGCGTCGACGCGCGCGAGGCGACCGACGCCGAACTCATCGCGAGCTTCGAGGCCGTCGAAGCCGCGCGCGTAGCCGCCGGCGGCGTTGCGCTCACGTACTTCGAGTTCGGGACGCTCGCGGCGCTCTGGCTCTACGCCCGCGCCGCACCCGACGTGGCCGTGCTCGAGGTGGGCCTGGGCGGCCGGCTCGACGCCGTCAACGTCATCGACCCCGACGTCGCGGTGATCACCAGCGTGGATATCGATCACGTCGCCTACCTCGGGGCCACGCGAGAGGCGATCGGGCACGAGAAGGCCGGCATCTTCCGTCGCAACCGGCCGGCGGTGTGCGGCGAGCGGAACCCGCCGCGCAGCGTCATCGAAGCCGCGGCCGCGCTCGACGTTCCGCTCTACGTTCTGGGGCGCGACTTCGACCACACCAACGAGGCGACACAGTGGCGCTTTCGCGGTCAGCGCGGCGCGCGTTTCGGCCTTCCGGTGCCGGCGCTGCGGGGCGCGTACCAGCTCGACAACGCCGCCGCGGCGCTGATGACGCTCGAACTCCTGCAGGCGCGGCTGCCGGTCAGCGCGCAGGCGATCCGCGAAGGGCTCCTGCACGTCACGCTCGCCGGACGTTTCGAGGTGCTTCCCGGACGGCCGACGACCATTCTCGACGTCGCGCACAATCCGCACGCGGCGCGCGCGCTCGCGGCGGCGCTGGGAACGATGGGTTTCCATCCGACCACGATCGGGGTGTGCGCGATGCTCGCCGACAAGGACGTCGACGGCGTGGTGCGGGCGCTGTTGCCGCGCATCGACCGCTGGTTCGTGGCCGGGCTCGGCGGGGCGCGGGGCGGGGACGCCGAGCGCGTGGGCGCGGCACTCATCGCCGCCGGCGTCCCGGCGGCGAGGATCCGTCGGTTTGCGAGCGCGGATGCCGCCTTCGTCGCGGCGCGCGAGGCCGCAAGCGAGGCTGATAGAATCGTCGTCTTCGGATCGTTTCGTACCGTGGCGGCCGTCAAGGAGTGCCTTGCCGGGATGCGCGCGGGTCGCGCCGCCAGCCGTTCTACTCCACCATGACCGCAGCCGACGACGTCAACCTCGACGACCTGAAGCGCCGCGCGCGGCGTCGCCTCGTTGGCGCGATCGTGCTCGCGCTCGTGGTCGCCGTCGTCGTGCCGATGCTGCTCGAGAGCGACCCCAAGCCGCTCGGCGAGGACGTCTCGGTGAAGATCCCGCCGGTCGATGACGGCAAGTTCGTCAACCGTCTGTCCGATCGCGGCAAGGGGGACGCGACGCGGGCGGAATCGGCGAAGCCTTCCACCAAGGCGGCGGTGAAGGGGGAGGGCAAGACGGAGGCCACGAAGGTCGCCGTCGACAGCGCCGCACCCGCCGCGGACGCGGGCAAGGGCGAGCCCGCCGCATCGAAGACCGAGACGGGCAGCGCCGCAGCGTCCGTCGCAGGCGGGAAATCTACGGGCGCAAGTGACGCCGACGCCGGCCGTGCCAGCGTCGAGACGGCGAAGCCGGAGCCGGCTGCCGCCGCACCCGAGGTCGCCGCCGCTTCGGGCAACGCGGCCCCGCCCGGTGGATCCAGCGCGGCAACGAAGGCTGCAGCGGGCAATGACGGACCGGGGATTCCGCCGGCGGCCCCCGACGGCCTCTACGCCGTGCAGGTCTACGCTTTCTCCGATGTCTACGGTGCCAACTCGCTCGTCAACAAGCTGAAGCGGGTCGGGTATCCGGCGTATTCCGAGCCCACGACGACGAGCAAGGGAAAATTGTGGCGCGTGCGCATTGGCCCCTACGCCTCGCGCGAAGTTGCGGCGACCGCACGCGACAAGCTCAAGGGCGAGGGCTACAACGGGATCGTCACGACGCGCTGACCGGGCGGTGGCCCTGGGGACGCGGCGTCGACGGCTTGCCATGACGATCTTCGACTGGTCGGTCGTGGGCGTCGTGGGATTGTCGGTCCTGCTTGCGTACGTGCGTGGCTTCACCCGCGAACTGATCGCGCTCGGTGCGTGGGTCCTCGGTTTCTTCGCGGCACTCGCCTTCTCGCCGATCGCCGGCGCCTGGCTGCCCGAGATCGGCGGCAGTCCCGTCCTGCGCTACATCGTCGCATTCGTGGCCATCATGATCCTCGCCATCGTCGCCGGAGCGCTCATCGCCTGGCCGCTGTCGACGGTCATCCGCAAGTCGGGGCTGGGTTTCGTCGACCGCTTCCTGGGCGGCGTGTTCGGTGCGGCGCGGGGGGTCGTGCTCGTGCTGGCCTTCATCCTGATCGCGGGACTCACGGCGCTGCCACGCCAGGTTTGGTGGCAGAATGCCGCCCTTGCCCCGCCGCTCGTGGCCGCCGCCCTGTCGTTGTCCATCTGGCTGCCCGCGGATTGGGCGCAGAATCTTGATTATTCGCGCGACGGCCGCACCGTCACGGAACACGGCCCCATGATTGGCGGGGCGCGGAAAGGCTAGCCATGTGTGGCATCTTGGGCGTCGTCGCGCACACGCCAGTCAATCAGCTCCTCTACGACGGTCTCCTCCTGCTGCAGCACCGTGGGCAGGACGCTGCCGGGATCGTCACGAGCGAAGGCGCGATCTTCCACATGTTCAAGGGGCCGGGCCTCGTGCAGAACGTGTTTCGCACCCGGAACATGCGCGATCTCACCGGAAACTCGGGAATCGGGCATTGCCGCTATCCCACGGCCGGGTCGGCGTTCTCGGAACTCGAATCACAGCCGTTCTACGTGAATTCGCCGTTCGGAATCACGCTCGCGCACAACGGGAACCTGACCAACAGCGAGGCGTTGAAGCGCGAGCTGTGGGAGGTCGATTTCCGCCACGTCAACACCAATTCGGACAGCGAGGTGCTGCTCAACGTGCTCGCGCTCGAACTCGAGCGTGCCGCACAGCACCATCGCCTCGATGCGGACGCGATCTTCAGGGCCGTCGCGGGCGTGCATCGCCGCTGTCGCGGCGCGTACGCGGTGGTGGCGATGATCGCCGGCTACGGCCTGCTCGCGTTCCGCGATCCGTTCGGCATCCGCCCGCTCATCGTCGGTCGCAACGAGCAGATGGGTGGCACCGAGTACGTCGTTGCCTCCGAGTCGGTGGCGATCGAGCCGCTCGGCTTTCACGTCGTGCGTGACGTGGCGCCCGGGGAAGCGATCTTCGTCGATACCACCGGTGCGTTCCGCGCGCGCCAGTGTGCCGATCACCCGTCGCTCAATCCGTGCATCTTCGAGTTCGTGTACCTCGCGCGACCCGATTCGGTGATCGATGGCACGTCGGTGTACGAGGCACGCCTGAACATGGGCGACGCCCTCGCCGAGAAGATCCGGCAGATGCCGCAGGCGCGCGACATCGACGTGGTCATCCCCATCCCGGACTCGAGCCGCCCTTCCGCGCTGGCGCTCGCGAACCGCCTCGGGCTCACGTATCGCGAGGGCTTCGTCAAGAATCGCTACATCGGGCGCACGTTCATCATGCCCGGCCAGGCGATGCGGCAGAAGAGCGTGCGCCAGAAATTGAATCCGGTCGGCATCGAGTTCAAGGGCAAGGTGGTGCTGCTCGTCGACGATTCGATCGTGCGCGGCACGACCTCGCGCGAGATCGTGAACATGGCGCGCGAGGCGGGAGCGCGGAAGGTCTACTTCGCCTCCGCCGCGCCCCCCGTACGCTATCCCAACGTGTACGGCATCGACATGCCGAGTCAGCGCGAACTCGTCGCGACCGGTCGCACCGAGGCAGAGATCGGGCACGAGATCGGCGCCGATCTGCTCATCTACCAGGACCTCGCGGCGCTGCAGGACGCGGTGCGCAAGGCCAACCCGAAGCTCGTGAACTTCGAGGCCTCGTGCTTCGACGGCAAGTACATCACGGGCGACATCACCGCCGATTACCTCTCGCATCTGGCGAGCGAGCGCAACGAGACGCGTGGACAGCTTGCGACCGCGGATCTGCTCGAAGAGGAGAAGGAGTTGGGTTAGGCGGTTGCGCGGCGCGTGTCGCGCGTGCCGGTGGTTTCGCAGCGCTGTGGCAGGTTCGTCGTGCGGCGCGCGGCGGCGACGTTGACGTCGATGCGTGCGCCGGCTTAGAATTTGACGTCGCGCCGATTTGAAGCTTCAGCTTGCGGGCGCGTAACAAATGCCGCTAAAGCGAGGTGTGCGTTCGATCCGCGACGATCTCGAGGGCGAGCGCGAAACCCGTCAGGCGGCATCCCGGCGGGTTTTTTTGCGTCCGTCGCGCTACGGGCGCCGACTTCGAAAGACGATTCCCATGAGTGCCGATTCCCGGCGTGGCTTCACCACCGCCATCCTCCATGGCGATCGCAGTGCTCCGATCGAGCACGGCGCGCTGCACAAGCCGTTGCACCTGTCGGTGGCGTACGGCTATCGAGACGCCAACGAACTCGCCGCCGTGTTCCAGGGACGAGCGAGCGGCTACGCCTACGGCCGCCAGGGCAATCCGACGTCGGCGGCGCTCGAGGCGAAGCTCACCGCGATGGAGGGTGGCGTCGGCACCGTGACGTTCGCCACCGGGATGGCTGCAATCGGCGCCATCATGATCGCGCTCCTGCGGCGCGGCGATCACGTGGTGGCGAGCCAGTTCGTCTTCGGCAACACGTCGAGTCTCCTCTTGACGCTCGAGGCGCATGGTCAGGACGTGACCTTCGTCGACGCGACCGACGCGGCGCAGGTCGAGGCCGCGATCACCCCTGCGACCCGGCTCGTGTTCGTCGAGACGATCGCCAATCCGCGCGTGCAGGTGGCCGACCTCGTTCGAATCGGCGAGATCTGCCGCGCGCGGGGCATCGTCTACGTGGTCGACAATACGATGACCTCGCCGTGGCTGTTCCAACCGCTGCGCGTCGGAGCGAGTCTGGTCGTGAACGCACTCACCAAGTACATCGGCGGGCACGGCAATGCCCTTGGCGGCGCGGTCACCGATACCGGGCTCTTCGACTGGACGCGCTACCCGAACATCTACGACTCGTACAAGTCGCAGCCGCCGAAGAACTGGTGCCTGCAGCAGTTGCGCAAGAAGGGGCTGCGCGACTGGGGCGCGACGCTCGCCCCCGAGCAGGCGCACCACATCGCGATCGGTGCCGAGACCCTCGCCTTGCGGATGGAGCGCATCTGCGCCAATGCGATGGGACTCGCGCGGTTTCTTGCCTCGCACGCTGCGGTGCGCGCGGTGCACTATCCGGGGCTCGATTCGCACGCGCAGCACCCGCTCGCGCAGCAGCTTTTCGGCGGGCGCTTCGGTGGATTGCTGTCGTTCGAACTGGTCGACGGCGTCGATCCGATGGGCTTCCTCAATCGTCTGCGGGTCGTGGTACTGTCGTCGAATCTGGGCGACAACCGTACGTTGGCGATACCCGTCGCGCAGACGATTTTCTACGAGATGGGGCCGCAACGACGGCGCGCGATGGGCATTGCGGAGTCACTCATTCGCATCTCGGTGGGCATCGAGGATCACGATGATCTCGTCGCCGACTTCAGTCACGCGCTTGCTGACGGAGGCCGCACGTGATTGCACGCCGCGTCATCGCGGCACCAAACTTGCTTCCCTCATGGTGTCGCGCAAGGAACAGCTGACCGACCGCGCGGCGCGCCGGGGTGCCGTTGCGGACCCCGGGCCTCCCAGGTACGAGAACATGCGATATCGGGTCGTCTTGCAGGGTCGCGCCATCGGTGGCGCGGATATCGAGCACGTCAAGCGCGAATTCGTGCGGGTGACGGGGCTGCCGGCGGCGGTGGCCGATGGCTACTTCAACGGCATGCCGCAACCGATCAAGCGGCAAGTCGCCCGGGCCGATGCCGAGCGGATCGCGGCGACGCTGCGTGCGATCGGGGCGGGGGCGTCGGTCGAGCGCGAAGTGGACGATCCCGATGACGACGAGCACGGCGAGATCCACATCGCGGCCAATCCCCTGATCATCGGCCCGCCGACCGTCATCCCGGGCTCCGACGCGGGGACGCTGGCGGCAGTCGTCGTGCCGCGTCCGCGCTGGATGCGCGAGTTGCGGGCGAAGCTGCCGGCGATCGGCGGTGTCGTGGCGCTGGTCGTTGCCGCGCTCTACTTTGCCCCCGAGATCGACGGGTTCGTGCAGGCGCTCACACCGGCTTCGGCGCCGGCAACCGTCGTTGCGGCGCCGGCCAAGCGGGCTCTCGCGGTCGTGCCGCCCGCGACGAGCGCCACACGCGACGCGACGCTGCTGTACGGACCCTGGCGCTGCACCGACCAGCGCACCGGTGTGGCGACGTACTGGACCTACCGCGACGACGGCGCCGTGGTGTTTCATGGGGACACGCTCAAGGATGGCGCGAGCGCCGCGGGGCCCGCGGCCGACGAGCCTCGCACGTGGCAGCTCGCCGGCGACGACCTCGTCATCACGAGCGCGCAGGGGAGCATCATCGCGTTTGCCGTCGAGGCGCTCACGCTGACCAATCTGCGCTACGGCGATGCCGGTCGCCGCATCGCGATCGACTGCCGGCGACCGTAGCGTGCGTCCGGCACGCGGCACCGGGCAAGGCGCATGACGAACCCACCACGCCCGAACATGGATCCGGTGAGTGCGCGGTCGCAGGTGACCCTGCCACCGCGACCGCCGGGGATGCCGCGTCGGTTTCACGCGATGGTCAAGCCCGTCGGGTCGCTGTGCAACCTCGACTGCACGTACTGCTATTACCTGCACAAGCAGACGTTGTTGCGCCAGCCGAAGCAGCCGCAGATGGCCGACGCGATGCTCGAGCAGCACATCCGCCAGTACATCGAAGCGCAGACCGGCGACGAGGTCGTGTTCAGTTGGCAGGGTGGCGAGCCGACGATCCTCGGCGTCGAATTCTTCCGCAAGGTCGTCCTGTTCCAGGCGCGCCACCGCAAGCCCGGCCAGCGCATCGAGAACGACCTGCAAACCAACGGTACGCTCCTGGACGAGGAATGGGCGACGTTCCTCAAGGAGCAGCGCTTCCTCGTCGGGTTGAGCTGCGACGGCCCGCAGGCATTGCACGATCGTCACCGAGTGACGCGTGGCGGCGCGCCGACGCATGCCAAGGTCGTCGCCGCGGCACGCCTGTTGCGCCGGCACGACATTCCCTTTGCGGTCCTGTGCGTGGTCAATCGCCACAACGCGAAACATCCGCTCGACGTCTATCGCTTTCTCAGCCGTGAGCTTGGCACGTGGCGCGTGCAGTTCATTCCCGGCGTCGAGCCGAAATCGTTCCACGACGTGGCGCCGCAGCACTGGGATCCGGCCACCCTGCCGATCGTCGGCACGCCGGGCGCACGGCCCGGCACGCCGGAGTCGGTCGTGACCGACTGGTCGGTCGACCCGGACGACTGGGGAGCGTTCCTGTGCGCGATCTGGGACGACTGGTACGCGCACGACTACGGGCGCGTGTACGTGGACCTGTTCGAGACCGCGGTGGCGCAGTCGCTCGGCCTGCCGGCGCAGCGCTGCGTCACGGCCGAGTTCTGCGGAGGCGCCCTCGCCGTCGAGCACGACGGCGACGTCTTCGCGTGCGACCACTACGTGTATCCCGAGTACCGGCTCGGCAACATCGCGCAGACGCATCTCGGCACGCTCGCGTACTCCGAGACGCAACGCGCGTTCGGATTGGCGAAGCGCGACGCGCTGCCGGCGGACTGCCGGCGTTGTCCGCATCTCAGGCTTTGCTGGGGTGAGTGCCCGAAGACGCGCTTCGTTCGCACGCGAGCCGGCGAGCCGGGATTGAACTACCTCTGCCCGGGTCTCAAGCGCTTCTACACGCACATCGGTCGCGACATGCCGACGATCCTCGCCCGCATCCGGGGCGCGTCGCAGGTCCCGCCGCGATCCACCCAGGCGCCACCGTTCCGGCGGCGGCAAGGCGGGTGACGCGCATGCGCGGCAACGCCTACGGCACCTCGACCCGCCGGTCGTGGACCCCGTCGGGCCCCACCTCGAGGTAGCTGCCGCGGTCGTACCAGTCGGCGAGAACGATGCGCTCGCAATCGCGGCCGTCGATCGCATGCGTGTGGCGCGCCGGCCGGTGCGTGTGGCCATGGATGAGCCGCCTGACGCCATGCGTGCGGAAGGCCGCGGCGACCGCGGCTGGCGTCACGTCCATGATCTGCGCCGACACGTTCGCCTTGTGCGCGGCGCTCTTCCCTTGCAGCCAGCGGGCGATCCGGCGGCGCAGGAAGTAAGGCAGGCGCAGCATGCGCCGCTGCATGACCGGATTGCGCACGCGCGCGCGATACGCCTGATACTCGACGTCGTCGGTGCATAGCGCGTCGCCGTGGCACACGAGCGTCGCCACGCCGTGCAGATCGAGCACCGTGAACTCGGCAAGGAGACGGGCGCCCGTTGCCCGCGCGAAGCGATCGCCGAGGAGGAAGTCGCGGTTGCCGTGCGCGATGAAGAGCGGGACACCGGCATCGGCAAGACCGCGCAGCGCATCGATCACGTCGGCGACGAAAGGCTCGCGCATCTGGTCGTCGCCGACCCAGAAGTCGAAGAGGTCACCCAGCATGTACACCGCCGCCGCGTGTCGCGCGGGGCCGGCGCAAAACGCGCGAAACGCGGCGAGCGCCGCGGGCCGCGCGGGAGCAAGATGCTGGTCGGAGAGGAAGAGCGTGGGGGACGACGGCACGCCGCCTCCTCGCGGGGATGCCGCGGCGGGTCAGGTCAGGCGATCTCCTCGGCCTTCACGAGCAGGACGTCGTCGGTGGGAACGTTCTGGTGGAAGCCGGCGTTGCCGGTGGGGACGGCCTCGATCGCATCGACCACGTCCTGGCCCGCAGTGACCTTGCCGAAGACGCAGTAACCCCAGCCGTTGGCGGACGGGGACTTGTAGTCGAGGAAGTCGTTGTCGGCGACGTTGATGAAGAATTGTGCGGTGGCCGAGTGCGGCTCGGACGTGCGCGCCATCGCCACGGTGTACTTCCGGTTCTTGAGGCCGTTGGTCGCCTCGTTGGCAATCGGCGCGCGGGTGGGCTTCTGCTTCAGCCCCGGCTCCATGCCACCACCCTGGATCATGAAGCCACCGATCACGCGGTGAAACACGGTGTTGTCGTAATGTCCGTCGCGCACGTAGCGCAGGAAGTTGTCGACCGTGGCCGGGGCGTTCTCGGCATCGAGCTCGAGTTCGATCGCACCCTTGCTCGTCTTCAGCAGGACCTTGCTCATGGTGGGATGTTTCCTTTCAGGGTGAGGGGGTGCGCGGGTCGGCGCCGTGGCCGGACCGGGATCCTGACCGACGGCAGCGACGATCGCGCGCTCAGCCGCCGACGATCCTGGCCGCCTTGATCACGACCTGCGTGCTCGGCACGTCGGCGGGATTGATTCCGGGCGGCACCGGACCGGTGGCGCCCTTGGGAGCCTTGGCGATCCGGGTCACCACGTCCATCCCGCCGATGACCTTGCCAAAGACCGTGTATCCGGGGTTGCCCGGCGCGTAGTCGAGACGTTGGTTGTTGCCGACGTTGATGAAGAACTGCGACGTGGCGGAGTTGGGGTCGCTCGTGCGCGCCATGGCGAGGGTGCCGGGAACGTTGGACAGGCCTGCCTTGGCGGCACTCTCCGATTCGATCGGGATCGGCGGTCGCGTCGGCTTCTGGCTGAACTCCGAAGTGAACCCGCCGCCCTGGATCATGAAGCCGTCGATGACCCGGTGGAACTGCGTGCCGACGTAGTGTCCGCTCTTCACGTAGTCGAGGAAGTTGGCCACCGTCTTGGGCGCCGCGTCGGGGTAGAGCTCGACCTTGATCACGCCGGCCGTGGTGTCGAGTTCGACCACCGGGTTCGCGGCCATCGCTGCGCCGGCGACCAGCGCGAGGGCGAGCGTGGCGAGGAATCTTGGCAACATGGAAACGTTCTCCTTCGAGGGGTGGAATGCAAGAAGATCGATGGGGCGCAGCCGTCGGCCTCTAGCGCGATGCGGGCGGCGCGACGATCGGGGGCGTGGTTGCCGCGGGCGGGACGAGTGCCTCGCGCACGAGCTTCAACTTGACTGGTGCCGTCTTGTTGCGCGCATCGTGCGCGACGGCCTTCTCGTAGGCGATGATCGCAAGCTGTACATGGACGTCGCCCAGGTTCTCGTACGCGACCGCGTAGTCCGGAGCCGCGGCGATCGCCGCCTCGAGTTCGGCGCGAGCGAGTTCGTACTCGCCCTTCTGCGCGAGGAGGACCGCAAGGTTGTTGTGCGGTTCGGGGAGCTCGGGATATTCGCTGGCGAGACCCCGGAACATCGCCATGGCGTCGTCGGTGCGACCCGAATCGGCGAGCGCGAGCCCCTTGAGGAAGCGCGCCTGCGGCTCCCGCGGGCGTTCGGCGGTGAGCTTGTCGACGATCGCGATCGCCTGCGCATACTCCTTGTCGTCGATGTGCTTGCGCGCGGCCTTCAGCGACTCGGCGTACGCCTTGCGGCCCGCCTCGGTGAGCTCGCGCGGATCGGTCGCGGCACGCTCCTGCGCCGCGGCCACGGGCACGTGCGGCGCGGTGATGGCGGCCAACAGCACGCACTGGAACGCAAGGGAGAAGGCAGCGAGGCGGCGCATGGAGCCCGCGATTCTACCGCGGCGCCGTCACCCGCCGCGCAGGCGCATGACGGTGGCGTCGATCAGGCGACGGGCGATCGAGACGCTCATCGGGAGCTTGGGCAGCGCGTCGACCGGAAACCAGCGCGCGTCGGCGATCTCCTCGTCCTCGAGGCGGATCTCGCCACCCGCGTAGGTCGCGGTGAACGCGATCATGAGCGAGTGCGGGAAGGCCCACGACTGGCTTGCGAAGTAGGTGATGTCGGTCACGTCGACCCCGACTTCCTCGTGCACCTCGCGCCGCACGCAATCCTCGATCGTCTCGCCAGGCTCGACGAAACCGGCGAGCGCGCTGAACATGCCCGGCGCGAAACGATGCGCGCGCGCGAGGAGGAGTTCGCGACCGCGGGTCACGAGCACCATCATGGCGGGCGAAATGCGCGGGTACGCGACGAGTCCACACGACGGGCACTCCTTGGCTCGCTCGCGGCTGCGCGCGCGCAGGCGCACCCCGCAGTGACCACAGAAGCGGTGGTTGCGCTCGAAATCGACGATCTGGAAGGCGCGGGCCGCGAGGGCCAGGAGTTCGTCGGGCACCTTGAAGAAGAGCGCACGCAGTCCGACGTAGCGCATGCCCGCGGGTTCGGGGGCATCGTCGGGCAGGTCGATCGCAGCGCAGGCCCGCGTGCCGAGCATGCCCAGGAAGTGCGCGTTGCCGCTCAGCCCGGCAGCCGCCAGGTCATCGTGGCGCGGGAGGATGAGCGTTTCCGCGTCGGGGGCGAGTGCCAGCACCTGGTCGCCACGAAAGGCAAAGGCGTGTGCATCGCCCGCCAGGGCGGCGGACGGCGCATGCGCAGGGACGAAGCCGGGCGGCGTGTACATGGTCGTGAGGCGCCCATTATCGTTCACCCGCCGTGCGGCCGGACGAAGCGCGGGAGGGGCCGGCACGCGGCAGTGCCGCCCGGGCCGGCGCGAGGCGCGGGCACGCCATTTGCAAAGCCTCGCCCCACGCATGCCGGCGCAGCGATCCGCTGCGAAGGGCGACGCGGTGCGTCCAATCCCGACGCATTTCGGGCGTCCCCCCGGCAACCCACGGCAGGAAGGGCCGTGCCCATGACGACCATGACGATCGACGATTCCGCCGTGGCGGCCGACCCCGCGGCGCCCGCCCGAATGCCCCACGACGACGATTTCCAGGCGATGTTCGACTTGGCCCCGGTCTCGCTGTGGCTCGAGGACTACAGCGGGCTGCGCGCGCTGTTCGACGGCTGGCGCGCCGAGGGTGTCGTGGACCTGCGCTCGCACCTGCGCGCGCATCCCGAGCTCGTCGCGGCGTGCTCGCGCTGCATCCGCGTGCTGCGCGTCAATCGCCGCACGCTCGACCTCTTCGCGGCGTCCAGTCACGACGAGCTCGTCGCCAATCTCGACCAGGTCTTTCGCGACGACATGTACGAGCATCACGTCGACGAGATGTGCGCCCTGTGGGATGGGCACCACCGCTTCGCGAGCACCACGGTCAACTACGCCTTGAGCGGCAAGCGCCTGGACATCCAGCTCCACGGCGCCATCCTTCCCGGGTACGAGGAGAGCTGGCGCCGCGTGCTGCTGTCGATCGAGGACGTGTCCGAGGCAGCTCGGGCGACGCGCGCGCTCGCGCGCAGCGAGCGCTACGCGCGGGGCCTGTTCGAGCACTCGCCGGTGTCGCTGTGGGTCGAGGACTTCAGTCGCGTCAAGGCGCTCATCGACGAGGTGCGCGCCTTGGGCATCACCGATTTCCGCGTCTTCATCGACGTGCATCCGGAGTTCGTCTCGCGTTGCCTGCGCGCCGTCCGCGTGCTCGACGTCAATCAGCAGACCCTCGACCTGTTCGCCGCGCCCGACAAGGCGACGCTGCTCGCCCGCCTGCCCGACGTGCTGCGTGACGAGATGCGCGTGCATTTCGCGGCGCAGCTCGTCGACCTGTGGGAGGGGCACCTCTTCCAGCGCCGCGAGGTCGTCAACTACGCGCTCACCGGCGAGGCGATCGACGTGCACCTGCAGTTTTCGGTGCTCCCGGGGTACGAGGCGACGTGGGAACTCGTGCTGGTGTCGCTCACCGACATCACCGCGCGCAAGAAGGCGGAGGCGTACCTCGAGTTCCTCGGCAACCACGATGTCCTGACCCAGCTGCGCAGCCGACCCTCGTTCGAGGACGAGCTCGCGCGAATCGAGCGCAGCGGTCCGTACCCGGTGAGCGTGGTGATGGTCGACCTCAACGGACTCAAGGAGATCAACGACACGCTCGGACACGTGGCGGGCGACGCCCTCCTGCGCCGCGCCGGAGAGGTGCTGCGCAAGGCCGCGAGTGAAGGCGCGACCGCGGCACGACTGGGTGGCGACGAGTTCGGCATCCTGCTCCCCGGTGTGGATGCCCGCGGCGCCGGCCAGCTCATCGAGCGCATCGAACTCCTCGTCGATCTCAACAACCAGTTCTATCACGGGCCGCGCCTCTCGCTGGCGTGCGGCAGCGCGACCTGCGCCGAGGGCGAGCGCATCGAACAGGCGATGTCGCTTGCCGATTCGCGCATGTACGAAGCGAAGCGCGACTTCTATTCCGCGGCCGGCAAGGATCGCCGCCGGTGAGCGGCGGCAGCACCGCTACGACGACGGGCCGCGACCGCGCAGGCGGATCTGGTTGGGCAGCGGCATCGAGCGTTGCAGGACGTCCTGCGACAGCCAGATCGCCGAGCGACGGGCGCGCTCGCAGACCACGGCGGGCGGCAGCTGGCCGTAGTCGTCGTTGAAGACCTCGAAGCTGTAGTCACCGCGATAGCCGATGGCGTCGAGACGCGTCACGAGCTCGGCGAGGGCACGGCTATGCACGCCCTCGCCGGGAAAGACGCTGAAGTGGCGCGCGGTGTCGATGCGCTCTTCGGTGCTGGTCGCTTCCTGCCACATGAAATCCGCGAGCTGCACGAGGAAGATCTTGTCGGAGGCGAGGATGTCGAGGTCGTCGAGCGACGATTTGGCGGCGAAGGCGTGCAGCGAATCGATGCCGATGCCCAGGTTGGGGGCATCGGCACGGCAGACGATGTCCCAGGCATCGGGAAATTCGCGCACGGCGCGGCCCCACGAGAGAGCCTCGTAGACGATGCGTATGCCGAGCGGAACCGCGAGCATCGCGAGCTTGCGCAGGTCACGGGCGAGCACGTCGGGGTCGGTGGTGGCGTGCGTGGACGTCGACGACGTCACGACGAGGACGCGCGAGCCGATCGCGCTGCACATCGCGAGCATCGCCTTGGCGATGTCGATCTTGTAGTCGTGCAGGCGGCCCGACAGGCCCTCGAAGTCGCGCAGGACCTGGAATCCGGTGACGCGCAGCCCGCTCGCGCGCACGAGCCGCGCCGCCGCGTCCACGCCTCCGGGGTGTCCGGCGATGTCAGTGGCCGACAGCATGACCTGTGCGAAGCCCGCGTCGCGGATGGCCGCGAGCTTCGCGGCGAGCGGCCCCGCGAGTGAGACGGCATCCATTCCGAAGTCGTCGAAGTTGATGGGCGCCGTGTCCATGCGCGGTCCTACACCGGGCGCGCGTCGTGGACGAGCTCGAACATCACGCCACCGAGTCGACCCTCGGTGAGCGCGCCGCGGGCGTCGGGATGCACGTCACCCGTCTCGACGAAGCTCACGCCGCGCGTGCGCAACAGCGCAACGGCGGCGAGCACGTCGGGAACGCCGAGTCCCACGCGCTGCAGCGTTTCTTCCGGTTCGACGTCGACGATGCCGGGCTTGGGCTCGATCAGCTGCAGGAAGAAGCTGCTGTCGGGGCTCTTCAGGATGCGCCCCTTGGGCAGGATGCCGTAGCGCTCGGCATCGGGTACGGTGCGAAAACCGAACAGCTCGCCGTAGAACTCGATCCAGTCCTCCATGCGGTCGGTTCCGATGTACTGCACGATGCCGAACCAGCGCATCCCGGCAAGTGCGGGCGGACGCGGATCCACCGTGGGGATCAGCGTGAAATCGACGTCGTAGATCGAGAACTCGCGATAGCGATCGACGAAGTAGATGCGCGAGGCGCCCACGCCGTGGATGGCCGGGATGTTGAGTTCCATCACCTCGACCTGCGTGGGCACCGCCCACGCTCCTGCCTCGATGACGTGGCGGTACGCGGCGGCGGCGTCGCGCACCCGCAGTGCGACGGCCGCGATCACCGGGGTCTCGCGCGGCGCCACGGTGCGTGGGCCGGCGGCCGCATGCGCGTTCACGATCACGTTCATGCCGCCTTGCCGGTACAGCAGCACCTCGCGCGAGCGATGCCGCGCGATCGGATGGAAGCCCATCGTTTCCAGAACCTGACCGAGCGCCTGCGGCTTCGTCGTCGCGTACTCGATGAACTCGATGCCGTCGATGCCGAGGGGATTGCTCGCATCGAGGATCTGCTCGCGGTCCGTCACGGCGGCCGCGGACGCTGTGCTGGCTGAAGACGTCATTGCGGACAACCTCCTCGCGCTATTGTGGCACGCCCGACCCGCTCAGCGCGCGAGCATGCCCGGGAAGAACCAGAGGAGCGCGCTCGTCATGACGGCATAGCGTGCGAACTTGCCGATCGCCATGTACGCGACGCAGGGCCAGAACGACAGGTGCAGCCACCCCGCGACGGCGCACAGCGGATCCCCGACCAGAGGTAGCCAGGAGAGGAGGCAAGCCTTGGGACCGAAGCGCTCGAGCCAGCGCAGCGCGTGCGCGTGCATCGTCGTGCGATCCTTTCGCACGAGATGCACGTACGCGCGCTCGGCGCCGTAGCCCATCGCGTAGCTCAGCGCACCCCCCAGCGTGTTGCCGGCGGTGGCGACGACGATCGCCGGCCAGAAGAGGGCCGGATTGAGCTTGACCAGGCCGAAGACCGCGGGCTCCGAACCGAGAGGAAGGAGCGTCGCCGAGACGAACGCCACGACGAACACCGTCGACAGCCCGAACTTGGGCAGCGCGAGTGCATCGAGCAGCGCGCCGAGCCACGCTTCCATGCGCGCGATGATAGCGGCCCGCGGTGCGCGCCCGGCCGTCCGCATCCGCCGTCACGTATAATTCCTTGATTCGACGTGAGGAAGTGCGGGAACCCGACCATGGAAGCCGACCAGATCAATGCCATCGCCCACACGCTCGACGACCTCGCACAGAGGGCCGACGGGCTGCGGAGGTATCTTTGACTTCGAGGTCAAGGCCGAACGGCTCGCCGTCGTCAACCGCGAGCTCGAGGATTCCGGGGTCTGGGACGATCCGGAGCGGGCCCAGGCTCTGGGCAAGGAGAAGAAGGAGCTCGACGGCATCGTCGGCACCCTGACCGAGCTCAAGGCCGAGCTCGCCGACAGCCGCGAGCTCTTCGAGCTCGCGCGCAGTGAAGCCGACGAGGCGACCATGCGGGCGGTGGAGGAGGATGCTGCGCGCCTGGCCGGCATCGTCGGCGATCTCGAGTTTCGGCGAATGTTCGCCGATCCGATGGATCCGGCCAACTGCTTCATCGACATCCAGGCGGGCAGCGGCGGCACCGAAGCGCAGGACTGGGCCGCGATGCTGCTGCGCATGTACCTCAAGTACTGCGAACACAAGGGCTACCGGACCGAGCTCCTCGAAGAGTCGCCGGGCGACGTCGCGGGCATCAAGAGCGCGTCGATCAAGGTCGAGGGCGACTATGCCTACGGCTATCTGCGCACCGAGGTCGGCGTGCATCGTCTCGTGCGCAAGAGCCCGTTCGACTCCAACGCCCGGCGGCACACGTCGTTCGCCAGCGTCTTCGTCTATCCCGAAGTCGACGACTCGGTCGAGATCGAGATCAATCCGGCGGATCTGCGCATCGACACGTTTCGGGCGTCGGGAGCCGGCGGCCAGCACATCAACAAGACCGACTCCGCCGTGCGCATCACGCACCTGCCCACCGACATCGTGGTGCAGTGCCAGAACGACCGCTCGCAGCATCGCAACCGCGCCGAGGCGATGCAGATGCTGAAGTCGAAGCTCTACGAACTCGAGATGCGCAAGCGCCGGGAGGCGCAGCAGAAGCTCGAGGACAGCAAGACCGACATCGGCTGGGGCCACCAGATCAGGAGCTACGTGCTCGACCAGTCGCGCATCAAGGACCTGCGCACCAACTACGAGGTCGGCGACACGCAGCGCGTGCTCGACGGCGACCTCGATCCGTTCATCGAGGCGAGCCTCAAGCAGGGCGTGTAGCGCCGCGCGCGCTCCGGTCGACCCTTCCTGCGTGCCGCGGCGCACGATTCCTTCGAACCTTCATCCATCATGCCCGACTCCGCTTTCCAGGACGAGAATCAGATCATCGCCGAGCGTCGCGCCAAGCTTGCGGCCTTGCGCGCCGCGGGGCCGGCGTATCCCAACGATTTTCGCCGCGACGCGCTCGCCGCGGACCTCCACGCAAAGTACGGTGACCTTCCCAACGAGACGCTCGAGCCGCAGGCGATCACGGCCAAGGTCGCCGGTCGCATGCTGTTGAAGCGCGTGATGGGCAAGGCGTGCTTTGCCACCTTGCAGGACATGTCGGGCCGCATCCAGCTCTACGTGACCGTCGACGGCGTCGGTCAGGCGACGCTCGATGCGTTCAAGCACTGGGATCTGGGCGACATCGTGGGTGCGACCGGCAGCTTGTTCCGGACCCGCACCGGCGAGCTGTCGCTGCGTTGCAGCGAGGTGCGTCTGCTCGCCAAGGGCCTGCGGCCGTTGCCCGAGAAGTTCCACGGGATGACCGACCAGGAGCAGCGTTACCGGCAGCGCCACGTCGATCTCATCACCAACCCGGCGACGCGGGACACGTTCGTCAAGCGTTCGCAGATCGTGCAGGCGATTCGCGAGTTCTTCGTCGCCCGCGGCTACCTCGAGGTCGAGACGCCGATGATGCACGCGATTCCGGGTGGTGCCGCCGCGCGCCCGTTCGTGACGCACCACAATGCACTCGACATGCAGCTCTTCCTGCGCATCGCTCCCGAGCTCTTCTTGAAGCGGCTCGTGATCGGCGGCCTGGAGAAGGTGTTCGAGGTCAACCGCAACTTTCGCAACGAAGGCATCAGCACCCGGCACAACCCCGAGTTCACGATGCTCGAGTTCTACGAGGCGTACCAGGATTACCACTACCTCATGGATCTGACCGAGACGCTGTTGCGCGAGGTGGCGCAGAAGGTGCTGGGCACGACGACCATCACCTATCAGGGGACATCGATCGATCTCGGGCGGCGGTACGATCGGCTGACGATGGCGGCGGCGATCGCGAAGTACAACCCGGAGCACGGCGCCGCCGACCTTGCCCGCGTCGACTACCTCACGGCAGCGCTCGGCAGGACCGGTCGCGAGGTGCTGCCGACCGACGGCCTCGGCGTGCTGCAACTCAAGCTCTTCGAGGAGACCACCGAGGCGAAGCTCGTGCAGCCGACGTTCATCGTCGCGCATCCGACCGATGTCTCGCCGCTCGCTCGCGCCAATGAGGCGGATCCCACCGTGAGCGACCGCTTCGAGCTCTTCATCACCGGGCGCGAGATGGCCAACGGGTTCTCCGAGCTCAACGATCCGGAGGACCAGGCGGCGCGCTTTGCGGCACAGGTGGCCGCACGCGAGGCCGGCGACGAGGAAGCGATGTATTACGACGCCGACTACATCCGGGCGATGGAGTACGGGCTGCCGCCGACGGCCGGCGAGGGGATCGGCATCGACCGCGTCGTGATGCTCCTCACCGATGCGGCGTCGATCCGCGACGTGATCCTCTTTCCGCAACTCAAGCAAGAGGGCTAGCGCGCGGGGCACGGTGCGGACGTAGAATGCCCGCTCTTCCTGCCCACGCGAGTCCACCGATGAACGCCACGACCCGTCCGATCCGATCGTTGTTCCTGACCTTGGCGCTTGGATTTGCGCTCGGCGTCGCCGTCGTGCGGCCGGCGGCCGCCGCTACCGATTACACCGACATCTGGTGGATCCCGGCGGAGAGCGGGTGGGGTGTCAATCTCGTGCAGTCGGACCAGTTCATGTTCGCGACCTTCTTCATCTACGGCACGACGAAGCAGCCGACATGGGTGACGGCGAACCTCGTTCGCAACGACGCCGGCGCCTTCACCGGGTCGGTCTATCTCACGAGCGGGACGTACTTCGGCGCGCCGTGGAATCCGGCCGACGTCACCGTCACGCCGGTCGGCACCGCCACGTTCACGCCGACCTCGCCGGCGGATGGCACGCTCACGTACAGCATCAACGGCGTGAACGTCAGCAAGTCCATCACGCGGCAGACGCTCACCCCGATCTCGCTCGTCGGGAAATACTACGGCGGGCTCACCGTGACGCAGGTGAACTGCAAGGATCCCGCCGGTAACGGCACGCTGAGCGTGCCGGCGACCATCACCGTCGCGCAGGTCCCGAATGCTTCGCTGCAGTTCGTGTTCGACATCGTGTACAGCGGTATCACCGTGCAGACCACGCTCGCCGGCGCGACCGTCCAGCAGGGAAGCCTCTACAGCATTCCCGCGGCGACGCTCGCGGTGACCACGCCGCCGACGCAGTTGCCGGCGGTCGCGAGCCAGATCAAGCGCACGAGCCTCGGTGTCGAGGGTCGCTGGGACGCGGTGACGGCGGGGGGCTGCAACCAGACGGCGACGTTCGCGGCGGCGTACACCGGGCCGTAATCGCGAGCCCCCTTCGGGGGGCTTGCCGGGCCGTAGCGGCGGCGGGGGTTGCAATATACCCAGGTGGGGTATATATTGCAGCCATGGACGCCATCGCCACGCCTTCGTCGGAAAGAATCGAGCTCGGCCTCACGGGGATGACCTGTGCGGCCTGTGCCGCTCGCATCGAAAAGTCGCTCAACCGGTTGCCGGGTGTCACGGCCGCGGTGAATTTCGCGACGGAGACCGCCGCGGTCGGCTTCGATCCGGCCAAGGTCAGCACCGAGACGCTCCTCGCGCAGGTCGCCAAGGCCGGTTACGGCGCGGCGGTGCGCACCGATCCGGCCAAGGACCGCGCCGCCGACCAGGCGCGCAAGGCGGCCGAGCTCGCGGCGCTGCGCCGCGAGTTCATCGTCGCGGCGATCCTCACCGTGCCGTTCCTCGTGCAGATGGTGCCGATGCTCGTCAGCGGCAGTCTCTTCGGCGGCGCACACGAGGATCTCATCCCGCGGCCCTGGCAGTGGGCGCTCGCCACACCCGTCCAGTTCTGGGTCGGACGGCGCTTCTACATCGGCGCGTGGCACGCGCTGCGTGGGGGTGGCGCCAACATGGACGTGCTGGTCGTGCTCGGCACGACGATGGCGTACCTGTGGAGCGTCGTGGTGACGCTCTTCGGCTGGCACCACGAGCACGTCTACTTCGAGGCGAGCGCCGCCGTGATCACGCTCGTCCTCCTGGGCAAGCTCCTCGAGGCGCGCGCCAAGGCGGGCACGTCCGCTGCGCTCGAAGGGTTGCTGCGTCTGCAGCCGACGCTCGCGCACGTGCTGCGCGACGGCGCGGTCACCGACGTGCCGCTCGCCTCCGTCGTCGCTGGTGACCGTTTCGTGGTCCGTGCCGGCGAGCGCATTCCGGTCGACGGGATCGTGCGCGACGGCGCGTCGAGCGTGGACGAGAGCATGCTGACCGGCGAGTCCGCACTGATCGCCAAGGTCGCCGGGGCCAAGGTGTATGCCGGCACGCTCAATCAGGACGGCGCGCTCACCTGCGAGGCGACCGGCGTGGGCGGCGCGACGCTGCTCGCCGGGATCGTGCGCCTCGTGGCCGAAGCGCAGGGCTCGAAGGCGCCGATCCAGCGGCTCGCCGATCGGGTGTCCGGGATCTTCGTGCCGGTGGTGGTGGTCATCGCGCTCATCACGCTCGTGGCGACGTGGGCCGTCACCGGTGAACTCGCCGGCGCCCTCGTCAATGCGGTTGCCGTGCTGGTGATCGCGTGCCCCTGCGCGCTCGGGCTCGCCACGCCGACCGCGATCATGGTCGGCACCGGGCGCGGCGCGCAGACCGGCATCCTCATCCGCAATGCGTCGGCGCTCGAACTCGCAGGCCGCTTGCGGGCGCTCGTCGTCGACAAGACCGGGACGCTCACCGAAGGCAAGCCCGCGGTCTTCGACGTCGTCGCCGTTGCCGGCGTATCGCGCGCTGCGGTGCTGGCGACCGCGGCCAGCCTCGAGCATGGCGCAACCCATCCGCTTGCGCGCGCGATCGTGGCCACCGCGGCGGCGGAATCGATCGCGCCCGAGCCGTTGCGCGACTTCGTCGCCGTGGGTGGCCGTGGCGTGCGCGGCATCGTGGGCGACGACACCGCCATCTCCTGCCTGGGCTCGCCCGAGTTCCTGGGCGCCGAAGCCGTGGCGTTGCCGGCGGAGATCGTCGATGCCCTGCGTGCGCAGGGCGCCACGGTCGTCGGCGTCGCTCGCGCCGGGCGTGTCCTCGGAGCGATCGCGTTGCGCGACGAGGTGCGCGCGACGTCGGCCGACGCCGTGCGTCGCCTCCACGCCGCCGGAATCCGCGTCACGATGCTGACCGGTGACAACGCGGCAGCGGCGGAAGCCGTCGCCCGCATCGTGGGTATCGACGACTATCGCGCTGGCGTGCTGCCCGACGGCAAGGCGGCAGCGATTCGTGCATTGAAGGAAGACGGGGTCGTCACCGGCATGGTCGGCGACGGTGTCAACGACGCGCCGGCACTCGCCGCCTCCGATGTGAGCTTCGCCATCGGCGCAGGTGCGGACATCGCCGTCGAGGCGGCCGACGTCACGTTGATCCGCAACGACCTCAACGCCGTCGTCGACGCGATCGACCTGTCGCACGCGACGCTCGTGAAGATCAAGCAGAACCTCTTCTTCGCTTTCGCGTACAACGTGCTCGGCATTCCGCTCGCCGCATTCGGCCTGCTCAATCCGGTGATCGCCGGCGCCGCGATGGCGGCGAGCTCGGTCTCGGTGGTGAGCAATGCATTGCTGCTAAGGCGCTGGCGTCCGCCGACATGACGCCGAACTTCGAGGAAAGGAAATCATCATGGAATCGGTCACGATGAAGGTGCAGGGAATGACGTGCGGCGGCTGTGTGGCGAGCGTGACGCGCGTGTTGAAGGCGGTGCCCGGCGTCGCCGACGTGACGGTGACGCTGCAACCGGGAACGGCGCAGGTGACGTACGACCCGGGGCAGACCGGCGTCCCGGCGCTGCGCACCGCGGTGGAGGATGCGGGTTATGACGTCACGGGCTGAACCCGCGACCGCGGACACGCCCGCGCATCCCCTCGCGCCGCGCCCCGCTGCCGCGACACTCGTCAAGCGCGTGAATCGCATCGAGGGGCAGGTTCGCGGCATCGGCAAGATGATCGCCGAGGATCGCTACTGCATCGACGTCCTGACGCAGGTCTCCGCGGTGCAGGCGGCGCTCGACGCCGTGGCACTGCAACTGTTGCAGCATCACCTGCACGGCTGCGTGCAGCACGCGGTCAAGTCGGGCCACGGCGACGACGCGATCGAAGAGGCGATGACGGTGATCCGCAAGTTCGCCCGTTAGGTTCGCGACAATCCGTGGCCGTCGCGGCATGGGTTGGCGACGGCACGCTCGGCGATGTCATGGTTGCGACGCCCCGATCGCGTGGCGGATGCGTTGCCGCCACGGTCGCGACGATGGCAAAATGACGAATTCGGGGTGTAGCGCAGCCCGGTAGCGCGCTTGCTTTGGGAGCAAGATGTCGGAGGTTCGAATCCTCTCACCCCGACCAGCCATCCGTCAGGCGTTGGTCACCGGCGGGCCGGCGTGAACGCAAGCACGTCGTGGTCGTGCCATCGTCGCCTTCGCGGACGTGTATTCACGGGCCCGCCCGCTTGCGGGCGCAAACCATCGTCGTCGCGAAGAACGGGCCGCCGTACCAGAAGCGCCAGCCCAGCGGGCGCGTCACGACAGCGATAGCCCCCGCTTCGGCGAGCACGGCCGCGTAGTCCCGGCAGTGACGGAAGTCGGCGATGCGGATCTCGCCTCCGGGCCGCGTCACGCGAAACGCCTCGGTCACCGCGGCACGGCGTCCTGTCGTGGTGTCGATGTTGTGGATGGCGAGGCTCGACACGACCACGTCGAAGGACCCGGCGTCGAACGGGAGATTGCGCATGTCGGCAGTGACGAGCCCGATGCGTCCGCCGACACCTTCGGCCGCCGCATTGCGCCGTGTCGCCCCGGCGTCGTTGCCGGACTGGTCGACCATCCGCCAGCGATCGACGCCCGTCGCTTCGCCCTCGGGAAGTCGCTGCGCAAGGGCGATGAGCACGAGGCCGCGCCCGCAGCCCAGGTCGAGCGCGCGCTCGTCCCCGCGAAGCGCGAGCCGGTCGAGTTCGCGCAGCCACACCACGCGCTTGCCGCGCAGGGTCGTGTACAGGAAGCTCGCCGTCGCAACGACCGGCGTCAGCAGGAACGGCACCGATATCCACCAGCCTGCACTTGCGTCGCAGTTGATGATCAGCACCCCGAGTGCCACGAGCGAACCGGTACCGAGGCCGATGAGCGTTCCCGGCGAGTCGATGCCGTAGGACGCGCGCCGTCGCTCGCGAGCGGGTGTCATCGCTGGATCATAGCGCGCGAAATTCCGGCGCTTGCCGTGCTGGTCAAGCACCGCGATGAGGCATGGGCATGCCCGTGCGATGGAGGGCGGCCTGCACGCGAGGGTGGTGAACGACGACACGACAAACGGTCGTCGCGCACAGGAGAACCACCAGGACATCGACCGGCAGGTCGGCGCAAACACCTTGGAGCGACGACGGGACCACGAGGAAGGCCGTGGCGAGAGAGCCCACCAGGCTCATCTCGATGACCCCGTCGCGCGGTATGCGACACAACCCGAGATCACTCGTCCGGGGATCGAAGATCAGTGGGACGAGAGGGGATGGGCCTGACGTCCCATTCCCTGCCGCGCGCGTGGCCACGGCTGACCCTCAAGGTGTGCCTAGCGTCGATCGTACTGGCGAATGTCGTCGATCGCCTTGCCGTCGGCGGGCAACTCGCCAAGGGCGCGGATGACGACTTCACCGCGCAACTTCGTGACCTCGCGAATCGTCGCGGCGACCGCCGCCACGTCGATGTGATCGGAGTCGGCGACCTCGACATGCAGCAACATCCGATCGAGGCCCCCTTCGCTGTCGACGATCAGCCGCGCTCTCCGAATCTGCGGATGGCGACCGACGATGGCCGTGACTTGCGCAGGATGGACGAACATGCCGCGCACCTTGGTCGTCTGATCCGCGCGACCCATCCAGCCCTTGATGCGCACGTTGGTGCGCCCACAGGGACTGCCACCAGGGAGCATCACCGACAGATCCCCGGTCCCGAACCGAATCAGGGGGTACGCCTCGTTGTGGAGTGTGGTGACGACCACCTCGCCAATCTCTCCGGGTTCCACGGGATCCGGCGTTCCCGGACGGAGGATCTCCAGAAGGATGCCTTCGTCGACCACGAACCCGGCGCGCGCCTCGGTCTCGTACGCGATGGAGCCGATGTCTGCCGTGCCGTAGGCTTGATACACATCGATCCCACGATCCTGGAACTCCTGCGCGAGGAGCGCCGGCAATGCCTCGCCCGAGACGAGAGCCTTGCGCAGATGGCGCAGGCTGGCGCCCATCGCGTCGGCGCGATCGACGATGATCTTCAGGAACGACGGAGTTCCGATGTAGCCGCTGGGTTCGAGCAGCATCATCGCCTGCAACTGTTGCTCCGTTTGCCCGACGCCTCCGGGAAAGACCGTGCACCCCAACGAGATGGCTCCCCCCTCGAACATCGACCCGGCAGGAGTGAAGTGATAGGAGAAGCAGTTGTGGACGAGGTCGCCGGCACGAAAGCCCGCTGCGAAGAGGCTCCGGGCGAACCGCCAATAGTCGACCTGGCGCCCCTCCGGCTCGAAGATCGGGCCGGGTGACGCGAAAACGCGTGCCGCCGCGCCCCAATGCACCGCCGCGTACCCGCCGAACGGTGGGGCGACTTTCTGCAGCGATGCGAGATCAGCCTTGCGCGTGACCGGAATTGCCGCGAGGGCCGACCGGCTCGTGATTGCTTCAGGATCGATGTCGGCCAGCAGTCGGCTGTACGCAGGCGCTCGCGCCTTGGCGTGTGCGATTTGCAACGGAAGGCGCGCGAGTTGTTCGCGCTCCCTGATCTCCGGATCCCGCGTCTCCAGCGCATCGAGATACTCTGGCATGGTCTGCACTCTTGCTTTCTGGAATTCAAGTCGACGTGCCGTGCGGCGAGGTCGCACCGGGTGTGACCTGGCACACCGAACGCCGATGAGGACAGGCACGGGGTGCAATCCGTATCGCCCGGCTTCGGGTCGTGACGGCTCGAATCAGGTGAGCCATCGCTTTCGTCGTCGATAGTGCTTGACGTCGCGAAATGACCTGCGGCCCGCGGCCGACAGTCCGAGGTAGAACTCCTTGACATCCTCATTGCCGGCGAGCTCGCTCGCCTTGCCGTCCATCACGACGCGGCCGTTCTCCAGGATGTAGCCGTAGTCGCACACGCGCAGCGCCGTCATCGTGTTCTGCTCCGCGATCAGGAACGAGACGCGCTCCCTCGCGTTGAGGTCGCGGACGATCTCGAAGATCTCTTCGACCACCTGCGGCGCAAGACCCATCGACGGTTCATCCAACAGGACGAGGGACGGCGCCGACATCAGCGCGCGGCCCACCGCGATCATCTGCTGCTCTCCGCCGGAGGTGTATCCGGCCTGGCTGCCGCGCCTTTGCTTGAGGCGAGGGAAGTAGTGATAGACCTTGTCGAGGTCATCCTTGAGGCTCTTCCCCATGGCACGGCGCGCGAATGCCCCCGTCAGCAGGTTCTCCTCGACGGTGAGGTGTGCAAAGCAGTGTCTTCCTTCCATCACCTGGCAGACGCCCATGCGCACGAGATCATCGGTGCCGAGTCGATCGACGCGTGCACCACGGTACTCGATCGTGCCCTTCGTGACCGCCCCGCGCTCGGCGCCGAGGAGGTTTGAAATCGCCTTCAACGTCGTGCTCTTGCCGGCGCCGTTGGCGCCGAGCAGGGCCACCATGCGCCCTGGGGCCACCTCGAGCGATACCCCCTTCAGGACGAGGATCACGTGGTCGTAGACCACCTCGATGTTGTTGACCATGAGGTCGGGGACCGGGTTGGCGCGGCTCTGCGTGGCAGCTACGGTTGTCATCTCGAGACTCGATCCTCCAGCATCCGCCGCTCGCGCGCCTAATGCGCGACACCCAGGTACGCATCGATCACGACAGGATCTGCGCGAACCTCATCGGGAGTGCCATCACCGATCTTCTTGCCGTAGTCGAGCACGACCACACGGTCGGAGATGTCCATGACGACTCCCATGTCATGCTCGATCAGCACGATGGTCGTGCCGTACTGCTCATTGACGTCGAGGACGAATCGGCACATGTCCTGCTTCTCCTCCACATTCATCCCGGCCATCGGTTCGTCGAGGAGGAGCATCGACGGCTCGGCGGCGAGCGCGCGAGCGAGTTCGACGCGCTTTTGCAGACCATACGGCAGCCGTCCGACCGGCGTCTTGCGTATGTGCTGGATCTCCAGAAAGTCGATCACCTCCTCGACCTTGCGCCGGTTCTCGAGTTCTTCCCGTCGCGCGCGACCGAAATGAATCGCCTGCTCGATGATCGTCGCCCGCATCTTGAGATTGCGTCCGGTCATGATGTTGTCGAGCACCGTCATGCCCTTGAACAGCGCGATGTTCTGGAACGTGCGCGCGATTCCTTGCGCGGCCGCCTGATGGGGAACCATGTCGCGGCGCACCTGACCCCGGAATGTGATCGTTCCCTGTTGCGGCTGATAGACGCCGTTGATGACGTTGAGCATCGAGCTCTTTCCGGCGCCATTCGGGCCGATGATCGCCCGGATCTCGTGCTCGCGGACGTCGAAGCTGATGTCGGTGAGCGCCTTGACACCTCCGAATGCGAGCGATATCCGCTCGAGCTTCAGGATCACTTCGCCGGTGCTGCGCCCCACGTCGGCCATGGCATCAGGCTGCCTTGCGCATGGCTGCGGCCGGATACGTCGTGACCGTCTCGATCCGGAGGTCGGCTGAAACCATGCCCGTGCGGCCGTCCTCGAACTTGACCTGGGTCTCGATGTGCTGGCTGGCACGGCCGGCGTAGAGGGCCTCGATCAGGATGCGATACTTGTCGGCGATGAACCCACGGCGGACTTTGCGCGTGCGTGTCAGCTCGTCGTCGTCCGGGTCGAGCTCCTTGTGCAGGATCAGGAATCGGTGCACCTGCGAGGAGGACAGTGCCGGATCCAGTGCGAGCTCCGCGTTCACGCCTTCGATGTATCCCCGGATCAGGTCGTAGACGTCGGGCTTTTGAGCCAGATCGGTGTATCCGGCATAGGCAAGGCCGCGGCGCTCCGCCCAGTTGCCCACCGAGTCGATGTCGATGTTGATGAACGCGCATACCTCGTCGCGACCGTGGCCGAACGCGACGGCTTCCTTCACATGGGGCGAGAACTTCAGCTTGTTCTCGATGTAGTTCGGCGCGAATAGTGCCCCGTTGGCGAGCTTGCCGACGTCTTTCGCGCGATCGACGATCTTCAGGTGGCCGGCGTCATCGAAGTACCCGGCGTCCCCGGTGTGGAAGTAGCCCTCCATGTCGATGGCCTCGGCGGTCGCGTCGGGTCGCTTGTAGTATCCCTGCAATAGCATTGGCCCGCGGACGAGGACCTCGGAGTTGCTTGCGATCTTGAGCTCGACGCCAGGGGCGGGTTTGCCGACCGTGTCGAGCTTGACGTCGCCATCGTCCTGGAGGCACGTGTATCCACAGGTTTCGGTCGAGCCGTAGAACTGCTTGATGTTGATTCCGATCGAGCGATAGAAGCGGAAGAGGTCAGGGCTGATGGCGGCGCCGGCCGTGTACGCCACACGGATGCGGCTCAGGCCGAGAACGTCGCGCAGGGGTGCGTAGACGAGGAGGTTGCCGAGCCAGTACTTCGCCCTGTCCACGAGGCGAACCTTCCTGCCGTCGAGCAACTCCGCGCCGTACCGCTTGGCGATCGACATGCACGTGCGGAACATCCACTTCTTGAGGGCGCAGGCGTCATCCATGCGAATCATGACCTGCGTGAGGAGGTTTTCGAAGACCCTCGGCGGCGCGAAGTAATAAGTGGGGCCGATCTCGCGCAGGTCGGTCGTCACCGTCGCTCCGGATTCGGGGCAGTTGATGCTGAAGCCGGCGACCAGCCACTGCGTATAGGAGAAGAGGTAGTCGCCGACCCACGCCATCGGCAGATAGCAAAGCACACGGTCCCGCGGTCCCAAGCGATCGAATGCGCAGCCGGCCCGCCCGACCATCAGGAACGAGCCGTGCGTCTGCAGTACGCCCTTCGGCTTCCCGGTGGTGCCGGACGTATAGAGAATGATGGCGATGTCGTCGGCCTTCCCCGCGGCGAGTTCGCGTTCATAGAACCCGGGATGGGCCCGATCGAACGCACGCCCTTGTTCCTGTATGGCGTCGAGCGCCACGAGGCCCTCGTAGTTGCGAAGACCCCGGGGGTCGTCGTAGAAGATGTGCTTGAGCGACGCCACCTCGTCCAAGGACTCGACGAGCTTGTCGACCTGCTCCTGATCCTCGGCAACGGCGTAGACGATGGCCCCGTCATTGAGAACGTATGCGAGTTCCGCCATCGGTGCGTCCTGATACATGGGCACGGGGACCCCGCCGAGAGCCTGGACGGCGAGCATGGTCCAGTACAGGCGAGGGCGGTTGTCGCCGATGATCGCGAGATGCATGCCTCGCTTGAACCCGTTGGCCGCGAGCCCGCACGCGAGCGCCCGCACTTCGTCGGCAACCTGCCGCCACGTCCATTCCTGCCAGATGCCGAGATCCTTCTCCCGAATGGCAGGTTGATCGCCCCGCACCTGCGCTTGATGGAGCAGCACACGCGGCAGCGTTTCCATCGTTTCGCTCATTCTCTCCTCATCGTGGGATCGCACGTCCCTTCATTGGCCCTTCTCGATCCACAGACCGCAGACCGTGACCTTCCTCAGGTGAAGCGGGAGAAGTCCGGAGGCCGCTTGGCAAGGAACGCCGCGAAGGCCTCCTTCGCTTCAGGTGATTGCAGGCGCCGCTGGAACTCGTGCGACTCGGTCCTGATCGCCTCCTCGACCCCGCTGGCGATACCGGCGCGCAGCAGCGCCTTCGAGGCACGCATCGCAGCGGGTGGCTTCGATGCGAGTTTGCGAGCCTGCGCCTGCGCGTGTGCGAGAACGTCACCATCGGGCAGGACGGCACTCACCATGCCGCACGCCTCGGCCCGGGCTGCGGAGAACGGTTCCCCGAGCAGGAGCAGTTCGGCGGCGCGGGCGCGCCCGGCGACGAAGGGTAGCAACAGGCTCGAACCGGCTTCAGGGCACAGGCCGAGATTCACGAACGGGAGCGCGAACGTGGCACTCTGGCCCGCGTAGACGAGATCGCAATGCAGGAGCAAGGTCGCGCCGACACCGACACACGCACCGTTCACGGCAGCGACGATCGGCTTCACGGCGCGGCTGATCGCACGCACGAAGCCGTACGCGACGTGGTCGTCGTCGAGAGCCGGCTCCTGCAGGAAATCCTTGAGATCGTTCCCGCTGGTAAAGACGTCGGGCTGGCCGTGCAGGAGAATCACGCGGATCTCGGCACGATCATTCGCCAACTCGATGGCCTCCGTGAGTGCCTGATACATGGCTCCCGTCAGCGCATTCTTCTTCTCCGGGCGGTTGATCTCGACGCGCAGGATCCCGGCGTCGACGGCGGTCAGTATGTTCTGTCCATGCTGCGTGCTGGAAGCCATCGCTGTCATTCGGAGTGGGTCAGGTCAGGGCAACGTGCGGCCGGCGCGCGTTGTTGCGGATGAAGGTGACGATCGATTCCGCCGATGAACCGGGTCCGAAGATTTCCCTGACACCGAGTTCCTTCATTGGCGCGAAATCGCGCTCGGGAATCACACCACCGAACATCACGAGCACGTTCTCCTTGCCAAGCTCCTTCAGGCGCCGAGTCACTTCACGGGCCACCGGCAGGTGCCCCTCCACCGAACTCGAGACCCCGATGACGTCGACGTCTTCCTGGATCGCGGCGTCGAGGATCTCCTGTGGCTCGAGGAAGTTCATGAAGATCACTTCCATTCCAGCCTCGCGCAGTTTCGTCGCAAGGTAGCGCACACCTCGATCATGGGCCTCCATCGTGGTCTTGCCCAGGAGTACACGAATGATGCCGTCTTTCATGGTTGCGTTCTCCGCCTCCGATTACGTTTGGAACTCGCCGGGCGTGGCCGGCGCGGGATGGACATGCGCCGTCAGTGCGGAGGCGCCCAACCGAGGTGCTTCTTGAGTACACCCATCAGTTCACCGGTCGTTGCGTCTGCGTCGGATGCCTCGATCATGGCAGGGAGCAGGACACCGATCTCTCCCCCCTTGAAGCGGACGGTGGCCTGCTCGAGGTCGGCCATCGCCGCCTCCCACCTGGCATGGTCCCGACTCGCTCGCAGCGCCTTGATGCGCTCGATGGCGATGCGCTCGGAATCGGGATTCACCTTGAAGACTTCCACGTCCTGCATCTCGTCGGACTGGTACTTGTTGACTCCAACCAGCATGCGCTCCTTGGCGTCGACCTGGTCCCGCCAGCGGACGGCGGAGGATTCGATCTGCTCCCGCACGTAGTCGTGACACTTGTGATAGCCGCCTCGCTTCTCGACTTCCTCGACGATGGCGAGCGCCGCCGCCTCGATCTGATTGGTGAGCGCCTCGACGAAGTACGAACCTCCCAGCGGATCCGCCACCCGCGTGATCCCGCTTTCGTCCTGGATGATCTGTTGCACCCGAAGCGCCATGGTTGCCGAGTGCTCGGTGGGGATTGCCAGCGCTTCATCGAAGGTGCTGACCTCCATCGCCTGGACGCCGGCGAGTGCTGCACCGAATGCGTGCAGCGTCGTGCGGATGAGATTGTTCAGGGGCTGCTGTGCCGTCAGTACCGCGCCAGACGTGTGGGTGTGGATCCGGACGTGCATGCTGCGCGGATCACGGGCGCCGAGTTCATGACACTTGCGCGCCCAGATGCGTCGCAGCGCGCGGATCTTGCAGACCTCCTCGAAGAAGTCGTTGGCCTGCGAAATCTGGAATCCGAAGCGGTGCAGGAACTCGTCGGGCTTGAGACCCTTGGCGATACAGTTGCGCGCATAGTCGATGCCCGTTGCCACCGAGAATGCGACCTCCTGGACGGCGGTCGACCCCGCCTCTTCCATTCCATAGCCGAAGATGTTGACGGTATTCCACTTCGGCATGCGCTTGGTGCAGAACGAAACGATCTCCGCGGCGAGGTCCATGCCTGCCTTGGGCGGGAAGCAAGTCATGCCGACGTACGCACTCTGGTAATACCAGTTCATCGAGTTACCGCCGAGCTTCTCCCATGGCACGCCCTTCCGCCGCGCGTACGCGAGGTAGTGTGCGAGCACCGGCAGATTCTCGTAGTAGGAGATGTGGACGACGTTGATCTTGTCGAGCGGCAGGCCATCGAACAGCCGGGCATTGTCCTCCCGCGAGTAAACGGCCATCCCGCACTGCCCGACACGCCCTTCGGCAGCCGGGTGATCGGGGTCGATACCCTCATGCGAGACGAGGTCGTACACGAGGTTGTAGAAGGTGTTGCCGAAGTACCCCGTCATGCCTTGGCTTTGCAGGTAATCCATCCGCCGCCGCGTCTCCTCGGGCAAGCCGTATCCGATCACCGGCTGGTTCGCCCAGGGCATGAACTGGTACTGCGCGGCATACAGGCCACGCGTGAAGGGAAAGATGCCGGGCGCGCCAATCGACTGGAAGTCGACGGTCGCGACGTCGTGCGGGAAGTAAGCCGGTTTGAGCGGAAGTCCCGAGTCCGTGTGCCGCGCGTAAGTCGATGGGTCCACGCCGAACTTCTGCGCGATGGCACTGAACTTCTGGCGCCATTCCTGTTCGAGCTTTCGTGTTGCCTCGAGGAACTCGGTGGTGAACTGCGTGCTCGGCGTGTTCACCGCAGGTGCCGATGGATGGGCTGCCGCTGCAACGGGGGTCGACATGAGCTGTTTCCTCTCCAAGTGAATCCGGTGATGCCGCCTTTCAGGCGACCAGTTCCAGGACCGCTGCGGTACCGATGCCGCCGCCACCGCCGATCGTCGCCACGCCAAAGCGGGTTCCGGTCCGCTGCATCGCGTACATCATCGTGACGATGGTGCGAACGCCGCTGCACCCAACGGGGTGCCCCAGCGCGATGCCGCCGCCGAGTGGATTGACGTGATCGAGCCCGATACCGAGTTCGCGGCACGACGAGAGCACCACCGATGCGAAGGCTTCGTTGATCTCCCACCAGCCGATGTCCTTGGGCGTGAGCCCGGCGCGTTCGAGCGCAAGTCTTGCTGCGGGCCCCGGACTCATGCAGATGAGTCGCGGGTCGACACCGACGCGCGCGGTCGAGCGCACGCGCAGGATCGGCTTGAGACCGAGCTCCGCTGCCTTCTCGCGCGTCATCAGGAGCGCCGCGGCTGCGCCGTCGCTCACGCCCGACGCGTTGCCCGCGGTGACGGTGCCTTCATCCCCGAAGACCGGACGAAGCCGGGATAGCGTCGCGAGACTCGTGTCACGTCGTGGGTGCTCGTCTTGCGCGAACTGCACCTCGCCTTTGCGACCCTTGACCGTGATGGGCACGATCTCGTCCTTGAAGTGTCCGCGATCGATCGCGGCGATGGCCAACTGATGCGATCGCAGCGCGTATTCGTCCTGCTCGGCGCGCGACAGTTCATAGACCTTGGCGACGTGATCCGCCGCCATGCCCATGCTGAAGCGGCCGAAGCGATAGGTGGATGCCGACCACGTCGATTCCTCGAACTGATCGACGACCTCGCTGTTGCCTCGACGCGTCCCCCAGCGATGGCCGTGCAGGAGAAAGGGGATTCCGCTCATGCTCTCGGTTCCGGCCGCGATCGCGACATCGGAATCGCCACAGGCGATCTCACGGACCACCGAGTTGAAAGCCTCGAGCGATGAGCAGCAGGCTGCATTGACGGCGGCGCCGGTGACGGAGAATGGAAGCTCGCTTTCGAGCGCGCAGAACCGCCCGATGTTCAGCGCCTCCGAGGTCTGGTACACCTGACCCACGACGACGGTGCTCACCTGCGCGGGATCGATGCCCGTCCGGCTCACGATCCCGCGGACCGACGTGCTCGCCAGTTCATGCGCCGGAACGTCGCGGAGCGTTCCGCCAAAGGAGCCTTGTGCCGTCCTGCAACCGGCGACCACCACCACTTCCCGTGTCATTTCCTGTCTCCGTGTGGATCGATACCGAAGTAGTCGTACCAGCCTCCCTTGCTGCCTGGCTTGAGCTCCGGTGCGCCGCGGAACCCGGCGGTGAACACCTTGCGCGCGATGGGAGGAATCGCGTACCTCTCGCCGAGTGTCTCGTGCAAGTACTCCTGTGCGTGATACCAGGCATCGAACGACGCCGTCTTGTCGAGGAGCTCGAACACGCCCATCGGCCATCCGAGTCCGCTCTTCACCATCTGGTCGACCTCATGGATCCCGCACAGTCCTTCCTGTACCGCCCGCATCGCCTCGGCGGCGAAGAGATTGACGAACCGGGTCATGAAGAATCCCGGCGCGTCGCGTACGGTTACCGGCGTCTTGCCGATGTTCTCGAGGAAGTCGACGCATCGTCTGGCCACCCAATCGTGCGTTCGATCGGCGCGAACGACCTCGACCAGGGGCATCACGTTGGATGGATAGAACCAGTGCGTCCCGATCATGCGGCCCGGCTCCTCGAGCACCCCGCTCAACTCTGCGATCATGATCGATGACGTATTGCTGGCGATGACGGCATCGGCCGGTGCCGCTGCCTCGATCTCGCGGAGTACGGCGTGTTTCACCGACACGACCTCGGGCACCGTCTCGAAGATGATCTGCGCGTCACGGACGCCTTCGTCGATGGCAAGGGTCGGGTGAATTCGGGCGAGCGTCGGCGCGATCGCGGCGGCTTCGAGTCGCCCCTTGCGAACGGCCGCTTCCAATCCGAAAGGGCCGCTGCGGATCAGGGCGAGTCCGTGGTCGAGCGTCTCCTGACGCCGGGCGACGAGGCGCACCTGGACGTGTGGAGCGCCGAGCACGCAGGCGAGGACGATTCCGTGGCCCATCGAGCCGCCCCCGCCGACAACCGAGACGCGTTCGATCGTCGGCAAGCCCGCAGGTTGCTTGTCATGACTCATGCGTTGCCCTCCGCAGCGAAGTCGTCGCTCGACGGCTGATGGGTCATCGCGGTCGCCGCATCGGCGGCATTCATCTCGCGAGCGGCGACCGCGTCAGCGAGACGACGGAGGGCACCCGACGACCGTGCCTTCGCCAATGGGGCATCCACGAAGAATGCCTGCAGGCAGGCGCGGATCTCGGCGATCGCGCGCTCGTGCTCGAGCGCGTGCAGGCGATCGGTCTCGCGAAGATGCCGGGCATGATCCTCGATGGCGCTTGCGAGCTCGCCGATGCCTTGGCCCTGATCGGCAATGGTCGTGACGACCGGAATCTTCCAGTCCGGCGCATGGTCCCTGGCCCGCGCCGAGAGCTCGCGAAGGTATCGCCGCTTGGCGTCCGCGCCCGGCAGGTCGCCCTTATTGATGCAATAGATCGCTGCGATTTCGAGGACACCCGCCTTCAGCGCCTGGATCGAGTCTCCGAGCCCCGGCGCCTCCACGACCACGGGGGTGTGCGCAACCTGCCAGATGTCGACCTCGCTTTGTCCGATCCCTACGGTCTCGACGATGACGGGGTCGTAGCCGACCGCGTCGAACACCCGCACGAAGTCATGGGTGGTGCGTGCAAGTCCGCCAAGAAATCCGCGGCTGGCCGCGCTTCGAATGAAGACACCCTCGTGCGCGCTGGCACGACGCATGCGGATTCGGTCGCCGAGCACCGCACCGCCGGTGAACGGGCTGCTGGGATCGACTGCCACGACGCCGACGCGACGCCCGAGATTGGCGAAATGAATCGCGAGCTCGTTCACGAGTGTCGATTTGCCCGATCCCGGGGGGCCCGTGATCCCGATGATATGGGCGTTACCACTCCGGGGATGCAACCGGTTGAGCAGCGCGCGCGCGGGCGGTCCGCCACGTTCGACGATCGTCAGTGCCTCGCCGAGCGGCGCCTTGGCGCCGCCGATGAGTGCTTCGAACCAATCGGAGGATACGTCGACCTCGCTCGCCACACCGGGCTCCTCTGCATCTGCGCGGCCATCGCGACCGCACGCGCTACGTGTCAACTCGTGCCGCTGCACGACCCGCGAGTGCAGTATGAATCGGGTCCGGAAATAAATCAAGCGCTCGCTTGAATTGTATGCTCGCCGCGGGACCCGACCGACCGAACGCGTATGATCCGGCTCACATGAATACCGTTGACGACTCGGCCAGACGACGGGAGCTGCGAACGGCGGCTGCACGCCTGTTTCGCAAGGTCGGATACCCGCAGGCGACGGTGCGGGACATCGCCAAGGCGGTCGGGATGCAGTCCGGCAGCATCTTCTATTACTTCAAGACCAAGGAAGACATCCTGGTCGACGTGATGAACGAGGGAATGCGCCAGTTCCTCGAGGCGGCGCGCGTGCCGATGGATGACGCGGTCCACCCCCGGATGAAGCTCAGGACGCTCCTCGTTCGCCACCTCATGACGCTGCACCAGAGAAACAACGACGAGTTGGCGGTCGTCCTCTCGGAATGGCGGTCGCTGTCGCCGCGGGCACGCCGACAGATCGTCGCGCAGCGGGACGAGGTCGAGGCGGTGTGGAACCGCGTCCTGCGTGAACTTGCGGACGCCCGCCTCATCAGCGGCGACATCGCGATCCTGCGTCTGGCCATTCTCGGTGCCGCCAACTGGTCTGTGCAGTGGTACGACAAGAAGGGCAAGCTCAGCATCGACGAGCTGGCCGACCAGTTGCTCGATCTCTTCGTTCCCATCTCCGCCCGAACGGCCTCGTAGTTCCCGGCAGCACGGGGCGCTCTCGCCGCCCGCCGGCCGTTCCACCACCCTCGTTACACCCTGATCGCGGCGCCGCGAGTCGCCGCCATGATCCGCGCGGATCCGTAATTCGAGCAAGCGCTTGACTGAATCGACCAGCCGGTGCTAGTGTCGCTTCCGTCTGCGTTGAACGTGAGCGGCGAGCCGCGGGGTCGCGACAGGGGTCGCCCGCACGGTTTCCTGGCGACGTCGTGAGGTTTGACGATGTCGCGCACGCCCGACGCGTTCGACGCGGGGCGTGACAACGCGCAAGGAGGTCGTGTGGTGGCGAATCCTTCCGGTGATCGGACTCCCAACGGTCAGCCGTCCAATGAGGCGATACGCGTCCGGCGCGCCGCGTCCGGCCAGTACGCAATGAGCGCGTCCGGAGCATCGGGAACCGTGCACGCGCGCCACATGCGCGAATACGAGCCCGAATGGAGCGCCGGCCGCACCGTGGCGCTCGACCGGGCAGGCTAACAGTCGCGGATCGCTCCACACGGGCGCGAGGAGCCTATGACATTCTTCATCGAGGTCCTGGTCGCGGGCCTGCTCGCCGGGGTGATGTATTCACTGGTCGCGCTCGGCTTCGTGCTCATCTACAAGGCGTCGGGTGTCTTCAACTTCGCCCAGGGCGCGATGGTGCTCTTTGCGGCATTGTCGTTCGTCAACTTCCACGCTTGGGGAGCTCCGTTCTGGCTCGCACTGGTGCTGGCGATGGGGGTGATGGTCGTGCTCGCCCTGCTGGTTGAGCGGCTCGTGCTGCGACCGTTGGCGAACCAGCCCGCCATGTCGCTGTTCATGGCGACGATCGGCCTGACGATCGTGATCGAAGGCGTCGGTCAGCTGATCTTCGGATCGAAGACGCACCGGCTCGACCTCGGGATCAAGGATGTCCCGATCGAAATGCTTGGCGTGGGCATCAGCAAGTTCGATCTCTTTGCGGCTGCCGTCGCCGGTTCGCTCGTCCTCGCGCTCGTCCTGTTCTTCAACCGCACGGCGACGGGCCGGGCACTGCGTGCCGTCGCCGACGATCACCAGGCCGCGATGTCGATTGGCATTCCGCTGACCCGGATGTGGCGGTACGTCTGGGCGCTCTCGGGAGGCGTCGCCCTGATCGCGGGCCTTCTGTGGGGTTCGCGTCTGGGGGTGCAGTTCGGCCTCGTCGTCGTTGCGCTCAAGGCCCTGCCAGTCCTCATTCTCGGGGGATTCACCTCGATCGCCGGCGCCATCGTCGGTGGGCTCATCATCGGCGCTGCCGAGAAGCTGGCAGAGGTCTACCTGGGGGGCGTCATTGGAGGCGGGATCGAGAACTGGTTTCCGTACGTGCTGGCGATGCTGTTCCTCATTGCGCGACCGAACGGGTTGTTCGGTGAGCGGCGAATCGAGCGGGTCTGAGCCATGTTCTATCGCGAAGCCAGCCAGTACAAGACGAGCTACGGCGCCGACCAGCAGATCTTTCCGATCCTTCAGGACCGGATGGGATTCCTGGCGTTGATGGCCATCGTGTTCGTCGTGGTGCCGATTCTCGGCAACGACTACTGGTTCAATGGGCTTCTCATCCCTTTCCTGATCCTCGCCCTCGCGACGCTCGGCCTCAACATCCTTACGGGCTTCGCCGGGCAGATCTCGCTGGGATCGGCCGGCTTCATGGGTGTCGGGGCATTCGCCGCATACAACTTCGTCTTGCGGGTCGACGGTCTTCCCATCCTCGCAAGCTTCGTACTCGGGGCACTGTGCGCGGCCGTGATCGGGGTCCTGTTCGGCCTCGCTTGTCTTCGGATCAAGGATTTCTACTTGATCGTCGCAACTCTCGGGTCGCAGTTCTTCATCGAATGGGCACTCACCAAGTTCGGCTGGCTCACCAACTACAGCTCATCCGGCGTGATCACTGCCCAGAAGATCGTCATTCTGGGCGTGACCTTCGATACTCCGCTGCGTCGGTATCTGCTCGTGCTGGGCGTCGTCACCGTGATGGCCCTTGCGGCGAAGAACATGATGCGCGGTGCGTTCGGTCGCAGCTGCATGGCGGTTCGCGACATGGACGTGGCGGCGGCGGTGATCGGAATCCGGATCTTTCGCGTGAAGCTCGTCGCGTTCGCGGTGAGCTCGTTCTACTGCGGCATGGCCGGTGCGCTGTGGGCGTTCGCGTACGTCGGGACGGTCGATCCGGAGGCTTTCGGCCTGGAGCGGTCGTTGCAGATCCTGTTCATGGCGATCATCGGTGGCCTGGGCAGCGTCATGGGGAGCTTCCTCGGCGCGGCGTTCATCATGCTCTTGCCCATCGTCATGAACCTGATCGGATCGACCGTATCGGGTCAGGCGATCGATACCAGCGTTGTGGCGCATGTGGAGCAGATCGTCTATGGGGTACTGATCATCTGGCTGCTGGTGGTCGAACCCGGAGGCCTGGTTCGGCTGTGGCAAGTCGGCAAGGAGAAGCTGCGGCTCTGGCCATTCCCTCGCTAGTCGGCTGCCGGGGAGTGCTGTCGGGCAGAGGTAACGGGGTGCGGGCAATCATTCACGACGCACCCGCCGTGTGGCCGTGGATCCATCCGATCCACGATTGATCAATTTTCTGGAGGAAGTCGCGATGAATGTGGGACGTGTCACCAGGCGCATGCTGGCGGTGGTTGCCTTGGGCGTCGGCGCGGTGGGCTCGACGGTGACGTTGGCCGCCGAGAACGAGCAGTTCTTTCCAATGATCGGATGGCGTACCGGGCCGCTGACGCCGCTCGGCGTCAACCTCGCCGGTGGCTGGATCGATTACATGGACCTGCTCAACAAGCGGGACGGGGGCATCAACGGCGTCAAGTTGACCTGGGAAGAGTGCGAGACAGCCTACAAGGTCGACCGCGGCGTCGAATGCTATGAGCGGCTCAAGAAGGGTGGACCAACGGGTGCGTCGGCGTTCAATCCGATCAGCACGCAGGTCACCTACGCGCTGCTCGATCGGACCAATACCGATCACATCCCGATCGTGACCATCGGCTCAGGACGTACCGACGCGACCGACGGACGGATCTTTCCGTACATCTTTCCTCTCGGCACGAACTACCTTTCGACCAATACGGTGAAGATCAAGTTCATCGGATCGAAAGAGGGGGGGATGGACAAGCTCAAGGGCAAGAAGATCGTCAATCTGCACATGGATTCGGCAGCCGGAAAGGAGACGATCCCGATCCTCGAGGCGCAGGCCAAGAAGTACGGCTTCGAGTTGACCAACATCGCGGTGCCAATGCCGGGGAGCGAGCAGCAGGCGGCGTGGCTCGAAATCCGCCGGTTGAAGCCGGACTGGGTCATCCTGCGTGAGTGGGGTGTTGCCCCGGCAGTCGCGCTCAAGACTGCGGAGAAGGTGGGCTTTCCCGCCAACCGGATCGTCGCGGTGCCGTTTGCCGGCAGCGAAGACGACCTCACCGCGGCGGGAGACGCCGCCAAGGGTGTCTACGTCGTGCACCCGATGCCGCCGGGTGAGTTCCCCGTCACGCAAGAGATCAAGAAGTACCTCTATAGCGGAGGCAAACGCGGCAACCTCGACGACGTCACCCGAATGGGGACGGTGTTCTACAACATGGGATTGACGTACGGCGTCATCAACACCGAAGCGGTTCGCGTGGCGCAGCAAAAATTCGGCAAGAAGCCGCTGACCGGCGAGCAAGTCAAGTGGGGACTGGAGCATCTCAATCTCGACGAGAAGCGCCTGAAGGAACTGGGGGTCTGGGGTCTCGTGCAGCCGATCAAGTCGAGTTGCGCGGATCATGAGGGCGGCGGAAGCGCCAAGGTGTTCCAGTGGGATGGAACCAAGCTCGTCCCGGTTTCCGACTGGATCGCCGGCGACAAGTCACTCACGCGTCCGCTGGTCGAGGAATCGTCGACCAAGTATGCAAAGGAGAAAGGCATCACGCCGCGCGACTGTTCCAAGGAAGGCTGACGTCGGCTGCACCGCGACTGTGGCGCGCCGCCCATGCGGCGCGCCACAGTCGCGCTTTTCTCGCCTTGCTGCACTCGCAATGCGAGTCGATCCGGGGGTATCACAATGATGATGGTGGCGGCCAGGCGCATTCGGGTGGCCACGGTGGGAGACGTGTGCTGATCGAGGCCATACCCGTCGAGGACGATCTCGTCCAGTTCCGCACGAACCGGCGTGGGTGGCCGTCCTCGTGCAACGTCTATCTGGTACGTGACGGTCGCCGCGCGATTCTCGTCGATGCCGGACTGGGGGTCGATCCCGATCTGGAGACGCTCTTCGATGCCGTGGTCGTGGCATTGCAGGGATGGAATCAGGAGCCGACCGACGTCCACACGATCCTTCTCACGCATACGCACACCGACCATGCCGGCGGGGCCATTCCGCTCGCACGAGCCACCGGAGCGCGAGTTCTGCTTCCGAAGCTCGGCTGGGCACAGGCGTCCGATCGTGCCTGGCAGGTCCACCACATCCTTCCCGACGATGTGGCGCGGGAGATCGAGTTGCCTCCCGGGTTCGACGTGGCCGAGCACTTTCGCGGCGAGACCATGCCCGAACTCTTCACTGCCGAGGCCGGCATCACGTGGCAGTTCACGGGCGAAGGCGACGAGGTCGACGTCGGAAGGCTCCGGCTCAAGGCGTTTCACATGCCGGGACACGACGTCGGCCACCTCGTATGGGCCGACCTCGATTCCGGCATTGCGTTCACCGGCGATCTCCTGGCCGCGCGCGGCACGTCGTTGCCGTGGTATCCGCCCAACGCGGGAGGCGTCGCCCGATACCTCGCTTCGCTCGAGCGCCTGGGGCGTCTGCCGCTGTCGGTCGTGTGTCCTGGTCATCACCAGGTTCATCGCGGCCTGGAGGTATTTCGTCGGCTGGTTCGCGAGACGATGGCGACGGTCCACGACCGCGAGCGAAAGATCCTCGAGACATTGCTCGTCGCTCCGGCGCCCTTCGCTCAACTCGACGCGCTGGTCTACGACGCAATCGTGCGCGAAGTGATTCCCTGGGCCTCGAGCGTCACCATGGCGCATCTTCGCCGCTTCGAGGAGAGCGGGATCGTCTATCGACGGCCCGATGGTTTCTATGTCCCTGACGCAGCGGTCGCCGAGCGCTATCTGGCGTCACTTGGCGAGCGCACCGCCGACCGGGTGTCCTGACGGACGCTCCTGGCGCCGCAGGCACGCCAAGACTGCGCCACCACGGAACATGCGTCATCGGCGTCACAGGATCGAGCGCCATGATTGAAGCGATCGAAGTCGCCCTCGCTACACTGCGCCAGGCGAATCCAGGTGTTGGACGCGTGAGTCCTGCCGCGGGCGAGCACCGGCTGCGCAAGGTCCTGGTCGCGAATCGGGGCGAGATCGCCAAGCGGTTCTTCTTCGCGCTGCGTGAGGAGGGAATTCCTTCGGTCGCCGTCGTCACGGATCCGGATCGCAAGCAATCCTGGCACGAGTTTGCCGATGAGGTCGTGCGCATCGGCGATCCTGCCGGTTACACGGACATCCCACGCATCCTCGCAGCCGCACTCCTTTCGGGCGCCAACGGCGTCTATCCCGGGTACGGCTTCCTGTCCGAGAATTTTCGCCTGGTGGAGGCGATCGATGCGCTTCGGATGTCCGGGCGTCACGACATCCACTTCATGGGGCCACCTGCCGACGTGATGCGCAGGGTGGGCGACAAGCTCGATGCGCGGGTGCTTGCCAAGGCGCACGGCGTCCCACTCCTGGAGGGCAGTCCGGCGCTGTCCGATCTCGCCGCCGCCCAGACGGAAGCCACGCGGATCGGCTATCCGGTGATCGTCAAGCTCAGCGCAGGCGGCGGCGGGAAGGGTATGGCCGTCGCGCGTAACGCCACGGAATTGCAAGCTGCCTGCGAATCCGCGCGCCGGATCGGGAAAGCCAACTATGACGACGACACGCTCTTCGTCGAGCGCTACGTCGAACGCCCCGTTCATTTCGAGGTGCAGATATTCAACGGCATGGCCGTGGGCATTCGAAAATGCGCCGTACAGAGAAAGAACCAGAAGATCATCGAGGAATCGGGGGATGCGTTCCTCGACCATGGCACGACGCTGAAGCTGCTCGCTGCGGCCGAGAATGTCGCCAGCTTCTCGGGCTACGCCAAGGGCGGAGGCGCCGGCACCGTCGAGTTCCTGTTTGACGCCGAGCGCGCGGAGTTCGGGTTCCTCGAGATGAACACGCGGCTGCAGGTCGAGTACCCCGTGACCGATCAGAGCCTGCACATCGATCTCGCGAAGTGGCAAATCCTTTTCTTCGACGGGCGCGAGAAGGAGATTCCTTACGACCGGGCGCTCCGCTTGCGGTTTGCCGAAAAGGATCACGCGGTCGAATGTCGCATCTACGCCGAGGATCCGCTGAACGACTACGCCCCGAGTCCCGGGATCATCCGCGATCTCGACCTTCCCACGTTCAACGGCGTGCGCTGCGACGTCGGCTTCAAGGCGGGCGATGCCGTCCTCACCGACTACGACGCGATGATCGCCAAGATCATCGCTTTCGGTCGCACGCGTCGCGAGAGTCTCATGCGACTGGAACGCGCGCTGGGCGAGATCTACATTCGTGGCATCACCACCAACGTCGAGCTCCTGCTCGAGGTGCTCCGTCACCGGTCGTTCCGCGGTGGCGAGTACACCAATCGCTTGCTCGACGAGAGGCCCTCCTGGCGGGTGGTACGCGCGAATGACCAGTTGATCACGGTTGCCGTCTTCGCAGCGCTGGCCGAACTCGTTCGGCAAGCGCACCAGGCGCTTGGGATGGCCCTGCGACAGGGCGACCTCGAGAGCATCCTGCGGCGGGGCGCATTGGCGCTGCTGCCGAAGTTTCATGTCGAGGTCCACGAACGTCGCTTCCTCGTCGCTTTCCTGCAGTGCGAATTGCGGACGTACGCGGCATTCGTCAATCAGGTCCACGTCGGTGACGTTTACGTCGACCAGCGCATTCCCGGCAGCGGCGACTACGTGTTTCAGTTCGCCGGCAGGTCGTACCCGGTACGGATCGATCGGCGTCCTGCGCATCACTCGATTCGGATCATGGAGCACGACGGCATTCAGTACTACCGCGTGCACGTGCATCCGATGGGCTCATCGCGAGCCGTCGATCCGCCGGGGGCGGTGCGGTGCCCGTTCCAGGGAGCGTTCGTCAAGTGGTCGGAACAGGGCGATGGTCGCGCCGTGCGGGTGGGGGCGCGCGTCGCTCGCGGCGATCCGCTGATCGTGATCGAAGCCATGAAGATGGAGTCGACGCTCACCTCCCCCATCGCCGGGCGAGTCTCGTACCTCGTGGAGGATGGCGATCCGACGCGGCTCGTTCGAGGAACGACGGCGCAAGGCCTGGTCCTGGGCAAGGCGCTGGCCGAGGGAGAGCTCCTCGTCGTCGTCGACGCAGACGAAGCGGAGACGAGGCCTTCGTTCGAATGGGACCCCACGCCGATCGCGGCAGCGGCCGATCCCCTGCTCGCGAAACTCGCTGATCCGGAACTGCCGGATGGGGGGCTCGCGACCGCGATCGTGACTTCGAGCGGCGACGCGCTGGTGCGGGCCCTGGGCCTCGTCCGTGGCTTTTACCTCGGTTACGTGCAAACCGAGGAGCTGCCCGATCAGCTGGTTCGGTGTCTCGAGACGCTCGGCTTGTCGGGAGTCGACGTCGGTCACGCGGATGTGGCAATTGCTGAGGTCCTGGAAACATTCGTGGCCCTCAAGCAGATCTATTCATCGGCCATGGGAGCCAACCAGACGTGGTTCGGGGAGATGAATCGTCTGGTGCTCGAATGGGATGACGAGACGTATTCCCCGCCCGCCGTGTTTCGATCCGTAATGAATTCGCTGCGCCAGAAATATGGGATCCCCCGGGTCGACGGGAAGCGCAGTCCCGAGATGCAGATGGCGCTCCTGTACCTGTTTCGTGGATACGGTGCGATTCATGAGGGGAGGGCCGTACTCGTCGGATTGCTCGAGTTGCTCGTGGCACGCGCATTCGTGCCCCGCCACAGTCGTGCCGCGTTGGCACGATTGACCGGGATCGAGGAGTCCGAGCCCGACGACACCATCGCGGTTCTGGGCCGCAGACTCCTCGCGCGGCCCAGCTTCCCATCACGGAGAAGCGGCGACGACGAAGGCAAGGAGGGCGCAACGGAACGCGGCCGGCGGCAGGCTCGGCACACACGTCGTCGCGGGATTCAGGACGACGCCTTTCGCGAGCGCGCACGCAGCGCCTTGACCCGCGGCGGCGCCATCGTTTCATACGCGAGTGCGCCAAGGTGGGTCCGCGACGAACTCGATTCGCACCTTGCCGCCTGGTCGCGCCGGTATCGCGTCGAATCGCTGCCTTCACCGCAGCCGACGATCTTCCAGTTCCGGCTGGTGTCCGAGCGCGCGGGTGATGCACCCCGCTACGCAACGCTCGTCTGGCTTGAAGAGGGAGCGCCGATCACCGAGGCCGACGTCACGGGGCGGATCCGCTCGGCACCGAACGTCGAGCGCGCCGCCATACAGGCGAGTCGCGTGCTCACGACCTATCACGCACTCGATCCCGGCGAAGGCAACCTGGTCGAGATCCTCGCCTGTGGTAACCCGGTGACGATCGACCTCGCCTCCGGCGGCGCGGATGTCATCGACTACGAGGCACTCCGCGCGATCGCCACTCGGCCGGCACGACTCTTTCTGCACACGCCGGCGGACCACGTACTGGTACGGGTGCAGGTGCGTCGTCCGAACAGCACGAAGACGCGGCGGCAGGTGTTCAGTGCGGCTTTGCAGCGAGGACGTATCCGTCTTGACCTGATGCAGGAGGACGACGCTCGCAATCCCGTCGCAACGAGCATGGCGACGGGCCCGGACCAGCGGTTGTTCGATCTTGGCAAGTGGCCGCTGGAGCGCTGGGTCGAGGAGTGCTTCGATGCCGATTCGGCACGCGAGATCACCATCGAGTCGATCGACGTCGAACCGCACGACCCGAGCACGAGCCGTGCCCCCGCTGTACTTGCCGCCGCGAGGCGGCGCGTCGTGGGCGCCAGGATCTTCGAAGGAGTGATCGCAGGGCACCCGGCCGTGTTCTTCTGCAAGGATTCGCGTGTCAGCGGTGGTGCCACCGGTGATCTCGAAGGCAGGAAGTATGTCGCCGCGTGTTACTACGCGTACCTGCGCGACGTGCCTCTCTACGTGTGGAACGACGGAGCTGGCGCCAACGTTCGCGAGGGCATGGTCGCGCTCAATCGCGCCGCGCAGGGCTTTCTGATGAACGCGCTCGTCGGCCATTCACACGACCATGCCCGATTCCGGGAAGTGGTACGTGCGCTCGATGATCCCGTCGTGACGTCGCTGTTCGACGAGATCGATCGCTCGTTCGACTTTCCATCCCTGCAGCACGGCCACGGTCGTCCCCGCAACTTCGTCTCGATTGCGGTGGGCGTCGGCTCGGCAACCGGACTCGATGTCTATGGGTCGTCGCAAGCTTGCATCCAGATCATGCTCGACGCGGAGCAATCCTATCGGGCGCTGACCGGAGCGGGCGTGATCCGCGCCGTGACCGGTGAATCGCTCACGAACTACGAGATCGGCGGTGCGCGCGTGATGGGGGCCTGGACCGGGACGGTGGACCTGGTCGCGCGCGATCGGATCGAGCTCCTTCGTCACATCCGCAAGATCCAGTTGCTTTGCTCGCGGAGCTGCCACCGCCCGTCGATCGCGAGAGCTCTCGTTCATGCCGAGGCAACCGGCGATCGATTTGCCGCCACGATCTTCAACGAATCCGACGTGGCCGCCAATGTCGACGCGGGCTCGTTCGTGGCGTTCAAGGACGAGTACGTGGAGGCAGCGGCGCTGGTGGGCGGCTTCGCGCGGCTTGGCGGAAAGCCCGTGCTGATCATGGGACCGCGATCCGACACCGGTGTTCGGTCGCTGGCGAGTCTCGTTCGGACCAAGGAGCTATTGCGCACGGCGACGAAGATGCGCGTGCCTCGCATTCTCGTCTTCGGGAACCGGTGGTACCGCGCGGTGGAGGGGGAGGGTGACGCTGCGATCAGCGTGCAGTCCGACGTGATCAAGGAGCTCACGCGATCCACGTCCCCGCGGATTCACATCGTGACCCGGATCGGGGGCCTGCGCCTCGTCACGTTGAATAGCCAGGCCGATGTGACGATCCATGTGCACGCATCGGCCGAAAGCGATAAGGGGTCAACGCTTGCCGCGCAGGTCGCGACGTTCCGCGTCGAAACACTGCGTGAAGCGTTCGACCTCGCCAACACGCTGCTCGGATACTTCGGGTTGCGCAACGGTCACGTTCCCGCGGGGCCACCGCAGGCGACGCCACGCATTCCAGCCGACGTGACGCAACCTTTCGACATGGTGGGCGATGTCATCGAAGGGGTGTTCGACGCCGGAAGCTTTCTCGAGTTTCACCGCACGAGCGACGATGCAGCGGGATCGACGTTGGTCACGGGACTGGCGACGCTCGATGGGAAAGTCACCGCAGTGATCGCGGATCAGCCCAGGCACGGCGGCGGCCCGGATGCGCCGGGTACGGAGAAGTTCCGGCTGTTCATGGAGTTCGTCGAGCGCAATCGGTTTCCGCTCGTCATGCTCTCCAACGCGCCAGGGTTCGTCCCGGGGACGAAGCAGGAACGGCTGCGCATCCAGCAGATCGGCGGCGAGTCGCTCGACGTCAATGCGCTCAGCACGGTGCCCGTGGTCTCGGTCGTGCTCAATCACAACTACGGTGGACGCCAGATCCATGCCTTCAGTCGATTCCTGCGCCCTGGAGTCGTCTACATCACGCTCGAGCGCACGATACTCGCCGTCATGGGCGGGCCGGCGGCTTTCGACTTGTTTCACGGGCGCCGGTACCGTGAACTCGAGGGCCAGGGGAAGGCGGACGAGGCGCAGGCGATGCGCGATGCGTACCTCGAGGAGTTCAATCGGAAGGCGCTGGCTGGTGCCGATGCGGCATCCACGGGTGCGATCGACTGGACGGTCGGTCGTGCCGACGACCTGCGCAACCACATCAAGCGGGCGTTGGAGATCGCCGAGTCGAGAGCGGGATGGCGTGTCGATGCCACGCAGTGACGACGACCCCACCCCTCACCCGTATAGTAGCGACGTCAGGACAACATGAAAGGCAGGCGCGTCTCATGAAAGCCAACGTCGGTGGAATCGACCGCATCGTGCGCATCGTGGTGGGCCTCGGCCTCATTGCGGCCACGCTCACCGGGGCGATCGGAGCCTGGGGTTGGATCGGCATCGTCCCGCTCGCGACGGGACTCTTCCGGGTCTGTCCGGCGTACTCGCTCTTCGGCAAGAGCACGTGCAAGGCGCCGTGAGGCGCGTGCGCAAGAGCTTCCGGTGCGCCGCCGCGACGCAGTGAGCGGCGAGAAGTCGCCCCGGCGTCGCTGCTATCGCTCGGGCAAGGGGACGAATCCGGTCTCGCCGGGGACGTGCCCCATCGTCTGCGCGCTCCAGGCGAGCTTCGCCTCGTCGATGCGTTCGCGGCGTGACGACACGTAGTTCCACCACATGAAGCGGTGGCCATCGAGGGGCGCGCCGCCGATCACCACGTAGCGCGCGCCCGCGGGGGCGCTCACCGCAGCGTCGGCCGCGTCGGCGAGCAGTGCCATGGTCTGCGCAGGCACCGTGACGCCGTCGACGACGAGGTCCCGATCGATCGGATACACGGCGCGCTCGCCGAGGCTCGCGGCGAGCGTGAGCGTGGCGCCGGCTTGCGCGCAGACGTCGACGTAGAGGGTTGGCATGAGCGTTGCCACCGGTGACGCGCGACCGAACGCCGATCCGACGAGCAGGCGCAGGGTGTTGCCACCCTCGGTCCAGCGCGGCAGGCTCGCGGCGGACGTGTGCACGAACGACGGGACGCACTCCTCCTCCGTCCGCGGCAGCGCCACCCAAAGCTGCAGCCCGTGGCTCGTGTACGGCGCGTCGGCGAGATCGGGGGGGCGACGCTCGGAGTGCACGATGCCGCGACCGGCGGTCATCCAGTTGATGGCGCCCGGCTCGATGCGCTGCACGTGGCCGAGGCTGTCGCGATGCACGATCGCCCCCTCGAAGAGGTACGTGACGGTCGCAAGCCCGATGTGGGGGTGCGGGCGGATGTCGAAGTCGTCTTCCGGGCGCACCGTGATCGGACCGAAGTGATCGAAGAAGACGAAGGGGCCCACGCCCTGCCGCGGATGGCCGGGCAGGAGTCGACGGACGCGAAAGCCGCCGCCCAGGTCGCGGCTCCGGCCGGTGTAGCGATGTTCGATGGGCATGGCGCGACAAGGATACTGCGACGCGCGCGGCGCGTGCCGTTGCCGCGGTGGAGGTCGCTGCGCCTCAAGCCGGGGATGCGCGAGCTACGGCAGGAGCGACGAGCCGAGTTCGAGGGCGGCCTGCTGCAACGGCACGAGAAAGCGCGCCGACATCTCCTCCATCGGCACCAGCCGGTGTTGCAGGATCACGTTGATTCCCGCGACGACCTGCCCGCTCGTGTCGTGCACGGGCACGGCGAGCGTGCATAACCGAAGTTCCATCTGCTGGCTCGCGTAGGCGAATCCGGTCTCGCGGACCCTGGCGAGGATCGCGCGCAGCTCACCGATGTCGGTGGTCGTGTGCTCGGTGTAGGGGAGCGGGCGTACGTTCGCGAGGTAGCGATCGAGTTCGTCGGGCGGCAGATGCGCGAGCATCACGCGGCCGATCGACGTGCAGTAGGCGGGCAGTCGGCGGCCGACATTGAGGAACGGCGACATCACGCGCGAGGTCGCCGAGCGGGCGAGGTAGACGATCTCGTCGTCGTCGAGGGTGGCGAGCGAGCATCCTTCGCGCAGCATCTCGCCCAGCCGGTCGAGGACGGGCTGCGAGAGGATCACGATGGGCGACGCGGAGAGGTACGCGTGACTGAACGAGAGCACGCGGGGGCGCAGGTAGAAGCGTCGTGCCTCGTCGACCGCGACGAAGCCCAGCCGCACGAGGGTATGCAGGCTGCGGCGCACGGTCGCCCGCGGGATTCCGGTTTGGTGACTCACCTGCGCGATCGACATGCGGCGACGCTTGTCGGACAAGGCCAAGAGGACGGCGATTCCACGCCCGAAAGCCGTGACGAAATCGCTGTCCTCGGCCAGTCGATCGAGCGTGGCGGCAGACAGCGCGTGCCCCTCGGGACGATGCGCCGCGCGCGGCTCCGGGCGCGTGTCGGCGGCCGGCGATGCGGAGGGAACGGTGAGGTCGGCGGCATCCATCGGTGAGTGGCCTCGCGGCGCAGTGGAAACGGAATCTTGCAATCAAAAAGGGCGCCTGGCGCACAAACAACTCGTAACGCACGCCTCGACACGGTCACAATACGCGCAAATTAACCATCAGGCAAACATTGTGGGCGCTAGCCGCACACAATGCCACCCAGCGCCCTTGACCGAGGGGGTCGCAAAATCCTATCGTGATGTCCAACACGGGCGCATCACGCAAGCCGAATCGCATCGCCGCCGGAGCCAGGGTGAACGGCCGCCGGTGTCGCCGGGCGAGCCGGGCGAAAGTGCAGTGAAGCCACCCGCGCCGGTGCCGGCGAGGCCGCGCAACACGCACTCCCGAGCACTCCTTCCTCCATTTCGACTGATGAGGTAACGATCATGTCCGCCCCCGCCACCAACACCACGAAGGGAATCACCCCCGAACAGCAGCAGGAACTCGACGAGGTGTTCGCGCGCGCGAAGAAGGCGCTGGCGATCATCGAGACGTACGATCAGGCGCGTGTGGATCGCTTGTGCCAGGCGGTGGCTTGGGCGGTGGCCAACAAGCGCACGTTTGCGCGGCTGGTGAAGGAGGGCATCGAGGAGAGCGGCCTGGGCGACGCCGAAAGCCGGATGGGCAAGCGGATGAAGATCCGCGGCGTGCTGCGCGATGCGCTGCGGCAGAAGAGCGTCGGCATCATCGAGGAGATCCCCGAGAAGGGGATCGTCAAGTATGGAAAGCCGGCGGGAATCATCGCCTGCATCGTGCCAACGACCAATCCCGACCTCACCCCGGCCGGCAATGCGATCTATGCGATCAAGGCCCGCGACGTCGTCGTCTACTCGCCGCACCCGCGCTCGAAGAAGACGTCGTTCGAAACGGTGCGGCTGATGCGCGAGGCGCTCGAGCGCGAGGGCGCGCCGGCCGACATCCTGCAGTGCCTCACGAAGGTGAACATCCCGATGTCGCAGGCGCTGATGGCGCGCGCCGACCTCGTCATCGCGACGGGCGGCCAGCCAATGGTGCGCGCGGCGTACAGCTCGGGCACGCCGGCCTACGGTGTGGGCGCCGGCAACTCGACGATGATCATCGACGAGACCGCCAACATCGAGGAGGCCGCGCGCAACACGCGGCTTTCCAAGACGTCGGACTTCGGATCGGGCTGCTCGGCGGACGGCAATCTCATCATCGAGGCAACGATCTTCGACCGGATGCTGGCGCAACTCCAGAAGGAAGGTGGCTATCTCGCGAACGACGAGGAGAAGGCGCTGCTGCGCAAGGCGATGTGGGATGACGAGCGCCATCGCACGTCGAACACGGTGGCGATCGCGCCGCAGCAGCTCGCGAAGATTGCGGGCTTCACGATTCCGGCCGATCGCAAGTTCATCATCGTCTACGGCGACGGCATCGGCAAGGATCATCCGTTTTCGGGCGAGAAGCTCACGACGCTGCTCGCCGTCTACAAGTACTCGGGTTTCGATCAGGCGCTGTCGATGATGCGCGGGATCTACGAGGTGGGCGGCAAGGGCCACTCGTGCGGCATCTACTCGTTCGACCAGGCGCATATCAACGCGCTCGCGCTCGCCGCGCCGGTGTCGCGGATCATGGTGCGCCAGCCGCAGTCGAAGGCCAATGCCGGCGCGTTCAACAACGGCATGCCGATGACCTCGAGCCTGGGCTGCGGCACGTGGGGCGGCAACGTCGTGTCGGAGAACGTCCATCTCAAGCACTACATGAACACCACCTGGGTGTCGGTGCCGATCAAGGAGGACAAGCCGTCCGACGAGGAACTGTTCGGCAGCTTCTACGACCCCGCGCTCGAAGGCGAGGTCGAGACGATCACGACCTGAGCCGTCCCTGCCGAAACCCGCGACCGAGCGCTGCCGCCATGCCGACCAAGACCCCTGAAGAAATCCTCGCCGACGCCTCCGCGTGGTGGGACACGTCGCTCATCGACGTCGAGCCCGGAAAGATCGCGATCCGCGGCTATCCGGTCGAGGAGTTGATCGGACGCGTGCGCTTCCCGGAGATGATCTGGCTCATGCTGCGCGGCGAACTGCCGACCACAGGACAGGCCGAGCTCCTCGAAGCCGCGCTGGTGCCTGGGGTCGATCACGGGCCGCACGCACCGTCGATCGCGATCTCGCGCATGGCGGTCACCTGCGGGCTGCCGGTGAACGGGGCGATGGCTTCGGCGATCAACGTGCTCGACGACATCCACGGCGGTGCCGGCCAGCAGTGCATGGAGGTCTATCGTGCGATCGATGCCCGCGCCGGCGCGCAGGGTGACCTCGTGCAGGCCGCGACCGCGATCCTGCGCGAGCGGATGGCCGCCGGCGAGAAGATCATGCCGGGCTTCGGGCATCGCTTCCATCCCATCGACCCGCGCACCGAGCCGTTGTTCCGGCTGGTGGCGCAAGCGGTCGCCGCCGGAACGGTGCGCGGACGCTACGCGGCGATCGGCCGCGCGGTCGTCAGCGCGCTGGAGGCGATCAAGGGTCGCGCGATACCGATGAACATCGACGGCATCACCGCGGTCATCTTCTGCGAGCTGGACTTCGAGCCGGAACTCGGGCGGGGCCTGTTCATCCTGTCGCGCTCGGTCGGCATCCTGGCGCACGCCTGGGAACAGAAGCAGCGAGGTCGCCGCATCATGGGGCCGATGACGCCGCAGATTCCGTATCGCTACAGCGGGCCCGCGCGGCGCCCGGTGCCACCACCGGCCGAGCGCGGACGCTCATGAACACGCATTCGCATCCACGCGCGGCCGATGGCCCCGCCTTTCTCAGGAGTCCACGATGCAGGATCTGATCTCCAACCAGCTCGTCAAGTATCTCGAGGCGCGCGGCGTTCGTCACGTCTTCGGGCTGTGCGGCCACACCAACATCGCCGTGCTCGCCGCGCTGTCGAAGAGCCGCAAGATCCGCTTCATCAACACGCGCCACGAGCAGATCGCCGCGCACGCCGCGGACGGCTACGCACGGGCGACCGGCAAGGCGTCGGTGCTGCTGTCGCATCTTTCACCCGGCCTCACCAATGCGGCCACCGGCGTTGCCAACGCCGCACTCGATTCGATTCCGATGGTCGTGATCGCCGGTGACGTGCCGACGCACTACTTCGGCAAGCACCCGCACCAGGAGGTCAACCTGCACGCCGATGCATCGCAGTTCGAGATCTACCGGCCATTCGTCAAGCGTGCGTGGCGGGTCGACTCGCCGCATCTTCTCCCGGAGATCCTCGAGAAGGCGTTCGCGCTTGCCGAGAGCGGTCGCCCGGGGCCGGTCCTGGTCGACGTGCCGATGGACATCTTCAGCAAGGAGATCGACGTCGCGCTGTGGAAGCGCGCGCAGGCCAATGCGCGCGAGATCGCGAAGCCTTCGCTCGACGACGAGACCGCGGAGAAGATGGTTCGCGCACTCCTCGACGCCAAGGCGCCGATCATCTACGCCGGCGGCGGCGTCCTCCTCGCGCAGGCCGCCGATGAGATGCGTCAACTCGCCGAGCACCTGAGCCTTCCGGTCGCGCACACGCTGATGGGCAAGGGCGCGCTGCCGGACGACCATCCGCTGATCCTCGGCATGACGGGGTTCTGGGGGACGAAGTTCATCAACGACAAGTGTCGCCGCGCCGACTGGATCCTGGCGCTCGGTACCCGCTTCTCGGAGGCCGATTGCAGCTCCTGGGAGGATGCGTACACGTTCCGGATGCCGCCGACCCGGCTCATCCACATCGACATCGACCCCGCCGAGGTCGGTCGCAACTATCCGGTGACGATCGGCGCCGTGGCGGACCTCAAGGCCGCGCTGCGCACCCTGTTGCGCGTCGCGCGCCGGATCGCGCCGAAGGGCGTCAAGCGCGACAAGCTCGTCGCCGAGATGGCGGCGAACCGCGCGAAGTTCGTCGCCGGCAACAGGAAGGCGATGACGAGCGACGCCTGGCCGATGCGTCCCGAGCGCATCCTCGCCGACCTGCGCGAGGTGATGCCGCGCGACGCCATCCTGTGCACCGACGTGGGCTGGAACAAGAACGGCGTGGGCCAGCAGTTTCCGATCTACACCCCGGGGAGCATCTTCACGCCGGGCGGGTTTGCGACGATGGGCTTCGGCTCGCCCGCGGCCCTTGGCGCCAAGGTCGCGCTGCCGAACCGGGTGGTCATCGCCTTGATCGGCGACGGCGGCTTCGGGCAGAACCCGGCCGCGCTCGCGACCGCGTTCGAGGAAGACATCGCTGTCGTCTGGATCATCATGAACAACCGCGCGTACGGCACGATCGCGGGACTCGAGGCGGCGCACTACGACACGACGTTCGGCACCGTGTTCGAGAAGCACGGCAAGCCCTGGTCGCCCGACTACGCGGCGATCGCCCGCGCCTATGGTGTGGAGGGCGTCACGATCGGTTCGGCGGCCGAGCTGAAGCCCGCGCTCGCCAAGGCGATGACCTCGAAGAAGCCGATCGTCATCGACGTCAACATGAAGAACGAACCGGTGCCCACCGACGGGCACTGGAACATCATGGACATCTACTCACCCGGGAAGAAGGTGCACCACGTGGCGACGGACGGTTGAGGCCCTCGCGGTTCCACCGTCCAATCCCAAGGAGATCATCATGAACGATTCCACCCGGAACGATGCCGCAGCGAATGCCCCCCGGGCCGGTGCGAGCACGCATGACCGCACGAGGACGCCGTCAGCGGCAGGGCGACCGGAGTTCTCGCTCGCACACCTGACCGTGATGGGCTGTCCGCCGCCGGAGATGATCTACATCGCCGCGCGCGCCGGCTACGATTACGTGAGCGTGCGCACGATCTTCATGGGCTTGCCTGGCGAGTCCAACTACGGGCTCGCGCACAACCCCGACCTTCTCGCGAAGACGAAGCGCGCGCTCGACGTCACCGGGGTGCGCTTGCACGACATCGAGCTCGCACGGGTCAAGGAAGGCATCGATCCGAAGAGCTACGTGCCCGAGTTCGAGGTTGCGGCGAGGCTCGGCGCGCGTGCCGTGCTGTCGAGCATCTGGACGAGCGATCGGGCGTTCTACGTCGATACCTTCGCCGCGATCTGCGACCTCGCGCGACCGTTCGGCCTCACCGTCGACCTCGAACCGGTGCCGATCGCCGGCGTGCACGATCTCGCGGGTGCGGTCGACGTCCTGCGCACCGTGCAGCGCCCGAACGCCGGGCTCATGGTCGACACCCACCACTTTCATCGCGCCCGCGACAATCCCGCCGATCTCGCCGCGTTGCCGCGCGAGTGGTTCCACTTCGCGCAGATCTGCGATGCCTCGGCGACGATTCCGACCGATCGCGAGGAGATGATCCACGTGATGCGCGAGGCGCGACTGTACGTCGGCGAGGGCGGCATCGACATCGCCGCGATCCTGCACAGCATGCCGCGCATTCCGTACTCGATCGAGTTGCCGCATCTCGAGCACGTGCACGAGACGGGCTACGCCGAGCATGCCTTCCGCTGCCTCGAGACCGCGAAGGCGTATCTCGCCAAGCACGAGGAGGCGGTTGCATCGTGAATCACGCGGCGGCGGTCACCGCAACCGGCGGCCCGCCGACGCTCGAAGGGGCCCGAACGTGCGTGTCGGGTCGCGTGGCATACTGGCGCGCGACGATGATCCGCGTCATTTCGGGCCGACCGCCGCCGCGCAGGGCGCGGCACGGTCCATCGCATCGTTTACCGAGGAGGAAAGCATGACCATGAAGATCGACCGGCGCACGTTGCTCAAGGCAGGTGGCGCCCTCACCGCGGCAAGTGTGGTGCCCGCCTGGGCGCAAGCCAAGCCGACGCTGCGTTTTGCCGCCGTGTTCTCCGACAAGGACATCCGCGCCGACATGGTGCGGATGCTCGCCAAGGACGTCGGTGGCTTTGCCACGATCGAGCCGTTCTACGGCGGGACGCTGTTCAAGCAGGGGACCGAGCTCGTCGCGCTGCAACGCGACAACCTCGAGCTCGGCAACGTCGCGCCGCAGGACATCAGCAAGCAGATGCCGTCCTGGTCGGTGCTGACGTCGGCGTACACGTTCCGCGATGCGAATCACATCCTCGCCTTCTTCGGGAGCCCGCTCGGGAACCAGATGAAGAAGGAGGCCGAGGACAAGCTCAGGGTCAAGATCCTGGGGCCGACGTTCTACGGCACGCGGCAGGTGGGGCTGCGGCCGAAGAAGAAGATCAACACGCCGGCCGACATGGCCGGCATCAAGCTACGCATGCCGCCGGGCGACGCCTGGCAGCTCCTCGGCCGCTCGCTCGGCGCCAATCCCACACCGATGGCGTACGCCGAGACGTACACGGGCCTGCAGACCGGGGCGATCGACGGGCAGGACAATCCGCTGCCCAACGTCGAGAACATGAAGTTCTACGAGGTCCTCTCGCAGATCGTGCTCACGTCGCACCTCGTCGCCTTCGACGTGCTCACGATGAGCCTCAAGAGCTGGAACGCGCTCGGTGCGGCCAGGCAGAAGGAGCTGCAGGCCGCGACCGACAAGGCGCTGGCGTGGAACATCGACCATCACCTGCAGCGCGAGAAGGAGCTTGCCGACAAGTTCAAGAAGGACGGGCTCGAGGTCTACACGCCTGACATCGCGGCCTTCCGCGCGCATGCGCAGAAGGTCTACCTCGAATCCCCCGAGGCGAAGGAGTGGGCGCCCGGGATCCTGGAAAAGATCTTCGCGATCAAGTGATCGTGGCAAGGGCCGGTGGCGCGCACCTGGGGTGCGCCGCCGGCAGTCGTGGCGGCCGCGGCGCAGACGTGGCGTGAGCAGGCGGTGGCTCCGGTGGCTGCGCAGGGCCGGAGTGCGTCAGACCGGGAGCAGGGCGCAGCGTGTCACGCCGGCGGAGGGCGCAGGGCTCCCGTCGCACGCAATACGGAGGAACGTCCAGTGAAACTTGCAGCCCTCGTCGGCTGGATGCGAAGGCGGGCGGAGAACGTGGTCGCGGTGCTGCTCGCGATCATGTTCGTCTGCTTCATCCTGCAGATCATCTTCCGCTATTTCCTCAATTTCCCGGTCGGCTGGACGTCGGAGCTGTCGGTCGTCACCTGGCTCTACATCACACTCCTGGGTTCCGCCTTCTGGCTCAAGGAGAGCGAGGAGATTCGCTTCGACCTCCTGTCGGACCAGTTGGGGCCGATCGGGCGACGCGTCGTCGGCTTCGTGGTTTCGCTGTGCGCCGTCGTCCTCTTCGGGATGGCGCTGCCCAAGACGATCGACTACGTGATGTTCATGAAGGTCGAGAGTTCGTCGTATCTCAAGATCCGCCTCGACTTTCTGTACGCGGTCTACATCGTCTTCGCCGTTGCGATCATCGTGCGCTACGCCTGGGCGCTCATCGGCGCCGTGACCGGCCGTGAGCGCGAAGAAGTCGACATCACCAAGACAACGTCCGGCCTATGAACCTCGCCAGCCCTTTCGCCCTCGCGCTCATCGCCATCGTCGGGCTGAGCCTCGCCGGGTTGCCGGTCGCCTACTCGATGATCGGCGGCTCGATCCTGTGGCTGTTCCTCTCGGGGCAGGACATGGGGACGGCCGCCGAGCAGCTCCTCAACGGCATGATGGGCAGCCAGCTCCTGCTCGCGATCCCGCTGTTCATCCTCGCCGCCGAGTTCATGAACGCCGGCGCGATCATGGATCGGCTGCTGCGCTTTTGCAATGCGATCGTCGGCCGCTTCCGCGGCGGGCTCGCGCAGGTGAACGTCCTGCAGAGCATTGTCTTTGCCAGCATGTCGGGCTCCGCGCTCGCGGACGCCGCCGGCTCCGGCAAGATCATGCAGACGCTGATGACGCGCGACGGCAAGTACACGGCAGCCTTCGCCGCGGCGCTGACCTGCGTATCGTCGGTGCTGGGGCCGATCATCCCCCCGTCGATCCCGCTCGTCCTCTACGCGCTCATCTCCGACACGTCGATCTTCTACCTCTTCCTCGGCGGCGTCGTTCCGGGGATCCTGCTCGGGATCGTGCAGATGGCGTTGATCGCGCACATGGCGAAGCGACGCAACTTCCCGGTCGAGGAGAAGGTGCCGCTGCGTGAATTGCCGGGTATCACCTGGCGGGCGACCCCCGCGCTGCTGATGCCGATCGTGCTCCTGGGCTGCCTGTACAGCGGCGTGACGACGCCGACCGAGGCGGCGGCCGTCGCCGCGCTGTACGCGCTGCTCATCTCGGCATTCCTGTATCGCAGCGTCACGCTGCAGGGCATCTACCAGTCGCTCGTTTCGAGCGGGCGCGTGACGGTGTCGATCGGCATGCTGATCGCCGGCGCGCTGGTGCTGAACTACGTCATCACCGCGGAGAACATCCCGAAGACGCTCACCGCGATGCTGCAGACGTACGACCTGTCGCCGGTCGCCTTCATCCTCTTCGTCAACATCCTCTTGCTCCTCCTGGGCTGCTTCCTCGAAGGGACGACGATCATCCTCGTGATCCTGCCGGTGCTGCTGCCCACGGCGACGGCGGTCGGTGTGGATCCGGTGCACTTCGGCGTGATGGCGGTGGTGAACATCATGCTCGGTCTCGTCACGCCGCCGTACGGCCTGCTGCTGTTCCTGATGACGAAGATCGCCGACATCACGCTGCGCTCGATCGTGCGCGAGGTGATGCCGTTCCTCGCCGTGATGATCGTGGCGCTCGCGATCATCGCCTTCGTCCCCGATGTCGTGCTCTGGCTGCCGCGCCTGTTCGGCTACAAGGGATGACCCCATGAGCGTCCATCGTGCTTTCGGGCGCGCGGGTTGACCCGGCCGCTGCGCCGAGCGACCATCGCGCCCTTGTCGTCAACCCCAAGTCATCGTTTGCCCATCAAGGAGATCTGCAGATGAAATTGCGCACGCTTCACCTCGTGACCGCGGCGCTGTTCGCGCTTGCCACCGGGGCCGCATCGGCCCAGCAACCCATCCTCATTTCCGGATTGGTCGAGCTCTCGGGGACGGGTGCCACGTCGGGAACCAACTTCGACAACGGCGCCAAGCTCGCCGCCAAGGAGATCAACGCGGCCGGCGGCATCCTCGGGCGCAAGATCGAGTACACGTCGAGCGACACGCAGTCGAACCCGGCCATCGCCAAGGCGCTGGCGCAAAAGGCGGTCGACGCGGGCGCCTACGTCGTCCTGGGGCCGGTGTTCTCCGGCTCGATCCTCGTCAGCATGGAGGAGACGCGGCGGGCGCAGGTGCCGAACTTCACCGGCGGCGAGGCGGCGGCGATCACCGAGAAGGGCAACCCCTTCATCTTCCGCACCTCGATGACGCAGGCCGCGGCGATGCCGAAGGTCGCGCGCTACATCCAGAACAACCTCAAGGCCAAGTCGGTCGACGTGATGTGGGTCAACAACGACTTCGGCAAGGGCGGGCGCGACATGATCGTCAAGGCGCTTGGCGCCGAGGGGATCAAGGTCGGCGCCGACATTCCCACCGAGCCCGGCCAGGTCGACTTCTCGTCGGCGGTGTTGAAGGCGAAGCAGTCGAACTCCGACGTGCTTTTCGTCTACACCAATGAGGAGGAGTCGGCGCGGGCGCTGCGCGAACTGCGCAAGCAGGCGTACGCGAAGCCGATCATCGGCGAGACGACGCTTACCGGCCAGAAGGTGATCGAGCTCGCCGGTGACGCCGCCAACGGCGCGATTGCGCACGTCGGTCTCACCGCCGATGCACCACTCGCGCCGGTGAAGGCGTTCGACGCGGCATTCCAGAAGGAGTACAAGGCGAAGTCCGACCACAACGGACTCAAGGGCTATACCGCGATGTACTTCGTCAAGGTGATGACCGAGCGCATCGGCAAGGTCGACGGCAAGGCGCTCGCCGCGGCGATGCACGGCGCGAAGATGACGGTGAAGGACAACCCCGGCGTGCTGATGGACGTCACGTTCGACAACAAGGGCGACCTCGACCGCGAGACGTTCATGACCAAGGTCGTCGATGGCAAGCAGGTCGTCACCGACGTGCTGCCACCGCTCGGAGCGAAGTGACGCAGCGTTCGTTGCCCGACTGCGGCGCGCCGGGCGCGCGCCGCAGCTAGGCAGGACGAGCACGGCGGGACGCACGCCATGAACGACTTCATCCAGCTCATCGTTTCCGGGACGGCGACCGGAACGATCTACGCGCTCGCGGGGCTCGGCTTCACGCTGCTCTGGCAGGCGTCGGGGACGATCAACTTCGCGCAGGGCGAGTTCGTCATGCTGCCGGCGTTCATCATGCTCTTTTGCATGATGGCAGGCGCCCCGCTGTGGCTTGCCTTTCTCCTGACCTGCGCCTTCGCGATGCTCGTGCTGGGCGCCGGCTTCAAGAAGGTCATCGTCGATCCGCTGATCCATCACGGTGTCATTCCGCTCGTCATCGCCACGCTCGGGGTGGCGATGGTGCTGAAGACCGTCGTGCGCGCCGGCTATTCCGCCGAGGCGCAGCAATTCCCGAGCTCGTTTCCGGCCGGGCAGTTCTCGCTCGCCGGCATCACCATCTCGTACGCCGACGTCGGCACGCTCATCCTTGCGGCCGCGATCGTCATCGCGCTGCAGGTCTTCGTGACGCGCACGATGACCGGGCGGGCGATGCAGGCGGTTGCGCAGAACACCGACGCCGCGCGCACGCTCGGCATCGATGCGAAGCGCATGGTGCTCTACACGTTCCTCATCAATGCGATCCTCGCGACGGTCACCGCGCTGCTCATCACGCCGACGTACCTCGCGAAATTCGACATGGGCGAGTCGATCGGCCTGAAGGCGTTCTTCGCCGCGATCATCGGCGGCTTCAACCAGACGCGCGGCGCGTTGTTGGGAGGCGTGCTGATCGGCATCCTGGAAAACCTCGTCGGCTTCTACTGGTCGCCGGCGTACAAGGAAGGCGTTGCGCTGATGCTCTTCCTCGTCGTCATCCTGTGGCGGCCGGAAGGTCTGCTCGGCACCGCGGAGGAGCGCAAGGTATGAGCGCGCGCAGGCATCTCGCGGGGCTTGCTGTCGTCCTTGCCGCGCTCGTCATCGTCGCCTTGTTCCTCAAACGCAGCGACGTGTACCTGCTCACGCTGTGGGCCGTCTACCTGATGGCGACGATGGGGCTCAACCTCACCGCCGGCTACGCCGGTCAGATGTCGCTCGGCCAGGCGGCATTCTTCGGCATCGGTGCGTACATCGCCGCGCTCCTGCTCAAGGCGTCGTGGCCGTTCCTCGCGGTGCTGCCGGTGGCCGCGATCGTGTGCTTCGTCGTCGGCATCGTCGTCGGCTTCCCGGCGTTGCGCGTCCAGCACCACTATCTCGCTTTCGCGACGCTCGGCTTCAACGTGCTCGCCTACCTTGCCATGCGCAACGAGGAGGCGATCACCGGCGGCACCTTCGGCATCTCGGGCATTCCGCGGCCGACGTTGTTCGGCGTCGACCTCGGCGGGCACCTCGCGTACTGGTACTGGACGCTCGGCTCGCTCGTCGTGCTGGGCGGGCTCTTGTGGTGGCTTCTGCGCTCGCCGTGGGGACGCGCGTTCACCGCGCTGCGCGACAACCCGATCCGCGCGGAGAGCCTCGGCATCAACATCACCGCGTACACGCTGCTCGCCTTTGCCATCGGCGCGGCCTGCGCCGGCATCGCCGGTGTCTACTATGCGTCGCTCGTCGAGTTCATCGAGCCCGGCCCGTTCCATTTCTCGACGTCGCTCATGATGCTGCTGGCGGTCATCGTCGGTGGCTCGGGCAGGTTCTACGGCCCGGCGCTTGGCACCGCGATCGTCATCCTGCTGCCCGAGTTCCTGCGCGGCTCGTCGGTGCCCTGGCTCAAGTTCATGCAGGTGTGGTACCTCGCCTTCTTCGGGATCGCCGTCATCGTGCTGATGATCTGGCTTCCCGGCGGCCTCCTGTCGCTGCGCGAGCGCCTCGACCGCAAAGGTGGGCCGCAGTGAGCGACGCGTCGTTCCTCGAGGTGCGCGACGTGCGCAAGCATTACGGCGCGATCAAGGCGGTCGACGGCGTGTCGTTCGCGGTGGGGCCGGGCGAGATCATCGGCGTGATCGGCCCCAACGGTTCGGGCAAGACGACCTTGTTCAATGCGATCCTGGGCCAGATCCGGCCGACGTCGGGCAGCGTGCGCTTTCGCGGCGACGACGTCACCGGCATGTCCCCGCTCGAATTGTCACGCCGTGGCGTGGGTCGCACGTTCCAGACGCTGCAGGTGTTCGGGCAACTGCCGGTGCGCGACAACCTGATCGTCGCGGCGCAGGAGTTCCAGGGCACGCTCCCGGGACGTCTTTTTGCCGCACCCGATGCGGGGTTGGGCGAGCGTGCCGACGAGATGATCGAGCTCTTCCGCCTGCAGCACGTCGCGCGGCTTCCGGCGGGTCGCCTGTCCTACGGCCAGCAGAAGCTCATCGACATCGCAATGGCGTTCATGGCCAAGCCGCGGCTCGTGCTCCTCGACGAGCCCTGCGCCGGTGTCAATCCGAGCCTCGTCGACCAGTTGCGCGAACTCCTCGTGACGCTCAACAAGACGCAAGGGGGGAGCTTCGTCGTCATCGAGCACAACATGGATTTCATCATGAGGCTCTGTCCGCACGTGATCTGCATGGTCGAGGGCAAGGTGCTCGCCGAAGGCAAGCCCGCCGACGTGCAGGCGAACCCGGCGGTCCTCGAAGCGTATCTGGGGAACTGACCGTGGCCGACAGGATCATCGAGTTCGACAAGGTCGTCGCCGGCTATTCGCCGAGCCTCACGATCCTGAACGAGCTCACGCTCGATGCCCGGGCGGGCGAGATCACGCTGCTGATCGGGCCGAACGGCGCGGGCAAGTCGACGGTGCTGAAGACGCTCTTCGGATTCCTCGTACCGCGCTCCGGCGAGGTTCGCTTCGAAGGGCGGCGGATCAACGGTCGCACGCCGCGCGAGCTCCTGGGCGACGGCCTTGCGTACGTGCCGCAGGGGCGCAACCTCTTTCCGGCGCTCACCGTGCGCCACAATCTCGAGCTCGGCGGCATCACGCTGCCGCGCGGTGAACTGCCCGGCCGCATGGAAGAGGTCCTGCAGCGCTTCCCGCGGATTCGCGAGCGCCTCGACAATCAGGCATCGACGATGTCCGGTGGCGAGCAGAAGCAACTCGAGGTCGGGCGTGCGCTCCTGCTGCGTCCGCGCGTGCTGCTCATCGACGAGCCGTCGATCGGTCTCTCGCCGATCCTGGTGCGCGACGTGATGACGCTGCTGCGCAACCTCGCCGACGGCGGCACGACGGTGCTCATGGTCGAGCAGAACGTGCGCACCGCCCTCAAGTATTCGAATCGCGCGCTGGTGCTGGAGATGGGGCGGCTCGCGCTCGATCGCCCGGCATCGGAGCTTCTCGGCGATCCCAACCTCAATCGCCTGTTCCTCGGCGGCGGTGCGGCGCAGGCCGCACCGGCCCCGGCGTAGACTCGGACGATCGCGTCGGCGACCTCGGCGCTTCGCCGTTGACGAGTCCACGCATTACGCAAGGATGGACCCATGACTCCCGGCAAACCTCTCACCCTACGCGGCCGCACGCTCGGTGCCGAGCGCCCGCTGATCTGTTCACCCCTGGTCGGGCGCAACCGCGAGCGTCTGCTGGCCGAGGCGACGAATGTCCACGGCAAGGCGCCCGAGGTGATCGAGTGGCGCGTGGACTATTACGACGCCATCGGCGACACCGCTGCGGTGCTCGAGACCGGCGGCGCGCTGCGCCGGATCGTCGGCGATACACCGATCATCTTCACGCGCCGCTCGATCCGCGAGGGCGGCGAGGCGATTCCGATCGGTGACGCCGAGGTGGTCAAGCTCTACGCCGCGGTCGCTGCGAGCCGTCTCGTCGATCTCATCGACTTCGAGATGGGTAACGACCCCGACCAGATCCGCGAGGTGCGCGCCGCCACCCGCGCGGCAGGAACGCACCTCATCCTCTCGTACCACAATTTCGGCTACACGCCCGGCGCCGAATTCCTCGTGCAGCGCTTCCTCGAAGCCGAGCGGCTCGGTGCGGACGTCGCGAAGGTGGCGGTGATGCCCCGCGATCGACTCGACGTGCTGACGCTGTTGACCGCGACGGCGCAGGCCGAAGCCAAGTCGCGCATCCCGCTCATCAGCATGTCGATGGGCCCGTTGGGCGCGGTCACGCGCATGATCGGCGGCGTCTTCGGCTCGTCGCTTTCGTTTGCCATCGGCGAGGGGGCATCCGCCCCCGGGCAGATTCCGATCGCCGACTTGAAGGCGCTCTACGACATCGTCGCGCGGGCGCGCGGCGGCGCCTGAGCCCGCGTCTTCGCATTCCGCGAGCCTCACCCTCATGCCGGCCGCGGGCGCCGCGGCCGGGTGTCACGCTTTTTTCCTACGGAGCCATCGCATGAAGAAGGATCTCATCCACATCACCACCGTGCTCGCCTTCGCGGGCGCCTCCGCCATTGTCGGCGCGCAGGAGACGATCAAGCTCGTCAACGTGCTGGAACTGTCGGGGCCGATCGCGACCGCCGGCACCAACTACCGCAACGGCGTCGAGCTCGCGGTCAAGGAGATCAACGCCGCCGGCGGCGTGCTCGGGCGCAAGTTCGAGACGGTGACGCTCGACGGGCAGAGCAACGCCGGCATCTCCAAGGCGATGGCGCAGCGGGCGGTCGACATGGGCGCCTTCGCGGTCATCGGGCCGACGCTGTCCGGCGCGATGGTCGTGAGCGCCGCGGAGACGCGCCGTGCCGAGATCCCCAACTTCACCGGTGCTGCAGCGGCGTCGATCACGCAGCAGGGCAACCCGTACGTGATTCGCACCAATTTCACGCAGGCGACGTCGATGCCCAAGGTCGCGCGCTACATCAAAGATGATCTGAAGGCGAATTCGGTCGACATCATCTGGATCAACACCGACTTCGGCAAGGGCGGGCGCGACGAATTCCTCCGGGCTGCGCAGAAGTTCGGCCTCAAGATCGGCGCGGACATCTCGTCGGACCAGAACCAGGTCGACTTCTCGTCGGCCGTGCTGAAGGCGAAGCAGTCGAACTCGGATGTGCTCTTCGTCTACACGAACGAGGAGGAATCGGCTCGGCTCGCCCGGGAGCTGCGCAAGCAGGGCTACGCGAAGCCGATCGTCGGCGAGGCGACGATCATCAGCCAGAAGGCGATCGAGCTCGCCGGTGACGCCGCCAACGGCATCCGCGGCCACGTCGCGCTGACCGTCGATGCTCCGACCGCGGTGATGAAGGCGTTCGACGAGAAGTTCCAGCGCGAATTCAAGGTGCGCTCGGATCACAACGGGATCCAGGGCTACTCGGTGCCCTACATCATCAAGGCGGTGAGCGAGAAGATCGGCAAGGTCGATCCCAAGGCATTCAACGCCGCGCTGCGCGACATGCCGCTCCACGTCAAGGACTACCCGGGCATCCTGGTCAGCGTCAAGTTCGACAAGAACGGCGACCCCGATCACGAGAGCTACATCGTCGAGATCCGCGACGGCAAGCAGGTCGTGTTGCAGACGCTGCCGCCGAACAATCCGTTCTGATGCGGATCGCCGCGTGCGTCGAGCGGCGTCAGCCGTCGCGCTGCGCGGCGCGACCGCGCACGAGCTGGTAGCGCTGCCGCATGCGGCCGATGTGCTCGGTGAGGATCGCCACGGCACGAGCGAGATCGCCGCGTGCGAAGGCCGCGATGAGCGAGCGGTGCTCGGCGAGCGAGCCCTTGCGCACGGTGTCGGCGGCGATGAGGTTGTGCGTGCGCAAGGCGCCGACCCGCCCCGAGACGAGCCGGTACGAGTCGATGAGATAGTCGTTGTCGCAGTGGCCGATGATCGCCCAGTGGAACGCGGTATCGGCACGGGCGACGGCGAGTCGATCGTCGGCGGCGCGGGCGCGCTCCATCGCGTCGGCCGCGGTGCGCATGCCGTCGAGGGCTGCGGCGCGCTGCCGCGCAAAGCACAGGCGCAGCGCCGTCGTCTCGAGCACGGCGCGGAACTCGGCCATCGCGATCACGTCGGCGTCGGTCGGCGTGAAGACGAAGCTCCCCGCCTGCGGGCGCACGTCGATCACGCCCTCGACCTGCAGTTGGGTGAGGGCGGCGCGGACCGGCGCGCGGCTGACGCCGAAGGCCTGCGCGAGCCGGGCCTCGGACAGCGCCTCGCCCAGGGCGAGGCGACCGTCCATGATCGCCTCGCGGATCTCGACGGCGATCTGTGCGGCGCGCGTGCCGCGCGTCCACGCCTCGCGGGCGGAGCCGGTCGGGCGCGGGAGTCGATCACGGATATCGGCGGAAGGCGGTCGGGACACGGTGGCACGGTTTGGACGGCGGGCTTCGCGGACCCCGGGCCGGCGCTTCATCGTGGCGCGCGATGCGGGCTGCAAGCGAAGCGGGACGGTCGTTTCGTGCACGCGCCCATGCGGCGGGGGCACGCGACCGGTGCGAAGGATCATAGCGCAGGCGAGTGCGCGCCCGGCTGGGGCGATCGGGATCTGCGCGGCGCACCGACGACGGTGCGACGCGCTGCGCGTGCAGCGCCCTCGCTGCCATAAGGACGAGGGCCCGGGATCGCGAGGTATCGTGTTCGCTGTCTGGCCCGTGGGGTCGGTGCTGATCCCGGCTGCCGCGACGTTGGCGCGCCGGTGCAACCAGGAGTCCCGTCATGCTTCCAAAAAGACTGCTTGGCGTCGTCGCGGCGCTGGCCTTCGCGGCATCGGCTGCCGGCGCGCCCGTCGTCGTCTCGTCCAAGATCGACACCGAGGGCGGACTGCTCGGCAACATCGTGAGCCAGGTGTTGCAGGCCAACGGGATTGCCGTGACCGAAAAACTCCAGCTCGGCGGCACCCCGGTGCTGCGGCAGGCGATCATTGCCGGCGAGATCGACATCTATCCCGAGTACACCGGCAACGCGGCGTTCTTCTTCAACAAGGCCAACGATGCGCTCTGGAACGACGCGGCGAAATCCTACGCCGAAGCGCGCAAGCTCGATTACGACGCGCATCGGATCGTGTGGCTCACCCCCGCGCCGGCCAACAATACGTGGGCCGTCGCCGTGCGCAAGGACGTCGCCGAGGCCAACAAGCTCGCCACCTTCTCCGAGCTCGGCGCCTACATCGCCGCGGGCGGCACGTTCAAGCTCGCGGCGTCGGCCGAGTTCGTCTCGTCGCCGGCGGCGCTGCCCCGATTCCAGAAGGTCTACGGCTTCACGCTCAGGCCCGAGCAGCTCGTGACGCTCTCGGGTGGCGACACGGCCGCCACCATCGCCGCCGCCGCTCGGCAAACCAATGGCGTCAACGCCGCGATGGTCTACGGCACCGATGGCGGCATCGCGACCTCGGGTCTCATCGTGATGACCGACGACAAGCGCGTGCAGCCGATCTACGAACCGACGCCGATCGTCCGCGAGGCGGTGCTGCAGGCGCATCCGCAGATCGCGACACTGCTCAAACCCGTATTCGAGAAGCTCGACCTCGCCACGCTGCAGACGCTCAACGGTCGCATCCAGGTGGGCGGCGAAGCCGCGAAGGCGGTGGCGATCGATTGGCTGAAGCACAACGGCTTTCTCAAGTAACCACGACGGGCGGCCGGCACGCGCGCAAGGCGGGCAGGGCGCACGATCGTCTCGCATCATGCGCCGTGCAACCTCGCCCGAAGCGCCCGAGGTGAGCGCCATCGCGACGACGGCGAGGTCGCGGCTGCCGTTCGACAAGCTCGGTGTGCTCATTGCCGCCATGGCCGGCAGCGCGGCCTTCCTGCCGTTTGCCACGTTTCGCGTCAATCGGATCGTGCTGGGCGAGGGTAGGGCCCTGTTCGCTGCGTTGCCCTTCGGCGAGGCGGCGTTCCTCGCCATCGCGATCGCCGCCGGCATCGTGCTCGCAGTGTCGAAGACGCCGGCGCGGTGGCGCCTTGCCGTGAGCCTCGCGATCCTCGTGGCTCTTTGCGTCGCCATCGGCCACGCCAGCACGTTTCTCACGCCCCCCGGCGATCGCATGGCCCGCGTCTCGCCGGGTTCCGGCTTCTGGTTGTCGATCTTCGCCTTTGCGCTGCTCGCCGCCGACGCGATCGTGCGGTTGAAGCTCGCACCGATCGTGCGCATCGGCATCCTCGCGGCCGTCGCGCTCTTCCTTGCGCTGTTGCTCGCGTCGGGCACGCTCTCCGACCTGTCGATCCTGCGCGAATACGCCAATCGCGGCGACACCTTCTGGCGCGAGGCGCGGACGCATCTCGCGCTCGCACTCGGCTCGCTCGCCGTGGCGGTGGTCGCCGGTGTGCCGCTCGGCATCGTGCTGCACGGACGTCGCGGCTGGCGCGCTCCGGTGCTCAGTGTGCTGAACGTCATTCAGACGATTCCGTCGCTCGCGCTCTTCGGCCTGCTGATCGCACCGCTCGCCTGGCTCGCCGCGAACGTGCCGCTGGCGGCCGCGCTGGGGATTTCCGGCATCGGCGCGGCCCCGGCCATGGTGGCGCTCTTCGCCTATTCGCTGCTGCCGGTCGTGGCCAATACGGTGGTCGGTCTCGACAACGTGCCGCCCGCCGCCGACGATGCGGCCAGGGGCATGGGCATGACCGACTGGCAGCGGCTCGTCGGCGTGCAACTGCCGCTGTCCTTTCCGGTGATCCTCACCAGCATCCGCATCGTGCTCGTCCAGAACATCGGCCTTGCCACCGTCGCCGCATTGATCGGCGCTGGCGGCCTTGGCGTGTTCGTGTTCCAGGGCATCGGTCAGAGCGCCATGGACCTCGTGCTCCTCGGCGCCGTGCCCACCGTGGCGCTGGCCTTCGTCGCCGCGGTCGTGCTCGACGCCACGGTCGAGATGGCATCCACGCGGAGCGCTCGCCGTGGTCGAGATTGACGACCTGACGAAGGACTACGCCGCGCGCCGCGTCGTCGACGGCGTGTCGTTCACCGTCGGCGACGGCGAGATCGCCGCGGTGGTCGGCCCCTCCGGCTCGGGCAAGACCACGCTGCTGCGCATGATCAACCGCCTGATCGAGCCTTCCTCCGGCAGCGTGCGGATCGACGGCAAGGACACGCGCGCCGTTCCGCCACACGTCCTGCGTCGCGGCATCGGCTACGCGATCCAGGGGTACGGCCTGTTTCCCCACCGCACCGTGGCGCAGAACATTGCGACCGTCCCGCGGCTCATGGGTTGGGCCAGGGCCAGGATCGACGCGCGTGTCGACGCGTTGCTCGATTTGTTCCAGTTGCCGGCGGCGGAGTTTCGCCACCGCATGCCGAACTCGCTCTCGGGTGGGCAGCAGCAGCGCGTCGGGGTGGCACGCGCGCTCGCCGCCGAGCCCAACGTCCTGCTGATGGACGAACCCTTCGGTGCGCTCGATCCGATCATCCGCACCAAGGCGCAGTCGGACCTGCTCGCGATCCAGAGGCGATTCGGCACGACGATCATCGTCGTCACGCACGACATCGAGGAGGCGATCCATCTGGGCTCGCGCATTGCCGTGCTCGATGCCGGCAAGCTCGTGCAGTACGCAACGCCCGCCGACGTGATCGCGAGGCCCGCGACGCCGCTCGTCGCCGAACTCATCGGCGGCGATCGCCCGTTCCGACTCCTCTCGCTGGGGAAGGTCGTCGACCTGGTCGAGGCCGGCCCGGCGAGCGGCGAGCCGATCCGCGCCGACGCGAGCCTGCGCGACGCCTACGCCGAGCTCTTGTGGACCCGCCGTGACGTGTTGCCCGTGATCGATGCGACCGGCACCGTGGTCGGTCGCATCCGGCGCGACGCGATCACCGTTCGCGCCGGGGCACCGTCGTGAGACCGTCGCTCATCGTGCGGGTCGGCGTCCTGGCGCTGCTCGTCGCCTTCGTGACGCAACCCGAGAGCTTCGCCTGGGCCTTCGAACCGCTGACCCGTAACGGCCAGCCCGCCATCTACACGCAGAACTCGCTCATCAACCTCACGCTCAGCCACCTCGCGATCGTCGCCGTCGCCACCGTGTGCGCCACGCTGCTCGCCGTGGGGCTCGCGGTGCTGGTGACGCGGCCCTTTGGCGCCGAATTCCTCCCGCTCAGCCGCGCGATCGCCAATCTCGGCCAGACCTTTCCGCCGGTGGCGGTGCTGGCGCTGGCCGTGCCGGTGCTGGGCTTCGGCACGGGGCCGACGCTGGTGGCGCTCTTCCTCTACGGCCTGCTGCCCATCCTCGAGAACGCGCTCACCGGGCTCACCACGCTGCCTCCTGCCGTCACCGAGGCGGCACGCGGCGTCGGCATGACCGGATGGCAGCGCCTCCTCGATGTCGAGCTGCCGCTCGCGACCCCGGTGATCCTGGCCGGCATCCGCCTCTCGGTGGTGATCTCGGTGGCCACCGCGACGATCGGGTCGACGGTGGCCGCCTCGACGCTGGGCGAGGTCATCATCGCGGGCCTCCTCACCAACAACGTCGCCTTCATCGCCCAAGGCGGCCTGGTCGTGGGGATCATCGCCGTGCTGATCTACGACGCGCTGACGGGGCTCGAAGCGTCGCTGCTGCAGCGCACCGGACAACGGCGGCCGGCGTGAGGGCGTGCGTGGCCTCTCATGCGCGACCTTGACACGGCATCGCGCCGCAGCCTAGGATCTGGCATTCTAGTATGTCAGTGGCACCGCCTCGACCATGTCCGACCTCGCGGCTTCATCCCCGCCATCCGCACGCCGCGTCGCCGTCGTCACCGGTGGCGCCGGAGGTCTCGGACTTGCGATTGCGCGGCGACTCGCGCGCGCCGGTGTGGCGAGCGCATTGTGGGACATCGATGACGCCAAGGTGCGCTCGGCAGCGGCGACGATCGCGGATGCGCGTGGGTACCACGTCGACGTGACCGACTACGATGCGGTGGTCGAGGCGACCCGCACGGTCGTCGCCGACTTCGGGCGCATCGACGTTCTCGTCAACAGCGCGGGCATCAACGGACCGATCGCACCGCTGCTCGACTATCCGCTCGACGGCTGGCGGCGCACGATGGCGCTCAACCTCGATGCGGTCTTCTACTGCTGTCGCGCGGTCGTGCCCGAGATGCTGAAGCGCGATTGGGGTCGGGTCGTGAACCTGAGCTCGATCGGTGGCAAGGAGGGCAACGCCAATGCCTCGTGCTACGCGGCGTCGAAGGCCGGTGTCATCGGCATGACCAAGGCCTTCGGCAAGGAGCTCGCCGCCACCGGTGTTCGCGTCAACGCGGTCGCGCCGGCAGCCATCGAAACCGAGATGCTCGCGCAGCTCACGCCGGAGTTTCGCGCCAGCGTGATCGCGAAGATTCCGCTGGGGCGCCTCGGTCGTCCCGAGGAGGTTGCCGATCTCGTCAACTGGCTCGCCTCGGACGAATGCTCGTTCTCGACCGGTGCGGTGTTCGACGTCTCCGGCGGCCGCGCGACGTATTGAGGCGCGCGATGGCGTTCCCCGAAGGCGCGATGGCGCAGGCGACACCCCCGTTGGGGCTTGCCTACCTCACCACGCCCGGGGCGCATCCCGTCGCGCAGATCGAGGCGGCGGGCGCCACCGGCTTCGCACTCGTCGGGTTGCGGCTCGTCGCGCCGGTCGGCCTGCAGCTCGAGCACGATCCCGTCGCCGACGCGAGGCTGCGTTCGGAGGTCGCACGCGCGCTGCGTGCGACGGGTGTGCGCTTCTACGACGCCGACGCGCTGACCATCGCCGCGACGACCGACGTGGCCGCCTTGCGCGGCCCGGTCGAGGTCGCTGCCGAGTTGGGAGCCGCGCTGGTCCAGGTCGTCGTCGAGGACCCCGATCCGGCCCGTGCCGCCGAGCGCTTCGCCGCCTTGTGCGACCTTGCGGCTCCGCTCGGCCTCGATGTCGCCCTCGAGTTCATGCGCTGGCGGGCGGTGCGAACGCTCGCCGCCGCCGCCGCGCTCCTGGACGCGGCCGCGCGCCCCAACGTGACGATCTGCCTCGACTGCCTCCACTTCGTTCGCTCTGGCGGCGTGCCGGAGGACATCGCGCGCATCGGCGCCGGGCGCATCGGCTACGTCCAGCTCTGCGACGCGCCGCTTGCCGATCCGGGCGACGCGGGGTTGCTCGCCGAGGCCCGCGCCGGCCGCTTGCATCCGGGCGAGGGCGGCTTGCCGCTCGCGGCGATCCTCGCCGCGCTTGCTCCATCCACCGTGCTCACCGTCGAGATCCCGCGCGCGGCCGACGCGGGACGTTCGCCGCGCGAGCGCGCGCGTCTCGCGTACGAGGCGACGCGCGCATGGCTCGCGCACGCGCCACGGCCGACGCCTGCCGTCGTCTGATCCGTCTTCACCCACCGCACTCCGATCCATCACCAGGAGAACACGATGCACCCTCGAATTCACCCCACGCTCCGGTGGCTTGCGCCGTTCGCGCTTGCCGCCTTTGCCGCCAGCACGTCGGCGCAGCAGCCGATCACGATGCGCATCGCGCACGCGATGCCGACGACGCACGGCTACCACCTGTGGGCGGAGAAGTTCCGCGACGACCTCAAAGCGCTCGTCGGCAATCGCGTCGACGTCAAGATCTTCCCCAACGCGCAGCTCGGCAAGGAGACCGAATACATCGAGGGACTGAAGCTCGGCACGATCGACGGCACGATCTTCGGTCGGCACGGGCAGATCGATCCGCGCCTCGACGTGCTCAATCTGCCGATGATCTACCGCGACGACGCGCACGTCGATGCGGTGCTGCGCCGGAACCTGCCCGTCCAGCAGCGTCTCGAGCAGATCATGTACGACAAGGGCGTCAAGGTCCTGGGCTGGGGCGAGCTCGGCTTTCGCCACGTGACGACAAAGTCGACACCGGTGCACAAGGCCGCCGACCTCAAGGGCGTCGACATCCGCATTCCCACCGTCGATCCGTGGATCATCGCGTTCAAGGCCTGGGGCGCCAATCCGACCCCCATCGACTTCGCCGAGCTCTACTCCGCGCTGCAGCAGGGGGTGGTCAAGGCGCAGGAGAATCCACCCGAGATCATCTACACGTCCAAGCTCTACGAGGTGCAGAAGTACCTCAACCTCACCTCGCACGCGAACATCCCGTCGCAGATGGTCCTCTCGCGTGCCTACTGGGAGAAGCTGCCCAAGGACATCCAGGAAGCGGTCACGAAGGCGGCCGTGTCGAGTCGCGACTTCCAGGTCAAGAGCACCCGTGAAGCCAATGCGAAGCTCATCACCGAGCTCGAAAAGAAGGGGATGACCGTCGTGCGCGACGTCGATCGGGCGTCGTTCGAGGCGGGCGCGCAGGAGTCGTACGCGAAGTCGGAGCCGAAGATCGGCAAGGATCTCATCGACGCCGTGCGCAACGCGAAGTAGCTCCATGGACCGGCTGGCCGCATTGCTGCGGTTCATGCTGTTCGTGCTGATCGTCGCGCTGGTCGCGACGGTCAGCATCGGCGTCGTCTGGCGCTACGCGCTCGGCAGCTCGTTGTACTGGGCGACCGAAGTGCCGAACTTCCTCTTCGTCTGGCTCGTGTTCCTGGGTGCGGTCGTCGCCTATCGCGAGAAGAAGCACATCGCATTCACCGCGATCGTCGATCGGCTCTCCGCGCGCGGCTGGCGCGCACCGGCGCTCGCGATCCACGTGATCGTGCTCGGCTTCGCGCTCTTCCTGCTCGTCACCGGCGCGATGGTCGTCAACCAGACGCTCGACAGCCCCTCCGAGGCGCTCAAGCTGCCACTCGGCTACCTCTACTCGGTGCTGCCCTTCGCGAGTCTCATGATCGCGATCGACGCGGTCGGCGAGATCGCGCGCGTCCTGCGCGCTCGCCGCGGGGAGCCGGCGTCATGATCGCCATCACCTTCGTCGTCTTTCTCGCCTTGCTGTTCGTCGGCGTTCCCATCGGCATCGGCATGGGGGTCGCTGCCGCCCTGGCGCTCGTCGTCGATGGCAACTATCCGCTGACGATCGTCGCGCACAAGATGATCAACGGCGTGAATTCGTTCCCGCTCGTCGCGGTGCCGCTGTTCATCCTCGCCGGCGCGCTCGCCGGGGAGGGCAGCATCGCGCCGCGGCTCGTGCGCTTTGCCGACGCGCTGTTCGGCCACATTCGCGGCGGGCTCGGCCACGTCAATGTCGCCTCGTCGATGTTCTTCGGTGGGATCTCGGGCTCCGCGGTCGCCGACACCGCGGCAATCGGCAGCCTCATGATTCCGGCGATGGAGAAGCAGGGCTACTCGCGGGCCGATGCCGGGGGCATCACCGTGTGCTCGTCGACCATCGGCATCCTGATTCCGCCGTCGATCCCGATGGTGCTCTACGGTGTCGCGATGAGCACGTCGATCGGGGCGCTGTTCCTCGCCGGGCTCGTTCCGGGCATCCTGGTCGGCGTCTTCCAGATGGGCCTCGTCTGGGCCCTCGCGCGGCGCAAGGGCTGGCCGCAGCGCGCGCAGCGCGCGCGGGCCTCCGAGCTGTGGACGGCGTTTCGCGAGGCGTTCCTCTCGCTGCTCCTGCCCGTGTTCCTGCTGGGCGCGATCATCACCGGCATCACCACCGCCACCGAGGCTGGCGTCATCGGCGTGCTCTACGCGCTGTTCCTGGGCGGCGTCGTCTACCGTGAGTACGACTGGCGCGGCCTGTACCGGATTCTCGTCGACGCGGCAGTGAATTCGGCGATTCCCTGCTTCGTCGTGGCGACGACGTCGGTGCTGGCGTGGATCGTCGCGATGGTGCAGTTTCCGGACATGCTGGTCGCCTTCTTCCAGACGATGAACTGGGGCCCCATCGTCGTCCTGCTGATGATCAACGTGTTCCTGCTCTTCGTCGGCATGTTCATGGACCTCGTTCCGGCCTTGCTGCTGTTCGCGCCGATCCTGTATCCGATCGCGCAGGCTGCCGGCATCGGTCCGGTGCAGTTCGGGGCGATCATGGTCGTCAATCTCGGCATCGGCCTCGTGACACCGCCGGTAGGCAACTGCCTGTACCTGGGCGTCGTCCTCGCCCGCAGCACGCTGTGGGAGATGACCAAGGCCGCGCTGCCGTTCCTGCTCGTCAACGTGTTCGTGCTGCTGCTCGTGACCTACGTGCCGGCGGTCAGCACGTGGGCGCCGTCGCTCTTCTTCGACGGGGTCAAGTGACCGGCACGGTGCGATCGCATTATTGCGTTGCCACATGCGGCGGATTGCCGCCGCGGCATGGACAGTGAGCGCGTCGGCACCTATCGTTGCCGGCACCGGACCGCGAGCCCGCGCGCGCTGCGACCGGCGCTGACCTGCGCGCAGTCCCTTGGAGATCGCTCATGTTCCGTTCGCTGCATCCGCTTGCGATGGGGTTGGCCATCGCTTCCGCCGCACTGGTCGCCGCCGGCGATCTCGACGCGCAACCCGTCAAGATCGCGGGCCTGGTCGAGCTCTCCGGCCCGGGGGCGACCGCCGGCACCAACTTCAATAACGGCGTGAAGCTCGCCGTGCGCGAGATCAACGCGGCGGGCGGCCTCAACGGCAGGCCGATCGAGTACACGCCGTCGGACACGCAGACGAATCCGGGCGTGGCGAAAGCGCTCGCCCAGCGCGCGATCGACGACCAGTCCTACGTCATCATCGGGCCGGTATTCTCCGGCTCGATCCTCGTCAGCATGCAGGAGACGCGGCGCGCGGGCGTGCCGAACATCATCGGCGGCGAGGCGGCGGCGATCACCGAGCAGGGCAATCCGTACGTCTTTCGCACGTCGTTCACGCAGGCGGCGGCGATGCCGAAGGTCGTGCGCTACCTCAAGGAATTCCTGAAGGCGAAGACCGTCGCGATCATGTTCGCCAACACCGACTTCGGCAAGGGCGGGCGCGATGCGATCGTGAAGGACCTCGCCACGGCCGGGATCAAGGTGGTGGCCGACATCTCGACCGACGTCCCGCAGGTCGACTTCTCGAGTCCGGTGCTGCGCGCGAAGCAGGCCAATGCCGACGTCCTGTTCGTCTACCTGCACGAGGAGGAGTCGGCGCGAGCGCTGCGCGAGTTGCGCAAGCAGGGCTACGACAAGCCGATCGTCGGCGAGACGACGCTTGCCAACGAGAAGGTCGTGGAACTGGCCGGCAGCGCCGCCAACGGCATCGTCGCGCACGTCGGCCTCACCGCCGATGCGCCGAATCCGACGGTCCAGGCGTTTGCGAAGAAGTACGAGGCGGAGTACAAGGCGCGACCCGATCACAATGCGATGAAGGGCTACACCGGCACGTGGGCGATCAAGGCGGTGCAGGACAAGTTGGGCAAGCTCGACCAGAAGGCCTTTCCTGCGGCGCTGCACGGCGCGCAGTTCGCGGCCAGGGACTATCCAGGCATCCTCTTCGACACGCGCTACGACGACAAGGGCGACCTCGACCGCGAGAGCTTCATCGTCAAGATCGTCGACGGCCGGGCCCAAGTGATCGAAACGCTGAAGCCCGCCTGGGCCGCGAAGTGAGCGCGCTGCCGCTCGCCGGTCGCGTCGCCGTGGTGACCGGTGCCGCGCGCGGCATCGGTTTGGGCATCGCGCAGCGCCTGGCACGCGACGGCGCCAAGGTCGCGATCTGGGATCGCGATCTCGCGCCGTTCGATGCGGCAAGCGCCGGCTTCACGCCGGCGGCTTGCGTGAGTGTCGACGTCGCCGACTTCTCCTCGGTCGAGCGCGCCTACGCGGCGACGATCGCGGCGACGCAGCGCGTCGACCTCCTCGTCAACAACGCCGGCATCAACGGCCCCGTGCTGCCGACGTGGGAGTATCCGCTCGACGCCTGGGAGCGGGTGCTCGCGATCGACTTGACCGGCGTGTTCCATTGCTGCCGCGTGGTGATTCCGGCGATGCGTGCGGCGGGATACGGACGGATCGTGAACGTGTCGTCGGCGGCGGGAAAGGAAGGCGTGCAGAACATCGCCGCGTACGCGGCGGCGAAGGCGGGCGTGATCGGCTACACCAAATCGATCGCCCGCGAACTCGTCGGCAGCGGGGTGCTCGTCAATGCGATCGCGCCGGTGATGACCGAGACCGAACTCTTCCGGGAGATGACCGCCGAGCACATCGCTTCGACGAAGGCGAAGATTCCGATGGGCCGGCTCTTGACGATTCCGGAGATCGCGGCGATGGTGGCATGGATCGTCGGTCCGGAATGCACGTTCTCGACCGGCTTCACGTTCGACCTCTCCGGCGGTCGCGCGACGTACTGACCGCCGGCGCTGATGGAGTCATCGATGGAGAAGATTCGCTGGGGCATCCTGGGCACGGCGGCGATCGCGAGGACGCGCGCGCTGCCGGCGCTGGCCGATGCGAAGGCGGCGACACTTGCCGCGATCGGGTCGCGCGACCTGGCCAAGGCGCAGGCCACCGCCGCCGAATTCGGCGCGGCGCGCGCGCATGGAACGTACGAGGCACTCCTGGCCGACCCCGAGGTCGACGCCCTGTACGTGCCGCTGCCCAACCATCTGCATCTTCCATGGTCGATCCGCGCGCTCGAGGCGGGCAAGCACGTCCTGTGCGAGAAGCCGCTGGTGCTCAAGGCCGCCGAGGTGACCGAGCTCGTCGCGGCACGCGATGCGAGCGGCTGCCACATCGAGGAGGCGTTCTCCTACCGCAACCACCCGCAGTGGACGCAGATCCGCGCCTTGCTCGACGAGGGCGCCATCGGCGAGCCGCTCGCCGTGCACGCGACGCTCGCCAAGCAGTTCCACGATCCGAACGACATCCGCAACAACCCCGACAAGGGCGGCGGTGCACTCTACGACTTGGGCTCGTACGCGATCAGCGCGTGCACGCTCGTCTACGGCGACGCGCCCAAGCGCGTGATCGGCACGCTCGATCGCGACCCGCGCTTCACCATCGATCGGCTCTCGACCGCGATCCTCGACTTTGGCGGCCGGCACGCGACGATCAGCGTGTCGAGCCAGGGTGGGCCGAACGCGTGGGCGTCGCACCAGCAGTTCACCGTCCTCGGCAGCCGCGGCTGGCTCGCCACCGACTTTCCCTACGCGCACGGACGCCCGACGCCCTGTCACGTGTACGTCGGTGACGAGGCGAGCGCCGGCTCGATTCCGACGCGCACGTACCGCTTCGATCCCGTCAACCAGTACACGTTGCAATTCGACCGCTTCTCGCGCCTCGTGCGCGGCGAGCCGGTGCCCTCGTGGCCGATCGAGGACGCGGCGCTGACGCTGCGCATCATCGAGGCGCTCTTCGCTTCGGCCCGCGACGGACAGTGGAGAACGCCATGATCGACGTCGCGACCCTCGAACTGGGCATTGCGCACCTTCCGCTCCTCACCCTGGGTCCGCACGAGCTCATCACGGCGGCGGCGCGTGCCGGATACCGGCGCGTGGGCTTGCGGATGCACTCGGCGGCGCCGGGGACACGGGTGTATCCGGTGGCGCATCGCGACGTCGCGCCGCTGCGCGCTGTGGCGCACGCCGCAGGTGTGGAGATCTTCGACGCCGAGTTCATCTCGCTCACGCGCGACCTCGATGTCGACGGACTCGACGAGTGGATGGCGATCGCCGCCGAGCTGGGCGCGCAGCGCGTCAACTGCGGTGCGAGCGGCGACGATCCCGACGTCGCACGCAACGTCGAGCGCTTCGGCGCGCTGTGCGACGTCGCCGCCCGCCACGGACTCGCGGTCGATCTCGAGTTCATGCGCTGGCGCAAGCCGATCGCGTCGATCGGCGATGCGGTCGACATCGTCACCCGTGCGGCGCGGCCGAACGGCCACATCCTCGTCGACCTTCTTCACGTCGTGCGTTCCGGCGGGACCGCCGCCGACCTCGCGCGCGTGCCGGCGCGCCTCATCGGCCATGTCCAGCTCTCGGATGCGCCGCTTGCCGCGCCCACCGACGCCGGGATCATCGCCGAGGCCCGTGAGGGGCGGCTCCCGCCGGGCGAGGGCGGACTGCCGCTCGTCGAACTCATGAATGCATTGCCTGCCGGCGTGCCATTGTCGACCGAGGCGGTGACCACGGGCAGCCTCCCGGATCTCTCGCCGCTCGACAGCGCGATCCGCGCCCACGATGGCGCGCTGCGCGTGCTGGCGCAATGGCAGCCGCGAAGCGAAGCGAGCCGGGCGCGATGAGCGACGGCGTGCCCCGGCTTCGGATCTGCATGCTGGGCGCCGGTGCGCTCGGCGGCACGCTCGGCGGCGTGCTCAGCGAAGGCGGGCACGAGGTGTGGCTGGTCGACGCCTGGCAGGCGCACGTCGACGCGATGAATGCGCACGGTCTCGTCCTGCGCGACGACGGTGGCGAGCGGACGGTGCGCGTGGTTGCCCGGACCGACGCGACCGGCATCGGTCCGGTCGACCTGGTCGTCGTGCTGGTGAAGTCGTACGACACCGAGACGTCGATCCGCGCGGCGCGAGCCGCCGGCGTGGTCGGCCCCGACACGGCGGTCATGTCGCTGCAAAACGGCCTCGGTCACGAGGACGTCATTGCCGACGTCGTCGGTCGGGCGGCGACGATGGCGGGCAAGACGTACACCGGCGGCGTCGTGCTGGGACCGGGTCGGCTCATCGCCGGCACCCGGGGCAAGGAGACGATCATCGGCGAACTCGACGGGCGGGTGAGCGCGCGCGCCACGCGCATCGCGGCCGCGTTCAGCGCCGCGGGCCTTGCCACCACGGTGTCGACGAACATCGTCGGCACGATGTGGGACAAGCTCTTCATCAACGTCGGCACCGGGGCACTTGCGGCCATCACCCGACTCCCCTACGGCGAGCTCTACCGCGTGCCGGCGATCGAGGCTTGTGCGCTCGCGGCGATCGCCGAGGCGATGGCGGTGGCCCGCGCGCTGGGCGTCGGGCTTGCGACCGAGGCGCCGGTCGAGGCGTGGCGGCACGCCGCGGCGGGTCTTCCCCCCGACTTCAAGACGTCGATGCTGCAAAGTCTCGAGAAGGGCTTGCCGACCGAGATCGACTACATCAACGGCGCCGTCGTGCGTGCGGGTGCCCGCGCGGGCGTGCCCACACCGATCAACGCCACCCTCGTCGCGCTCCTCAAGGGCGTCGAGGTGGGCTTGCGCGTCGCGGGCCACGAGCGCCATTTCGCGTGACGCTCGCTCGCGCGCCGGCGACGGGGCCGCGCCTGGGGTCGGCAAAGAGCTGCGCGCACACCGCGCGCAGCCAGCGGTTGCCGGCGTCGTTGTGATAGCGCGCGTGCCAGTGTTGCTTGACGAGGAACGGTGGAATCTTCACCGGGCAGGCGGCGAGCCGGAGTGCGCCGATGCGCGCGAGCGTCTCGCCGATCGTGCGCGGCACGGTGGCGATGAGATCACTCGTCGACAGGATCGTGGCGAGCCCGAGAAAGCCGGGGAGTTCCAGGCGCACGGTGCGCGTGACCTTCTGGGCGCGCAGCGCGGTGTCGATCACCGCGTAACCCGACCGCGACAGGATCGACACGTGCAGCTCGGTGCGGTAGCCGCGCAGCGTCAAGGTCTCCTTCACGCGCGGGTGGTCGGCGGAGAGCAGGCAGACGAAGTCCTGCGCGTACAGCGTTTGCTGGTAGAAGCCGGCTTCGAGGTCGGGGATGAAGCCGATTGCGAGGTCGGCACGGCCGGCTTCGAGCTGCGCCGCCGTGGCGTCGCCGATGTTTTCCGCCTCGAGCCTGACGCCGGGCGCCGCGCGCCGCGTGTGCGCGAGGAGCGCGGGCAGGATCGTGATGTGGCTGGCGTCGGTCATCGCGATGCGGAAGCTGCGCTGCGAGGTCGCGGGATCGAAGCCGGGAGCGCCGCCGACGAGCGAATTGACGGCGGTGAGCGCGGTGCGCACGCGGTCGATGAGCGCGTCGGCGCGTGGCGTGGGCTGCATGCCGCCGCGCGTGCGCACGAACAGCGGATCGCCGAACAGCCGACGCAGGTGCGAGAGCCAGATCGACACCGTCGGCTGGCTCTGGCCGAGCGCCTCCGCGGCGCGGCTCACGCTGCGGCTGCGATACAGCTCGTCGAAGAGCTGCAGCAGCTTGAGGTCGATCGGGGACGCCGCCACTATTGCCCGTGTCAATGGGAGCAGGGAGCCCCATTGTAGTCGCGTCGCCCCTGGCCTTCGTCGCCCCTGCCCAGACGGCGTATTGCCTTCGGCAATGCCAGATATTGTCGGCATTGCGTAGACGAAAGATGTGCACTCCCCTATGCTCGCCGCATCATGACGACGCTGCCCGATACCGACAAGACGTGGGACGATGCCGTCGTCGGCGCGACGGGAACGAGCCCGACGGTCACCATCACCGCCGCGATGATCGATGCCTACGCCGATCTTTCCGGCGACCACACGCCGGTCCACGTCGACGAGGAGTACGCGCGCAAGTCGCACTTCGGCGGCCGTGTCGCGCACGGACTCATGGGACTGTCGCTCGCCGACGGGCTCAAGTGCCAGTCCGATCTGCGCTTCCAGCCCGGCTACTCGCTCGGCTGGAACTGGGACTTCCTGGCGCCGATCCGCATCGGCGACACGCTGCACGTGCGCTTCACCGTGGCGAGCAAGCGTGCCTCGCGCAGCCGCCCGGGATGGGGCATCGTCGTGCTCCCGACCGAACTCGTGAACCAGGACGGCGTGGTGGTCCAGCGCGGCGAGCACAAGCTCATGATTCCGCGCCGGCCGGGCGCCGCCTGAACGCGGCGCGCGACCGGCCGCCTTGCCTGTTTTCCCAGGAGCCCTGTCATGGTCCAGCAACCGCTTCCCCTCACCGGCATCCGCGTCGTCGACTACACGCACTTTCTCGCCGGGCCGTACCTGTCGCGCTGCCTCGCCGGACTCGGCGCCGACGTCGTCAAGGTCGAGCGCCCGACGGCGGGTGACGCCGGGCGCGTGCATGCGTACGTGAAGGACGGGCACAGCGGCTACTTCCTGCAGCAGAACATGGGCAAGCGCGGGCTTTGCGTCGACATGAAGGATCCGCGCGGCTCCGATCTCGTCAGTCGTCTCGTTGCCAAGGCCGACGTCTTCGTCGAGAACTACCGGCCGGGCGCGCTCGACAAGCTCGGGTTGTCGTACGCGACGCTCGCGAAGGGCAATCCGCGCCTCGTCTACTGCTCGGTCTCCGCGTATGGTCATACCGGTCCGGATGCGCAGCGTCCGGGCTTCGGCCTCATCGCCGAGGCGAAGAGCGGCGCGATGGCGATGGTCGGCGTGCCGGGCGAGCCGCCGCCGCTGTTTCGCATGCCGATCGCCGACATGTACGCCGGGATCCACGGTGTTGCCGCGGTATGCGCGGCGCTCGTCGGCCGTGCCGTCACCGGCCGCGGCCGGCACGTCGACACGGCGCTGTACGACTGCATGATCGGAATGCACGACTACGCGGTGCAGTGCTACACGATGAGCGACGGGCGCGAGTTGCCGGTGCAAACCGGACACGATCTGCCGCAGTCGACGCTGTACGGCGTGTTCCGCGCAAGCGACGGCGACCTCGTCATCGCGGCGCAGGTCGACGCGTCGTGGAAGCGTCTGGCGCAACTCATTGGCGGTGCCGCGCTTGCGGCCGACGCGCGCTTCCACAGCGCCCAGGGGCGCAACACGCACCGCGAGGAGATCCTCGCCGTAGTCAAGGCGTGGGTTGGCACGCGCACCGTCAAGGCCTGCCTTGCCGCGCTCGACGCCGCGGACGTGCCGGCGGCGGCGGTGCAGAACATCGATCAGGTGCTGGCGGACCCGCAGGTGCACGCGCGCGGCATGCTGATCGAGCAGGAGCACGCGGTGCTGGGCAAGGTCAAGCTCGCCAACATCCCGTTTCGCTTCTCGGACTGCGACGTGACGCCGTCGCGGGTGGCGCCACTGTTGGGTGAGCACAATCGCGAAATCGCGAGCGAGCTGGGTTTTGCAGCGGACGAGATCGATGCGATGACGCGCGACGGCGTGCTCTACGCCGAGGAAGCCGCGCGCTCGCGCATTGCGGCCCGGGCCTGACCGGCCACCCCATCCCAAACGACGGTACGACGATGCGAACGATACGCTGGGGCATGATCGGTTGCGGCGAGGTCGCGCGCATGAAAAGCGGCCCCGCACTCCACGGGGCGCGCAATTCGACGCTCGTTGCCGTCCACGATCGCAATCCCGAGCGCGCCGCCGAGTACGCGCGCTCGCACGGCGCCGCGATTCGCGCGGAGCCCGACGCGCAGGCGCTCATCCACGCCACGGACGTCGACGCGGTCTACGTCGCGACGCGCACCGAATCGCACAAGGATTTCGTCCTGCGTTGCGCCGCCGCGGGCAAACCCGTGCTGGTCGAAAAGCCGATGGGGATGAGCCATGCCGAATGCGCCGAGATGGCACAGGCGTGCCGCGCGGCAAACGTGCCCTTGTGGGTTGCGTACTATCGGCGCGCGCTGCCGCGGTTCACCGCGTTGCGTGACCTGATCCAGTCCGGTGCGATCGGTGCCGTGCGGATGACGATCTCGCGGCACTTCCATCGCATCCCGGACGCCGAGGCGCTTCGGGGCCCGTTCTGGGGCTGGCGGCTCGACCCGAAACTCTCCGGGGGCGGAATCTATTTCGAGGCGGTCGGACACACGCTCGATATCCTCGACTACGTGATCGGCCCGATCGCCGAGGTGCGTGCTTTCGCCGACAACCAGGCGCACGCCTACGCACCCGAGGACATCGTCAGTGCGTCGTGGCGTTACGAAGGCGGTGCGTACGGCAGTGGCGCGTGGTGCTTTGCCACCGACGTCGACGACGAGTACAACGAGATCGTCGGCGCCACCGGCCGCATCCGCTACTCGACGTTTCCGCCGCTCATGCCACCGTCCGGCCGGCCGCCGGCGCCGATCCGCCTGTATCACGGTGAGTCGGTCGAAGAGATCGCGATCGCCGATCCGCCGTACGTGCACCAGCCGCTCGTGCAGTCGATCGTCGACGAGCTCAACGGCGAGGGCCATTGCGCGAGCACGCCCGAATCGGCGATGCGCACCGCGAAGGTGATCGACGACACGCTCGCCGAGTTCCTCGCGCGACGCGGGCGTTGAGCATGCGCCCGCACACGTCGCCGCCGGACGTTGCCGCGCCGCGCTATTGCCGGCTCGAGCGGGACGGGCGCGTCCTCACCATCACGATCGACCGTCCCGAGGTGCTCAACGCGCTGCACCGGGACGCGCACGTCGAGCTCTCGCAGGCGTTCGACGCCTACGCCGCGGATCCAGAATTGCGCGTGGCCGTGATCACCGGCACCGGCACGCGCGCGTTTTGCGTCGGCACCGACTTGAAGTCACTCGCCGTCACCGGCGACTACGACTATCCCTACGGCGGCTTCGCCGGCATCACCAAGCGCTTCGACCTCTACAAGCCCGTGATCGCCGCGGTGAACGGCTTGTGCCTGGGCGGTGGCGTCGAGATCCTCGCCGCGTGCGATCTTGCGCTTGCTGCCGACCATGCGCAGTTCGGCCTGCCCGAGCCGCGGGTGGGGCTTGCCGCCCTGGGCGGCGGCGCGCTGCAGCGGCTCGCCCGCACCATCCCGATGAAGGAGGCGATGCGCCTCGTGCTTACCGGGGGTCGCATCGACGCCGCGGAAGCGAAGCGCATCGGCCTCGTCAACGACGTCGTCCCTGCGGGCGAGCTTCAGTCGCGCGTTCGCGCGCTCTGCGATGAACTGCTGCAGTGCGCGCCGCTCGCCATCGAAGCCTCGAAGCAGGTGATGCTGGACAGCCTCGCCGCTCCTGGTCTTGCGGCGGCGATGACGATGCCCTATCCCGCTGCCGAGCGCATGCTGGCGAGCGAGGACGCGAAAGAGGGGCCGCGCGCCTTCGCCGAGAAGCGGGCGCCGCGCTGGCAGGGACGGTAGGGCGCGCTCGATGGCAACGCCCGTGGCGTCACGCTGCGGCGAGCACCCTCACGCGCCGATGTCCCACAGCGGTGCACCGCGCTTCAGCGCACCGCGCGCCACGACGGTGCGGTGGATCTCCGAGGTGCCGTCGAAGATCCGGAAGATGCGGGCGTCGCGATACAGACGCTCGACCGGCAACTCGCGGCAGTAGCCCATGCCGCCGAAGACCTGGACCGCGCGATCGGCAACGCGACCGAGCGTTTCGGCCGCCTCGATCTTCACCATCGAGATCCAGTCACGGGCATCGCGTCCCTGATCGATCTCCCACGCCGCGCGCAAGAGCATGAGTCGGGCGCCGTTGATGTCGATGGCGCTGTCGGCAATCATCTGCTGGATCATCTGGAAGTCGCCGATCGGCTTGCCGAACTGCTTGCGGTCGTTGGCGTAGTCGGTGAGCATCGTCATGAGCCGGCACGCCTTGCCGATCGCGCGTGCACCGACCTGCGCCAGACGCACGCGACCGAGCGTCGAGTAGGTGAGCGCGAGTCCCTGGCCCTCGGCACCCAGCCGGTGTTCGGTACCGAGCTTCACGTCGGTGAAGGTGAGCTCGACGTGGCTCGTGCCGGTCAGCCCCATCATCTTCTGGTCGCGCCCGATGCCGACGCCGGGCAGGTCCTTGTCGACGAGGAAGAGCGAGACGTGTCGCGGCCGTGCCGCCGGGTCGGTCACCGCCGAGACGATGAAGAAGTCCGAGTACTCACCGTCGCTGATGAAATGCTTGCTGCCGTTGAGGACGTAGCCTGAACCCAGTCGCGTCGCGGTGGTGCGGATGCCGGCGGCATCCGATCCGGCGTCGGGCTCGGTGATCGCGATCGACGCGGTGCGCTCGCCGCTCACGCAGGGGATGAGCCAGCGCTTCTTCTGCGCGTCGTCGCCGGCGAGCAGCGACTCGTAGATGTTGCCGAATGCGCGCCGGATGAGGATGTCCTTGGTGTGGCCGAACTGCTCCTCGACGAGCATCGTGTCGACCGCGGACAGTCCGCCGCCACCGTACTCGGTCGGGATGTTGGTCGCGTACAGGCCGAGCGCGCGCGACTTCTCGAAGATCGCCTTGGCCTTCGCGGGATCGAGACGGCCGCTGGCCTCGATCTCGTCTTCGAGCGGCACCAGTTCGTCGTAGACGAATCGCCGCGCGGTGGCGACGATCATCGCTTGTTCTTCGGTCAGGTCGAAGCGCATCGCATGCTCCGTGGGATCGTTCGCCGCCGCCGGTGACGACGGGCGTGACTCGTCCTGCATTGAAGCATCTGCGTGTGTCTCTGTCGATCACGTGGGTGTGGGCCGCGCGCGATTCCGGTCGCCTGGCGCACTCGGAACCGACGCCGGCGCTGTGGTAACATTTCGCTCTCCCGGCGGTCGCCAGGCGCGCATTCGGTGGCGCACGAAGCGGTTCTCCGCGCCCGTAGCTCATCCGGATAGAGCACCGGCCTTCTAAGCCGGGGGTAACAGGTTCGAGTCCTGTCGGGCGCGCCACGCATGCGGCATTGCAGTGGACGAGGCGAGCGCGACGGTCGATTGCGGTAACGATGGTGGCTGTAGCTCAGGGGTAGAGTCCCGGATTGTGATTCCGGTTGTCGTGGGTTCGAATCCCATCAGCCACCCCACTTCTCGAACGACGCGCTGCGCTCTGCCGCGGCATCACTTCATCGGTTCGATCTCGCTCGGCCGCCAGCTCTTGTCGAAGAATGGCTCGAGCGGGCTGTACAGGCGCAGGATCACGAACCAGCCCTTCCTGGGGTCGGTCTGGATCCAGTTGCCACGCGTGACGCCGGCGGG
>JADZDD010000019.1 GCA_020851235.1 Burkholderiales bacterium | reverse complement strand
GCTCGTCGACGCCGCGGGCGTGATCGCCGCCGACGATCACCTGCGAGTGGTCGTCGTGCGCGGCGCCGGCAAGCACTTCATGGCCGGCGGCGACGTGCGCTCGTTTGCCACCGAGCTCGGCCGGCCGCCGGAGGAGTGCAGCGCACGCTTCCACGATCTCATCGCCCGCCTGCATGCGGCGATCGAACGCCTGGCCGCGATGCCGCACACGCTCATCGCCCAGGTGCACGGCGCCGTCGCCGGTTTCGGCCTGTCGCTCATGAACGCCTGCGATCTCGTGATCGCCGCCGACAACGCGTATTTCGCCGCGGCGTACAAGGCGATCGGCACGACCCCGGATGGCGGCGGCACGTGGTCGTTGCCGCGCCTGGTCGGCATGCGGCGCGCGCTCGAGATCATGCTCGTGGGCGATCGCTTCGACGCCGCGCAGGCGCTCGCCTGGGGTCTCGTCAACCGCGTGGTCCCGGCCGCCGACCTCGACGCGACGGTCGACAAGCTCGCGCACGATCTCGCGCGCGGGCCGGCGCAGGCACTACGCAATACGCGCCGCCTCCTGCGTGATGCCGCGAACCGCACGCTCGCCGAGCAACTGGCCGCCGAGGCGGCAAGCTTTGCCGCGTGTGCCGCGAGCGACGACTTCGCCGAGGGCGTCACCGCATTCCTCGAAAAGCGCCCCGCGCGCTTTGGCGACGCGTCGTGACCGGCACCGCACGCTTCGCCCCGTGCCACCACCCCAATCCAAGGAGTCCATCATGACGAGCCTTGCCGGCCGCACGTTGTTCATCAGCGGGGGATCGCGCGGCATCGGCCTCGCGATTGCGAAGCGCGCGGCGCGTGACGGCGCGAACGTCGCCATCGCCGCGAAGACCACGACGCCGCATCCGAAGTTGCCCGGCACGATCCACACCGCCGCCGCCGAGATCGAAGCCGCCGGCGGAAAGGCGCTCGCGCTCGCCTGCGACATCCGCGACGAGGCCGCGATCCAGTCCGCCGTGCAGGCCACGGTCGAGCGCTTCGGCGGCATCGACGTGCTCGTGAACAACGCCAGTGCGATCAGCCTCACGGGAACGCTCGCCACCCCCATGAAGCGCTTCGATCTCATGCTCGGCGTGAACGTGCGCGGCACGTTCGCATGCTCGCAGGCCTGCCTGCCGCACCTCGTGACTTCGGCGCGCGCCGGGCGCAATCCGCACATCCTCACGCTCTCGCCGCCGCTCAACCTCGACGCGAAGTGGTTCGCCCCGCACGTGGCGTACACGATCGCCAAGTACGGGATGAGCATGTGCGTGCTGGGGATGGCCGCCGAATTCGCGGCGGACGGCATCGGCGTCAATGCGCTGTGGCCGCGGACGATCATCGCCACGGCCGCACTCGCGATGGTCCCGGGCGTGGCCGATCAACTCGACCGCACGCGCCAGCCGCAGATCATGGCCGACGCCGCGCACGCAATCGTCACGCGCGACGCCCGCACGACGACCGGACGCTTCTTCATCGACGAGGAAGCGCTGCGCGAAGCCGGTATCACCGACTTCTCGGCGTACGCGAGCAAGCCCGGGGTCGAGGCGCTACCGGATCTTTTCGTGTAGCGCTGCCGCGCCGCGGCGGCCTACGCCTCGTCGTCCGAACGCGTGCTGCCGCGCGGCGCGACGTTGCCATTCACCTCGCGGCGTTCACCACGGGGCTCGCGCGGAGCCACGTTGCCGTTCACTTCACGCGGCGCGCCCTTGGGTTGCGACGGGCCGCCCTTGCCGCGAAAGCCACCCTTGCCGGCACCGCGCCCGCGGGGGCCACTGCGGTTGCCGCGCGCGCCCGGGCCGTAACCGGCGGCATCGCCGCCGCGCGGGGCGTGCTGCGGCAATGACAGGCGCGTGGTCGCAAACGGCGACGCGTTGGCATTGCTGGTCGGCTGGATCTCGTCGAAGTCGATCCGCGGCCGTGACGGCCGCGCGGCGTGCCCCGCGCCGTGTCCGCCGTGACCCTTGCCACCCCCGTAGCCCTTGGGACCGCCGTAACCGGCGGCGCGATGCGACGCGCCGCTGCCGTGCCCATGCCAACCGATCGCGTTGGCATTGCTCGTCGGTTGGGTCGTCTCGAAGTCCGGACGCGCCTGCGGCGGGCGCACTTTCGGGCGCGGCCCCTTGCCGTGCGGTCGCGCCGCTTCATGCACCGCGTGACCACGATCCGCCGGCACAGCCGCCCCCGACGACATCGCATCGGCGCCGTCGGTGCGCGGTGCACCCGGTCCGGGACCGCGCTGCGGCGCGCGGGCTCCCTTGTACTTGCCGTGGCGGCCCTTGCCGTGCGGCGGCCGTTGTTGGCCAGGTCGCGACCCCGGTCGCGGCGCGGGACCGGGCACCTTGAGCCCTGCCGCTGCGAGGACGCTCGCCACTTCGGCGGCCTCGAGCTCGACCAGATCGCCACGCTTGAGCAGCGAAGGCATCGCGAGCGTTCCGTATCGCGTGCGGATGAGGCGCGTCACCGGGACGTCGAGCGCCTCGAACAGTCGCCGCACCTCGCGGTTGCGACCCTCTTTCAGCACGACGCGGTACCAATGATTGGCGCCCTCTTCCTCGCCGCCGCCATCCTCGACCTGCGTGCATTGGGCAACGCCATCGTCGAGCGTGATGCCGTCGACCAGGCGCTGGCGCTGCTCGTCGGTGAGGCGGCCGAGCACCCGGACCGCGTACTCGCGCTCGACCTCGTAGCGCGGATGCATGAGGCGATTGGCGAGCTCGCCCGAATTCGTGAAGAGGAGCAGGCCTTCGGTATTGAAATCGAGTCGCCCCACGTTGATCCATTTGCCGGAACCGATCGATGGCAGCCGGGTGAATACCGTGGGCCGCCCCTCGGGGTCGTCGCGCGTGACGATCTCGCCGGCGGGCTTGTGATACATGAGCACGCGCGGGCGCGGCTCGGTGAAGCGCACCTTGACGAGCTCGCCATTGATGCGCACCTCGTCGCCGGGACCGACCTTCTGCCCCACTTCGGCGGGCTCGCGGTTCACGGTGATGCGCCCGGCGAGGATCATCTCCTCCATCGCCCGCCGTGAGCCGAAGCCGCAGGACGCGAGCACCTTGTGCAGGCGCTGCGGCTCACTGAAGACCTCGTCAGTGGAGCGTTTGATCCGGGTCGGCGGCATGCTCTCCCGGATCGCGTGGAGCGCGATGTTCGTCTGCTTCATGGGGCTCGGACCCGAGGAGTGGGGTCGCGAGTGCGAATGCCGCCTCGGCGGCCTTTGTTGGGGCATCGGGGATCTCCAGGAGGTTGGACGTGTCGAGCTCGGCGAGAGGGGGGAGTTCCGCGAGGGAGCGGAGGCCGAGGTCGTCCAGGAACAGCTTCGTCGTGGCGTACAGGGCCGGGCGGCCCGGCGTCTCACGGTGGCCCACGATTTCCACCCACTGCCGATCCTCGAGCGCCTTGATGACGTTCGTGGACACGGCAACGCCGCGGATCGCTTCGATGTCGCCGCGGGTGACGGGTTGTTGATAGGCAATGATCGCCAGCGTTTCCATCACCGCGCGCGAGTAGCGCGGCGGCTTCTCCGGTGACAGGCGGTCGAGGTAATGCTGCACGGCCCGCGTTCCCTGGAAGCGCCAGCCGCTCGCGACCTGCACGAGCTCGACCTTGCGGCCGCGCCAGTCCTCGGCGAGGTCGGTGAGGAGGTTGCGCACGAGATCGGGGGCCAGCGGGGGATCGAAAAGGTTGGCAAGGACGGTGGTCGTCGTGGGTTCCCCGGCGATGAGCAAGGCGGCCTCGAGAATGCTCTTCACCTCGGCGACATCGCCGACGCCAGCGTCCGCGGCGGTGCGTGCGGGTGACGTGTCACCTGGCGTCGGCACGGGTGCGGTGGGAGGCTCGGCGGCGGTATCCGTGGCACCGTGCCCGGGCGCCACCTCGGTCGCGGCGTGCGCCTGCTCGTCGTGTTCGTTCGTGTCCATGGCGTCAGTCGGCGACGTCCGCATCGAGGGTGAATTCCGGCGTGCCCGCGAGCGTCACGTGGATCGGCGCGAACGCCGCGGTCTGCGCGATCGTGACGAGCCTCTCGCGCGCGAGTTCGAGCAAGGCGAGGAACGTGACGACCAGATGCGCGACGTCGGCGTGCTCGGCGAAGAGCGCCGTGAACTCGGTGTACGCGCCGCGCTCGAGGCGCTTCAATACCCGGCTCATCTCGCTGCGCACCGAGAGCTGCTCGCGCGTCACGAGATGGCGCCGGTTGACCTTGGCGCGAGCAACGAGGCCCGCCCAGGCGGCCTTGAGGTCGTCCGGGTGCACGTCGGGCAGTCGCTGCGTCGCGACGTGGTCGAACCACACGCGCACCAGTGCGAAATCGCGCTGTGCGAGCGGATGCGCGTCGATCTCGCGTGCCGCCTGCTTCATGCGCTCGTACTCGAGGAGACGACGCACGAGCTCCGCGCGCGGATCTTCGGGTTCCTGCCCCGGCGGCGCCGGCGGCTTGGGCAGCAGCAGTCGCGACTTGATCTCGATCAGCACCGCCGCCATCAGCAGGTACTCGGCTGCGAGTTCGAGCTGCGTGCGCCGCATCATCTCGACGTAGCCCAGGTACTGGCGGGTCAACTCGGCCATCGGGATGTCGAGGACGTTGATGTTCTGCCGGCGGATGAGATAGAGCAGGAGGTCGAGCGGCCCCTCGAAGGACTCGAGGAAGACCTCGAGGGCCTCGGGCGGGATGTACAGATCCTGCGGCAGCTCGGTGACCGCTGCGCCGTAGACCCGCGCGATGGGCTTCGGATCCGGCGACGGATGCGTCAGGTCGAGGGCGGCGTCACTCATGGCGTCGACCGGCTAGTCGTAGGCAAGGCCCATGGCCGCGCGCACGTCGCGCAGCGTCTGCTGCGCGAGCGCGCGGGCACGATCGCAGCCATCGGCCACGATCGCGTGCACGAGTTTCGGATCGTCCACGTATTTTTGCGCCCGCTCGATGATCGGCTTCTGCTCGGCGATGATGGCGTCGATCACCGGCTGCTTGCATTCGAGGCAGCCGATGCCGGCGGTGGTGCAGCCTTGGACCACCCACTGCCGAGTCGCTTCGCTCGAATAGATCTTGTGCAGCGGCCAGACGGGGCACTTCTCCGGATCGCCCGGATCGGTTCGCCGAACGCGCGCCGGATCGGTCTGCATCGTGCGGATCTTGCGGGTCACCTCCGCCGGCTCCTCGCGCATCAGCACCGCATTGCCGTACGACTTCGACATCTTGCGCCCGTCGAGCCCCGGGACCTTGGCGTTCTCCGTGAGCAGTCCGCTCGGCTCCGGCAGAATGGTGCGGCGGGTACCCTCGAGGTACCCGGCGAGTCGCTCGCGATCGGCTGCGCCCAACGACGATGCCGCGGCGAGCAGGTCGCGCGCGTCGGTCAGCGCCGCAGCGTCGCCCTTCTCCTGATACGCGGCACGCAGCGTCTCGTAGCGGCCGGCAAGCTTGCCGCCGAGCTTCTTCAAGGCGGCCTGCGCCTTCTCCTCGAACCCGGGCTCCCGACCGTAGATGTGATTGAAGCGGCGCGCGAGCTCGCGCGTGATCTCGATGTGCGCGAGCTGGTCCTCGCCCACCGGCACCATGTTCGCGCGGTAGACGAGGATGTCCGCCGACATCATCACCGGATAGCCAAGGAAGCCGAAATTGGTGAGGTCGCGATCGGCGAGCTTTTGTTGCTGATCCTTGTACGTCGGCACACGCTCGAGCCAGGCCACGGGGGTCACCATGCCGAGCAGGAGCGTGAGCTCGGCGTGCTCCAGCACCCGCGACTGCACGAACAGCGTCGCGCGCGCCGGATCGATGCCCGCCGCGAGCCAGTCGATGATCATCTCCCAGGTCATCGCCGCGATGTCCTCGGGGGTCTCGTAGTGCGTCGTCAGCGCATGCCAGTCGGCGGCGAAGTACAGGCATTCGTACTCGTGCTGCAAACGCACCCAGTTTTTCAGCGCGCCATGGTAATGGCCGATGTGCATGCGCCCGGTGGGACGCATGCCCGACAACACGCGGTCAGCGAACATGTGTGGTGGTGGCGAGTGATTCTCTAATCGCGCCGGCTTCGATGGCGCCCAAGGCGCTCCGTCACGAGCCGACGATCGCGTACAGCAAGGATGTTGCAGTCCGCAAGAGCGGCCGCATGAGGTCGCTCAGGAGACCCGTGACCAACAGCGTCACGATCACGACGAAACCGAAGGGCTCGATGCGGGCGAGCACGCTCGCGGCGCGTTCCGGCAACAGTCCCACGGCGATGCGCCCGCCATCCAACGGCGGGATCGGAAGCAAGTTCAACACCATCAGCACGAGGTTGATCGACACGCCGATGCGCGCCATCACGAACAAGCCCTCGCTGGCCCACGGCCCGCCCGGCGTCGCCGCCTCCGCCAGGAGCATCCACAACAGCGCCATCGCGAAGTTGGCACCCGGCCCCGCCGCAGCGACCCAGATCATGTCGCGCTTGGGGTGCCGCAAATTGGCAAAGTTCACCGGTACCGGCTTCGCCCAGCCAAACAGGTAGGGTGCTCCGGTCACGAGCAAGAGGCCGGGGACGACGAGAGTGCCAATGAGGTCGATGTGCTTGAGCGGATTCAGCGTGACCCGCCCGAGCTGCCACGCCGTCTCATCGCCGAACAAACGCGCGACGTACCCGTGCGCTGCTTCGTGGAGAACGATCGCCAGGACCACCGGCACGATCGCGAGTACTGCGGTCGCGGGCGCGGACTCCATCGAGCGCCATTCTACCTCAAGTTGGCGCTGCGACCGGTGGCTCGGGCGCGGCAAGCTCGAGCCCGAGCCGGCGCGGGTCGCCGCCACCGCGGCGCACGAGCGTCGGCGGCTCGCGCGTGAGATCGATGACCGTCGTCGGCACGTCGGCGCACGGCCCCGCGTCGATGACGAGGTCGACGGCGTGCTCCAGACGCTCGTGGATCCGTTGCGGATCGTTGAGCGGCACCGTCTCGCCGGGCAGGATGAGCGTCGACGAGAGAATGGGCTCGCCCAGCGCGCCCAGGAGCGCGCGCACCACGGGGTGCTCCGGGGCGCGGATCCCGAGCGTGCGGCGCCGATCGGTGAGCAGGCGGCGCGGCACCTCGCTCGAAGCCGGCAGCAGGAAGGTGAAAGGTCCGGGCATCCCTTGCCGCACCAGACGAAACTGCCAGTTGGCAAGACGCACGAAGCGCGCCGCGCTGGCGAGATCCGGACAGGAAAGCGTCAGGAAGTGGCGACCGTGCAAGCCGCGGATCGTGCGGATCCGCGTCGCCGCTGCAAGGTCACCCAGCCGGCAGCCGAGCGCATAGCTCGAGTCGGTCGGATACGCAACGACACCACCGTCGCGCAGGATGTCTGCAGCCTGGGCGATGAGGCGCGGCTGCGGATTGACAGGATGAACGGTGAAGTACTGCGCCATGGCGAGGGCCGCATCGACCTCCCGAATATATAATCTTCGCATGGATCCGGCCGCCGGTTATAAGCCTTCGTGAATCTCCAGCAGTTGCGCTACCTCGTCGCGATCGTCGAGCACGGACTCAACGTCTCCGACGCCGCGCAAGCGCTCTTCACGTCGCAACCCGGCATCAGCAAGCAGGTGCGCCAGCTCGAGGACGAGCTCGGCCTCGCGATCTTCGTGCGCCAGGGAAAGCGACTCACGGCGCTCACGCCGGCGGGCGAGGTCGTCATCGCCACGGCCCGCCGCGCACTGCGCGAACTGCGCAACATGAAGCGCGTCGCCGACGAGTTCCGCGCCGAGGACAGCGGAACGCTGTCGATCGCAACCACGCACACGCAGGCGCGCTACGTGCTGCCCAAGGTGCTGCGCGCATTCGCCACGCGCTATCCGAAGGTTCGCGTCGAGCTGCACCAGGGCAATCCGATGCAGGTGGCCGAACGCACCGCGCGCGGCGAAGTGGATCTGGGTATCGCGACGGAAGCGCTCGCCGACTTTCCCGAGCTCGTCGCGCTGCCTTGCTACGACTGGAATCGGGTCGTCATCGCCCCCAAGCGGCACCCGCTGCGCACGATGCAGCCGCTCACGCTCGAGGCGCTCGCGAAGTTCCCGATCGTGACCTACGACTTCAGCTTCACCGGGCGCACGGCGATCAACGCCGCCTTCGCGGCGCGCGGCCTCGAGCCGAACGTCATCCTCACCGCGCTCGACTCCGACGTGATCAAGACCTACGTCGAACTCGGCATGGGCATCGGCATCATCGCGACGATGGCCTACGATCCGGAACGCGATGCGCAGTTCGACGCCTTCGACGCGAGTCACCTGTTCGCGCCGTCGACGACGCGGCTCGGGTTGCGGCGCGGGGTCTTCCAGCGGGGCTTCGTGTACGCGTTCATCGCCCTGTTTGCGCCGCGCTACGATCGCGCCGCCATCGACGCTGCCCTCGCGGAACGCGCGCGCCCGTGACGCCGACCCGCGCCGCGGTGCGGGCCGGTCAGCGCCGGACGTGGACGTTCGCGGCGCTGCTCGCGTCGCTCGCGATGCTGGGACCGTTCGCGGTCGACATGTACCTGCCCGCCTTCGGCGCGATCCAGACCGAGTTCGGCGTCGCGCCGATCGCGATGCAACAGACGCTGTCGGCGTACATGATCGCGTACGCCGTCATGATGCTCTGGCACGGCGCGCTCGCCGATGCGCTCGGCCGTCGACCGGTCGTCCTGGGCGGGCTCGGCATCTTCGCCCTCGGCACGCTGGGCTGCGCGATTGCCGGCAACATCGAGTCGCTGTGGCTTGCGCGCGTGCTGCAAGGCATCTCGGCCGGTGGTGGTGTCGTCGTCGGCCGCGCGATCATTCGCGATCGCTTCCAGGGCGCCGAGGCACAGCGGATGATGTCGCACGTGACGCTCGTCTTCGGCATCGGCCCGGCAGTCGCTCCGATCCTCGGCGGCATCCTCCTCAACATCCTGGGCTGGCGCTCGGTATTCTGGTTCCTCTTCGCGTATACGCTCACGATGCTGGTTGTCTGCGCCCGCCACCTGCCCGAGACGCTGCCCGTCGCGATGCGCCAGCCACTGCATCCCGCCGCACTGTGGCGAAGCTACCGCACGGTGCTCGGGCGTCCCGCGTTCCTCTTCCTCGCCCTCGTCACCTCGCTGTCCTTCTGCGGCTGGTTTCTCTACATCGCATCGGCGCCCTACTTCCTGTCCGGCCTTCTCGGAGTGTCGACCCTGGGCTTCGGCTGGCTCTTCATCCCGATGATCTCCGGGATCATGGGGGGCGCATTCGTCTCCGGGCGCATCGCCGGTCGCCTGTCGACGCAGCGCACGGTGAACATCGGCCTGGGGATCATGGCGGGCGGCGCACTGCTCAACGTCGCCATCTGCCACTTCCTTCCGCCCGGGGTGCTGTGGAACATCGCGCCGATCCTCGTGTGCACGCTGGGCTGGGCGCTCGCCATGCCGAGCATCACGCTGACGATGCTCGACCTCTTCCCGGCACTGCGCGGCATGACGGCATCGCTGCAAGGTTTCGCGCAGTTCGCGCTCGGCGCCGTCGTCGCCGGCTCGATCTCGCCCCTGCTGACCCACTCGCTCCCCGGCCTCGCCTGGGCGATGCTCGCGTTCATCGCGGCGAGCAGCGTATCGTGGCTCGTCTATCGCCGGCACGTTCGGCTGCGCCAGGAGATCTCCGCATGAAGTTCGTCGCCACGCTCGTCCTCCACGCGCTCCTCCTCGCGCTCCCCGTTGCCGCGGCGGAGCTCCCCAAGATCACGTTGACGATTGGCATGCACAAGGTCACGGCCGAGGTTGCCACCACACCCGACGAGCGCGCGCGCGGACTCATGCAACGCTTCAGCCTGCAACCGGACCACGGCATGCTGTTCGTCTTCGAGCGCGCGGAGCCGCTCGCGTTCTGGATGAAGAACACGTTCATTCCGCTGTCGATCGCCTTCATCGGCAGCGACGGCAAGATCATCAACGTCGAGGACATGCAGCCGCAGACCGAGACGACGCACTGGTCCAAGGGCCCGGCACGCTACGCGCTCGAGATGAAGAAGGGGTGGTTCGCCGAAAAAGGCATCGGCCCGGGAGCCGTCGTGCAGGGCCTGCCGCCGGCGCGCTGAGCGCCGTCGGACGCCGTCGGTCGGCCGCGTCTTGCACCCCATGGTGTGCCGCGACGGCACGGGCTACGATGCCAATCGCGGTCGGGCGCGACCCGTTGGCCGTCGCCCGCCCGATGCCGCGTCTGCGAGGAGCACCGCATGCTCCACCCCATCGTTCCTGGTCGTCCGGACGTCGGCGATCACGTCTACCTGCCGCCCTTCGTGGCACCGCTTCTCGCCGCCGCGACTCACGACGAGGATCTGCACGCGGCGCTCACCGCGGTTGCCGGCCACTTCGGCTTCGACAGTTTCTCGTACGCCACGTCGGCGATGCCCGAGATCGACCGCGACGACGTCGTGTACGTCTATACGACGCTGCCGCGAACCTGGGTCGAGCGCTACGACCGCCAAGCGTACGTCGCCGTCGACCCACGGCTGCGAGCCAACTGGGCAAGCACGCTGCCGCTCGTCTGGGATCAGACGACGCTGCGCGGCCCCGGTATTGCCGGCAACGCCTTCCTCGACGACGCGCTCGCGCACGGGATCGGCAGTGGCGTGTCGTACATGTTTCGCGCTGCCCACGACTGCCACGTCTTCATCGCCTTCAGCGCACGCACCGCGCGCAATGACGCGCTACGCCTGCACGCGATCCGCAGGAACCTCGCCGACCTCGTGCTCTTCGGCCACTACTTCCACGAATTCTTCATGCGCGACTCGCTCGAGCGCGGCACGTGCGCGCTGCCGCGCCGCACGCCGCTGTCGCGACGGGAGACCGAGTGCGTGCGGCTCGCCGCACGCGGCATGACCACCGACGACATCGCCGTGAAGCTCGACATACGCGCGCGGACGGTCCAGTTCCACTTCGATCGGGTTCGCAGCAAGCTCGGTGCGGCGAATCGCCAGGAAGCGATCGCCATCGCCGTCCAGCGGAATCTTTTGTAGCCTACCTGTAGCTATATACAGGAAGGTCTGGCGCGGCTTCCGCCTCGGTTCACCTTGTCGCACAAGGCATTAGACCGGTGACTTGCACCCGTTCCTCCAGCCCGCGACCGGCGCGCCCTCCTCGTCTTCCACAGTAGCCAGGCCTCGGGAATCCCCCTAGCCTGCAAAGCGTCGCCCGGCCATGGCCGGCGACGTGGCCAGGGGAGGAAACGCGCGATGGACGACCATGCGTTGGGTCGCCTGGACAGCGACGACGTCACGGGGATGGCGCAGGCGCTGTCCCGGATCCTCGGCGCCGACGACGACGACGCGCGCGCCGTCGCAGTCGGCACCCGCTTCGCGCGACGCTGCGGCTTCGACGGCTTCTCGTGTCTCGTCGTGCGTGCGGGCACCGTCGGTGCCGAGCTTGTGCACCACTGGACGACCGCGGGATCCCAGTGGAAGGCGTGGTACCGCAGCCACGTGGGCCACCGCGTGGACCCACGGATCATGCTCACCCACGACCGGTCGATCCCGCTGTCGTGGCACCACGCCGCCCCCGCGGACGACCCCGTTGCACACGCGTTCGAAGCCGAAGCCACGGCCAATGGCATCGCGTGCGGGGTGGCGATGTCGCTGCAGCAGCCCCACGGCGAGCGGGCGATCGTCGCCTGGGATTGCCAGGCGAGGCAGCCCGACGCGCTGCGCCGCGCGAGACTTCGTCGCGAACTCGCGGATCTCGCCCTCATCGGCTGCCTGCTCCACGAGGGGATCGTGCGCGAGCGGTGGCAAGCGGTCACGACGTCGATCCCGGCCACGTTGACGCGGCGCGAGGGCGAGTGCCTCACGTTTGCCGCCCGTGGCCTCACGAGCGCCGACATCGCCGTGAAGTGCGGCATCGCCGAGCGCACCGTCAACTTCCACATCGGCAACATCGTGCGCAAACTGGGCGCGCTCAATCGCGGCGAGGCGATCGCCCGGGGTGTCGCGCTCGATCTCGTGCGCCTGCAACGCTGACGCGGGTCCGCGCGGCGGCGCCCGTTCACCCGTGCTCGGCGAGCCAGCGGCGCAACTCGGCGAGCGAATCGACGATCGCGAGCGGCGACGCCGTGCGCAGCGTGGCGGCGGCGTGGGCGCCGTAGGCTACACCGACGGCCTGCGCCCCGGCATTGCGGGCGAGATCGATGTCGTGCGTCGTATCGCCCACCATCAAGGTCTCCTGCGGCGTCACGCCGAGCCGGTCCATGAGATGCAAGAGCATGTCCGGATGCGGCTTCGGGAAGCCCTCGTCGGCGCAGCGCGTGGCGTGGAAGCGCGTGTGCAGCCCGGAGGTCGCGAGCGCGTGATCGAGGCCGGCGCGACCCTTGCCCGTGGCCACGGCAAGCAGATAACCCGCGGCATCGAGATCCCGGAGGAGCTCGACCACACCCGCAAAGAGCGGGATCGCGTGCGCCTGGGCGCGAAAGTGATCGCGATAGCGCAGCGAGAATTCGCGGTATCGCGCCTTCGGCAGCGTCGGGGCGACGCTCTGGATCGCGTCTTCATGGCCGAGGCCGATCACGTAGCGTGCCGCGTCGTCGTCGGGCACGGGCTCGCCCACGTCGTGCACGGCATGCTGGATCGCGCGCGCGATGACGGCGGTCGAATCGACCAGCGTGCCGTCCCAGTCGAACACGACGAGCGCGTAGCGGCGTGACCGCGGGTTCACGCCGTCGGCTCCAGCGTGGCGAGGAACCCCGCGAGATCGTCGGGCAGCGGCGCCTCGAATGCGACTGGCGCCCCGCTCGCCGGGTGCGTGAAGCCGAGGTGGCGCGCGTGCAGGAACATCCGGCGCAATCCCTCGCGCGCGAGCCGTCTGTTCCAGTCGAAGTCACCGTATTTCTCGTCGCCCGCGACGGGGTGGCCGAGGTGCGCGAGATGGACCCGGATCTGGTGCGTGCGACCGGTGACGAGCGTCGCCTCGAGCAGCGCCACGGGGACCTCGCGTCGTGGCCACACCGCCATGCGGTGAAAGATCGTCGCCGACGCCTGGCCCAGCCCCGGATCGACGCGCACCCGCCGTTCGCCGTCGCGCGTCGTGAAGCGGTGCAAGGCGAGTTGGACCCGGCGCACCTCGTCGCGCCACTTGCCGCGAACCAGGACGAGGTAGCGCTTGTCGACGCGGCCGTCGCGAATCTGTGCGTGCAAGTCGACGAGCGCCGTGCGCTTTTTCGCGAGGAGGAGCACCCCCGAGGTGTCGCGATCCAGGCGATGCACGAGTTCCAGGAACCGCGCCTCGGGTCGGGCCGCGCGCAGGCTCTCGATGATGCCTTGCGCGATGCCACTGCCGCCATGCACCGCGACGTCGGCGGGCTTGTCGACCACCAGAAGATGCTCGTCCTCGAAGAGGATCGGCAGGCGCGACGCCACCCGCGGCGACGGCGCGGGCCGGAGCGTGTCGGCGGTGGCGACGCGCACGGGCGGCACACGGACCACGTCGCCGGGTGCGAGCCGGGTATCCGGCGAGGCGCGGCTGCTGTTGATCCGGACCTCGCCGCTACGCAGGATCCGGTAGACGTGCCCCTTGGGCACACCCTTCAGGATGCGCAGCAGGAAATTGTCGATGCGCTGCCCCGAGGTGGCCTCGTCGATCGTGAGGCGGCGGACAGCTTGCTTGCTTAACTCGTTCATTACTTTATACTTGCTCGCGAAAACGCGCTGGCGCGAACGGGAGCCAGCCGAGGAGCGCGCCGGCATGGCGCCATCCCCTTGGCCACGTTCCCCGTGCGGCACGCCGTCGGGCACCGTCCCACGGCTGGGTGCCGCCATCGTCACCGGCGCGGTTCCGCGCCCAGACCCGAGTCGACGTCGGTAGGGTAATGCCCCCGATCACGATCGGTTCCGGCGCGGGAACGAAGCCGGCTTGTCGTCGCTCGCCGGGCGGGATGGTCCCGCGAAAGTGGCGATGGTAATGGATGAGCGCAGTCTCCGCACCCGGCAGCGGCCGGTTCGAAGCGGCGCATTGCGCGGCGCCCCAAAGCGAGATTTTTCGCTTCCACCGTTCCGGCGGGTCCGTTCGCCACGGCGAACCGCAGCACCGGCAAGCGCCTGGAAGCCGTCGTACCGCTTCGCACGCACAACGCACGACAACAAGCATGACGAGAGCCACGCGGGCGTTCACCGCCTCGCCTTCCCCGCCCCCGCCACCGGATGCGTTCGCGCTGCGGTTCGGAGGGCCCTCCCGTCGGCGAGCCCGGCTCGCCTCCTTGTCGTTGCCCGCGGCCGCCGCCTGATCGCGTCTTCGGCGCCGCCCGCGAGGGGCGCCGTGTGCTTCGACCGTCGCTCCCATCGGGCGCCTGCGCCTTTGGGAACGCACATGAAACGCATGCTGTTCAATGCCACGCAAGCCGAGGAGCTGCGCGTGGCGATCGTCGACGGGCAACGACTCGTCGACCTCGACATCGAATCCGCCACCAAGGAACAACGCAAGAGCAACATCTACAAGGCCGTGATCACACGCGTCGAGCCGTCGCTCGAAGCCTGCTTCGTCGATTACGGCACCGATCGCCACGGCTTCCTCCCCTTCAAGGAAATCGCGCACGAGTACTTCCGCGACCGGGGCGGCGACGGCAAGGGCCGGCTCCAGGACCAGCTCAAGGAGGGCCAGGAGCTCATCGTCCAGGTCGACAAGGACGAGCGCGGCAACAAGGGTGCCGCGCTCACCACGTACATCTCGCTCGCCGGGCGCTATCTCGTCCTGATGCCCAACAACCCCCGCGGCGGCGGCGTGTCGCGTCGCGTGGAAGGCGAAGAGCGCAATGAGTTGCGCGACGCCATCGCCGGGCTCGACGTTCCGCAAGGCATGAGCGTCATCGCGCGCACCGCGGGCATCGGCCGCTCGACCGAAGAGCTGCAATGGGACTTGAACTACCTCCTGCAGTTGTGGCGCGCGGTGGAGGATGCATCGAAGATGCAGCCCGGCGCGTACCTCATCTATCAGGAATCGAGCCTCGTCATCCGCGCGATCCGCGACTATTTCCATCCGGACATCGGCGAGCTCCTGATCGACACCGAGGCGATCTACGAGCAGGCGCAGCAGTTCATGAGTCACGTGATGCCCGCCAACGTCAACCGCGTGAAACTCTACAAGGACGACGTTCCGCTCTTCTCGCGCTTCCAGATCGAGCACCAGATCGAGACCGCGTACGCGCGGCAGGTGCCGCTGCCTTCGGGCGGAGCGATCGTCATCGACCACACCGAGGCCCTGGTGGCGATCGACGTGAACTCGGCGCGGGCGACCAAGGGCGGTGACATCGAGACGACGGCGTTCAACACGAACCTCGAGGCCGCCGACGAGGTCGCGCGCCAGCTTCGCCTGCGCGACCTGGGCGGACTCATCGTCATCGACTTCATCGACATGGAGAGCGCCAAGAACCAGCGCGAAGTGGAGAACCGCTTGCGTGACGCGCTGCGCTACGACCGCGCCCGCGTGCAGCTCGGCAAGATCTCGCGCTTCGGACTCATGGAACTGTCGCGCCAACGGCTGCGCCCCGCGCTGACCGAAGCCGCGCATGCGCCGTGCCCGCGCTGCCATGGGATTGGCCACATCCGCGGGACCGAGTCGACGGCGCTGCACATCCTGCGCATCATTCAGGAAGAGTCGATGAAGGACAACACGGCGCAGGTCGTGGCGCAGATCCCGGTCGACGTCGCCACCTTCCTTCTGAACGAGAAGCGCAACGACGTGATGTCGATCGAGGCGCGCTTCAAGGTCAACGTCCTGCTGGTGCCGAACCGGCACTTCGAAACGCCGAACTACAGCATCGAGCGCCTGCGCCACGATGACCTCAATCACGCGGAGCCGCTGCCGCCGTCCTTCGAACTCGTCAAGGAGCCCGAGGACAACGATCCGGCGCGCCAGGCCCGGGAAGACGCGAGCGCGCCGCGGCAGGAAGCGGTGGTGAAGGGCATCACGCCGACGCAACCCGCGCCACAGCCCGCAGCTCCCGCCCCGGTGGCCGCGGCCGCCACGAGCGAGGCGCACGGCGGATCGTGGCTCGGCAAGGTCCTGGGCTGGTTCCGGGCAAAGCCGCAGGGCGCACCCGCCCCGGCCGCCAAGCCGGCGCCGGCCGAGCGCAGCGCCCCGACGCGCGAGCCCCGGCGCGACGGCCGTCGCAGCGACGATCGTGGTCGTGGCGGCGAGCAGCGCCGAGGGCACGAGCGGCGCGAGGAAGGCCGCGACGCACGCCGCGGCGAGGATCGGCGGCACGGGCAGCGTGACGGTCGCGAGGGCCGCGACGAGCGCACGGGACGCCAGGAGGCCCGGTCCGAAGGCCAGCGCGGACAGGCGTCGTCGCGCGGTGGGCAGGGCGCATCCGGCGGTCGCCGCGACGAGCGCGGTGACGGGCCGAAATCGCGCGACGGTCGCGAGGCACGCGAGCGCCGCAGCGCGCCGGACACCGCCGAGCGCGACGGGCAAAAGCCGGCCGCGGTAACGGGCGGGAACGGGGGTGGCGCCGAAATTCGCGCCGAAAGTCCGACCCCCGAAGCACGCCATGGGATGGACGCCGCGAGCGCCGACACGCGCGACGGTCATCGCCGCCGCCGCGGCCGACGCGGTCGCGGCGGGGACCGCGACGAACGCAACGGCCAGGACGCCCCGGCAGCCACGACCGGCTCCGACGCGGCACCCGGCGCCGACGTCGCCGACGTGGCAGCCGGCGCGCCCGAGACGATCGACGCCAAGCCGGCGCCGGCGCCACGCGAAGCGCGCGAGCCCCGCGCCCCGCGCCCGCCTCGCGAAAATCGGGACGCCCGCGAGCCACGCGAGCCCAGGCCACCGCGCGAGCGGCGTCCGGCGACGGCCGAGCCCGCAGCGGACGCGGTGTCACCGGCATCCGGGAGCGGGACGGCCACCCCCGATGACGCGACCGGCGCCCACGCCGTGGCCCCGGCGGCGCCACCGGTGACGGTCGACGCGGTCGAGCGCGAGACCGAACCCGCTGCACCTGCTCTTGCACCTGCCGACCCGGCCGCGCCCGCGCCGACGGCTCCGGTGCCAGCCGCGGCAGCGGTGGCACCCGACATCGCGCCGCCCGCGGTTGCGATCCCGCCAATCGCGGCAACGCTGCCTGCCGATTCCGGGCTCGTGCTCGTCGAAACGACCCACGTGGCACCTCCGGTGAGCGAAGAGGTCGAGGCACCGCGTCAACGGCGCACGCGCCCGCCGCGGGTCACGGTCGCCGATGAGCCGCTCGAGATCGTCGAGACGCGCAAGGAGCCCCCTGCCGCGGCGTGACGCCGCGCATCGTTGCCATGGGTGAACGGGTGGACACGCCACGTGTCCACCCGCCACCACCTTCCGCAATGCGTGCCATGAAGGAGCTTCTCCTCGTCTGGCATTCGCAGTTCGGCGGTACCGCGCAGATGGCGCAGGCTGCACACGCGGGCGCCGTTGCGACCGGCCTCGTGACCGTTTCCTACCGGCACGCGCGGGAGGCCGGGGTCGACGATCTCCTGCGTTGCGACGCGCTGCTCATCGCGACGAGCGAGAACTTCGGCTCGCTCGCGGGGATGACCAAGGACTTCCTCGAGCGCGTCTACTATCCCTGCGAAGGACGCGTCGCCGGAAAGGCGTATACGGTGCTCGTCTGCGCCGGCACCGACGGCACCGGTGCCATGTTCCAGACCGACCGCATCGCCACGGGTCTCGCGCTGCGCAAGGTCCATCCCGGCATCGTGTACAAGAGCGGGCTCACGGCCCAGCGCCAGGTCATTCCCGCCGACGTCCTCGGGCAGTGCCGCGACGTCGGCGCGCTCCTGGCCGGCGGGCTCGACGCTGGAATCTTCTGATCGGGGCGCGGCCTGCGCGTTCGTGTCGTCCGCGTTCGTGTCGTCCGCGTTCGTGTCGTCCGCGTTTGCTCCGCCTGCGTTGGCGGCACCCGCGATCGCGTCAAGGGCGTCCGCGTCCACCCCCCGGTCGCGCCGTCCTGGTTCGTGGCGTTCTCATGCGCCCCACCCTTTACATGACAAATACGAATCATTATCATTCGTTGATGCAGGATGAGACGCCTTCGCAACCAGAGCCGGACTCGCGGTCGAGCGCGCCACCCCTGCCGCGCCAGATCTCGAGCCGCGAACTGTTTGCCGACGGCGCACGCGAGATCGTGATCGAGCACGGTGAGAGGCTGTATCGCATGCGCATCACGCAAAGCGGCAAGCTCATCCTCACCGCGTGAGCGACCGGCGCCGTGTCCACCGCACCCTTGCACCTCGCCGACGCGCCTCGCTACGACAGTGGCACGCGGGGACTCGGACTCACCGTCGTCGTCGCGATTCACCTCGTCGTGCTCTACGCGATCCTGCAGGCAGCGCCGGTGCGACAGACGCTGACCGCGGCCACGCCGCTCGTGGTCGAGCTCATCGCGCCACCGAAGGTCGTGGCGCCGCCACCGCCACCCCCGCCACCCCCCGCGCCCACGCCACCGAAGCCCCGCCTCGAACCCATGAAGGCGACACCGCCGCCGCTCCCCCGCGCACCGACGGTCCCCATCATCGAGTTCGTCGTTCCCACCGCGCCCTCCCCCGCGCCGACGGCTCCCATCGCCGTTGCCGCACCGGCTGCACCTGACGCGGTGACGGCCCCTGCAGAAGCGGTCGCGCCCGCACCGGCAGCGGTCACGCCACCGAGCTTCAACGCCTCGTACCTGCGCAATCGCCCGCCGGCGTACCCCGCGGCGTCACGGCGTCTCGCCGAAGAGGGGCGCGTCGTGCTGCGCGTGCTCGTCAGCACCGAGGGCAACCCCGAACGCATCGAGGTGGACGAGTCGAGCCACTACGATCGGCTCGACGCGGCCGCGATCGCCGCCGTGCGCACCTGGAAGTTCGTGCCCGCGCAGCAGGCGGGACGTGCGGTATCCGCCTGGGTCCGCGTGCCGCTCGCCTTCACGCTGACGCGATAGGCATGCGAGCGCGCATCGGCGCGTGGCCGCGCCGGTGGCAGGCGACTCAGGTGATCGCCCAGCGACGCAGCAGGTTGTGATACACGCCGGTCAAGCGCAGGATCGCGGCACCCTCGTCGGCGCTGGTCGCGCGCAGTGCCTGGATCGACTCGTCGAGTTCGAAGAGCAGTTCACGCTCGGCGGTTTCGCGCACCCAACTCTCCACCCAGAAGAACGCGGCGATGCGTGCGCCGCGCGTGACCGGCGCAACGCGATGTACGGTCGTCGACGGATACAGAACCATCGATCCTGCGGGCGCCTTCACCGACTGGATGCCCGCCGACCCTGCGATCTCCAGCGTTCCGCCGTCGTACTCGTCGGGCTCGGAGAGAAAGAGCGTGATCGACAGGTCGCTGCGCAACGTGTGCGGCGTTCCGGCCACACGCATGAGCGCGCTGTCGACGTGCATGCCGTACGTGCCGCCATCGGCGTAGCGATTGAAGCGCGGCGGAAAGATGCGCCGCGGCAGTGCGGCTGCGGTGAAGCGGCCGTGCTGACCCAGCACGCGCAGGATGCGGTTGCCGAGTTCGATGGCGACACCGGCCTCGTCGGGAAGCTGTTGATTGCGCTTGACGTCGCGCGCCATCTCCCCCGCCGTGGCGGCACCGTCGTGCCATTCGGCAGCATCGAGGTGCGTGCGAAATTCGCGCACCTCGTCCTTGGACAGGACGTCGTCGAAAAGGAGCGGGCTCATGGGCGGGGTCTCGGGGTGAATGGCGACGTGGCGTCGTCGCGCGCAAGCAGCGCATCGGCGTCGATGGCGGACGGGTCGGGGCATCCGGTGAGCGCCATGCAGACCTCGAGCTCCTCGCGCAGCAGCCGCACCATGTGCGCGACGCCAAGCGCACCGGCAACCGCGAGGGCGTAGGCCTGCAAGCGTCCGACGAGCACCGCGTCGGCGCCGAGCGCGAGCGCCGTGAACACGTCGCTGCCGCGCCGAATGCCGCCGTCGAGGAGGACCGGAAACGGCTTCGGCAGGGCGCGACGCACGTGCGAGAGCATGGTGAGTGTCGCGGGTGCGCCATCGAGGCCGCGACCGCCGTGATTGGAGACGATGAGTCCGGCCACACCCAGATCGGCGAGCCGACGCGCGTCATCCGGATGCGCGACACCCTTCGTCCACACAGGCAACGGGCTGTCGCGAACCAGGCTGCGCACGTCGTCCCACGTCGGCGCGTGACGCATCGCGTCGCCCAGAATGCCGCATCCGCGTGGCGCCGTCGCGGCAGGCGACGGGTATGAAGCGAGATTGGCGGCTGCACTTGCGGGTGGCGCCGCGTATCCGGCACGCAACGCGCGATGGCTCGCGGCTTGTACCGGCGCATCGAGCGTCACGACGACGGCGCGGTAGCCCGCGGCGACGGCGCGTGCGACGAGATCCGCGGTCACCTCGCGCTGCGGCTGGACGTAGAGCTGGAACCAGCGCGTGGCGCCGGGGACTTGCGCCACCGCTTCCAGCGACACCGACGACAGCGTGCTCAAGACCATGACGCTGTCGCCAACCGCAGCGGCGCGCGCCGTCGCGAGTTCGGCCTCGGGGTGGAATGCGCGCTGGAACGCCACCGGCCCCAGGAGGATCGGATGCGCGAGGACCTGGGCGCCGAGTTGCACACGCGTGTGGCCCGCCGTAACGTCGCGCAGCACGCGCGGCCACAGTGCCCACGTCGCGAAGGCGCGGCGGTTGGCCTCCACGGTGACGTCGTGCGCCGCACCGCCCGCGACGTGCGCGTACGTCGCCGCATCGAGATACGACGCCGCGGCCGCCTCGTAGTCCTCCGCGCAATGGATGCCCGGCGGAATCGTGGCGCCAGGTTCCCGCCGAACCGCGGACGTCGCCAGCGATGCGTCAGAACGCGTAAGTGAGCGTGGCCGTGAACTGGCGTCCATCGCCTTTGTACAGGAAGCTGCCGGAGCGATACGCGGCAAGGTAGTAGTCGGCGTCGGTCACGTTATCGACGTTGAGCCGCAATTCGAGGTCCTTGTTGAAGCGATACGTGGCAAACAGGTTCCACACCGTGAACTGCGGGATCGGCTGCCGGCAGTTCCCTTCGGCGTCGATGCCGGCCGCGGTGTCGGGCTGACCCGCGCAGCGCTCGCTCTCGTACTGCACGAGGAATCCCGCGGCGAGCGGCTGGGTGAACTGGTAGCGCAGCTGCACCGATGCCGAGCGATCCGGAAAATTCGACAGCGGCTTGCCGACGTTGGCCGGTGTCGCCGACTCGGTGACGCGCGAATTCATGAACGTCACGCCGGCTTGTCCCGACAGTTGCGGCGTGATGTTGCCAACCAGGCCCAACTCGACGCCGCGAACGCGGTTCTTTCCGGTATTGAACGTGCCGACCGAGTCGTAGTTGGCCCCTTCCATGATGTTCGACTTCTCGACCTGGAAGGCGGCTGCGGTGAGCAGGAGCTTGTGGTTGAGTACGTTCCACTTGGTGCCAAGTTCGTAGTTGGTGGAGCGGATGGGCTTGCCGGCGGCGATCGAGCCGTCGTAGATGATCGCACCCCCGTACCCACCGTTGGTGCCGACATCGGACTCCCCGCCGTTGATGTTCGTGGCCGTGCCGATGCTCGCGTAGACGATGCCGTCGGGCGTGAGCTTGTAGGTCAGGCCACCCCAACCGTTCCAGAGCGTGTCGTCGTAGCCGTAATCGGTCTGCTTGCCGTCGTTCGCCCGAATGCTGAGGCTCAAGTCGACGTAATCGGCGCGGACTCCGGCGAAGGCGCCCCAGCGCTCGGCGAAATCGACGGTATCCATCGCGAATCCGGCGAGCGCGCGGGCGCGCCAGTCGGCATTCCACGGATTGCGCTCGAACTGCCGCTGCATCAGCGTGTTGAGCCCGTTGACCGGATTGCCTTCGGCGTCGAGCGCACAGAACGCATTGTTGGCGGTCGCGGTCGCACTGGTCCGGCAGTTGAATGCGCCCAGATTCCTGTTGGCGTAGTTGCCCTTCACGACGTGGTTGTCCGAGATCTCGCCGCCGAAGATGAACGAATGCTTGTAGTCGCCAAGCATGGCATCCCAGCGCACCGTCGTGAGATTGGCGAGATAGTCGACGTCCTGCCAGCCGGTGTGCGTGCTCAGCGTGACCGCGGGGTACGTGCTGCCGTCCGGGTTGTACGCATTGCCCCGGGCGCCGGCCCCGGTCAGGACGTAGCTGTTTCGCGTCTCGCCGTAGCGCGTGACGTTCTGCAGCGCCACGGTATCGCTGAAGCGGTGCTGGATGCGCGCGGTGACGGTGTTCGAATCGGAGCGCTGGAAGTCCTGCTCCTGCGCGTAGACGGGAGGATTCGGCGCGGGTTGCCGATCGGGAACGGTCCCTTGCAGCCAGCCGCCGAGGTCGGGATAGCGATCCTTCGCCCACATGCCGTAGTAGTCCACCGTGATCGACGTGTCGTCACCCGGGTCGTAGAGCCCGGACAGTGCGACACCGTTACGTTCGCGCTCCGAGGGTGCGCGTCCGGGGACACCGGTATCGCCGTACAGCGCATTCACGCGCAAGGCGAAGTCGTCGCCGATGACCCGATTGGCATCCAACGTGACACGGCGAAAGTCGGCGCTTCCCAGGCCCAGGTTCACCCGCCCGAAATCCTCGTCGAGCGTCGCCTGCTTGGTGACCACGTTGATGGCGCCTCCCGCCGAGCCGCGACCGGCAAAGCTCGAGTTCGGCCCCTTGGTGATTTCGATCTGCTCGATCGCGAAACTCTCGCGAACGTTCATGCCCGGATCGCGCAGGCTGTCGACGAAGACGTCGCTGCGCGCCTCCTGGCCGCGAATGATGTAACGGTCGCCGAACATGTTGCCGTTCTCGCCGGTGCCGAGCGAGATGCCGGGCTGCGCATTGAGGATGTTGCGCAGGTCGGTCAGTCCCGAGTCGTCGATCGCCTGGCGTGTGATGACGGTGATCGTCTGCGGGATCTCGGCGAGCGGGCGCACGTAGCGAAAGTCCGCCGACGTCCGCGCCTTGTACGGGGCGCCGACCTCGGCGTTGGGATTGGGGTCGATCGCCACGTCGACCACCTTCACCTCCGGCAGCGTCGACGCCTGTTGGGTCGGCGCGGTGGACGTCCCGGTGCCGCTCGCACTCTTGGGGTCGGGTGTTTGCGTCTGCGCGAGCCCCGCCATCGGCCAGAGCATCGCCGCGGTCACCCCCGCGGCGAGCATCCGGCGACGCGCGCCGGGTGGCGCGTGGCCGGCGATGCGGCGCTCGCCGAAGGCGTCGGGGTCGCCACTCCGGGAGCGTGCGATTCGGCGCACGCGTGGGGGACAGGCAGGGTGTGCGGGACGAGCAGGTCGGGCCATGACGGGGTTCCTCGAGCGAATGGGAAGATCTCGCGCTCGCTGGGAACCGCACCTGGCTTGCCGAATCCTAGTTGCGAATGATACGCATTTGTCCGTGGATATGAAACGGGGATGCGCGGGGCGCCCCGCCGGCGTCCCGTGCTGTGGCGCCGCTGCGACAGGGTCGGTGCGGCGGCGCGAGGGTTGCGCGCCGCGGCGACGCCGCGCGTGGCGGCCGGCCTCGGCTTCCCGTCAGCCCGCGCGCCGGAAACCGCCTCAGGTCTCCACCGGCAGCGCCACGCCGAAAAGCTTCTGGCGCAAGGAGAAGAGGCGGTCGCGCAGTTCCGCGGCCTTCTCGAATTCGAGGTTGCGCGCCGCGTCCTGCATGTCCTTTTCGAGTCGCTTCAGTTCGCGCTCGAGATCCTTCTCCGACAGCGCCTCGTAGCGGGCGATCGCCTGCGCCGCGCGCTGCTCGCGGCGGGCGACGTCGAGGTCGACCACGCCTTCGATGATGTCCTTGATCTTCTTCTGCACGCCGGTCGGCGTGATGCCCTGCGCCGCGTTGTACGCGAGCTGCTTCGCACGCCGGCGCTCGGTCTCGCCGATGGCCGCCTTCATCGAGTCGGTGACCGTGTCGGCGTAGAGGATCGCCGTCCCGTTGAGGTGGCGCGCCGCGCGTCCGATCGTCTGGATGAGCGAGCGCTCGGCGCGCAGGAAGCCTTCCTTGTCGGCATCGAGGATCGCCACCAGCGACACCTCGGGAATGTCGAGCCCTTCGCGCAGCAGATTGATGCCGACGAGGACGTCGAACTCACCGAGTCGCAGATCGCGAATGATCTCGACCCGCTCGACCGTGTCGATGTCGCTGTGCAGGTAGCGCACCTTCACCCCGTTCTCGGCGAGATAGTCGGTGAGGTCCTCGGCCATGCGCTTGGTGAGCGTGGTCACCAGCACCCGCTCGTCGCGACCGACCCGAAGGCGGATCTCGGAGAGCAGGTCGTCGACCTGCGTCGTGGCCGGCCGGATCGAGAGTTCCGGATCGACGAGCCCCGTGGGACGCACGAGCTGCTCGACCACCTGTCCGCTGTGCTTGCCTTCGTAGTCGGCAGGTGTGGCCGACACGAAGATCGTCTGCGGCAGGAGACGCTCGAACTCGTCGAAGCGCAGCGGCCGATTGTCGAGCGCCGACGGCAGCCGGAAGCCGTAGTTGACGAGATTCTCCTTGCGCGCCCGGTCGCCCTTGTACATGCCGCCGACCTGCGGCACGGTGACGTGCGACTCGTCGATGAACATGAGCGTGTTGCGCGGCAGGTAATCGATGAGCGTCGGCGGTGGCTCGCCGGCGCGACGTCCCGAGAGGTAGCGCGAGTAGTTCTCGATCCCCTTGCAGTAGCCGATCTCGCTCATCATCTCGAGGTCGAAGCGCGTGCGCTGCTCGATGCGCTGCGCTTCGACGAGCTTCTGCGCGGCGGTGAAGTATTCCTTCTGTGCGTGCAGCTCGGCCTTGATCGCATCGATCGCCGTGAGGACCTTCTGCCGGCCGGTCACGTAGTGCGACGACGGGAAGACGGTGAAGCGGGCGAGCTTCTGCTTCAGGTGCCCGGTGAGCGGATCGAAGAGCTGCAACGTTTCGACCTCGTCGTCGAAGAGCGAGACGCGGATCGCGTTCTCGGCATTCTCCGCCGGGAAGATGTCGAGGACGTCGCCGCGCACGCGAAACGTGCCGCGGTGAAAATCGGTGTCGTTGCGCTCGTACTGCATCTCGGTCAGGCGCTTGATCGCATCGCGCTGCGCGAGCCGGTCGCCCTGCTTCAGATGCAGGATCATGCTGTGGTACTCGGACGGGTCGCCGATCCCGTAGATCGCCGACACCGTGGCCACGATCACGCAATCGGGCCGCTCCAGGATCGCCTTGGTCGCCGACAGCCGCATCTGCTCGATGTGCTCGTTGATCGAGCTGTCCTTCTCGATGTACAGGTCGCGCGACGGGACGTACGCCTCGGGCTGGTAGTAGTCGTAGTAGCTGACGAAGTACTCGACCGCGTTATTGGGAAAGAACTCGCGGAACTCCGAGTAGAGCTGCGCGGCAAGCGTCTTGTTGGGCGCCATGACGAGCGCCGGGCGACCGCTGCGCGCGATCACGTTCGCCATCGTGAAGGTCTTGCCCGATCCGGTGACGCCGAGGAGCGTCTGGAACGAAAGGCCGTCCTCGAGCCCCTCGACGAGTTGCGCGATCGCCGCCGGCTGGTCGCCCGCCGGGGGAAACGGCTGGTGGAGCTCGTAAGGACTGCCGGGGAACGTGGTGGCCATCGTCGACATGCGCCGTGCGGCTTCTCATTTTACTGCGCTCACGCGTGCCGCCTCGTCCGCGGCCGTCGCGTCGCCGCCCGCCTCATGCGGCCCGAACTGCAGTGCCGCGAGCCGCGCGTAGAGCGGATTCGTGCGCGTGAGCTCGTCGTGCGTGCCGGTCGCAACGAGCCGCCCATGCTCGAGAACGGCGATGCGATCGGCGTGGCGGATCGTCGCCAGCCGATGCGCGATGATGAGCACGGTGCGCCCGGCCATGAGCCGCTCGAATGCCATTTGCACCATGCGCTCGCTGTGCGCATCGAGCGCGCTCGTCGCCTCGTCCAGGAGGAGGATCGGCCGGTCGGCGAGGATCGCCCGCGCAATGGCAAGGCGTTGCCGCTGCCCGCCCGACAGGCGCACGCCGCGCTCGCCGAGGAAGCTCGCGTAACCCTCAGGGAGGCGCGCGATGAACTCGGTCGCGAAGGCGGCGTCGCACGCCGCGTGCACCTCGGCGTCGCTCGCGTCGGGCCGGCCGTAACGCACGTTGTCCGCGACGCTCGCCGCGAAGATCACCGGTTCCTGCGGGACGAGCGCCAGGCGCGCGCGCAGGGCCGTCGGATCGGCGCGCCCCAGTTCGACACCGTCGATCGTGATGGTCCCCTGCTGCGGATCGTAGAAGCGCAACAGGAGCTGGAACACGGTCGTCTTGCCCGCGCCGGACGGTCCCACGAGCGCCACCTTCTCGCCCGACGCCACGGTGAGCGAGAAGCCGTCGAGCGCTGGCGCGTCGGGCCGCGATGGGTACGCGAACGTCACGGCGTCGAAGGCAACCCGGCCACTCGCGGGGGTGGGCAACGCCACCGGGTCCACCGGCGCGCGGATCTCGGGAACGATGGCGAGCAGTTCGAAGAGTCGCTCGGTCGCCCCCGCCGCGCGCTGGAGGTCACCCACCACCTCGCTGATCGCGCCTGCCGCCCCGGCGACGAGCACCGCGTAGAAGACGAATGCCGACAACTCGCCACCGCTGATGCGCCCCGCCACCACGTCGTGCCCGCCGATCCACAGGATGATGCCGATGGCGCCGAAGACGAGCAGGATCACCACCGCCACGAGAAATGCACGCTGGCGAATGCGGGCGAGCGCGGCGCCAAACGCGCTTTCGACGCGTGCGGCGAACTGGCGGCGATCCTCGCCCTCGTGCCCGTACGCCTGCACCGTGCGGATCTCGTGCAACGCCTCATCGATGTACGCGCCGACGTCGCCGATGCGATCCTGGCTCGCCCGCGACAGGCGCCGCACGCGGCGGCCGAAGAAGAGTATCGGCACCAGCACCACCGGCACCCCGACCAGCACGAGCAAGGTGAGCTTGGCGCTCGTGAGCGCGAGCAGCACGAGACCACCGACCATGAGCAGGACGTTGCGAATGGCCATCGACACGCTCGAGCCGATGACGGTCTCGAGCATCGTGGTGTCGTTGGTAAGCCGCGAGATGACCTCGCCCGTGCGGGTCAGCTCGAAGTAGCCCGGGGGCAGCGTCAGCAGATGATCGAAGACCGCGCGGCGCAGGTCGGCGATGACGCGCTCCCCCAACCACGACACGTAGTAGAAGCGGGCGTACGTGGCGCCCGCCATCACGACGATCACCGCGAGCATGAAGGTGAGCGTGCGGTTGAGTTCCCCCTCGCTTCCCGCGGCGAGACCCCGATCGATCACGAACCTGAGGCCCTGGCCGATGGTGAGCACCGCACCGGCCGCGACGACGAGCGCGATGGCCGCGTAGAGCACCTGGCGTCGATACGGGCGCACGAAGCGCCAGACGCGGGCGAGTGTGCGTAGCGCCGCGAGTGGCGCGCGCTTGTCACCCTCGCCCGCCTCGTGACGTGGCGCGTCGGAAGCCACAGCCTCACGTGCCATGATGCAGACCCGACCGCCGACCTCGCCTTGGCGTTGCTCCCGGTCCCGACACACGACCCTTGGCTTCGATGGAGATCCGCATGCCGCTCGCACTGCCCGCTCTCGTGACGCTCATCATCGTGCTGTGGCTCGTGATCACCGGCATCATGGTGGGGCGCGCCCGCACGAAATACAAGGTGCGTGCTCCCGCCACCACCGGCGACCCCGCCTTCGAGCGGGCCTTCCGCGTCCAGATGAACGAGCTCGAGAATCTGGTCGCGTTCCTGCCGGCACTGTGGATTCATGCGTGGTTCGGCGATCCACGCTGGGCCGCAGTCGCCGGCGCCGCCTACCTCGTGGGACGCATCGCCTACGCGATCGGTTACTGGCAGGACGCCGCCAAGCGCGGGCTGGGTTACAGCATCGCCACGATGGTCCTTGCCGTCACCTGGGTGGCCGCCCTCGGCAGCGTCGTGCAGGCGCTTCGTTAACGACTTTCCAGAAACCGCGCTACGACGATTGTCCGCTTGCGACGTGAGATCGCTCGATTGGACTTGTCAACACGTCTGTGATCTCGAGCAGCATGAATTCGTGGCAATCCTACCGGACGCTATCGACACGATACTCTGCCCGCGCCGTGCTACCTGCAAACAGCAGTTACGCAATCGACCGCGGCCATGGGCTCGTGTCAGCCATCTCCATTTGCACTCGGGCAAGGCGCTCAACCAAGTCGGCTCGCACGCCAGCGGCCGTTTCGTCGTTCCAAAGGTTGATCATTTCAAGCGGATCCTCAGCCAAATCAAACAGCTCACCCTGTGCACTTGCATTGTAGATGGTAAGGCGATGACGCTGTGAAATTATGGAACGAACTCGGGGCGCGACAGACCATCCAAGTTGAATCTCTTGAGCGTCCTCCTCAATCAGCACCTCAGGACGATGCTCGGCCGCTCCTCCTCGCAGGATCGATGTCAGCGGCTTACCCTGCATCCCGTTAAATGGTGCCAATCCGGCAAGATCAAGCAGCGTAGCTGGTATATCAATGGTACTCACTAGCGCCCCACTCTTCTCTCTGCGTGGTCCAGTGTTACCAGAGGAAATGATCAGCGGGACACGAGAAACGCTCTGAAAATGTAATGGCCCCTTACGTAACAGGCCATGGTCCCCAAGGTAATCCCCATGGTCTGCCGTAAACACCAATATCGTCTCGCTACTCGCATGCGTCGAGGACAGTGCCGCCAATATCCGCCCCACTGCGTCATCAATCATGCGAATCATTCCGCATGTCAGGGCCATGGCCTCTCGTGCGGCACGCTCGCTGACAGCGGTTACACCATAGCCGCCGGTTGGCTTACCATTCGCCGCTAGTGCCGCGTGGGCATGCTTCACCTGCGGCAGCGAATTCTCATCGGGGTGGAAGTTACCCGGAAGCTTCATGTCGCTTGGATCATAGAGCGACCAATAGCGCCCGGGGGGTGTGAACGGATGATGTGGATCCGGAAATGACACCATCAAGAAGAATGGGGTGTCGCCCCGAGCCGTTGCTTGAGCCTTCAAGTATCCGATGGCTTCGTCGGCAATAAAGGTCGTCGGGTAAAGCTCTTCTGGTATCGCAGTGCGCCACGCATCCGGACACTCTACGCTGCTCGGTAACGCGTTTTCCTCACCACGTAGATTCAAATAGTGCTTTCCCTTATCGGCAAGCCACAGCAAGTAATCTCCGCCCGCAACATCACCATGGCCCGTAACCAACCGGGTGTGATCAAATCCATAGTAATTCGTACGCCTCCGAACCACTCCGGTCTCAAAGCTTGACCCCAATTCCTCCTCATACGAATCGCCATCCGGTCGGTGCGCCTCGGAAAGCTCAACTGGCGGGCGTATGCACCCCGGACTGGACTCTGGCGGCGCTACCATGGGCGGATCCACCATCATGTTCTGAAGATGGCTCTTGCCTACGAGCGCAGTGCGATACCCCGCCGCGCCTAGCAGATCTACAAAGGTGGTGCTGCTCCTCGATAACGCTATTCCGTTGATCCGCACGCCATGCGCAGATGGCATCCTACCGGTCATCAGGGACGAGCGATTAGGCATGCACACCGGTGCTGCCACGTAGCAGCGATTAAAGAGTACACCCCGCTCGAAGATGCTATCAATATGGGGTGTTGCCAGCACGCGATGTCCGTAGCAAGACAGAAACTCCGCGTTATGCTGGTCAGTCACGAAGAGGATGATATTCGGTGGTCTACGGCGTGCCATTGGAGAGTGATGCGGCTTTCCCTGCGCTGCGTTCATACTTACGCGGGCTTCAAGAATCTATGCAAATGTCTTAGTAGCATTGTGATGCCAGCGCAAGAGTTTTTGATCAAATACGTATTTGAGTCCCGCATCTGTGACGATGCTAAAACAACCGAGCAAGATGATCCCAAACACAAGAAGAGCAAAGTTACCGACCCCCATCGCGTCCATGATCATGAACCCAATACCCGATTGAGCAGCGATCATCTCAGTTCCGACGAGTACCGCAATCGCCAGTGTCCACCCCAATCTCAATCCAGTAGTGATATCAGGAAGGGCATTTGGCAAAACAACCTTCACAAGCAGTGCAGTCGGACCCAGGTCCATCGCCCTACCTGCCCGTACCAAGGGCTCTGGGATTTGCCCAACACCTTTCTCCGTTGCCACTAATATGGGAAAGCATGCAGTGAGCGCGATCAAGAACAACTTCGACGGCTCTCCGATACCGAACCAAATAATCGCCAATGGGATCCATCCGAGAGGAGGTATGGGCCGCAGTACCTCGACAATAAAGTAACAATATGCGCGGACCGAACGTATACCTCCGAGCAAGAGACCCAAGGTCACACCGATCATTGCCCCGATCGCGTACCCGCTCAGCAGACGGTTAATGCTCGCAGCTCCATGAATGCCTAGCCTGCCGCTATGTAACTCTACCAGCCCCGCGCGACCAACCTCAACCGGACTAGGCAAGATTGCGCGCGGAACAAGCCCGATCTCGACAATCGCAGTCCAGCAGAGAATAACAAGAACCCCTGTTGCGATCGGATACATGCTTGCTCGGACAATGTCCTTGACACTCATCTTGCACGCTCCATGAGGCGCACATTCCATGGCATGAGCCGCTTCTCTGCCCAGTCAAGTAAGCGCGAAAGTAAATAGCCGAGTAGGCCTATTACGATCATCCCCACCATCGTAATGTCAGTTCTGAAAGACGTTCGCGCCTCCTGTATGAGCGCGCCGAGCCCCTTTACGGTCGCGATCATCTCCGCGGCGACAATAACGAGAAAGGCGACTCCAAGGGCCACCTTCAGTCCTGCGAACACTCGAGGCAATGCGGCCGGCAATATCACACGGAAAAATATGCGTCGTTGCGGTGTTCCGACAGAAAGCGCGGCTCTAATAAGCATTGGGTCGACGTATTTGACTCCAGCTACCGTATACGTCAAGACAACCCAGAACGCTCCAAAAAATAGTAGAGCGACCTTAGATGCTTCGCCGATCCCGAACCAGGCGATGAACAATGGAAGAACGCTGATTGCGGCAATGGAGCGCCCGAAGGCGATCACGCTCGCCGAGAGTTTGTCCAACACAGGCACCGCACCGATTGCGATCCCTAGCGGAACGCCAATTAACGCGGCGAGAGCAAACCCCGAAATCACCCGGCTCATGGTTGCCGCGATGTGTGCTTGGATCTTGATGCCTTCTGGGAATCCGTCGGTGATCAATTCGTACAGGGTCAGAGCAAGCGTCGAAGGGGCAGGAAGAATGAATGAGCTTATCCAATTGAGATTGCTTGCAGTCTCCCACAGAGCGAGGATCACGAATGCGCCTATCCAAGCTCGCCAACTCCCTTTAACCGACCGCACGAGGCGATTTGGGGGGATCTTATGGATGTTTGCCATGATCACGTCAAGTCATCGGACCTTGCACTAGAGGAATGCTACACACAATGCGATGGACGAATGGCGACAACGGCGGAATCTGAGTAGAAGCAAATCCCGAGGCCCTCCATCTCTTCGTTCTCGGCCCTCGTGTTTCACTCACGCCGCTTGTCTAACGGCGGCGCGCCGCACGCGAGCACATTGGCTAACCGAATCTTCGGACAGCACGACAGACGATACCGAACCGGGCACGTCGTCTCGCCACAAACCAGTATCTATGTCGACCGCCACATGCGCCGGCGACCAGAGATCTCGACGACTCTCCTCGCCAAGGTGTAACGCCGCCCAGACATGGCCTGAGCCGTTTCCAGCCGAACCACAAGCGGCAGAGTATCCACCTCCCCATCCCACCTGCTACATCGTCACGGACGCGCAGTCCGATCGTCCGGAGAACAAACATCCCCCCAACGCTCATCGATGCGTCATCTGACGAAGCTCCGTTGTACGACCTCTGGCGTCCAACTACTGCAATGCTGCGTAGATCTCCGCCTCCAGGCTAACGACCTCAGCACCAATCCGATTCCGAGGCCGTGGGATATCAATCCGATACTCTCGCACGATTCGCCCAGGTCTTGCGCCCATGATCACGATTCGGTCCGAAAGGAGAATCGCCTCCGAGACGCTGTGCGTAACGAAGACAACAGTCTTCTTCTTCGACGCCCAAATCTGAAGGAGCTCCTCCTGCATCGTGTGTCGCGTCATCTCATCGAGCGCCCCCAATGGCTCATCCATCAGGAGAATCCGCGGGTCAATAGCCAAGGCCCTCGCGATCGACACTCGCTGCTGCATCCCACCGGATAGCTCGGATGGATACTTCTCTTCAAATCCAGAGAGATGCACCAATGCAATCAGCTCACGCGCAAGCCCCGCAGCCTCTGGTCGGGATAGACCCCTTTGCCTCGCCGCAAAAGCAATATTCCCTTCAGCTGTAAGCCATGGGAATAGAGCAAACTGCTGAAACACCACACCCTTCCCCTTACCAGGCCCCATGACTGGCTCGTTGTCTACCAGGATCTCACCGGCACTTGGCGCAATGAACCCCGCAATCATGTTCAGCAGTGTGGTCTTTCCGCAGCCACTCTTGCCAATGAGACACACGAACTCATTGTCCGCTATCTCCAGTCCCACGTTTTGTAGCGCAAGCACCTCCCGCCCGTCTGCAGCTGAGAACGTCTTTGATACATTGCGTATAGTTATTGTGCTCATGCTGTGTCGAAAATGGAGATATTGACTGTCCCCCGCTTGCGCTCTACCGCTTCCAACGTGCTTCGATACTAACCAGCTGCGGGTCGATCTTTCGCAACGCGTTCCCGTAAAGAATATCTGCGGGTTCCGTCTTCTTCTTGACGCGGCCACTTTGAATCAGAAAATCCTGAACCTCGACCAAGTCCTCCAAGAATCTCTTGTCAAAGGCCAGTGAGGGGCCATAACCCCTGATGATAACTGCGTTCGCCTCTGTCGATTGATTGTGAAATCTTGAGAATGTCGTGTTGACATCGTCAAAGTTCTTTGGACTCGCGACATACGATTGCGCCATCGCAAGCGCTTGTACAAACGCATCAATCGTACCTGGATGCTTCTGGATGAACGGGCCGAGTGTCGCTGCAAGGCCGCGTGTCCAATCCAGCGTCACGCGCTCCCCACGGTTCTCGGCAAAATGGCTAGTAGCGCCTGTCGATACAATATCGACCGGAATCTTCTGTGATGCCTGATAGACCCACGGCTGCCAAACGCAGATTGCATCGACAGCTCCAGTGGCAATCGCTGACATCTGCTCCGGCGGCGCCAAATTTACTGTCGCGATCTTCGAAGTGTCCAGATTGTAGTGCTTGATGAAAGCGTTCACCATCATTTCTGCCCCAGACCCCTTCAATACGCCAATCTTTTTTCCATAGAAGTCTGAGGGCCTCTTGATATTCAGCTCTTTACGTGCGACAAGCCCTAGAGACTCGTTATACGCTGCCAGGCTCGAAAACACCACCACAGGGACGCCTGCGCTTCTGAGGCTGAACACGGGGGTCTGCGTCGGTAGCGCTATGTCAATTCCGCCAGCCGCGAGCGCCTCAAGCTGCACTAAGCCCGCAGCAAAGATCTTCATTTCGACCTTCTCGAATCCGACGCTCTTGAAGAATCCCTTCTCGAGAGCAATTACCGCGTGACCGCTCGTGCCAAAGTCCGGACCAATCCCGACTTTAATACTTCGTGCTTCGAGGTTGTTCTTCTGCGCGTCCACAAGCCCGCTGCGAAGCATGCTCGCCGCCGCAACGCCTCCAGCTCCAAGCAGAAGACGACGCCGACTCTCCACGATGCCTTCACGATCAGTATTCTTCGTCATACCGTAACCCTTCCTTGGGAGTATCTCCGAGGAGTCGCGCCTCGTAGTACACATTACCCGCGTGGCGCCAAGACCTCATGCCCTCCGCGACGCACAAGGTCGCGTACGTAGTTGACGCGGCCATAGCGCAGATAGCTTGGTCCGTGACCACCCCTCAAAACTTGATGCTCTTGAATCTCTTGGTCTGTTCGATGAGCGCTATCTCTGCTGGTAGTCGCTCCATGCTGCTCGCCCCGTAGAAACCGTGACAACCTTTACAGTGCTTTAAGATGTAAGCAGCGTCGTCCGGATTAGCTATTGGCCCACCATGGCACAGTACGATGATATCTTTCCGAACCGTCCTCGCAGCCGCAGCCCAACGATCGATCAATTCCACACAATCATCAAGGGTCTTCGCCGTCTCGGCTCCGATCGATCCGCCGGTGGTTAGACCCATGTGCGGGACTAGAATGTCGGCGCCGGCCTTCGCCATTGCAATCGCGTCCTCCTCGCCGAACACATACGGAGTCGTCAATAGATCTCTAGCGTGCGCACGCGCAATCATATCCACCTCAAGCGCGTACCCCATTCCTGTTTCCTCCAGATTCTGTCGGAATGTTCCGTCAATAAGACCAACAGTAGGAAAGTTCTGTACGCCAGCGAAGCCTAGTCGAACCAATTGCTCCATGAACTGATCTACCAGCATGAAGGGATCAGTTCCATTTACACCCGCAAGCACTGGCGTCGTCGAGACCATGGGCAACACCTCCCGTGCCATCTCGACGACAATATCATTGGCATTCCCGTATGCAAGGAGGCCAGCGAGCGAGCCTCGGCCAGCCATCCTATAGCGACCGGAGTTATAGATGACGATGAGATCAATACCACCCTTTTCCTCACATTTCGCCGAGAGACCGGTGCCGGCTCCACCACCAATTATTGGCGTTCGCGATTCGACCATCGCGTGAAATTTCTTCAATAGTGCGGATCGTGTGTGAACAGTCATCTTTCATCTCCTCGCGATGTCCTCGAAGTTCTTCACCAGCGCATCAGCGAATTCCGGATCGTTGATGGCGTATGGAAGACGGAGGAGTTGCCTGCGGTCAGTCTTATGGAAGGTATCCTGAATTGCGTCGAACAATGCATTATCGGCGCCCGGATCATGGAACACCTGACCCTCAACTGAGATGGCAGAGACACCCTTTTCAGGAATCAAGAACCGGACGGGACCCTCGCACGCATTCAGTTTATGCGCAATCCACTCGCCGATACGAGCGCACTCCTCCCTGGTTGTGCGCATCAATGTGACCTGCGGGTTATGGACGTACAGCTTTCTACTGCGATACCGCTCTGGGACGCTGTCGATATTCCCAAAGTTCACCATGTCAAGTGCGCCACAGGAGCCCACATAAGGGACTCTTGTTCGGATGATGGATCCGAGGCGATCTTCTCCCGCGCTCATAACACCGCCCACCAACAAGTCAGCGATCTCAGTCGTCGTTGAATCGATGACTCCCACCAAGCGGCCACTGTCAACAAGCTTCTCAAGGGTTTGACCGCCAACGCCGGTGGCGTGAAACACGAAACACTCGTACTTGCTTCTCAAATGGTCGACAACGCGATCCACGCACGGAGTTGTCACGCCGAACATTGTGAGTCCGAGTGCGGGGAGCTGTTTGCCTTCAGCTGAGGGCAATCTGAATCGAATCGCTCCAGCGAGCGCGTTCGCCGCGTTTCCAAGCACCAATCTAGAGATGGAATTTATCCCAGCGATGTCGACGACCGAATAGAGCATCGCGATATCGTTGGGGCCGACGTACGGCGCGACATTCCCTGATGCGACGGTCGAGACCATGATCTTTGGAATCCCGATTGGCAGCCTACGCATCCCGGGAGTGATGAGCGCCGTGTTACCCGAGCCGCCGATTCCAATGATGCCTGCGACATCATTTTTTACTGCTTCAATGAAGTGCTCGAATGCAAGTGACATTGCGCCGATTGCCGACCCCCGGTCCTTCACCCCTGTAATCGCAGTCGCGCCAGTTGGATGAAAGCCCGCAACCGTACTCGCAGACACATCAACTCCACCATGCTGGCCCATTCCCCCTGTGCCAACATCGACGACCTTCGCGCTCACCCCCGCCGACTCAAGCACGTTCTTGACAAATAGGAGCTCTTCACCCTTCGTATCAAAGGTGCCAACGACGTACGCGGATCCCATGTGACCTCCAATCCCCATATGTGCATCTAGCCCGGCGCCCCAACCCGACGTTAGAATCCTTCACGCGCCGACTCGGGTTTTTTGCCCATACTGCACCAATGAGACCGGCGCGACAAGCACTACTGCCTCCGATTCCACTGGGTGAAATTCATGGCCCGCACTTCCAGAACCACCCGAGGGATAAAACCCGTCCGAGCGCTGGATCGCGGTTTGGCGATCCTTGGGTGCTTGCAGGAGATGCGGGGGGCAACGCTCCACGACCTGCATACGATCCTTGACTTGCCCAAACCGACGATCTTGCGCCTGTTGCACACCCTTGAGACTAGGGGATTCATCTGGCGCGGGCTCGGCGATCAGCAGTATCACGCCAGTTACCTCCTTAAACTATTGAGTGAGCGCATGGCGCCGCCGGACCGCCTCGTGGAGGTGGCTGGACCCGTGCTCGATTGGTTAGTTGGTCGCATTCATTGGCCTTCCGATCTTTCCATTCGGAATGGATCCTTCATGCAGTTGCACGAGACAAGTCGGCTTCATTCCTACTTCTTGCTACACCGCCTACAGATTGGATTTCGAATTAACATGGCGCTTTCTGCGCCAGGGCGCGCTTACCTCGCATTTTGTCCGGAGAAGGAGCGGCGGACTATTCTTAGGCTCCTGCGAAGTACGCGAGACGTTGGCTACGCGGTCATTGGCGGCCAGCCTTCGATGATTCGAATCCTGGAAGAGACGCGACGACGCGGCTACAGCATCCGCGATCCTCATTGGGGAGGCCACTTTAGCGAGAACAAGTCAAGATACGACGATGGATTGATGGCAATTGCGGTTCCAATTATGCTAGGTGACCAGGTCTTGGGGTGTCTCAATATCGTGTGGATCCGACGGCTGTTCAAACCGCTCGATATTGCCAAGCGGCATCTCAGCGATCTCAATCAAGCGGCAGCGCTGATCGCTTCTCGCTATGCAGCACCCATCTCGATGCACGTATAAGTGACAACTTGGAGACGAGTCCCTGACAGGGTGATCCTAGCGCCCGCCTTGAGTTCGGGGTCTCGGTGATCGCTCGAAAGGAAGTCGGCCGGTGCAATGCTCGACACGAGGCATCCATCAACCGATCTTCCGCGAGCGAAGAGCCCGCTCCAGGCCGACTACGCCGCAGCCTTCGCGTAAAATGTGACACTACCCTCGCCCTTCGATGACTGCCGCCGCCATGAACGCCCCGACTTCCGCTGCCTCGCTCCTCACCGCTGTCGATCTCGCCCCGCGCGACCCGATCCTCGGCGTCACCGAAGCGTTCGTTGCCGACACCAATCCGAAGAAGGTGAATCTCGGTGTGGGCGTGTACAACGACGACCACGGCAAGCTCCCGGTCCTGGAGTGCGTCCAGCGCGCCGAGCAGGCGATCGTTGCCAAGAACGCGCCGCGCGGGTACCTGCCGATCGACGGGCTCGCGACCTACGATCAGGCGGTGCAAGCGCTCCTCCTCGGCGCGGACAGCCCGATCATCCGTGAGGGCCGCGCCGTGACCGTGCAGGCGCTGGGCGGCACCGGTGCCCTGCGCGTCGGCGCCGATTTCCTGCGTCGGTTCGCGCCGCAGGCGAAGGTGTGGATCAGCGATCCCTCCTGGGAGAACCATCGGGCACTGTTCGAGACCGCGGGATTCACCGTCGCAACGTACGCGTACTTCGATCCCGCAACGCGGGGCCTCGACTTCGCGGGCATGCTGGCCGCGTTGGCGAAGATTCCCGCCGGCGACATCGTCATCCTCCACGCGTGCTGCCACAACCCCACCGGGGTCGATCCCACGCCCGAGCAATGGGAAGAGATTCTCGCGACGGTGCGCAAGGGTGGCCTCGTGCCGTTCCTCGACATGGCCTATCAGGGCTTCGCCGAGGGCATCGATGCCGATGGCAGCATCGTGCGCCGCTTTGCGGCAACACCCGGACCGCTCTTCATTTCGAGTTCGTTCTCGAAGTCCTTCTCGCTTTACGGGGAGCGCGTCGGCGCACTGACGATCGTGACCGCCAGCAAGGACGAGGCCACGCGCGTGCTCTCGCAGGTCAAGCGCCTCGTCCGTGCGAACTACTCGAGCCCGCCTTCGCGCGGCAGCGCGATCGTCGCCATGACGTTCGCCTCGCCCGAACTGCGCGCACTCTGGGAGAGCGAGCTCGGCGGCATGCGCGACCGCATCAAGAAGATGCGCGCGCTCCTGGTCGAGCGACTCCGCGCCCGCCTGCCCGGCCGCGATTTCGGCTACGTGCTGGCGCAGCGCGGCATGTTCTCGTATTCGGGGCTCAGCAAGGAGCAGGTGCAGCGGCTGCGCACCGAGTTCTCGATCTACGCCGTCGACACCGGTCGCATTTGCGTGGCCGCGCTCAACACCGGTAACGTCGACTATGTCGCCGACGCGATGGCCACCGTGTGGGCATGAGGCAAGCGCAATCGCGTTTTGACTCGTGGGCGAATTGCGCTACAATAACCAGCTGTCCCAAGCGGGAATAGCTCAGTTGGTAGAGCGCAACCTTGCCAAGGTTGAGGTCGCGAGTTCGAGACTCGTTTCCCGCTCCAGATCTTCGAAGGGAGAGCGCACGCCGGCTCTCCCTTTTG
>JADZDD010000018.1 GCA_020851235.1 Burkholderiales bacterium | reverse complement strand
CGTGGTGGCGAAGGACGGGGCGGGGAACACGAGCAGCGAGGTGACGTACGGCTTCACGGTGGCGGTGCCGGCGGGTCCGCCGGCGACGCCGGTGCCGGCGACGGTGTCGCTGGTGGATACGCGCACGCTGCGGGTGAGTTGGGCGGACGTTGCGGGTGAGACGCGCTACGAGCTCGAGCGGTGCACGGCGGTGGGGCGTGGCTGCACGTACCAGCCGCTGGCGCCGAACGTGGCGGCGGACAGCACGTCCCACGACGACGTGGTGCCGGCGGCGGGCAGCTACGCTTATCGGGTGCGTGCCTGCAATCCGTCGGGTTGTTCACCCTGGGCCAGCACGCCGCGCGTGACGGTGCAATGACGTAGCGCGCGCACGCCCGGCCGCGACGCTGCGGCCGGGTGGCGGGCGAGACTCCTCCCGCGAGCCGCCCGACAACGGGCGGTCAGGCGCGGCCTGCGCGGCGTCGGCGTGGTGTCGCCGGTGCGGTCCCGGCGGGTCCCGCGTCCGGTTTGGCGCGCGCGCGCCGCCCGGTGCCGCCGTCGGGCCCCTTGGGTGCCCACGCCGGCGCGTTGGCGCGACGCCGCACCCGGACTGCATCCACCGGTGCGGGTGTCTTCTTCTTCGCATGCGGTTTCGTCGGGGTCTGGCGTGCAACCGGTGGGGGAGCTGCCTTCCGGTCGGGATTGGGGCGCCACAGCACGAGCACCTTGCCCACATGCTGCACCGGCGCGCAATCGAGCGTGGTCGCGACCGTCCGCAGCATCGCCTCGCGCGCCGCGCGGTCATCACCCAGCACCCTGACCTTGACGAGTTCGTGGGCGCGCAGCGCCACCTCGATCTCGTGCACCACGGGCGGGGTGAGCCCGTGCTGTCCGACGATGACGACGGGTTCGAGGTGATGCGCCAAGGCGCGCAGGTTCCGGCGCGCGGCGGGGGTCAAGGGTTCCATGGGACGCAGTGTACGTGGTGGCGCGAAGGCCGGGGAGCGCCGACGTCGATCGCTGTCGCCTGCGATCGCCGCGGGCCGGACGCGGTGGAAGCGGGCGGGACGGCGCGGCAGCCCGGGCAATGGGACAATCGCCGCATGTCCCAGCACCCCACCGGCAAGAAGAACCGCTTCGGCAAGGCGTGGATGCACGAACACGTCAACGATCCTTACGTCCAGGAGGCGCAGCGGCGCGGCTATCGGTCGCGTGCCGCGTTCAAGCTGATCGAACTCGACAACCGCGACAAGCTGCTGCACCCGGGCATGACCGTGGTCGACCTGGGCAGTGCGCCGGGAAGCTGGTCGCAGGTGCTGCGCGAGCGGGTCGGGCGCTCGGGTACGCTCGTGGCGATCGACCTCCTGCCGATGGAGCCGGTGCCGGGCGTGACCTTCATCCAGGGCGACTTTCGCGAGGACGCCGCGGTTGCGGCGCTCGCCGAGGCGTTGGGCGGCAAGCCCGCCGACCTTGTGGTCTGCGACATGGCCCCCAATCTGTCCGGCATCGAGTCTGCCGACCAGGCGCGCAGTGTGCATCTGGCCGAGTTGGCGCTCGAATTCGCGACGACCCATTTGCGCGATGGCGGGGGGCTCGTGGTGAAGGTGTTCCAGGGATCCGGGTTGACCGAGCTGCAGCAGGCGGTGGCGGCGCACTTCACCAAGGTGTACGTGCGCAAGCCCAAGGCGTCACGCGATCGCAGCCGCGAAGTGTTTCTCGTCGCCAAGGGTTTTCGGCAGCAGCATCCAGGGTCCCGCGCGGCAACGTGAGATTCGGGAATGAATTCTGCTCGTATTCGACGGTCATAGGTGGTTTCCATGGTTCGTCGCGGCTTAGAATAGCGGTTCGGCCACATTGCTGCGGCGCCATAACCGCGGCTTGGCGGGGCGAGCGCCACTGACAAAGCTTGCGTTTAGGAGTCCGGGTTGAACAATCTTGCAAAGAACATCGGGATCTGGCTCATCATCGGGCTGGTCGTGCTCACGGTCGTCAAGCAGTTCGACGCCCGTCAGACGACACGCGACTCGATTCCGTATTCCGAGTTCATGGAGTCGGCACGAGCCGGCAAGGTGACGCAGGCGACGGTCGAGGGGCGCACGATCAAGTGGACCAACGCCGACAACAAGCGCTTCACGACGTACAGTCCGAGCGACATCTGGATGGTCTCGGACCTCATGAAGTACGGGGTTCGCGTCGACGCGAAGCCCGAGGAAGAGCAGAGCTTCCTCGCGCAGATCTTCATTTCGTGGTTCCCGATGCTGCTCCTGATCGGCGTGTGGATCTTCTTCATGCGCCAGATGCAGGGCGGGGGACGCGGCGGTGCGTTCAGCTTCGGCAAGAGCAAGGCGCGCATGCTCGACGAGGCCAACAACTCGATCACCTTCGCCGACGTCGCCGGGTGCGACGAGGCCAAGGAAGAGGTGGGCGAGCTCGTCGAATTCCTGCGTGACCCATCGAAGTTCCAGAAGCTCGGCGGACGCATTCCGCGCGGCGTGCTGATGGTGGGTTCGCCGGGGACCGGCAAGACGCTGCTCGCCAAGGCGATCGCAGGTGAGGCGAAGGTTCCCTTCTTCTCGATCTCCGGCTCCGACTTCGTCGAGATGTTCGTCGGCGTCGGCGCGGCGCGCGTGCGCGACATGTTCGAGCAGGCGAAGAAGAATTCACCGTGCATCGTGTTCATCGACGAGATCGATGCGGTTGGCCGGCAGCGCGGCGCGGGCCTCGGTGGCGGCAACGACGAGCGGGAGCAGACGCTCAATCAGTTGCTGGTGGAGATGGACGGCTTCGAGGGCAATGCCGGCGTGATCGTGATTGCGGCGACCAACCGCCCCGACGTCCTCGATCCCGCGCTCATGCGTCCGGGCCGCTTCGATCGCCAGGTCGTCGTGCCGTTGCCCGACATCCGCGGCCGCGAGCAGATCCTCCTCGTGCACATGCGCAAGGTGCCGATGTCGCCCGACGTGAAGGCCGACATCATCGCCCGTGGGACGCCGGGCATGTCGGGCGCGGACCTCGCCAATCTCGTCAACGAGGCCGCGCTCTTTGCCGCCCGCGCGAGCAAGCGCCTCGTGGACATGCACGACTTCGAACGCGCGAAGGACAAGATCCTCATGGGCGCCGAGCGCCGCTCGATCGTCATGCCGGAGGAAGAGCGACGCAATACGGCGTATCACGAATCGGGTCACGCGATCGTGGCCAAACTCCTGCCCAAGACCGATCCGGTGCACAAGGTCACCATCATCCCACGCGGGCGCGCGCTCGGGGTCACGATGCAGCTCCCCGAGCACGATCGCTACAGCATGGATCGCACGTACATGCTGAACTCGATCGCCGTGCTCTTCGGTGGCCGGATCGCCGAAGAGATCTTCATGAACCAGATGACCACGGGTGCGTCGAACGACTTCGAGCGTGCCACCGAGATCGCACGCAACATGGTCACGCGCTACGGGATGTCCGACGAGTTGGGTCCCATGGTCTACGGCGAGAACGAGGGTGAGGTCTTCCTCGGCCGCTCGGTGACCACGCAGAAGAATGTCTCCGAATCGACGATGCAGAAGGTCGACGAGGAGATCCGCAAGATCATCGACTCGCAGTACGCGGTCGCGCGCAAGCTCCTCGAGGACAATCGCGACAAGGTCGAGACGATGGCCAAGGCGCTGCTCGAGATGGAAACGATTGACGCCGACCAGATCGACGACATCATCGCCGGGCGTCCGATTCGTCCGCCGCGGCCGACGTCATCGCCGTCGTCGGGGCCGTCGTCGTCGGGCGGGGCGGCAAGCCAGGACACCGCGCCGTCCGCGAACCCGGCGTAGACGCGGTCGCGGCACGCATGCGAGATCGGGCCGACGGGGCGCAGGAGCGCCCCGTTTCCGTTGTGGGTCGTCGATGAGCGATGCGATGCCCGTGACGCACTGGGCCTGCGGTCGAACACGCCTCGACCTCACGTTGCCGCGGGTGATGGGTGTGGTCAACGTGACCCCCGATTCATTCTTCGACGGCGGCCACCACTTCGATCCTGAACGTGCGCTCGACCACGCGCGCCGGCTGCGTGCCGAAGGCGCGGACATCATCGACGTTGGCGGCGAGTCGACGCGCCCGGGGGCCACGCCGGTGCCGCCCGACGTCGAGCTTGCGCGCGTCCTGCCGCTCGTCGCGGCACTCGCCGAGGAGGGGGCCCTGGTCAGCATCGACACGACCAAGCCCGAGGTGATGCGCGAGGCCGTGGCGGCAGGGGCAGCCATCGTCAACGACGTGCGTGCCCTGTGTGCGGCCGACGCCGTTGCGACGGTCGCGCGCACCGGCGCTGGCGTGTGTCTCATGCACATGCGCGGCGAGCCACGCACGATGCAGGAAGACCCCGTGTACGGCGATGTCGTGCGTACCGTGCGCGACTTCCTCACCGCGCGCGCCGCCGAGTGCGAGGCGGCGGGGATCGCCCGCGAGCGCATCGTCATCGATCCCGGCATCGGCTTCGGCAAGACGGTGGCGCACAATCTCGCCTTGCTGCGCGCGCTTGGGGACCTCGCGGCGACGGGATATCCTGTGCTCGTCGGCGTGTCGCGCAAGTCGACGCTCGGCGCGCTCACCGGGCAGCCACCGGCGGATCGCCTGCCGGCAAGCATCGCGGGTGCGCTCGCGGCGATCGCGCGCGGGGCGCGCCTTGTGCGCGTGCACGACGTGCGCGCGACGGTCGACGCGTTGCAGGTGTGGCGCGCAGTCGGGGGAAGCGTGACGTGATGGGAACGCGCGCGACCCGTGACGGGCGTGCGCAGTGGCAACGGATCGAGAAAGGCTTCGGCAGAATGCAGCGCACCTATTTCGGAACCGACGGCGTCCGCGGCCGTGTCGGCGAGTTTCCGATCACCCCGGACTTCGTCATGAAACTGGGCTGGGCCGCCGGCCGCGCACTTGCCGCCAATGGCGTCGCGCGCCGGGGCGATCGACCGGGCGTGCTGATTGGCAAGGACACGCGCATTTCGGGCTACCTCATGGAGGCCGCGCTCGAGTCCGGACTGTCCGCCGCCGGTGTCGACGTCTATCTGTGCGGACCGCTGCCGACACCGGGAATCGCGTACCTCACAAGGGCCTTGCGGCTGTCGCTCGGGATCGTGATCAGCGCCTCGCACAACCCGTTCGAGGACAACGGGATGAAGTTCTTCTCGGCCACGGGGGCGAAGCTTCCCGACGCGATCGAGGCGAAGATCGAGCGCGCGCTCGACGAGCCGCTGTCCTGCGTGCCGTCGGCAGCGCTCGGCAAGGCGTATCGCGTCGATGATGCCGCAGGCCGCTACGTCGAGTTTTGCAAGAGCACGTTTCCCAACGAGCTCGACCTCATCGGCTGGCGGATCGTCGTCGATTGCGCGCATGGCGCCGCGTACCACGTTGCACCGCCTGTCTTCCACGAGCTGGGCGCCGAGGTGATCGCCGTCGGCAGCGAGCCGGACGGGCTCAACATCAATGCGGGCTGCGGCGCGACGCAGCCGCAGTTTCTCGCGGACAAGGTGCGCGAGCACGGCGCCGACATCGGCATCGCACTCGACGGCGACGGCGATCGACTCGTGATGTGCGATCGCGATGGACGCATCTACGACGGTGATGAGCTTCTCTACGTGATCGCGGCAGACTATTGGCGGCGTGGCGTCGCGCACGGCGGGATCGTCGGCACGCAGATGACCAACCTCGGCATCGAGCAGGCCTTTGCTCGCGCTGGCATCGAACTCACGCGCACGAAGGTCGGCGACCGCTACATCCTCGAGGAGATGCACGCCCGCCACTGGCTGCTCGGTGGCGAGAACTCCGGCCACATCATCTGCCTCGACAAGCACACGACGGGCGACGGCATCGTCGCGGCACTTGCCGTGCTGCGCTCGCTCATCGACATGAAGCAGACGCTCGCCGAAGCGACAGCCGGCGTTGCCATGTTCGCGCAGCGCCTCGTCAACGTGCCGATCCGGCGCGGCTTCGACTGGCAGACGAGCCCGAGCGTGGTGACCGCAGAGCGCGCGGCGGTGCGCGCGCTCGACGGCACCGGCCGCGTGCTCCTGCGTCCGTCGGGCACGGAGCCCGTCCTGCGCGTGATGGTCGAGGCGCGCGACGGTGCGGCGGCGGACCTGCATGCGCGCAAGCTCGCCGAGATCATTCAGCAGGCCGCCGGATCACCGCTTTGAGGGCGCCGCGTCGCGTCCGCGCCACGGAGAGTGCACGAACCGAGCAGTAGCGTGGCGTGTGCCGGTTCGCCGCGTCGCGCACTACGGGTCGCATGCGACGATGCGTGGCGAGAGGCGCGCACTTCCATGAAGGTCGGCATCACCGGTAAGCTTTTCCTCGTCATCCTTGCGACGAATGTGATCATCGCGCTTGCGGTAAGTGCTGCGGAGCGCATGAGCTTCGATCGCGGCTTCCGCGAGTACATGCGCGAACGCGAGATCGACCGTCTCGCCACGATCGCCGATGCTGTCGCGGCGGTATGGCGTGCGGAGGGCAGCTTCGAGTCGCTGCGTGGAAACGAGGCGCGCTGGCAACGCGAGATCGGTGCGGCATTCGCGCCGTTCCCCCGGCGGGAGGGCGAGGACGGTCGGCGCACCTCACTCGGCAGCGATTTCGCCGGGCCGAGCCCCGGTCCGTTGCCCCCGCGTCCGCGCGGGCCGCATCCGGATGGCCCGCCACCGCGTGGACCGCCTGGCGGAGGCGGCGGTCCTGGGCCTCCCGGCCCGGCGCCGGGCGATGGTCCGGCGCTGTTCGACGCGCAGCAGCGGCTTGTTGTCGGCAGCATCACGCCCGGCACGAACCCCGTGCTGCGACCGGTGAAGGTGGACGGCGCGACCGTGGGATTCGTCGGTGCACTCGCCTTTCGCGGGCCGTTCACCGGCGCCGAGCAGCGCCTCGCGCAGCAACAGGCCAAGGCGAGCATTCTCATCGCCGGGCTGGCGGTGCTGCTCGCCGCGATCGTTGGCTATTTTCTTGCGCGTGGCTTCATCGCACCCGTGCGGCGTCTGGCGGCCGCCACGCAGCGCATTGCCGCGGGCGACTACGCGACGCGGGTGAACTCGACGCGCGCGGACGAGCTCGGGCAGCTCACCACTGCCTTCGATCGCCTCGCCGGCACGCTGGAGCGCAACGAAATGCAGCGCCGGCACTTCATGGCGGACGTCTCGCACGAGCTGCGCACGCCACTCGCGGTGCTGCGCGGCGAGCTCGAAGCGATCGAGGATGGCATACGGACGCTCACATCCGACCGCCTGCAGTCGCTGCAGGCGGAAGTGGCGACGCTCGGGAAGCTGGTGGACGACCTGTACGAGCTCTCGCTGGCCGACGTCGGCGCCATCGCGTTCCACCGGCAGCGCGTCGACCTTCGCGAGATCGTGGGAAGCGCGCTCGTTGCTTTCGGCGAGCGCTTCGCCGGGCGCGGGTTGACGCTCGAGCGCACGCTGCCGGCGCTGCCCGTCGTGGTGGATGTCGACACGCGGAGGATCACGCAGGTGCTCAACAACCTCCTCGAGAACTGCGCGCGATACACGGATCGCGATGGCCGCGTGCGCGTCGAGGTGATTTGCGATGGCGCCTGCGTGCACGTCGACGTGATGGATTCCGCGCCCGGCGTGCCAGCCGGGGCGCTGCCGCGCCTTTTCGACCGGCTCTTTCGCGTGGATAGCTCGCGCAACCGGCGCAGCGGCGGGGCCGGGTTGGGACTGGCTCTCGCCAAGGGATTGGTCGAGGGCCACGGCGGCGGGATCGAGGCGCGGCAGTCACCGCTGGGCGGCGTGTGGATCCGCGTGACTTTGCCCATTGCCACATGAGTGCGGGCGACCGCCCCACGCGCGCAGCCGTCCCGCAGCGCGCCGCACCGCGGGTGAGCCACAGCGGGAAAGACAACCCATGAACGCACTCGCCGGACACATCCTCATCGTCGAGGACGAGGAGAAACTCGCCGGCCTCCTGGACGTCTACCTGCGCGCGGCAGGCTACGCCACGCAATGGATCGCCGATGGCGACCGCGTCGCGGAGGCGGTGCAGGCGAATCCGCCGGCGCTGGTGCTGCTCGACCTCATGTTGCCGGGCCGGGACGGCCTCGCCGTGTGCCGCGAACTCCGCGCGCTGGGCGACGTGCCGATCGTGATGCTCACCGCCCGCGTCGACGAGATCGACCGCCTACTCGGGCTCGAGCTCGGAGCCGACGACTACATCTGCAAGCCGTTCAGCCCGCGCGAGGTCGTGGCGCGCGTGCGCGCGATCCTCCGCCGCGTGCAGGTGCGTACCGCGGCGGGGGACGGACTGCGCATCGACTCGGGATCGTTCCGCGCCACGCTCGACGGGGTGGCCCTCGACCTCACGCCCGTGGAGTTCCGGCTCTTGCGGATGCTGGCGTCCCCACCGGGCCACGTACTGGGTCGCCAGCAGCTCTTGCTCGGCCTGTACGAGGATCATCGCGTGGTGACCGATCGTACGGTCGACAGCCATGTCAAGAACCTGCGCCGCAAGCTCGCCGAGGCCGCGCCCGGCCGCGACCTCATCCGCTCGGTGTACGGGGTGGGGTACGCGCTCGAGATCTAGCCGAGCCCATGGCCGCGTTCGCGGCCAAGGCGGTAAGGCGAGCTGAACCGCCGTCAGGCGCAACCGGACGGCACCGGACCCACCCGCGTGAGCGCGATGGTCCCAGCCTGTCCCGCATTCGCGCCGCCCGTGAAGTTGTACGCGAGTGTCGCCGCCTCGCAGCTCGCGAACGCGAGCGTGGCGGCCCCCACCGCGTTGGTGACGGCGGTCGTGGACGTGGAGGCGAATGTGCCGCCCGTGGTTTCGTACAGCGTGAGCGTGAGGTTGCGCGCGCCGGCCGCGTAGCTGGCCTGCGCCGTGTACCAGCGCTGGCTCGCCTCACCGCCAATGGCTTGGCCGCCGACCGCGTACGTGTACCAGGTGAAGAAGAACGCCTGCGAGCTCGGATTCACCTCGAAAATGAATCCCTGGCCCGATGTACTCTCGCTGAACCAGTTCCCCGAGTGCGCGAAGTCCGCGTTGGTGGCGCGCGTGGACGTGGTGGAGCAGGTCACGTTCCGGGTGAGCCGCGTCAGTGGAATGGTGCCGTTGCGCCCGGAGCCATCGGTGAACGCATACGTCAGCGTGCCGCTGTCGCAGCTCGAAGCGGTGAAGGTCGCGGTGCCGACCTCCGCGGCGGTCGTGATCGGCGGCGCCGCGAAGTTGCCGGCGACGTTGCGATAGATCACGAGCTGGGCGGTGGCTTGTCCCGAGACCACGGGGCCGCCGATCGTGTACCAGCGATTCTGCGTCGCGCCGCCGGCGCTGCCGTCGAACGTGAACCAGCCTCCGAAGAGCAGGCCCTGACCTGCCGCGATCATGTCGGGATAGATCTCGAGCGACAGGCCCTGTCCGTTCGTGGCGTGGTTGTACCAGTTGCCGGTCAGTCCGTGCTGGTCGAGGTCGGGGCCGCTCGCGGCGGTGATCGCTGCGGCCACGCCCACCTCGAGCGTCGACACGTAGCCCGCGGCGATACTGCCCGTCGTGGTGGCGAGCTGCAGCGCGGCGCTGTCGTTGCCGAAGATGCCGTCGCTCTGCAGCGTGGTGCGGTTGTGGTTGGTGAGGCTGCCGGGATACAGCGACGCTTGCGCGTAGACCTCGCGGCACGCGGCGTCGGGTAGCGCGATCTGGGACGTGCGGATGGCATTGCGGCCGGTGGTGGCGGCGGCCAGGCTCTCGTACACCTCGAAGTGGATGTGCGGCCAGCGCCCCGAGTAGGCGCCCGGGAAGATCGAGGTGAACGTCACGAGGCCATTGGCGTCGCTCACCTGCACACCCCGGAGGTAGTTCTGCGTGGTCGCCCCGCTCGAATACAGCGAGTATCGTCCGCTGGCGTCGCAGTGCCACGCATAGACCGCCGCGCCGGCGACGGGCGCGCAGTTGTTGTTCACGTTGACGAGCTTGATCGTGAACGCGAGCGGCGTGCCGGTCGCCATCGTCGTGCCGGCGCTGCCGAAGCTCGATCGGATGTCCGAGCGCACGATGCCCGACATCGTGAGCACGTTCGGACCATTGGTCCCGTCCGCGGGATACGGGCCCTCGGTCTCGGCTGGGATGAGGGAGCAGGCCAGAGCTCCGGCCGGCGACACGGCGAGCGCCGCGCCGCCCAATCGCTTCAGCAGGCGCCGGCGCGCAGCGAATTCGCGGTTGCCGATGACGTCGAGCGTCGCGGCAAGTGGGGCGTCGGGATCGGTGAGGCGGAGCGAGGTGCGGTTTTTCATGTCGTTGTCGTCTCGATGGAGGAATCGGGCGAAAGGGTCGCGGCAGGTGGCCCCGACTTCCAGGTATCCGTTGCACGTCCGACCCGGGAGGGGGTGGGGCCGGGGTGAAGGATTCGGGGGCATCGAAGGCCAGGTGCGCACCTGCCGCGGTAGCTTGGTCGTCTGGAACGATGACGCGCTATGGCGTCCACGCGATCTAGGAGCGGAAGTGCCGCTGCCGAGTTGCACGTCAAATGTGGAGAAATCGTGAATCTCCGGCGACGCCACTTTCTATGGCAGGCCGCAATCGGGTCGGTACCGCAAGGCGTGCGCGCCGGCGCGCCGCTCTCGCACGTTCGCGCACTTTCGATATGCCCGCGATGCCCACGACGTTGAGCGGAGCCCCCGTATAATCGACGCATGGTTGCGGTGCTGCGCGCTGCGCCGCAGGCGGCGGCGATGCCGGCGGTGGCAGCATGGCTCGATTCCCTGGCTGACGATTATTCGGCCGCGGAGCGTGAGACTTTCGCGCTCGCGTTCGGTCATGCCCGGGAGCGCGTTGCCGCCGCGACGCTCCCCGACGGCGAGCCGTTGCTCGAGCGTGCGCTCGGCACCGCGACGATCCTTGCCGCGCTCAAGCTCGACCCGGCATCGATCACGGCAGCGCTGCTGCTTGGCGTGCCCGTGGCGGTCACGTCGGCGAACGACGAGATCGTCGTCCGGTTCGGCGCCGACGTCGCCACGCTCGTCGCCGGCGTCGCCCGCATGAGCGAGATCCGCGCCGTGCCGGCGACGTCGACCAAGGAAGAGCGCGCCGCGCAGGCGGAGAACCTGCGCAAGATGCTGCTCGCGATGGTCGAGGACATTCGCGTCGTCGTGATCAAGCTCGCCGAGCGCACGCACGCGCTGCGCCGGCTGATGGCCGCGGATCCGGGTTCGCGCATGCGCACCGCGCGCGAAGTGATCGACCTCTTCGCGCCGCTCGCCAATCGGCTCGGCGTCTGGCAGCTGAAGTGGGAACTCGAGGATCTCGCGCTGCGCGCGCTCGAGCCCGACGCCTACCGCACGATCGCACGCCTGCTCGACGAACGCCGCATCGATCGCGAGCGTTACATCGACGAGGTCGTGGCCACCCTGCGCCGCGAACTCGCCGACGCCGGGATCGCCGGTGAGGTGCGCGGTCGACCCAAGCACATCTACAGCATCTGGAAGAAGATGCAGCGCAAGCAGGCGGGGATCGAGTCGCTCTACGATATCCGCGCGGTGCGCATCCTCGTCGACAGCGTGAAGGATTGTTACGCGGTACTGGGCCTCGTGCATCATCGCTGGACGCCGCTCGCCCGTGAGTTCGACGACTACATCGCAAGGCCCAAGGCGAACGACTATCGTTCGCTGCACACGGCGGTGATCGGACCCGAAGGCAAGCCGCTCGAAGTGCAGATCCGCACGCGCGAGATGCACCAGCACTCCGAGTACGGTGTTGCCGCGCACTGGCGCTACAAGGAGGGTGGCGGCGCCGCGTCGCGGCACGATCCGGGTTTCGACGAGAAGATCGCGTGGCTGCGGCAGGTGCTCGCCTGGAAGGACAGTGTTGCGGATGCGGGTGACGGGCTCGCAGCGTTTCGCGAGACGGTCTTCACCGACGCCATCTACGTCATGACGCCGCAGGGAAAGGTGATCGATCTGCCGGCGGGGGCAACGCCGGTGGATTTCGCCTACGCGGTCCATACCGGACTTGGCCATCGCTGTCGCGGGGCGAAGGTCGACGGTCAGATGGTGCCGCTCAACTACCGCCTCAGCAACGGGCAGCGGGTCGAGATCGTCGCGGTCCGCGAAGGCGGACCGTCACGCGACTGGTTGAACGCCGACCTGGGTTACGTGCACAGCAGCCGCGCCCGCGCCAAGGTAAGGCAGTGGTTCAAGGCGCAGCAACTTGCCGAAACGGTCGACAAGGGCCGCGCGCTCGTCGAGCGCGAACTCGCGCGCGGCGGACACACGCTGCTCAAGCTCGACGCGGTGGCCGCGAAGGCGGGATTTCCCAGGCTCGACGACTTCTTTGCGGCGTTCGCCCGCGAGGAGATCAACAGCCGCCAGGTTCAAAACGCGATCCAGGCGCTCGTGCACCCCCAAGCGCCGGCGCCGGCTGCGCCGGTGGCCGAAGTCCCGATGCGGCAGAGCAAGGCGGCGGAGTCGGGCAAGGGCATCCTCGTCGTCGGTGTGGATCGGCTCCTCACCGGGCTTGCGCGCTGCTGCAAGCCTGCGCCGCCCGACGCCATCGTCGGCTTCGTGACGCGCGGCAAGGGGGTCACGATCCATCGCACGGCGTGTCCGAACGTCGCTCGCATTCGTGCGGCGCAACCGGAGCGGCTCATCGAAGCCGATTGGGGCGCGGCGCGCGATGACGTGTTTCCCGTCGACGTGGTGATCGAGGCGATGGATCGTCAGGGATTGCTGCGCGACATCTCCGAGATCTTCTCGCGCGAGAAGATCAACGTCACTGCCGCGAAGACGCTCACGCGCAACCTGCAATCGCGGATGGCCTTCACGATCGAGGTGCGCAGCGTCGATGCCGTGAAGCGGGCGCTGCTCGAAGTGCGCGGGGTGAAAGGCGTGCTCTCCGCGGTGCGACGATAGCGCCGCGACGGCGTCGCCTCAGCGCTGCGCCGCGAGCGGCTCGTGCGTCGAGGGCGCCGGCGTACGCCGGCCCACCGCATCCTCGTTGGCAGCGACGGGGGACAGCCACGTGCGCTGCAAGACCGTGAGCAGCGCCTGGATCTCCGGGTCGGACGCGCGCTGCGCGAGGTGCAGGAACTTGAGCGTGGTGGCGAGCCGCGCCCGGTTCCACAGGGCGACTTCGCCGGCGGCCGCCGCGGCCAGCGCGATGTCCTCGCGCATGACGGTGACGCCCGCACCGGCGACGGCGAGCGAGCGCATGACGGCCTCGTTGTCGGCTTCGATGCGACTCGTCGGTGCGCTTCCTCGCGCGGCAAAGAGTTCGTCGAGTTGGATGCGCAGGGTGCTGATCGGCGGTGACACGATCCATGGCATCTGCACGAGTTCCTCCCAGGAAGCGTGGCGGATGCGATCACCCCACGCCGCCGGAGCGACGATGCGGTAGGCGAAGTTCACGATCGGCACCGCCACGACGTCGGGATGCTCGCGATTGCCGTAGTAGAACGACGCATCGAGTTCGCCGTCGCGCACCTTGTCGAACGCCTCGCCGGAGACCTCGTGGTGGATCTCGATCTCGAGCAGCGGGTACGCGTCGAGCGCGTGGGCGAGGAACGCGCCGACGCGCGTGAATTCGGGATCGGACACGGTGCCAACGCGCACGCGCCCGACGACCTGTCCCTGCAGAGACCGGGCCTGACTGCGCAGTGCCTGCGCGGCGTCGAGGACCTTCTCCGCGGTCGGCAGAAGCCGCCGCCCGGCCGCGGTGAGCACCATGCCGCTCGACACGCGATCGAAGAGCGCGACGCCCAACTCGTCCTCGAGCGCCTTGATCTGGGCGCTGACCGCCGGCTGACTCACGTGCAGGCGCTCGGCGGCCCGTGTGAGGTGTCCCAATTCGGCAATCGCCGCAAAGCTGCGCAGTTGGTAGAGCTCCATCGGTGTGCGGCCAGCCTTTCCCAGGCCTTCGGGCCAAGTGTCATCATACACCAATGTTGCGGCGCATCAAATACTTACAAGCCTATCGTCCACCCAAATGACCTTGATCCAAAGAGATGATTTGCTCGGAGCGAGGTCCGGCTCCATCGTTGCATTGTGCGCCGCATCATCCAAGTCCGGCGCCGGGATCCGAAGACCGGGTCCCTCTCATCGTGGAGAATGCCATGAAGTCCGATCGAGCCTTTCCCGACCACAGCCTGATGAGCGCGATGCTCTCGCTCGCGCAGGTGACGTTCCTCGACACGCTCCCGGCCGGCGCCGAGCAGCGTGCGAAGCGCCCGGAGCGGGCGCGTCGTCCCGGATGGCTGAGCCGGGCACTCGCGCGCCTCGACCATTGGTTCTATCGTCAGCGCGAGAAGGAGCGCGAAGCGTACCTCGCGCAGGCGCAGGACATTGCCGACCTCGAGCGGCGGCTGCGCCAGCTCGACAGGCGCCCGTACGTTTGAGCATTCGACGGTGGCCGCGCCGCGTCAGATGCGCAGGCGGCCGCCGTATCCCGTGAGCTCGAGATAGCCCTGTCCGACGCGCCTGTCGCCACGCAGCGCGCGCACGGCGCCTTCCCAATAGATCGCGCCGACGCTCGCGCGTGAGTCGAGTTCCTGATCGTCGAACAGCGGCACGAGGTCGACCGTGAGCTCACCGGCGACGACGCGCATCGCCACCGGGTAACCGATGCCGGTGCGCGGCGAGCGCCACTCGCGCTGCGGCTCGAAGCGCACATCCTCGGTGCGCAGCGTGGTGACCCGGCCGGTGGCATCGCGCCACGTGCCGCCCGCCCAGTACGCGCGCCCCGCCGTGTCGCGAATCACGAAGGCCATCAGGGCGGCGCCGTCGTCGAAATTGATTCCCGTCCAGTCCCATCCACGCGCGGTGGGGGCGAGGAACTCGCTCGCCCACTCGTGGTCGAGCCACGCCCGGCCACGTACCGCGTGCGTCTTCTCGTCGATCGTGACGCTGCCAAGCGCCGCGAGCTGCGGGTGGCTGTAGTAGTAGCTCGCCTCACCCGGGTGTGGTCCCTTCCGGCTCGAGCCTGCGTCACCTTGCGCGAGCAGCGGTGCGCGCGGTTCGAAATCGAGCGCGAACGCAAAATCGCGCGCTTCGACCTGCGCGACGTACGTCGTACCCGCCCGGCGCAGCGACCAGTCACCGATGACGACGTCGGTGTCGGCCTCGCTCGCTTGCGCGAGGCCGAATCCCTCGCGCGCGGCGCGCTGGTCGTGGCGCAGGCGTCCCAGGGCAGGGTCGGCGATGGCCGCGTGCGCGAAGAGAAGCTGCCTCGGCGCGAATTGGCTCGTGCTGTCTTCCGCGACGCCCGAACGATGCCGGAAGAAGGTGACCTGCACGCCGAGGTCGCGGGGAGCCTCCCCTGCCGATGGCGCCTCGTCGCGCAGCCAGCCGGTGATGTACCACCACTCGGTCCGGAATTGTGGATGGCTGCCGTGATCGCGCGGAAAGTCGAGGGGGCGCGGCGTGACGGCGGGGTAGGTGACCTCGGCACGTGCGCCACCCCTGGCGGCGGCGAAACACGTCGCGACCACGGTGGTGATGAAGCGGCGCCGCGAGCTCACCAGTCGTCCTTCACCGCACTGACCGCGTCGTGTCGCAGCGCCTGTCGCGCACTTGCGAGCGAGGTGGCCGCTGCGGCGGCGAGGAGGGCGGCGGCGAGTGTGGCGAGCAGCGCGTACGGGATGGCGAGGTCCATGCTCCAGTGAAACGATTGCCGGTTGACGACGTGGATGAGAATGAGTGCGAGCGCGCCTCCGAGCGCGAAACCGGTGACGAGGCCCACTGCGCTCGAGACGGTGCCCTCGACGACGAGCATCGCGGCGATCTGTCGCCGCGTCATGCCGAGGTGCCGCAGCGCACCGAACTCACGCCGACGACTCACGATCGACGCCGCCAGCGCCGACGACAGTCCGGCAAGCCCGATCGCGATCGCGACGGCGAGCAGCGCATGGGTGACGGCAAACGTGCGATCGAAGATCCGCAGCGAGAGCGCACGCAATGCCGCGGGAGTGGTCACGGCCATGCGTGTCGCCTCGGGCATGCGTTGCGCAAGGGTGGCGGCGAAGGTGCCGGCGCTGTCGCCGGGGGCGAGGGAGATCGCCGCCTCGTTGGCCACGTCGTCGCCGGTGAGGCGCCGGTAGACGCGCCGCTCGACGATGAGCGCGCCGTGCTGCCGCGCGTAGTCGCGGAAGATGCCGGCGACGGTGAACCGGTACGATCCACCGCCGAGCGCGAGGTCGACGGTGTCACCGGGCTGCCACCCGGTGCGATCGGCGACCGCCTCGCTCACCCAAAGTGCAGGCGCCTCGGCCGCCGCCGGGCGCGGCCCGGCGACGAGCACCAGCGTGCGCGCGACATCGTCATCGGCCAAGTCCCGGGCGAGGAGCGTCACGCGCGGCGAACCCGGCGCCACCTCGACGCTTTGCCATCGCGTGAACGCGACCCGCGCCACGCCGGGGAGCGCTGCGATTCGGCGTTGCGCGTCGACGGAAAGGTAGCCGGAATCTCCGGCTGCGCCGGCGCGCAGGTACACGTCGGCAGGCAGCACGGCATCGAGCCACACCGTCAACGACGTGCGAAACGACGCCACCATGATCGCCATCGCGACCATGAGGGCGACGGCAGCGACGATGGCAGCAAGACTCGTCGCCGCCTCTGCCGGCGTGGCGCGCAGCCGGGTGACGGCGAGCGCCGCGGGAACGTTGCGCGGCACTGCAACGGCGGCAAGCGCGGTCTTGGCGATCCACGGCAAGGCGGCGAGCGTGCCGGTGAGGAGCAGCGCCATCGCGAGAAAACCCGCAAGCGGCAAGTCGTCCACCGGCGGCAACGCCGTGGCGAGGACGCCGGCGGCAACGCAAATCCATGCCACGTGCGGCAGGCGCTGCGCGTGCACGACGCTACCGCGCCCGCCCGCCTTGAGCGCAGCGGCAAGGCTCGTGCGAGCCTCTTCACGCGCCGGCAGGTAGCTCGCGAGCACGCTGACCGCGACGCCGAGCAGCACGAAGGCCAAGGCGACCGGCACCTCGACGACGAGCGTCGGCGTGACCCCGCGAAAGTAACCGGCGCCCAGATCGCCGCCCAAAGCGTGAACTGCGATCGTCGCCATGCCGTAGCCCGCGACCAGGCCGAACGCGGCACCGACGAGGCCCAGGAGCGCGCCCTCGGCGACGAGGTAGCCCACGAGCGCGCGTCGGGTGAGGCCGAGCGCACGGACGAGCGCAAGCGACGCGCGCCGTCGCGCGACGGCCAGACGCTGCGTCGCGTAGACCAGCAGCGCGCCGGTAAACAATGCGACGAGCGCCAGCGCATCGAGATTGACGCGGTACGCTCGCGACAGGCGCACGGTGTCGTCGGCGTGCGCTGCGGGCGTGGCCACGGTCACGCCGGGAGGCAGGATCGCACGCAGGCGTGCCGCCACGCTCGCGTGTGGCGCCCCCGGGCGCAAGCGCAGGTCGATGCGCGACAGCCGCCCGTGACGGGCAAAGGCATCCTGCACGGCGGCGATGTCCATCACACCGAAGCGCTGCGCGTCGGCAGCGGGCAGCAACCCGGCAACCAGGAGCGGCAGCGCGGCCAGCCCGCTCTGGACTTCGATCGTGGCACCCGGAGCGACGGCAAGCGCGCGCGCCGCCGCAGGCGAGACGAAGACGCGTCCCGGCCTGAGGAGGTCGAGCGGTTCCGGCGCGATGCCGATCAACGCGGGCGTGACGGCGGCGGCGCGAAAGGCATCGATGCCGTAGATCCGCAACGCTTCATCGTGGCCCTCGAGGCGTGCCTCGACTTCGACGATGGGGCTTGCTGTCACGACGTCGGGATCACGCGCGACGCGCCCGTAGACGTTCTCGTCGAAGCCGTTGCGCGGGCCGCGGATCTGCAGATCGGCCGTGCCTGCCACCGTGCGCAGAGCGGCGGCGAGTTCGTCGGCCGCCGAGGCGTTCACGAGCGTTACCGCGAACCCGAGCGCGACGCCGAGCGCGATGGCGCCGACGGCCAGCGCGACGCGACCGCGTTGCCCCGCGAGCGCGCCACCGCTGACCGCACGCCAGAGGAGCGCGCCGGCGCTCACCGTGGCGCCGACGCCACCGCGACGGCGCGCAGCCCGGTGCCGGTGAGGGTGACGCTGCGGTCGGCCCGTGCCGCCGCGTGGTGCGAGTGCGTCACGAGCAGGCACGTGGCGCCCTCGGCGCGCACGCATTCGCGCAGGAGCGCCAGAATGCGATCGGCATTGACCGGATCGAGGTTGCCGGTCGGCTCGTCGGCAAGCACGACGGCGGGTCGATGCACCAGGGCACGTGCAATCGCAGTGCGCTGCAACTCGCCTCCGGAGAGTTCGTGCGGCATGCTGGCACCGCGATCGTCAAGGCCGACCGCGGCAAGCATCGCCGTCACGCGTGCGCGCGTCGCGCCGGCGTCGTGGCCGAGCAGGGCCAATGGCAGCGCCACGTTCTGCGCGACGGTCAGGTGCGCGAGCACGTGGAACGCCTGGAAGACGAAGCCGATGTGCGCACGACGAAAGAGGGTGCGCGCGTCGTCGTCGAGCGTCGTGAGTTCGGTGCCTTCGACGCTGACGCTGCCGCTGTCGGGCAGGTCGAGTCCGGCGACGAGATTGAGCAGCGTCGACTTGCCCGTCCCCGATTCACCGACGATCGCAACGAACTCGCCTTCGGCCACGGCAAGGCTGACCTGCGCCAGTGCGAGCCGCGGCGGCGGGCCGGCGTACCTACGGGTGACCCGATCGAGGCGGATCACAGGTGACGTGCGCTGGATCGGCGTGCGCGTGCCCGACGCACGGACGATCGGGGTGCGTGATTGCCGCGAGCGCCGCGGCGTAGTCCGAAGCGAGCTTGGCCGGGCCGTTCGCCTCGAAGCCCAGGTCGTTGACGAGACCGTCGGCGATCCCGTAGATCCAGCCGTGCAGTGCGAGCAGTTGGCCGCGCGCCCACGCATCGCGCACGATCGGCGTGCGCGCGACGTGCAGCACCTGCTCGATCACGTTGAGTTCGCACAGGCGATCGAGAACGGTGGCCTCGTCGGGCAGCGATGCGAGAAATGCCGCGTGTCGCTCGGAGACGTCCTGAACGTGGCGCAGCCAGGTATCGATGAGGCCCAGCGGGCGGCCATGGTGCGCGGCGCGCACTCCGCCGCATCCGTAGTGGCCGACCACGATCACGTGCTCGACGTTGAGCACGTCGACCGCGTACTGCAGCACCGACAGGCAGTTGAGGTCGGTGTGCACGACGATGTTGGCCACGTTGCGGTGGACGAAGAGTTCGCCGGGAAGGAGATCGACGATTTCGTTCGCCGGCACACGACTGTCCGAGCAGCCGATCCAAAGGTACTTGGGATTCTGCTGCGCGATCAGGCGCTGGAAGAAGTCCGGCGCAGCGCTGCGGACCTGGTGTGACCAGGCCCGGTTGCGCGCGAGGAGGTGGGCGAGCGACGGCATCGACAGGGGGAGCGGGCGGTGAGCCCGCCATGATACTGGCAAGGCACTGCCGATCGCGGCTGTCCGGTTGCGCTCGTGCGCGCGCTCGACCGGCGTGCGGCGTGGCGGCGGGTATCCGAGCGGGAGACGAAAATGTCACGTCATAACAATGGCTTGCATCGTCATCGGCGCAGGCGATGAGACGGATTCGAATTAACGATTGGCTTTGGCCGGGGCAAGTCCCTATGTTGTCAGCGTGCCCTGCATCACGAATGCAGGGCGCGGCAACGAGACGAAAGGAGAACCTCATGGCCACCAGCCACACCGTCGATTACACCGTCAACCACGTCGCACCTTCCGCTGCGACTCGCAACAGTGCGTCGACCGCGCGCCGCCCGACGCGCAATCGCTTCATCACTTTGCTGCGCACCCTCGCCGACGCGTTCCGAGAGGCGCGCGAACTCGAGATCCGCATGCTGGGCAACGATCGCCATCGCCGGATGGGCGAGGCCTGATCGATCGCATCGGCATCGACGATCATGACGACGACAACAGCGATCGGAAGAGCGGGCGCCCGGCTCACGCCGCCGCGACGGACCACGCCAGCGCGTGACGAGGTCGCGCCGGCGACGCCTCGCGTTCCCGGCGAGGTCGCGATCGTGCTGGGCCTTGCTGCCGTTGCGATCGCGCTCCTCGCGTTGCGGCTGACGCTCCTCCCGGCGGGCGTGTTGCCGCCGGGCTTTGCGGTGGCGGGCGTCGGTGCGGCCTCGGTCGGTGCCATCGTGTGCTTCCTCGTCGCGGCGGTGTTGCGCGAGCGGACGTCGCGTCCGGACGCGACCTCGCGGTCACGCGCCGGTCACGGCGCACGCTGACGCGCGCTCAGACGAGTCCCTCCAGAACCTGCACGTCGACGAGTGCACCGGCCGCGAGATCGCCGGTCGCCGTCGGCAGGACGATGAAGCAGTTGGCGCGCGACATCGACGACAGGATCGCCGATCCCTGCTCGCCGGTGGGGCGCACCTCGTAGCCGTCGTCTGCAGGCACGAGGATGCCGCGCTGGAATTCGACCCGGCCGGGCAGCTTGCGAACCGGTGCGGCCAGGCGCGCCTTGAAGCACGGCACCGGCTGCACCTCGCGCTCCCCTTGCAGGATTCGTAACGCGTCGCGCACGAACGCGTAGAACGTCACCATCACCGCCACCGGATTGCCCGGCAACCCGAAGAAGTGCGCGTTGCCGACGCGACCGTACGCGAGCGGACGGCCCGGCTTCATGGCGAGTTTCCAGAAGAGGACTTCGCCCAGCTTACCGAGGAGCGCTTTCACGTAATCGGCCTCACCCACCGAAACGCCTCCCGAGGTGATGACGACATCGGCATTGGCTGCCGCGGCAGCGAAGGCGGCTTCGAGTTGCGCGGGGACGTCGGGGACCACCCCGAGGTCGAGGACGTCGCAGCCGAGCCGGGCCAGCATCCCGTAGAGCGTGTAGCGGTTGCTGTCGTAGATCTCGCCTTCACGCAGCGTCGAGCCCACCGTGCGCAGCTCGTCGCCGGTGGAGAAGAACGCCACCCGCAGCCGGCGGTACACCGCAACCTCGGCCACGCCGATCGACGCCAGCATGCCGAGCTCGGCCGGGCGTAACGGCTGCCCCGCATCGAACACGACCTGGCCGCTCGCGAGATCCTCCCCGGCAAGGCGCCGATTCTGGCCCGGCTTCGTCACCGCGCCCGCGGCCACGCAGACACCCCCATCGATCGCTTCCGCCCGTTCCTGCATCACCACGGTGTCGGCGCCGCGTGGCATCACGGCGCCGGTGAAGATCCGCACTGCCTCTCCCGCCTGCAGTTCGCCGGCAAAGGGTCTGCCGGCAAACGACTCGCCGATCCTGCGCAGCGTGGTCGTGTTCCCCGGCACGAGATCGGCAAAGCGCACCGCCCAGCCGTCCATCGCCGAGTTGTCGTGACCGGGGACCGCGATCGGTGACACGATCGTGTCCGCGAGCACCCGACCCAACGCGGCGCGGACGTGAACGCGCTCGATCGCCGTGACCGGTGACAGGAACTGGCGGATCAGCGCGCGCGCGCGCTCGACGGGCATCGAGTTTGGGTCATAATCGTCGGCGCACGACAGGTCGCGTAGCGAGGGGGAGGCATTCATGGCAGGTCCTTGGCAGGTGCGAGGCGCCGCGCCTTGAGTCGCAGCGCCGGTCGCTCGATGGCGTGCCACGAGGCAGCGGCAACCGCCAGCGCGGCCGGGAGCGCCAGCACGAACAGGGCGAACGGCGTGATCGACGGCAAGCGCTCGACGAGCGTTTGCTGGATCGGGAACGAGTATACGTACAGCCCGTACGAGTAGTCGCCGCCGACGTTGAAGCGCGACCATTGCACGGCCGGATGATAGGCGGCAACCAGCACGACGTAGGCGAGCAGCGGCGAGAGGAGCGTCCCGCGCGCGAGGCCCAGCGGATTCCAGGCAACGAGGAGCACGGCAACGATCGCCGCCACGAGCGAGATCGGCAGCGCGTCGTGCCACACGGCAGCAAGCGAACCCAAGGCGAAGAGCAGGGCGAGTTCGCGCACGACGATCGTGTTGGGTGCAAGCGGAAACGACTCGGGGCGGATCGCGAAGAATGCGACCGATCCGAGGACGACGGCGAGCCACACCCACCGGCGCCCGAGGAGCGTCACGCTGCCGGCGATGAGCAATGCCGCGTACAGGCGCAGTTCGATCGGCAGCGTCCACAGCGAGCCGTTGACCTCGTGCGGAAAAGGATTGGTCGCGAACGCACCGGGCAGGCGATACACCATCTCCCAGCCGAGGGCGACGCGCCACGCATAGTCGAGCGTGACGGGATCGGTGAGGAAGCTCATCCAGGCGAGCGGGCTCGACAGGCCCCCCAGTGCGATCGTGAACAAGGTCGCCGCGATGAGCGCCGGGTAGATGCGCAGCACGCGCGCCGCGACGAACGCGGGCGCGGACGCCCGACCGAGCCAACTGCGGGTGACGAGGAAGCCCGAGATCACGAAGAACATCTTGACGCCGATCGCGCCGAAGTTGAGCTCGTGCGCGAGGCGCCACAACGGTTCGTCGGTCCAGCGTCCGGTGAGCGCGTAGCAGTGGAAGAGAACGACGAACCCCGCCGCCACAAGGCGCAAGACGTCGAAGTTGTTCGCGCGTCCGTTCGCGAGCGCGGCAAGCCGCGGTGCCGCGAGCAGCGACGCGCGCGTCACGGTGCGGCCGCCGCGAGCTCTTCCGGCGTGTTGAGGTTGCGAAACGCGGCGCTGTCGTCGAAGTCGACGACGGTGCGCGCAAGCGTCGCCTGCCAGGCATCGGCACGGCGCTGGCCGGCATGCAGGTACGCTTCGAGGCTTGCTAGCACCGCGAGCCGGTCGTAGAGCGCGAACACGGGCTGCACCCGGCCGGCGGTACGTGCGATCGCCGCGTGAGCGTCCGGTGTTGCGCCGAGGGACGTCGCGAGGCGGGCGACGAGATCGGCGGGGAAGTGCGGTGCGTCGCACGGCACGGTAACGATGTACCGGGACGTCGCATCGAGAATCGCAGCGTGGACACCGGCGAGCGGGCCCGCGAATCCACCGATCGTATCGACGGTGATCGGATAGCCGAAGGCCGCATACCGCTCGCGATTGCGATTCGCGCTGATCACGATGCTGTCGACCTGTCGCGCGAGGCGCGCCAGCACGTGGGCGATGAGGGGAGCGCCGCCCAGCGGCAGGAGTCCCTTGTCGGCGCCGCCCATCCGCTCACCCCTTCCGCCGGCCAACACCACTGCGGTGATCGCAGCACGAGGGATCGGGGCGTGCGGCGCCATCCGCTCAGCCGCCGATGTAACTCATCTCGATCTTGGCGGACTTGGCGGTCTGGGCCGTACGCAGTTCCGAATAGCGGTCGCTGCGTTGCCGCCAGATCGCGACGATGGCTCGGCGCAGCGCCTCGTCGTCGTGGCCACCGCGCACGAGTTCACGCAGATCGAAGCCTTCGTTGGCGAAGAGGCAGGTGAAGAGCCGGCCCTCGGTGGACAGCCGCGCGCGCGTGCAATCGTGGCAGAACGCCTGCGTGACCGAGGCGATCACGCCGATCTCGCCGCTGTCGTCGGCGTAGCGCCAACGCTCCGCCACCTCGCCGCGGTAGTGCGGATCGACGGGAACGAGCGGCATCGTCGCAGCAATGCGCGCGATGATCTCGCCCGCGGGCACCACATCGTCCATGCGCCAGCCATTGGTCGCGCCGACGTCCATGTACTCGATGAAGCGCACGATATGGCCGGTGCCCCGGAAGTGTCGGGCCATCGGCACGATGGAATCGTCGTTTGCGCCGCGCTTGACCACCATGTTCACCTTGAGCGGCACAAGGCCCGCCGCGGCGGCCGCATCGATGCCCTCGAGCACGCTCGCCACCGGAAAATCGACGTCGTTCATCGCGCGAAACGTCGCGTCGTCGAGCGAGTCGAGGCTCACCGTGATGCGCGACAGGCCGGCCGCCTTGAGGTCGGCGGCCTTGCGGGCGAGGAGCGCGCCGTTGGTCGTGAGCGTGAGGTCGATCTCGTCGGAGATCGCACGCAGCATCTCGACCAGGTGTTCGATGCGGCGGCGCAGCAGCGGCTCGCCTCCGGTCAGCCGGATCTTGCGCACGCCGAGATCGACGAAGACCCGAGCCACCCGGGTGATCTCCTCGAACGTGAGCAATGCCGCGTGCGGCAGGAAGGCGTGGTCGCGCCCGAAGACATCCTTCGGCATGCAGTACACGCAGCGGAAATTGCAGCGATCGGTGACGGAAATCCGCAGATCGGCGAGCGGACGACCCCGCGTGTCTTCGACCGGACCCTCCGGTTGCGATCGCTGTGCCGCGGCGCGCACGAACGTCGCCAACTCGGCCTCGCGTTCCTGGCTGCGCAGATCCTTCAGGGGAATGGTCGTGCTCATGGCGCGTGCTTCCGGGAAGATGGTAGCAGAGCGCTCCTGGCGCAAGGCTTGCGGCAGGTCATTGCCGCCAGTGCCGGGTTGTGCTTTCCTGCCGGCCTGCGTTTCACCCCGACCGCGGCGTGGATTCGATCCATCGGCGGGCGCGTCCTGCGGCGGGGCGCGGCGCGCCGGGAGCCACGACGCGGCGCCTCATTTGCCATGCCCCGCCCGAAGTGGGACAATCGCGCCCGTTTGCCGGAACGAGACGGCACGCGGGAGTGGCCGGGAGGCAGTGGGGTGTCGACGGCGCGTCCACCTGGGACGAAGCGCCACGGCGCCCGGCGATTTGCAGGAGGAGGCTGGGGCGAAAAGAAGGCGATCCGGGCGGACCCCTTGTCGGGCCGTCAGGGGGCGAAGCGAGAACCTGCGGTGCACCGCGCGACCGGTGGCACCGACCACAAGAAGCGACGCCAAGACCTATCGCATGCTGTAACCTACGGAGGCCCGAGTGGCCTCCGTATTTTTTTGGGGTAAGCGGAGCCGGGTGTTGAACCGCACGGGGACCGGGCTGGCAGCCGGGATGGTCCTCGCTATTGAATCAAGCCGGCGTTGGCGATGATCCGGAATCCGCGCCATTGTTGAAACACCAGCGGGGCGTCACGGACAAACGGCTCCGTTGACGCCGAACGACCAAACGCCGGGCTGGAACGTCTACAAAGTCGGAAGATCGTGTTGATGGACCTCGTGCCCCGTGGTAACCCCACGGGATCGGCTCCGAGGAATCAGGAGAAGTAACCCGACTCCAGCAGGTCGACGAGTGTCGGGATATGGGGACCGAACTCGATCACCTCATTCTCAGAGACGATGGGTTCGTAGTCTGTCCACGCCGGCAAGCCGCCGGAGGCGAACAGTTCTGCCAGATTGGCTTTGGGCACGCGCGCTCGTACCGTGCGCACGGTGGTTTGAGCGCGAGCTTTCTTGTCGAATAGCAGCCGCGCTCGAATGACCTCGAAGCTGTAGCCGCGCCCCATGCGGTTGATGCTCTTGGCGATGCCATTGATCGCTTCAGTATAGGCGTTGGTGACGGGGAAGTCATACCAGTTGAAGATTTCCGTCCACCAGCTATCCAGCACCCCGAGCGTTTCCCGGAAGTGCGGGAGATTGGCCTGAAGTGCCCGCGCTTGCCACTTCTTCGCCGCGCTTTCTGCCTTCGCGCGCGTGGGCTGTTCGTACAGCGCCGCGAACTCTTCCTTGAGGGCGTAGGCGGTCCCAAGCTCGGGCAAGGCTGCGGACCACTGTTGCAGCTTGCTTTGTTCCCCGGCGGTAAGGCTCTTGGCTCGCTTGTAGAGAACCGCTCTCTCATTCTTGAGCTGCAGACGCGTGTGGCGGCTCAGCGCCTTCCTGATCGCCAGTCGCGTCCGGTCCAACGCAACCTGCGCCGTTCTGACGACGTGGAATCGGTCGGCAACGATGGGCCTGCCGGGCAGTTCCGCGTCAGCGACCTGCCGATAGACGCTCCACATGTCCATGACCACGACCTTGACGCGGTACTTGTCCGGGAGATTGTGGAAGTACGGCAGCAAATCTGCCTTCTTCCTGTTCGGCAGCATGTCGAATAGCGCCAAGGTTCGGATGTCCGTGATCATCGCGCGTGTCTGACCGATGATCTTCAGCTCGTCAATGCCGAGCACTTCCGGAGTCTGGAACTTGATTGTCTGTTGCAACCGCGCGACGTAGTCGTCGAAGATGTGGCGGATGGTCTTATCGTCAAGCCCAACATCGCGAGCCAGTGCGGCAAACGTCTCCTGCAGGCACCGCTCCTCGACGTACCGAACCAGCCGTTCGGTTGCTAACCGCCTGCCGTCCATGTGAGGCATAGGTTCGAGTAGCGTCTTGCCACATGCCTTGCAGCGATAGCGCTGCCGCTCGATCTGGATCTTGACGCGCTTGCCGTGCATCGGCGCGTCCATGTAGCCCTGTCGCAGCGTACCGAAACGATGCAGTCCGACGTGGTGGCACTCTGGACACGTCGTTGGCACGACGCCCCCTTGCGCCTCGATCACGTAATGATCTCCGTTGTCCGCGACGGACTTCGCTCGCAAATGCGATAGGTTCAGAAGATCGGCCACGACATCGGCCTACTCTAGCTGCGAACTGAAGGGCAGCAGCCGCATGTACCTTTCCATGAACGCCCAGTTCGGCGCACCCGTCTTGTTCACTGGGAGTCGCAGTACGGACGATGGCATTCTCATGGGTCGCCACTTGCGCCCAAAACTCCATCGGTACTTGTCCGCACGAATTACCGTTGCAAGAAACAGCCCAAGCTCAGGAGTGAGAGGAACAGTCTTATCCTTCAGATACAGCGGATTTACGTCATGCGAGCACGTGAACGGCTTGTCCTGATAGAACGCCTCACCAACGGAGCCATTGTTCGTCACCGTAACGCACGGAGCAGGGAAGAGCTTTCGCGCAAGAGGCTCTCCTTCGACGACACTTCCATCTCTCGAAAATCTCTGCAGCGAATCCTGCGCAACGAAGCCGGTGATTCCGTTGCGCTTTTCCGTTGCGCCAATGAAGGGTACGTCCGCAGTGTCTGCCGACATCGGCGGCTTCTTGTTGTAGTACCCCTTTCGAATCTCGAATATCTCGTCATACCGGAATTCCTTCCAGCTTGCGGTTAGCAGCGGAGGAATGCCATGAAGTGCTTCGTCGGGCAACGCAGGCAGTGTCAGGCTGCCTAACTGTTCCGGCTCTTGGTCAGCAACCCAGCTCGGAAACGCGCTTGGTTCCGGAACAAGCAACGTGCGAAGCGTCCTGTTGGCTTCACGACCGAAGGCGCTGTAGCGAAACCGATTGTGTCGGATGCAAAGACACAGATACAGCTTCTGTGCGAACGACATCGGCTGAAGTGGACGTAGCACCGCCACGTTTTGCGCGGTGTAGAAGGGTCTTTGCTGGACGAACGACGAAAGGAGCTTTGCGCCCCCTAGAGCGACTGTGATTAGTCCCGTTTCGTAGGGCGGCGTGGTGGGCACGACCGCTACCGTGCCGCTAACGCCGTGGTTCTGACTCGATCTGCCTACGAAGCAGACTCCGCCTTTGGAAAGGGGGAGATGCCTCATTTTGTTTAGGTCGAATTTGTTTCCGTAGGAAACGTCGAAGAGTTCATTCAGTCTCTTCATCGCCGTTCTCAGAGGTAGCGTCGTTCATGATTTGGAAGACGACGTACTTCTTTAGCTCTTGCTCAAAAGCAGTCGGTGCGAGCGTTGAATAGTCGGTTTCCATATACGCCTCGGCGCACCATTCATCATCGGGACCCACGGCTTGGAGCACGCTCTCTCCTGCGTGGACCTCACGATTCCTGAACATCTCTACCCAGTGGTCGCGGATCGCCGGCCACCTACCTTCAAGATCAACGCGACCTCGATGCTTCGTCTTAGTGAACCCGTCGTTCTTCCAATAGCCGAACCACGTCTTCTTGTTACTAATGGAATGCGGAACGCGGGCGCGAAAGACCATAATGCAAGTAATCACGCCGACCGGGTAGAACAGCTCGTCGGGCATGGACATCACAGCTTCCAGCGTGTGGTGCTTGAGAAGCTCGACTTTGACGGGGTGGGGAGCGATTGCACAACCTACAGGGGCAATCGCGATCCCGATGGCTCCCTTCTTGAGGCTGTCCAGCATGTGCTGGATGAATCGAAGCTCATGCTGATCAACGTCGCTTTGGGAGAACGGCGGATTAAGAAGTCCGGTATCGCAGTGATGTGTCAGCAGGGCCTTCGCAATCGCGGAATCAAAGCACGAGCCTTGATACAAGTTGGCCTTCCCATCGCCGCGCAAGATCATGTTCGATGCGGCCAGCGCGAACATGTTCGGCTGCTGCTCGACCCCGATGAGACCGTGCTGTCGAATGCGTTGACGCTCGGCTTCCGTTTTTGCCGACTTGATCATCTGATGCATCGCAGAGATCAAGAAGCCGCCCGTTCCCGCACAGATGTCCAAGACTGTACTGTCCTTGCTCACATTGGCGAGCAAGGCGAACAGTTCCGTGATGTGGCGCGGCGTCAACACAATTCCGAGGGCCTTCTTATCGCCGCCGGTGTACCGCAAGAACTCACCGTAGAATTGCCCAACAACGTCGAAGTCATGATGTACGCTGATGAAGGGCCATACCTTCTCGTTGAGCCGCTTGATCAGCTCGTGGAGCACGCCCTTGGGGTAAGCCTTCGTAGCCTTACCAAGCTCCGGATGAACCGCAATGCTTGAATAGGGCTGCGTCATGTTGTCCTTCTTCGCCTGCGGTATGTCCGCCTTGTTCATCTCCTGCCGGATGACCTTGAACCACTCCTTTTGCAGGTCTTCGGGAGACTCGCTGCTGTAGGATACGGCGAACGGCTTGTGGCGAAGCGCAATCAAGGTGCCACTAACCAGCAAGGGCTTCTCAGATTCGGTGAGCTTTGCGTGATCCCGCATGAACTCATGGAGGTCCCGTGCGAAGGCCATTAGCTCCTCATATCGGAGTCTCTGGACGCTAGGGTCGAACGTGCCGTGCTCGATGTACTCAGCCCACGGTATGAGCACGTTCAGATCGCCGCCGTCCTTAGTCGTCAAGACCTTCGGACGATCAGCCCCTTTCGGATGCAGATACGTCGAGATGGAGACGGCCTTCTTCGTCTCGCCGCTCACTGCTACGGCGACGACGTTGAAGTCCTTGGAAAGCCACTGGGCGTAGTGCAGCGCGCCATCAGCGGCGTACTTCTGGACCCGTTTTGTTTGTGCTTCGACGGTTTCCGGTATGGGTTTGCCGGCGAGCAAGGTCGCCACAGCCTTGCTGCAGTGATCCTTTGGGTCGGCCTTGCATTCAATGATGAGCAGGAAGTCGGGAGTTGACGCCGAGTTGATGATGAACTCGGGGGCGCCGTGGCCGCCCTTGCCCGATTTGCTTGCGACCTTGAGCAGCCGCTTTACGGCCTCGATGTTGCTTTTTTGTTCCTCGACCTGAATGTCGTTCGCCGGCTCGTAGTATTTGAGTCGGCGCAGCTCATCCCGCACGATGTTTTCGGTCTTTCTCTCGTTCTTCATCGTTCAACACTCCATTCCGAGATTCGGACCGATGCTACGCCGGGGTTCGTCAACAGTCAATTCCGAGATTCGGACGTGAAACGGCCCGCTCAGATGCGGGCCGTTTCAACAGTACATTCCGGATGCCCTTTTTTTGTGGGTCGCTGCCGGCGCCGGTCAGCGCGAACGGCGCGCAAGGCCACCTCGAAGCGCGGTCGGCAACGGCGCGAGCGCCAGCGCGCCGGATCGGTTGACCGGCACCTCGTGCCGGCCACCGATCACGACAACTCGGCGTCCCGCTGATTGACGAAGATCAGGACACCCAAGATCGCCATGTAGAACTTGAAGGCCGCCTCCTGCCCATTCCAGGTCTTCGACTGCCACATCACGAACCACTCGGCGCCGATCACCATGAAGCCGAAAAACCACACCATGAAGCCGACCGTCGCGCCGGCGATCATCCAGCGCTTCGCCCGCTCGAATTCGGCGGCCGAGTGGTGACGTGCCCGCCACAGGCTCGCGGCGCCGATCAGCAGCAGCACGCAGCACAGCCCTTCGCCGAAGATGATGATCCAATAGCCGACGTGCCACAGCGCGGGCGTGGTGATCGACCGGTACATGAGCGCGTTGCCCGGGAACGTCGTGTCCATGCTGAGCACATGCTGGACGAAGGCGAAGTTCGATCCGTAGTCGGTGATGTTGTTGAACGTCACGAGAAAGGCGAAAAGACCCAACCCCAGTGTCATCACGGCCTTGGCATTGCGTGTCATGAGCATCGGTCACCTCCAAGCGCGGTTCGATACGTCGTTGTCATCGTGCCACGGGGTCCCTCACTTCGCCCGCGCACACCATCATGCGGCGCAAGGGGCCGCGAAAGATTGCTACCACAACCACCATGCACATACAAGTCACGTGGACCGTTCCGGCGCTCGATGAGGCGCGACGGCGTGGCGTGAGTCCCTCCCGACCGGCGCCTGGACTCACTTCCGATGCGCAGGTCGGCGACTACGTCGAAATGCGAGGCGCGGGCGGCACCGTCACGTTCATCGTGCGCCGACGCACCTGGGCATTCGACGCCGACGCGAGCGTCGTGCTGCGCATCGAACTCGATTACCCGCCCCGTCCCGACGGGCTGCGCTAGGGTCATGCCGTCCGGGAGCATTCGTCCCGCTCGCCGCGCTGGCGTGGCCGTCGCGCCTTCGGCGCCGGGTCGAGGCGCCATGGGTGTACCCGTGCCGACCACCCGTCATGACGTGCATCGCCGTCGCGCCCGGCGCCGGCCATGCGTTACAATCGCGCGCTACGCGGAGAGCTGGCCGAGTGGTCGAAGGCGCCTGACTCGAAATCAGGTATAGGGCAACCTATCGGGGGTTCGAATCCCTCGCTCTCCGCCAGAATGCGCAAGGTGCCGGCTTCGTGCCATGGGAGTCCCCTGACAGCATCTCGTCGCCGCGAAGCCCCGTCCATGAACATCCTCGGTCGCGTGCGACTCGACCGGTGCCGCCGGTGCTGCCGTGGGTCGCCCGAGGTCGAGGCTTCGACAAGCTTGAGGTGATCTCGTGGGTCTTGGCCCTGACTTCCATGGAGTCTTTCCGTACCTCGTCTCTCCAATCGACGACAGCGGAAAGGTGAAGGAGGGCGTGCTCGCGCGCCTGGTCGACGACCTCATTCGTGCCGGCGTCCACGGTCTCACCCCGCTGGGTTCGACCGGCGAGTTCGCCTATCTCGACCGCACGCAGCGAAGACGTATCGTCGAAGTCGTCGTGCAGGCGGCGGCGGGGCGCGTACCCGTCGTCGCTGGCGTGGCCGCAACGACCACCGCCGACGCGACCGCGCAAGCGAAAGAGTACGCCGCTCTCGGAGCCGACGGCATTCTGGCGATACTCGAGGCGTACTTTCCGATCCCGGAAGACGGCGTGGTCGCCTACTTCACCGCCGTCGCCACTGCTTCGGACTTGCCGGTCGTCCTCTACACGAATCCGCAGTTTCAGCGCAGCGATCTCACGTTGACCGCCATTGCGCGGCTGGCCGACGTGCCGAACGTCCGGTACATCAAGGACGCCTCATCGGATACCGGGCGGTTGCTGTCGATCATGAACGCGGTGGGCGACCGCATTCGCGTGTTCAGCGCCTCGGCTCACATCCCCGCTTGCGTGATGCTCATCGGCGGCGTCGGCTGGATGGCGGGCCCTGCCTGCCTGATCCCGCGTCAGAGTGTGATGCTCTACGACCTCTGTCGCGCCGGAAGGTGGGCGGACGCCATGGCGCTGCAGCGCACGATGTGGCGTCTCAATCGTGCCTTTGCGAAGTTCAATCTCGCGGCATGCATCAAGGGTGGTCTCGAGATCCAGGGCTACGACGTCGGGGCACCCCTGCCCCCTCAGGCCCCCATCGACGCCGCCGGACGCGCCGAGATCGAGACGATCCTGGCGACAGTTCGCGAAGGTGCGAGCGCGATAGGCTCGTGATGCGTCCGACGGCACGCGTGCGCCGATCGGCGTTCGCGCGCCGTACTTGACGCCTCGGTCGGATCCGAACGAGGCGATCTCCCGCCTCGGCTCGTGCCCGCCTTCTGCTGTCGACGTCCGGGTGATGCGTCGGCGCGCCACGTCCGAGGCGTCAGGCGATCATTGTGCCCACTTTTGACGTACACCTGTTCGGATTCCCCGGTTTACCGAATCGGGGTGTTCGGAGATGCTTTCACGACTTCGCAGCGTGGCTCGACCCCCAGATAACCGTTGGATTCGCGAATCGTTCGTACGCCATGGCATCCATGATCGACAGCAGTCTCTTCGGCGATCTGTTCTCGACCGCGGAGATGAGACAAGTCTTCGACGACCGGACGACGGTCCAGCGTTGGATGGATGTCGAGGCCGCGTTGGCGCGCGCCGAGGCACGCCTCGGCATCATCGATCAGCACTCTGCCGACGAGATCACGGCCAAGTGCAATGTCGATCTCATCGACATGCTCGAGATGAAGCGCCAACTCGAACACACCCACCATCCGATCATGCCTCTGATCCGATGCTACCAGGCAATCTGCAGTCATGCGTCTGGTGAAGCATTGCACTGGGGGGCAACGACGCAGGACATCATGGACACCGGCGTCGTCCTGCAACTCAGGGATGCGAATGCGATCGTGGTACGCGACCTTCGGGGCGTCCTCTCCGAGCTCGAAAAATTGGCGCGTAAGCATGCGGACACGGTGCAGGCAGGACGCACCCATGGCCAGCATGCCCTGCCGATCACCTTTGGATTCAAGGTTGCCGTCTGGGTTGCCGAAGTGCGCCGCCACCTGCAGCGCCTCGACGAGATGGCACCGCGGGTCTTCCAGGGGGAGTTCGCGGGGGCGGTCGGCACCCTGGCGTCGATCGGCGAAAGGGGGCCGGAACTCCAGCGGCTGATGTTCGACGACCTCGGCCTGGCGGTCCCCGAGATCGCCTGGCACACGGCGCGGGATGGACTCGCCGAGCTGGTTGCGGTGTACGCGATGATCGGGTCGACGCTTGCAAAGATGATGAACGAGGTCGTCGCCTTGCAGCGCACGGAACTCGCCGAGGTCGAGGAGCCCTTCCACATGGGCAAGGTGGGTTCCAGCACGATGCCTCACAAGCGCAATCCGATGATGTCGGAGGGCGTCGTCGCGGTGAGTCGAATCCTCAACTCGCAGGTTGGAATCGCGCTCGGAAACATGCAGGGCGAGCACGAGCGCGACCAGCGCGGCTGGCAGTCGGAGTGGTCGTTTCTCGCCGAGACGTGTTGCCTTCTTGCAGGAATGCTGCATTGGTCACATAAAGTCCTCGCGGGGTTGCGCGTGAACCCCGATCGCATGCAGCAGAATCTCGGTGCGCTGAGCGGGCTCCTGCTGAGCGAGAACGTCATGCTGGCCCTGGCGCGAATCATCGGACGCCAGGAAGCGCACGACGTGGTCTACGAGTTGTGCATGGACGCTTTCGAGAGGGCCTTGCCTCTGGCGACCGTGCTCAAGGAAGACCGGCGCGTCGCGACGCACCTGTCGGCGAATGAGATCGACAAGTTGCTCGATCCTGGCGCCTATACGGGGCTCTCGAGATATTTTGTCGACCGCGTTCTGGCTCGCTCTCCAGGGAGTGCTCCGGGTTCCGCCACGGCGGCGTCGGCAGGCTGAGGTAGCATTGACCCGCGCTCGCATCGTCCGCGACCGGCATCGCAGACCTCTGTCGGCAACGACGCGGCGACTCGCTTCCGGGCCGTGGAGGCGTGGATCGCAAGGTCGCGGAACTCTCGTCCGAGAGTGAGGCATGAGCATGTGGGGTTGTTCTTTACGCACATCCTGAGGCGGATCGAACAGCGTTGGTTGCATTTGTCGCATATGACGCCGCAATGGAGATAGCAATGAGTGAACAGATCTGGAAGGCCGTTCAGCACGCAGCGACGCGGGCCGTGGTTGCCGCCGCCGTCCCCCTTGTGATCGGCCTGGGAGGAGGCTACGCATCGAGTGTCGAGGCGCAGACCGTATTGAAGGCAGCGTTCTATCAGCCTGCAGGGCACCCGATTGTCGAGCTGACCAAAGAGGGCTTGGCCAAGATCGAGAAGGAGACCGAAGGGCGTGTGAAGTTCGCGATCTACCCCAGCTCGACGCTCGTTCCCACGGCCGAGATGGCGAGCGGCGTCGACGACGGCACTGCATTCCTGGCCGTCTGGTACATGCCCTATATGTCGAAGACGATTCCGCTCTTCGACATCGAGACGGTTCCCGTGTGGACCGCAGGCACGTGCAAGGCGATCATCGATGCCTACGATGCCGGCCTTAGCGACGTCTACACCGAGGCCCTGAAGCGGCAAGGCCTGCAGAACGTGAAAGTCGCCGGCGTTACTCAGTGCCTCCCGCGAGTTCTGGCCGCGCGGCACGAGGTGCGCACACCCAGTGACACCAAGGGCTTGAAGGTCCGCAGCGTCGGTTCCGAGGCCGACATGTTCAAGGCGATCGGCGCAAGCCCGGTGAACATGACGATGGATCAAGCGTATGAGGCACTGTCGCGCGGGATCATCGACGGCATCACCAATGCGTTCATGATGATCTACGAGCGTGGGCAGCTCGAACCATTGAAGCATGTCACGAATGTGAACCTGACGTCGGTGCTCATGCATCTGATCTACAACCCATCGATGCTCAGCAAGCTCGATCCCCGTGATCGCGCCATTGTGGAGAAGGGCATGAAGGACGTCGCCGCGCACGTTCGGGCCGGGCTCGACAAGCGAAGCGCCGAGACGATCGCGAGCGCGCCGGGCAAGTTCGGGACCGTGATCTACGTGCCGACGGAAGCCGATCGGAAGCAATGGAATCAGGCTGCGGACGCGACGCGCAAGGCATTCGAGGCGAGAGGTGAGAAGGACCCGCTCATCAAGAAGGCGTTGACCTACGTCTACCAGTTCAATCCCAAGCAGTGACGCGAGATCGGCCCTGACGGGACGCGAATGAGGCGAAGCGATGGAAGAGGATCATGGGTCACCTCGCACGACGCTGGATGGCGTGATCGATCGGATCGTCAGCGTCTCGGGTTTCATTGCCCTGGTGTCGCTGGGTGTGATGTTCGCCCTGCTGCTGTACGACGTGACGATGCGGTACGTCTTCCATTCGCCCGCCGACTGGGTTCTCGACGTCGTCCAGTTGGTGCAGGTCACGTTGGCGTTCAGTGCCGCAGCACCGGTACTGAAGGCCGGTGGCCACATCAATATGGAGTTGCTGCCAACACTTGTCGGGAGGCGGCGGCAGCGGCAGCTCGAATTGCTGTCGAACTGCATCTGTGTGGCGGGTTGTGTTTGGATGGCCGTTCTATCGTGGCGAACGTTCAGTCGCAGTTACCAGATCGGCGAGGCGGCGTACGGAATCGCGTTGCCCATCTATCCGTGGAAGTTTCTGGTGCCGCTGTGCTTCGCCATCCTGGCGCTTCAGTTTCTCGCCGGTGTCTTCAGACACGGGCGTGACGATGCGGGCCGGTAGTCAGACTGTGGTCTGCGGCGAACGGGCCGCCGCCAACGCTGGAGGATGGAGTCAATGATCGATCGGGAGAAGGTCGGAATCGTCACGGGCGCAGGCGCTGGGATTGGTCGCGCGATCGCCAGCCGGTTGGCGGCCGATGGCGTCAGGGTTGCTCTGGTGGACATTGCGTTACAGGGCATCGAAGAGCTCGCTCGCGAGCTCGATCCGCGAGGAGAGAGCGTCGTGGCCATTCGTGCCGATGTCGGCAGCGAGTCGGAAGTGGACGCGTGTGTCGCCGACGTGGTCTCCCGATTCGGAAGGCTCGACATCCTCGTCAACAATGCCGGCATCTCGCCGAAGAAGGCGGATGGGACCAAGGCGACCCTGGTGGAGATCTCGCTTGCCGAATGGGAACACGTGTTGCGAGTCAATCTCACCTCGACGTTCCTCATGTGCAAGGCGACGATTCCACACATCGTGCAGCAGGTGGGTGGTTCGATCGTCAGCATCTCGTCATCGGCCGCGCTGGATGGAGGCGTGTTGGCGGCGACGCACTACGCGGCGTCCAAAGGTGCGGTGTCGGCGATGACACGGACGCTCGCGAAGGAACTCGCGCCGCGCGGCGTACGCGTCAATGCGGTGGCACCGGGAAGAGTGGCGACAGGGATGGCGAAGCTGTCCTCGCCAGAGAGAAATCGCGCCGCACTCGATCGGATTCCGCTCGGTCGGTTTGCGGAGCCGAACGAGGTCGCCGACGCCGTCGCGTACTTGATATCGGATCGTGCGAGCTACGTGACCGGGATCACGCTCAACGTGAGCGGCGGTTACGTTCCGGGCTGAGCGTACGCACGTCGGTGGATTGCCACCGATGGCGCCCGGCAGCAAGCATCGAGGGCACGCGTCGGTGGTGCCGCGACCGTCTCACCAAGGGAGCATGAATGGATCTTCAACTATCCAGGAAGGTTGTGGTCGTGACCGGTGGGGGGCGCGGTCACGGCGAATCGATGGCGCGCGCATTGGCCAGGGAGGGTGCGAGTGTCGTCGTCGCCGATATCGATGGTGAGAATGGGATGGCCGTCGAGCGCGACATCGTCCGGCAAGGCGGTACGTGCGTCGCGCATCAAGTGGACATCACTCAGCCGGAGCGCGTCTTGCAGATGATGCAAGCGGTCAAGGACCGCTTCGGCCGTATCGATGTCCTGATCAACAATGCCTGTGCGCCGATTCGCAGGATTCCGTTCCTCGAGATGGACGTTGCGGAGTGGGATCAGGTGCTGGCGGTCAACCTTCGGGGTGCCTTCAACTGTTCTCAAGCGGCCGGACGGATCATGAAGGAGCAACGGTCTGGCCGGATGATCAACGTCTCTTCGTTTGCCGCCCAGCTTCCGGCAGCCGGGTTCGCCGCCTACTCCGCGAGCAAGGCCGGCCTCGAAGCCCTATCCAAGATCGTCGCGGGCGAGCTTGGGCCCTTCGGAGTTACCGCGGTCTACGTCCGACCCGGCGTCGTCGAGACGGAGTTCACCAAACCCAACCATGCCGGCGCCGTCGGCGATCGAATGCGATCGGCCATTGCCATGGGCCGGTTCGGGACGACCGAAGAGCTCGCTGGGGTCATCTGTTTTCTGGCATCGCCGTTGGCCGAATACATCAACGGCGGGCCGGTGACCGTCGACGGTGGCAAGTACGTGTGCCAGTTCTAGCCGGGCGCACGGTAACCGCAGGGTTAGGAATAGGACTTCGCGATGTCACATGAGGCGCTCGGGATCGTCATCTGCTTGGTGTCGTTGGCGGTGTTCCTGCTCATCGGGATGCCCATCTTCATGGCGTTGCTCCTGTCGGGGCTTGGAGCCATGCAGTACCTCGAGGGGTACAACGCGCTCGCCAATGTCGCCGGGAAAATCGCCTTCAATCAGCTTCTGGGCTATCCCCTGCTCGCCATCCCCATGTTCATCCTGATGGGGAATCTGCTCACGACGCACCGAATCGGCGAGGACTTGTTCAGCGGCTTGCACAAGTGGTTTGGATCACTGCCGGGTGGCCTTGCCATCGGCAGTACCGTAGTGTGCGCCGTCTTTGGTTTCATGAGCGGTTCGAATACCGCTGCTGCCGCGACGATCGGTTCTGTCGCGATTCCGGCGATGGAGGAGAAGAAGTACTACAGGCCACTGAGCTTGGGCACGCTGGCTGTCGCAGGTACGCTTGCCGCGCTGATTCCCCCGAGCACGATCATGATCATCTACGGGGGTGCGGCAACGGATGTCTCGATCGGACGAGTGTTCGTCGGCGGCATCCTGCCGGGGATCCTCCTGACCGCGTTGATGAGCATCTATATCTACGGTTACGCCCGGGTCTTTCCGGACCGTGCACCCCGGGGAGAGCGTGCTCCCCTTCGCGAGAAGATCATTGGCCTCAAGGAGCTCGCGCCAGCGCTCTTCCTGTTCGTCTCGATCGTCGGTGGGATGTACGCGGGAATCTTTACGGCCATCGAGGCAAGCGCGGTGAGCGTTTTCATGACGCTCCTGCTGTTGATCGCCTATCGGCGGCTCAATTTTTCCGCCGTTCTCGAGGCGGCACGCCGAACGATGAAGGTGTCCGGGATGATCTACATGATCATCGTCGGCGCGACAGTCCTGGGGCACGTCTTTTTCATTACCGGATTTCGGGAAACGGTAGCGCACCTGATTCTCGGACTCAGTTTGCCCGGATGGGGAACGATGATCGTCATCCTGGCGATCCTGACGGTTCTGGGTACGTTTCTCGACGTGATCGCATTGATCATGATCTCCGTTCCGATCTTCCTGCCGGTTGCGATCCAGTCGGGATACGACGCCGTATGGTTCGGCGTGATCATGGTGATCGCGTCGGAGATGGCGCTGTGCACGCCACCTGTGGGCGTCAACCTGTTCGTGATCCAGGGAATCGCGCCGCGCGGAACCTCGCTCATGACGGTGGCGCGAGGCGCGGCACCGTTCATAGCCGTCATCTGGGTGCTCTTGCTGATCCTCATCTTCGTACCCGGGATCGTGACGTGGTTGCCGAGCAGGATGGAATTCTAGAGCCGCGCCATCGCGAAGCGCGGTGGTTCGGTCGCTGGGGATGGGCATCGGCGGCGGATCATCGGCCGTTCATCGTGCAGCCACCCGGGATCGGGACGGTCGGAAATGGGTCGGGTCGGATGACAACGGACGCGTCTCAAGTGACGCTGCATGATGCGTCGGAGTCGATGCGGATTGGGAGGACGGAGTGGTCGTACCACCATTGACAGTTGAGGATCCTTCGACCGCGCTCTGGGACGACACGGCCGACGTCGTGGTGGTGGGGTTCGGCGTCGCCGGAGCGTGCGCCACGCTTGAAGCGCAAAGCCATGGGGCATCGGTGCTCATCGTCGACAAGTTCGAGGGCGGCGGCACCAGCGCGTTGAGTGGCGGTGTCGTGTATGCGGGTGCGACGCGGTACCAGCGTGATGCCGGATTCGAGGACACGACGGATGAGATGTTCAAGTACCTCAGCATGGAGGTTGGAGACATCGTCGGAAGTGAGACATTGCGCAGGTTCTGCGAGGACAGTGCCGGAAATCTCGATTGGCTGAGCGCGCACGGGGCGAAGTTCGCCGGGCGCCTGGCCAGGCCAGACGAGGCCTACGATGCTGCCCTGTCCGCGGGTGCGTCGCTCTACTTCAGTGGCAATGAGTGCGTCAAGCGATACGCCGCAGTCGCCAAGCCCGCGCCACGGGGGCACATTACGGTCGGTCCGGGATTCGGATCGAAGGGCGTCCATCTGTTCGGCGCATTGCGGCGAGCGGTTGAGGGCGTTGGCACCAGGTTCCTGTTCAGATCACCAGCGAACCGCTTGATCGTCGACACGCATGGACGTGTCGTCGGAATCGAAGTGTCGTCGATTCGACCCGGTAGTCTTGCCTGGTCCGTCCATCGACTCTGCGAGCGCCTGTATCACAAGGGCAAGGGCAACCTCTACGGCCCGCCCGCAAGGTGGTTGACGCGCGCAATCGGCTGGGCGGAGAGCCGCGGCGTCACCCGACGCGTTCGCGCAGGACGTGGGGTGATTCTGGCGACAGGCGGATTCATCAACAATCGGGAGATGATGGCCCAGTACCTTCCGCAGCACCTCAATGCAATCCCGATGGGCTCTGCAGGATGCCGCGGCGATGGAATTCGGCTTGGACAGTCCGTGCAGGCGCTTACAAGAATGGACTGTGGAGAGTCGGGCAGGTCCCTGCTGGTGCCGAAGCCGTTCAAGTTCGGGCTGCTCGTCAACAGCGAGGGACGACGGTTCATCGCCGAGGATGCGTATGGCGCGACGATCGGACACGAGGTGCTCCAGCAAGAGCGGCACGTCGCATGGTTGATCCTGGATGCCGCGCAGTTCCGGGCGGCATGGCGTCTCGTCATGCCCTGGCGCCCAATGATCCTGCGCTATCGGCTTCGTGCGCTGATGCCACTGGTTTTCGCGTGGCGTCGCTCCGGGACTCTGGCCGGGCTTGCCCGGAAATGTGGTCTGTCCGTCGATGGCCTGCAGGAGACGTTCGATCGATACAACGACTGCGTGCATCGAAACCAGGCGGACTGGCTGGGCAAGTTGGCGCCGAACATCGTCGCGTTGGGTCCCGGACCCTATTACGCGATCAACTGCTCACCGGAGAGCAAGGGGTTCCCACCGTTGTCGCTCACGCTGGGCGGATTGATCGTCGATGAGCGCAGCGGGCAGGTTCGCGGCGTGGAGCGCGCCGTCATCGAGGGCCTCTATGCTGCAGGCCGTGTCGCCGTCGGGATGCCTTCGAATTTCCTGGTGAGCGGTCTTTCACTGGCGGATTGCGTCTTCTCGGGGCGCCGGGCCGGGCGGTCGGCGGCTCTTGGTGGACTGCGCGACTCCCCGCCATCGGTCGCGGATCGCGATGAGGCCGCCCGGCCGACCTTGTCGGGAAAGGTGACTTCATGATGACTCGCAGAAGCTTCCTTCGTACCAGCGTGGTCCTGGCTGCCGCCCACGCGAGCCGCATCGCGCTGGCGCAGACCGATACCGTGCGCTTGATCGTTCCCTTCGCGACGGGCGGAACCAGCGACATCATCGCCCGGCTGTTGGGTGTGCATGCAGCCAACCACCTGGGCAAGACCATTGTCGTCGAGAACAAGGCTGGGGCGTCCGGTGCGATCGGGCTGCGCGCAGTTGCGTCGGCCCCACCCGATGCCCGCACGCTTCTTCTGGGGAACATTTCGACGCAAGCAATCGCACCTCATCTTCTTGCAGACAAGCAATATCCGGGGATCGAGGAATTCTCACCGCTGGTGCTGACCGGAAGAACGACAAATCTCATCGTTGTTCACCCGAGCGCGGGAATCCACAACTGGGACGACTTGCGGCGCCATATGCAGGGCGCTAGGGTCCCCGTCCCGTACGCAACCGGGAGTCATGGAGGGTCGCCGCACCTGAGCTTCGAATTGCTGCGGCAGCGGATGGGCTGGCAGGCCGAGCACATCGCATACAAGGGTGCGGGGCCGATGATCACGGATCTCCTCGGCGGACACGTCAAGATCGCGGTGGACAATCTGCCCGCACTGCTGCCGCACGTGCGCAGTGGTGCGGTGGTTGCAATCGCAGTCACGAGCGCGAAGCGTTGGCCGGGTGCCGAGCAGATTGCAACGTTGGCGGAACTCGGCGTGCAAGATTACGATGTCACGGCCTGGTTCGGGGTTTTCGCACCTGCCAAGCTCCCAGGCGATCTGGCGACGCCGATCGCACGGGCATTCACCGTCGCGCAGCAGGACGCTGACGTTCGCGCGCGCTTCGCAACCCTCGGTGCGATTGCAGATCCGCAGAGCGGCGATACGTTCGCACGGTTTGTGGAAGCTCAGTACAAGCTTTGGGGTGCGGTCATCAAGAACGGAAACATTCGCGGCGCGTGACGGCGAGTGACGTGGTGGATTCCCATGGGAACGTCTGAACACGCTCCGCCATGGCGATTCGGTGAGGGCGTGGTTGGGCGAGGTTCGGGGCATGGCGAGATGGTGACATGGTCCACGGGGCTGGCTCCACGACGTTGCAGGTGAACGTCGGACCGTTCTATCGATGAGGAGGTGTCAGTGATGAGAATGCGTCGTCGTAAGGTCCTGATGGCTGCGTCGGCCGGGATTGCCGGACTGTGCCTGGGAGTGGCGGGAGCCGCGCGAGGAGCGAGCTTTCCAACGCGCCCGATTCGACTTGTCGTTCCATTTCCTCCGGGTGGGGGAACGGACAACGTGGCACGTGCACTGGCGGAGCGAGTAAGCGCCCGACTCGGTCAGCCCATGATCGTGGAGAACAAGAGTGGCGGCTTCGGAGCGATCGCACAGCAGGAGATCGCAAACTCCGCACCGGATGGACATACGCTCGTAATGGATTCGATGGCGCTCGTCGTGTTCCCGCATCTCATGAAGACGCCGCTCTACGATCCAGTGAAGGACCTGGATCCGATTGCACAAGTCAACACCTTTCCGTTCGTCATCGTCGTCAACCCCAACGTTCCGGTGAAGAGCGTGACCGACTTGATCGAGTACCTGCGCACGAACTCCAATGCGAACGTCGCTTCGGCTGGAGCGACGACACAACTCGCAGCGGAGTTGTTCCGCCTGCAGGCCAAGGTCAAGATGACGTTCATTCCATACCGGGGCGGTGCACCGACGATGGTTTCCATGCTCGCCGGGGATACTCAGGTGTATTTCGGAGACATTCCGACGGTGATCAATCACGTCAAGTCCGGGAAGCTTCGCGCGATTGCGGTAACCTCGAAGGAGAGAGTGTCGGTGCTGCCGGACGTTCCGACCGTTGCGGAGTCGGGACTGCCGTCATATGAGTACGTCTCCTGGAATGGCATATACGCGCGGGCCGGGACGCCAGCAGACATCCTCAAAGTGCTGAATGCGGAAATTCTTCGGGCGGTGAGGACCCCGGAGGTCGCGGCGTTGCTCGATGCGGTGGGATCACCTCCGGGCCGGGGTACGGTGGAGGAGTTCAGGGCGTTCCACGTCAGCCAATATGAGTACTGGCGGCGAATCATTCGGGAAGCGAACATGCCGTATATCAACTAGCAGGCGCGGGAGAAGATCATGAACACGTACGATCTTGCTGGCCGCGTCGCCGTCGTTACGGGCGGCGCGAGCGGCGTCGGCCTGGCCGTCGGCGCACTGCTTTCGCAGTCCGGGGCCATGGTCTCCCTGTGGGACCGCGCGGGTGAGGCGCTCCACGCCGCGGCTGGCCGGCTCGGATCAGGGGGTCACGCGGTCGACACGCAGGCGGTGGATGTCAGCCGTTACGAAGAGGTCGAGAGCGCGTCTTCGCGTGTGTTCGACCATTTTGGGCGACTCGACGTACTGGTGAATTCTGCGGGGATATCAGGCCCGTTCGCGCGCTGTGATGAGTACCCCATCGACGCCTGGGGTCAACAGCTGGCTGTCAATCTTACGGGCGTATTCTTTTGCTGCAGAGCGGTGATTCCCTACATGCTGCGGAACAAGTACGGACGGATCGTCAATGTCTCGTCTGTCTCCGGCAAGGAGGGGAATCCATTGTCGGCAGGATACAGCGCATCGAAGGCGGGAGTCATTGGCCTCACGAAGACGCTAGGAAAGGAATATGCCACGTCCGGGATCGTCGTCAATTGCGTCACGCCAGGGTTGATTCACACGGCGATGCACGAGGCCACGCTCAAGCGAATGCCGGAATCCCTGATGCAAACGCTGAAGAGCAAGATCCCGATGAATCGCATCGCCAGGCCCGAGGAGGTAGCGACCATGATCGCGTGGATGGCGTCGGAACATTGCTCCTTTTCGACGGGGGCGGTCTTCGACCTGTCTGGTGGCCGGGCCACCTATTAGGGATGCAGAACGAGGCGCCGGACGACGGGCGTGACCCCACCGTCGATGCAACACTGTCGTGAAGGGGAAAGAGACCCGTCGTGCGCTTTGACCCAAACGCCAGCGGCACGCGTGGTCAGGGTGCGAAGACCGCCCGTTCCCCTGGTGTGAGCTGGGAGACGAGCCCTTGCTCCCACTCGAGGTATTTGCGTGCGGCCTCCAGATTTCCGTCGTGTCGGTCATGCACGAAGAAGAGGAAGTCGATGGCGTCGCCATCACATGGCAGGTCGGGTGAGGCGACGACTTCTCGTGACTCGAGAACCCACCGCTCGAAACCTCCATCGAGGTAATGCAAGTGGACGCCCTCGCGGTCGGCGAGTTCGTGCGCTGCCATACGGGCGACCAGCGGGTCGTCGGATACCAGCACGATTCGGCTCGATCCGCGGGGAATGTCACGCGCAATCCGCGGGCGAATCGACCAGATCGCCGTCGGAATGTGGGCGCGGCGGTATTCCATGCTCGGGCGCAGATCGACCACCACGCAAGCGTTCGCGCGCATCGAAGCGTCGAGTTCGTCGGTCGAGACGGGGTCAAGACGCGGCAAATCGGCGAGGCTCGCAGGCTTGGAAGAGGCTGCCGGAAGGCCTGCGCCGAGGGTATGTGCGACCGTGTGCGCGTCCCAGCCCATGCGCCGGAGCCATCGGGCGATTACCGGCGCTCGGATGCCGTCGTGATCGAGCAAGAGCACGCGGGCGCCGCGCACCCCGAGCCATTGGTCCGTTGCCTGGATGAGTTGCCCGCCGGGAGCGCTTTGTGCGCGCGGTACGGGATCCGCCGCAGCCTCCTCGGGCGTTCGTACATCCAGGAGATAGGTCGTCCGCTGGGGATCGGCGAGCCAGCTTCGAGCCTTGTCGACGTCGACCGCATGCATGCCATCCGCCTCGATGAGGCCCTGAATGTCCTTCATGCGCTTCGTCTGGCTCAGTGCGGGAGGTATGGGAGGGTAGCCACGGCCACTTCCGCGTTCGAGATCGAAGCCGGAAAGCGCCCAACCTTGCGTGCCATTCTCCAGCGCGTAAACCGGGTTCGCTATACCGAGATCGATGAGCGTCTGAGCCCCGATGATGCTTCTTGTTCGGCCTGCACAATTGACGACGATCGGCGTGGAATCATCGTCGACAACTGTCGAAATACGGAGCGCCAACTCGCCATTCGGGCAACAGATGCTGCCGGGAATGTTCATTCGCCGATACTCGGCGAGGGGTCGTCCGTCCACTACGGCAATTCGCTCGCCTCGCGCTTGTCGGCCATGCAGGTCGGACGCGGTGATCGTGGGTGTGTGCCTAGCGTGCTCGACCAGCTCGCCGAAGACCTTGCTAGGGACATTGACCCCGGCGAACAATCTCCGGCCGGACCGGAGCCATCCCGCGGTGCCGCATTCGAGAAGGTGGACGCTCGCGTAATTCAACGCGACGGCGCGCCCGGCAGCGCGCTCGGCGACTCCGGATCGCCCGTCGTCGTAGAGGACGATCCGGGCCGTGCGGTTCGGCACGAGACGGGTGATCTCAACGTCAAATCGGCTGTATGGAATCGGGACGGCGAAGAGGAGATGGCCAACGCCAAACTCTCCGGCCTCCCGCACGTCGACGAGTGCGAGTTCATCGCCGTCAGTCAACCAGTCGATGAGTGTTTCCGGTGTAATCAATCGCATGGGCTCAGTCAGAAGGTGCAATTGGACGTGCGGCGTCGCTGGCCAGGTGCCTTGCCGCGCGATAAGCAAATACGACGGCAGGCCCGAGAGTGGCACCGGGCCCGGGGTAGAAGCCACGCATCATCGAACTCACGTCGTTGCCGCACGCATACAGCCCATCGATCGGAACGCCTGCATCGTCGAGGACTCTGGAGTCCTTGTCCGTAGCCAAGCCAATCGTCGTTCCGATCGTGCATGGCCAAACGGTGATCGCATAGTATGGAGGACGGTCAACAGGGTGCATGCAGGGGTTGGGGCGAACATCGGGATCCCCGTTGAATCGATTGAGGGCACGGCTCCCTCGACCAAACAGACTGTCGACTCCCGTTCGCGCATCGTTGTTGTACGTGGCGATCGTGTCGCGGAGCGCCGTTCGATCGACGCCGAGGCGGTCGGCCAGAGATTCGATCGTCCGCGCACGCGTCACATACCCATCCCGCACAAACGGGGAGATCCTGGAGATGAGCGGGCGCACGAGACCAAATCCATACTTGCGCAGGAAGCGATGGTCGCAGATGAGATGTGCAGGTATGGCCCGACCGCCCCCGCCATTGCGGAACATCGCGAGGACGAAGTCATGATATGAGTCTGCCTCGTTCACGAAGCGCCGTCCGCTCGCGTCGACGGCCAACAGGCCGGGCTTGCCGCGATCCATGTGACCGTGGATCCAGAGGATCTCTTCGCCATTTCGCTTGCGCCAGATCGACGCCGGCGACCAGTAGGCCGGATTGGAGACGCTCCTGTCGACTGCGGCTCCGATCTTGAGTGCGGCATTCACGCCGTCGCCGGTATCGCCTTCATCGGCCATCGAGTACTGATGCGGATGCTCAGGCATCAGGGTTGTGCGTAGCGTCTGGCTGTGTGCGATTCCGCCGGCGGCGAGGACGACACCGCGACGAGCCTTGATGAGCACGCGTTGTCCCGCCCGGTCGACGTATGCTCCAACGACTCTCCCGTGCTGGCGGCACAGGTCAACGAGCGGAGTCTCATACGCGATGCGGACGTGGCGACGTCGCAGACTGTACAGATAGCGAGCGACAAGCGCGTTTCCGATCAACAGGCGGGTGCCCCGCGGGTAGCGCAGGCGATCCCGAGCATGCCGGCCGACGATCCCGAGGGTGCGCAGGAATGCGCGCGGGCTGGCGAAGGGTCGCACGAGAATGGGAATCTCGCGGCGTCCTACCATCATCCCGCCGAGGACCATGAACACGCGGCGCGGAGGTTTCAGTCTCGCGAAGTCTTCGCCGAGGAGCCGACCGTCGAAGGGTACGGCTGTGATCGCGTGGCCGGTCGCCGAGCCGAAGGGGGCCTCGGCGTGATAGTCGGGGTTGACGGCGTACGCGAACTTGACTTCACTGTTGCGCGAGAGGTAGTCAATCGCGAGCGGCGAGGCCTCGAGGAACGCATCGAGGAGATCAGGGCGCACCCATGTGCCGAACTCGTGTTGGAGATAGCTCCGTGCGCGCTGGGAATCGACGTCCGGGGTCGCGTCCAGGACGGCAGCGGCACCGGGGACCCAGAGCGAGCCCCCGGACGTTGCCGTGGTGCCGCCCGCGTGGGCTGATTTTTCGACGACCAGAACATCGAGCCCCTCGATCGACGCAACGAGCGCCGCGGTCAGCCCGGCCGCGCCGGATCCGACGACGAGCACATCGACCTGTTCTTGGAGGGAGTCGCACTCCTTCATGAAGCCAGCGCCCGTCGCGTAGGCACCCCGATACCCATCTTGCTGCACGTGCCCGCGGACAGGTCGAATACCACGCGATCGACGAGGGTCTCGAGGGCGCGACCGTAGAGGTGGAGGTGGCGGATGACCTCGCATCCCTCGATCTGGACGGAGTGGATGTCGTCGGGCATCAGGGCGACGCCCATCCCCGGTTGCACGACGACGACGTGATCTTCTTCGAGGACCCCAATGCCTGGCCGCGATCCATCGTCGGTGCGACGGTAGATTCGATTGACTTCGGCTCCTTCGACCGCAGCTATGCACGCCCACGTCGTGTGGTTGTGCGGCGGAATCAACTTTCCTGGGCGCATCACATTGAGATAGAGCGCGAACCGATGATCTGCATCCTCCGAGATCAGATACCGTGCTTGGCGCTCGGGCTCGGGGGGCGCCGGAAATCGCTCTCCGGACCACCATTCGCGACGTGTCGCGAGCGACTTCAGGTCGGCCATGATCGTGCCCAAGATGCTTCGATCGACCCCGTGCTGCGTGATGTCACGGACCCTCGCGAGCACCTTCTCGATCGCAAGTTGCCTTGCTTCGTCGAGCTCTCCACGTGGCTGAGGGGTGAGGGATGCGGGCATCGGGTTCACCTCGGAGTCAATCCGGACGAACGGGCGACCTGTTCGTACTGATCCAGTTCACTGATGACGAAGCGACGAAAGGCTTCAGGGGTTCCCCCCATGACCTCGTGCGCCATCGCGCCAACTCGCTTCACCACGTCAGGCATGGCCAGGATCTCGTTCACCTCATGGTTGAGCCGGTCGATCACAGCGTCAGGCATTCCTGCCGGCCCCAAGAGTCCGAACCAAAGCGATGATCCTTGAAACCCGGGTACGCCGCTCTCCGATACCGTCGGCATGTCGGGTGCGAGTGGGAAGCGCTTCGGACTGGTCACCGCAATTCCCTTCACTCCGCGCCCGCGGAGCGACTCGATACCGCGGATTGCGTTCAAGGCAACTTGAATGTCGTTCCGGGCAAGTGCCGTCATGACGTCGGTCCCCCCTGGGTACAAGAGGAGCTCGCCGTCGATACCGGCCTTCTGCATGAGAATGCGTACATCGAGTTCACTGGTGCCACCGGTGGTGCCAAAGTTAAGCATTCCCCGGTGACTCTTGCCGTAGGCGATCAAGTCAGCCACGGTGGCCACCGGAAGTGAGTCATTGATCGCCACGACCCACGGCGTCCATGTAAGCGGCACGATATGGGAGAAATCCTTTCGTAGATCGATGTCGAACGACTTGTACATGAGGCGATTGGCCATGATCCCCGAATGGATGACCAATAGCGTATATCCATCAGCTGCCGACCGCTTGACGTACTCCGCCCCGATCTTGGACGCCGCGCCGGGCTTGTTGGCAACGACGACGGGTTGAGATAAACGGTCGGAGAGTTTTTCCGCGATCATGCGTGCGAGCAGATCGGTGGCCGAACCGGGAGTCACGGGAACGACTATCTCGATTCTGCGTTCCGGGAAGCTCGCCGCGTTCAGCGGCCCAACCAGACCCAGCACCATGGCGAGCGACACCACAGTCTTGGCGCAGAATATCGCGAGGTGATTCATTGCAGTACATGCTCCATCGACAAGGGAAATCGTCAAGATACTCCGTATCGCGCGTCACGACGCTGCCACGAGCGCGGCGGATCCGTGCGTGCGATCAATCCGCGCCCGCCGCAGCACCCGCGTGGTGAATCGACGGTAGCACGCGCCCGCGGCATTCGCCGAATCCAATCGGGGCGTACCCATCGCGGGCGCATCGGGCCGACATGATGATCTCGTCGCCATCCGCGAGGAAGCTTCGGTTCTCGCCCGTGGGAAGCGCGATCGGGCGCGCACCGTTCATCGTCTTCTCGAGCAAACAGCCCTCCTGCCCGGCATCCTGACCGGAGATGGTTCCGGTCCCGAGCAGATCTCCGGAACGCAGGTTGCACCCGTTGCTTGCGTGATGCGCGATCATCTGGAAGATGGTCCAATACTGCTCGCCGAACGACGCCCGCGCGAGCGAGACAGGGGTGATGCCGCGCTGTCGCATGAGTTCGGTCTGGATGGCGACCTCCACCTCGATCATGATGGCTCCGCTCTCGTCCATCCCGTCGCCCCGAAGGTATGGGAGGGCAGGCGCCCGGCCTGGCCACCCCGGGATGGACGTGCGGAAGGGCGCGAGAGCCTCGAGGGTTACGATCCACGGAGAAATCGAGGTCAGGAAGCTCTTGCCGAGAAAGGGCCCAAGAGGTTGATATTCCCAAGCTTGGATGTCGCGCGCGGACCAATCGTTGAGGATGCACATTCCGAACATGTGCTCTTCCGCGGCGGTTGCGGGTATGGGCTCGCCGAGGGCGTTTCCGGTACCGATGAATGCGCCGAGTTCCAGTTCGAAATCGAGCTTGCCGGTCGGCGCAAACACGGGATTCGTGTCTCCGCTGCGACGCAGCTGACCCCAGGGCCGGCGGGTCGGGTGACCACTTGCCACGATCGACGAGGCTCGGCCGTGATACGCGACAGGAAGCTGAGTGAAGTTCGGATACAGGGGATTGTCCGGGCGAAAGAGCTTCCCTGCGTTGGACGCGTGGTGGATCGACGTATAGAAGTCGGTGTAGTCACCGATGCTTGCAGGCAACACCATCTGCACTTCGGTCCGAGCATGCAGCAGTGACTGCGTCTCGTGTTGCCTGGCAGCTCCCGTACGCAAGAGTCGCGACAACATGAGCCGAAGCTCCTTACGGGATGCGGCTCCGAGGGCCATGAACTCGTTGAGCGTTGGCTTGCACAATGCGTCGAGAGCATTCGGAGTCAATCCATCGAGGAGGCCCCGTTCCGCGGCACGTCGAAGGTCCAGGGTGCAATCGCCGATCGCCACGCACAGGTGCGCCTCGTTGCGGGCGTCAACAACGAAAGCACCAAGCGGGAGGTTCTGGATAGGGAAATCGCCACCCGCGCGATCCGCGCCGGGAACCCAACTCGTCAAGGCTGCGTCGTGCGTCTCATTGATCATTGCGTCCGTCCTGAGCATGGGGATGCGTGTGGATCGATTCGAATCAGGCAGTCGCCGCTTCGTGCGCCATCACGCGGCGCCTCTCGGTCGTCGAAGCGGCATCCAATTGGAGGTGCTCGTCCAGGGAAACCCCATAGTCCTCGTACGCCGACCGCCGTGAGACGTACCCGAGTCGAACGTCCGCCTTGACGCGATCGATCTCGCGGCGCCAGGGAGGGCCGTACCCGCCACCCCCTCCGGTGCGAATGACGATGCGATCTCCGGCTGCGAGGTCGTAAGTACCCTTGAACGACCGGACGTGCGTCCCATCGACCCGATGGATGTCGACGTCTGATACCTTCCCATCGCGGCCACCCGCGAGGCCCCACGGAGCGCACTTGGTTCGGTCGATCTTGAAAGTGACTCGGCACGGGCCCAGTATCTGGTACCTCTTCTCCACACCGAGCCCCCCGCGAAACTCGCCGGGGCCGCCGGAATCGGAGCGCAGCGCATACGAGACCAGTCGGAACGGATAGTAGGCCTCCTGCATCTCCACCGGCACATCCGATGTATCGCCGTGCACATTCGAACGCGACGGGCCGTACCCGTCCATGTCGGACGACGCACCCCAACCGCCGACGGATGTATCCAGGTGGAAGAACGGCTCTCCCGTCGTGGCGTCGACACCATGGAACGCATGCACGCCGTACGTTCCATGATGCGCGGCGGCGACGCGATCAGGAAACGGTGCGGCCATTGCCCGCAGAATCGTGTCGACGGTCGTCGGTATCATGTGTCCCGACAACCCGAGGGGGGCGTTGCGGCCTGCGGAGAGGAATTTTCCATCCGGGATCTCCACGTCCAGAAGATCGAAATCCCCCTCCGTCAGGGGTTCGTCCGGAGAGAACAGATACTTGACTGCGATCCGAGCGGCGGCCACAGCGCCACCGTTGCGCCCCGCGTTCATGGGACCCGACAGCTGATCGGCAACGTCCGAGTACTCGACGGCAATCCGTTTGCCATCGAGCCGAACGGTTACCCCGATGGGAACCGTGCGGTCGAGATGCACGCCGTCATTGTCGAGGAAGGAATGCGCCGCAAACTCTCCCACGGGGGCCGCCCTTATCG
>JADZDD010000017.1 GCA_020851235.1 Burkholderiales bacterium | reverse complement strand
CTGGCGGCAGCAACCGCGCCACCGCACGTTCCTTGAATGCCTTTCCGTATCGGGACACCGCGTCCTCTCATCATCACCCCCGGGTTCAACGATTCTATCGGGGCGACAACTATTCTGACGCGGGGGGGGTGCGGGAGGCATCATGCGCGGCTATGTGCCGAAAGCTCGCAGTATGAAGTAATCCTGCGCGCCTCAGAAGCTCCGGTTGCGCACGATTTTGCTGCTCTTTTCGACACCGGCAACGCCCCGCCGTTGTAGTGGCTGATCCACTCATTCAGGAGTTGCTTGTTGTCCAACAACGCCCCCCGCGTGCCGGACGACGCGCCGGTCGTACATCCGGAGGAGAGCCGCTAGTCCGCGAGACCTATTGCTGCATCGATCCCCGCTTGATAGCGACACGCCGTTCCGTCCAGTACGTCGCTGACCCGCACCGGCCCGTTCGTTATTCCGCTTTCGAGCGCCGCAAGGCAGATGGCAACCTGCAAACGCGCGCCGTGGCCGTCCACCTCGGGGCGCCCGCCGCTCTCGATGCAAGCGCTGAGCTCATGAATCTGCGCTGCGAGAATCCGCACGTCCGCGCCGGCAATATCGAAGTCGTGTCGCCACACTCGCTCGCCGCCGAACATCAGCGACTCGAACGCACTCAATCGATAGCTCGGCGCGAAATCTAGCAGTCGCTCATCGGCGACGATGGACCCATCGTCGAGATGGAGCCGCACCGGCGCTCCTGAGCGATCCGGCGGGACCTCGATCGAACCGTTACTGCCGAACACACGTCGCGAGAATGCAATCTCGCCATGGCCGGCATTGTCGAGTGTCCATTGCCCGACAGCGCCTGACTCGAAATCCATGAGCGCGTAGATCGCGTCCTCTCCGGTCGCTTCGACGCTGCCCGGATTGTCGTGCATGCTCCACCACGTCGACGCCGCGCGCCCGTCGGCCACTGTCGACGATGCGGCCCGCCGAATCTTCTCGTGAACTCGCGTCCTCGCGTAGACCGAGCTGACGGGGCCGACGAGGGCAGCCATCACCGCTGCGTTGTGCACTCCGGAATCGAATGCCACCGTGCCCGATACCCGGTGATGACGCCACTGCGTTTGCACGAGAAGGTCCCGTCCACGGACCGTCGCTTCCTGAACGAGCCGCGGAGTTCCGATCGCTCCGTCGCGGATCAGCGCTTTGGCCAGTCGCATCGCCGGAAACCGCGGAAAGTTCTCCGCGATCGAGATCATCCGCCCGGCGCTCGCGGCCGCATCGATGACCTTGTTGCACGCGCGGATGGTGATCGCCATCGGCTTCTCGCAGAGCACGTGAACACCACGCTCGAGGCACCGAGCGGACACGACATGGTGACTGCGAAGATCGGTGACGACGTCAACAGCGTCGATCTGCAAAGCATCCAGCATCCCGTCGACGTCGTCGTGCACCGCCGGGGAAGTGCCCAGCAATTCCCGCGCTTCGGCCGCAAGCAGTTCGGCGTTCTGCCGCCGCACGTCGCAAACGGCGACAAGTTCGCAGTTGCCGAGTGCGCTCGCCGCCGCCATCGCGAAACCCCGAAGATGCCTCCGCGCCATGCCGCCGCATCCGACGATGGCCCACAGGACGCGCGGTTGCGATGGCATCATTCCTGCGGGTTCCTCATGTAGCAGGCTAGGTCGTACACCTCGACGCCGAAGCTTCCGACGCACTTCGGAGTGCCGCGCATAAGCTCCGAAAGCATCGGTACGGCGCCTTCGAGTACGGGCCGGCTGTATCCCTCGATCAACAGCACTGCGTCGCACCGGTCGCTGGGTGCGCTGCGCTGCGGGCGCTTGCGGACCGTGGTGCGATTGACGGCACCCGCTATGCACGCATGCGCGGCGACGACGCCCGGCATCGCCATGGCGGTGTCGATCAGGTGCCTCGTCGCGAGGTTGAACGCATTCGCGGGGATGTCCGCCGTGTTCCCCGACGCTCCTGCCTGTGCCGCCTCGGGAAATGTGATCCGTATCGTCGCCAGCGCACCGCCCAGGCCGCTTCCCCGCGTCATCACGATGTGCGATGGCGCCCGGATGAAGTTGTAGAACGCAGGCAGCACGCGCGCGCTCCACGCCGATGGAGTGTTCGCCGTTGACAGGTACCCGTCCGATTCAAATACGCCGAACGTGCCGACTTCGTACAACGTGAAATACCGAAAATCGCGGGCGCTGAGCGCGTGATACCGCCTTCCGGCAAGGGCGCCCGGCGTGAGGACTCGCTCGGGAATGTGCTCGAACGTATGCCAGCGGTTGAACTCTTCCTCCATGGACTCGTCGATGTCGTTCCAGATCGCTAGGACTGCTGTGCCGCGAAGACCCACGCGCATCTCCTCTTCGATGACTTCTGCATGCCTGTGTTCGGGGGAGCCGCTATACGCTGTCGCCGGAGCTGGACGGATCGCGATGTCGTCTTACGGATCCTCGCCCGCGCCGCAGACGTTCGCGCGTCGTAATGGATGTCGACCGGCGTCAATTCCGACGCGCTGTCAAGATGAGACGAATTTTGGCACATTCTGAATATGGTCAGATCCCAACCAGTTGAATCTGCTCGGGGTTTAACCGGACAGTAGTGGAAAGCACATTAGAATAAATCGCGCGCGTCACGGAAGTCGACCGCTTCGCGGTCGGCTTCGATCATCGTCCCGGAAACGTTCTCGACATGAATCTCCAAACCCAGTCGCTGTGCGTCGTCGCACCGCGTGCGCAGCGATTCGGCGAGGACATCGGACAGCAGGTCGCCCGGCGTTGCGAGCCGCTTGTGACAATGGCCGGTCTGGACCGTCACCCATCTCGCACCAACCTGGTCGGCAACACGCGACACCGATCGGTACAACGTGATCGAGAAATGGAGTACTTCGCGACATGGGCTTGCGAGATTCGTATCGGTGCTCGGCAGATCGAGTGCCACTACCCGTTCCTTCGCGTCCGCGACGACGCGCCACAAGCGGTCGACGCACGCTGCGCCCGGCTGCCAGGGATCGAGGTAAGTGGAAACAGCCATCAGCCGGAAGCAGGAGAACCGGCGGTTGACGAGAGTTTCCGCCGCAGACTACGCTAGTTGAGCTTGATGTTCGCCGCCTTGATGACGGCGCCGAACTTCTCGCTGTCTGCCCTGATGTACGCCGCGAAGTCTTGCGGCTAACCGCCCACGGCCTGCATTCCAAGCGTCGCCAGCTTCTCCTGCACTGCTGGGTCCTTCAGGACCAGCGCGAACTCCCGATTGAGCCGCTCGATTATGGCCTTTGGCGTTCCGGCCGGCGCGAGGATCCCGTTCCAGCTTGTCCCGACCATGGCGGGGTAACCCGACTCGGCCATGGTGGGAACGTCGGGCAGGAACGGCGTACGCGCAGCCGACGCAACGGCAAGCGGCCTCACCTTGGCGGCCTTGATGTACGGAAACGCGATGGCGAGGGATGCCCAAGCAAGCTGAACCTGCCCACCGACCAGATCGATCATGCTCGGCGCTCCGCCCTTGTACGGGATGCTCTGGATCTGCAGGCCTGCCTCGCTCTTCAACATTTCCGTGAGGAAGTGCTGGATCGACCCGGAGCTGGAGACCGCGATGTTGTATCGATCCGGATTCTCTTTCGCGAGCGCAATCAGTTCCTTAACGCTGTTCGCCGGTACGCTCGGATTCACGATCAGCACGAGCGGCGACTCGGCTGTGAAGATGACCGGTGTCAGGTCGGTCGCCGGGTCGTAAGGAAGCAATGGAAAGAGCTTCTTGCCTATCGAGACCGGTCCCTGCGACGCCACTCCGATCGTGTAGCCGTCGGCAGGGGCTTTCGCGACGAGGTCTGTCCCGATGTTGCCGTCGGCGCCGGGACGGTTGTCGACGACGATCGGCTGCCCCAGCCCCTTTCCGGCGCCTTCCGCAAGGATGCGGGCGCCGATGTCGGCGCCGCCGCCGGCGGGATACGGAACGATCAGGCGGATCGGCTTGGTGGGATAGGCTTGGGCTTGCACCTCGGGAGACGTCGAAAGGAACAGCAGCCCCGAACAAAGGGCGAGCCCAGACCAACGAAACCAGCTGATTTGTCCCATCTCGCCCTCCCCCCATCGATTGAGTGATGCGACCCGATGACAGGGGTCGCAAATAAAAGATAAAGAAGCGCGTCGTCGCCCGCAAATTTGCTCCTACAGCGAACACCCTCCTGACGGACATGATATCGCGCTGTACTCGAACCCTGCAAATTGCAACCTCTTCCAATGGCATAGGAGGCTGAAAGGGTGTCGGTGTTTCCAACCGCATATGAGGCTGAAATGAGCGGTTTGGTCAAGTCGGGGGCGTGTTTCGCTGCCTCCCACGTCGCGACGGTGCGCTGGATTGAGTATCCTTTGGTTTACTATCCTTAATCACCGATCGCGGGGAACCGACCCGCGACGGGGAGACCTCGGGGGTCTCAAGCGATCTCGAGGAGGAACGCGGCATGGCAGGCAACGATCCGCGGGCGCATGCGCCCATCCGTCCGGCAGGCGTCGAGCGTCGCCGTTTCCTGCGCATCGCCGGCCGCTATGGCTTCACGACCGCGATTCTCGCCTGGACCGGCGGGATCCTGTGGTCCGACGACGCGCTCGCGCAGTCCGTCGCCGACGAGGAGTCGAAGCAGAAGGCGGCGAAGTTCACGATGATCTTCGCGACCGAATACAAGATCGAGGACGTGGTCCGCTATCCGGTCATGCAGGCGGCGTTCAAGGCGAATGTCGAGGCGGCGTCGAAGGGCCAGATCTACGTCAAGCTGCATCCTGCCGGCCAGCTCGGCGTCGGTGCCGCGCTGGCGCAGAAGATCCAGGGCGGAACCGTCCAGGGCGGAGCGGTGTCGCTCTCCAACTTCTCGCCGTTCGCGCCGTCCGTCGACCTCATCAACATCCCGTTCTGGTGCGGCGAGAACCAGAAGTTCGCCAACCTCGTGACCTCGGCCGCGTGGAACGGCGAGATCACGCCGAAGGTGATGGCAAAGGGTCACAAGCCGATGTTCTACTTCACCGTCGACCCGCGCACGGTGTCGACCCGCAAGGGCTTCAAGCTGGTCCGCACGCCGGCGGACATGCAGGGCATGAAGATGCGCGTGCCGCCGTCGCAGCTCCTGCAGCAGTTCTACCGGCTGGCAGGCGCAAACCCGACGGTCGTGCCCTGGGGCGAGACGGCGACCGCGATCAAGCAGGGCGTCGCCGACGGCCTCGACCCGGCGGTCTCCGCGCTCGCCACCTTCGGCTTCCACGACATCCTCGGCAACGTCACGACGGTGCGCTCGGTGTCGGACGCGCAGATGTTCGCGGCCAACGCCGCGTGGTACCAGTCGCTGCCGAAGGACCTGCAGGTGGCGTTCGACGCGGCGAGCGACAAGACGTATGGCGCGGCTGGGGCCGCATTGTCAACATCGCATCGCTGTAGTCGGTGCGCGCGCTCGCGAACAACGCGCCCTACGGCGCGTCGAAGGGCGGCGTGATGCAGCTCACGCGCGCGACTGCCGACTACTGGTCGCGCCGCGGCGTCACCTGCAACGCGATCGCGTCGGGCTTCTTCTCGACGCCGCTCACCGCGCCGGTGTTCGCCGACCCAGCGCGCGCAGGTGATGGCCTACCGCACGATGGCCGGCCGCAACGGCGTGCTGGACGACCTCTCCGGTACCGCCGTCTGGCTCGCCAGCGATGCGTCGGCGTACGTCACCGGGCAGACGATCTTCGTCGACGGCGGCTTCTCCGCCGGCTGACGCGGGAGGGAATACGATGAAGGCGCTGGTCTACACGGCTCCGAACGAGATGACGCTGATGGACGCGCCGCGTCCCTCGCTCGCCGAGGGCGAGGTGGTGCTGCGCATCGACGCGGTCGGCATCTGCGGTTCCGACATGCACACGTTCCATGGCCACGACTCGCGGCGCAAGCCGGGCCTTATCCTCGGCCACGAACTGGCGGGCACCATCGTCGAAGGACCCGGTGCCGGCCGCCGCGTGACCGCGAACCCGCTGGTTACCTGCGGAACCTGCGACTACTGCGTCCAGGGTCGCAACAACCTATGCAGCCGCCGCACGATGATCGGCATGACGCGACCAGGCGCGTTCGCCGAGTACATGGCGATCCCGGTCGCGTCGCTGATCGACATTCCGCAGGACATGCACGTGCGCGCCGCTGCGCTCGCGGAGCCGGCGGCGACCGCCTGGCACGCGATCCATCTCGCGTCGCGCTCGCTCGTCCGCCCGATGGCCGAGGGCGAAGTGCTGGTGATCGGCGGCGGCGCGATCGGACTGCTGTCCGCGCTGCTCCTCGGGCGCTGGGGCGTGCGCGTCACGCTTGCCGAGGTCAATCCGCTGCGTCGCGCGTCGGCGGCGAAGTACGCGGGCTGCCGCACGCTCGACCCCCGCGAGGGTCCGGGTCCGGCAGAGAACGCGTATCCGTTCGTGATCGATGCGGTCGGTGCGAAAGTGACGCGCGACACGGCGCTGAAGGCGGTGCAGCCGGGCGGCCTCGTGCTGCACATCGGATTGCAGGATTGGGCGAGCGAGATCGACATGCGCAAGCTCACGCGCGCCGAGATCACGCTCGTCGGCACCTACACCTACACGACCGCCGACCTGCGGGGCACGGTCGCCGCGCTCCACCACGGCGACTTCGGCGACCTCGCCTGGGTCGAAGAACGCACGCTCGACGAAGGCGCGGCGGCATTCCGGGATCTTGACCGGGGGCGCTCCGCCGCGGCGAAAATCGTGCTGCGCCCGCATTAACTGCGCGTTTCGGGCGGCGCTGCCCGGGATGCGATCCGACTTGCGAGGTTGCCTCGCGGAACTCATGGCGGAGCCGTGCCGCAGTTCCCCGCGCGGTAGTCGAGCCGATCCGCGTCGGGGGAGCGGGGTGTCGGTGGCTGGCGGGCCGCGGTGGCGCGGAGACGTCCGCTCTGGCAGCCTGATGGCCGGCGTTCCGCCGTTTCCTTCGCCGAGCTGCAGACCGTCCGATCCTCACCGCGGTTGGGTGTAGGTGCGGCTCCGCGCGGTCGAGAGATGCATCCCGCGGAGTTGCCGCCGCAGGCAACGGCCATGGCGGTGCGCGCTGCGCCTTCGGCGACCAGCCGCTCGATGTCGGCCTCGCGCATCGACGAGCGCGCCTGCGTCAGCACGTACTGCCTGGCGCGCACCTCGTTCGGCTGGCGGTTGAGCTCCTTGCGGGCACGCGTGGCGTCGCCCCACGCGACGAGGCGCACGGCGTCTGGCACGTTGCCGGTGCGCGCCTGGTACGACCAGAAGTGGTCGGTCCAACCGACCACGATGCGCAGCGCGCGCAGCTCCTCCAGGACCGTGCGGCCGAGCGCGGGAGCTTCGGCAAGGTCGCCGCGTTCGACCAGCATGCCGAACAGGTTCGCGGCGGCGTAGGCCTGCGTAATCCGGTCGGGAAACGGCATCCGCTACATCAGTCCACGCACCTCGCGCGAGGCAGCGATGGCTTCGTCGAGTTCGCCCTTCGCCCACGCCAAGTCCGCCAGCGAGTTGCGCGTTCGCAGCACCGAGCGGTCGGCCCCCGTCTCGCGCCAGAAGTCGAGTGACTCCTTCGCAGCGGCGATCGCCTCGTCGATCCGACAATGGGCCACGTGCATGAGCGCGAAGGACCCACGGGCCATGGCGATCAGCCGCGGCGGGCCCGTGGGCTCGAGCAGCGCGTGCGCCTCGATCAGGGCCGCCTCCGCTTCCGGGTCGCCCTCTGCGGCGTGCGCCGAACCGAGCGCGTGCAGCGCGCAGCCTAGGCGCAATCCATCGCCGGTGAACCGGGGAGCACGAAGCGTGGGCAGGCCGTTCACATAGCGTGAGCTGAGAGCTCGTGTTAGTAGTTGGCCGCCCCTGCGACCCGCCCGGTTGCGCTGCGCGCGCGAATCCGTAGTTGTCGTGTCGCCCACTGGCTCCCTTGGTGTGATGTTCAACTGAGAAGGAGCATGCGCATGCGAGTCATCGGATTGGATGTGTCGCGCTCGGTCGGCGAGATCGCCTACCTGGAACATGGAACGGTGCAAGCCGGCGGCCGGGTTGACCTGGTGTCACCCGCGTTGCAGCGTTTCGCCAAGGGCTTACGCCGCACCGACGAGGTCGTGCTGGAGGCCACTGGCAATACCGCTGCCATCGTCGCTGCGCTGAAACCGTACGCCGCCAAGGTGGTGGTGGCGAATCCGCTGCAAGTGCGGCTGATCGCCGAGGCCCGGGTCAAGACCGACAAGATCGATGCCGCGATCTTGGCTCAACTGTATGCGAGCGGCTTTCTGCCAGAGGTCTGGGTACCCGATCCGGACACCGGTCAAGTCCCCCGCGTGCTGGAAATTCGAGAGCGGGATGCGGGGTTGATCGGTTGAGCAGCCGGCGCGTGAAGCGCGGCAAACTGCTCGTTCAGTTCATTGCGTAACAGGCTCAGTTGTCGCGACTCGAACTCGGTGATTCGAATGCCACGCCACGACTGCGTGGCGCGCAGCAACGCGGCGAACATCAACTTCATCACGGCGCGCTCGCCAAACGCGTGCGGGATCACCTTCGTGCGCCGGCGCTCCTCGCCGAACAGCCGCTCGAGCAGATTGGTGGTCCGCGTCGCCTTGCGATGCGTCAGCGGCAGCTTCAGATGCGCAGCGCACGCCGCGAAGTCGTCGAGGAAGCACGCGCTGGCCGTGGGCAGCTCGCGCTCATAGCTGCGCACGAACTCGTCGCGCAGCAACTCGGCGAGTCGCGGACTGGCCGCCGTGTACGCGCTCCAGGCCGCCGATTTCGCCTCCGGCCACTTCTCCAGCGGCACCTTCGATTCCAGGTTGCGCATCTTGTGCGCGAGGCAGCGTTGCCGCAGCGAGCGCGGAAACGCCTCCTCCAGCGCGCGGATCAGACCCGGCGCCCCGTCGCTGCAGACCAGCAGCGGATCGCACAGGTTGCGATTCTTCAGGTCGCGCAGGAAGTCGCGACCGCTTGCCGTGTCCTCCTTGGTCCCCGGCGCCAGCCCCAGCAACACCTTCTTGCCCTCGACGGTGAAGCCCCACGCCGCCAGCACCGCCTCGCGCGCCTGCCCCAAGTGCAGCCGCTCGGCGATCCCGTCCACAAACAGGTAGATCACCTCGAACTCAGCCAGATCGCGCGCCGCGAACGCCTGATAGTCCGCCCACAGCCGTTCCGTCACCGCCGATACCGCCGAGCGCGACAGCACCGAGGCTCCCGTCTCGTCGCAAAATGCCGCCTCGATGTCGCGCGTGGACAGCCCCCGCGCATACATCTCGATCGCCAGCCGTTCCAGCTCCTCCGAGCGCCCGCCGATCACCTCACGGATCTTCGAGCGAAACGGCTCCGCACGATCAGACACCTGCGGCACCGCGTACTCGATCGCCCCCTCCGCGCTCTTCAACCGGCCCAGCCGGTATCCGTTGCGATAGCCAGCGCCCGACTTCGCCCCGCGCTCGTAGAACTCCCGCCCCAAGGCGTCGCTGACCTCCTCCTCCAGCGCCTCCTCCACGATCAGACGCGCCGCGGCTCGCACCAGCTCGCTCTTGTCCACGCCGGCGCCGTCACCGCTGATCATCGCTTCAATGCGTTTGCGCGTCGTCTCCGACGCCGGTACCCTTGCCATTCGGGATGCTCCTTTGGTTGATCGGTATGAACGCCGCGAAACGTTCAAACCGAAGGATGCATCCCACCTCAAATTTCCAGCAAGTCTAGGACTTCACCCGGACACCCAAGCCCTGCGGCGGCAGGTGGCTCGACGGGGCCAACTCGTGCGGCAGCGTACACGACTGAAGAACGAGATCCACGCCGTGCTTGCGGCGCACTTGTTGCCGAAGTGCCCGGCGGCCGACTTGTTCGGCAAGAAGGGGCGCATCTGGTTGGCCAGCCAACCGCTCCCACTCGATGAGCGACTGGGTGTCGAACAACGACTCCGCCATCTGGACCGCCTCGGCGAGGATCTGGCGATCATCGACCGCGGGATGGGTGAAGCCATCCTCGAGGACGCGCGCGTCCATCTGCTGTTGACCATCACCGGCGTCAACGCCACCGTGGCGATCGGCCTGTTGGCGGCGATCGGCGATATCGCCCGATTCCGCTCCCCGCAGAAGCTCGTGAGCTACTTCGGCCTGAATCCGTCCGTCTATCAGTCCGAGCTACAACCTGCCAAGCATGGCCATATCAGCAAGCGCGGCCGCGCCCATGCGCGAGCGATGTTGGTTGAGGCAGCTTGGGCCGCGGCGAAGGCGCCGGGACCGCTGCGTGCCTTCTTCTTGCGCATCCGCGACCGCCGCGGCATGCAGATCGCCGCCGTCGCCACTGCCCGCAAACTTGCGATCATCGTGTGGCACGTGCTCAGCAGCCATGAAGATTACGCGTGGAATCGCCCCGCTTTGACGGCGACCAAGAAGCGCGCGCTGGAACTGCAAGCGGGATGGCCTGCGCGGCGCGGTCAGAAAGGGGACGCCGCTGCTTACAGCGTCAAGGCAATCCGAGACCAGGAACGGGCGCTCGCCGAAGCCGCCGAGCGTGCTTACGCACGGCAAGTCGCCCGGTGGCGAGTCCAGCCGAAGCCCAGGGCCACGGGCGCAGCGATGCCGACACGAACTCAATGATCCGGCTGCGCGACGGCGCTTGCAGCCGGTGCGCCCCCGGTCAGTCGTACAGGAGGCCTCGTAGCGCGCACGTCCCCCTTGTCAATTTCATCCGTGGTGTAGATCACGCGCCGCACCGCCGGCGGGAACGCAAAGAACGGGATCACGCGATCCCATGCGCGGCGCCAGGACGCCACGACCGTGGGGAACCGCTGGCCCCAGGGTCCGCGCTCGAACGCCTCGAGCGTCTTGGCGGCCGCCTCCGCGGTGGCGGCGGTGTAGATCGGTCGCAGCGCCGCGGCGAGCTGCTTGCGGTCCTTCCAGCTCGCGAAGTCCAGGCTGTTGCGGATCAGGTGCACGATGCAGCTCTGCAGCGTCGCCGCGGGAAATACCGTGCCCAGTGCCTCGCCGATGCCCTTCAGGCCGTCGGTGACCGCGATCAGGATGTCGTTGCAGCCTCGGGTCTTGAGGTCGTTGAACACCTTCAGCCAGAACTTCGCGCCCTCGGTGTTCTCGATCCACAGGCCCAGGATGTCGCGGCTGCCGTCGGGCAGCACCCCCAGGGCCAGGTAGATCGTCTTGTTGCGAACGACCGCCTCCTCGCGGATCTTGACCCGCAGCGCGTCGAAGAAGATCACCGGGTACATCGGCTCGAGCGGGCGGCTCTGCCAGGCGGTGACCGCGGCCATCACCGCGTCGGTGACCGAGCTGATGAACTCGGGACTGACCTCGGTGCCGTATTGCTCGGCCAGAAAGCCCTGAATCTCGCGCACCGTCATCCCGCGCGCGTACATCGCCACGATCTTGTCGTCGAAACCCGTGAACCGACGCTCGTGCTTCGGGATCAGCAGCGGCTCGAAGCTGCCGTCACGGTCGCGGGGAACGTCGATGCGCACCGGACCGTCGTCGGTGAGCACCGTCTTGCCGGTGGCGCCGTTGCGGTGATTGCTCGCCTGCTCGGGCTTGACTGCGCCGGGCGGGTAGCCCAGGTGGTGCGACAGCTCTGCGCCCAGCGCACGCTCGATCAGCGCCTTCTTGAAAGCGATTTGCCTCGGCTTCGGGCTTCAATGGTTGCGCTCGATGAGTTCAGGGCGCGTCGCCGTCGGGGTCCACCAGGCGGGGATGGGGCTCCACGCCGATGCGGTAGGTGGCAACGAAACGCGGCCAATCCACATGGTCGACCAGGTCGATGTCCTCGACGACGCGGACCTTCGCTCCCGCACGTTCGAACAAGGCGATGCTCTTGGCGGGATAGTTGTTGCGCGACGGGTAGAGCACTCCGTCGAACAGTGGCTGGCCGCCATCTCCGAGCATCGCATGCACCCGGGCGGACACCTGCTGCGTGTGCATGTAGTCGCGGCGAACCATCTGTTCCAGATTCAAGCCGAAATAGCTCGCCATGACACCCGGTGCTGTGAGATCGGCCAGAAGCACGTTGGCCATCACCCCGACGGCGCGCACCATCCAACCCTGAACGTCTTTCAGGGCGATCGAGCGCGTCGCGTCTTCGAGCCAGCGGTGCTTGTGAAATACCGACTCCATCAGTGCCGTGGGCAGGTCGCGCCCGAGGTAGAGCACGCCGTACCTCCGCGCCGGATCATCGTAGCGATTGGTGCGGCTGCGGCCGTAGTGCAGCGGGCTGCCTCGATTGACGATGCGACTTACGTGCTGGAGGAGTTCGCCAGCGTCGATCAGGAACGAAGACAGCGCGTCGCTCACGGCGATCTCGCGTCAATGCGCCTGCACGCCCAGCACGTTGAACACGGCCTCGGCCACGTCGTCGATCGAACCAGGGGTCACCGCGTCCACTGGCGAACGACCTCCCAGGCTTTCGAGCGGTTCGGACAGCGCACGATAGATCGTCCAATGGTCGATGCCCTCGACCTCTTGCAGCACGGTTCGGGTCAACTGCTGCTTCACCGTGTCGAGTTGCCAGTCGGGGAGCTTCTGACCGCGCGGCCCGACGTTCAGCGCCAGCAACCGACGGGCGAGGATGTCCTTGTAGATCTGCTGGCGGGACTTGTTCGCGAGCTTCGCGAACTCCGGGATCGGCAGGTTGTGCGGCTGGTTGAAGGTTTCCAGCAGCACGGCGCGGCCCCGCTGGATGTCGGTTTCATTCGGTGCCCAGCGCGTTTCGGCGCGCAGCGCGGTTGCCTTGCGTGCAAGGGCCTGCTGCAGCGTTTCACCTTCGAGGTTGGTGGGTAGTTTCATTGCCCCAACGCGCTCGTGAATGAACGCCTGCAGTTCGGCCGCGAAAGCCCGGGCATCCCGGATTTCGACGGTATCCGCGAAGCGGCGCACGTCCTCGACCGTGACGCGCGGCAGGCGGGCGGCGATGAATTCAAGAGCAGTGGGCATGGCGATCTCCCAGACAGGTTTGCGCAAGTGCTCACTGTAGTCGCATTAGTCTCGTATGTCAATTATGTCTCATAGAGGCGAGCCGATGCGACCGGGACGGCGACCCACCACATCGGTCGACGCCACCACCCTCCCCAACGTTGCGCCGACCTCGCGCCCCGGCGTATCGTCGGCGCACGACGCGACTCCCACGCTTCCGCAACCCGGCCGCGCGTGTCGCCGTCGAGCCAAGGATTCCGCATGACGCTGCGCACGAAAATCATCAGCGGTGTGGTCGTTGCCGCTGCCATCGCCATCGGCGCGGCGCTGTACGCGAGTCCTTATCGCGCCGTCACGCAGTTGCGCGCGGCGGCGGAAGCGGGCGATCGCGAGCGGCTGGAGACGTTCGTCGACTTTGCGGCGCTGCGCGATTCGGTCAAGGCCGAGGTCAATGCGGCGATCACGGCGCGGGCGATGGACACGTCGAAGGACCGTCGCTACGCCGGGCTTGGAGCGGCGCTCGCCGGCGCGCTGATGGGGCCCGTGGTCGACTCGATCGTGACACCGGCGGGGATCGCCGCGATGGTGCAGCACGGGCGCGCCCGTGGGTTGCCCGGTGGCGGCGGGTCGGAGGTGGCGAATGCTTCGGCCGACACGGCAGGCGCTCCGCCACCCGAACCCACGGCGGAGCGGCCGAAGCCGACGATGGGTTACGCGGGGGTGAATCGATTCGTCGTCGCGTTCCCCGTGCGGCGAAAGGGTGTGGAGGAGGGCGAGTTTCGGCTCATCTTCCGGCGCGACGGTCTTTTCGGTTGGAAGTTGTCGCAGGTGAGATTTCCGGCGGCGTCGCGTTGACGCGCGCCGCGGGTGCAGCCGCGCAGACGCCCCTGCCGTGGCGCGCGAATCAATGCGACGCGCGCCAGGCGATCTGGCGCTGCAATACCGCGTCGGCGGATTCACCGACCAAGGTCGCGTACACGCCGGGCGCGGTCGCGCCTTCGGTGTTGACGACGAGCACGCGCGACGTGCGGTCGATGTCGACTCGGGCTGCAAGCGTCGGATCGGCGCATAGGGCGGTCACGCCGGCAAGACCGGCGACACCGGATTCGCCCGCGACGATGGGGATGTCGTTCGCGTTGCCGCGCGCGAGCCGGCGCATGGTGGCAATCGCCTCCTCGTCGTCGACCGTCATGAACGCATCCACGGCCGGTTGCAGGAAGCGCCACGCGAGCGGCGATGTCTCGCCGCAGGCAAGTCCCGCCATCACCGAGTCGACCGATCCGCTGGCACGTGTCGCACGGCCTTGGATCGCGCTTTGCATGAGGCAGTCCGCCTGCGTGGGCTCGACGACGACAAACCGCGGTCGCCCGGCGCCGTGGAATTCCCAGAAGTAGCTCGCGACTCCGGCCGGCAATCCGCCGACGCCGCCTTGGACGAACACGTGCGTGAAAGCGCTGGCGTCGCCGGCACGACCACCGGTGTCTTCGATCACTTCGGCCGCGATCGTGCCGTAGCCTTGCATGACATCGCGCGGGATCGCCTCGTAGCCTTCGTAGGACGTGTCCGAGATCACCTGCCAGCCGTGGGTCGTCGCGAGGTGCGCGGCTTCACGCACCGAGGCGTCGTAGTCGCCGGCCACGCGCACGATGCGCGCGCCGAGGACTGCGATCGCCTGTTCCCGCTCGGCACTGACTTGCGCGTGCAGGACGATCACGCAGGGGCAGCCCGCGTCCCGCGCCGCCGCGGCAAGGCCGCGGCCGTGGTTGCCGTCGGTCGCGCTGATCACGGTGAGGTCGGCGAGCCGGTCCGCGTATCGCCCGGCGAGGATCGCCACCGGGTCGACGTCGGCGTGGCGTCGCATGATCTCGCGCACCAGCGCGATCGGCGCACCCAACACCTTGAAACTCGCCAGCGGCGAGCGTACCGATTCGTCCTTGACGGTGAGTCGCGCGACGCCGAGTTCTCGCGCGGCATCGGGAAGGTCGCGTAGCGGCGTGGCACCGCGCGCAATGCCCGTCCAATGCGACAACCAGCGGCGGCCTTCGTCGGCACGCTCGATGTTCATGATCGCCGCCAGGTCAGCGGGGTAGGGGGTACGGACGGCGTGTGGATTGACGATGAGCATCGGTGGGCGGGGCAGAGGCAGGAGGGGCGCTGGGGGCGCGAGACCCGGGGCACCCGGGCGATGCTACCTTGGCTTCGCCCTCATGGGTCCGGCGCGTCCCGCCCCCGCGACAAGGATTGCCAACCCTGCCGGCGCCCCTGTATATTGCACAACGCTTCGATAAAAGTCGAAATATGGAAGAGACCGCCGCCCTCCGCGCGCTCGCCGCCCTGGCGCAACCGCTACGCCTGCGCGCGTTCCGCGCGCTCGTGGTCGCGGGCCAAGCCGGGGCGACGCCGGGCCGGATCGCGGATGACCTGAAGATCGCGCCGGCCACGCTTTCGTTTCATCTCAGGGAGTTGACGCATGCGGGGCTCGTCACGCAGGAACGCCGCAGCCGCAATCTCGTCTATCGCGCCGACTTTGCGCGGATGAGCGCGTTGCTCGCCTACCTCACCGAGAACTGCTGTCAGGCCGACGGCGATGCCGACGCGACGTGCGCAGCCTCGCCATCGCAACATGTCGTGCAACGGATTCTTTGAAGGGGTACGCATCATGGCCAATCGGGACATCAAGGCGCTCGTGAAGCAGAGGTACGGTGAAGCGGCGCGCCGCGTCATCAACGTCGGCGTGGCCGCGCCGTGTTGCGCGGGTGCGCCGGCGTCGCCCACCACGTCGTGCTGCGCGACGGGACCGCTTGCGGGCAGCGATCCGATCACGCGCAACCTCTACGACGCCATCGAGACCGGCGGTCTTCCGGAAGCGGCGGTCCTCGCTTCGCTCGGCTGCGGCAACCCGACCGCACTCGCCGAGTTGCGGGCGGGCGAGGTGGTCCTGGACCTCGGGTCGGGGGGTGGCATCGACGTCCTGCTCTCGGCCAAGCGCGTCGGCCCGACCGGAAAAGCCTACGGGCTCGACATGACCGACGACATGCTGGCGCTCGCCATCGCCAACAAGCACAAGGCAGGCGCGACGAACGTCGAGTTCCTCAAGGGCGAAATCGAGCACGTCCCGCTCCCCGACGCCGCGGTGGACGTGATCATCTCGAATTGCGTGATCAACCTTTCGGCAGACAAGGACCGCGTCCTGCGCGAGGCGTATCGCGTGTTGAAGCCCGGCGGGCGCTTTGCCGTGTCGGATGTCGTCACCCGCGGCGAGATCCGGCCGGACGTCCGGCGCAGCGTGCTCGCCTGGGTCGGCTGCCTCGCCGGCGCACTCGACGTGGAGGCGTATCGCGACAAGCTTGCGGCGGCGGGCTTCGTCGACATCGACATCGAGCCCACGCGGATCTATACGGCCGCCGATGCGCGCGTGTTCCTTGCGGCCAACGGATTGGACACCGCGACGATCGCCGACGAGATGGACGGCAAGTTCCTGAGCGCCTTCATTCGCGCGCGGCGGCCCGCGCACTGACGACGCCTGATCGGTTACGCTGCATGCCTTCACATCCTGGGTCGAGGCGGATTGCGGCATGACGGAAGCGATGAGGATCGGTATCGCCGGCTACGGCAACCTGGGGCGCGGGGTCGAATCGGCGCTGGCGCGCACGCCGGACATGGAACTGGTTGGCGTCTTCACGCGGCGCGATCCCGCCGCACTGCGACTGCAAGGTGACCGTGTGCCGGCGCACGGGATCGACGCGATCGCGCGCTTCGCCGACGCGATCGACGTCTTGATCCTTTGCGGCGGCTCGAAGAGCGACCTGCCGGAGCAGGGGCCGACCCTCGCGGCGCTGTTCACCACGGTCGACAGCTTCGATACCCACGCCAAGATTCCCGACTACTTTGCGGCCATGGATGCCGCGGCGAGCGGCGGTGGCCACGTCGCGGTGATCTCGGTGGGCTGGGACCCGGGACTCTTCTCGCTCCATCGCGTCTACGGCGAGGCGCTGCTGCCGGACGGGGCGGGATACACGTTCTGGGGCAAGGGCGTGAGCCAAGGTCACTCCGACGCGTTGCGCCGGGTGCCCGGCGTGCGCGGCGCGGTGCAATACACGATTCCCGCACCCGAGGCGATCGCCCGCGTGCGCAGTGGCGCGCGGCCGACGCTCACCACGCGCGAGAAGCACACGCGCGATTGCTACGTCGTGCTCGAGCCGGGTGCCGATGCCAAGGCCGTCGAGCATGCGATCGTCACCATGCCGGATTATTTCGCCGACTACGACACGACGGTGACCTTCGTCAGCGCCGAGACGTTGCAGCGCGAGCACGCGGCGATGCCACACGGTGGTTTCGTCATCCGCAGCGGGACCACCGGCGCGGGGACGGACCAGTTGATGGAATCCTCGCTCAGCCTGGGCAGCAATCCGGAGTTCACGGCAAGCGTCCTCGTGGCGTATGCGCGCGCGGCCTGCCGGCTGCATCGTCGCGGTGAACGCGGCGCGCGGACGGTCTTCGACGTCCCCCCCGGCCTGCTGTCGCCGAAGAGCGCCGCGGACTTGCGCAAGGAACTGCTGTAACGCACGTGCCGCGTTGGCACGGCGCGCTGGCCACCTTCGTGTTACGTCGCAACGCGCGTCACGGCGCCGCGGCGAAGCCGGCGCGCCAGCGCGCGTTGCCGTCGACGAGCGCAATGCAGCCCTCGGTGCCGGCTACGAAGCGAAGCGGCAGCGGGGCTGCCGCGATCGTCGTCAACGGCGACACGACGGATCGGTTCGTGACGTCGATGCGCAGGATCGCAACGGCGTCGGCCCGGGCGGCTGCCACCAGCACGTGCGAACCGAAACCGGCAAGGGCGAGGATCTCACCGCCGACGTCGACGGCCTCGCGCACCTGCCATGCGGTTGCGGCGAGCACGTCGACGCGGTGCGCACCGGAGCCCGCCGCCAGCAGTCCGCGCTGGGCGCCGCGACCCCACGGCACGATACGCTCGGGGAGCGCCGCGGTGGCAAGCCGTGGTCGCTCGATCTCGCGGCGAACGTCGAGGTGCACGATGCCGAGCGCGCCGGTGTCGTCGATACGGGCGACTTCGTAGGCTGCGGGCCCCGCGATCAGCGCGCGCGTCGCTGTCGGCAATTCGAAACGGCGCGGCGTGAAGCGACCCGGCAGCGGGATTGCCTCGTTCGACCGGTAGTCGTGCACGAGGCCTTGCAGCACCGGTGGCGCAGCGCGGTCGTACGCGATCTCCCACGCTTCACGCAGGTCGGAAAAGGCGACGACGAAGCGGCCGCGGGCCGACACGTCGTGCATATCGGCAACCGTGTACGGGCTCGGCAGGCGGTAGCGATGCAAGGCGGCGAGCGTGACCGGATCGTGCGCGGAGAGCGCCGCCGTGCCGCGACCTCCGGCGAGGACGACGGCATCGGGGCCGTGGCCCACGGCGAGCGTCGTCGCGGTGTAGCCCAGCGTCACCTGCGCTTCCACGTGCAGCTCGGGCAGCGAATAGCGCAAGAGCTCCCCCGCGTCCGTTGCAGCGTAGAGCGCGCGGCCATCGGCGGCGAAGACGGGTCTGGCGGTGAGCGCGTGCGCGCTGCGTGCCGCGGCAACGGTTCGCCCGCTCAGACACTCGTGGACGACGAGATCCGTGGTGCCCGGATGACCCGACGCGACCCACGGCACGGCCATGGCGGTCGCCGCGGTTGCCAGCGCCGTGGTGAGCACGGCAAGGGCACGCCAAGCGGCTCGGGCGCGTATGGGGGTCGCGTGCCCGTGTCGCACCGCGCGTGCAGCGGAGGTCATCACGCACGCATTGTGCACGCGCGGTTCATACGTCGGGGCGGCATCCCTCGCACACGGCCCGGATGCGGCGTGCGGTGCGCTGCGGCATCACCGCGCGCCGTCGCTGCCGATCGCCCTTCCTGCGCGCGAGTGAGCTTCCCTCGGTTTTTCGCCCAACAAGGGCATGGTCTCACGCCGCCAGATTCCGCTCTGCCTGAGCCGCGAGCCCGTGTTGCAGGTACTGGGTCGGCGACCGACAGGTGATCCGCAAGCTTCCTGAAGGGTATCAGCACAGATGAGAGCGAGGCTGCGTGACAAGCGTCCTGCGCAATTCGGGGTCGCTGATCGCGCTGTTCGCTATCGAGGAAAACCAAACGCGAGATAGATCTTGCCGACGCGGCGCTCTGCTGACTGGCGATCGAGATCGAAGCGGCTTCCATCATGACCACCGATGTGGCGGACTTCTCGCGCTATCGTCTGCCCAACGGAGAAGCATTCGCCCTGCTGGACTGAATTCGCACCCGATGGCTTCGAAGGCAAGAACGAACCTCGCGCGCTTCGCCGGTTCAGGACACGGCAGCCGCCGCGTGCGCCCCGTGCTCGTGCAATCAGTGCGGGCGCAATTGCTCCACGACCGCGTTGACGAGCTCCTCGAAGGGCACCGCCTGGCCAGCGGCGTGCGCCGCGTCGTCCTCCTCGCGCGTCATCGCCAGCCGCGCGAGCCCGTCTTCGGCCTCGGCCTGCTCGTCGGCGCTGGTCAGCGGGTGGCCTGCGACGGCCCACCAGAGCGCGGCCGCCTGCGCCCGGTCGCCGCGAGCCGCCAGCGCCTGCGCGCGCACGTTGATCGCCACCAGCTCGCAGAGCGTGTAGCGGGTAGCCTGTGCTCGAACGAGCGCCTCGAACGTGAATTCGTCGGCGCGCGCGTGGTCGCCGCGCGCGCCGGCGAGGCGCGCCAGCGCCAGCCACGCCATCACCTCGATCTGCGGCTCGCCACGGACGCGCGCCTGCGCGAGGCCTTGCTGCGCGTAGCGCTCGCATCGGTCGAGGTCTCCCAGCTCGAACGTTGTCATTGCCAGGTTGACGAGCAGGAAGACCGCGGGCGCGGCGAGGCCCGACGCCTGGGCAAGCCGAAGACCTTCCTCGAAGCACGGCAGCGCCGCGGCGGGGTCGTGTTTCACGCGATACAGGTTGCCCAGGTTGTTGAGCCTCGTCACCAAGCCACGCCGATTGCCGGTGAGTCTTTCGATCGCCAGCGCTTCCTCGTACAGCGCCGCGGCGCGTGCGTAGCGGCCCTCGACCTTCTCGACGATGGCGAGGTTCGATGCCAGCTGGGCGATGCCTTCACGGTCGCCATCGGCGCGGGCGCGCGACAACGCCTCTTCGTAATGCGTCCTCGCCTCCGCATAGCGGCCCACTTGCCACAGCGACAGGCCGATGGTGTTCAAGGCGGCCTTGACCCCGCCCGCGTTGCCATCGGCGCGCGCCAAGGCGAGCGCCAGGCGCGCGTGCCGCTCCGCAGCCGCGAAGTCGCCCCGACGCCACTGCAACGCCGCGAGCGCGTCGAGAACCGCCGTCCGTGTCGCCGAATTCGTCTCGCCGGCGGGGTCGAGGGCGGCCAGCGCCGCCGACAGCAGCCCGATGCCTTCGGCCCAGCGGCCGGTGGCCTCGAAGAAGTGACGCGTCGCCTGCGCCATTCGCCCGATGAGCCGGTTCGAGCGCTCGGCGATCGCCACCGCCCACGCGGCATTGCAGTGCGCGAGCTCCCGTTCGACTTCGGCAATGGCGCGTTGCTGGTCGGTGTGCTTGAAGTCCGCATGGCGCGCCAGTAGCTGCGAGTAGTATTCCGCGTGCCGCCGGCGCAGGCACGGCGCGTCGCCGACGTGTTCCGCGGCGCATTGGCGGATCAGCGAATGCAGCGAAAAGCGGCCGCCACCGTCGGCGCGCAACAACGACTTGTCGACGAGCGAGGCCAGCAGCGGCAGCGAGGCCCCCGCCACCTCGTGCGCGGCCTCTCGCGAAAAGTCGCCCGGGAAGATCGTGCAGGCAGCGAGGGCTTCCCGCTCGCGGAGCGCCAACATTCCCCACGAATGATCGAAGCTCGCCCGCAGGCTCGCGTTGCGCGCGCCGTCGCCGGCCGCCGGCTCGAGCACATCGATCGATTGCGCGAGCTCGCGTCCGATCTCCGCCACGGGAACGATCCGCACGCGTCCGGCGGCCAGTTCGAGGGCAAGCGGCAGCCCCTCCGTCGCACGCGCGATCGCGGCGGCATCGACCGCCGCCGCGACGGGGTCGTAGGCCGGATGCTGGGCAGCGGCGCGCGCTTCGAACAGGCGCACGGAGTCGTAGGCGCGCAGCGCGTCGAGCTCGGTTTCGTCGACATCCGGAACCGGCAGCCCTTCCAGCGGCAGCAGCCACTCGCGCGCGAGGCCCAAGCGCACCCGCGACGTGACCACGAGCTTGATTCCATCGCATTCTGCCAGCAACGCGTCCACCCATGACGCGAGCCCTTCGAGATGTTCGGCATTATCGAGCACCAGTAGGGCCTGCACGGAGCGTAGATACCGGGCCAGGCTCTGTTGCGGCGAATCGGCCCCGCGCGGATCGACGCCGAGCACCGAAGCGCACCGCTGGGCGACGTGCCCCGGGGTCGAAAGATCCTCCAGTGCAATCCAGAACGCGCCGCCCGAAAAATGATCCGCCAGTCCCGGCAGCGCCGCGCGCGCCAGGGCGCTCTTGCCGACGCCGCCGAGTCCACTGATCGTGAGCAAGCGGCAGTCGGGGCCGAGCAACAGCGCGTTGATCCTTCCGAGTTCGACGCGGCGACCCACGAATTCGGAGTCCCCACCCCGCTTCGCGGGGACGGCGGGGCGAGGGTTCGTGCCGGACTCGCGTGCGTCGAGCTGCCGCCCCAGCTCGCGCAGCGCGGCGGACGGCTCGATGCCAAGCTCGCCCGCCAGCTTTTGCGCGTAATCGCGATACGCGCGGCGCGCCTGGTCGACGTGGCCGAGCGCGCAAAGCGCCTGTAGTTGAGCACCCAGCGCCGTCTCGTCGAGGGGGTCGCACTGCAACGCGCGCACAGCGAGCGCATTGCACGCCGCCGGTTCGTCGCGCAACTGCGCGAGCCGCGCGGTCAACGCGCCGTGCCAGAGCGTGGCGAGCCGCGCCCGCTCGAACAACAGCCATTCGACGAAGGGCACGGGCCCTTCGGCCTCGAACCCCTCGAGCAGCGGGCCGGCGTAGCAGTCCAGCGCGGTGCTCCAGTCACCCGCCGCGGCCGCGCCCTCGAGCCGGCCGACATCGGTGTCCACCGCCCACCGCAAGGCGTCCGCGCGGGTGTCGAACTGCGCTACGTGGCGCAGCCGCCGGATCTGGACCAGAACGAAGCGAAGGTTGGCGCGCGCCGTCCTGCTGTTGCGATCGGGCCACAGCAGCGACGAGGCGGCTTCGCGGGTGACCCACACGCCGCGAAACGCGAGGTAAGCGAGGAGCTGGTACGGCCGCTCGAGCGGAAACGGCTCGCGCCCCGAGCCGGTGTCGAGCGCAGGGGTGCCGAACAGGTGCAGGCACGGCGCTGCCATGGTCGTTGTCTTGCGCGCCCGCCGGCGTGCCAAGGCGTCGGTGCCCGACTGCGGCGTTGCTCGCTGCCCGGATTATGGCCGCCAAGGCCACGCTTGGCCACCGGCACCGCCAAACCCGGTTGCGCGTCGGACTGGCGCCGGCTCATTCACACCGCCGACCCCGGTTTCGCCTCGTCAAGCGGCCATGCGCGACAACGAAACGGCGAGACCCGGCGTGAGGGCCTGGCCTCGCCACGCCTTGTCGGTGTCAGCGCAACGCGCACATCACGACGCCGACCCCGTCGCCTTCGGCGGTCCAGCCCAGCGAACGCATCTGTCCCTGCACCTGCAGATCGGTGGTGAAGCGGTGGTTGGGCGCGCCGCCCATGCCTTCGTTGTACAGCCGGTACACGGGAATCGAAGCGCCCCCGCAATTGCCCTCCACCGGCAGCCCGACGAGGAACACGTCTCCCTCGAACATCCAGCTCGGATTGTCCTTGACCTTCGCGCATTCGCTGGCGAGCGCGGTATAGAAGTGCGAGCTCCGCTCGCCGAAGGCGGTGCTGAAAAACCGGCACACGGCGACGAGACCCGGCGCGGCGGCGGGGTACACGTTGATCGAGCGCCCGGTGCGGGCCCATCCGGCGAAGTCTCCGACGTCGAGCCTGTCGATCTCTTCGCCAATCGCGGTGACGAAATAGTGATCGAACGGCCCGTGGTAGTACTCGACCGCCTCGACGTACGGCGAAGGCGCGAGGACGCCACCGACGCCCGACACCTGGATGTAGACGACGCCTTCGGTGATCTCCATGTAGCTGATTCCGACGTACAGCGTGGTGGCGCGCACCCCCGCCTCGGTCGGTGCGAAACCGAAGGTGAACGTGCACGTCGACCCGTTCGGCAAGGCGTCGCCCACGTTGCACGTCGACGACAGCGTGAAGTCGTACCTATCGCGCGTCTGCAGCCCGAGGCTCGTCAGGCGCAGCGCGATGCCGGAATCGTTCCGGAACGTCAAGGCGCGAGGCGCGGCGGACGCGCCGAGCGCGACGCTGCCGAAGTCGATCCAGTCGGGATTCGGGTTGGGCGTCGCGGTCATGCCGATGCTGCCGTTGCCGAGGCCGCTCAGCGCCACGACGAGGGGGGCGCTCGCGGCGTCCGTCACGATCGACAGCGTCGCGTTCCGTTGTCCCGCGACGGTTGGCCGAAATGCGACGTCGATCCGGCAGCGGGCTCTGGGCGCAAGCTGCTGGGTCTCCGCGCAAGTGCCGCCGACGGCGAACAGCTCGGGGTAGTCGCCGCCCAGGGTAATCGCATGCAGCATCATCGCGGCGTCGCCGACGTTCATGACGAACAGCGGCTGGATGGGACTCGTCGTGTTGAGGCTCACCCGGCCGAAGCCGAGGTATGTCGTGCTGACGTCGAGCGCCGGCTGGGCGGGCGCGTGACCCGCCACGAGCAGCGCAAGCAACGGAAGCAGGACGATCGGCTGCCAGGCGCGTCTTGCGGCGCGCAGCGGATTGAAGATTGCGATCATGGCTTCACCTCGGCTCGTCTGAAACATCGTATGGCGGCGCCGCTTCGATGCGCCGGCCGCGACCAGGCGCGGTCCTCGTGATTGTGTGCCGCCGGGCTGCGGCGTCAAGACCGCGCGGACTCGCGCCTTCGAAGCGTCTAACGCGCGTCTAACGCTGCTTGCTGCATGCTGGCGCCGTGTCCTTCGAGGAGCGAATGCCGGCATGCAACACCGCGAGGTGTTCATCGTTCGTGTCTGGACCGGCGACGCCGCCTCGCGCGGATTCCGGGCCGCGGTCCAGCGCGCCGGCACCGACGAGTCGGCGTGGTTCACCGACAGCGCCGCACTCGCCCGCTACCTCGAAACCTGCGGTGGCGACACCGCCGAGGATGCCGACGGCGCGGGCGGCGGCGCGCCGCCGTGATCGGGCCGTCGGGCGCGACGCAGCCGGGGCCGCGCCGCGGAGCTTTCGTACCGCAATGAACGTTCCGGCTCGAAGCGAGAACCGGAGTCCATCACACGATCACAGCGAGGAGGCACCATGAACGCGCGATATCGGAGTACGCTTGGCGCGGCGGCGCTCGCCCTGTTGTTGCCCATGGGCAGCAGCATGCTGGAGGCGGCGCCCATCACCGCACCGGATGGGGATAAGGCGATGTCGGCAACGCCGATCGATCGGCTCATCGACCTCGCGGTGGCTCAACTCGTGACCTCGCAGAAGCTCGCGCCGGCGGCAGCGCTGGTGGCACGCGAGCAAATGCAGATCCAGTTCAACAGCCTGTCGAAAGCGGCACAACAACAGATCCTGGCGCAGATGCAACGAGTCAACGGCGATGAGGCCGCCGGCGAAGTCGCCGCTGCACTGCACGCCGCCGTTACCGACGAAGCGCGGCAGGCGCTCGCGGCCGCACAGGCCGCCGCTCCGCCTGCAACCATGTCGCAGGCAAAGCCCACGGCGAGACTCGGAGGCGACGGCGACCTCGTGTTCGTGGCGACCGCGGGACCGTGCCGCGTCTGGGATTCCCGCTTCGGGATGGGGCCACTTGCCGCATTTTCGGCAACCCAGGTCTATGGCTACTCCAACTCTGCGGGGTACTCGTGGTCGACGGGCGATAGCCAGGGTGGTACCGGCACCGCAGGGTCGGGTAACTGCACGGGGACAGTCTTCCCGGCGACACCACCCGTGTCCGTCGTGGCAACCGTGGTGGTCGTCAACACGAGCTCGACCGGAGCGCTGCGCGCATGGAACGGCGGCACGACACTGACCGTCGGTGGGATCCTGGGCTGGAATGCCGGCGACGTGCTCTCGAACACCACGGTGATCCCGATGAACCGCAGCATCGCCGCGTATCCCAGGAGCGGCTTCAAGCGGGACTTCGGCCTCTACAACAATTCGCCGACAGCCATCGATACCATCGTCGACGTGGTCGGCTATTTCATCATCGATAACAAGGCGACGCCGCTCGACTGCGTCAACGCCGGCGCAAAGCTTTTTGAATCGTCCGCTTGGAGCGCGGCGATATCGACCGATGCTTGTCCGGCGGGGTACACGCCGACCGGAATCAACTGTTCGAGCAAAGTAGCTTTTGACGACGTGAGCCTCATGGACTCCTACATCAAGCCGAGTGGCGGCGGCGTACCGTCAACGGGCACCTGCCGTTTCGTCAATAGAGACGGCCAGAGGATAGAGTACTCGGCTTATCTCACCTGCTGCCGCGTTCCTGGCCGCTGATCCGCTCCTGTCCCTGATCTGCTCGCCCGGCGTCACGCCGGGCGAGTTCAACATATGCCGGTGCTTTCGATGATCACGCAGTGAAAGTGCAGGTGAGCGATGGGCGCGGCGCGACAAGCGGTGACTGAAGGCGATCGCGCCGATCACTTGCTCGACCATGTGCTGGGTATTGCACGCCGGGCACACCCCGCGCCCCTTGCACGAGAACGCGATCAGGAAGTCGTGCCCGCCCCGGCCGCAGCGCGCTCAGGCAAAGCCGTGAGCGCGAATGCCGCACTCGAGGTAACGGCGGAACTCGCACTCGACGTGCGCGGGCATCTCGATGCCATTGTTCAGCACGAGCGAAGCGCTCGTATTGCTCACCGTCGACATGGCTCGGTCTCCTTCATGGCTTCACCATGACCTTGATCGACTCGCGTGCATCCATCGCACGGTAGCCTTCGGGTACGCCATCGAGATCCACCGTGCGGTCGAACACGCGGCCAGGTTCGATGCGGCCTTCGAGCACATCGGGCAGCAGTTCGTCGATGTAGGCGCGGACCGGTGCGGGGCCACCGCCGACGAGCACGTTGCGGTAGAACATCGGCTGGGCCTGGGGGATCGCGTCGTAGTGCGGCACGCCGACGCGGCCGATCGCCCCCCCTGCGCGGGCGAGACCCATCGACGTCGCCATTGCCTGATCGGTGCCGACGCACTCGAGCACCGAGTGCACGCCGAAACCACCAGTCAGTTCACGAACCCGCGCGATGGCTTCTTCGCCGCGCTCGCTCACCACGTCGGTGGCCCCGAAGCGTTTGGCCAATTCGATGCGATCCGGATGGCGGCCCAGGATGATGATCTGCTCGGCGCCGAGACGCCTGGCGGCGATCACGGCGCACAGGCCCACCGCACCGTCGCCGATCACCGCCGCCTTCTTGCCCCTGCCGACCCGGGCGACGACGGCGGCGTGATGACCGGTGCCCATCACGTCCGAGAGCGTCAACAGCGATGGCATCAGCGCATCGTCTTCGCCAACCGGAAGCGCGTACAACGTGCCGTCCGCGTGTGGAATGCGCAGTGCTTCCGCCTGCGCGCCGCCGACCTCGCTGTTGCCGAAGAAGCCGCCGTGCGTGCACGCGGTCTGCAGGCCCTCATGGCAGAACTCGCAGCTGCCGTCGGAATAGGCGAAGGGCATCACCACCACGTCGCCCACCTTCACGGTGCGCACGTCCTTGCCCACGGCCTCGACCACGCCTATCGCCTCGTGGCCCATGTTCTGCCCGCGGCCATCGGCTTGCTTCAGGCGATACGGCCACAGGTCGCTGCCGCAGATGCAGGCGCGAGTGATGCGGATCAGCGCATCGGTGGAATCGCGCAGGTTTGCGTCGGGAATGTTCTCGATCCGGACATCGCCGGCCTCGTACATCATCGTTGCGCGCATGGGGGCTTACCTCGTCGTATCCAATGGGCTGTTGTACTGCACGTCGGTGACCTCTTCCATCCAGTCGACGACCTTGCCGTTCGCGTCGGCTTGCTGGATCGCGATGTGCGTCACGGGCGTGGTCGGCGTTGCGCCATGCCAGTGCCGCTTGCCCGGCGGGCAGGTGACGACGTCGCCGGGGCGGATCTCGATCTTGGCCTCGCCCTCGCATTGCGTCCAGCCCAGACCGGAGGTGACGATCAGGACCTGGCCACACGGATGGGTGTGCCAGTGCGAACGTGCGCCGGGTTCGAAGGTGACGCTCGCACTATAGACCGCGGCCGGTCCCGGCGATCGGAACAGCGGTTCATGGCGTGCGTTGCCGGTGAAATTCTCGGCCGATCCCTTGATCGACGCCTGCGAGCCGTTGCGTTGCAGGTCACTCATGGAGTGCCTCCTTCACTGCGCGTGGAGGTCAAGGGTCAGCTGCTCGTGAACAACGCGCCCCAAAAGGTGCGGGCCGCGCTCGCCGGCCTGGGCCTTGCGTGTGTCCCGGAGGACTACGCGAGGTTGCATCTGAAGCGCGGCGATCTCGTCGAGGCTCTCGGGGACTGGGCGAAAACGCACGCGGGCTTTCATCGGTACTACCCCAGTCGTCGCCAACCGACACCGGCGTTCTCGCTACTGGTGGAGGCGCTGCGTTATCGCGCGTGAGCGTCGGCGATCACGCATCGGGGCGGCCCTGTCCGGCAGGTTCTGCCGGTCCCATTCGGTCGAGGTCGTCTCGCACCATGCGCAGACGGACCCTGAGCCGGTGCAGGTCGGCTTCGAACGGCTGGGCGACCTTGAGCACTCGCAATGCGATCCCGGCCCCTTCGCTCTCGTTGCGGGCGCTCTGGAATGAAAAAGGGCGGCTCGTCGAGCCGCCCTCGTCATCCGGCCTTGCGGCCGCCCGATCATCGCGATCTAGTAGATGTCGTGCTGCGTGTTGTAGACGTTGAACTTGCCGGTGGGCGTGATGAGCTTCGGATCCTTGATCACCGCCTTCAGCTTGCGCGTCTTGTCGTCGACGACCACGATCGCGGATTGCTGGTTCTTCGCGCTCCACACCGAGAACCACACCTCGTCGCCCGCCTTGTTGTACTCGGGCTGCGTGATCCGCTTCGCACCTTCACCCACGCCTGCCCATTCGGCGATCGGCAGCACCTCGAACGGCTTGTCGAGGTTGTTGATGTCGAATACCGCGATCGACTGCGCGATCTTGGCATCGGGATTGAGCGGTGTGTCGACCCACAGGTTGCGCGACTTCGGATGCGTCTTGATGAACAGATTGCCCCCACCCTGCGCTTCGAGCGTGCGCACCACCTTCCACGCATTCTTCGGGTGGCGCTTGGGATCGGTGCCGATGAGCGAGATCGTCTCGTCACCCAGGTGACCCGTCGCCCAGACCGGACCGAACTTGGGATCGACGAAGTTCGCACCGCGACCCGGGTGCGGGATGCGGCCGACGTCGATCAGGGCTTCGAGCTTGTCCTTCTTCGAGTCGATCACGGCGATCTTGTTCGACTCGTTGGCAGCGACCATGAAGTAGCGCTTGGTCGAATCCCAGCCGCCGTCGTGGAGGAAGCGTGCCGCGTTGACTTCGGTCGTCTTGAGGTTCTTCAGGTCGGTGTAGTCGACCAGCATCACCTTGCCGGTCTCCTTCACGTTGACGATGAACATCGGCTTGTCGTGCACGGCGACGATCGACGCCACGCGCGGCTCGGGGTGGAAGTCCTGCGTATCCACCGTCATGCCGCGGGTCGCCTGGATCCGCAACGGCTCCAGCGTGTCGCCTTGCATGATCACGTACTGCGGCGGCCAGTAGGCACCGGCGATGGCGAGCTTGTCGCGATACTTCTTGTCCTTCGACGTCTCGACCGACCGCGCCTCGAGGCCGATGCGGATTTCCGCCACCGTGTCGGGCTTCTCCATCCACAGGTCGATGAGGTTGATCTTGCCGTCGCGACCGATGACGTAGAGGTAGCGTCCCGACGCCGACAGGCGCGAGATGTGCACCGCGTAGCCGGTCGGGATGATGTTGACGATCTCCTTCGACTTGCCGTCGATGAGCGCGATCTGTCCCGCGTCACGCAGCGTCACCGAGAACAGGTTGTCGATGTCCCAGTTGTTCATCTTCTTCGTGGGACGCTTCTCGGGCGGGATCACCACCTTCCACGTCTTCTTCATTTCCGCGAGGCCGAATTCCGGCGGCGTTGGCGGTTCCTGCTGCACGTAGCGGGCCATGAGATCGACTTCGGCGTCGCTCAACTCGCCCGAGGTGCCCCAGTTCGGCATGCCCGCCGGCGAGCCGTACTTGATGAAGGTCTTGAGGATCTCGGTGCCGCGGGTGAGCGTGATGTCCGGCGTGAGCGGCTTGCCGGTCGCGCCGCGGCGCAGCACGCCGTGGCAGCCGGCACAGCGTTCGAAATAGATCTGCCGTGCCTTGTCGAACTCCGCCTTGGTCATCGGCGGCGCCTTCGGATTGATGTTCTGGTGCATCTCTTCCTGGCCCAGCGGCGAACTGCCGGCCTGGTAGCGGATCTCCTCCTGGGTCATGACGCGGTCGCGCGCGCGCTGCGCCTCCTGCACGGCCTGCGGCGAGGCGGGCGGTGCGGCCTGCGGCGCGGCTTGTGGCGCTGCCGGTTGCGGCGCCGGTTGTTGCGCCTGGACGGCGCTCGCGGTCGTGGCAACCGCCGCGGCAACCACCCACGCGATCGGTGAAATCCGTGCGATCCTTCTCATTGGTCGATTCCCCTTGGGTTGAAGTGTCAAATCCTTACGTCCTTCGTGGCCATTGTCGCCGTACCCGCCAACCCCGCCTATTGATCGCCGTCAACAGTTACGCTGCACCGCACCAATAGAGTCCATCCCTGTCGTTTTCGGCACGGACCCCCGGGGTGTTTCCCGGGCGCGGTCCGGTCCGGAACGCATCTTTTCCAGTCCATGTTTCGAGAAAATCATCGGGGAAGCCCCCCGTTCCCCGGTCGCGGCGTGTCCGCCGCCATATTGGCCCTCGGGATGGCCGCGACGTCGGCATTTGCGGCAGCCGCCGACGACGACGAGCCGGTCACGCTCGAATCGGTCGTCGTGACCGCGACCCGCGCGCCTGCGGCGGAACTCGGCGTACCGGCCAGCGTGACGGTGGTCGATCGCGCGCAGCTCGACGTGCGCAATCCGCTGCGTCTGGGTGACGCGCTCGCTGACGTCCCGGGCCTGTACATCCGCGGCGCGGCCATGGCCCCGGCGTTCCCCGGTACGGGACAGGGCGTGCTGTCGCTGCGCGGGATCCCGCGCACGCCGCGCACGCTCGTCATGATCGACGGCCAGCCGGTGAACAACGCGCTGTCCGGCGGCATCAACGTCGTCGGCATTCCCCTCGACAGCGTGGAGCAGGTCGAGGTCGTGCGTGGGCCGTACTCGGCGCTCTACGGCGGCGCGGCGATGGGCGGAGTCATCAACTTCCTGACCGGGAGTCCGGACGATTTCATCGCCGAGTTGCGTGCCGGGGCGGGCAGCCTGGAGCAGCGCGGCGCGGCGCTGCGCTATCGCGAGCGCTTCGCCAGCGGGGTGGGCATCGTGCTGTCGGCCACCTACCGCGAAAGCGACGGTGACCCCGCCTGCTGCGACGTCGTGAAACCGCAGGCGCGCGGCGGCGGCTCGAACGCCGTCCCGGTCACGGGCGTGCAGCCGACCACGGCCCCCGACGGTTCACCGCGCTACTGGATCGGGACGCAGGGCGCGCGACCCTGGTGGCAGGGCAACGCGCTCGTGAGCCTGCACTATTCGCCCACGCCGATGACGACACTGGTGGCCGGTGCCGGTTGGGCCAACTACGCCGTGGGATACCGTCCGCCGGACAGTTTCCTGCGCGATGCCACCGGGGCGCCGGTGTACGCGGGTCTGGTCCAGTTCGACGACCAGGGCACGCTCCGGCGGCTGTCGCTGCAGCAAACCGATTGGTTCACCGCGACGCCCGCCGGGGAGCGCGACCTGCGCGCCTTCGCGCGCGCGACGCACCGCTTCGACGGGGGCAGCGAGCTGCGCGCGCAGGTCGGTGTGTTGCACAACGACCTGTGGTACGCGCAGGGCCGTCCGGGGGTCGCGCAGTACGATTCCGGTCCGGGCAACCTCACCGAGCAGCCGAATCGGCGCATCGACGCGGACCTGTCGTGGCGCTCGCCGCTGACCACGAGCTGGGCGGTGGTCGCGGGCGGGTCGCTCAACTGGAGCCGGCTCGATCGCACGGTTTCCGAACTGTCGGCGTGGCGCGATACCGACACGACGGGAGCCACGCTCAACACCGACGGCGGGCGCACCGACAACGCGGCGCTGTTCGTGCAAAGCGAGCACCACTTCGACGAGCACGGCGTGAGTCTTTTCGTCGGCGCGCGCTACGACTATTTCGAGACCGACGGCTACGCGCGACAGGCGGTGGCCCCGATCGCCGATGAGACGTATCCCAAGCGCAGCTTCGACCAGGTGAGTCCCAAGGTCGCGCTCGTCTGGGAGCCGCGGCCCTGGCTGTCGGTGCGGACCTCCTACGGGGAGGCTTTTCGTCCGCCCGCGCTGTTCGACCTGTACGGGCGCACGGTGGTCGGCACCGGGGCCGCCACGCTCATCTACGAACCGTCGCCGAATCTCGGGCCCGAGCGCGTCAAGGCCTTCGAGATCGGCGCCGACATGATCTTCGCGCGCGGCGGGCGCGTGGGCATGACGCTGTATCGGCAGCGACTCGAGGACCTCGTCTATCGGCGCAAGCTGCCGACGTCGACCGAGACCGTCACCCGCACGCGCGCCGAGAACGTGGGCATGGCCGACGTCGACGGCATCGAGGCGAGCGTGCGCTGGCCGACGCTCGTTCCCGGGCTCACCGCGTTCGGCAACGTGACCTACCACCTGCGCTACGACATCCAGAGCAACGAGACCAATCCGGCCACCGTCGGCAAGAAGCTCACCGACGTGCCGCGAACCACCGGATCCGCCGGGTTCGAGTACAACCGCGGCCCCTGGTCGGGCTTTGCGAGCATGCGCCACGTCGATCATGTCTTCCCGTCCGGCGACGACATGAACACCAACACCTACCAGGGCGTCTTCGGCTCGTACGATCGCTACACGCTCGTCGGCGCGGGCGTCACGTACCGCTTCGACGCCCACTGGCAGGTGAACCTGACGCTCGACAACCTCACCGATCGCACGTATTTCGTGTCGAACCGCCAGCCCGGGCGCAGCGCCTTCGCGGAGCTGACGTACCGCTTCTGATCGCGGCGCGCGGCCTGCATGCGGCGGCAGCATCGGGGTCGGCATCCGGGGTGTGCCGCATGTCGGCGGGCGGATGAGCGCCGCCTTCCGTCTTGAAACGCGAAGGGTCGCCGTCACCTACAGGATTCGGCAGAATCCTTGGCTTGTCACCCATGCTCGATCGGACCGCCCGTGCGTAACCCCCATGCCGGCCTCTTCGGCGAGGCCCTCGAAATGCTGCGCGAGGCCGATCGGATGCATCGCCAGTTCTTCACGCTGGCGCGCGGCCACGGCGGGCCGTGCTGGGAGCCCCCGGTCGACATCGTCGAGGATGCGCACGCGCTCGTCGTGCGCGTGGCACTCCCCGGGGTGCCCGCGCAAAACCTCGAGGTGCGCACCGACGGTGCGCGCCTGTCGGTCGTCGGCGAGCGCCGCCTTGCCGTCGGTCGTGACACGACCATCCATCGCCTCGAGATCCCCTACGGGCGCTTCGAGCGCGTGATCGATCTTCCCCCGGGTCGCTACGAGATCGTGGCGCGCGACCTCGCCGACGGCTGCCTCGTGCTGGCGCTGCGGCGCCACGCGTGAGCGCCACTCGCCCCGTGAACGACGTCATGAACGCTGAAGCCACGACGACCGACGCCCCCCGATCGCCCGCGCTCCCCGCGGACGCGCTCGTCATCCTGCCGGTGCGCAACATGGTCCTGTTTCCGGGACTCATCGCGCCGCTCACCCTCGGTCGCCCGGAATCGGTGGCGGGAGCCCAGGAGGCCGCGCGCCTGCAGCGCCTCGTCGGCATCCTCCTGCAGCGTGCGCCCGACGTCGAGAAACCCGAAGCCGCCGACCTCCACGAGATCGGCACGGCGGCGGGAATCCTGCGCTACGTGACCACCCCGGACGGCGCGCACAACCTGGTCGTGCAGGGCGAGCAGCGCTTTCGGGTACTGGAGTACCTCGCCGGCTACCCGTTCCGCGTCGCACGCGTGGAGATGCTCCCCGACGCGCCGGAGCTCAATCGCGATGTCGAGGCACGCATGCTGCAGGTGAAGCAGCGGGTGGGCGAACTCGTCGAACTCCTGCCGCGCGCGCCGGAAGGGCTCGCCGCCGCGGTCGATCAGGTGACCTCGCCCGCGGCGCTGGCCGACTTCGTCGCCGGCCTGCTCGACATCAAGGCGGCCGAGAAGCAGGAGGTCCTCGAAACCTTCGACGTGCAGACGCGGCTCGATCGTGTCCTCGCTTTCATGGCGGCACGCATCGACGTCCTGCGCCTGTCGCGCGAGATCGGCGAGCAGACGCAAGGACGCCTCGAAGGGCGGCAGCGCGAGGTGCTGTTGCGCGAGCAGTTGAAGACGATCCAGCACGAACTCGGCGAGGGTGAGGGCAGTGGTGCCGAGATCGAGCAGTTGCGCGGTGACATCGACAAGGCGGCCATGCCCGACGACGTCGCCAAGCACGCTCGCAAGGAGCTCGGGCGCTTGGCGCAGATGTCCGAGCAATCGCCCGAGTATTCGATGGTGCGCACGTATCTGGACTGGCTGGTCGAGTTGCCGTGGGCGCTGCCGGCGGAGGCGCCGATCGCGATCGACGAGGCGCGACGCGTCCTCGACGAGGACCACTTCGGACTCGCCAAGATCAAGCGGCGCATCCTCGAATACCTCGCGGTGCGCAAGCTCAATCCCGAGGGCAAGACGCCGATCCTGTGCTTCGTGGGTCCCCCGGGCGTCGGCAAGACCTCGCTCGGGCAGAGCATCGCGCGTGCGCTCGGCCGGAAGTTCCAGCGCCTGTCGTTGGGTGGCGTGCACGACGAATCGGAGATTCGCGGACACCGTCGCACGTACATCGGCGCGATGCCGGGCAACATCATCCAGGCGATCCGCAAGGCCGGCGCGCGCAACTGCGTTCTCATGCTCGACGAGATCGACAAGCTCGGCGCGTCGCTGCACGGCGATCCCTCGGCGGCACTTCTCGAGGTGCTCGATCCGGAGCAGAACTCGACGTTTCGCGACACGTACCTGGGCGTCACGTTCGACCTCTCGCGCGTCGTCTTCATCGCCACCGCGAATGTCCTCGATCGGATTCCGGGGCCGTTGCGCGACCGCATGGAGGTGATCGAGCTCCCCGGTTACACCGAGCAGGAGAAGCTCGAGATCGCCCGACGCTACCTCGTGCCACGGCAGGCGGCGGCGTCGGGCCTCACCGGCGAGCAGTGCGAGATCGACGATGCCGCGCTGCGCGCCGTGATCGGCGACTACACGCGCGAGGCCGGCGTGCGCAACCTCGAGCGCGAGATCGGCAACCTCTTCCGGCACGCCGCGATGCGCTTTGCCGAGGGTGCCGAAGGGAAGATCGTCATCGGCAAGGACGACGTCGCCACGATTCTCGGTGCGCAGCGCTTCGAAAACGAAGTGATGATGCGCACGAGCGTGGCGGGCGTCGCCACCGGGCTTGCGTGGACGCCGGTCGGAGGCGACATCCTCTTCATCGAGACGTCACGCACGCCGGGGTCGGGCAAGTTGATCCTCACCGGTCACCTGGGCGATGTGATGAAGGAGAGCGCGCAGGCCGCGCTCACGCTCGCCAAGGCGCGGTCGGCGTCGCTCGGGATCGACCCGGCGATCTTCGAGAAGAGCGACATCCACATGCACATCCCGGCGGGCGCCATCCCCAAGGACGGGCCGAGCGCGGGGGTGGCCATGTTCACCTCGCTTGCCTCGCTCGTCCTCGATCGCCCGGTGCGCCACGACGTGGCGATGACGGGAGAGATCAGCCTGCGCGGGCTCGTGCTTCCGGTCGGCGGCATCAAGGAGAAGGTGCTCGCGGCGCTGCGTGCGGGCATCACGACCGTGCTCGTGCCGGCGCGCAATCGCCGCGACGTCGACGAGATCCCGGCCGACGCGCGCGCGCAACTGCGCTTTCACTTCCTCGAGACGGTCGACGACGCTTTGCAGCACGCGATCGGGCTGGCGCCACCGATGGCCGATGCGGCGCCGCTCGCCGCGGAGCATCGCGCCTGACGCGCGCATCGACGGTCATCGCGCGACGACGGCGCCAAGAAGAAGCGGCCGCCGGGGCGGCCGCTTCCGTTGCTGTTCAGACCAGGGGAGTAGTCCGTGCCGGGAGCCGGCATGCACAGGCAACGCCCGCATGATGCGTGAATGGGGTGCGGCTGCCGGTCGGACGAACGCCGATTGACGTGTCGGCGGATGCCTACAGGTTGCCGCCTCCGCCCGATGCACTGGGAAACGATTTCGCGGGTCACAAGAAAGCGGCCGCCAGTGACGGCGGCCGCTGTGTCCTGAATGCCAAGCTCGGGAGTCGCCTTCCCGCGATCGGGGAGAGTGTCGCTTCAGTGTCGCTGCCCGCGGGCAGCGGCTCGGCGTACGTAGTTGCCCGCTACATGACGCCGGTGGACCGATCGTGGGGGGCATTCAGGGCGACTCCATCGTGGCGCGCCGGCCGCCGCGCGCGTAGCGGTCGAACTGCCATTGTGATGTCGGACGAGTCTTACGCCTCGCGCTTTGCGGTCGCGCAACACGGCGCCGCGGCATCTTTGTAAGATGGCGCGATGATCGGCCGGACCCATTGGACGCTCGCCTCGACCTTGAGCCTCGTCGCGGCGCCATTCGTCGTGCTCGGCATCGCGTCGTTTGCCGCGACGCTGTGGATCTCCTGGCAGCTCGACGGCGGCGCGGCCGCGGTCAACGAGGCCGGACGCATGCGCATGCAGGTCAAGCACTGGGCGCTCGCCGTGGCACTGCGCGACGAGGCCGAGCTCGCGACCGTCGTCGCCGACTTCGAGCGCGGCCTCGACGTGCTGCGCACCGGCGACCCCGAGCGGCCGCTCGCGCTGCCCGCCGATGCCACGATCGCCGCGCATGTCGCGGCGGTCGCCGCGGGCGCGCGCGCGTTTCGCGAACGGTGGGGCGCGCTGCACGGCAGCGACACCGACGGCCTGCTTGCGCAGTCGGTCGCCTTCACTGCCGAGATCGACGCGCTGGTGGATGCGATCGAGCGCCACGTCGCACGCTGGACCGCGCTGCTGCACTTGTTGCAGATCACGATGATGGCGCTCGCCGTCATCGGCGGCGCGGTGCTGCTCGTCACGGGCTACCTCTTCATCCTCGATCCGGTCGGGCGGTTCAAGCAGGCGACCACGCGCATCGCCGCGGGCGACTTCGGCGCGCGCGTCCACGGTGTCACCACCGACGAGCTGGGCTCGCTCGCCGAATGCTTCAATGGCATGGCCGCGCACCTGCAATCGCTGTATCGCGATCTCGAGGCGCGGGTGGCCGACAAGACCTCGCAGCTCGAGGAGAAGCACGAGCGACTCGAGGCGCTCTACGCGGTGACGGCACTGGCAAGCGATGCGACGACGCTCACCGAACTCGCGCATGGCTTCGCGCAGCGCGTGGCGCGCGTGGCCCGTGCCGACGGCGTGGCGGTGCGTTGGGTCGACGAGGACAGCGATGAGTACGTGCTGCTCGCCACCGAAGGGCTGCCGCAAACGATGGCGCAGCGCGAGCAGTGCGTCCACGCCGGTCGCTGCTTCTGCGGCACGCACGCACCCACGCCGGCGGTGCGCGTGATCGCGGTGCGCGACGTCGAGCCGCCGGGGACCAAGCACTGCGCCGTCGCGGGCTACGCGAGCATCGTGTCGCTGCCCATCCGGCTGCACGAGCGGCGGCTGGGCGAGGTCGATCTCTTCTATCACGCCCACGTCACGCCCACCCCGGCCGAGCGCTCGCTGCTCGAAGCGCTCACCGCGCATCTCGCTGCCGCGATGGAGAACCTGCGCCTTGCGGGCCTCGAGCGCGAGGCGGCGGTCACGCAGGAGCGCGCGTTCATCGCCCGCGAGCTGCACGACTCGATCGCCCAGGTGCTCGCCTTCATCAAGCTGCAGGTGGGCCTCATGCGCGACGCGGTCGCTGCCGGTGACCTGCCGCAGGCGCGCAAGGTTCTGCACGAGATCGACACCGGCGTGCGCGAGTGCTACGGCGACGTGCGCGAGCTCCTCGTGCACTTCCGCACCCGGCCGCAGGGGGCCGACATCGAGCCGGCGCTGCGCACGACGCTGCGCAAGTTCGAGCACCAGTCCGGTCTGGCGGCGCACCTCGCGCTCAACGGACACGGCTTGCCGCTCGCTCCCGACGTGCAGATCCAGGTGCTGCACATCGTGCAGGAGGCGCTGTCGAACGTGCGCAAGCACGCGCACGCCGAGAGCGTGCGCCTCATCGTCGAGCGCACGCCCGCCTGGCGCTTCGAGGTCCGCGACGACGGAGTGGGCTTTGCCGTCGCCGCGCAGGCGGGCGAAGATCACGTGGGGCTGCGCATCATGCACGAGCGTGCGGAGAAGATCGGCGCCACGCTCGAGATCGATTCCGCGCCCGGGCGCGGTACGGCGATCGTGCTGACACTGCCGCGCGAGACCGTCCCCGTGAGCGAGGCGCGCCTCGCGGCGAGCGCTGGCGCGGGTCGCTGAGGTGGAGACGGTCGCACCGATCCGGGTGATGATCGTCGACGATCACACGCTGCTCCGGCGTGGCCTCAGCGCGCTGCTCGCGGGCGACCCTCGCATCGTCGTCGCCGGCGACGCCGCGGATGCGGGCGAGGCATTGCGTCGTGGCCCCGCGCTCGCCCCCGACGTCGTGCTGCTCGACAATCACCTGCCCGGCGTCAAGGGCGTCGATGCGCTGCCCGCGCTCAAGGAGGTGCTGCCGGCGGCGCGCATCCTCATGCTCACGGTGAGCGAGGACGCCGACGATCTCGCGGCGGCGCTTCGCGCCGGTGCCTGCGGCTACCTTCTCAAGACGATGGAGGGCGAGGCGCTCGTCGACGCCGTCCTGCGTGCCGCACGCGGCGAGTCGGTCGTGGCTCCGGCCATGACCGGCAAGCTCGTGCACGCCTATCGCACCGCCACCGGCAGCCGCGACGCCGGGGCCGACGCCGCACCCTCGGGGGTGGCACTCCTGTCGCCACGCGAGCTCGAGATCCTGCGCGGCATCGCGCGCGGCGAGAGCAACAAGGAGATCGGCCGCGGCCTGGGCATCGCCGAGACGACGGTCAAGATCCACGTGCAGCACGTCCTGCGCAAGCTCGGCGTGGCCTCGCGCGTCCAGGCGGCGGTCATCGCCTCCACGCAGGGCATCACGTAGTTCCCCGCATCGTTCTTTCGGAGGAGGTCGCCGCGTGCGGGGTCCTCCTTCCGGAGGGCTGGCAACTCCCCCAGCGGGGGATGGGCGCGCCCGCTCGCGCTTCCTATCCTTCGTGTTGGACGTAACGACAGGGGAGATCGGCGCGGTGGACAAGAAGGCGAAGGCATTGTCGGTGTTGGTCGCGAGCACGCTCGCCTTCACCGTGTGCTTCATGGTGTGGATGATGTTTGGCGTCATCGGCATCCCCATCCGCAAGGCGCTCGATCTCAACGCCACCGAGTTTGGTCTCCTTACCGCGACCCCGGTCCTGACGGGCTCGCTCATCCGTGTCCCGCTCGGCATGTGGACCGACAAGTACGGCGGGCGGATCGTCATGTTCGTCCTGATGCTCGTCTGCGTGGTGCCGATCTGGCTCATCGCCTACGCGACGCAGTTCTGGCAGTTCCTCGTGCTCGGGCTCTTCGTCGGCCTTGCCGGCGGCTCGTTCTCCGTCGGCACGCCGTATGTCGCGCGCTGGTTTCCGCGCGATCAGCAGGGCTTCGCGATGGGGGTGTACGGCGCCGGCAACTCGGGCGCGGCGGTCAACAAGTTCATCGCCCCGGCGCTCATCATCGCCTTCGGCTGGACGATGGTGCCCGAGGTCTACGCCGCGATCATGCTGGGCACGGCGCTCCTCTTCTGGATGTTCAGCCATTCCGATCCCGCACACCGCGTCGATGCCTCGGTGACCTGGCGCGAGCAGCTCGCGGCGCTCAAGGATCCCAAGGTCTGGAAGTACTGCCAGTACTACTCGATCGTGTTCGGCGGCTACGTCGCGCTGTCGCTGTGGATGGTGCAGTACTACGTCGGCGAGTACGGCCTCGACATCCGCGCCGCGGCGCTCCTCGCCGCGTGCTTCTCCCTGCCCGGCGGGGTGTTGCGCGCCGTCGGCGGCTGGCTCTCCGACCGGATCGGCGCGCATGCGCTCACCTGGTGGGTGATGTGGGTGAGCTGGATCTGCCTCTTCCTCCTGTCGTATCCGCAGACCGAACTGACGATCAACACGCTGAACGGCCCGCGCAGCTTCCACATCGGACTCAACGTGTGGGCGTTCACGTTCCTGCTCTTCGTGCTCGGCATCGCCTGGGCCTTCGGCAAGGCGTCGGTGTTCAAGTACATCTCGGACGACTATCCGGGAAACATCGGCGTCGTCTCCGGTGTGGTGGGTCTTGCCGGCGGCCTGGGTGGCTTCATCCTCCCGATCATGTTCGGCGCGCTCATGGATCTGACCGGCGTGCGCTCGTCCGCATTCATGCTCATGTACGGCGTCGTCTGGGTCTCGCTCATCTGGATGTACTGGACCGAGGTGCGCCGCACCGAGGTGATCGGGCCGCATGCGCCGGCCTCACCGCTGCACGCCGGCGCGCACGCGCCCGTGACGGCGACGTCCGCGCCCTCCACGCGCGGCTGATGGATTCGCGATGACGACCACGCTCGAAGCACCGCTCCCAGGGAAACCCGCGCGCACCGGGGCAACCCTCACCGACTGGCATCCGGAGGACCCCGCGTTCTGGGAGGCGACCGGCAAACGCGTCGCCTACCGCAACCTGTGGATCTCGGTGCCGGCGCTGCTGTGCGGCTTCGCGGTCTGGGGCATGTGGGGGATCATCACGGTGCAGATGTTGAACCTGGGCTTTCCCTTCACCCAGGAGCAACTGTTCACGCTGACGGCGATCGCCGGGATCGCCGGCGCGACGATGCGCATCCCGTCGTCGTTCTTCATCCGTTTGGCCGGCGGGCGCAACACGATCTTTCTCACCACCGCGATGCTGCTCGCGCCGGCAATCGGCACCGGCATCGTGCTGCAGCACCCGGAATGGCCGCTGTGGAGCTTCCAGCTGATGGCGCTGTGGTGCGGCGTGGGCGGCGGCAACTTTGCCTCGTCGATGTCGAACATCAGCACCTTCTTCCCGAAGCGGCTGCAAGGCACGGCGCTCGGCCTCAATGCCGGCCTCGGCAACTTCGGCGTGACGACGATGCAGATCGTGGTGCCGCTCGTGATGACGGTGCCGCTCCTGGGCGCCCTCGGCGGCGCCTCCGAAACGCTCGTCAAGGAGAGCGGCTGGATCTTCGGCAAGATCCCCGCCGGGACGCCGACCTGGATCCAGAACGCCGGCTTCGCCTGGGTGTTCTCGCTGGTGCCGCTCGCCGCGCTGTGCTGGTTCGGGATGAACAACCTGAAGTCCGTGTCACCTGCCACGGGGAATCCGATCGCCGCGTTCGCCAAGGTGACGTGGCTCTACACGCTCGCCTTCATCCCGGCGATCCTCGGGCTGTGGCTGTACCTGCCGCCGCCCACGGGGGTCGGCCTCATCAGCATGTGGGTGTCGATTCCGCTCGACATCGTCCTCGCGCTCACCATCATGAAGCTCGCCGCCTTCGGGCCGATGAAGGAGGCCGTCACCAAGCAGTACGCGATCTTCAAGGACAAGCACACCTGGAGCCTCACGGCGCTGTACATCGTGACCTTCGGCTCGTTCATCGGTTTCTCCATGGCGTTGCCGCTCGCCATGAAGGTGATCTTCGACGTGATCCACGTTCCCGATGCCAACGGCGTGATGCAGCACACGAAGCCCAATCCGAATGCGCTGCCGGTATTGGCCTACGCCTGGATCGGGCCCTTCGTCGGCGCCGCGGTGCGGCCGATCGGCGGCTGGATCTCCGACAAGGTCGGCGGCTCGATCGTCACGCAGGTCATCTCGGCGGTGATGGTCGTGGCGTCGATCGCCGTCGGCTACGTGATGATGATGGCGTACCACTCGGCCACGCCCGAGGTGTACTTCCCCGCGTTCCTGGGGCTTTTCATCGTCCTCTTCGCGGCGAGCGGGATCGGCAACGGCTCGACGTTTCGCACCATCGGCGTCATCTTCGATCGCACGCAGGCGGGTCCCGTGCTGGGCTGGACCTCGGCGGTCGCCGCGTACGGCGCCTTCGTCGCGCCGATCGTGATCGGCAACCAGATCAAGGCGGGGACGCCGCAGTATGCGATGTACGGCTTTGCCGCGTTCTACGCGCTGTGCCTCGTCATCAACTGGTGGTTCTACCTCCGGCGCAACGCCTACATCAAGAATCCATGATCGAATCGACGGGAAGATCACGATGAGCCATTTCCTGGATCGCCTCACGTATTTCTCACAGCCGCGCGAGGCCTTCGCCGGCGGCCACGGGATGGTCACGGGCGAGGATCGCACGTGGGAGGACGCGTACCGCGGCCGGTGGGGGCACGACAAGATCGTGCGCTCGACGCACGGCACCAACTGCACCGGCAGTTGCTCGTGGAAGATCTACGTCAAGGGCGGCATCGTCACCTGGGAGACGCAGCAGACCGACTACCCGCGCACGCGCTTCGACATGCCCAACCACGAGCCGCGCGGCTGCGCGCGCGGTGCCTCGTACAGCTGGTACCTGTACAGCGCGAATCGGCTCAAGTATCCGCTCGTGCGCGGTCGTCTGCTGCGCCATTGGCGCCGGGCACGGCTCGCGCACGATCCCGTCGCCGCGTGGGCGACGATCGTCGAGTCGGAGGAGACGCGACGCGACTACCAGCGCCTGCGCGGGATGGGTGGTTTCGTGCGGTCGAGCTGGGACGAGGTCAACGAGATCGTCGCCGCGGCCAACGTCTACACGATCAAGAAATACGGGCCCGATCGGGTGGCGGGCTTCTCGCCGATCCCGGCGATGTCGATGGTGAGCTACGCCGCGGGCAGCCGCTACTTGAGCCTCATCGGCGGGGTGTCGTTGAGCTTCTACGACTGGTACTGTGACCTGCCGCCGTCGTCGCCGCAGACCTGGGGCGAGCAGACCGACGTACCCGAGTCGGCCGACTGGTACAACAGCACGTACCTCATCGCCTGGGGCAGCAACGTGCCGCAGACGCGCACGCCCGACGCGCACTTCTTCACCGAGGTCCGCTACAAGGGGGCGAAGACGGTCGCGGTCACGCCCGACTACGCCGAGGTCTCCAAGCTCGCAGACCTGTGGCTGCATCCGAAGCAGGGCACCGACGCCGCGCTCGCGATGGCGCTCGGTCACGTCATCCTGAAGGAGTTCTATTTCGATCGGCGCAGCGCGTACTTCGACGACTACGCGCGTCGCTACACGGACCTGCCGCTGCTCGTGCTGCTCGAGGAGAAGACGCTGCCCGACGGCAAGGTCGTGCGCGTGCCGGGTCGCTACGTGCGCGCAAGCGACTTCGAAGGGGCACTCGGGCAGGACAACCATCCCGAGTGGAAGACCGTCGCCTGCGACCAGGACGGCGGCGTCGTCCTGCCGCACGGGGCGATCGGCTTTCGCTGGGGTGCCGAGGGGCGCAGCGACGGCGGGCGCTGGAACCTCGAAGCGAAGGAGGCGCAGCGCGGGGCGGAAGTGAAGCTTCGCCTGTCCGCGCTCGAGGCCGCCGGCAGCCAGGTCGAGACCGCGAGTGTTGCGTTTCCGTACTTCGGCGGCATTGCGCGCGAACACTTCGCGAGCAATCCCGGCGACGCCGTGCTCGTGCGTACCGTGCCGGTGCGGCGCATCGCGCTCGCGGGCGACGCGCAGGCGTGCGTGGCCACCGTCTTCGACCTCGTCGCCGCGCACTACGGGGTGGCGCGCGGTCTTGCCGGCGAGAACGCCGCCGCGAGGTACGACGACGACGTGCCGTATACGCCGGCCTGGCAGGAGCGCATCACCGGCGTGCCGCGCGCGCAGGTGATCACCGTCGCGCGCCAGTTCGCCGACAACGCCGACAAGACCCGCGGCAAGTCGATGGTGATCATCGGCGCCGGCATGAACCACTGGTATCACTGCGACATGAACTATCGCGGCATCATCAACATGCTGATGCTGTGCGGTTGCGTGGGCCAAAGCGGCGGTGGCTGGGCGCACTACGTGGGCCAGGAGAAGCTGCGGCCGCAGACGGGTTGGACCGCGCTCGCCTTCGCGCTCGACTGGGTCCGCCCGCCGCGGCAGCAGAACGCGACGTCGTTCTTCTACGCGCATACCGATCAGTGGCGCTACGAGAAGCTCACGGTCGACGAGATCCTCTCGCCGCTCGCCGACCGGACGCTCTACGGCGGGAGCATGATCGACTACAACGTGCGCGCCGAGCGCATGGGGTGGCTGCCGTCGGCGCCGCAGCTGAAGACCAATCCGCTGCAGGTCGTGCGCGACGCGCAGGCCGCGGGCATCGATCCCAGGGAGTACGCCGTCGCCGCACTCCGGGACGGGCGGCTTGCCATGAGCTGCGAGGACCCGGACGATCCGGCGAACTGGCCGCGCAACCTCTTCGTGTGGCGCTCGAACCTCCTGGGGTCGAGCGGCAAGGGCCACGAGTATTTCCTCAAGCACCTCCTCGGGACGTCGAACGGCGTGCAGGGCAAGGACCTCGGACGCGACGACGCGAAGCCCACCGAGGTGAAGTGGCACGCCGCCGCACCCGAGGGCAAGCTCGACCTTCTCGTCACGCTCGACTTTCGCATGAGCACGACGTGCATGTACTCGGACATCGTGCTGCCGACCGCGACGTGGTACGAGAAGAACGACCTCAACACGAGCGACATGCACCCGTTCATCCATCCCCTGTCGGCGGCGGTCGATCCGGCGTGGCAGGCGCGCAGCGACTGGGAGATCTACAAGGGGTTCGCGAAGAAGCTCTCGCAGCTTTGCACCGGGCATCTGGGGGTCGAGCGCGACCTCGTGCTGACGCCGCTCATGCACGACACCCCGGGCGAGCTCGGCCAGTCGCTGGGCGTGGCCGAATGGAAGCGCGGCGAGGTCGATCTCGTCGCGGGCCGGACGGCGCCGCAGATGACGGTGGTCGAGCGCGACTATCCCAACGTCTACCGGCGCTTCACGGCGTTGGGACCGCTCATGGGCAAGATCGGCAACGGCGGCAAGGGCATCGCCTGGAACACGCAGGACGAGGTGCGTCACGTCGCCGAGCTCAACGGCGTGGTCACGGCCGAGGGCGCGACGCGCGGGATGCCGCGCATCGAGTCCGACATCGATGCCGCCGAAGTGATCCTCATGCTCGCCCCCGAGACCAACGGCCAGGTCGCGGTCAAGGCCTGGAATGCGCTGTCGAAGATCACCGGGCGCGACCATGCGCATCTCGCGCTGCATCGCGAGGACGAGAAGATCCGCTTCCGCGACATCCAGGCGCAGCCGCGCAAGATCATCACCTCGCCGACGTGGAGCGGCGTGGAGAGCGAGACGGTGAGCTACAACGCCGGCTACACCAACGTGCACGAGCTGATCCCCTGGCGCACGCTCACCGGGCGCCAGCAGTTCTACCAGGATCACGCGTGGATGCGCGCGTTCGGCGAGGGCTTCGGCAGTTATCGCCCGCCGGTCGATCTCAAGGCCACCGCCGGCATCCACAACGTGCGCTCGAACGGCAATCCCGAGATCGTGCTCAACTTCATCACGCCGCACCAGAAGTGGGGGATCCACTCCACGTACACCGACAACCTCATCATGCTGACGCTCAATCGCGGCGGTCCGGTCATCTGGATCTCCGAGGACGACGCGCAGCGTGCCGGCGTCGTCGACAACGACTGGGTCGAGCTCTTCAACGTGAACGGTGCGATCGCGGCGCGGGCGGTGGTGAGCCAGCGCGTGCAGCGCGGCATGGTGATGATGTACCACGCGCAGGAGAAGACGGTGAACACGCCGGGAGCCGAGATCACCGGCACGCGCGGCGGCATCCACAACTCGGTGACGCGCACGGTGCTCAAGCCGACGCACATGATCGGCGGCTACGCGCAGCTCTCGTACGGCTTCAACTACTACGGGACCGTCGGCACCAATCGCGACGAGTTCGTCATCGTGCGCAAGATGGCCAAGGTCGACTGGCTCGATACGCCGCGCGGTGACGAGCGCGCCCCGATCGTGCAGAAGCTGGGAGAAGGAGCATGAAGGTACGCGCGCAGATCGGAATGGTGCTCAACCTCGACAAGTGCATCGGCTGCCACACCTGCTCGGTCACCTGCAAGAACGTGTGGACGAGCCGCCCGGGCATGGAGTACGCGTGGTTCAACAACGTCGAGACCAAGCCCGGCATCGGCTATCCCAAGGAATGGGAGAACCAGGGTCGCTGGAACGGCGGCTGGGTGCGCAAGGCGAACGGCGCGCTCGAGCCGCGGCAGGGCGCGCGCTGGAAGCTCCTCATGCGCATCTTCGCCAATCCCAACCTGCCGCAGATCGACGATTACTACGAGCCGTTCACCTTCGACTACGACCACCTGCAGTCGGCGCCGGAGATGCACGCGGCGCCGACCGCGCGGCCGCGCAGCCTCGTCACGGGGTTGCGCATGGAGAAGATCGAGTGGGGCCCGAACTGGGAGGAGATCCTGGGCGGTGAATTCGCCAAGCGCAGCCGCGACAGGAATTTCGACGATGTCGAGCGCGACATCTACGGGCAGTTCGAGAACACCTTCATGATGTACCTGCCGCGGCTGTGCGAGCACTGCCTCAATCCCACGTGCGTGGCGAGCTGCCCGTCGGGCTCGATCTACAAGCGCGAGGAGGACGGCGTGGTGCTCGTCGACCAGGACAAGTGCCGCGGCTGGCGGATGTGCGTGTCGGGCTGTCCGTACAAGAAGATCTATTACAACTGGAAGAGCGGCAAGGCCGAGAAGTGCACGTTCTGCTACCCGCGCATCGAGGCGGGCCTGCCCACCGTGTGCAGCGAGACCTGCGTCGGGCGCATCCGCTACCTGGGCGTGCTCCTCTACGACGCCGATCGCATCGCCGAGGCGGCGAGCACGCCGCACGATCGCGACCTGTACGAGGCGCAGCTCGGTCTCTTCCTCGACCCCAACGACCCGGCGGTCATCGCGCAGGCGCGCGCCGACGGCGTGCCCGATGCCTGGATCGAGGCCGCGCGGCGCAGCCCCGTGTATCGCATGGCAATGGACTGGAAGGTGGCGCTGCCGCTGCACCCCGAGTACCGCACGCTGCCGATGGTGTGGTACGTGCCGCCGCTGTCGCCGATCTCCGCGGCTGCCAACGCGGGCGACCTCGGCAGCAACGGCGAGATTCCCGACGTCAACCAGTTGCGCATCCCGGTGCGCTACCTCGCCAACCTTCTGACCGCCGGCGACACGGCCCCCGTCGTGCGCGCCCTCGAACGCATGCTCGGCATGCGCGCGTACCAGCGTGGCCGGCACGTGGAAGGGCGCAGCAATACGGCCGCGCTCGCGCAGGTCGGGCTCACCGAGGCGCAGGCCGACGCGATGTACCAGGTGATGGCGATCGCCAACTACGAGGACCGCTTCGTCATTCCGACCGCGCATCGCGAGTACGCGGAGAACGCCTTCGACCTGCGCGGCAGCTGCGGCTTCACGTTCGGCAATGGCTGCTCCGAGGGCAGCACCGACGTGAGCATCTTCGGCGGCGGTCGCCGCCGCACGATTCCCATCAAGGCGGAGGTCTAGCGATGTCCCCATTCGACGGCCCACGGCCGGCCCCGATGACGCTGCGCGCCCTGGCCGCGCTGCTCACCTATCCCGATGCGCGGCTGCGCGACGCGCTCCCCGAGTTGCACGACGCCATCGTTGCCGAAGGCGCGGTGAGCCGGACGCGGACCGCGGAGATCGCCGCGCTGCTCGATGCGATCGGGCGCGCCGATCCGCTCGACGCCGAAGCCGACTACGTGCAGCTCTTCGACCGCGGCCGCGCCACGTCGCTGCATCTTTTCGAGCACGTCCACGGTGATTCACGGGATCGCGGCCCGGCGATGATCGATCTTGCGCAGACGTATGCGCAGGCCGGCCTCGAGCTCGTCGGAGGCGAGCTGCCGGACTTCCTCCCGGTGCTGCTCGAGTTCGCGTCGACGCAGCCGCCGCGCGAGGCGCGAGCATTGCTGAGCGAGGTCGCGCACATCCTGCAGGCGATCTTCACCGCGCTCGTCAAGCGCGAGAGCCGCTACGCCAGCGTGCTCGGCGCGCTCCTCGAGCTGGCCGGCGAGAAGGCGCAGGCCGTGGCCATCGTCGACGACGAGCCGATGGACGCGGCGTGGGCAGAGCCGCCGGCCTTCGACGGGTGTGCGAGCGCGGGCCAGGCGCGCCCTGCGACGGTTCAGCCCATCCACGTGCACCGCGACCGCGCGCGCGCCGCGAGCGACACCGCGCCCGGTGCGCTTGCTTCCGGCAACATCCGCCGCGTCGACGCGGCATCGCGATCGGCGCCCGCGCCGGTCCAGGCACAGGACGTGAGGAGGGCTGCGCCATGACCACGCTGCATGGATTTCTCTTCGGCGTCTATCCGTACATCGGCCTCACCGTGTTCCTGCTCGGAAGCCTCGTGCGCTTCGATCGCGACCAGTACACGTGGAAGAGCGACTCGTCGCAGTTGCTGCGCCATCGGGGGATGCGTTGGGGGAGCAACCTCTTCCACATCGGCATCATCTTCCTGTTCTTCGGCCACCTCCTGGGGCTGCTCACGCCGCACGCGTTCTACGCGCACTTCATGGAGGCGTCGGTGAAGCAGAAGCTCGCGATCTACGCCGGCGGCATCGCGGGCGTGCTGTGCTTCATCGGCCTCACCATGCTCATCTACCGCCGCGCCTTCGATCCGCGCATCCGCTACACGAGTCACCGCACCGACCTCGCGATCCTCGTGATCCTGTGGGTCCAGCTGGTGGTGGGGCTCGTCACGCTGCCGTACTCGTGGGCACACTCGGACGGCAGCACGATGATCATCCTCGCCGACTGGGCGCAGCGGATCCTGACGCTGCGTCACGTCGACGTCGAGGTGCTCGCGGGGCTGCCGTGGCCGTACCGGTTCCACCTGGTCCTCGGCATGACGATCTTCCTCCTCCTGCCGTTCAGCCGGCTCGTCCACGTCTGGAGCGGGTTCGCGTCGATCTTCTATCTCTTCCGCCCCTACCAGATCGTGCGCAGTCGCCGTCTCAACGTGCCACCGGGGCAAAACGAGCCGCCGCGCAGCGCGGCGGTCGATTGAGGCGCGCCGCCATGAGCACGATCACGGTCGCCCGCGTCAATGGAATCGCATTGCACGCGCCGGACGAGACGCTCACCCCGGAGGAGCTGCGGCAGCGCGCGTGCACCGAGCTCCTGCGCCAGGCGGCGCAGCGCGACGGCGGCCTTGCCGCGGACGATGCGGCACCATGCGACGGCGCGATCAGCGAGGCGGCCGCCGCGGCGATCGACGCGCACATCGAGCGCGCGGTGCAGGTGCCGGTACCCTCCGAGGAAGCGTGCCGGCGTTACTTCGCCGCGCATGCGCGCGAATTCGGCGCCGGCGAGCGCCTGCGGCTGCGGCACATCCTCTTTGCCGTCACCCCGGGGGTGAATGTCGCGGCGTTGCGGCAGCGCGCCGAGGCGACGCTGGTCCAGGTTCGCACCGACGCCGCGTTCGACGAGGCGGCACGCACGCTGTCGAACTGTCCGAGCGGCCGCGACGGCGGCGAGCTCGGCTTCCTCGAGGCGAGCGAGTGTGCGCCGGAATTCGCTCGCGAGGTCTTTGCTCACGCGGGGCTCGGCGTCCTGCCGCAGCTCGTCCACAGCCGTCACGGTTTCCACATCGTCGAGATCGTGGCGCGCGAGGGCGGAACGACGCCGTCCTTCGAGGCCGTGCGTCCCGCGGTCACGGCAGCGCTGGAACGCCAGGCGTTCGTCACTGCGCTGCGGCAGTACCTGCAGGTCGAGGCCGGTGCGGCGAAGCTCGAAGGCGTCGATCTCGAGGGTGCGGCGACGCCGCTCGTGCAATAGGCGTGCGCGTCGCCGCGGCGGCGTCACGCGATTCGTGTTCCAATCGGCAGATGTGCGCCTCACGAGGCATCATTCGCCGCTGTCCGTGGTGCGGTGACGATCCGCTCTACGTCGCGTACCACGATCGCGAATGGGGCTTTCCCGTGGGCGACGACACCCGGCTCTTCGAGAAGCTTTGCCTCGAAGGCTTTCAGGCGGGTCTTGCGTGGATCACGATCCTGCGCAAGCGCGACGCCTTTCGCGCGGCGTTTCATGGCTTCGCGATCGATCGGGTGGCGGCGATGCGCGCGCGCGACGTCGAGCGGCTGCTGGCCGATCCCGCCATCGTGCGGCATCGTGGCAAGATCGAAGCAGCGATCAACAATGCGAAGCGTGCGCGCGAGGTCGTTGCCGAACACGGCTCGCTCGCCGCGTACCTGTGGCGTCACGAGCCGAGAGTGCCCGCGAATGCCGCGTCGCCGCCGGTGGCGCGAACCGTCTGCGCCGAATCGGTGGCGCTCGCGCGGGACCTGAAGCGCCGGGGCTTCCGCTTCGTGGGGCCGACGACCGTCTACGCCTTCATGCAGGCGATGGGACTCGTCAACGACCATCTGCCGACCTGCGACACGCGTGCGCTCGTGCAGGCCGCGCGTGCCCGCTTTGCCGTGCCGCGGTAGCGCTCGTGGGACGCACGCTGCCGTTCACGGCAGCGCACCCGACGCGCGCCGCAGCGGTCCGGCTCGTGCGTCGCGTCGCCGCGGGTCCTACACCCGGCGGCGGTACTCGCCGGTGCGCGTATCGATCTCGATGCGATCGCCCGTGGTCACGAACAGCGGCACCTGCACCTCGAAGCCGTTGGCGAGCTTGGCTGGCTTCATCACCTTGCCCGAAGTGTCGCCCTTGACCGCGGGCTCGGTGTACGCGATCGCGCGATCGACCGAAGTGGGGAGTTCGACCGAGATCGCGCGCCCCTCGTAGAAGGTGAGCTCGCTCGGCATGCCTTCCTCGAGGTAGTTGAGCGCGTCCCCCAGGTTCTCCTTCTCGACGTCGTACTGGTTGAACTCGTCGTCCATGAAGACGTACATGGGATCGGCGAAGTACGAGTAGGTGACGGCCTTCTTCTCGAGCTGGATCGTGTCGAACTTCTCGTCGGCACGGTAGATCGTCTCCGCCGGACTGCCCGAGAGGAGATTCTTGAGCTTCATCTTGACCACCGAGGCGTTGCGGCCCGACTTGCTGAATTCGGCCTTCTGCACGACCATCGGATCCTTGCCGACCATGATGACGTTGCCGGCGCGCACTTCCTGAGCGAGTTTCATGACGAGTCCTGAAGGTTGGGCCCGGGCGGGGTGGGCGATGCCGGGCGCCCGCCGCAGCGGCAGCCGGTGCCGCGCCAAGGTGCGGCGGCAGCGGCAAATAAGGAACCCTGAATTATAGCTTGCTTTCGCAGAATCCGACCAGGGCCGAGGCGAGATCGGGTCGTCCGGCAAGGTCGGCGGCCCACGCCCGTCCCGCGCGCTCGAGCGCCGGCAGCGCGTGGCGGTAAGCGGGCCAGGCCGCGGCGCTGGCCGGCGCATCGCCCGTGTTCCACGCGTACCAGAAGTCGCGCACCGCGCGGCGCGTCGGGGCATCGAGCCTGGCTTCCAGGCGCGAGAGGAACGCGTCCATCTTGGCGAGGTGCGCGTCGGCGGCCTGCGGATAGGCGTGCCACACGAACGGCCGGGCGGCCCATTGCGCGCGCACGAACGAATCCTCGCCGCGCACGAAGTTGAGATCGCTCGCCCACAGCCGGCGGTCGAACGCGTCCTGATCGACGAAAGGCACGGCGACGAGTGTCAATCGGCCGCGCACGAAAGGCATCCCGGGATGCGGCACGGCACCTTTCGTCCAGGCGTCGATCTGCGCGCTGGCGGTGCCGACCGGAGTGGCGCACACGATGCGCTCGTCGGCGTCGGCCCACGCGTCGAGAAGGGCGGGCAGCGCGGCATTGGGATAGCAAAAGAGCGAGATCGCAAGCGCATCGCCGGCGTCGACGCCGAGCTCGCGCCACAGTGCGGCGCGCGCGCCAGCGTGGCCCTGGAAGGCGTCGCGCCGCGCGAGCAGGTCCGCCTCGCGCAGCAATCCCCCGGAGTGCGCAGTGAAGCCCGGGAACCAGAACCAGCGCATGAGTGGCAACCGCGGATGCGGCGAGGGCAGCGCGTGCGACGCGTCGATCCACGGCTCGGCCGAGAGGTACTCGAGGACGATCCAGACCCGGCGCGATGGCCTTGCCGCCATCGCGCACAGGTAGGCGTCGGGCAGGCCGCAACCGAACGCCTCGACGACGACGTCGGGCAGGTCGGACTCATGCGGCGTACACGTGGCCAGTGCCCGTACGCGCACGCCGTCGACGACGGCGTCGACGTGACCGCCGCGCAGCGATGGTACGATGTGCGCAAGGATCGTGACGTCGTCGATCCACAGCGTGACGACGATGCCGTGTTCCGCCGCAAGCGTGCGCGCGAGGCGGAAGCACACGCCGGCGTCGCCGAAGTTGTCGACGACGCGGCAGACGATGTCCCAGCGCAGCGTCGGCGGCATCGGGCGTCCCATCCTTGACGGTCGGGTCGCATTATCGCAAGTCCGTGTGTCCGGGGTCGATCGCAGGCGCGGCGCGACCCGGTCGCGGTCGCTACAACGAGGGTCGCCATGCAGGGCGCGTTGACCGTGGACGTGGTGTCGGACGTGGTGTGTCCGTGGTGCTTCATCGGCAAGCGCCGCCTCGAGGCTGCGCTTGCCCGGTTGCGCGAGGACGAGCCGACGCTCGCGGTCGAGGTGCGCTGGCACCCCTTCCAGCTCAATCCGGAGTTGCCGGGCGAAGGCGTCGACCGCAAGAGTTATCTCGAAGCCAAGTTCGGGGGCCCGGCGCGTGCGGCGCAGATCTACGACAACGTGCGCGCCGCCGGTCGCAGCGTGGGCCTCGCGCTCGACTTCGACGCCATCGAGCGTCAACCCAACACGCTCGACGCGCATCGGCTCATCGCCTGGGGGCAGGCGCAGGCGACAGGGGATGCGCAGGCGCTGGTCGAGGCGCTCTTCCGCGCGTACTTCATCGAGGGTCGCTACGTGGGCGATCGCGAAGTGCTCGCGACGATCGCCGCCGCGGCGGGTTACGGGCGCGCTGCCGCGCAGGCGTTCCTCGATTCCGACGCGTTGCGCGCCGAGGTGCGCGCGGCCGACACGCGCGCTCGCGAGGGCGGCATCTCCGGCGTGCCGTTCTTCATCTTTGCCGGCACGACCGCGCTGTCGGGCGCGCACGAGCCGGCGACGCTGCTCGATGCGATCGCGAAGGCGCGCGAGCACGCAACGACAGGGAGACGGTGATGCAAGCAACCACGAGCCTTGCGGCGATCGCGAAGGACCTCTATACCGCAGTCCTTTCGGACGTCCTCGACGAGCTGGGTTACCGCGACCAGGCGCTGCCACCGTCGATCCGTCCCCTCGACGATGCACTCGTGATGGTCGGCCGGGCCCGCACCGGTGCGTACCGCGAGGTCTATCGCGTCGTGCCCGGGGACAATCCGTATGCGCTCGAGATCGCACTCGTGGACGACCTCAAGGCCGGCGACGTCGCGGTATTGGGTTGCGGCGGCTCGACGCGCATCGCGCCCTGGGGCGAGCTCCTGTCGACCGCGGCGCGCGTGCGCGGGGCGGCGGGCTGCCTCACCGACGGCTACGTCCGCGACACGCGAGCGATTCGTCGCTTGCGCTTTCCGGTCTTCCACGGCGGCATCGCGCCGCTCGACTCGAAGGGGCGCGGCACGATCGCCGAGATCGATGTCCCGATTCGCTGCGGTGGTGTGGCGGTCGCGCCGGGTGATCTCGTGGTCGGCGATGCCGACGGCGTGATCGTGGTGCCGCAGGCCGTCGAAGCCGCGGTGCTCGAGAAGGCCTTCGCGAAGGTGCGCGGCGAGGACGATACGCGCGCCGAGCTGGAGCGGGGTGCGACGCTCGCCGACGTGTTCGCCCGCCACGGAATCCTGTAGCGCCTTCGCGGCGCTGCGGCGATCGGCGCCTGCGGGGTCAGCTCCGCGGCAGCGTCGTCGCCGAGGTTGCCGAACCCCGCGCCGGGGCGTCGTGGATGGGTGCGAGCAGCCAACGGATGACGGCGCCGACGTCGGGCAAGCGGTATTGCGCGCGCGTGCGCCCGCCCCCGACCTTGACGGTCCAGCCACCGAGGCGCTCGACGCTCGCAAAGCCGTCCTCGTCGGTGAGATCGTCGCCGACGAACACCGGGAGGCGGCCCGCGAACGGTGTCTCGGCCATGAAGTCATTGATGGCGGTGCCCTTGTCGAATTCGTGCGGCTTGACTTCGATGAGGAGCTTGCCGGGCTGCAGGCTGTAGCCGTCGTCCTCGCGCAGCGACCGGCGCACCGCGCGATACAGCTGTGGCGCGAGGTCGGGTAACGCCCGATAGTGCAGCGCGAGCGCGGCGCCCTTGTCCTCGAGCAGCAACTGCGGATGGCGTCGTGCGAGTCGGCGCAGGAGCTTGCGCAAGCGCGCCTGCGTCTTCCGGTGCGGAGCGTGCAGGTGGATCGACCCGGCGGCGTCGCGCCGCTCGCAGCCGTGCTGTCCCGCCATCGGCAGCGTGAGCCCGGGAAAGAGCCGGTCCGCGCTCGTGATCGCGCGTCCGGTGACGAGCGCCAGCGCACCTCCCAGATCGCGCATGATCCGCGGCAGGCTGCGCACGAGTTCCTGGTCGACGCGCACCGCCTCCGGCACGCTCGCAAGCTCGGCGAGCGTGCCGTCGATGTCGAGGAAGAGCGCGCAATCGTGGCGCAGCGCCGGGGGTGGGGGCCGCACGAAGCGCGGCTGGTCGGCGTGTTCGGGCGCGGGGGCGATGCTCATGGCGGACGGATCGGCCGACAACGACGTCAGCCCGGCAGCTGCGTCTCGACGCGGTCGCGGAAGCGCTTGCGCTGATGCATCGCGGCGGCGTCGAGCAGCATGCGGCCTGCCCATCGGTAGACGTTGAATTCGCGGATGATGTTGCGCATGAGTCGCATGCGCGCCCGCTTCTCCTCCGCCGGCATGGCGAGCGCCAGCGCCAATGCCTGCGCGCATTGTTCGGCGTCGTACGGATTGACGATGAGCGCTTCGGGAAGCTCGCGCGAGGCGCCGGCGAACTGCGACAGGATGAGCACACCGCTGTCGTCGTCGTGCGCGGCGATGAACTCCTTGGCGACGAGGTTCATGCCGTCGTGGAGGCTGCTCACCATGCACACGTCCGCGGCGCGCAGGTATTCGTACACCGCATCCGGCTCGTGATGCTCGTGCAGGAGGATGAGCGGCGGGTGCGCGGCGTTCGGGAAGCGGGCATTGATCTCGTCGACGCGCTCGTGGACGCGATCGGCGTAGTTGCGGTAGTCACCGATCGTGCCGCGTGACGGCGCGGCGATCTGGATGAACGTGAAGCGCCCGACCCATTGCGGCTCGCGCTCCATGAGCCGGGCCACGGCATTGCAGCGCTCGATGATGCCCTTGGTGTAGTCGAGGCGGTCGACCCCGATGCCGAGGCGATGGCCGCGCGGCAAGCCGTGACGAACGCGCGCGTTCTCGCGCGCCTCGTCGATCGGCCGCACGTGCGCGAGTGCCGCCGGTGGCCACTCGATCGAGATCGGGTAGCGGTGCACCGCGGTGCGAAAGCCCTGCGCCACGACGGTGAACGTCTCGCGATCGATGCGCGCTTCCAGGAAGCGATCGACGCACTCGAGGAAGTTGTTGACGTGGAACTGCGTGTGGAAGCCCATGATGTCGCTGCCCAGGAGCCCGTCGAGCAGTTCCACGCGCCACGGACAGATGGCGAAGGCCTCGGCGTTGGGCCACGGGATGTGCCAGAAGGTGATGATCGTCGCCTTCGGCAGGCGCTCGCGGATGAGGCGCGGCAGGAGCGCGAAGTGATAGTCCTGCACGAGCACCACCGGATCGTCGCTCGTGGCCTCCTGCACGACGGCGTCGGCGAACTTCCGGTTCACGGCCTGGTACTGCTCCCAGTCGTCGGCACGAAACGTCGGGCGCACGTGCGCGATGTGGCACAGCGGCCACAATCCCTCGTTGGCGAAGCCTTCGTAGTAGCCGGCGATCTCGCGCTCCGACAGCCACAGGCGACGCAGGCGGTACGCCGGTGCATCCGGCGGCACCGCCACGCGATCAGCCTTGTCGACGGTCTCGCGATCGGCGCTGCCGCTCCCGTGCGCGATCCAGGTGCCCGAGCAGGCGCGCATGACGGGCTCGAGCGCGGTGACGAGGCCGCTCGCCGGATGCTGCACCTTGATGCCGTCGGCCGTCTTGACGTGGATGTACGGCTCGCGGTTGCTCACGATGATGATGTCGTTGCCGCGCATCTCGCCGCGCAGGACCGCGCGCAGCGTGTCCTGCGTCCACCGCTGCTGCGTCTCGTCGGTGGGGCGGAACTGGTGCTCCAACTCGCGCAGGAGCGCCTGCACGTCGCGGGCGATCGGCTTGAGTTCCGGCGCGGTATTGGACGACGGGCGCAGGATGCCTTCGCCGCGCAGCAGCGCACGCAGTCCGGCGACCCAGCCGCGCCACGACAGTTGCGCGATCACCACCGTGATGAGCGCCACGCTCAAGGTGAGCGCGGCGAAGAAGTAGAAGAGGTAGCGTCGGGTCTCTTCGCTGCGCCGCTCGATGAAGCTCATGTCGTGCACCAGCACGAGTTCCGCGCTGTCGGGTGCGACGCCGTCGATCTTGCGCACCGCGACGTGGACGACGCCCTTGGGGGTGCGCAGCAGGTGATCGCCGGCGGTCGAATACGCGCGCAGCGCGCCGCAGCGCAGCTCGCTCGGGTACGCGCCGGTTGCAATCGGCATGCCGTCGGCGGACAGGCAAAGGCCCACGGCGTACAGCCGCTCGTCGGTGGTGAGCCGCTGGAAGAACGCCGAGATGCGCGCCGGCTGCCCGGTGCGGATCATCTCCTCGAGCGGCTCCTCGACGGTGTTGGCGATGAGATTGCTGCGAATGTCGAGGTCACGCACGAACCAGCGCGTGGTGAGCGCGTCGACGAGCGGCACCGCAGCGTAGGCGAACAGGCCGAGTGCCACGACGAGCGGGACGAGGAAGCGCAGCGTGAGGCGCATGCAGACGAGGGCGCCGGTGTCGGCGCGGCGAGGAGCAACGTCGATGGTAGCGTGAGCCCGCGTCCGAATGGAGCCGCCGCGCGCCCGGATCGACGTAAGACTTGTCCTACACGCCGCCCCTCTGTAGCGCCCCGACGCGGACTACACGGGCGCGGTCCGCGCGGCTCAGTCCGGATCGCGCCAGCCTGCTCCGAGCTTGCGCAATCGCGCGATCGTTGCCGTATCGAAACCCCAGTCGCGCAGCGCCTCGCCGCCGCCTTGTCCGCGCTCGGGCGGGGCGCCGCGGACGCGGCCCGGCGTGCGCGACAGGCGCGGTGCGGGTGCCGGCTGCACGACGCCGGCGACTTCGATGTGCGCCTTGCGCGCGCGCGCATGCGGATGCCGTGCCGCCTCGGCCAACGAGAGCACGGGCGCCGCGCAGGCGTCGCGCGTCGCGAACTGCGCGTCCCACTCGTCACGCGTCCGCGTGGCAAAGGCCGCGGCGAAGCGCGCGCGCAGTTCCGGCCAGCGCGCACGATCGTGCGGATCGGGGAGCGTTGCCGGATCGAGGCCGAGGCCCGCGACGAGCTCCGCGTAGAACTTGGGCTCGATCGCGCCGATCGCGTAATGCTTGCCGTCGCGCGTCGCGTAGCTGTCGTACCAGGGTGCGCCGGTGTCGAGCGCATTCACGCCGCGCTCGTCGCGCCAGTGTCCGGCGGCGCGCATCCCCCACAGCATCGTCGTGAGGAGGCCCGCGCCTTCGACCATCGCGGCGTCGACGACCTGTCCCTGCCCCGAGACGCGCGCCTCGAGGAGCGCGCAGGCGATGCCGAAGGCGAGCAGCAGGCCGCCGCCCCCGAAATCGCCGACGAGGTTCAGCGGCGGCACGGGCGCCTCGCCGGCGCGCCCGATCGCGTGCAGCACGCCCGCGAGCGCGATGTAGTCGATGTCGTGGCCGGCGCGCGGCGCCATCGGCCCATCCTGGCCCCAGCCCGTCATGCGTCCGATGACGAGGCGCGGATTGCGCGCGAGCAGCACGTCGGGGCCGAGGCCGAGGCGCTCGAGGACGCCGGGTCGAAAGCCCTCGATGAGCGCATCGGCGCGCTCGGCGATGGCGAGCGCTGCCGCGATGCCGTCGGGGGACTTGAGGTCGAGCGTGAGCGAGCGACGCCCACGAAACATCGTGTCGTTGCGCCGCTCGCGCTCGAGTCCCAGCTGCGCATCCTGCACGCGGTCGATGAGGATCACGTCCGCGCCCATGTCGGCGAGGAGCATTCCGCAAAACGGCCCGGGGCCGATGCCCTCGAGTTCGACGACGCGAATGCCGGTCAACGGTCCCATGCCGGCATCTTAGCGCGCGCGGCGCGGACGCGTGCCGGGCCGATGCGATAATGCCCCGCTCATGCGTGCCGCCTTGCGATCGCCTTTTTCTCCTCCGCCCGCGCGATGATCTCCCGCGTCTTCGCAGCGCAGCGCGCCGCCTTTGCGCGCGAGCGCTATCCCACGCTCGCCGTGCGCCGCGAGCGTCTGGCGCGTCTTGCGCATCTCGTGACGGCGAACGAGGCGCGCTTCGTCGACGCCATCGACGCCGACTTTGGCGGCCGCTCGGCGCACGAGACGCGGCTTGCCGAACTCTTCGTCATCGGCGCCGAGATCGCCGACGCGCGGCGCGGGCTGGCGCGCTGGATGCGCCGCGAGCGCGTCAGCACACCGTTGCACCTGCGTCCCGCGCGCGCCTACATCGAGCGGCAGCCGGTGGGCGTGGTCGGCGTGGTGAGCCCGTGGAACTATCCCGTGCAGCTCGCGCTCGCCCCCGTCATCGGCGCGCTCGCGGCGGGCAATCGCGTGATGCTGAAGCCCTCCGAGCTGACACCGGCCACGTCGGCGCTCACCGCCGAACTCATCGGCGCGCATTTCGCCGAGGACGAGGTCGCGGTGGTGCTGGGCGACGCGAGCGTGGGGCAGGCCTTCGTGCGCCTTGCATTCGATCATCTCTTCTTCACCGGGTCGACCGCGGTCGGTCGGGCGGTTGCACTCGCCGCCGCGGACAATCTCACCCCGGTGACGCTCGAGCTCGGCGGCAAGTCGCCCGCGCTCATCGCACCCGACGCCGACTTCGCCCTTGCGGCACCCCGGATCGCGGCGGGCAAGCTGCTCAACGCCGGCCAGACCTGCATTGCACCCGACTACGCGCTGGTGCCGCGCGGACGCGAGGATGCCCTGGTGGCCGCGCTCGCCGCGGCGGCGACGCAACTGTATCCGTCGTTCGTCGACAACCGCGATTACACCGCGATCGTGAACGAGAGGCATGCGCAGCGCCTGGCCGCGCTCGTCGACGATGCCCGCGCCCGCGGCGCCCGCATCGTTACGCTCGACCCCGCGCACGAGGCGGCGCGCACCGGCTCGCGCAAGATGCTGCCGGTGCTCGTCGTCGGCGTCGACGATTCGATGCGGCTGATGCACGAGGAGATCTTCGGTCCGATCCTGCCGATCGAGACGTACGACACGCTCGACGACGCGGTGGCGCGCATTGCGGCGCGACCGCATCCGCTCGCCTTCTACTGGTTCGGCAGCACCGGCGAGCGCATGGGCCGCGTGCTCGCCGAGACGCTCGCCGGCGGCGTCACGGTCAACGACACGCTGTGGCACTTCACGCATCCGCGCCTGCCGTTCGGCGGCGTCGGCGCCTCCGGGATCGGCGCGTACCACGGCGAGGCCTCGTTTCTCACCTTCACGCACCGCAAGCCGGTGTTCGTGCAGCCGCGGCTCGCGGCGGCGAAGCTCCTCTACCCGCCGTACGGCAGGACCTTCGAGCACGTGCTGGCGCTCTTGCGCCGGCTCACGCGGTAGGCGCTCCCGTGGTGACCTTCTCGCCGCGCTCGTAGACGATGTGCGCGCGACCGACGATGAGCGGGTCGACGGCGCCGATGCGGTCCGGATCCCGTTGCGTGTACGGAAACGACTGCAGCAGAAAGCGCAGCGCATTGAGGCGCGCGCGCTTCTTGTCGTCGGACTTGATCACCGTCCACGGCGCGTCGGCGGTGTCGGTGTGGAAGAACATCGCCTCCTTCGCCTTGGTGTACTCGTCCCACTTGTCGCGGGAAGCGACGTCGATCGGCGAGAGCTTCCATTGCTTGAGCGGGTGCGACTTGCGCTCGCCGAAGCGGCGGCGCTGCTCCTCGCGGCTCACCGAGAACCAGAACTTGATGAGGTGCACGCCGCTGTGGACGAGGTTCTGCTCGAACACCGGCGCCTGCTGCATGAACTCGCGGTACTCCTGCTCGGTGCAAAAACCCATCACCCGCTCGACGCCGGCGCGGTTGTACCACGAGCGGTCGAACAGCACGATCTCGCCCCGGGTCGGCAGGTGACGCACGTAGCGCTGGAAGTACCACTGCCCGCGTTCGTCCTCCGAGGGCTTGTCGAGGGCAACCACGCGCGCACCGCGCGGATTGAGGTGCTCCATGAAGCGCTTGATCGTTCCCCCCTTGCCGGCGGCATCGCGACCCTCGAAGAGCACGACGATGCGCTGCCCCGTTTCCTTCACCCACGACTGGAGCTTCAGGAGCTCGACCTGAAGCCGATACTTCTGGCGCTCGTAGCTCTTGCGCGAGAGGAGGTACTTGTAGGGGTAGCCGCCGCTGCGCCAGTCGTCGGCGAGCTCGGCTTCCAGCGCCTCGATCGGACCTGCGGACGGTGCGGCCTTGATCTTGCCCATGCGCGCGTACGCGGCGCCGCTGCGGTTGGTCGGGTCCGCGCGCACTTGGGCCTCGGCGAGGTTGCGCGCCGCGATGCGGTCGGCGACGAACGCCTGCTCGATCGCCTCGGGGGTGGTCGCGGTCATGATGTCGCCGGCGGCGACGCGGCGCAGCCCGCTTGCCGCGCGCGGCTTCGCTTTGCGCTTCTTGGGCTTCGCCCTGGAGCGTTTGTCCGAGGCGTCCGTCGCGTGCTTGCGTGCGGCCATGTTTCGCCTACTTCGAACTCGGCAGCTTGCCGACGACGCCTTCGACGTAGTAATCCATCTTCTGCAGGTCACCGTCGCTGATCGTCTTGCCGGCCGCAAGCCGCTCCTTCCCGGCGTTGTCCTTCATCGGACCGGTGAACGGATGGAGCTTGCCGGCCTTGATCTCTGCCTCGGCGCGGTTCACCGTCTCCTGCACGTCGGCCGGCACCACCTTGTTGAAGGGGGCGAGCTTGATCATGCCCTCCTTCAAGCCGCCCCACACGTTATCGGGGGCCCACTTGCCGTCGAGCACCGACTGCGCGACGCGCGTGTAGTAATCGGTCCAGTGGTGCGTCACCGCGGTGAGTTGCGCGTTCGGGCCGTACTTCGACATGTCGGAGTGGTAGGCGATGGCGTGGATCTTCTTCGCCTCGGCGGCTTGCATCGTCGCCGGTGAATCGGTGTGGTGCGTCACCACGTCGGCACCCTGCGAGACGAGCGTGTTCGTCGCTTCCGTTTCCTTGCCAGGATCGAACCACGAGTTGACCCAGACGACTTTCACCTCCGCCTTCGGATTGGTCACGCGCATGCCGCGCGTGAAGGCGTTGATCCCCATCACGACTTCGGGAATCGGGAAGGCGGCAACGTAACCGGCGACTCCGGACTTCGACATCTTGCCGGCGACCATGCCCGCGAGGTAGCGGCCTTCGTAGAAGCGGGCGTTGTAGATGCCGACGTTCTTCGACGTCTTGTAACCGGTCGCATGCTCGAACTTGTGCTTGGGAAACGCCTGCGCGACCTTGATCGTCGGATTCATGTAGCCGAACGACGTCGTGAAGATGAGCGTGTTGCCGGAGCTCGCGAGCTCGCGGATCACCCGCTCGGCATCGGCACCTTCGGGAACGTTCTCGATGTACTTGGTCACGACCTTGCCCGACAGCGCCTTCTCCATCGCCTTGCGCGCGGTGTCGTGCTGGAACGTCCAGCCGGCGTCGCCGATCGGGCTCACGTAGACGAAGCCAATTTGAAGCGGCTCGCCGGCCTTGGTCTGGGCGAGGGCAGGCAGTGCGGCAGTCGCCGCGCCGGCGCCAAGCGCGGCCAGCGCGTTTCTGCGGGTGTAGCGGGTCATGCAGATCTCCTCGAAGGGGCTACGGGCGAGCCCGGCATTCTACTCAATCGTTGCCGCGGCACGGGCCGCCGGGTGCCTGCGGGCGTCAGGCATCGGGATGGAATGGCCGGCCGAGCGCGGCCGGCGCGTTGAGGCGGATCGACACCACGTCGCGCGAGATGAGCGCGAGCACCACGATCGTGGCGAGATACGGCAGCATCGCAAGGTACTGCGACGGGATCTCGACTCCGAGCGCCTGCGCCTGGAACTGGGCGAGGGTGACACCGCCGAAGAGGTACGCGCCGGCAACCACGCGCGACGGCTTCCACGTCGCGAAGACGACGAGGGCGAGCGCGATCCACCCGCGACCGGCGGTGATGCCCTCGGCCCACGACGGGTTGTAGACGAGCGACAGGTACGCCCCCCCCAATCCCGCGCAGGCGCCGCCGAAGACGACGGCGAAGTAGCGGATGCGCACCACCGGGTAGCCGATCGCGTGCGCCGATTCGGGGGATTCGCCAACCGCACGGACGACGAGCCCGGCGCGCGTGTGGAACAGGAACCACTGCACCGCGGCGAACAGGGCGAGCGAGAGATAGACGAGCGGATTCCAGGTGAAGAGGAGGGCACCCACGAACGGCAGGTCCGCAAGCACCGGGACGTGCAGCGGCTTGATCGGCTCGATCACGACACTCACGTAGTCGAGTCCGACGAACGCCGACAGGCCGACGCCGAAGAGCGACAGCGCGAGTCCCGACGCCACCTGGTTTGCTTGCAGCGTGAGCGTGACGACGGCGAACACGAGCGCCAGCGCCGCGCCTGCCGCGATGCCGGCGATAGCACCGAGCCAGGGCGCGCCGGTCCGCGCGGCGACGATGAACGCCACGACGGCGCCGACGAGCATCATGCCTTCGACCCCGAGGTTGAGCACGCCCGTCTTCTCGGCGACGAGTTCGCCCAGTGCGGCGTACACGAGCGGCGTTCCGGCCGCGAGCGTGAGCAGGACGAGCTGGACGGCGGTGTCCATGCGCGGAGCCTATGCGCCGTGCGCGACCGGTGCGGGACGTCGCACCACGCGCAGCCGATAGTGGATGAAGACGTCGGCGGCGAGGAGGAAGAGCAGCAGCGTGCCCTGAAAGAGGCCCGTCACCGACGAGGGCAGGGCGAGCTTCATCTGCGCCGCCTCGCCACCGAGGTAGAGGAGCGACATGAGGAGGCTCGCGAAGACGATGCCCACCGGATGCAGGCGACCGACGAAGGCGACGATGATCGCGGCGAAGCCGTATCCCGGCGAGACGACGGGCATGAGCTGGCCGATCGGCCCTGCCACTTCGCCGACGCCCGCAAGGCCCGCGCAGGCGCCACCGATGAGCATCCCCAGCCACACCGTGCGCGCGGCCGACACGCCCGCGTAGTTCGCAGCCGCGGGAGCGAGCCCGGCGACGCGCATCTGGTAGCCGGTGAGGCTCCTGCGCATGAACAGCCACGCCACGCCGACCACGACGAGGGCGATGAGGAAGCCGACGTTGAGGCGGGTTTCGGGGATGAGGTTGGGCAGCAGCGCGCTGTCGCTGAAGAGCTTCGATTGCGGGAAGTTGAAGCCCTCGGGATCGCGCCACGCACCGTGGACGAGCAACGACAGCACCAGCGAGGCAACGTAGACCAGCATGAGCGAGACGAGGATCTCGTTGGCATTGAACCGCGTGCGCAGGAGCGCGGGGATCGCCGCCCAGAGCATCCCACCGGCGACGCCGGCCACCAGCATGAGCGGCAGGACGAGCGGCGAGGTGCTGTCGTGGAAGGCCAGTGCGACGCCGCCGCCGGCGACGGCACCCAGCACGAGCTGTCCTTCGGCGCCGATGTTCCACACGTTGGCGCGGTACCCTGCGGCAAGGCCGACCGCGCACAGCATGAGCGGACTCGCCTTGAGCAAGAGTTCGCCGACGTCGTAGCGGGTGTCGACGGGGTCGATGAAGAACGTGTACAGCGCGAACCACGGGTCCTTGCCCATCGCCGCGAAGAGCACGAAGCCGATGACGAGCACCGCGAAGGTGGCCACGAGCGGCGACAGCCACCGGGCAAGGCGTGAGGGTTCGGTGCGGGCTTCGAGGCGCAGGTGCATCGGTGGCGCGTCAGCGTGCGATCCTGCGCCCGGCCGCTGCCGCGAAGGCGGCAAACGACGGCGCGGCAAGCGATGCTGCGACGGGTACAAACGAAGAAGGCCCCGCGCGGGGCCTCCTCGGACTGCGGGCAACGACCGCGGTCACTTCGCGAAGCGCGCGATCTCCGCCAGGAGCTTGTCGGCGCCCTTGTTGCTCACGGTTCCCTTGATGAGGATGTCGGGGGGCAGCGCCGGCTTGCCGAAGAACGCCTTGTTCCAGTCGTCGTTGCTCGACACCACGGTGCCATCGAGATTGAGGCCACCGTACACGCCCTTGCTGCGCGAGAAGGCGATGAGGTCGGCGGTGACGTCGGACTTGGCGCCCGCACCGACCGGGCCGGCCGCGACGCTCGCCTCCCCGCCGAACTTGAACGTGCTCGCCATGAGCGAATTCATGCCCTTCTCGGTCATCACGAGCGTCACCATCTCGCTCGCCGCAATTCCGGCCTGGAAGCCCACGCTCGCCGTGGCCAGCGTGTAGAAGGCGGGCCCGACCCACTTGCCGCCGCTGCGGGCGACGAGCAGCGCCCGCCCACCCGAACCGCCGATGATGAAGCCGGCCTTGACGATCTCGGGGGCGATGAGCACCGCCTTGGCGCGGCCGATGTTCTGCTGCAGCCACTTCATCTCGGGATCGCGCATGAAGTTCGACAGCGTCGTCTCGGCCTGATTGACGAGCACCTGCTGCTCGTTTTGCGCTGCTGCCGAGGCGGTGAAGCCTACGCTCGCGCCGGCAACGAGCGCGGCGGCGAGCCATCGTTTGAGTTGCGAGGTCATGGTGACTCCTTCTTGTCCTGGTGATGTGGCGCCGCGCGGATCGAGCGCGGCGTGCCTTGAAATTACCGCAGCAGCTCGATGCCCGTCTGCGTCACGCGCACCCGGTCGCCGATGCGTAGACCCGGCGCCGAGGTTTGCTGGACGTTCGCCCAGCTGCCGTCGTCGTAGCGCACACCGATGTTCCAGACGAGCGTTTGATCGCGCCGGGCGATTTCGTGACCGACGTAGCCGCCGCCGACGGCGCCGACGACCGTGGCCACCGTGCGCCCGGTCCCGCCGCCGATGAGGCTACCCAGACCCCCGCCGATCAAGGCGCCGCCGATGGCGCCGGCGGCGTCGGGGACGTTTTGCACGGTCTGCGTCTGGATCGACTCGACGGTGCCGGTGCGGCCGTAAGCGTTCTGCTGTACCGAGTACGCCGGCGGCGTATTGCAGCCGGCAAGAGCGAGCGCCGCGGTCGCGGCAAGGATGGCGGCGCTGCGCCGCCAGAGGCTCATCATCATGGGTCTTGTCTCCATTCGGCGAGTGCGCCGGAGGTGCGTAAGAGAGGGGGACGAACCGTTTGGTTCAGTCGGGGATCGAGTTGAGCAGGTACATCGCGGCGAGCAGCGGCGAGGGCCGGCCGAGCTTGCCCAGCCATTCGGCAAAGATCTTGTCGATGTCGCCGCCCATGTAGATCTGCGTCAGCGCGCGGTTGACCTCGAGGCGGTACGCCGAATCGTTGCGCGGAATCGCGAGCGCGTACGGCTCGAAGGAGATGTCCTCGGCGAGGAGCACGAGCTTGCCCGGGTCCTTGGCTTGCGCGGCGAGGCCGACGAGCTTGATCTTGTCACCCGCGTACGCATCGGCGCTGCCCGATTCGAGCATGGCGATGCCTTCGTTGGCATTGGCGATCGGGATGATCGTCGCGTTGACCGCGGCGCGCTTCAGCACGTAGTTGAGCCGCTCCTCGGTCGTCGTGTTGCGGATCACCGCGATCTTCTTGCCGGCGAGGTCGGTGACCCGGTTGATCGGCGACTCGTTACGCACGAGAAGGCCGCCGCCGTCGACGAAGATGAGATTCGAGAAGTCGACGTCGTTCAGGCGCTGCAGCGTCTGCGTCGTGTTCGCGCATTCGAGATCGGCACGGCCCGAATGCACCATGTTCAGACGGTCGGCGACCCCTCCCACCAGCCAGTTCACCTTGAGCGTTCCCGCGCCGAGCGTCCGCTCGATCTGCGCGATGACCCGTTTGCACAGGTCGATCGAATATCCCGCGGGCTGGTTGTTGCTGCCGACGAAGGAGAAGGGTGGCGAGTCACCCGAGAACGCCACGTTGATCGTCTTGGCGGTCTTGATCCGGGCGAGCGTGGGCGAAGTCGATTGCGCGCTGGCTGGCGTGACGGCGCCGGCGATGAGACTGGCGGCGGCGACGGCAACGAGGAGGTTTTTCACGATGGGCCTTCCTGGGTAGGGGCGGAGGTCCCGCCCGGAGTGAGGAGCGTGTCGGGAACGGTCGGTTCCGGCTCACGGGAGCATGCCCGGTTCACCGTCAGGCGCGAGATTCTACAACAGCCGCCGCGGCGCCGCCCGCTCACGGGGAAATGCGCCGCGTCGGGGTGCAATGCGCATGCTACACTCGCCGCGCGCCCGCGCACCGTCGTGCGGCGGGACACGTGCAGCCTCCCACGATGCATCGCTCGATTCTCGTCGCCGTCGTCCGCGCGGCGGCGGCAGGCGCCGCCGCCGCGATCGCGCCCGTGCCATGGCGACAGTGACGGTCGAAGCCGCGGCGACGGACAGCACCGACGGCGCGACCCTCGCGGTGCGCGACGAGGCCGACGGCAAGCGGGTGCTCGTGCTTTCCGGGCGCTTCGTCGCCGAGACGATTCCCACGGTGTGGCGCGAGGCGCTCGCTGCACTGCGGGCGCAGCCGGCGCAGCCGGTCGTCGTCGATGCGTCCGGCGTCACCTACTGCGACGGCGCGGGCATCGCGCTCCTCGTCGACCTCCTGCGGCAGCAGCGGCCGGCGGCGGTCGAAGTCGCCAAGCTCGATCCCGCGTTCCAGGCGCTGCTCGCGCAGTACGATCCGCACGCGCTCGAGCACGACCTCGATCCGGAGGCGGTGCGTCCGCCAGTGGTCGAGGAGATCGGGCGTACCGCGTACGGCTTCTTCCGCGATCTGCGGCAGCAGGTCGAATTCCTCGGGCAGTCGGTCTCGGCGCTGTGGGGGGCGATGTTGCATCCCTCGACGGTGCGCTGGCGCGACGTCGCGGTGATCAGCGAGCGCGTCGGCGCCGATGCGCTGCCGATCGTCGCGCTCATCTCGTTTCTCATGGGGTCGATCCTCGCCTTCCAGTCGGCGGTGCCGATGCGCCAGTTCGGCGCCGAGATCTTCGTCGCCGATCTCATCGGCCTTGCGATGCTGCGCGAACTCGCCGCGCTCATGACCGCGATCCTCCTCGCGGGCCGCACCGGCGCCGCCTTCGCCGCCGAGATCGGGACGATGCGGGTCAACCAGGAGATCGATGCGCTGACCACGATGGGCCTCGACCCGGTGCGCTTTCTCGTGACGACCCGCGTTCTCGCCGCGCTCCTCATGACGCCGCTGCTCACGCTGTTCGCCAACGTCGTGGGCCTGTTGGGCGGCGCAGTCACGATGCTGTCGTTCTCGATTCCCTTCGTGACCTTCGTCAACGAGGTCGAGGCCATCGTGAGCTTCGACGATTTCCTGGCCGGATGGGTGAAATCGTTCGCCTTCGCGCTGCTCATCGCCGGCATCGGCTGCCTGCGCGGCCTGCAGACCGCGGCCGGGGCCTCGGCGGTGGGTGATTCGGCCACCCGCGCCGTCGTCTCGGGCATCGTGCTGATCGTGATCGTCGACGGCATCTTCGCCGTGGTGTACTTCCTCCTCGACATATGAGCGATGCCGCGCGCGCACCGACACCGGCAGCGGCCGAAGGCGCCGCGGCCTCGCGCGTCGCGCGCGGCGCACCGATCATTCGCGTCGAGGGCCTCACCGCGGGCTACGACGGCCGCACCATCCTCGAGAACGTCAGTTTCGACGTGAAGCGCGGCGAGGTGTTCGTGATCCTCGGCGGCTCGGGTTGCGGCAAGAGCACGCTGTTGAAGCACATGATCGGCCTGTACGACGTCATGGCCGGACGCGTCTTCATCGAGGACCAGGACATCACCGCGACGGGCGGCGACGAGCGCACCGCGATCCTGCGTCGCATCGGCGTCATGTACCAGTCGGGTGCGCTCTTCGGATCGATGACGCTGCTCGAGAACGTTCGTCTGCCGATGGAGGTGTTCACCGACCTCGACGCCGAGCAGATGGACCTCCTCGCGCGGATGAAGCTCTCGCTCGTCGGTCTCATCCAGTTCACCGGCCACCTGCCGAGCGAGATCTCGGGGGGCATGCAAAAGCGTGCGGCGATCGCCCGCGCGATGGCGCTCGACCCGCCGATCCTCTTCCTCGACGAGCCGTCGGCGGGGCTCGATCCGATCACCTCGGCCGAGCTCGATGCGCTCATCCGCCGCCTCGCCGACAGCCTCGGCGTGACCTTCGTGATCGTCACGCACGAGCTCGCGTCGATCTTCGCCATCGCCGATCGGATCATCATGCTCGACAAGCGGGTGAAGGGGATCATCGCCGATGGCGATCCACGCCAGCTGCGCGACGAGAGCACGGACCCCTACGTGCGCCAGTTCTTCCATCGGCAATCGGACCTCGCCCCGCAGGCGGCGTGAGCCCATTCCATGAGCCAGAAAGCCAATTACTTCAAGCTCGGTCTGTTCGTGATCGGCGCGGTCGTCGCCGGCGTCGTGGTCCTCGTCATCATTGGCACCGGCCGCTGGTTCGAGCGCAAGGTGCTCATCGAGACGTACTTCAAGGAGTCGGTGCAGGGCCTCGACGTCGGCTCGCGCTTCAAGTATCGCGGGGTCACCATCGGCGAGGTGACGAAGATCACCTTCACCTACACGCGCTACCAGCTCGACCTCCCGATGAACCAGCGCCAGCGCTACGTTCTCGTCGAGGCGCAGTTGCAGCCGCGTCTGGTCGGCGGACGCGCAGCGGCGGGCGACATGACCGACCCCAAGATGGGCAAGCTCGAGGTGGAGAAGGGCTTGCGGGTGCGCCTCGCGCCGCAGGGGATCACCGGCACGAACTACCTCGAGATGGACTACATCGATCCGCCGCCGCCGACGCTGCCGATCTTCTGGGAGCCCGAGCACCTGTACATCCCGAGCGCGCCATCGACGGTCACCGCCATCGTCAATGCGGCGCAGGACATCCTCGAGAAGCTCCATCGCATCGACTTCGAAGCCACGATCACGCGCCTCGACAAGCTCCTCGACGTCACCACCGATCGCATCGGCGGCATCGATACGAGGAAGCTCGCGGCGCAGACCGAAACGACGCTCGCCAAGCTCGACCGCGCCCTCGACGGCCTCGATACCCGGAAGGTGAGCGATGAGGCGGTTGCGCTCCTGAGCGAGATGCGAAAGACCAACGCGGCGCTCAAGGAGCAACTCGACAATCCCGCCTGGCGCAAGATCCCCGAGGACGCGTCGGCGGCGATGGTGAGCGTGCGCAAGCTCGTGAGCGATCCCAAGCTCGCGAAGACGATCGCCGACCTGGAGCGCATCGTCGGCCGCTTCGACCGTCTCTTCGGCTCGCAGGACGCCGATATCGCCACGACCTTCGAGAACCTGCGCCAGATCACCGACAACTTGCGCGATTTGACCGAGGACGCCAAGCGCTATCCGGGGAGCGTGATCTTCGGTGCGCCGCCCAAACCACTGGAGCGCAAGCCATGACCGTCTCCCGCCGTCGTTTCGTTCATCTCGCCGCGGCGAGCGCTGCCGTCGTGGCCGTGGCCGGTTGCTCCCGCCCCGCACCCGTCAAGGGGACCTACATCCTGGAACCTGCGCTGCCGCCGGTCGTGGCGCGCACGCAGCCCGGGCTTCTGCGCGTCGGCAGCGTCACCGTCGCCGCGCCGTACCGGGGTCGCACCTTCGTCTATCGCGAGACCGACCTCAAGTTCGAGACCGACTACTATCACGAGTTCCTGGTTGCGCCCGCCGCCAACATCGCCGAAGCGACGGCACGCGCGCTCGCCGCCGCGAAGGTCTTTGCCTCGGTGGTGCCGCCCAGCGCGCAGGTCGAGCCCGACTGGGTGCTCGATGGTTTCGTCGATGCGCTCTACGGCGACGGCCGGGTCGAGGCCAAGCCGCTCGCCATCCTGCGCATCACCTGGTTCCTGCGCCCGTACGCGGGCGAAGCCGGCGTGCCGACGTGGTCACGCGCGTACGAGCGCGCGATCCCGTTCGCGAGCGGCAGTGCTGCCGCGTACATCGAGGCGCAGAACAAGGCGTTCTCCGGGATCCTCGCCGAACTTGCGCACGACCTGGCAGCGGTGACGCTGCCCGTCGCATGAGTGCGGCGGCCACGGCCCGTCACGCGCTCGCGGACGGGACCATCCTCTCGCTCAACGCCGGGTCGTCGAGCCTCAAGTTCGCGCTGTACCGCACCGCGGGCGGCGCGCTCACGCCCACGCTGCGTGGGCAACTCGAAGGCCTGGGCGTGTCGCCGCGCTTCGTCGCGCGCGCCGCCGGCCGCGTCGTCGCCGACGAGAAGCTTCCTCCGGGAACGCTCGATCATCAAAGCGCACTCGACTACCTCCTCGCTTTTCTGGACCGGCAGTTCACCGGGCTCACGCTCACCGCGGTCGGCCATCGCGTCGTGCATGGCGGCGCCGAATTCATGCTGCCGGTGCGCGCCGACGCCGCGCTCGTCGCCGCGCTCGATCGTCTGGTGCCGCTCGCGCCGCTGCACCAGTCGCACACGCTGGCGCCGATCCGGGTGTTGCTCGAGCGCTTGCCCGACGTGCCGCAGGTCGTTTGCTTCGACACGGCGTTCCATCGCACGCAGCCGGCGGTTGCGCGCACCTTCGCGCTGCCGCGCGAGCTGACCGCGCGCGGGATCGTGCGCTACGGCTTCCACGGCCTGTCGTACGAGTACATCGCGCAGGCGCTGCCCGCGCTCGACGCGCGGGCGGCCGCCGGGCGCACGGTCGTTCTCCACCTGGGCAACGGTGCCAGCATGTGCGCGCTCGCCGCCGGGCGCAGCGCCGCCACCACGATGGGCTTCACCACGGTCGACGGCCTGCCGATGGGCACGCGGTGCGGTGCGCTCGACCCCGGAGTGCTCCTCTACTGCATGACCGAGCTGCGCATGGACGCGGCCGCCGTCGAGCGCCTCATCTACCAGCAATCGGGCTTGCTCGGCGTGTCGGGCGTGTCGAGCGACATGCGCACGCTGGAGGCGAGCGCCGATCCGCATGCGCGCGAGGCGATCGAGCTCTTCGTGTATCGCATCGGCTGCGATCTCGGCGCGCTGGCCGCGGCGCTGGGTGGCCTCGACGCGATCGTCTTCACCGCCGGCATCGGGGAACACAGCGTCGCCTTGCGCGAGCGGGTCTGCCGGGCCGCGGCCTGGCTGGGCGTCGAACTCGACGCCGAGGCCAATGCGCGACACGGCGCACGCATCAGCACCGCCGACAGCCGCACGAGCGCGTGGGTCGTTCCCACCGACGAGGAACTCATGATCGCGCAGCACGCGCAGGCGTATCTCGCGACGCGATAGGATCTGCCGAGGCAGCGAGGAACGCTGCGAGCCGCAAGGACGGGCCGACGACATGGTGCGTGAAGGGAAGCCGCCGACGGCCGGCAACGGCGACCGCGGCGTCGAGCTTGCTCCCGCCGGGCAGGCGCGGCTCGTCGCGGCGCTGCGCGACGCGTTGCGCGCAAGGGCCGGTAGCGGCGAAGTGCGGCTCATCGAGACGCATCTTTCCTACGTCCTCCTGACCGGGTCGCACGCCTACAAGATCAAGAAGGCGCTCTCGCTCGGCTTCGTCGACTTCTCGACGCTCGCCCGGCGCCGCCACTATTGCGACGAGGAGATCAGGCTCAACCGGCGGCTCGCGCCTGCGATCTATCTCGATGTCGTGCCGATCACCGGCAGCGTCGACGCGCCGCAGCTCGACGGAGCGGGTGCGGCCATCGAGTACGCCGTGCGCATGCGCGAGTTTGCGCAGGAGGGGCTGCTCACGCACGAAATCGCGCGTGGCGCGCTCACCGCATCCGACATCGATGCCCTCGCCGTCATCGTCGCGCGCTTCCACGCTGACGTCGCCGTCGCCACCCCCGCCGCCGGTCACGGCTCACCACAGGAGGTGCTCGCCTACGCGCGCGAGAACTTCGACGAGCTTGCGCGCCTGCGCCACGATCCGGACGAGTGCGCGGCGCTCGCCGCCTTGAGCGCGTGGACCGAGCGCGCGTTCGACGCCCTGCGCGCGACGCTTGCGTCCCGCGTCGCCGCCGGCTTCGTGCGCGAGTGTCACGGCGACCTGCACTTGCGCAACATCGCGCGCATCGACGCCCGCCTCGTCGTGTTCGACGGCATCGACTTCAACGATGAGCTGCGCTGGATCGACGTCATGAGCGAGATCGCCTTCACCGCGATGGACCTCGAGGATCACGGCCGGCGCGATCTCGCGCACCGCTTCGTCGATGCCTACCTGTCGGTCACGGGCGACTACGCGGGCCTTGCGCTCCTCTCCTTTTTCGTCGTCTATCGGGCGCTGGTGCGCGCCAAGGTCGCGGCGCTGCGCGCGGCGCAGTTGCCGGTGGGGGAGCGTGCCGCGCTCGATCGCGACTGTCGCCGCTACGTCGCGCTTGCCACGCGGCACGCGGCGCCGGGGCACCCGGCGATCGTCGTCACCCACGGCCTCTCGGGCTCCGGCAAGACGTCGCGCTCGCAGGCCTTCCTCGAGCAGGCCGGTGCCGTGCGCGTGCGCACCGACGTCGAGCGCAAGCGCGGTGCGGGGATGAGCGCCACCGCGCGCACGCATTCGGGGATCGACGTCGGGCTCTACGATCCTGCCGCCACGCGCGCCACCTACGAGCGCGTGTGCGCGCTCGCGCGGCAGGTCGTCGCCTCGGGGCGCGTTGCGATCCTCGACGGCACCTTCCTCAAGCGCTGGCAGCGTGATCTCGCCCGCGCGCTCGCGCACCAACTGCACGTGCCATTCGCGATCCTCAGCTTCGAGGCGGAGCGCGCCACGCTCGAGCAACGCATCGTCGCGCGCTCGCGCGCCGGGGGCGACGCTTCGGACGCCGACCTCGCGGTGCTCGCCCGGCAGATCGCGACGTGCGAGCCGCTGGCAGCCGAAGAGTCGCGCGACGTCGTGCGTTGCGACGCCGAGGCGCCGCTTGCCGATGCCTTCCGGCCGCAGGCGTGGCATGAGGTCCGTGCGCGTCTTGGCCTGCCCGAAACGCTGACCGAAATCGCCGACGGTCGCGGCGGCGGGGTCGCGTGATCCAACTCATGGCGCTTCGGCACCGACCCGCGTAGAGTGGCAAGATGAGCAGCGAGAAGACCAACCTGGGTGCCGGCTGGTGGGCGAGGAACCTCGACGACGTCGATCGCGAAGTGGCCCGCCTCGCGATGCTGTGCAAGGTGCGTCTTCTCGACCCGGGCATCATCGAGCGCGTCGTGCGCAACGACGAATCGGTATGCGGCACGGCCAACAAGCCTGCCTTCGACAAGCTGCGCACCAGCCTCATGATGCACTACCACGTGCGCGAAAAGGCCGTGGAAGCCATGGGCGAAGCGGCAACCGCCGAAGTCATCGCCGAGATCGTCGCCAACATTCGCAAGCGTCTCGGCGATCGATTGGGCGGAGAGCCTTCGTAGACGCCCGGCCGCGGTCCGCTCGTGCCTGCGCCACCCACGGGTGGCGCACGTTGCATCCGGTGTCGCCGGCGGGGCACCGGGGGCACGCGGGCGCTGAAAGCGCGTCCGGCGTTTTCGCCGACGGCGCCACGGGTGTCGCGGCGACATGGACGGCCCGATGAACGCGTCGCCGCAGCAGGGTTCGAGCCGCGTGCTCGCCCTCGTTCCGGCGGCGCGGTGGCTGCGCAGCTACCCCATGCATTGGTTGCCGCACGATGCCGTGGCCGGCATGACGCTCGCCGCGTATGCGATACCGGTCTCGCTCGCCTACGCCACACTCGCCGGTCTTCCGCCGTACTACGGCATCTATTGCTATCTCGTCGCCGGCCCCGCGTACGCGCTCTTCGGCTCGTCCCGGCAGCTCGCCATTGGGCCGACCTCCGCGATCTCGATCCTCGTCGGAAGCACGCTTGGGGGCATGGCGCTCGCCGGTCCTTCGCAGTACGCCGCGGTGGCGGCGCTGACGGCGCTGCTCTTTGCCGTCGTGAGTGTGATCGCGTGGGTCTTGCGCCTTTCCACTCTCGTCAACTTCGTCAGCGAGACGGTCCTGCTCGGTTTCAAGGCCGGCGCGGCGCTCACGATCGCGATGACCCAGCTCCCCAAGCTCTTCGGCGTGCCAGGCGGTGGCGGGCATTTCTTCGAGCGCGGGTGGATACTCGTCGCGCAGATTCCGTCGACGAATCTCGCCGTCCTGGGCTTCGGCGTGGCCGCGATCCTCCTGCTCATGGCGGGCGAGCACTTCCTTCCTGGGCGCCCCGTCGCGCTCGTCGTCGTCGCGCTCGCCATCGTCGCCCTCTCGGTCACGCCGCTGGCCCAGATGGGATTCAAGACCGTCGGCGCGCTGCCGTCGGGTCTGCCCAGTCTTGCGCTGCCCGCGTTGCGACCCGCAGCGATCGACGGTGTCGTTCCCCTCGCGATTGCCTGCTTCCTTCTCGCGTACATCGAGGGCGTGTCGGCGGCGCGTGCGCTCGCGCAGCGGCATGGGCAGACGATCGATCCGCGCCAGGAGCTCCTGGGCCTCGGCGCCGCCAATCTCGCAGCCGCACTCGGCCAGGGGTATCCCGTGGCCGGTGGCCTGTCGCAATCGACAGTCAACGACAAGGCGGGCGCACGCACGCCCCTTGCCCTCGTCTTCGCCTCGGCGACGATTGCGCTTTGCCTTCTCTACCTCACGGACCTGCTGCGCAATCTTCCCGACGTCGTGCTCGCCGCGATCGTTCTCGTGGCCGTGAAAGGTCTCGTCGACGTGCGCGAGTTGCGGCGCACGTACGCGCTGGCAAGGACCGAGTTCTGGATCGCGATGGTGGCATTGGCAGGCGTGCTGCTGCTCGGAATCCTGCAGGGCGTGCTGCTCGCGGCCATCGTCTCGATGCTGTTGCTCATCGGCCGGGCCGCGCGCCCGCACGTGGCGAAGCTCGGGCGCATTCCAGGCACGCAGCGCTACTCGGACGTCGCGCGTCATCCGGAGAACGAGGACGTTCCGGACGTTCTTGTCGTCCGCGTCGAGGCGAGTCTCATGTATTTCAACGTGGGGCACGTCGGCGACGAGGTGACGCGGCTCATCGCCGGCGCCGGGAGCTCGCTGCGGCGCGTCGTGTGGGACCTGTCGAGCTCGCCCTACGTCGACATCGCCGGCGCGCGCTTTCTCGCCGCGCTGCAGACAGAGCTCGCGTCGCGTCGTGTGGAGCTGCGGCTCGTCGAGGCCCGCGCCACGGTGCGCGATCTCCTGCGGCGGGTCGTGTCGAGTGCCGACGTGGATCGTCGCGTCACGCTCGATGCCGCAGTGCGCGACTGACCGCGCCGCAGTCCGCAGGTCGGCAGCGGCTGCGGACGGGATCGCGGCGTCGGCTTGCAGGCGCGATGCAGGCGCGTTCAGTATTTTTCGGGCACGCGCTTGTAGGCGTAGTCGGGCTCCCGGTAGCCCTTTGCCTTCTGGCGCGCCGGAAGCACGACCTTGTCGCGCGGCAGCTCCTCGTAAGGGATCTGGGCCAGCAGGTGCGAGATGATGTTGAGCCGTACACGCTTCTTGCTCTCCGAGTTCGCGACGTACCACGGCGCCCAGGCGGTATCGGTGGCGGCGAACATGGCATCGCGAGCCCGCGAGTAGTCGTACCAGCGACTGTACGAGCGCAGATCCATCGGCGAGAGCTTCCAGATCTTCCGACCATCGTCGATGCGCGCCTTCAGGCGCCGCGTCTGCTCTTCCGGGGAGACTTCGAGCCAGTATTTCAGCAGCAGGACCCCGGAGTCGACGATGGCCTTCTCGACGAGCGGCAGGCCCTTGAGGAAGCGCTCCACCTGGTCCTCTGGGGTGAAGCCCATGACGCGCTCAACGCCGGCGCGGTTGTACCAGCTCCGGTCGAAGATGACGATCTCACCGGCGGCGGGCAGATGCGGGAGGTAGCGCTGCACGTACATCTGCGAGCGCTCGCGTTCGGTCGGAGCGGGCAGCGCCACGACGCGAAATACGCGCGGACTCACCCGCTCGGTGAGCGCCTTGATGGTGCCTCCCTTGCCGGCGCCGTCGCGGCCTTCGAAGACGACGCAGACCTTGGTGCCCTTCGCTTGCACCCAGAGCTGGAGCTTGACGAGTTCGACGTGCAGCGCCTTGAGCGCGCTGGCGTATTCCTTGTTCGAGAGCTTCGTGTCCTGCGTCCTTGCGCTTGTTCTGGTCTTGGCCATGGTGGGTCCTCCTCGTGGTGGATTTCAGGTCGTGCGGGTCGCGGCCATGTGCCGCCGCCACAGCGCGTACGGAAATACGGCTGCCGCCGAAAGCACGAAATAGGCGAGCACCGCGGCCACGACGGGGGCCGTGGCGTGATTGAGCGCGGCCACGAGCAGTGCGAGGCCGGTATTGCGCGATCCGCAGGCGATCGCCGTGGTGGTGCGCGTCGCCGGCGCCGCTCCGCCGAGCAGGTGCCCGGTGGCGAGCGCCAGCACCGTCGCGGCGATGATCGCGGCGCCGACGCGCGGGCCGGCGTCGATCACCGTGGGGTGGACGTCGATCAGCGCGAGCGCGGCGAGCGCGAGTAACGCCACGGTGGCGATGCGCCCCAGCGGCGCCGCCAGCCGCGAACTCGCGCGCGGCGCGCAGCGGCGCAGCAACATGCCGAGCGCGAGCGGGGCCAGTTGTGCGACGAGCACCTGGCGCGCGAGGTGACGGGGATCGGCTGACGCCGAGCCTGCGTAATATTCGTCGAGCGCGGCGATCCACAGCGGCACGGAGACGATCGCCGCACAGGCGAGCGCGATCTGCAACGCGGGCGCAAAGCTGCGGTCCCCACCCGCGCCGAGCGCCCGGCGCAAGGCCACTGGAGCCCCTGGTGAGATCGCCATCAGCATCATGCCGACCTCCGCCGGGCGCGCGACGTCGAAGATGCGCGCCGTGAACCACACGATTGCCGGGACGGCGACGAGCACCGCGAACAGGGCGCGCAGCATCGGGCCTGGCTGTCGCAGTAGCGGCGCGAACTCGGCAGGCACGATGGCAAGACCCAGGTCGAGCATGACGGCGAAGAGCGTGATCGCTGCGGCGATCGAGAGCAGCCAATCGGGAACGATGCCACCCGACATCATGGCCTCGACGCGGTTCCGGGTGGCGGTGCGCCACCGAGCCCCTGCACATCGGCACGGTGCGCGAGTCGGCGATCGTCGGGAAGCGGCATTGCCGCGTCGATGGTGGCATCGAGCAGTTGCAACTCGCGTGCGATCAGCGCCCGGCGCAGGGGCGGAACCGACGCGTGCAGATCGATGAGCATGGCGCGCATCCGGCGCACCACCTGCAAACTGTTGCCGCCGCAGGCGCGGATCTCCCGACAGGCGACGGTGACATAGTCTTCCCAGTCCGGCGCGCGAAAGACCACGCGCGGTGTGCCGGTGGCGTCGCGGATGACGTCGCGCCGCAGGTCACGGCGGCCGAGGAGCCGCATCACGCGATGGACCTGATCGAGAGCGAGCACCGCGGTGGTCGGATCGTTGATCGCCGGGGACAATGCCTTGAGCGCGATGTCGACCAGGATGCGCAGCGCAAACATCGGATCCTGTTCGAGCGTGCGCTCCACGCCAACCGCGACGGTCTGCCTGAGCAGCCGATCCTCGCTCGCGGCGGCCGGACCGTGCAGTGCAAATAAGGGAGTGTCCTCGGCGAGGAAATCGCCGATGCGCGGCAGGAACTCGACGAGGCCGGCGTGGCGCTGCGCCAGCGTGACGAGCGACGCGAGATCCACCGCAAGGACGATGCCCGCCGCGCCGGCGTGCGTCACCACGCGCGCGGGTGCGAAAGATGCGGCGGGCGCGGTGTCGGCGCCATCCTCGTTCGTCGGCTCCGGATACATGCCGTCGATCACGTCCACGGCTGCATTGCCGACATGTGCCACGACGCTCACCGGACGCAACAGCCGCGCCGCATAGTCGATGAGAAAGAGGAAATCGGCGATGCAGGCGATACCGAGGATCGCCGTCAGGAACGCGACGAGCTGGCTCACCGTGGCATCGTGGCGATTGAGCGCCATCACCGCAAACACGAGCGTGAACACGAACAGCCCCACGCTGTAGCGCACCACGTCGTTGCGCAGCAGGATCGTGGCGATGATGCGCGGCGTGAGCTGGCCGCTCGCGACCTGGATTGCCACGAGCAGCGAGCCGAAGGTGAACACGAGAAAGGACAGCGTGAGCGTGATCACCGTCTGGAACAGCGCCTCGGCGCCAGCCGGGGCGAGAGCGCTCCAGTCCCAGTGGAGCCAGTCATCGACCCAGCGTAGCGGAGGCACCAGCAGCAGCACGAGCCCGATGGCGACGAGGGGAACCGTCCACAGCGCGGAGCGCAGGTAGCTCGTGAGCCGGTACGTGCGTCCCCATGCAAGGCGCCGGCGGAGCCGCCGCGCGAGGCGCCGCACGCGCAGTTCGACATGCAAGGCGGCGCGCGCATACCGCCGTTGAACCCGCTGCGCAATGCTGCTGCCCTGGCGCACGGGGGGGTGGATCGGGTGGGTGGATCGCCAGCGGAGACCGGCTGCGCGCGCCATCATGGCGCGCGGGGTGTCACTTCCCGGCGGCGGGCCCGACGGCGATCGCGATCGCCTGCACGTACTTCGCTTCGACCTGATCGCCCTTGGCGATGCGCTTGAACTGCTCGGGATCCGCGATGCGCAGCGTGACCGTGCGGTTGGGTCCGCGCAGCGTGACCGCCTGGTGCGCGGGATCCACCGCCACGACGTCGGCGACGATCGTGACCTCGCGACCGACGGAGCCACCGGGTGCGGCACCAGGCTTGGCGCGGGCGCCATCTGCGCTCGACGTCCTGCCCACGACAAGACCGCCCCCCTTCCTCAGCTCGATCGCGAGCGCCTCGACGTACTGCAAGTCGACGCGGTCGCCCACCTTGAGCTGGTCGAAATTCTTCACCTCGGGACCGGCGGTCACGACGGCGATGTCGCCTTGTGGCCCCTTCAGCGTGACGTCGCGCGTGGCCTTGTCGATCGCGGTGATGGTTGCCGTGACCTTGATCGTCTGCGCTGCGGCGACCGCGCCGGGCCCGGATCCGGCCACCACCGCACCGGATTGAGCATGCACCGAAGGGGCCGCGGCGAGTGCGACAACGGCGAGTACGCGTACGAAGGTCGAGCGTTTCATGAGGACATGTTCCTGGGATGGGTGAGGCACGAGGAGTTCAGGGCGAAACGGCAGGTGTCCAGCCCGGACCGGGATCGAACTTGCGGATGCGCGCGGCCTTGGCACCGGTGTCGGGGCCGAGGTCCGCCTGATAGACGATGCCGTCCTGATTGACGATGAACGTCATGATCCCGGAGCTCGCGTACTTCGCCGGATACGCGATCACGCCAAAGCCGCCGATCGCCCGCCCACGCACGACGTAGTCGGTCGCCCCGCCGCGGGCGCGGGCGGTCTGGCCGGTGAGCATGCGGAAATAGTAGCCGTGGTACGGCGTGGGCGCGGATTCCTTGCTGCGATAGCCCTCACCGGCCGCGTGTGCGACGAGCTCGCCCAGGGGGCTGTCGGGCTTACCCGGCGCCGAGGGCCAATACAGTCCATCGTGCTTGCCGGGGCGGCTCGCGAAGCGGCGCGCGTACTCGGCAGCGCCGTTGTCGTCGCGATCCGCGGACGCGTACTCGCGCTGCGCATCGACGATCGCCTGCAAGACCTTGATCGCGCCGAGTTCGTTGCCGCCGATGCGGCGCGCGAGGAGCTCGTCGCGGCCTTTCGCGGTATCGAAGCGCCAGCGATCGCCGGTCTTCACCAGCGGGAAGGCAAAGGGGAAGGCATCGGGGCCGACGGTAAGTTGCAGCGCATCACCCGCAGCAACGAGCGCGTGTTTGGCGTCATAGGCTGCGACGAAGCCGTCACGTAACGCCCGATCGGCCACGGCGTCGCCGGAGGCGAGGTCACCACGGTCGTTGCCCAGAACGGCGCGGACCGCGTCGATATCGTTGGCCCTCGCCGCAGCGACGAGCGCGACGACCGCGTCTTCGGGTGTGGCGAACGTCGTCTGCTTCGCCGCGCTGGCCTGCGCCGGGAGGCCCAGGAGCGCCACGGTGACGAGGACCGCCATCACGCCATCTGTGCGGCGGCGAGAGCCGTAACCGCGTGCGACGAGACGCGACGCCACGAGCGAGCACATCCACATGACAGACCGGATCATCGCCGTCCCCCACGTCCGCCACCGCCACCGCCGCGGGCGCCACCGCCGCCACCCGCGCTGCGCGACATGTTCCCTGCACCACGCGACGCGTTCATGCTCGTGGCACCACGGCTACCGGCGTCGCGCGCCTGGCCGGCGTTACGCGTATCGAACGCGGAGCCGCCGTGATCCCGCGCGGCGAACCCGCCACCTCCTGGGCTGCCGGCAGCACGATCGCTCACGCCGGCGCCCCCGCGATCGGCTACGTTGCCGCCGCCACCCGCCATGCCGCGGTCACCGCTGCCGAGACCACCTTGGGCTCCGCCGGGTCCGCGATCACCCGCGCCGGCGGCCCGGTTCCCCGGCACGTCGCGCGCCGTGACCTCACCGCGCTGGATCTGCTGCCGGCCGGTGTCGGCGCGACCACGGAAGGCGTCGCGTGACGCGGCATCCTTCGCCTGGCCGCGGCCGTACTGGGTCGCCGTCGCCTTGTCCCGATACGGCACGCCGCCCCGGTGGTCGACGTTGTGTTGCCAGTTGCCGTTGCCGATGTTCGTGCGATTGAAGTTGTTGTACCGGTTCACGTCGATGTCGATGTCGCCGTGACCCCAGTTGACGCCACCCCACAGCGCGCCCCCGACGATCACCCCGGCGGTGAACCCCAGGAGGGCGCCACCGGCGTAATAGCCTGGGGGATACCAGTAGTAAGGGGGGTAGGACGGGTACGGCCAGGCGCCGTAGACGACGGTCGGATTGTAGGTCGGCACGTACACCACCTCGGGATTGGTGGGCTCGATCTTGATGATCGTCGTGTTGTTCTCCTGCGCCGTGACGACCTTCTGCTCCTTCGAGTCCTTGAGCGAGCCTTGCGCCACCGCCTTGTTGCGCAGTGTCTGCGCCGTCGCGAGGACGTCCTTTTGCTGGGCGAGGACGGCGTCGCCGAGCTTTTGCGTCCATTCGAGCTTCTCGCTCATCATGGTGAGCACCTGTGGAAATGCGGTGAGCGACTTGACGCTCGCGTCCCAAGGCTGTTTTTGCAGCGCGTCCTCGAGCGCCTTGTCCTTGAGGCCCGGATTCGCCTTGACCCAACGCTCGGCCGACACGACCTCCAGCGGATACGTCGACGCCATCAGCACTTGCGAGAGCAGGGCGTCGGGATACAGCGCGATCGGGGCCACGAGCTGTTCGAGCTCCTGTTGCGAGAACGTGGGGCCCGCCGGCGCCGCGGTCGCTGCTGCGGCCGGAGGACTCGTGGGAGCGGGCGCCTGCGCGTGCAGCGCGGGCGCGAGGGCCGCGCAGGCAAATGCGGCGACGTAGGTTGCGAAGGGGAGGGAGCGCATGGGCCTCACTTGATCGTATGACCCCGGATGTCTACGCACGCAGGAGACGCGTGGCGGCAGGCCGAGCGTGGCGGTTGCAGTTGTGCAGGTAGCGGTGTCTTCCGGCAGGTCCGTTCGTGCTGCCCGCGCCGTCCAGCGCCCTGGGAGGACGCGCAGTATGCCACTACTCGCGAAGAGTAATGCGAGCACGAGGTGTGGGGCATGATCTACCGCATGGAATTGGCGCAGGCGGGGGGGACCTCGATGCTGCCGCGCCATGCAGGATCGGTCATGGCGCGTGACGCATCGTCCGCATACGTGCGCCGCGCGAGCGCGAAGCACAGCGCTGCCGCCAGCGACGCAATGGGGACGAGGGCGAGCGCCGCTTGCAAGCCCACCCGATCGGACAACGCTCCCGTGAGCGCCGCGCCGCCGGCGAGGCCGACGAGATTCAGCACCATCGCCTGCACCGCAGCCGCGGTGGCTCGCACGCGTTCCGGCACGACGTCCTGGACCACGGCCGCGCCGGGTCCCACGCTCGACATCATGACGATGCTGCCGATGGTCATGAGGACGAACTGCGCCGTACCGGCCGGGACGAGCGCGAACGTCGGCGTGAAGATCGCGAACGTGAGGGACGCCCCGAGTGCCGGGACGAACACGCGCGCACTGGGGACGCGCCGCCCGAGGCGATCGGCGAGCGCCGAGCTCGCCAGGACGCCCACGCCACTCGCTACCACGAGAATGCCCGCGGCCAGCCCAGCACCTCGTACATCGAGGCCGTGGTACCGCGCGAGATAGGTGGGAACCCAGGCATAGATCATCGACACCGTCAGCAGTTGCAGTGCGCTGCCTGCACATACCAGCGGCACTGTGCGGGGGCGCACCGCAGCGGCGAGAACCGCACGCACCGCGGGCGCGGGTACGCCCGCGCCGGCGACCGCGCCGGTCTCACGATACCGGCGCATCGCCGCCATGAAGACAACGGCCAGAGCGATGCCCGGGAGGCCGGCGGTGAGGAATGTGGCTCGCCAGCCCCAATGGTGGACCACGATCCCGCCGCCGCCGATGCCAAGCGTGGTGCCGACGATGCTTGCCACGAAGAATGCGCCGAGCACCGTGCTTCGCGCGCGATGCGGATAGAGCGTCGCGAGCAGCGCCACCCCCACGGCGCCAAAGGTCGCCTCACCGAGGCCGACGAGCGCGCGAGCGCCGAGCAGCATCGTGTAGCTCGGTGCGAACGCGCTCGCGACCGTGGCGATGCTCCACACGATCGCCATCGTCGCGATGGCGCGTACCCGTGTCCAGCGTTCGGCGAGCAGCGCCAGCGGCACCGCACCGAACGCGATGACGATCGAGGTGACGGCCGAGAGCAGGCCGAGATCGCTGTCCTGCAGGTTCCAGGTCGCCTTGAGCGGTACGAACATCGCCACGACGACCTGGCGGTCGAGATAGTTCACCACCATGAGCGCGAAGAGCAGGATGAATGCCGTGCGCGCCCGAGGGTGGGCGACCGAGTCGTCGACCGCAGTGGCGGGGCTCATGGAGGCGCATTGTGCAGCACGGCGCGCCGCTTTGGGGTGGCGCGCCGCCGGTGTGGTGGTCGTGCATTGCGCGCTCGCGCATCAGGGTCAGGCACCATGCAGCAGGATTTGCCCCAACGCCGTGCGGTCGCGCAAACGCACGCTTCGCCCGCTGACGCTGACCAGGCCATCGGTACGAAGTCGCGAGAGCGTGCGGCTCACCGTTTCCGTGGACAGGCCCAAGTGGTCACCGATCTCCGTTCGTGTCATGCGCAATTCGAACGCGCTGCCCGAGAAGCCCAACTGCTGGTAGCGCTCGGCGAGGTCGAGCAGGAACGACGCAAGCCGCTGGGCGGCGGTCATGGTCCCCAGCATGGTGAGGGCACGCAGCCCGCGACCGACGTCGAGCGAGAGCACATCCACGACGGCTCGCGCGAATGCGCCGTTGTGGCGCAGCAGCATGTCCACTCGCTCCGCTGCGATGCGCCAGCAGGTGAGCGCCTCGAGTGCATACGCCGTCGTGGCATGAACTCCGCTCCCGAGCGCTTCGAGCCCGATGACCTCGCCAGGGAGGCAGAAGGCGACGATGTGCTCTTCTCCGTCGGGATTGGTGACGACGAGCTTGCACGAGCCGGCACGGATGACGTACAGCGCCTCGAAACGCGTGCCGCTGCGCAGCAGGGTGTCGCGGCGCCCCAGGCGAACGTCCGGGACACCCGATTCCGTGAGACCCCACGCGAGTTCGTTCGCGCGGCCGGTCGCGTGCCGGAACAAGGTGCGTCGGGTGCCGTGGGCCCGTGGCGCGCGCGCCGTGTCGTCAGCGGTGCAGCGCGACGCGGACAGGGTCTCGCTCATCTCACGACCTCGTGCCGGTTCGTTCCCATCGACCGTGAATGGCATCAGTTCCTGCGCGAGATCAGCACGCGCCGATCGCCGCTGTGGCATCCTCGCCCCGGTCTGTTGCCCGGCCGCGCCACGTCGGCGAGGCGTCCGATGAGCAGCAGCGTCCCATGCCCACCGCATCCATGCCTCGTCACTGCCGCCGCCTCGGCATGCTCGCACTCGCCACCTTCGCACTGCATGGCGGAGGGACGTATGCGCAGGAGGCCGCACCGGACGCGTCGATCGGCGCGGTGTTGCGGCCGATCACGGCGCGCTTCATCGATCCGGCGGACGGGCAGTTCGACATTTCCGAGTTCCTCGCCCAGCCGCATCGCTTCCTTCCGGTTCCGATCATCGTCACCGAGCCGGCCGTGGGCTATGGCGGTGGTGGCGTCGGACTCTTTCTTCGGCCCCGCCATGCGGCCGGTGAGGAAGGGTGGGCGCGACCGGATATTTCCGCCATCGGCGGGATCGCGACGCAGAATGGGACTTGGATGACCTTTGCGGGGGATGCGAGCCGCTGGCTCGACGGCCGCCTGCGCACCCTCGCGGGTGGCGGCACAGGCGTTGTCAACCTCGACTTCTACGGATTGTCGGGAGGGGCCGACGCGCGGGATCGGGCGGTTCGCTACTCGCTCGACGTCACGGCTGTCGTGGGCCAGGCCAACTGGCAGCTCGCGCAGGAATCGCCGTGGGCAGCAGGCGTGCGCTACGTATGGGCCGAGGTCGAGCCGAGGCTGCGCGACACGCCGTTGTTCCCGGGACTCGCGGATCGTACCCGGGTGACGATTTCCGCACCGACGGCGGTCGTGGAGTACGACACGCGCGACAACATCTTCACACCCACTCGTGGCGTGTATTCGGAGTCGGCATACCTCGCCTCGCGGCAGGCGCTCGGGGCAAGTGTCGACTTCGAGCGCTTTGACCAGACACTGCTCGGCTGGCGCCCCCTGGGCGATAACGTGTTCCTCGGTGCGCGTGGCAAGTACGCGTGGTCGTCGTCGACCACCCCCTTCTTCTTGCGGCCGTTCGTGATGCTGCGCGGCGTGCCGGCGATGCGCTTCCAGGGCGACGAGGCAGGTTCGCTCGAGATCGAGGCACGCTGGCAGTTCCATGGCCGCTGGAGCGTCGTGGCTTTCGGGGGGGCGGGGCAAACGTGGACGCGCGACGACCGCGTGTCTTCCGCGCAGGGCGTGGGCAGCGGCGGCGCCGGGGTTCGCTACGAGCTTGCACGCCGCTTCGGGATGCACGTCGGCGTCGACGTCGCGGCCAGCCGCGGGACCACCGCCGTCTACCTCATCGTTGGCAACGCCTGGTTCCGGCCGTAGCGCGCCCTGCGACGCAGCGCTGGCGCTGACCTCCGGACGCGGCGTTCGGCCGCGGCACGCGCGACCTGCGCACGCCCGCAGCGACGGTTCAGTGGACGGCAAGACCATGTGCACGGAACTGTTGGCGCACCCGCTCGGTGAGGTTCGCGTCGGGCGGCGCGACGTCGCGGAGCACGTTGTCGATCCCGAGCCTGTCCCACTTGTCGTGGCCCATGTGGTGGAAGCGCAGCACTTCCAGCCGCTCGACCGTCGCGAGGCTCGCGCAGAATGCGGCGGCGCGCTCGACGTTATCGTGATCGTCGGTGAGCCCCGGCACCAGCGGATACCGGATCCATAACGGACGCCCGAGCGCCGACAGGCGTCTTGCGTAGTCGAGCGTCGGTGCCAGCGGTTGCCCCGTGATGCGCTCGTGGACCGCGGGATCGCCCGCCTTGATGTCCAGAAGATGGAGATCGATGGTGGCAAGATCGGAGTCGCTCAGGCGCTCGCCCAAGCGCCCCGAGGTGTCGAGGCAGGTGTGCAGTCCGAGCGCCCGGCAGCGACGGAATACGTCGACGACGAACGCGCGCTGCACGATCGGCTCCCCTCCGGACAACGTGATGCCACCGCCCGATCGGCGTAGCGCGTCGGCGTACCTGCCGATGGTTCTCATCATGCGTGACACCGTCACCGCGCGCCCGTTGTGCTTGTGCCAGGTGTCGGGGTTGTAGCAGTACACGCAGCGTGACGGGCATCCGGTGAGGATGGCGACGAAACGTACGCCGGGGCCATCCGCGACGCTGCCGATCTCGTAGGAATGCACGTAGCCGACGAGATCGCTCGACGGCGCCTCGAGCTCGACGTCGCCGGGGCGAGCGGCATGGTAATCAGGCGCGACCTTGCCTTCGTTCACGCCGCGCTGCGCGACGTGAAACGCGTAACGACTGCCCACGAGCGTGTCGGCCATCGCGGCCCGTCATGGCCGATGCAGCCGCAAAGGCGTGGTTACGGCACCACCTTGTTCATCTCCGGCGTGCCGGCCTTGGGCTTCGGCAGAGGCGCGCGCGGCGACTTGTCCTTGGCGGCAACAGCGGCCGATTCCGCAGCGGCTTCGCCGTAGCCTTTTCCGGCACCGGCGGTGCCCTCCTTGACGGCCTTGCGCTTGGCCGCCGCATCGGGCGTGACCTTGGGGGTGCCTTTGTGCGCGGCCGCCTTCGCCGATCCCTCCGCTGCCGCACCCACGTAGCCCTTTTCGGTGCCCGCGGTCGCGCTCTTGAGGTCCTTTTGCGCCTTCGCGTTGCGCTCCGCCTTCTGTGCAGCGTTGTCCTTCGCGGGGTCTGCGGGTGCGGTCGAGGCCTGCTGTGCCCATGCGACACCCGTCACCGCAAGCGCGACCAGCCCCAGGAATATCGCCTTCATGTCCGCTCCTTCGTGGTTGGCGTGCGAGCCACCTGGCTCGCTCGCGACGGATTCTCGGTCGGCTGCGACGGATCGTCTTTGCAAATCTCGACATTCCGCCAACGCGCTTGGCATAATCAACTGGCCATGACGTGATCGTGCCGTCGGGCGCACGCGCAGTGTTCGCGACCGAGGAGCTCCGGCGACCGATTGACGCAAGGATGCCCCGAATGCAAGACCGGATCACAAGCCCGATGCTGCACCGTGCGATGCTCGCCCCCCTCGGCGAACAGCGGGTCGGAGCCTTCTCGCGGTTGCCGTCGATGGTGCGCGAGAGGGGTGGCGATCCGGCCGCGGTCTTGCGCGAGGTGGGCATCGAAGCGACCGACCTCGATCACCCCGACAAGCGGATTCCCTATGCTGTCCACGGCAGGTTGTTGCACGTCGCGGCGCAGCACACGAACTGTCCGCACTTCGGGCTCGCCTTCGGACAAGCGTGGCACCTTGCCGATCTCGGCGTGGTGGGAGAGATTGCGCGCAACGGCGCGACCGTGGGCGACGCGCTCCGCGCGCTCGTGGTTCATCAGCGCCTGAACAGCGGCGGTGGGCTCGCTTATCTGATCGATTACGAGCGCACCGCCGACTTCGGCTACGCAATCTACCATCACGGGGTCGTCGGCAGCGATCAGATCTATGGCGCCATACTCGCGGCGGGCTGCAACTACCTCAGTGAGCTCGCCGGCGGTGGGTGTCCGGTTGAAACCGTGCTCTTCCCGTTTGCACGGCCGGCGCATGCGGATGCGTTTCGCCGGGTCTTCCGCTGCTCCGTGTCGTTCGACAACGACCGCGCAGCGCTGCGTTTTCGCAGCGACTGGCTCGCTCGCCCCGTTGCCGGAGCGAGTGCGGCGCGGCGCCGCGCGCTCGAGGACGAGGTGCTCAAGTTGGGGCCGGGCGACTTCATCGAGCGCGTCGTGCGTTCGCTGCGCACCCTGCTCATCGCCGGCCGGCACTCTGGCGACGACGTCGCGCAGATGCTGGCGCTGCATCGCCGGACGTTGAACCGCCGGCTCAAGGCGCAGGGCACGAGTTTTCAGGAACTGCTCGACAGCGTGCGCTTCGAGGTGGCCTGCGAGCTTCTCGCGAACGGAACGCTTCCGATGGACGAGATCGCCATGAGCCTCGGCTATAGCGGTCTCGCCGCGTTCCAACGCACGTTCCGGCGCTGGTCGGGGGAGACCCCGGCGCGCTGGCGTCGCGCAAAACGCAGCGTCGAGGTTGCGGGGGCGCGCGCCGCCGACTGATCGTTTCCCGTCGCCGCGACGCTCGGCGACGGCGTGCACGCCACGCCGTCGCCCCGCCCGGCGCCCTCGATTGTCGAGAATTGCAAGGACGCGCCCTGTTGCAGGCGGTAATGATGCGCACCCGAAGGGATCGCTGCGCGTTACCCGCCGCCGTCCCGTGAGCAGCGACGACAGGAGGAGTCCATGACCAAGACCGCAAGCGTGCCGGCGGGACGACCCGTGCCCGGGGCATTCAGCCAGTTCTTCTCCGCAGCGGAGGTTCGCATCGATCGCTGGCGCCTGCTGGGGCGCGTTGCCCGTGCGATGGCGTCGGGCGGGCCGGGCGGGCCCGACGCCGCCAAGGCGGAGGCGGCGCGGCTCGTGGCCGAGCTTGGCCCCATCGAGGAAGTCAACGCCTATCCGGGGACGCGCCTGCTCGGCCAGTTGCGCGAGCGCCTGGAAGAGAACGACTCCGCAGGGTTCGCTCGCCTGGTTCAGCGCATCGGCATGGCCTTGATGAGCAATGCGTACCGCGACGACGCGGCGGCGTGGGCCGCCGACGACGACGCCGACGCCGAGATGCCCGACGTGCTGCCGCCTTCGGTCGGGGAGGGTCGCGCGCGACGACCGTACTTCGAGATCCTGATCGTCTCGGCGGGCGAGCGCGGGACGTGGCCGGCACTGCGCGAGACCTTCCGGAAGTTGCGGCGCGACGAGGATGCATTCGTCTACGAGCCCGTGGTGGTCGGATCCTACGAAGACGCGGTGCTCGCGACACTCTTCAACTACAACCTCCAGTCGGTGGTGATCCTCGACGGGCTCACGTATGCGTCCCGCCATCCGCTCGCGTCGCTGCGCGAATTGATCGCGCCGCACCTGCCGGCCTCGCCCGCGGCCGGCGCGGACCTCGGCACCTCGCTCGCGCGCGTGCTGAAGGTACTGCGGCCCGAACTCGACCTCTTCCTCGTCACCGACCACGACATCGCCGCGCTCGCCGGCGCGGACGACGCCGGCGGCATCCGGCGCGTGTTCTACGGCGTCGAGGAACCGATGGAGATCCACCTCTCGGTCCTCGATGGCATCAAGGACCGCTACGAGACCCCGTACTTCGACAACCTGAAGAACTACGCGGCGCGGCCGATCGGCACGTTCCACGCGCTTCCGGTCGCGCGCGGCAAGTCGATCTTCAAGTCGAACTGGATCCGCGACATGGGCGAGTTCTACGGCGCGAACCTGTTCCTCGCGGAGTCGAGTGCGACGACCGGCGGCCTCGACAGCCTCCTCGAGCCGACCGGCAACATCAAGGTCGCGCAGGACAAGGCCGCGCGCGCCTTCGGCGGCGACCGCAGCTTCTTCGTGACCAACGGCACGTCGACGTCGAACAAGATCATCCACCAGGCGCTGCTCGCGCCCGGCGACATCGTGCTGATCGACCGCGACTGCCACAAGTCGCACCACTACGGCATCGTGCTCGCCGGCGCCCAGCCGCTGTACATCGATGCGTTCCCGCTGACCCAGTACTCGATGTACGGAAGCCTCGCGATCCGCCCGATCAAGGAGGCGCTGCTCGCACTGAAGGCGGAGGGCAAGCTCGACCGCGCGAAGATGCTGGTGCTGACCAACTGCACGTTCGACGGCCACGTCGCGAACGTCGAGCGCACGATGCAGGAGTGCCTCGCGATCAAGCCGGATCTCATCTTCCTGTGGGACGAGGCGTGGTTCGGGTACGCGCGCTTCTCGCCGTTCCTGCGCGGACGCACGGCAATGGGCGCCGCGGCGAAACTCCGGGCGATGCTGCGCGACGCGGCGTATCGCGAGCGCTACGCGAAGTTCAAGGCCGAGTACGGCGAGATCGACCCGAAGAACCGGAAACTGCTGGACACCTGCCTGCTGCCCGACCCGGACAAGGTCCGCATCCGTGTCTACGAGAGCGACTCGGTGCACAAGTCGATGTCGGCGCTGCGCCAGGGCTCGATCATCGTCGTTGCGGACCAGGACTTCACCCGTGTCGAGGCTGCCTTCAAGGAGGCGTTCTTCACGCACACGTCGACCTCACCGAATCTGCAAATCATCGCGTCGCTCGACCTCGCGCGCCGGCAGATGGAGCTCGAGGGCTACGAGCTCGTGCAGCGCGCGATCCAGCTCGCGGTCGAGATCAGGCGCGAGATCAACGGGCATCGTCTCATCTCGAAATATTTCCGGGCGGCCACACCCGCCGAAATGATTCCGAGCGAATACCGGCTTTCGGGCTTCGCTGATTATGGTGAGGCGGGGCGCACGTTAGGTGACACCGTCGCGGCGTTGCGCGAGGACGAGTTCTTCCTCGACCCGACGCGCATCACGCTGCTGTGCGGGCATGCCGGTTACGACGGATCGCAGTTCAAGGGCCTGCTCGCCAGCGAGTACGACATCCAGATCAACAAGACCTCGCGCAATAGCGTGCTCGTCCAGATCAACATCAACAACACCAGGAGCGACATGGCGCACCTCATCAAGGCCCTTGCCGACATGTCGCGCGCGATCGAGCGGCGCCTGGCCGAGGGTGGCGAAGCGGAGCGCACGGCGTTCGCCTCGCGCGTGAAGGCGCTCGTGGAGGACGTGCCGGACCTGCCCAACTTCAGCCGCTTCCACGATGCGTTCCGCGACGATGCGAAGAGCGCGACGTCGGAGGGCGACATGCGGGCCGCGTATTACCTGGCATACGACCCGGCGAACTGCGAATACCTGAAGCTCAACGATCCGGCGATCGACGCGCGGGTGGCGAAGGGCCCGGCGCTGGTGTCGGCCAAATTCGTGATCCCCTATCCCCCCGGCTTTCCGATCCTGGTGCCGGGTCAGGTCATCACCCGGGAGACGATCGCGTTCATGCGCAAGCTCGACGTCAAGGAGATTCACGGCTTCAACGCCGCGAAGGGGTTCGAGCTGCTCAAGCCGGAAGCGCTCGCCACCCGGCGGGGTTCGGGCGGCCGGCACTGATCGCGACGGGATTCGACGCAACGAGGGAGGCCACGATGATCCAATGGTTTTTCGACACGCTCAAACAGTACCCTGAGCTCGCGATATTCCTCACGCTGGCGCTGGGCTACTACTTCGGCAAGTTCACCTTCAAGGGCATCGGCCTCGGGGCGGTGACCGCCACCTTGATCGCCGGTGTCGTGATCGGGCAGATCGGGATCACGATCAACCAGCCGCTCAAGGCGTTCTCGTTCCTCATGTTCCTGTTCGCAGTAGGGTATGCCGTCGGTCCGCAGTTCGTCCGCGGCATCGCGAGCTCGGGCCTGCCGCAGGCGATCTTCTCGGCGGTCCAGTGCGTGTTCAGTCTGGTCGCCTGCGTGGTGATCGCCAAGATCGCGGGCTACGACCTGGGATACGCGGCGGGATTCTATTCGGGTTCGCAGACGATCTCCGCCGCGATGGGGCTATCCACCGACGCCATCAATCGTCTCGGGCTCCCCGCCGACCAGACCAAGGCGATGCTCGATGCGATGCCGATCGCCTATGCCGTCACTTACATGTTCGGCACCATGGGGTCCGCGGTGGTCATCGCGATCATCGGACCGAAGCTCCTCGGCATCGATCTCGTTGCGGCGTGCAAGGACTACGAGGAAAAATTCGGCGGCGGCAAGAAGGCGATCGGCGGACCGGGCACGGGTTGGTACCAGCGCGTCATCCGCGCCTACCGCGTGCAGCCAGGCGGCAAGGTCGCCGGAATGCGCGTCCAGGAAGCCGAGGCGCTGGTGGCCGAGACGCGTCTGTTCATCCTGCGTGTGCGTCGCGACGGCCAGATCGTGGAGGCGACGGCGGACCTCGTCCTCAAGGCAGGCGACGTCGTCGCGGTCGCGGGCGACCGCGAGACGATCGTAGCGGCCCTCCAAAGCGCGGAAGAGGTCGACGATCGCGAGCTTCTCGCCGTGCCGATCGAGGGTGTCGACGTGCTCGTGACGAACAAGACGGTCGACGGCAAGACGCTCGCGGACCTCGCCGAGCGGCCCGAGGCGCGCGGCGTCTTCCTGCGCAAGATCACGCGCGGGGCCACCGCGACCGACATTCCGATCATGGCAGGCACCGAAATCCATCGCGGTGACCTCCTGACGCTCGTCGGGCGCACGCCGGATGTCGCGGCAGCGACGAGGATGCTGGGCGTCGCGGACCGTCCTACCGACATGACCGACATGGCCTTCGTCGGTGCCTTCATCGTCGTGGGCGGCCTCATCGGTGCGCTGATGTTCAAGGTGGCGGGCGTCCCGCTCACGCTGTCGACCGCGGGCGGCGCGCTCATCGCCGGCATCATCGGCGGCTGGTTGCGTTCGGTGCGCCCGAGCTTCGGGCGCATCCCCACACCGACCGTCTGGTTCATGAACTCGGTGGGACTCAACATCTTCATCGCCATCGTGGGCATCTCGGCGGGCCCTGGCTTCGTCAACGGCCTCAAGACGCAGGGCATCGGCCTGTTCCTCTGGGGGGTGGCCGCCACCACGATCCCGCTGATCCTCGGCATGTACGTGGCCAAGTACGTCTTCAAGTTCCATGACGCACTGAACCTCGGCATCATTTCCGGATCGCGCACCACCACCGCGTCGCTCGGGCTGGTCTGCGATCAGGCCAAGAGTCAGATACCGGCACTCGGTTACACCGTGACCTACGCCGTTGGCAACACGCTGCTGACGATCTGGGGCATGGTCGTCATCATGCTGCTGTCCTGAAGTTGCCGCACGCCGCCACGAGCCCACGAGGAGCAATGCGATGGATGACATGAAGCTCAAGCAGTACGAGAAACTCGGTCCGTTCGAGATCAAGGACTTCCTCCAGAAGGCGGCATCGGCCACGGCACGCGAGTCGTCCTTGTCGTACCTCAATGCCGGTCGCGGCAATCCGAACTGGGTGGCGACGGAGCCGCGCGAGGCGTTCTTCCTTCTCGGCCAGTTTGCGGTGACCGAGTGCAAGCGGGTGCTCGATCTCCCGCCCGGGGTCGGCGGCATGCCGAAGGCGCCCGGCATCGCCGGACGCCTCGAGGCGTGGCTTGCGAAGTACAACGAGATGCCGGGTGCGCCGTTCCTGCAGGCGCTGCTGCCGTGGACCCTGAAGAAGTTCGGCTTCGACGCCGACGCCTTCGTGCACGAGCTCGTCGATTCGATCATCGGCGACCACTATCCGGTCCCGGATCGCATGCTCGTGCACAACGAGCAGATCGTCCGCGAGTACCTGCAATGGGCGATGTGCGGCAACCCACGACCCAAGGGCACGTTCAAGCTCTATGCCGTGGAAGGCGGCACTGCCGCGATGTGCTACATCTTCAAGTCGCTCAAGAGCAATCGCCTGCTCAATCCCGGCGACACCATTGCGCTCGGCGTGCCGATCTTCACGCCGTATATCGAGATGGCGCACCTCGAAGATTACGATCTCAAGTTCGTCGAGATCCACGCGAAGCAGGAAGCGAAATTCCAGTATCCCGACGAGGAGATCGAGAAGCTCCTCGATCCCAGGATCAAGGCCTTCTTCATCGTCAACCCGGGCAACCCGTTTGCCGTGGCGCTCGACGCGCGCACCATCGGAAAGATCGGCAAGGTGCTCGAGAAACGCCCGGACCTCATCCTGCTGACGGATGACGTCTACGGCACGTTCGTGCCCGGCTTTCGCTCGCTGATGGGCGCGTTCCCGAAGAACACCATCGGCGTGTACTCGTACAGCAAGTACTTCGGCTGTACCGGATGGCGGCTCGGCGTCGTCGCGGTCCACGAGGACAACATCTTCGACGCGATGATCGCCCGACATCCCGAGTCGACGAGGAAGCTCCTCGACAAGCGCTACGGCGGGCTCACGCTCGAGCCCAGGAAGCTCGCGTTCATCGACCGCATCGTCGCCGACAGCCGCGACGTTGCGCTCAATCACACGGCGGGCCTTTCGCTGCCGCAGCAGGTCATGATGTCGCTCTTCTCGCTCTACGAGCTGATGGATACGAAGAAGGACTATCAGAAGGCCTGCCTCGGCATCGTCAAGAAGCGCTTCGCCGCCACGATCGAGGGGCTGGGCATCGAGGTCGGCAGCAACGAGGAATACGACTATTACTATGGTCTCATCGACTTCGAGTTCTGGGCGCGCAAGTACCTGGGCGAGGAGATCGTCGCGTGGATGAAGGAGAATGTGCATCCGCTCGACATCGTGTTCCGGCTTGCCGAGGACTACGGCATCGTGCTGCTCAACGGCAGTGGCTTCGCCGCGCCGGATTGGTCGGTGCGCATCTCCTTCGCGAACCTCGATGAACACGTCTACGACGACATCGGGCGCGCGGTACGCGCCATCGCGCGCGGCTATCGCCGGGCCTACGAGGCGTCGAAGGCGGCGGGGGGGACGGCGGCCGGGACGGCGAAGTTGACCAAGACCACCGGGACCAAGGGCCGCAAGGGCAGCGGGGCGCGGAAGTAAGCGCGGCACGGGGTGCGACATGACCTGGCTTGCAACGACGCTCACCAAGTACCCCGAGCTCGCGGTGTTCCTTGTCGTGGGCATCGGGTACTGGGTCGGCAGCTTCAAGATCAAGGGATTCGGCCTGGGACCGGTGACAGGGTCGCTGCTCGTTGGCCTCGCGGTCGGCTACCTCGTACCGGTCCCCGTGTCGTCGACCGCGAAGTCGGTGCTGTTCCTGCTGTTCCTGTTCGCCATCGGCTATTCCGTCGGCCCGCAGTTCTTCAAGGCCATGAAGGGCAGTGGCGTGCGCTGGGCCGCGCTTGCGGCCGTCATGGCGCTGACGGGCCTCGCGACGGCGTACGGTGTCGCCCGCTTCCTCGGACTCGATCCGGGACTTGCGGCCGGGATGATGTCGGGTGCACTGACCGAGTCTCCGGCCATCGGCACGGCCACCGAGGCCATCAACGCACTACCCCTGCCTGAAGACGTGCGCAACCGTCTCGTCGGGCACGTCGCGGTGGCCGACGCCGTCTGCTATGTCTTCGGGGCGCTGGGGGTCATCGTCTTCTGCAGCGTGGTCGGGCCCAAGCTCCTGCGCGTGGACCTGCAGCGCGAGGCGGAGGCCGTCGAGCGCTCGCTTGGCATCGAGCGCACCGGCGCTGGTCGGGCGTCGGCGTGGCGTCCGTTCGAGGTGCGCGCGTATCGGATCGAGCCGGGTGGGCAGGTTGTGGGGCGCACGGTCGATGCGATCGAGCACCTCTTGCCGGGGGCGCGCATTTTCATCGAGCGCATCCGGCGCGATGGTCGCATCGTCGAGGCCGATCCCACCATGCTGGTGCAGGTCGGCGACGTGCTCGCCGTGTCGGGTCGGCGCGACGTGCTCGCGGAAACGATCGGCCGTGGGCATGCCACCGAAGTCGATGACCGCGAGGTGCTCGACGTTCCGGTGAGCGCTTACGGGGTGTTCGTATCGAGCCGCTCGATCGCCGGCAAGACGATCGGCGAGATCGCGCAGTCGGACACGCCCTTGCGCGGCGTCTTCCTGCGCAGCATCACGCGGGGTGGGCAGGAGATTCCCATCGCGCCGGGGACGACGATCGAGCGCGGCGATGTCGTCTACCTGTCCGGCCGCGTGGCCGCCGTGACCCGGGCTGCCGACGCCATCGGCAAGACCGTGATGCCGACCGACGCGACCGACTTCGTGGCATTGGGTTTGGGGATCGTCGCCGGCGCGCTCGTGGGTGCCGCCTTCATCATCCCGCTCGGTGCGATGCGCATCGCCATGGGCACGAGTGTCGGAACGCTGCTCGCCGGGCTCGTGGTGGGTTACGTGCACTCGGTGCGCCCGACGTTCGGACGCATTCCTTCCGGTGCGGTCTCACTGATGATCGCGCTCGGCCTCGCTGGATTCATTGCGATGATCGGATTGGGTGCGGGTCCGCATTTCGTGAGCGCCGTGCGCGAATCGGGCTTCGGCCTCTTCTTCGGCGGCATGATCGTCACGCTCGTGCCGTTGTTCGTCGGGTTGTACTTCGGGCGCTACGTGCTGAAGCTCAATCCCCTGCTGCTGTTGGGCGGCATCGCGGGCGCGCAGACGATGACCCCGGCGCTGGCCGCGGTGCAGGAGCGGTCAGGCAGCTCCGTCGCGGTGCTGGGTTACTCCGGAACGGTGGCGATCGGACACATCCTGCTGACGGCGTGGGGCACGGTGATGGTGCTCCTCATCGCCTGACGGTCGGGCGTCGCCACGTCGCGGACGTACGTACAGCGCACGCGGCCAGGGCCGCCGGGCGCGGTGCGACCGCGACGCGGGCGTCTTAGAACAGCGGCGGCATCCCCGTGGCGCGCGTGGCCGGGGGCGGCGCGGCGTTGCCGGTCATGCGGTCGGCGTCGACGATCCAGCCACCGCCCATCGCCTTGTAGATCGCCACGCTCGAGCTGAACGTGGAAGCGCGCACCGCCGCCAGCGCGAGTTCCGCCGGAAAGAGCTGCTGCTCGGCCTGCAGCACCGTCGTGTACGACGTGTAGCCGCCGTCGTATTGCAGATGCGCGAGCCGCGCGTAGTCCTTCAGCGCATCGACCAGGCGCTGCTGCGCGGCGAGCTGCTCTTGCACCTTCTGGTTCGCCACGAGCGAGGTGTCGACCTCGGCAAATGCATTCTGGATCGCGTAGCGGTAGCCGGCGAGTGCCGCTTCGCGCGCGCCTTCGGCCTGCGCGACCTGGCCGCTCACCGCACCGAACGTGAAGATCGGTCCGGCGAGCGCGCCGGCGTAGCTCCACACGCGCGCCGGCCCGTGGAACAGATCGGACAGCGACGCGCTCGCCGTGCCGCCGCCTCCGGTGAGCGAGACGGTGGGGAAGTACAGCGCGCGCGCGGCGCCGATCTGTGCGTTGGCCGCAATCAGCTCGTTCTCCGCCTGCACGAGATCGGGCCGCCGCGTGAGAAGCTGCGACGGCAGTCCCGCCGGCACGGCCGGCAGCACCAGCTCGTAGATCGACTTGCCGCGCGGGATCGGGCCGGGGTTGCGGCCGAGCAGCACGCCCAAGGCAAGCTCGATCTGCGCGATCTGCGATTCGATCTGCGGGATCTGCGCGGCGGCGGTTTCGTATTGCGACTGCACCTGCGCCACGTTCATCTGCGAGATCTGGCCGTACTGGAACTGCAGCTTGAACAGTTGCAACGACTCGCCGTACGCGGCGAGTGTCTGCTTCGCGACGATGAGTTGCTGGTCGAGGCCGCGCAGCGTGAGGTAGTTGGTCGCCACACCGGCGACGAGCGTCAGGATCACGCCCTTGCGCGCCTCGTCGGTGGCCAGGAGATTCGCCCGCGCCGCTTCGGACAGGCGCCGGATGCGACCCCACAGGTCGATCTCCCAGCTCGCCGAGAGCAGTGCCTGGTACGCGCCCTGCGGATTGGGAATGCGTGCCGCGAGTTCGGGCGCCATGCCGGCCTCGCTGGTGCGCGTGCGTCCGGCGCTCGCGTCGTAACCCACCTGCGGGAACGCGGCCGAGCGCGTCTGCGTGAGGATGCCGGCGGCCGCTTCGACGTTGCCGGCGGCGACCTTCACGTTCTCGTTGTGCGCGAGCGCCTCGGCGATGAGCGCGTCGAGGACCGGGTCGTCGAACTGCTGCCACCAGCGGCTGTTGGCGACCTCGGCGGCGTCCTTGGGCAGGTACGCGAAGCGCGTCGGCGTAGCGATCGTCGGGCGCGCGTAGTCGGGGCCGACGGTGCAGCCGGTCGCGAGCACTGCACCCAGCGCGGCGGCGAGCACGCGCCACGCGCGATGCCGCGCGCGCCTGCGCCATGCGCGCGGGGCCGCGGTACCGGGGGGGAGGGTGCGCGGCACGGCCATCAGTCGGTGCGCGGCGCGGCCGGCGCGCTGGCCGCGGCGTTGGTCTCGGCGCTGGCTTCGCCCTTGCCCTCGACGTGGCCCTCGTCCTTGCCTTCGCGCATGCGGTCAAACAGATAGAAGAGCAGCGGCACGTAGAGCATGGCGAGCGTGGTCTCGCCCAGCATGCCGCCGATGATGCCGGTGCCGATCGAATGGCGGGCATTGGCGCCGGCGCCGACGGCGAGCGCGAGCGGCAGGCAGCCCACGGCAAAGGCGAGCGACGTCATGATGATCGGCCGCAACCGCTGCTCGCCGGCGAGGATCGTCGCCTCCATGATCGACTTGCCCTGCTTGCGGAAGTCGATCGCCGCCGATACGCGCAGCACGGCATTCTTGGCTCCGAGGCCGATGAGGACGAGAAGGCCGATCTGGAAGTACACGTCGTTGTCGAGTCCGCGCAGGTGGTTGGTGAGGAGCGCGCCCAGGATGCCGAACGGGACCGCCGACATCACCGCGCCGGGCAGCGTCCACGATTCGTACTGCGCGGCGAGCACGAGGAAAACGATGATGAAGCCGAAGACGAAGGCGAGGCCCGAAGTGCCTCCCGACTGCTTCTCCTCGAACGCGAGGCCCGACCACGCAAACGTGTAGCCGGGCGGCAGCACCTGTTGCGCCACCGCTTCCATGGTCGCGATGGCATCGCCCGAGCTGTAGCCGGCCGCCGCGTTGCCGTTGATCTTGGCCGCGGTGAAGCCGTTGAAGTGCGGCAGGATGTCCGGCCCCGAGGTCCAATGCGTGGTCACCACCGACGACAGCGGCACCATCTGGTTGTGCGCGTTGCGCGTGTACAGGCGGGTCAGGTCCTCGGGGTTTTGCCGGTACGGTGCGTCGGATTGCAGGATCACCCACCACACGTTCGAGAAGAGGTTGTACTGGCTCACCGCGAGCGAGCCGAACTGCGTCTGGATCGCGCTGTACACGTCCTGGATGGGAATGCCGAGGAGCTGCGCCTTCTCGCGGTCGACGTCGGCCTTGAGCTGCTGCGTCGATGCCGAGTACGTCGAGGCGAGCCCGGTGAGTTCGGGTCGCGCGCGGGCCGCCTTGAGAAAGTCCTGCAGCACGTTGCCGAGTGCGACGGGGTCGCCGGTGCCGGTGTCCTGGATCCAGAACTCGAAGCCGCCCGTGGTGCCGATGCCGGGAATGGCCGGTGGCGCGATCGGCACCACGATCGCCCCCTCGATCTGGCTCGCCTTCGCGTAGAAGGCCTGCAGGATCGCGCGCGCATTCTGCGCCTTCGTGGTGGCGAGGTCGGCGTAGCGCTTCTCGAAGTCGTCGAAGGTGACGAAGATCGTCCCGGCGTTGGTCTTGAAGCCGCTGTCGAGGAGGCTGTAGCCGGTCACCACGGTGCGCGTGCGCACGCCGGGGATCTCCTTGAAGATCGCATCGGCGCGCGCGGCGATCTCCTGCGTGCGGGCGAGGCTTGCTGCCTGCGGCATGATGATCGCCGCGAAGGCGTAGCCCTGGTCCTCGTTGGGGACGAAGCTCGTCGGCAGCACCGTGAACAGGTGATAGATCGAGTAGAGGAACACCGCGAGCAGGACGAGCGCCACCGCCGCATGCTTGATGACGTACGTCACGGCGGTGCCGAAGGCCGCGGTGACGCGATCGACCTGGCGATTGAACCAGGCGAAGGGGCCCCGTGTCGGCGGCGGGTTGTGCCTGAGCAGCGCCGCGCACATCGCCGGCGTCACGGTGAGCGCGACGAAGCCCGACACCGAAACCGAGATCACGATGGTGATTGCGAACTGCTTGTAGAGCTGGCCGGTGGTCCCGGGCAGGAAGGCCGCGGGGATGAACACCGAGCACATCACGAGCACCACCGCAACGAGCGAGCTTGCGATCTCGTCCATCGCCTGGATCGTCGCCGCCTTCGGCGCCAGGTGATGCTGCGCCATGTTGCGCTCGACGTTCTCGACGACCACGATCGCATCGTCGACCACCATGCCGATCGCGAGCACCAGTCCGAACAGCGTCAGGAGGTTGATCGAAAAGCCGAGGGCCAGCATGCCGGCGAAGGTTGCGATCAGCGCGATCACGATCGCCACCGAGCAGATGATCGTGGTGCGGAAGCTCTGCAGGAAGAGGTACACGACGAGCACGACCAGAACGATCGCCTCGAACAGCGTCTTGATGACTTCCTTGATCGACAGGCGCACGAAGTCGTTGGTGTCGAGCGCGACGACGTAGTCCATCCCGTCGGGAAACTTGGTCTTCATCTGCGCCAGCGTGTCGCGCACCGCCTTCGACACCGCGAGGCCGTTGGCGCCCGGCTGCTGGTAGACCGCGATGATCGTCGCCGGCGTGCCGTTGAGCTCGCTGTTGACGATGTACTGCTGCAGGCCGATCTCCGCGCGCGCGACGTCGCCCACGCGCACGATCGCGGTGCCATCCTGCGATGCGCGCAGGATGATGTTCTCGTACTGCCGCGGATCGGTGTACTGCGGCTGGGTGATGACGGGGAAGGTGAGTTCGACCGGCCCGGCATTGGGCTGCTGGCCGATCTGGCCGGCGCCGAAGAGCTGGTTCTGCTGGTTGATCGCGTTGGCGATGTCGGATGTCGTGATGCCGAGCGAGGCCATGCGGTCCGGGTTCATCCAGATGCGCATCGCCTGGTTGGGCACGCCCATGATCTGCGCCTGGCCGGCGCCGTTGACGCGCTTCAGCGCCTCCAGCACGTACACGTTCGCGTAGTTGGCGATGTAGTTCGCGCCGTAGCGATTGTCCCTGGCGTAGATGCCCACGAGCATCATGATCGACGAGGACTTCTTCTGCACGTTGACGCCCTGCTGCACCACCGCCGACGGCAACTGCGGCAGCGCGAGGTTCACCCGGTTTTGCACCTGCACCTGCGCGATGTCCGGATCGGTGTCGAGCGAGAAGTAGATCGTCATCGTGAGCTGCCCGGTGGAGCTCGACGTCGATGACATGTAGAGCATCTTGTCCACGCCGTTGATCTGCTGCTCGAGCGGCGAGGCGACCGACTCGGCGAGCGTGCGCGAATCCGCGCCCGGATACGTCGCCGACACCGTGACCTGCACCGGCGTGATCGTCGGGTACTGGGCGACGGGAAGCTGCAGCATCGCCACGACGCCGGTGAGGCAGATGAGGAGCGCGACGACGGCCGCGAAGACCGGTCGCTCGATGAAGAAGCGCGACAGCATGTGGCTCGTCCGCTACTGCTGGACGCGCAGATCGACGCGACGCGCCTGGTCGTCGGGGCCCGACCCGGTCACCGCCACGGGCGCGACGAGGGCGATGCGCTGCGCCTTGACGCCAAGATGCACGAGCTCGTCGCGCACCGCTTGGGCGCGCTTTTGTGCAAGCTCGACATTGGCGGCGGCGTTGCCGGTGCGGTCGGCGTAACCGGTCACTTCGATCCTGGTGCCGATGCCGACGTACGCTGCGGCGGCGAGGCGCAGCGTGCGCAGCGCCGCCGCGTCGAGGCTCGCGAGCCCCTTCGGGAAGTAGACCGCGACGCTCGATGGCGTGGCGGACGGATACGGCGCCGGCAGCGGGGTTGCGCCGCGGCCCGGATCGACGCCCGCGGCGCCCTTTTGCGGCGTGCCTCCCGCTGCGGCCGGCGCCGGCGGTGAAGCCGGCACGTACGGCGTCGCCTTCACGGCGGCGCCCTCGGTGAGACGGACGCCGCCGTCGATCACGACCTGGTCGCCGTCGTTCAGGCCGTCGGCGATGATCCAGCCTTCTCCTTTCCAGTCACCGACGACCACCGGGCGCAGCTCCGCGTGCGCGCTCTTGTCCACCACCCACACGAAGTGGCCCTTGGCGCTTTGCTGCACGGCGCGCTGCGGCACGACGATCGCGTTCGGCCGCACCGCGCCGTTGAGTCGCACGCGCACGTACTGGTTCGGGCGCAGCACGCCGGCGGGGTTGTTCACCGTGGCGCGGAGCATGAACGTGCCCGTGGTCGGGTTGTACGACGGATCCGCGAAGGTGATGGCACCCGAATACGGAAAGAGGTTGCCGTCGACCATTTCGATCTCGACCACGAAGCGGCCGCCTTCGGGCAGGCGCAACTGCCCGGCGCGCACTTCGTTGCGGATCCGCTCCATCTCATTCTCGGAAACGCTGAAGTTGACCCACATCGGGGTGAGCACCGACACGGTGGTGAGCTGCGAATTGCTGGGCGACAGGTACGTGCCGTCGGCGACCACCGCGAAGCTCGACACGCCATCGACCGGCGAGCGAATCGTCGTGTAGGAGAGGTTGAGCTCGGCCTCGGTCACCTGCGCGCGCGCCTGCGCGACCGCGGCGGCCGCCTGCTCGTATTGACCCTGGGCGTCGTCGAGGTCCTTTTGCGACAGCGCGTTCAGTTGCGCGAGCGGCTTCGTGCGATTGAGGTTGGCACGGGCCACCTGCAGCGCCGCCTCGTTGCGCTGGAGCGCCGCCTTCGCGGCGTCGAGCTGCGCCTGGAAGGGCTTGGCATCCATCTGGAACAGGACCTGCCCGCGGCGCACGACCGCGCCTTCGACGTACAGGCGCTTGTCGAGCCAGCCCGCGACGCGCGCCTGGATGTTCACCGCCTGCGAGCTTTGCGTTTGCGCGACGTAGACCGCGGTGAGCGGCACGTCGTGGCGCTGGATCGCCTGTGTGGTGACCGCGACGGGGCCCTTCTCCGGCGCCTTGGGCGGCTCGCGGCCGCAGCCGGCAACGAGTGCGGCAAGGACGAGCGCGACGAGGCCGACACGCGCCGCGCATCGCGGCGGCAGGACGGGTGGGGCGATCATGCGAGGTGGATCGAGCGGCGAACAGCGGGCACGGCGAGCGGCTGCACGAGGCAGCGGGGCAGCATGGCGGACTGACGTTTTACATCAGCCGGCCCCCTCTTGTCGAACCGGACCGATTGGGGGCGACGCCGCGTGCGTGTCTAGCGGCCGCTGGCCGTGGAGGTGGCGCCGGCGGCGGTTCTCGCTTCGTCGTGCGTGGGTGTGCCCACGCCGCGGCTCATCTGCGACGGCGCGTCGAAGCTGCCGCCGAGCGCCAGGTGCAGGTTGACGCGCTGCACCCGCCGCTCGGCTTGCACGCGCAGGAGCTGCACCTGCGCCGCGTGGAGGGCGAGTTGCTGCTGCTGCACGGCGCGCAGGTCACCCACGCCCACGCGATAACGCACTCCGGCGAGGTCGAGCGCGCGCGCATTCTCGCGCACCGCAGTGGCGAGCAGCGCCTCACGATCGGCCAGCGCGTAACCGTTCGACAGCGACTCCTCGACCTCGGCAAACGCCCGCGCACCGATGCGGCCGTACTCGGCGACGGCCTGCTGCTGCTCGGCGGTGCGCACCTCCACCTGACCCTGGAGCTGACCGCCGAGGAAGATGGGTTGCAGCAGACCCGCGCCGAGGCTCCACACCGGGTTGTCGTGGCTCTTGAGGAAGAAAAGCTCGCTCGAGATCGTGGTGATGCTGGCGGTGAGCGTGATGCGCGGCAGGCGAGCAGCCTTGGCCTCCTCGGTGCGATGAAAGGCGCCGGCGACGCGTCGTTCGGCCGCCACCACGTCGGGGCGCCGCTCGAGCAATTCCGACGGCAGTCCCACCGGAACGTCGCCGGGCCAGGCGGCGAGTGTGACGGGCACTTCGAGTGAGGCCGCGGGATAGCGCCCGACAAGCGTCTCCACGCCGCGGACTGCTTGCTGATATGCCGCCGCGAGTGCGCGCTCGGTATCGCGCAGCGAGGCGACCGCGGCCTGCGCGAGTGCGACGTCGAGCTCGTCGCCGCGACCGACCCGGCCGCGCTCCTGCGCGAGGTCGGCAAGCTTGGTGGCGGCTTCGCGCATCGCACTCGCCTGCGCTTGCTGCAAGCGCGCCTCGGTGGCCAGGAACCAGCCCTTGGCGACAAGAGCCGCGACGGATTGGCGCGCGTACTCGGCATCGAGTTGCGCGGCGTCGTACTGCGCTTGCGCGAACGCCTGACCCGAGCGCACGCGACCCCACAGATCGAGCTCCCAGTTCACGAACACGCCGATGCCGGACAATCCGCTGCTGTCGGACATCTTGCCGCCACCGCGACCGAGTACGCTCACCTGGGGGTAGAGGGTGGCGCCGGCGATCTTGAGGTAGGCCTGTGCTTGCTCGACGCGCGCCTGGGCGATCCGCAGGTCGCTGTTGTAGGCGATGGCCTCGGCCACGAGCGCGACCAGCGTCGGATCGTGGAAGGCGGCGATCCAGCCATCCGTGACCACAGCCGGTGCTCGCGCGATGCTCGCCGCGCCTTCGCCTGCCGCTGCGGCGGGCGAAGGCTGCGCGGCGTAGCGCGGCGGTATCACCATCTGCGGCAGCGCCGCCTGTCGCGTCTCGGCGATCGGGGGTGGCGGCGCCAGCGCGCAGCCGGCGACGAGTAGCGCGACCGCCAGGCTTGCCACGAGCGCGCGCATGGCGTCAGTGCAGCTTGAGGATGAGGTAGTTGAGATACGATCCCACACGCAGGATGACCTTGCGCACCACGTGCAGCATGACCCCGTACTGCGTATAGATCGCGGCCTGACCGACCGCGCCGGCGGCGAGGAATACGTCCTTGTCGCGCGGCGCGAGGTCGAACTTCACGGCGAATTGCCCCGGCGGCTGGGTCGCGAGCGTCGACAGCGGAATGGTGCCGGACGGCGGCAGCGACCCTTGTCCGATCGCCCACACGATCGAGTCGACCTTGCCCTTCACGATGCGACCCGGGTAGGTGTCGAGTGCGAATTCCGCCTCGTCACCCGCCTGCACGCGGGTGAGCTCGTTTTGCGCGTAGAACGCCACGATCTGGCCGTCGGCCTCGACGAGCGTCATCACCGGATTCAAGGGAACGCCGGCGACGAAGGCACCCTCGCGAAGCTGCAAGTTGATCACGTGGCATTCGCACGGTGAGACCGTGGTGGTTTGCTCGAGGAGCCAGCGTGCGTTGTCGAGTTGGGCGCGGATCTGCGCGACCTGCGCGTACGTGCCATCCACCTTGGTGCCGAGCTTCTGGCGGATCTGCGCAACCGATGCCTGCGCCTGCGCCTCGGCGGCGCGCGCCTGCGCCTCGGTGCCGAGCACGGACTCGCGCTGGCCGGTGAGTTCGGCCACCGTCGCCTCGGCCTGCTCGAGGTCGAAGCGGTTGCCGGCGCCCGACGCCACGAGCTCGCGGTGCTGTTCGACGCGCTTGCGCGCAAGGCCGAGGCGGGCATCCACTTCTGCAAGACGCGCGGCGGCCTGCGCGATCGTCGCGCGCGCCTCGGCCACCTTCGCGGCCGCGCCCGCGAGTGATTCTTGCGTCTCGCGTTGTCCACCTTCGGCCAGCGCAAGTTGCGCTTCGAGGTTCGACACGTCGAGGTGGTACGGCGTCGGGTCGACACGGAACAACACGTCGCCCTTGTGCACGAGGCGATTGCCTTCCTCCACCGGCACCTCCAGCACGCGGCCCTTCACCTGCGACACGATGGGGATCGTGTACTTGTACACGCGCAGGTTGCCCGACGTCGGCGCGACGACGTTCAAGGTGAGCACCATCGCCGTCAGCGCCACGACCGGGATGATCACCACGATGACCTGCGACGTGATGTTCCACGGCAGCCACTTCAGCTTGATGAAGATGAGCCAGACGAAGAACGAATAGATGCCGAGGAGGAGAGCTTCCACGCGTCATGCCCCTGGCGTCGTTGCCGCATCGGCATGCGCATGCACCGGCGGCGCGTCGAGCTCGGAGCGCAGCGCGACCAGCGCCGGGGAGAGCCCACCGCCGCGTCGCGCCATCGTGTCGAGTTCTTGGCGCAGGTGCGCGATGCCGGTGTCGGTCAGCTCACCTGACCGCGCGCGCTCGCCCATGTCGAGGTAGTAGTCGTCGTGCTTGTCGGTGCCGTAGGCGGCGCGGTAGGCCACGGGCTTCGTGTATGCCCAGATCCACGCAATGGGCCACAGCAATCCGCCGAACACGAGCGACAGGAGGCAAACGGTATTGATCGCGTCCTTCTGCGGGTGGTGGCGCTTCTCGGCGATCTTCTCGGGCAGGACGTGGATCATCCAGAACACGACGAGCACGCCGAGGGGGACGACCACCAGCACGATGATCGCGATCCAGTCGGCCATGGTGTCGAGCGCGTCGCCAGAGAGGAACGACGCCCGGGCGAGCGGGGCGAAGAGGGTGACGCCAACGGCGAGGTAGCAGCGAAGCAGGGCGCGCATGGGCGAGGTGGCGAGAAGGCGGAGCATTATAGGAGCGATCTTCGCGCGAAGATATCGCCTATCGCGACAGGCGGGGGCGGCCGATCGCGACCTTCGCGCCGCCCGCGCAGCGGCTTGGTCGTGGGTCACGGATGCGGCGCAGGCCGCTCAGAAGAGCGGCTGCCGCGCCGCGCGCTCGCGCGCCGGGACACGGGCGCCTGCGGCGGTTCCCGCATCGGCAAGATCGATCCAGCCACCGCCCATCGCCCGGTACACCGCGACGAGCTGCGTGTAGCCGTCGGCGTAGGTCTGCACCGCGGTGAGTTCGGCGGCGAAGAGCTCGTTTTCGGCGTAGAGCACCTCGAGGTAGCTCGCATAGCCGCTGTTGAAGCGCACGCGCGACAGGCGCGCGTACTCACGCAGCGAGGTGACCCGCTTTGCCTGCGCCGCGGCCTCGACGCGCTTCTTCACGGTCCCGGCGAGCGCGTCGTTGGTCTCGCGGAAGGCGATGAGAATCGCCTGCTGGTACGCGGCGACCGCCGCGGCCGAGGAAGCCTTCGCGGCGGCGACCTGGCCTTCGATGGCGCCCGCGGTAAAGAGCGGACCGGCGAGGCCGGCGGCCAGCGTCCACGCGCTCGCCGGACCGGTGAGGAAGTTGCCGAAGGCGGCGCTGATCGAGCCGAGCGAGGCGGTGAGGTTGAACTGCGGGTAGTACAGCGCCTCGGCCGCGCCGACGTCGGCGTTGGCGGCGATCATGTCCTGCTCGGCCTGCAGGAGGTCGGGCCGGCGGGTGAGGAGCGAGGCTGGAAGGTCGGCGGGGATCGGCGGCAGCACGAGTGCATCGATCGGCTTGCCGCGCGGGATCGGATACGGGTTACGGCCCTGCAGTGCGGCGAGGAGATTTTCCTGCGCGGCGATCCGCTGCTCGATCGCGGGGATCGCAGCGAGCGCCTGCTGGTACTGCGATTGCACCTGCTCGAGCTCCAGGCGCGAGACGACGCCACCCTTGTGCCGCAGATCGAAGATGCGCAGCGTATTGGCGTTGTTCTGCGCCGTTCGCTGCGAGATCTCGAGTTGCTTGTCGAGCGCGCGCAGCGCGATGTAGCTCGCCGCCACGCTCGTCACCACCGACAGCACGACGCCGCGGCGCCCCTGCTCGGTGGCGTAGACGCGCGCTTGCGCCGCCTCCGTCTGCCGCCGCACGCGACCGAAGAGGTCCACCTGCCACGACGCGCCGAGCGCGCCCTGGTAGAGCGAATAGTAGGGGTCCGCACCTTCGGGCAGCGGGGACGCGCCCACCCGCGTCGTGCGGTTGCGGCTTGCATCGAGGCTGTAGTTGACCTGCGGGTAATACTGCGCGCGCGTGGCCTGGAGCTGGCCGATGAAGGCGTCGACCCGGGCCGCGGCGATCACGAGGTCGCGGTTCTCGCGCAGCGCGGATTCGATGAGGCCGGTGAGCACGGGGTCGCCAAAGTGCTCCCACCAGCGGGTGTTGGCGATGTCGGCGGCGGTGTCGTAGGTGACGCGCCACGCGGGGGGCGTTGGCACCGTGGGCTGCACGTAGTCGGGGCCGACGGTGCACGCGGCGAGCGCGCACCAGGCGAGGGCGGCTGCGCCGCGAGCGGCGCGCCGATGCCAGGTCGAATGCGGGGTGAGCGGGCGCATGTCAGTGCGCATCGGGCGTCGCGTCGCCCGCCGGCGGCGTGCTCGCCCGGGTTGGCGTCGTGGCGGCGGTGTCGCGCGTGCCGCCGTGGCGCTTGCCGGCGACGCGCTGCGACAGCGACTCCAGCAGGAAGAAGAAGAGCGGCGCGAAGATCACGGCAACCAGCATCGACGCCGCGATGCCGCCGATGACGCCGGTGCCGATCGCGCGCAGGCTGTTGGCGCCGGCGCCGGTGGCGAGCGCGAGCGGCACGCAGCCGAAGCCGAAGGCGAGTGAGGTCATGACGATCGCGCGCAGCCGCGCCTTCGCGGCGACGAGCGCCGCCTCGCGGGGTGGCATGCCGTCGCGCACGTGCTCGATGGCCACCTCGCAGATCAGGATCGCGTTCTTGGCGGACAGTCCCACGAGCGTGACGAGGCCGACCTGGAAGTAGACGTCGTTTTCGAGCCCCACCGCCCAGGTGAGGAGCAAGGCGCCGAGCACCGCCACCGGAATGGTGAGCACCACGGCGATCGGCAGCGTCCATTTCTCGAACTGCGCGGCGAGCAGCAGGAAGACGAGGATCAATCCGAAGACGAACGCCGAGCTCGACGTGCTGCCCGACTGCTTCTCCTGCAGCGCCTGCCCCGCCCATGCGTACGAGAAGTCGCCGGGAAGCTCGCGCGCGACCTCTTCCATCGCGGCGAGCGCCTGACCCGAACTGAAGCCCGGCGCCTGCGAGCCGGTGATCTTCACCGCCGTGAAGCCGTTGAAGCGCGTCACGAGCTTCGGGGAGGCGACGTATCTCGTCGTGATGAGCGAGGAGAGCGGGACGTTGGCGCCCGAACGTGAGCGCACGAAGATCTTGTCGAAGTCGGACGGCCGCATGCGGTAGTCGGCGTCGGCCTGCAGGATCACCCACCACACGCGCGAGAACTGTGCGAACTGGCCGACGACCTGCGAGCCGAAGAACGCCTGCATGGTGGCAAACGCCTCGGCGACGGTGACGCCCAGGACCTCGGCCTTGCTGCGGTCGAGATCGACGAAGAGCTGCTGCGTCGCCGGTCGATACGTGGTCGACACGCCTTGCAGCTCGGGCCGCTCGCGCGCCTTGGCGATGAAGGCATTCACCGCCGCACCAAGCGCGCGAGGATCGGCGCTGCCGCGGCTTTGCAGGTAGAACTCGAAGCCGCCGATCGACCCCATGCCGGGAATCGACGGTGGATTGATCGCGAGGGTGAAGGCTTCGCGGATCTGCGCGAGCTTGGCGTTGATCCGCGGCAGCACGGCAAACGACAGCAGCGAGGCGTCGGTGCGCTCCTCGAAGGGCTTCATCGACGCGAAGAGGATCGCGCCGTTGTTGGCGAGCTGGCCGTCGAGGAGGCTGTAGCCGGCGACCGACGCGACGTCCTGCACGGCAGGGTCCGCGGACACCGCTTCCTGCACGCGCTTCGTGATCGCGGCGGTCACCTCGAGGCTCGCCGTGTCCGGTGCCACGATCGCGGTGAAGAAGTAGCCCTGGTCCTCCTCGGGCACGAAGCTCGAGGGGAGCGTGCGGAACATGTAGCCGATGCCGGCGAGGATCACGGCGAAGGCGATGAGCGCGAGCGGCCAGCCGCGCAGCGCGCGGGCGATCACCCCGAGGTAGCCGTCGCGGATCACTTCGAAGCCGCGCTCGAAGGCGCGAAAGAAACGGTTCTTCGTCCCGTGCTGTGCCTTCAGGATGAGGGCGGCCAGCGCCGGCGAGAGGGTAAGCGCCATGATCCCCGAGATCACCATCGAGATCGCGATCGTCACCGCGAACTGCTGGTAGAGCTTGCCGGTCACGCCGCCGAGGAAGGCGACCGGCAGGAAGACGGCGACCAGCACGAGGACGATCGAGATGAGCGCGCTTGCGATCTGCGTCATCGTGAGCTTGGCCGCGGCGAGCGGACCGATCCCGCGCTCGGCCATGTTGGCCTCGACGCTCTCGACGACGACGATCGCATCGTCGACGACGAGCCCGATGGCGAGGATCATGCCGAAGAGCGTCAGCATGTTGATCGAGAAGCCGAGCAGGTGCATCCCGACGAAGGTGCCGATGATCGACACCGGCACGGCGAGGATCGGGATCACCGTCGCGCGCAGCGACTGCAGGAACACGAACACGACGAGCACGACGAGCACCACCGCCTCGAAGAACGTGTGCACGACCTTGTCGATCGAGTTCAGCGTGAAGAGGCTGGTATCGAGCGCGATGCGGTAGTCGAGGCCGGTGGGAAACGACGGCTTCAATTCGGCGAGGCGCGCGCGCACCGCCTTGGCGGTGGCCACCGCATTCGCGCCCGGCTGCTGGTAGATCGCGATCGTGGTCGAGATCTTGCCGTTCATGCGGCTGACCACCGAGTAGTCGCGCTTGTCGAGCTCGACCCGGCCGATGTCGCGCAGGCGCACCGTCGCGGCACCGGTCTTGTCGGCACGGATGATCACGTCCTCGAATTCCTCGGGCCGGGTGAGCAGGCCCTGCGCGGTGATCACGAACGTCTGCTGCGTTCCCGGGACCGCGGGCTGGCCGCCGATCTGGCCGATGCCGAAGGTCTGGTTCTGGCTTTGCAGCGCGTTGGCGACCTCCTGGACGGTGATCCCGAGCTGCGCCATGCGATCCGGCTGCAGCCACACGCGCATCGCGATGTCGGGCATGCCGAGCACCGAGGCGCGATTGGCGCCCGGCACGCGCTTCAACTCGTCGAGGACGTAGAGGTTCGTGTAGTTGTCGACGTAGGTCGACGTGTAGCGGTCGTCGTTGGAATAGATCGACAGCACCATCATGATCGCCGACGACACCTTCTCGACGGTCACCCCCTGCTGCGTGACCGTCTGCGGCAACTGCGAGAGCGCCTGGTTCACGCGGTTTTGCACGTTCACCTGGTTGATGTCGGGGTCGCTCCCCGGCGCGAACACCGCCTGGATCGATACGCTCCCTGACGACGAGGAAGTCGACGAGAAGTACAGGAGGTTGTCCACGCCGTTGATCTGCGCCTCGATCGGGGCGGCCACCTGGTTGGCGATCACCTCCGCCGTGGCTCCCGGATACGAGGCCGAGATCGACACCGACGGCGGTGCGAGCTCCGGGTACTGCTCGATCGGGGCGACCGACATTGCGACCAGCCCCGCGAGCACGAACAGGATCGAGATGACCGACGACAGGATCGGCCGGTCGATGAAGAAATGCGTGAACATCGGCTACTTCTTCTTGGCGTCGGCCTTGCTCGCGTCCGTCGGCTTGCCCGCGGTGGCGCCGCCGGCTGCCGGCGCGGCACCACCCGCAGGCGCCGCCGCTGCGGGGGTGGCGCTCGTCGCCGCGATGCGCACCGGCTGTCCCGGCACGACGCGCATCATGCCGTCGACGATCACCCGATCACCGGGATTGAGCCCGGTCTGGATCACGATGTCCTTGTCGCCGACGTAGTCGCCGACGATCACCGGGCGCACTTCGGCAACGCCGTTGGCGCCGACCACGAAGACCGCGTGACCGTTGCTGCCCTGCTGCACCGCGAGCTGCGGCACCACGATGGCATTGGGGCGCACGGCGCCCAAGAGGCGCGCGGTGACGAACATGCCGGGGCGCAGTTCGTGCCTGGGATTGGGGATCACCGCGCGAACCAGGAACGCGCCGGTGTCGGGGCTGAACGAGGGGTCGGCAAAGCCGATCTGGCCGCGCTTCGCGTACGGCGTGCCGTTGGGAAGGATGATCTCGACGTCGAAGTTGTCGTCCCTGGGCGCGACGACGAGATGCTTTTCGGCGAGCTCCTGGAAGTGCGCCATCTGGTTTTGCGAGATGCTGAAGTTCACCCAGATGGGATCGAGGGCGGCCACGTAGGTGAGGTTGGCGCTGTCGGCGAGCGCGTTCACGTACGCGCCCTGGCGCTGCAGCGAGCGGCTCGCCACACCGGTGACCGGCGAGGTGATCGTCGCGTAACCGAGATTCAGCGTCGCTTCCTCGACCTTGGCCTGCGCCGAGAACACGGCGGCGCGCGCGGCGTCGAGTTCGCCCTTGGCCCGGTCGAGGTCCATCTGCGGCAACGCATCCTGGTCGGCGAGCGGCTTCACGCGCCGGTAGGTCACCTGCGCGGTGTCGAGGCGCGCCTGCTGCGCCTGCAGTTCGCCCTTGGCGGCATTGAGCTGCGCGAGGAAGGGCTTGGTATCCAGCTTGAACATGAGCTGGCCTTGCTTGACGAGATCGCCTTCCGAATACGCGATGCTGTCGAGAAAGCCCGACACGCGGGCGACGATGTTGACCTGACGCGAGCTCTCCGTTTGCGCGACGAAGGTCGGCGTGTAGGGAATCGTCCGCGGCTCGATCGTGACGACGGCGACCTCGGGCGCCGGTCGGGGCGGCGGTGGCACTTCCTTGCTGCATGCGGCGACGAGCGCAGCCACGGCAAGGAAGGGTACGACGTGGGCGAGGCGCGAACGGCAAGGGCTCATGGGCGCGGGTGACGACAGGCGACGACGGGGGGGTACGGCCAACGGCACGTCGCGCCGCGCACCGGCACGCCGATGCGGTCGAAGGCGATTCATGGCGCGACGCGCGCCAATGATCGCACGAGTCGGCGGCGCCGGCGCCGCTACGTGTCGGAGGCGACGCGCTTGCCGGTCAAGTCGTGCGTGTCGGCAGCGGTCACCGTCACGCGCGCCAGGTCCCCCGCGCGCAATCCCTTGGCCTGCGTGACGTGCACCACGCCATCGATCTCGGGGGCGTCCGCCTTCGACCGGGCCTGCGCCCGCGACCCCGTCACTGCGTCGACGAGGACGTCGAGCGTGGTGCCGACCTTGCGGGCCAGCCGCGCGGCGCTGATCCTCGCCTGCACCGCCATGAAGCGCGCGCGCCGCTCCTCACGCAGGGCCTCGGGCACCGGGTCGGGCAGCGCGTTGGCGGTGGCGCCTTCCACCGGCGAGTACGCGAAGCAGCCCACGCGGTCGAGTTGGGCGGCCTCGAGGAAGGCGAGGAGTTCCTCGAACTCGGCTTCGGTCTCGCCCGGAAAGCCCACGATGAAGGTCGAGCGCAACGTGAGCTCGGGACAGATCGCGCGCCACGCCGCGATGCGCGCGAGCGTGTTCTCGGCATTGGCCGGGCGCTTCATGAGCTTGAGGATGCGCGGGCTCGCGTGCTGGAAGGGGACGTCGAGGTACGGCAGGATCCGACCCTCGGCCATGAGCGGAAGCACGGCGTCGACGTGCGGATACGGATACACGTAATGCAGCCGAACCCACACGCCGAGACTGCCGAGCGCTGCCGCGAGCTCGGTCAGGCGGGTCTTGACCGGACGCCCCTGCCAGAAGCCCGTGCGGTAGCGCACGTCGACACCGTAGGCGCTCGTGTCCTGCGACACGACGAGCAGCTCCTTCACGCCGGCGCGGACGAGGTTCTCCGCCTCCTGCATGACGTCGCCGAACGGGCGGCTCACGAGGTCACCGCGCAGCGACGGAATGATGCAGAACGTGCAGCGATGGTTGCAGCCCTCGCTGATCTTCAGGTACGCGTAGTGCGTCGGCGTGAGCTTGATGCCCTGCGGCGGGACGAGGTCGACGAAGGGGTCGTGGGGGCGGGGCAGGTGCGCGTGCACCGCGTGCATCACCTCCGCCGTCGCGTGCGGGCCAGTGACGGCGAGCACCCGGGGGTGCGCCTCGCGCACGAACTCGCCGCCCTCGCGGGCGCCGAGGCAGCCGGTGACGATGACCTTGCCGTTCTCGGCGAGGGCCTCGCCAATCGCGTCGAGCGACTCGGCCACGGCGGCATCGATGAAGCCGCAGGTATTGACGACGACGAGGTCCGCGCCGCCGTAGTCGGGCGCGATCGTGTAGCCCTCGGCGCGCAGTTGCGTGAGGATGCGCTCCGAGTCGACGAGCGCCTTCGGGCAACCGAGCGAGACGAAGCCGACCCGCGGCGCGTCGTGGCGCGCGGTCGCGGGGCTGCGCTTCACCACGGCGGGGCGGCGGCACGCGCCGCGGCGGGGTGGTGCGGAAGACTCACGTGGGGCGTTGCGCGCCGGCGTCTAACGCGATGCAGCACGACGCGATCGAAACATGCCGATATTGCGGCGCATTCGCGAATCAGCGCTTGCGCTCGTCGTCGGCAGGGGCGGCCGCTGCGAAATTGGGGAACGGGAAGGAGGTGAACATGCCGCGCGTCTGGTCCTGCATGCGCTGCTGCATGTCGAGGAAGAGCCGCGCGCTCTGCTCGAGGTAATTGCCGAGCATGCCCTGCATCGCCGGCGCCTGCATCTGCATGAACTGTTTCCACAGGTCGGGCGTGAGCATCATCTTGTCGCCGTAGACCTGCTTGGCCTGCTCCTGCAACTTCTTCTGGATCGCGAGGAACGCCTTGACGTTCTGCTCCATGTACTGGCCCATGACCGTCTGCTGCGCGGTGCCGTAGAAGCGGATCATCTGCGCGAGCATCTCGGAGCTGAACATCGGCACGCCGCCGCCTTCCTCGTCGAGGATGATCTGCAACAGGATCGAGCGCGTGAGGTCGTCGCCGCTCTTGGCGTCGACGACGACGAAGTCGACATGGTCGAGCACCATCTGCTTCACATCGGCGAGCGTGATGTAGCCGCTGTTGGCGGTGTCGTACAGACGCCGATTGGGGTACTTCTTGATCGTGCGCACGGCAGTGGTCATCGCATGGCTCTCCTCACGGCGCCAGGAATTGCGGCGCGGCCAAATTATAACCCGCTGATTTATCTCGCGTTTGCACGCGCTCCGAAGGGGGTTCGGCAGGGATTGTGCGACGCACAAGAAAATCCTTGACTTACCCACCAGGCGTCCCTACAATGTGAATTGTGCGGTGCAGCAATGAGGGGGGCGATAGCCCCGGACGCTCGCCGCGAGCGGCCTGTCGGTGATGTCCAGGGACCGCTCACGCATCCCTCGTGCCGGGGTTGGTGTCCCGGCGTGGTGCGGCCGTTCAACCGGACATTGCAACGAACCACCGTCTGTCGATCCCTCACTCACTCGAAAGGAAACACCATGTACAACCCGACCCAGGATTTCGCCGAAATCAACCGGAACAACGTGGCGCAAGCGACGAAGTTCGCGGCGCTCTCGCTCGACAACGCCGAGAAGCTCGTGCGCTTCCAGCTCGGCGCCGCGCGTAACGTCTTCGCGCAGTCGGTCGAGAACGCGAATGCGGTCGCCGGCGTCAAGGACGTGCAGGAACTGATCGCGCTGCGCAGCAAGTTTGCCGAAGCGCAGATGCAAACCGCAATGGGTTACTCGCGCAACCTGTACGACCTCGCGACCGAAGCGCACGCCGAATACTCGGCGCTCGCCGAGGAGTCGTTCGGCGTCTACAGCAAGGGCATGGCCGCGTTCGTCGACAAGGCGAGCAAGTCGGCGCCCCCGGGATCCGACGCCGCGGTCAACGCGTTCAAGTCGACGCTCGCCGCCACGACCGCCGCCTTCGACCAGTTCCAGAAGGCGACGAAGCAGGTTGCCGACATCGCCGACGCGAACGTGCGCGCCGCTGCCGCGACCGCGAGCAAGGCCGTCAAGGGCGCCAAGAAGGCGTAAGCAGGGTCGTTGCAAGATCGCTGCGCTGCCGGCGGGAGCCTCTCCCGCCGTCGCAGCGTGAAGTGAGGGTTGAAACGATGCAACGCACCCTCATCTGACGAACTGAAGGTGATGTCTCCCACTGTATCGATCTCCTCCTCCTGACCGATACAGACTCCAGCGCCTCGCGATGCAGATCGTGGGGCGCTTTTCTTTGGTGCGTCCGCCACCACAGCGTGTCGCCTCGGTCCGTTCGTGGCAACATGGCACAGGTGTCGCCATCGCGCGACATCCGTTTTCGAGGTGGTGGGCGACATGGAGTCGACGATCGAGTATGTGAAGGCTTGGCAGTGCATCGGCTGCGGCAAGATCGAGGCGCCGCAGACCTGCGTCGGGATCTGCCGCGACGTTCGCGTGGAATTCGTCTACGCGGCGGACTACGAGGCGGCGCTCGCGCGCGTGGAAGAGGTGCGCGCGCACGTCGCCACCCTGGAGGGGATCGTGCGCCAACTCGCCACGATCACGCCGCGCGACGGCGAATGGGAGCGTTCGTATCGTGCGCTGCAGGCGCGCGCACGGCAGGCGCTCGCCCGCTACGTCGAACTCGCCGGCGATCCCCCGCGCTCCGGTCCGCCGGGTGCCGCGCCGGCGGACGTCGCGGCACGCGCGTCCGACGTGCCGGCATCACCGGAGTCGCGATGAGGGTCGACGCGGGGCACGACGCTGCCCCGCAGGCATCCGACGCGATACCGCGTCCGTCGTTTGCCGAACTCGCGCGCCTGTCGCCGGCGTACTTCGGCATGGTCATGGCGACCGGCATCGTGTCGCTCGCGGCGCACCTTCTGGGGTGGACGGTGCTCGCGGCGGGACTGTTCTGGCTCAACCTCACCGCGTACGCCGTGCTGTGGGTGCTGACGCTGCTGCGCGCCGTCCTGTATCCGCGGCGCTTCTTCGGCGACATGATCGATCATCTGCGCGGCCCCGGATTCTTCACCACGGTCGCCGCCACGGGGGTGCTCGGCAGCCAGGTCCTGGTCCTGCACGGCGATCGCAACAGCGCGATGGCCCTGTGGATCGCCGCCGTCGTGCTGTGGGTCCTGCTCATGTACACGATCCTCACCGGCCTCACGGTGAAGGAGGAGAAGCCGACGCTGCGCGACGGGATCAGCGGCGCGTGGCTGCTCGCGGTCGTGGCCACGCAGTCGATCGCGGTGCTCGCGGCGCTGCTCGCCCCGCACCTCGGCGCGCCGTACCGGCTCGAGCTCAACTTCCTCGCGCTGTCGATGTGGCTGTGGGGCGGGATGCTCTACATCTGGATGATGTCGCTCATCTTCTATCGCTACACGTTCTTTCCGCTCGCTCCCGGCGATCTCGCCCCGCCGTACTGGATCAACATGGGTGCGATGGCGATCTCGACCTTGGCCGGGTCGCTGCTCATCGTCAACGTGAACGACGCGCCCTTCCTCCAGTCGCTGCTGCCGTTCATCAAGGGCTTCACGGTGTTCTACTGGGCGACCGGGACGTGGTGGATCCCGATGCTCCTGATCCTGGGCGTGTGGCGCCACCTCGTGCGCCGCTTTCCGCTCCGCTACGACCCGCTGTACTGGGGGGCGGTCTTCCCGCTCGGCATGTACGCCGCGTGCACGCACGAGCTCGTGCTGGCGATGCACTTCGACTTCCTGACCTGGCTGCCGCAGCTCTTCTTCTGGATCGCGCTCGCGGCGTGGACCCTCGCCTTCGTCGGGCTCGTCCTCGACCTCGCGCAGCGCGCGCGCGCCTAGGTCACGCCGTCCACGCTCACGGCCGCGCCTGCGAGCACTCCGCGTGGATGTCCCTGCACACGCGCAACACCGCGTCGAGGACGAGCGCGCCGGGTGATGACGGCGCGATCGCCCACGCTACCGACGGAAGCCGCCGCGACCGTGACCTTCGAACCCCCCGCGCCCGCGGCCCTCAAAGCCGCTGCGCATGCTCTCGAATTCGCGCTGGCGCTGGTTGCCCATCATGCGCGCGTTGCGATCCTGCTCGAGCTGGCCGTAGCCTTCGAAGCGACCGGCATTGCCGCCCTGGCCGAAGGTGCCTGCCCGCGCACTCGCATCGGTGGATGCGCCGGGGCGCGTCGTGCCGGCGGGCCGCGCCGCGTCACCCGATGGCGCAGCCGCGCGCGCCGGCGCCGTCGTCGCCTGCGCGTTGCGCGACGAGGGCGTCGCGCCGTTCGCTGTTCCGGCGCGCGGCGACGACGGCTTGTCGACGTTGTTCCACGACCCGTTGTCGTACTTCTGCCAGCCATCGTCGGTCTTCTTGTAGACGTTGCCGTCGGCTCCGGCGTAGACGTTGCCGCCGGAAGTCTGCACTGCGCCGGCGCGATTGCCGCCCGACCCCGAGACCGCGGCACCGCGGGCGCCGCTCGACGATTCGAATGATCCCGCGCTGCCGTGCGCATTGCTCCGGCTTTGCGTGTGCACCGTCTGGTTGGGACCGCTGATCGTCGACGAGCCCCAGCGGCTGTAGGCGTTGGCGTTCTGCTGCGTCGACCCCGAGCGTCCGGTGTTGGCGTTGTACCAGCTCGCGTTCCCGGCGGCGCCGTTCGGCCCCCACGCTGCGCTGCCGTGCGCGTAGCTTCCATTGCTCGGGTTGTACGCCGAGAACGCGCCGGCGCCGCCGTTGGGTCCGTAGATGCTGCCGCCTTGGGCCCAGGCGCCGGTCGACGGGTTGTACGCGGTGCCGCCGCGGGCGCCGGCATACGGCCCGTAGATCGCGCCGCCGTGCGCCCACGCCCCCGTGGCCGGGTTGTAGTAGGTCGCGCCCGCGTACGAATACGGGCGCGGATAGTAGATCGGAATCGGCGCCGGATACAGGTACGGCGGGTAGTAGTACCCCGTGCCGTAGACGAGGACGCCCGCGCTCACGAAGCCCATCGCGTAGCCGGCCGTGTAGCCGAAGGTCACCGCCTCCGGGGTCGCCGCGTACACGCGCACGTAGGTGCACGGGTACAGCGGATTGCTCGGCGGAATCGTGTAGATGACGTCGGGCACGCTGGCCGCGAGCGTCCACGGCCCGGTTGCGACGCTCGCCGTGAACCACGCGCCCTGGTAGCACGAGTAGAAGACGTTGCCGGCCTGGATGACCCGGAACGACGTGTTCGTCGCGTACTGGAGCGTAGTGTCGGCGATCGGCGCGAACTGCGGCGCGCCGGCGTAGACGACGTCGAGTTGGGCGTTGGCGCGCGAGAGGGTCGCCTGTTGCGGAATCTGCGCCTCGATGAGCGCCTGCTCGGCCTGCGGCGTGCCCGGCACCGACACCAGCACGAAGCCGCGCGGCCCGTTGGCGGGAATGCGCCGGAAGTCGTCGGGCAGCGTCGCGGTGGCAAAGGTCCACGGCCCGTCGAGACTGCGCGCGGCGAACCAGCGACCGGAGACGAGGTAGTAGTACGTGCCGGCGGCATCACGAAAGAGCGCGGCGTCGGTATTGGCGACGTAGTGGAGCCCCGTGCCGGGAATCGCCGTGTACTGCGGCGCGCCGTTGGTCACGATGATCGCCGCCGGGGTCGTCGACACGAAGATCGTCGGCACCGTGGCGGGTGTGAGCGCCCGGCCGGGAATGGCCTTCTTCACGGCGGCGAAGTTGGCGTCGTTGGGCAGGGCGCCGAAGACGGGCGGCAACGTGCCCGCCGGCATCCACGGCCCCTTGGCGTCGGCGGCCATGAGCCAGCCGCCGTTGTCGAGGAGGTAGAGCGTGTTGGTGGCGCCGTCCCGGAAGACGTCCCAGTTCGTGTTGACCGCGGCGGCGAGCGAGGTGCCCGAAATCGGCGCGAACACGGGCTCGCCATCGAAGACGACGAGGCTCGCCGAACGTGTGCTGACGAAGATCCGCGGCGGGTTGTTGTCGACGGCGACCTCGCGTGGCTTCTCCTGCTCGCGCAGGCTCGCGGTGACCATGGCAAGCGGCACGCGCTTCACGCCGAGGTGGGTGAGCGCCTCGCGGATGCGTTCCTCGAAGCGCGCCTGGCCGGCCGCGTCGAGCGACGGAAACTGCGCCTTGACCAGACGCGGCTCGGTGAGGACGACCGTGCGCTCGGCAAGGTCGGTGTGCGTCGTGAAGGCGATTTCGACGACGCCGAGCGTGGCCTTCGGTGCGCCGTTGGGCGTGATGCCGACCGCCACGCGGGTATTGAGCGTGCGCTGGTCGGGCCACGACACGACCTGCGGCTGGTAGATCGTGGCCGTTCCGTTCGGGCCGCTGACCGTGTGCGGCCAGCGCGTCGCGGGATCGGCGGCCGGTGCGCTCGCGGTGGGAGCGCGGGTTGCCGGGGTCGCCGCGCTGGCGTCGATCGCGACGAGAGGAACGAGCAGGGTGGCGGCGATGACGCCGAGCGTGCGGATCCGGCGGCGTACGTGGTGGGAGGGGTGTGGTGCGGAAACGTGCAGTGCCAAGGATCGTGCAACCACCATCGGGCTCCTCCGCGAGTGACTCGTGCCAGGCGGCGTCGCAGAACCCTGCGACGCACGGTGGCGGGCGATTCTAACGGAAGGCGGGGGCCCGCCGCGCTTACCGTCCGCCGGTGACGGACGGCAAGCGCGCAGGCGGGATCAGAACATGTGCTGGCCGCCGTTGATGGCGATGTTGGCGCCGGTGAGAAACGCCGCCTCCTCGCTGGCGAGATAGGCGACGAGGCCGGCGACTTCCTCGGGCTTGCCGAGTCGCCCCATCGGGATCTGCGGAATGATCTTGCCGTCGAGCACCTCCTTCGGGATCGCCATCACCATCTTCGTCCCGATGTAGCCCGGCGAGATCGTGTTCGACGTGACGCCCTTGCGCGCGTACTCGAGCGCGAGCGCCTTGGTGAACCCGTGCATGCCGGCCTTCGCCGCGGAGTAGTTGGTCTGGCCGAAAGCGCCCTTCTGTCCGTTCACCGACGAGATGTTGATGACGCGTCCCCAGCCGCGGTCGGCCATGCCGTCGCAAACCTGCTTCGTCATGTTGAAGCAGGAATCGAGGTTGGTCTTCATCACCGCGTCCCAGTTCGCCTTGTCCATCTTCTTGAAGGTCATGTCGCGCGTGATGCCGGCGTTGTTGACCAGCACGTCGACCGGACCCACCTCCTCGGCGACCTTCTTGACGCAGGCGACCGCCGAATCCCAGTCCGCGACGTCGCAGGGATACGCGCGGAACGTGTAGCCCTGCTCCTTCATCGCCGCGAGCCAGGCGGCCGACTTGGTGTTGCCCGGCGAGTACGTCGTGACCACGGTGTAGCCCAGCGCGGCCATCTTGATGCAGATCGCCTCACCAAGACCCCCCATGCCGCCGGTCACGAGTGCCACGCGATGCTTGTCGCTTGCCATGATGCCTCCTCCTTTGTCGTCTTCGCATTGTGGTTGCCGCACGGTGCCGCCGGACGGGCGTCCGGCGGCGAATTTGCTGCTATGCCTGGCGCTCGACGGCGAGCGCCACGCCCATGCCGCCGCCGATGCAAAGCGAAGCGAGACCCTTCTTCGCCTGGCGCCGGCGCATCTCGTGGAGCAGCGTGACGAGCACGCGGCAGCCGGAAGCGCCGATGGGGTGGCCGAGCGCGATCGCGCCGCCGTTGACGTTGATCTTGCTCGTGTCCCAGCCCATCTCCTTGTTCACTGCGCAGGCCTGCGCCGCGAACGCCTCGTTGATCTCCATGAGGTCGAGGTCGGCGGCGCGCCATCCCGCCTTCTCGAGGCAACGCGTCGACGCCGGCACCGGTCCCATGCCCATGTAGGCGGGATCGACGCCGGCGGTCGCGAACGCCTTGATCCGGGCAAGCGGCGTCAAGCCAAGCTTGGCGGCGCGCTCGGCCGTCATGACGAGCACCGCGGCGGCGCCATCGTTGATCCCCGAGGCATTGGCCGCCGTGACCGAGCCGTCCTTCTGGAACGCGGGGCGCAAGCCGGCGATCGATTCCAGCGTCACGCCGTGCTTGGGGAATTCGTCGGTGTCGAAGGCGACGGGATCACCCTTGCGCTGCGCAATCATGACCGGCGTGATCTCGTCCTTGAAGACACCGGCCTTTTGCGCCTTCTCCGCCTTGTGCTGCGAGGCGACCGCAAATTCATCCTGCTGCGCGCGGCTGATCTCGTACTTCTTGGCGATGTTCTCGGCGGTCACGCCCATGTGGTACTGGTTGTAGACGTCCCACAGCCCGTCGACGATCATCGTGTCGATGAGCTTGGCATCCCCCATGCGGAAGCCGTCGCGCGAGCCCGGCAGCACGTGCGGCGACGCGCTCATGTTCTCCTGCCCGCCGGCCACCACGATGTCGGCGTCGCCCGACTTCACCGCCTGCGCGGCGAGCATCACCGCGCGGAGGCCCGAGCCGCAGACCATGTTGATCGTCATGCCGGGAACTTCCTTTGCGATCCCGGCCTTGAGCAGCGCCTGCCGCGCCGGGTTCTGCCCGCTGCCCGCCGCAAGCACCTGGCCCAGGATCACCTCCGAGACCTGGTCCGGCGCCACCTTGGTTTGCGCGAGCAGCGCGCGGATGACGGTCGCACCCAGTTCGGGCGCGGGAACCTTGGCGAGCGTGCCGCCAAACTTGCCGATGGCGGTGCGCAGTGCACCGGCGATCACGATGTCGGACATGGAAAATCACTCCTTCGCGTGGAATGCGTGCCGCCGTCGGCGGCCGCTACGTCGGGAATGGTAGCGCACCTCAAAGGCGGCGCGGCACAGGCGCGCCACCGCGGATGCGGCGACCCGCACCCTCGCGCCGCTCACGTCGCCGGTGCGGCCCGCGACCGGTCGATCGCGCGCTCGTCGATGGGCAGGTTCAAGAGCCCGGCGACGATCCCCAGCGCCATCGCGAGGTACCACACGACGTCGTAGCTGCCCGTCGTGTCGTAGAGCTTGCCGCCGAGCCAGGCGCCGAGGAAGCTGCCCACCTGGTGCGAGAAGAACGTGAAGCCGGTGAGCATCGCCATGTAGCGCACGCCGAAGATCTGCCCGACGAGCGCATTGGTGGGTGGCACCGTGGACAGCCACAGGAAGCCCAGCGTCATCGCGAACAGATACACCGACAAGGGCGACAGCGGCAGGAAGAAGAAGAGCACGAAGACGAGCGTGCGCCCGAAGTAGATTCCGGACAGGATGTAGCGCTTGGCGATACGTCCGCCGAGCCAGCCCGCGGTATAGGTGCCGATGATGTTGAAGAGCCCCACGAGCGCGAGCGCGGTGACCGCCACGTGCGCGGGCAGGCCGTGGTCGGCGAGGTACGCGGGCAGATGCACGCCGACGAACACGACCTGGAAGCCGCAGACGAAGTAGCCCAGCGTCAGCAGCACGTAGGGCCGGTGCCCGAAGGCCTCGCGCACCGCCTCGCCCACCGACTGCTGGAAGGCGTGGCTGATCGCCTGCCGGCGCTCGACCAGGACCGCCGCGAGCGGCACGATGAGAAGCGCGACCGCGGCGAGGCCGTAGAGCGTGCCGTGCCAGCCGATGTGCGTGAGCATCCATTGCGTCGCCGGCAGCATCGCGAACTGGCCGAACGACCCGGCGGCGGCCGAGACGCCGAGCACCATGCTGTGGCGGTCCGGCGGATACGTCCGGCCGAGCACGCCCGAGACCACGCTGTACGTCACGCCCGACTGCCCGGCGCCGATCAGCACTCCCGCGGTCAGGATGAAGAGCCACGGCGACGTGGCGATCGACATCGTGACGAGGCCGACCACGTACAGAAGCGCTCCGGTCGCCAGCACGCGCGCCGAGCCGAAGCGGTCGGCGATCATGCCGGCAAAGGGCTGCGTCGCGCCCCAGGTCAGGTTCTGCACCGCGAGCGCGAGCGCGAACGTCTCGCGGCCCCAGCCGAGTTCGCTCGACACCGGCTGCAGGAAGAGGCCGAAGCCGTGGCGAATGCCCATCGCCAGCGAGAGGATGATCGATGCGGCGACGAGCACCGCAGTGGGGGTGCGCCAATCGGCGCGATGCGGAGTCATGCGCGCAGCATCGTAGCATCGCTGCCGCGGGACATCCGCCTCAACCCTCGCTTTTCACCCGCGCCACCGCGCGTGCCCACTCGCCGAAGAGCGCGTCGGCGCGCTCGCGCGGCATCGTCGGCGTGAAGCGGCGGTCGATCTGCCACTGCTGCGCGACGTCGGCGTCGCTCTTCCAGAAGCCCACCGCGAGCCCGGCGAGATACGCCGCCCCGAGTGCCGTCGTCTCGAGCACCTTGGGACGGATCACCGGCACGCCGAGGAGATCGGCCTGGAACTGCATGAGCAGATCGTTGGCGGCCGCGCCGCCGTCGACCCGCAACTCCGCGAGTGCGAGGCCGGCATCGCGTTGCATCGCCGCCAGCACCTCGCCGCTTTGGAAGGCGATCGCTTCGAGTGCGGCGCGGGCGATGTGCGCGCGCGTCGTGCCGCGCGTGAGCCCGAACATGCCGCCGCGCGCATGCGGATCCCAGTGCGGCGCGCCCAGGCCCGCAAACGCCGGAACGAGGTAGACGCCGCCGTTGTCCGGCACGCTCGCCGCGAGCGGCTCGATCTCGCGCGCGTGACGGATGATCTGCAGGCCATCGCGTAACCACTGCACGACCGCACCGGCGATGAAGACGCTGCCTTCGAGCGCGTAGTCGAGGCGGCCGTTGCGCTGCCAGGCGACGGTGGTGACGAGGTTGTTGCGCGAGGCGACCGCTTCCGCACCGGTGTTGAGGAGGAGGAAGCAACCGGTGCCGTACGTGTTCTTGGCAAGACCCGGCGCCGTGCACGCCTGTCCGAACAGCGCCGCCTGCTGGTCACCGGCGATGCCGGCGATGGGCACGGCGCAACCGTCGAGCATCGTCTCGCCCACGACCCCCGACGAGGCGACGACTTGCGGCAACAGCGCACGCGGCACGTCGAGCAGGCGCAGGAGTTCGTCGTCCCACGTCGCGGTGTGGATGTTGAAGAGGAGCGTGCGACTCGCGTTGCTCGCATCGGTGCAATGCACCTTGCCGCCGGTGAGATTCCACACGAGCCACGCGTCGATGGTGCCGAAGGCCAACTCGCCGCGCGCAGCGCGATCGCGTGCGCCGGGCACGTGGTCGAGGAGCCACTTGAGCTTCGTCCCCGAGAAGTACGCGTCGAGCCGCAGCCCGGTCCGGGCGGCAAACGTCGCCTCGTGACCCTCGCGACGCAGCGCCTCGCACAGGTCGGCCGTGCGCCGGTCCTGCCAGACGATCGCGTTGGCGATCGGCTTGCCACTCGCGCGCTCCCAGACCACCGTCGTCTCGCGCTGGTTGGTGATGCCGATGGCCGCGAGCGACGACGCGGGAAGGCGCGCCTTGGCGAGCGCCTCGTGCAGCACGCCGGCCTGCGTCGCCCAGATCTCGGTGGCATCGTGCTCGACCCAGCCCGGCTGCGGGAAGATCTGGCGGAACTCGCGCTGCGCCTGCGCGCGAATCGAGCCGTCGGCGGCAAAGACGATCGCGCGCGAGCTCGTGGTGCCCTGGTCGAGCGACAGGACGTAGGACATGGGTTCTCTCTCCCGTTGCCGGCGGTGCGCGCGGCGTCGTAAAATCATGGCGTTGTCGCCATTCTAGCCAGCCGTCGACCACGCGGGTCCGCGCAGGAACGGTCTTTCGACGAGACCTCGAACGAGCACCCGCCGTGACGCCTCCGCTGACACTTCCCACCGTCGCCCGCGAGCGGCTGCACCGCCGGACGGTGACCTTCGACGGCTTCGCGCGCTCCGACGGCCTGTTCGACATCGAGGCGCACCTGACCGACGTCAAGGACCACGATTTCACGCTCCTGACCGGCGTGCGGCCCTCCGGTGTCCCGGTGCACGACATGTGGATCCGCGCCACGATCGACCGCGCCTTCGTGATCCACGCGATCGAGTCCTCCACCGAGAGCTCGCCGTATCCGGGTGTGTGCCACACCATCACTCCGGCGTATCGGGCGCTCATCGGCGCGAATCTCATCGACGGCTTCCGCAAGCGGCTGCACGACACGCTGGGCGGGGTGCACGGCTGCACGCATCTGACCGAGATGCTGTCGTATCTGCCGACCGCCGCCATCCAGACGTTTTCGAGCCTGCGCCGCGAGGATTCGGGCGAGACCAAGCCCTTCCAGCTCGACCGCTGTCATGCGCTTGCCACCCGCGGCGACACCGTGCGCCGCTACTATCCGCGGTGGTATCGCGGCGGCGTGCCCGCTGCCACCACTTCCCGCGTCACCGAGGAGGAACGTTCGTGAAGATCCATGAGTATCAGGGTAAGGAGCTCTTCCGCAAGTTCGGCATGCCCGTTCCGCGTGGCATTCCCGCGTTCACCGTCGACGAGGCGGTGAAGGCAGCGCAAACGCTGGGTGGTGCGGTCTGGGTCGTCAAGGCGCAGATCCACGCCGGCGGTCGCGGCAAGGGCGGCGGCGTCAAGGTCGCCAAGTCGCTCGACGAGGTGCGCCAGCGCGCAAGCGAGATCCTCGGCATGCAACTCGTCACGCACCAGACCGGCGCCGAAGGCCAGAAGGTGCGCCGCCTCCTGATCGAGGAGGGCGCCGACATCAGGAAGGAACTCTACGTCGGCATGGTCGTCGATCGCGGCACGCAGCGGGTGGCGCTGATGGCGTCATCCGAGGGCGGCATGGACATCGAGCACGTCGCCGCGACCACGCCCGAGAAGATCCACAAGGTCTTCGTCGATCCCGTCAAGGGCTTGACCGCCGCCGAAGCCGACGACGTCGCGCGCAAGATCGGTGTGCCCGAAGGAAGCGTGGCGCAGGCGCGCGCGATGCTGCAGGGGCTCTACAAGACCTTCGTCGAGACCGACGCCTCGCTCGCCGAGATCAATCCGCTCGTCATCACCGGTGACGGCAAGGTGATCGCACTCGACGCCAAGCTCAACTTCGACAGCAACGCGCTCTTCCGCCATCCCGACCTCGTCGAGATGCGCGATCTCGACGAGGAGGATCCGGCCGAAGTCGAGGCGTCCAAGTTCGATCTGTCGTACATCTCGCTCGACGGCAACATCGGCTGCCTCGTCAACGGCGCGGGCCTCGCGATGGCGACGATGGACACGATCAAGCTCTACGGCGGCGAGCCTGCCAACTTTCTCGACGTCGGCGGCGGCGCGACCGCGGAGAAGGTCACCGAGGCCTTCAAGATCATGCTGCGCAATCCGAAGCTCAAGGCGATCCTCGTCAACATCTTCGGCGGCATCATGCGCTGCGACACCATCGCGGAAGGCGTCGTCGCCGCATCCAAGGCGGTCAACCTCAACGTTCCGCTCGTCGTGCGCATGAAGGGCACCAACGAGGCGATCGGACGCGAGATCCTCGCCAAGTCGGGGCTGCCGATCATCGCCGCCGACAACATGGCCGAGGCGGCCGAGAAAGTGGTAGCCGCCGCCGGCGGCAAGGCCGCCGCTCACTGAAATCAGGGCGCAAGGATCGACCACCGCGGCGCGCTCGCGTCGCTTTGTGTGACTTTGAGGGGCTACCCATGAGCATTCTGGTCAACCGGAACACGAAGGTCATCACGCAGGGCATCACCGGCAAGACCGGCCAGTTCCACACCCGCATGTGCCGCGAATACGCCAACGGCAAGCAGTGCTTCGTCGCCGGCGTCAATCCCAAGAAGGCGGGCGAGGATTTCGAAGGCGTGCCGATCTACGCCACCGTCAAGGAAGCGAAGCAGGCCACCGGCGCCACGGTGAGCGTCATCTACGTCCCGCCGCCGTTTGCCGCGGCGGCGATCGACGAGGCGGTCGACGCCGAACTCGACCTCGTCGTGTGCATCACCGAGGGCATCCCGGTGCGCGACATGGTCAACACGCGCTACCGGATGCAGGGCAAGAAGACGCTGCTCCTCGGGCCCAACTGTCCCGGCGTCATCACCCCGGACGAGATCAAGATCGGCATCATGCCAGGCCACATCCACAAGAAGGGGCGCATCGGCGTGGTCTCGCGCTCGGGCACGCTGACCTACGAGGCCGTGGGTCAACTGACCGATCTCGGCCTGGGCCAGTCCACTGCGGTGGGCATCGGCGGCGACCCGGTCAACGGCTTGAAGCACATCGACATCCTGAAGCTCTTCAACGACGACCCCGACACCGACGCCGTGATCACGATCGGCGAGATCGGCGGCAGCGCCGAGGAGACCGCGGCGCTTTGGGCCAAGGACCACATGAAAAAACCCGTCGTCGGCTTCATCGCTGGCGTGACCGCGCCACCCGGCAAGCGGATGGGTCACGCCGGCGCGATCATTTCCGGCGGCAAGGGCACTGCGCAGGAGAAGCTCGCCGTGATGGAGGCCTCCGGGATCAAGGTCACCAAGAACCCGGCCGAGATGGGGAAGCTCCTGAAGTCGGTGCTGTGAGCGGCGGGGCTCCGGCCCCGTAGCGACTCAAAGTCGCAGGTCGCAAGGCGACGGGACTCGAGCTCGCCGCGCGCGTCGAGTTGCGCGCACCTTCCGCCAACGAGGTGCCGGAGCCCTTCAGTGTCATGGAACGCATCTTGCGATGACCCATCGGTTTCATCACGCCCTTTCGGAGCCGATGCGTACCAGGCACGGACCGCAGTCAGGCGACGACCTGCTCGTATGAGAACCGTGGAATGTCGGTGCGCTGCGACGCATGCTCGATCGTCATGGCGCAAATGTTGCCGCTCGCGTCGACATCGAGCGTCGTGTTCTCATCGAGATCGCGCGTTTCGGCAACAGGCAGATCGCGAAACTCGATGAGCAAGGTATCGGTGTCGGCAAAGTATCGAATTCTCATGGTTGAAAACGCCGGTCAAAGAACGCGTTGTGAACCGTTTCTCCATCCGCGAGGAGGATGACGCGCAGGTAGCGATTATCCATCTCAGGTACCCGGGCGCCCGTCCTCCCGTTATAAACTCCACGCTTTCGCCGACCCGACCCCGCCGCTTCCATGTCCACCCCCGTCGCCCTCGACGTTGCGAGCCTGTCGCACCCGGGGATGGTGCGCTCGCATAACGAGGACGCGGTCTTCGTCGACGGCATCGCCGGGATTGCCGTGCTCGCCGACGGCATGGGCGGCTACAACGCGGGCGAGGTGGCAAGCGGCATCGCCGTCAACGTCGTTGGCGGCGGCATGATTCGCGAGTTGCAGTCCGGCCGCTCGCTCGGCAAGGTCGACATCCAGAGCGGGCTCACGCACGCCGCACTCCTCCTCCAGCAGCAGATCGCCGCGGCCAACAAGGGCATCTACGAGGCCGCGCAGGCGCGTCCCGAGTGCGCCGGCATGGGCACGACGATCGTCGCCGCGGTCTTTTGCGGCAACCGCGTGTCGATCGGCCACATCGGCGACTCGCGCTGCTACCGGCTGCGCGGCGACAAGCTCGAACAATTGACGCGCGACCACTCGCTCCTGCAGGAGCAGATCGATAGCGGCGTGCTCACGCCCGAGCAGGCGCGCTTCTCGCTCAACAAGAACCTCGTCACGCGCGCGCTCGGCATCGAGGCGATCGTGCCGACCGACATCGCCGAGTACCGCGTCGAGGCCAACGACGTCTACCTCCTGTGCTCCGATGGCCTCACCGACGCCGTCGAGCCCGAGGTGATCCGCACCATCGTCGAGGCCAAGCACGACGATCTCGCGGTTGCCGCCGGGGAGCTCATCGACCTCGCCAATCGCAACGGCGGCCGCGACAACATCTCGTTGATCCTGGTCGGCGTGCCGGCCGAGTTCATTCCCGCGAGCGGGTGGGCGCAGCGCTGGCTCGCGAAGAAGAAGGGATAGCGCAGGATGGGCAAGCTCGTCATCTATCTCGCCGACGGCAAGACGCTCGACGTGCCCCTCGATCGCGAGCGCATCACGATCGGGCGACGCCCCGACAACGACGTGTGCCTGCCGTTTCCCGCCGTGTCCGGCGAGCACGCGCAGGTGGTGACGATCCTCGCCGATTCGTTCCTCGAGGACTTGGGCAGCACCAACGGAACGCTCGTCAACGGCAAGCCCATCGTCAAGCACTTCCTGCGCGACCGCGACGCCATCGACATCGGGCGCCAGCGGCTGACGTACCTCGCCGACGTTACCGCCAAGCCCGACGCGCTGCCTCCCGACATGGTGCTGCGGCAGGCGAAGGGAATCCCCGAGCGCGTGGCCGCCGTGCGACCCACACCGCGCCCCGCGGTGACCGTGGGCATGCGCACGGGGCCCTTGCGGCCCGAGCCCATTGCCGCCGATCTCGACGCTGCCCTCGCCGGGCACCTCGCCGCCACCAACGTCGCACCGGTACCCGTGTCGGTGTCATCGACGCCTCCGCCTGCACCGCAGCCACCGGCGGCATCCGAGCCTTCCGCAGCGACGCCGCGCCCGACCGTGGCGGCGTCCGCATCCCCTGCGGCAGCCCCCGCTCCCACCGCGGCAGCGGCAGCAGTGCCGGCGGGTCCCTCGGTGCGCGTGCTCTCGGGTGCGAGCCGTGGTCGTACCGTCGCCTTCCGTGGTCCTGATCTCACCGTCGGTCGTGTCGGCGTGCAGGTGGCCGTCGTGCGCCGGCTCGACGCCGGGGGCTATCTCCTGATCCCGCTCGAAGGCAAGGATCCGCTGCGCATCAACGGCGCCGCGGTGGCACCCGAAGGCTCGCCCCTGCATCCCGGCGACACCTTCGAGGTGGCGGGCGTGCGGCTCGAACTCGCCGCGCACCCCTGACCCGCAGCGGCCACGGGGTGCCGCGTAGCGTCACCTGGCCTTACCCGTGAAGCACGGTCGCCGTCGGCGCGCACGCGAGCCCCGGCGTGCCGCCTGCGACGAGACGCCGTTCGTCGGCGCGGTTTTCCGTAATTTCATCGTCGTATCAATGGCTTGCGTGGGTTGGCGACAGGCGGTCACCCTGCTGGCAACGCTGGCACAGCCGTTGCTCAACAACGTCCAGCATCGCTGGGTGCCGTTGTACGAGTGGTCAATCAAATCTAGGAGACACGATATGAAGCGCATTCAACAAGGCTTCACGCTCATCGAACTGATGATCGTGGTGGCCATCGTCGGCATCCTGGCAGCCATCGCGTTGCCTGCGTATCAGGACTATGTGGTGCGGTCGAAGATGTCCGAGCCGGTCGCGGCCATCGCGGCGTGCAAGACGTCGGTTTCTGAGTACTATTCGACCAAGGGGACGCTGCCCGATACAGCAAATGCTGGCTGCCAGACGCTCACCACGCAGTTCATGTCTACGCTTACCGTGGCCGCAGGCGTGATCACGGCAACCTCGCAGAATACCGGCGCGACTCCAGCAAACTGCACGCTGACCATGACTCCGTCGGGTATGACGTCGAACTCGATTCCGACATGGACCGGCTCGACGAGCTGTGCTGCGCGGTTCGTACCGTCGTCCTTCCGCTAAGCGACATCGCCCGACAGCAAAGGGCCGGCGGCCGACCGTCGGCCCTTTGTTATGGCTCTTCGCGGCGAAGCGGTCTCGTTGGGGCGCCGGGCGGGTGTCAACGCCGCGACTGAACCAGGAGCCCTCAACAATTGCAGCATGGGACTGGGGCGAATCCTCGGCCGGAAACACACCCAAGCCGGCACGGCGCATGAGGAACCGGCACGCGCGACGGAATCGAGGCTCGGCGCGCTGCGCGAGCGTTTGCGCGGCGAACTCCGCGATGACGCACTGACGGGCGGTCTGAAGCTCGCATCCGACGATGCCGATGCCCGGACCCATGCCGACGCCCTCATTCTCGTGGCGTGGCGACGCTTCAGCGAAGCTGCCGCCCTCTTCGCGCGCCTGACCCAATTCCCCGACGTCGACGATCATGTTCTCGTCGATGCCGGCTGGTGTTTTCACGCGCTGGGTCGCGCGCAGGCCGCGCTCGATTGCTTTGCCCGCGTGCTCGCGCGATCCCCATCGAGTACCGATGCGCTGTTCGGCGCGTCGTCGGCGCAGTTCTCCCTGAAAGCCCTGGCGGAGGCGAAGGACGGCTTCCTCCGGCTGCTCGCCCTCGCGCCCGGCTATCCCGATGCTTGGCTCGCCCTGGGTCATGTGGAGTTGGCGCTCGGCAACGGCGCCGCCGCCGAGGCGGCTGCCCGGCAGGCGATCGATCACTTCCCGGCGAGCGAGGAAGCCTGGTGCCTGCTTGCGCGCTTGCAGAAGATGCTCGGGCGCGACGACGAGGCGTTCACGACTTTCGCGCACGCGCGAGCGCTGGGGCTCGCGACCGGGGACGGCAGCATGACCGCGGGCCACCTTGCCGTGGCGCTAGTCGAGACGGGCCAGCAGGCAAAGGCGCTCGCGTTGTGCGAGGAGGTGCTGACGACAACGCCGAACGCATTCCTGAGCGCCTCGTACGCCATCGCGCTGCTGACCGTCGGTCGGCTTCGTGAAGGCTGGTCGCAATATGAATCCCGGTGGTACCGGGCGCCGATGCTGGCCACACGGGTGCGCTACGATTGCCCGCTCTGGCACGGCCAGCCCTTGGTGGGGAAGACCATCATGCTGCGTTCGGAGCAAGGCATAGGCGATGTCGTTCAGTTCGCCCGCTATGCCTCGCTGCTGAAGGCGCAGGGCGCGCGCGTGCTCCTGCACGCGCATGCGGGGATGGGAAGGCTCGCGGCCGGGTTCACCGACGTCGACGAGGTACAGGAGAAGATTCGCCTGCCGATCGAGTTCGACTACTTCATCAACATGATGAGCCTGCCGCGTGTTTTCGACACCGGTCTCGATGGCATCCCGGCGTCCGTCCCCTACCTCGCGGTGGACGCGGCGTTGTCGAAGCAGTGGCGGACTCGCATCGCCGGCGCCGGCCTGCGTGTCGGCCTCGTATGGGCAGGCAATCCCAGGCACCTGCGCGATCACGATCGATCCATCCCGCTCGCCTGCCTGGCACCGCTGTGGGGCCTGCCGCAGGTGCGCTTCTTCTCGCTGCAAAAGGACTTGCGCAAGGCCGATGCACCGCACGTTCCCGATCGCCGCATGCTGGAGCTCCTGGGCCCAGAGCTCACCGATCTTTGCGACGCCGCGGCCGCAATCGAGCAGCTCGATCTGCTGATCTCCGTAGATACCGCACTCGCGCACCTGGCGGGCGCGCTCGGCAAGCCGGTCTGGCTGCTGCTGCCTTCCGTGGCGGATTTCAGGTGGCTCGAAGATCGTGAGGACAGCCCTTGGTACCCCACGATGCGCCTGGTGCGGCAGAAGCGCGCCGGGGATTGGGCCGAGGTCGTCGATCGCGTGCGGGACATGCTTTGCATCGCTTCCGGCGATCCTTCGGGACTCGTGCCGTCACCGAGGATCGCGCCGGCGAGCCGCACGGTGCCAGCGCAACCGGCGCCTTCGAGCATTCCGGAGTTCGAGGAGACCGATGCGGGCATTCTGCAGGTCATCCCCGGCCTCGACCAGGAGGCGCGCGCGCTGCAGACCTTCGGGGAGTACCTCGGGCACCGGCTCGACGTCATCCTCGATCACATCCCGATGGATGCGTGGATCGTGGAGGTCGGAAGCGGCTTCGGGGCGCATGCGATTCGGCTGTCGAGGATGCTCGCGCCCGAGGCCGCCCTGCTGCTGTACGAAGGCCGGCACGGGGTGAGCCGGATCCTGAGGCAGAACCTGGAGGCCAACGGCGTGGCCGATCGTGTCTCGTTGCCGCGGGGCCGCCTGCTTCCGAATGACGACCCCAACGACGGCCCACTCCACAGCATCGACCAGTTGCGGCTGCCGCGACTCGACCTCCTCGTGTTGCGCGTCGGAGACCCCGGCGCCATCCTCGCCGGTTGCGATCAGACCCTGTGGACGTCGAGGCCCAAGGTCCTCGTGGGCGATGAGCATGGCGCAGCGCTCGCCGACGTGGTTCGAATCGTGCGTGAGTACTCGTATCGCATCTGGAGACTGGATTCTCCGGTATTTCGCACGAATAATTTCAAGGGGAATCCGATCGCCCACGGGCGGCAGGTCGTTTCATCTATCCTTTGCATTCCCGAGGAAGCAGAGGCGGGCGCGGTGGATCGACTAGAGGAGATACGTTGATGGCGTTGTTCGGACTTCTGGATACGCGCGAGCTCGAGGAGTTCGCGACCACGCTGGCGGAGGACCTGGGACGCCGCTTCCCTCCTGCCGGCGAGTCACGAACCGATCCCGGCGCCAAGAACCAGCTCAACATCATCGTCGAGGGTCTCGCGGCTCGCGCTGTGCGCTTTCATTCGCAGCACAAGCTCGGCATCTACCGTAAGGCCAAGCTCGCCAACACGTTCCGGTGGAAGCTGTCGGAGATGGGCTACAGCAAGCCCTTCGTCGAGCGCGTCACGAAGTCGGTGGTGACGCGGCTCGCACTCAAGTAGTCGCGGCACCCCTTCCGTGGCGTCTCTTCGCGCTTGGCTGGCACGCCAGCTCCCCGTTTCCGGATCCCGTGAGTTCGCCCGGACGCCCGCTACCCGCGCAGGAGCGATGGAGCCTGCGGAACACGACGCCCGGATCTGGATCGACGCTGCGGCGGCGGCCGTACGCCAGCTCGACTTCCCGGAAGCGGCAAGGCGGGCCGAGATCGCCGTGTCGATCGACGGCGGATCCTCCGAGGCCTTCGTTCTCTGGAGCTACGCACTGTGCCAGACGGGCGAGCTCTCCGCGGCGGAGAGCGTCTGCCGACGCGCGCTGGCGCGGGATCCACACTCGACGAGCGTCTTGCTGACGCTGGCGACGATACTGCTGGCGCAAGGCGACCCGGACGCGGCCGAGAGTGAGTGCAATCGATGCCTGGGCGACGAGGGGGCGGCGGGTGGGGCGCACGAGATCTTGGGACTCGTCGGTCGGGCGCGGGGTGACGTGGGTTCGGCGCTCGTGCACTTTGCGACCGCGCGCGAGAAGGGACGCGACACGCCGGGCACTCGCTACAACCTCGCGACCTGCCACCTGCTTCGCAACGAGTACGAGCCGGGATTCGAGTTGTTCGAATCCCGCTTCGACGTCTATCCGCAAGCGTACGCCGACGGACTCCCGGGCGTGCTCGCCACAGGCGCCGGTCGTCGCTGGGGCGGCGAAGATCTGTGCGGACGGCACCTCCTGTTGTGGGCCGAGCAGGGCATCGGCGATTCGATCATGATGCTTCGCTACCTGCCGATGCTGCGGGCTTCGGGCGCGCAACGCGTGACGGTGGCGTGCCATCCCGCTCTGCATCGCCTGGTGGCGGAGCAGGGTGGCGTCGATGTCGTCGATATCGCGGACGTCGCAGCGGGGAATTGCGAGCTCCATTGCCCGCTCCTGAGCCTGCCGTTCTGTCTTGGCACGACCGCGACGACCGTGCCTGGCGCACACGGCTACCTCGCGGTCCCCGATCGCGACCGGGCACATTGGGCCGCGCGGATTGCAAGCGCGAGCGAGCTGAAAGTAGGTTTGGTCTGGGCAGGCAGCCCGAACCTGCGGGACGACCTGCGCCGCAGCGTGCTGCCCGAGGACATGGCGGTGCTTCTCGACGTCCCTGGTGTTCGCTTCGTCAGCCTGCAGAAGCGCGATGCGGTAACACCCCTCCCGGGTGTGCTGCGCGGCGTGCACGACTGGATGGGCGAGTGCGACGATTTTGCATCGACCGCAGGCCTTGTCGCTGCCCTGGACCTCGTTGTATCGGTGGACACCGCCGTGGCCCATCTTGCCGGGGCGCTCGGCAAGCCGGTCTGGCTGTTGAACCGGCATGGAAGCGAATGGCGCTGGGGCGAAACCGGAGATCGTTCCGTGTGGTACGCGAGCATGAGGCAATTCCGGCAGACGGCGTCGGGTGATTGGCGGACCGTTCTCGCATCCGTGAGGGCGAACCTGCTCGAGCACCTGCGCGGGTCGGCCTCTTGCGAGCCGATCGCCGGCGGCGCCGGCGCGGCATGACGCGTAGGGCACTCATGTATCTCTTCCACTTCCGATCCAACCTCATCGGTCAACCCACGATCGTGGGGGACCTCTTCAGCGAAGCCGAATGCGACGACATCGTGCGCATCGGAGAGCTCGGCCTCGAGGTCGCTGCCGGCCGGCTCGAGCAGCACCAGGTCGCGAAGGCGATCCGGCGATCGGGTATCGGCGCGTTCGGTCCGCAAGGAGAGGTTCGATGCGTATTCAATCGGCTCCGTGCATGCCTGAACGACGTCAACGCGGATTGGTTCCGCTACGATCTCATCGGCTTCGAGGGCCTGCAGTTCACGAAGCATTCCGCGCGGAAGGACGAGCCGGACTACTACTCGTCGCACATGGATTTGCAGGCGACCGACATGGGAACGATCCGCAAGCTCTCTTTCACGATCCAGCTCTCGCAGCCCGAATCGTATGAGGGGGGAGATGTGCTGCTGTACGAAACGATCCAGAAGTCCCTGCCCTTCAGCAGGAAGAAGGGCTCCGTAACATTCCTTCCCTTGCACGCATTGCACGAAGTCCTGCCCGCGACGTCCGGCGTTCGCTATTCGCTGGTCGGCGGGGCGCACGGTGCTCCATTCAGTAGCGGCGTGGCGACTTCCAAGGACAGTGTCCGCCGCGGTCCGGCACGGTTCCGCCGCCCGCGCACGACCCACGCACCGTCGCCCGCATGTTATCGACCCTGCGCGCGCTGATCGGCCAGCGCGGCCATCCCGGCGATGACTCGCCGGTCGTGCCCGATGCGGGCGCCCGTCGCGCCAGTCGCGCGTCCGAGGTCAGGACGCTGCGGGAGCAAGGGCGCCTGGCAGAGGCGATTGCTTGCGTCCAGGAATGGCTGGCTGGAAGTCCGGGCGACGCGGACGCGAAGCTGCAGCTTGCCGCGGTGCTGCTCGACTGGGGCCGGGTTCACGAGGCGCGCGCGGTTTTGGCTGACATCACTGCGAATGGCCCACTGCCCGAGGTGCAGCTCGATTGTCTGGGAAGCCTCCTCATGGCAACAGGGAATACCGCGCTCGCCGCCTCCATCCTCGCGCGCGCCGCCGACGACCATGCGGGCGCGCGACGGGGCCTGTGTCTCGCACTGCGCGAGCAGGGCCGCCACGAGGAGTGCATCGCCTGTTGCGACGACGTGCTGGAAGGCGCGCCCGGCGACGTGGATGTCATGCTCGTCCGCTGCCTCGCTTACGCGAGCGTTGGCGACTCGCGACGTGCGGGGGAGGCGATACTCGAGGTCCTGCGACTCGACCCCGAGAATGCGGTCGCGCTCTTCGCGCGTGCGCTCCTGCGGAAGTCGCGCAAGGAGTATGTGGAGGCCATCGAGCTCGTGAGCCGGGCGATGGCCTCGGATCGTTCGAAGCTCCCCCATCGCGGCCACGTGGATCTCGCCATCCTGCAAGACCTGCTGGGCCTGCACGAGGCGGCCCTTGAGACACTTCTTGCGGGGCTTGACGATGGTCCGACGCCGGAAGTGCACCGCGCCCTGGGCCAGCAACTGCTCGCGACGGGACGCTTCGCCCAAGGCTGGGCACAGCACGAGTACCGCTGGTTCATCCCCCCGTTGCGCGAAACGAGGATGCGCGGCGACTTGGTGGCATGGGAAGGCGAGTCGCTTACAGGCAAGACCATTCTCCTGCGCGTGGAGCAGGGCTTCGGCGACACGATCCAGTTCATGCGCTACGCGCCGTCACTGAAGGCGCTCGGTGCGCGCGTGATCATGGGCAACATCGAGCTCGCGAACCGGTACCTCGGCGTGGACGGTGTGGTCGGGGCGGACGTCCCGCTCGCGAGCGTCGACTGCTACGTCAACCTGATGAGCCTGCCGCGAGTGTTCGGCACCGATCTCGCCACGATTCCGCTGCCCATTCCCTACGTACGGACGTCCGTTGCGCACCTCGAGGAATGGTCGCGATATTTTCGCGACATGCCGCGCCCGCGAGTCGGCCTCGTGTGGGCGGGCAGCACGAGGCATGTCGCCGATGCGGAGCGGTCCATACCCCTGGCGAGCTTCGCGTCCATGGTCGAAGGAAAGTCTGCCACGTTCCTGTCGCTCCAGAAGGAGATCAGGACGCCGACGGAGACCGAGCTCCTCGCGTGTCGCGGAATCGCCGATCTCGCACCGCGTCTGTCGAGCTACGACGACACCGTTGCCGTTCTCGAGAACCTCGATCTCCTGATCACGGTGGACACCTCGGTGGCGCACCTTGCGGGCGCGCTCGGCAGACCCGTGTGGGTGCTGCTCGCCAAGCCGGCAGACTGGCGGTGGCTGCACGATCGGGAGGACTCTCCGTGGTATCCGACCATGCGGCTCTTCCGGCAGGACGACGCGGGAGACTGGGCTCCCGTGCTGAAGCGCGTGGGCGACGCGCTGGCACGATTCGACCGACCGAGCCAGGCGGGTGAGCGATCGTTCGAGCCACGCGTCGTTCCGGTAAAGGATCACGCTGGAGGAGACGACCTGCGCTCGCGCGGCGTGGTCCTGCACAGACGCGACACCTTGCTCCAGTATGTTCCGGACCGGGGTGTCGTGGAGCGATCGCTGCAACGGTCGGGAGAGTACCTGCCGATCGTGATCGACGTGCTGGCTAGCTTCGGGCTCCACGGCGCGGTGGTCGTCGAGGTCAATGCGGCGCCGGGGCACCATACGATTCCTTTGGCGCGTCTCGCGGCTGCCGCTTCAGGACATGTGATCGCCTTCGAATCGCGACCGGGGATGGCGCGCCTGCTCGGGGAGAGCCTGCACGCGAACGAGATCGCAAACGTCTCGGTCATCGACAGGAGGCTCGCGGGCCCGGGCCACGACGATTGCGTCGATCGCCTTGGACTGAGCCGACTCGATGTCCTGAAGGTCGGCGTGGACGAGGATACGCTGTCGATACTCGCAGGTGCGGAGCAAAGCCTATGGGGGCGTAGACCCAGGATCGTCGTCGAGGTCTTGGGCGAGTCGACCGCGTCCGAGGTCGGGCGCTGGATCAAGGACCGCGCCTATCGCGTCTGGAAGCTGACGGCGCTCGCCGACACGGACGTGGCCTGCCTGCTCGCCTTGCCCGAGGAGAGCGACGAGGTGGATACCGTCGCGTCCGCCGGCTTCGCCGAGCTTCGAGACGCCGGATTCAACCATTAGCGGAGGGAGTCATAGTGGGTATCGAGAAGTGCAGCTTCATACCGAATGGCTTCAACGAGCTGGCGCTTTGCAGGGGTGGCCCCCGCCTCTACAACAAGCACGACGTGTACGTAGGGGGCGCGCTGGCGCGCTACGGTGAGTTCTCGCTCTCCGAATCGCTGTTGTTCGAGCAGCTGTTGCGGCCGGGAGCTATCGTGATCGAGGCCGGCGCGAATATCGGCGCGCACACGGTCGACATCGCCAGGATCGTCGGCCCAACGGGCCAGGTCTACGCTTTCGAGCCGCAGCGTCTCGTATTCCAGGCGCTTTGCGCGAATCTCGCGCTCAACCAGCTCAGCAACGTATTCGCCTATCAGGCTGGAGTCGGTGCGCAAACCGGATCGATCACGGTTCCTTATCTCCCGCCTACCGAAACGCATAACTTCGGCGGCCTGAGCATCGGGTCGGGACCGGTGGGGGATGTGGTCCCCTTGGCGACCATCGATGCGCTGGATCTCGCGCACTGTCATTTCATCAAGGTCGACGTCGAAGGAATGGAAACAGAGGTCCTCCAGGGCGGGCTGCGGACCATCGACCGCTATCGGCCGCTGATGTACCTGGAGAACGACCGGAAGGAGCGATCGCGCGATCTGCTTTCGCTGATCGAGCGCCTCGACTACGACGCATACTGGCACTTCGCGAGGTTCTTCAATCCCGGGAACTTCGCAGGCAATCCCGTGAACGACTTTCCGCCGGACTTGGTGTCGATCAATGTGCTGTGCGTTCCGCGAGAGCTGAAGATGGCCGTCGAAGGACTTCGACGGGTCTCCTCCGTCGACGAAACATTCGATGCGCTGCGCTGAGACGATGTTGCGGAAGTCCTGGCATTCGCTTCCCGCGCCGCGCAACAGGACTGCAAGCTGATGCGCGATAGACAGCAAACGCGATACGAGTGTGGCGTATGCGGAGAGGAAGCGACGCTCCACGATGTCGTCGACTTCAACAAATCATGCAGGGAAGGCGAGGGCATCTACCTTCCCCTGTCAGGGACTGCGATTTACTACGCGCGCTGCGGGCGGTGCGGCTTCTGCTTCGCTCCGCAGATGTGCGGCTGGACGCTCGAGGAGTTCGCGGAGCGGGTCTACAACGACAGGTATGTCGACGTCGATCCCGATTACCGCTCTGCACGTCCCACCGGCAATGCCGAGTATCTGATCCGGCTCCTCGGCGACGCCGGCAGGAGCATCCGCCACCTGGACTATGGCGGCGGCCACGGGTTACTCAGTGACGTGCTGCGCGACACGGGATGGAACTCGACGTCGTACGATCCTTTCGTGGATCTCGATCGCGATCCTGTCGATCTGGGTCGCTTCGACCTGATCACGGCCTTCGAGGTCTTCGAGCACGTGCCCGACGTACGCCGGCTCGCGGGGACATTGGCATCGTTGCTGAACGACGACGCGACGATCGTGTTCTCGACGCTGGTGAGCGACGGCAGCATAGCGCCGCATCGCCGCCTCGATTGGTGGTACGCATCGCCGCGCAACGGGCACATCAGCCTCTTCACGCGCGACAGCCTTCATCACCTGGCCGAACGCGAGAAGCTCGCGTTCGCGAGTTTCAACGAGGGACTTCACGTGTTCTGGCGCGGGCGTCCGAAGTGGGCGACCTTTCTCCCGCAGGGGAGCGCCGCCTGACGGCGATCGTTGCGACTGGCCGCATCTCGAACCGTCGCCGCCGTCGCTCCACTCCCGCGCCCGCGTGCGGTTGGCGTCGATCCTGGAGCCGCGGTCGAAGCCCGCCTACGCCTTCCGAAGCAGGTACACGCGGCCGTGCACCGGCTTGCCTTGCTCCAGTCGGATCACCCCCGGCCATTCGTCGACCGGGGCGAAGCGAAATGCGGTGAGCGTTCGCAGGTAGGCGCGGGAGTGCGCGTAGCGGCGAGTGCTCTGCAGGCTGTAGTCCGCGGCACTCGTCTCCTCAATCGAGAACGCGAACAATCCATGCGGCTTCAGCACGCGGACCACCTGCTCGAAGAGGTCGTTTAGCTTGCCCACGAGGATGAAGACGTCCGCGGCGGTGACGAGGTCGACCGATGCGGCAGGGCAGCCCGCGAGGTACGCGTGGATCTCCGCAACGTGCAAATCCCTGTAACCCCTCTCCCGCGCCTGCGCGATCATGCGCTCGGAGAGATCCACGCCAGTGAACTCGAGTCCCTTGCCGGCGAGCGCCATGCCCATCCATCCGGTGCCGCAGCCTAGATCGAGAACGTGCTGACCTGCCTCTACCTTGCCATCCAGCAACTGCGCGATGGCGGCCGGAACGGCGTACTTCAATTGGCTCAGATTCTGGTCGAACGTCGGGGCGAAATTGTCGTATGTCGACCTGACCCAGGCATCTGGGGGGCGCGTGGTCGACTTCCCCAGCAGCGAGGCTCGATACTGCCCGATTAGGTCCGGTGCCACGCCACGCTTTAGCGCGAGGTCGTAGATCGCGAGCGCTTCCGCAGTGCGGAACTGGTGGTCCACCACGTTGGCGAGATTGATGTAGGGCGGAGCGTCGTCCGGCGCGAGTTCGAGCGCACGGCGGAAGGCAGCCTCGGCCTCCTCGATCCTTCCGAGTTGCTGCAGCACGGTCCCCCGGTTGTTGTGAGCCCTGGCGTGCGCGCTGTGGAGATCGATCGCCCGATCGAAGGCCACAAGCGCCTCAGCAGGCTTCGCAAGATCGGCGAAAAAGAGTCCAATGCAGTAGTACACCTCGGGATTGTCGGGCTCGCGGTCACGCGCCTGGGTGAACTGCCATTCCGCTTCGGCGAAGCGGCGCTGGTCGAGAAACTCCTTGCCGGTGCGGCAGAGTTCCTCGACGCTCGCGTCGCTGTGGACGAGGTCCGTCACTGCGCAAGCCTGCGTCCGATCTCGCCGACGATGACGCGCGCCAGCGCAACCTTGCCCATGCGGGGCAGGCGCTGCGCACCGGTATCGTCGAGGAGTGTCACCGCGTTCTCGTCGCTGCCGAGCGCGTCCTGCGCGCGATTGGCGATCAGCAGCGGCACCTTTTTCCGACGCCGCTTTTCCTCGCCCAGCCGCTCGACGTCCTGGCTCTCGGCCGCAAAGCCCACGCAGTACGGCGGACGGGGGAGCGTCGCGACGGTGGCGAGGATGTCCACGGTCGGCTTCAACGTGATCGACAGCGCGTCGTTCGACTTCTTGACCTTCTGCTCGTGCACGGTGGCGGGGGTGTAGTCGGCCACCGCGGCCACGGCGATGAAGACGTCACACTCGGCCACCCGCGCGAGCACGGCCTCGGCCATCTGCGCTGCGCTCGTCACGTCGAGCCGGGTAACGCCCCAGGGCGTGGCCAGCGGCGTGCGCCCGGCCACCAGCAGCACGTCGGCGCCGGCGTCGGCTGCGGCCTGCGCGAGGGCGAAGCCCATCTTGCCCGAACTCGAGTTGGTGATGCCGCGCACGGGATCGATGGCCTCGAAGGTCGGGCCGGCGGTCACGAGGACGCGCTTGCCGGCGAGGACCTTGGGCTGGCAGGCGGCGACGACCGCGGCAAAGAGGTCGGCTGCTTCGAGCATCCGTCCCTCGCCATGCTCCATGCACGCCATCTCGCCCACGTCGGGGCCGAGGATCGCCACGCCGTCCGCACGCAGTCGCGCGACGTTGCGCTGGGTGGCGGCGTTGGACCACATCTGCCGGTTCATGGCAGGAGCCACCAGCAAGAGGCATTCCCGGGCGAGGCACAGCGTGGAGAGAAGGTCGTCGGCGTGGCCGTGGGCGATCCGGGCGAGGAAATCGGCACTGGCCGGGGCGACGACGATCGCGTCGGCGCCGCGCGAGAGGTCGATGTGCCCCATGGCGTTGCTCGTTCCCGCGTGCCACAAGTCGGTCACGACCGGTCGGCCGGAGAGCGCCTGAAACGTCGTTGGCGTCACGAAATGGGTGGCCGCCTCGGTCATCACGGCGTCGACGGTGACGCCCGCCTTCACGAAGAGCCGCGTGAGTTCGGCGGCCTTGTAGGCGGCAATCCCGCCGGTGATCCCGAGTACGATGCGGCTGGGACGGATGGCGGAGCGGGGATCGGCAGTGGTCATGCGCGAAGCCTGTACGGTCGTTTCGATCGTGTGTTGACCGAGTGTACCGCCCGGCGTTGTCTTCCGCATTCGTTGGCAACGCGTGCGCCCGCCCGGCGCGGACCGCCAGCGTGCGACGGGGAAACGCGTCGGCTCACCTCTTGCGCCGTGGTGACCCGACTGCGCGTAGCCGCGCGTCGTAAATCCACTTGCGCACCTTGCGGGCCGTGATCCGCTGGGCGTCCGCGTGTTCGGGGCTGATGAGAAAGTTCATCTCCTCCGGCACGATCACCGAGGGTACGACCATCACCGCCGAGGTGCCGCTTCGCACCCAGGCTTCGCCCGCGGCCACGCTCACCATTCCTTCAGGAATGGCGTCCCAGCCAACATGGGCGTGTGGATCGAACCGAACCGCCGCCGCGACAAGCTCATCGGGGATCGCCAACTCGACGAGGTATCGGTTGAGCGGTAGATCGCCTGCGTTGAAGTGCACGATCGTCTCGAGACAGGCCAACGCGCGGCTCGACGCCGCATAGAGCATCGGGGTTCCCTTCCGGTTCCAGCGCCCCCCCGTGCGCTGCGCACCCGCGCCGCTGAGATCATCGGCGCGATACGTGGGCGTGTCCGTCCCGATGCGCCATACGACGCTCATGCGAAGGTGCCGCTGCGCGCTCGTTCAAGCAGCCCGGACACGATCTGCTGACCTTCGGCGGTGTCCATGTACTCACCTGGCGGCTGTCCGCCGAGCGCGGGCAGGGGCCGCTCCAGCCATCCGGCAACCCACCTGGCGGCGTCGAACCCGGCGGGGTCTCCCGACTCGTTCACCATCGCCTGCACCTGGCCGACCAGCTTGGCGAACCCCATCACGCGTTCGCTCTCCACCACGGACAACGCCTGGTTGGCCCGAGCCTTCCGGTCGACCGTGGCGCGCGAAAGGCCGAGCAACGCCATCACATGTTCCTTGGGCTCGCCGGTCGCCTTGGCGAGATCGGCGATGGACACTGCCGGCACGCCGCGCTTGGCGACCTGCACCCGCTCGGTGGCAGGCATGGAGAACACCCGGACGAACCAGTCGGCCGAAGCCTTCACTGGCCAAGTGACGGTGCGCCCGGTCTTGCCGGTTGCCCCCTTGGCTCGTGGTGTGCGTCGGCGCGTTGCGGTGTCGGTGCGAGTCGACATGGCATTGCTCCTTTGAGCACAATATATAGCTCATTTGAGTAGAGCCGGCAAGGCGCGTCACCCAAGCGTTCCTCCGGGGCCGGACGTCGGCTCGCATCCACGGACGTCGATCGTCGCAGGCGCGAGCGCCACTGACCGAACGGGGCAGGCCTCCCGGGCCGGACGGGCTCGCGACGCTCGAGATCGAGGCCGGGTCGTCTTTGTGGCCGATGGAAAGGCGGCTGTGCCGCGTCTACCTTGGCCATCCGACACAACACACTCGTCACGAGCGCTCATGACGCCGACCTGGAACTCCTCTGACCCCGTCACCACCGACGCCGAGCGCCCGCGCGAACGGCTCCTCGCGCGCGGACCGGGCGCCCTCACCGACGCCGAGCTTCTGGCGGTGATGCTGGGAACGGGCTTTTCGGGGTGCTCGGCGCTCGAACTTGCCCGCCGCGCACTGGCGCGGGCAGGCAGCACCGCCGGGCTCCTCGCGTCAGGAGCTGCCGAATTACGGCACCTGCGCGGGTTCGGCCCCGTGCGCGCCGCGCGGCTCGTGGCCACGCTCGAACTCGTACGGCGCGCCCTGCTCGAGGAGGCGGCGCAACGCGACGTGCTCACCTCACCCGAAGCCGTGCGCGACTACTTGCGCCTGTCGCTGTCCACGCTCCCGCACGAGGCGTTCCTCGCGCTCTTCCTCGACAGCCAGAACCGGCTTCTCGCCGCGCGCGAGCTCTTTCGCGGCACGCTCGCGCAGACGTCGGTCTATCCGCGCGAGGTGGTGAAGGCGGCGCTCGCCGAGAACGCTGCGGCGGTCATCTTCGCGCACAACCATCCGAGTGGCGTCGCCGAGCCTTCGCGCGCCGACGAGCTCCTGACGTCGTCACTCAAGAGCGCGCTCGCGCTCGTCGACATCCGCACGCTCGATCACTTCGTGGTGGCGGGCCAGCGCGTCGTATCCTTTGCGGAACGAGGGCTGTTGTGACCGCGAAGGGTCTCGCGGTCATCGCGCGTGGACGTTCATGTATCATGAGGTCAGGTACCCATCAGGTTGAATGTTCAAGCCAACCGCGGCAACCGGCTTATGGACCTGTTCGATCGAATCACGCAGAACCCGGCCGTTATGGGCGGCAAGCCATGCATTCGTGGCATGCGGGTGACGGTCGGGATGATCGTCGGCCAGATCGCTGCTGGCCAGACGATTGAAGAGTTGTTGACCGACTTTCCGTACCTGGATCGAGAGGACATTATCCAAGCGCTACGCTACGCCGCATGGCGCGCGGAAGAACGCGAAGTGGTTCTCGGCAATTCGTGAAGGTTCTGGTAGACGTCAATTTGTCCACCAAGTGGGTGGCGATATTGGCTGACGGCGGTCTTGAGGCAACGCATTGGTCGACAGTTGGACGGCTCGACGCGGAAGATGCCGTCATCATGGCGTATGCGGCGGAGCATGACTATGTATTGCTCACACTCGACCTCGACTTTGGCGCCATCCTTGCCGTTACGAAGGGACACAAGCCGAGCGTCGTCCAAGTTCGCCCGGGCGCCGTTCATATTAGGTCGCTCGGCAAGTATGTAATTGAGACATTGCGACAACTGACGCCGGAGCTCGAGTCCGGCGCACTCGTGGTCGTCGGACCAGAGAGGACACGCGTTCGTGTGCTGCCGCTTTGAGTCCGCACCAACGAAGATTCCACACTGCGCCGCGCCGATCGCGTGAGTTGCTTTTCAACACCTGAGGGCGCGCGCCATGCGGGCCAGCGCGTCGTATCCTTTGCGGAACGAGGCTTGCTTTGAGTGCGTGCCATGGAGTCGTCCGCGTCGGATCCCGCAAGCGAGCACGAGCGCCGCGGGTTCGCCTTTTTTAGCCAAGGGCGGTTCAGCGACGCTGCAGCAGAATTTGCGCGTGTGGTCGAGTGCCGCCGCGACTCGGCGGCGGCGCACGGCAACCTTGCCGCCGCCCTCGGCCAGGCCGGAAAGGGAGCGGAGTCGTTGGCATGTTTCGATCGGGCCATCGACCTCGATCCTTCGTTCGTTGCCGCCTATCTCAACGCAGCCAACATCGAAGCCCGGCTTGGTCGATCAATGCAGGCGATCGAGCGCCTGCAGCAGGCGCAGGCGCGCTTCCCGCAAGATCCCGGTGTCCATTTCACGGCAGGCGAGATCTATTACGCGCAGGGGTTGCGCGAGGAGGCACGCGCCGCGCTGTTGCAGGTGCTGGCGCTCGAGCCGCAGCATGCGAAGGCGCGCTGGCTCCGTGCCGTCGCCGCATTGCCACAGGCGTACGGGCCGGGCGAGGATCCGGCGACGTTTCGCCTCGAGTTCGAGGCCGACCTGCGCGCACTCGACGCGTGGTTCGATGCGTCGCGCGCGCCCCTCGCCGCCGAGGCCGTGGGTGAGCGGCACCCGTTCTACCTTGCCTTCATGGAAGAGGACAATCGGGCGCTCTTGAGCGACTACGGCGACCTTTGCGCGCGCTTGCTCGCCGCATCGCACCCGGCGCACGCGCCACCGCCGGCAGCGCGACGCAGCCCCGGGCGTCCGGTTCGCCTCGCCGTCGTCAGCGGCTTCTTGCACGACCAGTCCGTGTGGACCGCGCTCCTGCGCGGCTGGTGCGCGCACCTCGACCGCTCCCGCATCGAGATCCACTACCTGTACACGCGAACGACGAACGATGCCGAAACCGGGATTGCCCGTGCGCAGGCAGCGAGCTTCACCATGGGACTTGCTGGCCTCGACGCTTGGATCGCCGCGCTCGCAACCCTCGACCCCGACGTCATCCTCTATCCGGAGATCGGAATGGACGCGACGAGCGCGCGCCTGGCCGCACTGCGCCTCGCGCCGGTGCAAGTCGTGGCGTGGGGGCATCCGGAAACCTCCGGGTATCCCACGATCGACTACTTCCTCTCGGCGGACGCGTTCGAGCCACCGGGCGCGCAAGCTCACTATCGCGAGAGGCTGGTGCGTCTTCCCGGGATCGGGTGCTACTACGACGACCTCGTTCCGGATTTCACCGGTGTCGACTGGGCATCGCTTGGCGTGGATGCGCTCGCGCCACGGCTCGTGTGTCCGGGCACGCCGTACAAGTACATGCCGCAGCACGACCACCTGCTGGTGGAGATCGCACGCCGCGCGCGTGACGTGCAACTCCTCTTCTTCGTCGATCAGGCGCCGGCCTTGTCCGAGCGGATCCACGAGCGCCTGGCGCTCGCGTTTTCGAATACCGGGCTCGACGCGGCCCGCAACCTGCACTTTCTGCCGCGCCAGTCGCGCTCTCGCTTCTTTGCGATCCTGCGCGACTGCGACGCATTGCTCGACACCGTCGGCTTCTCCGGCTTCAACACGGCGATGCAGGCGATCGAGTGCGATCTGCCGGTCGTCGCGTGGGAGGGGCGATTCATGCGCGGGCGACTTGCGAGCGGTGTGCTGCGCGTGATGGGCATGGACGAACTCGTTGCCACCTCGGCGGAGCAATACGTCGACCTCGCGGTGCGACTCGCGCGCGATGCGACGTATCGGATGCAAACGTCCGCCCGTGTCGCCCAGCGCAAGCACGTGCTCTTTCGTGACCTCGCTCCGGTCCGCGCGCTCGAACGCTTCCTGCTCGACGTTGCCGCACGCGGCGCGTAGCAGGCGATCGCCGGACCCCACTCGACCTGTGCGCAGCAGCGCGGACGGGGTCCGCTGTGCTCAACGTCCCGTGCTGCCGAATCCGCCGCTCCCGCGTTCGCTCTCGCCAAACGCCTCCACGACGCGAAATCCCGCCTGCACGACCGGCACGATCACGAGCTGCGCGAGCCGCTCCAGGGGATTGAGCGTGAACGCCGCGTTGCCTCGATTCCAGCAACTCACCATGAGTGGGCCCTGGTAGTCGGAGTCGATGAGGCCGACGAGATTGCCGAGCACGATGCCGTGCTTGTGCCCGAGCCCCGAGCGCGGAAGGATGAGCGCCGCGAGGCCCGCGTCGGCGATGTGGATCGCGATGCCGGTCGCAACGAGCGCCGTGTCGCCGGGGGCGATCACGAGCGGTGCGTCGATGCACGCGCGCAGGTCCATCCCGGCGGAGCCGGGGGTGGCGTAAGCGGGGAGGTGCGGGCGGATGCGCTCGTCGAGGATGCGCAGGTCGATGATCGGGGGCATGGCAGCGGGCCAGTCGGTGGGCAAGGTGCAGGCGGGGGCAGCGGCGACTATACGGCAGCTCGCCCGTCCAGGGCCGCGCCGGGTCCGATGACGCGGCTGTGGCGCCAGGGGTACGGGCGCGCGGCAGTGGACCGGGGTTCGGCGGCGCACCTGCGACCTTCACCCTCGGCTTGCCTCACCGACCGGAATCGTGCGAAAATCATGGGCTTTTCCGCGGCTTGCAGTGTGCGCCGCGGACTCGTCCCGGGTGCCACGGTCGCGTCGATGATCGGCGCCACCGCCGGGCGCTACACCCTAATCGAAGGAGCGAGCGATGGCTCGAGTCTGTCAAGTGACCGGAAAGGCCCCGATGGTGGGCCATCATGTTTCACACGCCAACAACAAGACCAAGCGGCGCTTCCTCCCCAACCTGCAGCGTCGTCGCTTCTGGGTGGAGAGCGAGAACCGCTGGGTGAGCCTGCGGCTGACCACGCACGCTCTGCGCACGATCGACAAGAACGGCATCGACTCGGTGCTCGCCGACCTGCGGGCACGCGGCGAGGCGATCTAAGGGAGCACGGACATGCGCGAAAAGATCAAGCTCGAATCGACCGCCGGCACCGGCCACTTCTACACGACCGACAAGAACAAGAAGAACACGCCGGAGAAGATGGAAATCAAGAAGTTCGATCCCGTCGCCCGCAAGCACGTGATCTACAAGGAAACGAAGCTCAAGTAACGGTCGCCGTCTGCGCGGCGGAACGCTTCCGCCGCCGTACTGTTTCGGCCTGCCCGCGGCGACGACGTCGCCGCTTCCAGCTGCAGGCCTCGCGCCGCCGTCTACGCGTACCGGCGCAGCTGATGCGAGAACGCGGCGAGCGGCGCAATGCCCGACGCCTCGGCGCGGTGACACCAGTCCTGCAGGCGCGCGAGCAGTTGCTCCGACGATTCGGTCGAGCGCTCCCATAGCGCCGCAAGTTCCTGCCGCATCGAGTAGATGGTGGCGATGGGCTTGCTCCTGGCAAGTGCGGTGGTGAGGTGCACGCGATCGGCGTCGGTGAGCGAGGCCGGATCAGCGAGCAGGAAGCGCTTCATCCGTCGCGGGCTCGGCAGGTCGAGGCTTTCCGCGCGCGACTTGAGGTGCGCGAGTTCGGTGGCGCACGCGGTCTTGAGCGTGCGCGCGTAGCTCGTCGCGACGTGGTAGCGATGCGTCAGGACCGCGTGCAGCGTGCCGAGGTCGGGCACCGGCTTCGCCCCGGCGAATTTCACTTTGGGCGCGACCTTGCGGACCTTGGCGAGGCCGACCGCAGCCAGCGTGCGGATGTAGAGCCAGCCGATGTCGAACTCGTACCACTGCGACGACAGCTTGGCCGACGTGCCGTAGGCGTGGTGGTTGTTGTGCAGCTCCTCGCCGCCGATCACGATTCCCCACGGCACGATGTTGGTCGACGTATCGGCGCAGGCGAAATTGCGGTACCCCCAGTAGTGGCCGATGCCGTTGATGATCCCGGCAGCGGTGATCGGGATCCACAGCATCTGCACCGCCCAGATCGTGAGCCCGATCGGCCCGAAGAGCACGAGGTCGATCGCCAGCATGAGACTGATCCCGAGCGAGGTGTGGCGCGAGTAGACGTGACGCTCGACCCAGTCGTCGGGCACGCCGTGACCGTAGCGCGCGAGCGTTTCCTGGTTCTTCGATTCGGCGCGATACAACTCGGTGCCTCGCAGCAGCACGGTCTTGATGCCACGCGTTTGCGGGCTGTGCGGGTCGTCGACGGTCTCCACCTTGGCGTGGTGCTTGCGATGGATCGCCACCCATTCCCGGGTCACCATCCCGGTGGTGAGCCACAGCCAGAAGCGGAAGAAGTGGCTGGCGATCGGATGCAGGTCGAGGGCGCGATGCGCCTGCGCGCGATGCAGGAAGATCGTGACCGCCGCGATCGTGATGTGCGTCAGGACCAGGGTGATCACGAGATAGCCCCACCACGGCAGGTCCAACAGGCCATGCGCGGCGAAGGCGAGAAGATCGTAAGTCATTGAAAACCTTGCGGTGCAGCCGAGCCAACGCGGCCCCGGCCATCGGGCCCGGATTCTACCCTAGTCGCACGATTGCGAACCGGCGATCCGGATCGGCGGCTGCCGCGGGCGTGTCAACTTGCCGGCGACGACGGGGGATCGGCGCGGCCGGCGGCCGGCGCGGGTGTAGCCGCGAGTGCGCCAGACGCGTCCCCGGCCGCGGTGTACCGGACGTCGCGCCGCTGCGGTGCGATCGCGATCCCCTCGCGCGCAAAGCTCGCGAGGATGCGCCGGTGGACTGCGCTGCGGATCGCCTGGCTGCCGACGGGTCCGCCCGAGATCCACAGCACGAGCTCGAGGTCGACGCCGTTCTCCGACAGTCCATTGACGAAGGCAGCGGGGGCGTCGCCACCGCCGAGCACGCGGGGCTCGCCGTGCGTGGCCTCGACCATCAAGGCGAGTGCGCGTTCGACGTCGGCGTCGTAGGCGATGCGCAGGTTCGACGCAAGGCGCACGTTGTGCACGGCGTGCGAGTGGTTGAGCACGGTGGTGCTGATGAGCGTCTCGTTGGGGACGAGCGCTTCGATGCCGTCGAGACTGCGCAGGACCACGTAGCGCGAGGTGACCTTCGCCACGCGTCCCTGGCGGCCATCGACGGTGATCATGTCGTCCAGGCGGATCGACTTGTCGAGGAGGATGGTGAAGCCGGCGATGTAGTTGGCGGCAAATTTCTGCAGGCCCAATCCGACGCCGACGCCGAGTGCACCGCCGAAGACGGTGAGCAGCGTCAAGTCGAAGCCGATCGTCTCGAGCGCGATCAGCACGCCGACGGTGAGCAGCACCGCGCGCACCACGCGCCCGAGAATCGCGCGCACGTTGTTGTCGAGCGTGGTGGCGTTCGACAGGCGCTGCTCGATGAGGCCGGACAGCCACAACGCGATGACGAGCGTCACCAGCACCGCTGCCGCGCCCTTGAAGATCGTGAGCAGCGACACGCCGCCCTTGCCGATCGGGATCTGCATCTCGTCGAGCTCGGTCGCCATGAGCGGGAGCAGGCCGACGAAATAGAGGATCACGAGCAGCCAGATCGCCAGCGCGATCGCCCGTTCCGACGTCTTGAGCCAGGTCGCCTGCGCGAAGAAGCGCCGCATGACGTACACGAGCACGCGGATCACGGCGAGGGCGATCAGGAGCGGGATCGCGATGTCGAGGAAGAATGGCTTGCCCCCGGTGACGGCGTGGAACACGGGACGCACGAGCGCGAGCAGCGCAAGAGCGACGAGCGAGAAGGCGATGCGCCCCACGCCGCCGGACAGGCGCGGGTGCAATTTGCCGCGCCGGTCCTCGCGCGCGCGCAGCCGCTCGCGCGCCCGTTTCTCGAGCGCCCGGTCGATGACCCAGGCCACGGCGAGGCACACGAGAACGAGCGCGAGCTCCCACCCGTAGCGCGGGTTGGCAAGGGCATTCTCGAGGCGGGAGAAGTCGATGGGAGCGAGCATGGGACCGAAGAAAGTGTCGGGGTGCGCGCCGACGATCAGGCCTCGCGCACCAGTGCGGCGGCGAAGAAGCCATCGCAGCCGTGCACGTGCGGCATGAGCTTAAGGGTCGCGCCGGTGTCGAGCGCAATGTTCGCACGGGCGAGGTCGGCCGCGACGTCGGTCGGCGCGAACGATGGGTTCGCGGCCAGGAATGCCGCGACGATCGCCTCGTTCTCGTCGGGAAGCACGCTGCACGTCGCGTAGACGAGACGCCCGCCCGGTTTGACGAGCGTTGCCGCTGCGGCGAGGATCGCCGCCTGCTTGGCGGCGAGTTCGCCAACCGCACGCTCGGGTTGGCGCCACTTCAAGTCGGGATTGCGCCGCAGCGTGCCGAAGCCGGTGCACGGCGCGTCGACGAGAACGCGGTCGATCTTGCCGGCGAGCCGCTTGACCTTCGTGTCGCGCTCGTGCGCGAGCACTTGCGGATGCACGTTGGACAGGCCCGAGCGGGCAAGCCGCGGCGTGAGCTTGGCCAGGCGCTCGGCGGCGACGTCGAAGGCGTACACGCGGCCCTGCCCGCGCATGAGCGAACCCAGGAGCAGCGTCTTGCCGCCGGCGCCGGCGCAGAAATCGACGACCATGTCGCTGCGTCGCGGGGCGACGGCGTAGCCCACGAGCTGGCTGCCTTCGTCTTGCACTTCGAGCCGGCCGTCGGCAAGCCAGGGGTGGTGCGCAAGCGACGGCCGACCGGCGACGCGGATGCCGAGTGGCGAGTACGGGGTGGCGGTGGCGGCGAGGCCCTCGGCGGTGAGCGCGGCGAGCGCGGCCTCGCGCGTCGTCTTCATGACGTTGACGCGCAGGTCGAAGGGCGCCGGGTCTTGCCAGGCGCGGGTGAGTGCGGCGCGCGTGGCGTCGCCGTATGCGGCACCCAGCCGATCCCAGAGCCAATCCGGCACGTCGTGCGCGACCGCCGGCGGCAGCACCCGTTGCAGGCGCGACTTGAACGCCCGCGCCCAGATATCGTCGGCGGCATCGAGCGCGGGGGCGAGGTCACGCAGTGAGCGCCCCATCTCGCGCAGGACGACGGCCAGCGCGAGGCGCTTGGGATCGTCGCTTTCGGCGAGCGCTTCCAGCGAGCGCTTGCGGCGCAGATAGGCGAAGGCGCCGTCGGCGATGAACGCGCGATCGCGCGCACCCAACGCGCGGTGCGCGCGAAAGAACGCGGTGAGGCCGCTGTCGGCGGGCGCGGCAAAGCGGCGCACCTCGCCGATGGCCGCGGCCAGCGCCGCGATCTCGCTCGCGCGGACGGTCATGGCGTCATCGTGGGAAAGGTCTCGCCGGGACGCGGCTGCGCCAAAGGGTCGACCGGAGCCTGCGCTTGCGCCTGCGGCGCCTCGATGAGCGACGGCAGTGCCAGCTCGTCGCGGCCGACGGCGGCAGGATCCTCGTCGACCCGGATCGAATCGAGCAGGACCTCGATCGTGCCGCGTTCGGTGTGCGCGAGCCGCATCTTGACGGGGATGTGGCGCAACGACGCGGCGAGCCAGACGTAGGCGTCGGTCTTGCCGTCGAGACTGCGCCGGTGCCAGCGTTCGGCGACGAGCGTGCCGTGCGGCCAGGTGATCTCGTCGGTGCCTTCGCGCGTCATCGTGTAGTTCATGAGGCGCCGCGGGGTGGCCACGGCGACGGTGACGGAGTCGCTCGTCGGCGGCGTGAAGTAGTACTGCCACATGAGCGAGAGCGGATCGAAGGTGGGCTCGATGAGCGGTTCGATGCCGTCGCGCAGCGTGATGATGCCGGCGCGACGATCGAAGGCGGCAAACTCGACGCGGTCGGGTCCACCGCGCTCCACGCGCAGGAGATCGGGCTTGAGCCCCTGCGGGGTGATGGTGCCGGTGCTCTCGAGCTTGCCCTGGCCGCGCAGGACCAGCGCGGCGAGCCCGCGCGCCGCACCCAGTGTCACGATCCGGTAGCGCTGGTCGCGGTGCTCGAAACGATAGACCGCATCGCCGATCTCGAAGCCTTGCGTGCCCCAGAAGACCTTGTAGACGAGGTCCACGCGCGGCGGCAGCGTCTTGGCCGGCGCGATCGCGGGTGCTGCCGGTTCGGCCGCGGGTGCGTCGGCGACCGGTGCCGGCGTTTCCGGCGCGGCGTCGGCCGCGGGTGGCGCCGCTTCGGCCGGGGCCGGTGGCGCGGGCGCGGGGTCGGCCGGGGGCAGCGCGACGGGTGCCGGTGCGCTCGACGCGACGGTGCGCCGACGCGCAGGTTTCGGCTTCGGTGCCGGCACGGGCGCGGTGGCCACGGGTGCGGGAACGGGCGGCGGTGGCAACTCGGTGAGCGTCGCCTTGAGCGGGACGGCGAGCTCGTCGGTGGCGAGGGTGACCGGCCACAACGCCACCGCCACGTGCAAGACGACCGAGGCGACGAGCGCGCCTGCCAGGAGCCAGCGCGCGCGGCGGCGTGCACGCGGCGGCGCGCTCAGCAGGCTTGCTGACGCGTGCTGGGGTGCTCCGGGCGGCGGCGAGGGTGGCTGGGCGCGCACCCGGACATCGTCAGGCATCGGGACAAAAGAGGGCGGCATCGCGAGGCAGGCGATCGCCCGTCAGATGGACCCGCTTGCCCACGATCGCAAGGCGGCCCAGGCAATACCATGCCACCGCGTGGGGCAGCAGCACGTGCTCGGCAGCGAGCACGCGGGCGGCGAGGCTCGTCTCGTCGTCGTCGTCGTGCACCGGCACCGCGGCCTGTGCAACGATCGGGCCGACGTCGACGTCGGCGGTCACGAAGTGGACCGTGCAGCCGTGCACCCGCACGCCTTCGGCGAGCGCACGCCGGTGCGTGTGCAGACCCGGAAAGGCGGGCAGCAGCGATGGGTGGATGTTCAACATGCGCCCCGCGAAGCGCTCGATGAAACCCGGCCCCAGCACGCGCATGAAGCCCGCGAGCACGACGAGGTCGGGTGCGTCGGCCGCGACCGCGTCGGCGAGCGCGACGTCGAAGTCGTCGCGCTGCGCGAAGTCGTGGTGGTCGACCACGCGCGTGGGCACGCCGGATCCGGCGGCGATGCCAAGGCCTCCCGCCTGCGGCCGGTTGGCGACGACACGCACGATGCGCCCGCCGCCCAGTGCGTCGCGCGCCTGCGCGCCGAGGAGCGCCGCGAGGTTCGAGCCGCGCCCCGAGACGAGGACGGTGATGCGTGAGGCCATGGTCGGGTGAGGATTCGTGCCGGGCGATCGCGCGCCCGGCTGGCGTGCTGCCGCGTCGACTACACGACGACGGCGCGCGGCGCGTCGGGCGGGAGGGCGACGACCTCGCCGATCCGCCGCGCGGTTTCGCCGTGCGTCGCGAGCGTCGCGATCGCGCGGTCGGCATCGGCGGCGGCGACTGCCACCACGAGGCCGATGCCGCAGTTGAAGACCCGATGCATCTCGGCGTCGGTGACGTTGCCGTGCTCTTGCAGCCAGTCGAAGATCGGCGGACGCGGCCACGTCGCGCGCACGAGGCGCGCCTGCGTGCCGGCGGGCAGCATGCGCGGCACGTTCTCGACGAGGCCGCCGCCGGTGATGTGCGCCATGCCCTTCACCAGCACGACGGCGAGCGTGGCGAGCATCGGCTTCACGTAGATGCGCGTCGGCGCGAGGAGCGCAGCACCCAGGCTGTCGCTGCCAAACGGCGTGGTCAGCGGCGCGCCGCTTGCGGCGAGGATGCGGCGGACGAGCGAATAGCCGTTCGAATGCGGGCCGGACGAGGCGAGGCCCAGGAGCACGTCACCGGCGGCGATGTCGCGGCCGTCGATCACCCGCGATTTCTCGACGACGCCCACCGCGAATCCGGCGAGGTCGTATTCGCCTTCGGGGTACATGCCGGGCATCTCCGCGGTCTCGCCGCCGATGAGCGCGCAGCCCGCCTCCTCGCAGCCGGCGGCGATACCCTGGACCACGGTGGCCGCCACGTCGACATCGAGCTTGCCGCACGCGTAGTAGTCGAGGAAGAAGAGCGGCTCCGCACCCTGGACCAGGATGTCGTTGACGCTCATCGCCACAAGATCGATGCCGATCGTGTCATGGCGACCGGCCCGTTGCGCGAGCATGAGCTTGGTGCCGACCCCGTCGGTGCTGGCGACGAGCACGGGCTCGCGAAAGCGCTTGCCGATCTCGATGAGGCCGCCGAAGCCGCCGATGCCGGCGAGCACTTCCGGGCGCAGCGTGCGGCGCGCAAACGGCTTGATCCGCTCGACGAGGGCATCGCCGGCGTCGATGTCGACACCGGCATCGCGGTAGGAGAGGGACGGCGTTGCGGAGGAGGAGCGGGTGGACATGCGGGCGGCCTCGCGGATCGACCAACGCACGCCCGACGAACCTTTTACAATCCGCCATCGACGCGCCAGGCGACGCGTTGCGCGCTGTCCCGAAATTCTACCGGAAATGACGCATTCCCACGTTCCGCTTCCGCCCGAATCCACGCCCGACGTCACCGTGGTCGTCGCGCCGATTGCCGAATCGCCGGCAGCGACACGACGCGCGCTGACGCTACGCAATTACCTGTGGATCGCCGGTGCGGCCATCGTCGTCGTGCTGGGCCTGCGCTACCTGGGGCCGGTGCTGACGCCGTTTCTCATCGGCGCGATCCTCGCCTATCTCGGCAAGCCGCTCGTGCACTGGGCGGCCGGCCGCGGCATCTCGCGCGCGCTCTCGACGGTCGTCGTCGTGCTGCTCTTCGGCCTTGCCCTGTGCGCGCTCTTCCTCGTGCTCATTCCGCTCGTGCAATCCGAGATCGCGCTGGTGGCGCGGCGGGTGCCCGATCTCGCGGGCCAGGCGGTGGCGCGCATCTCGCCCTGGCTCGAGGCGCAGCTGGGCGTGCAACTCGCCTTCGACCTCGCCTCGGTGCGTGCGCTCGTCGCCGAGAACATGAACGAGGCGCGCGACCTGTCGCTGCAGCTCCTCTCGGGACTCAAGACTGGCGGCCTGATCGTCGTGTCGATCCTCGTCAACCTCGCGCTCATCCCGGTCGTGATGTTCTATCTGCTGCGCGACTGGGAGATGATCGGCGAGCGTCTTTTCGCGCTGGTGCCGCGGCGCTGGCTCGCCAAGACCCGCACCATCGTCACCGACATCGACGAGGTGCTGGCCGAGTTCCTGCGCGGGCAACTCATGGTGATGGGGGTGCTCGCGCTCTACTATGCGATCGCGCTCACCGTCGTGGGCCTGGAACGCGGGATCGCCATCGGCGTGCTCACCGGTCTGCTCGTCTTCATCCCTTACGTGGGCTTCGGGCTGGGCCTGGCACTCGGCGTTCTTGCTGCCCTCCTGCAATGGACCGGCTGGCCGGGATTCGTGGCGGTGCTCGCGGTCTACGGCGTCGGCCAGCTGGTCGAGAACTACGTCCTCGTCCCGTACCTCGTCGGCGATCGCATCGGCCTTCACCCCCTTGCCGTGATCTTCGCGCTGCTCGCCTTCGGACAGCTCTTCGGCTTTGCCGGGGTGCTGCTCGCGCTGCCGGCGTCCGCGGCGCTCCTCGTCGGCTTGCGCCACCTGCGCGGCGCCTACGTCACCTCGCCCGTCTACGGCGACGAGCATTGAGCGATGGAGCAGTTGACCTTCGAACTCGCCCCGGCCGCGCCGCCGACGTTCACGAACTTTGCCGTTGGCCGCAATGCGGAGGCGGTGGCCGCCCTGCGCCGGCTCGCCGCGGGGCAGGAGACCCCGGCGGTGGTGTTCGTCTGGGGCGCGGTCGGTGCCGGTTGCTCGCATCTCCTGCAAGCGACGGTGGAGGCAGCGCGCGCAGCGGGGCGGGCCGCAGCCTATTGCCCGACACCCGCGGCGGCGCCGGGCGAGCCCCCGGACGTTGCGGCGATCGTCGCCGTCGATGCGATCGCCACCGCCGACGCGCTCACGCAGGGAACGCTCTTCACGCTCTTCAATCGCCTGGCCGATACCGGCGGCACGCTCGTCGCCGCCGCGTCGCTGCCGCCGGCGCGCATCGAGTTGCGCGCCGACGTGCGCTCGCGGCTGGGCTCGGGACTCGTCTACGAGATCGTGCCGTTGCGCGACGAGGAGAAGCCCGCCGCACTCGCCGCCTACGCCGAGGCGCGGGGGATGCGCCTCGACCCCGACGTCATCGCCTACCTGCTCGTCCACGGCCGACGCGACATGCCGTCGTTGCTGGCGACGCTCGATGCGCTCGATCGCCGGTCGCTCGCTGCGCAGCGACCGGTCACCCTCGCCCTGGCGCGGACGTGGCTGCACGCCTCGCCCGGCGGCGACGCGGCGAGCTGAAGCGGGCGGGCGCCGCCACCATACGGTTCGCACGGCCCGTCGGGTCGGGGCCTTGTCGCGTTTTCGCATCAGGCGCGCCGTCCGGGCCGAGCGGCGCGCGCGCACGCTTTGGCAGGTCCTTGATTGATCGGATAAACTTACGGAGTCATGGTGGGTTCGCGACCGCGTCGTTGCGGCCGCCGGTGGCCGGTGCTGTCAACCGGCGCGATCGAGCGTCCGTTATGGGCCTAGACAGAACCCGCGAATGTCGTTCTCCGGAGAAGCGGAGAATTCATGCGCGGGGCCATGTCTTTCTCATCGTCACTCGGGATCGAACCTCATGAAGCAATGGATCGCGGTATTGGTTGCGGCGACCTTCAGTCTTGCGCCACTTGCGCAGACCGCCGCACCCGGCGCTGCATCGACCGCCTCACCCGCCGCTGCGGCCTCCGCAGCGGCACCGGCCAAAGCCGAGGCAAAAAAGACCAAGAAGAAGAAGGCGAAGAAGCACACGGGCACGAAAACCGCGCCCGTAGCAGCGCCCGCGAAGTAACCCGCTCCCCAACCAGCCACATCACACCCTGAAGGAAACGCACATGAACAAGCTTCTCGTTGCACTTATCGTCGGCGCGTTCGCGACCGTCTCGGCGGCGCAATCGCCCGCCACCAAGCAAAAGCAGGCCGACGTCAGCGCCACGACGCAAGCCGGCTCGGGCAGCTCCGCATCGGGCGCGGCCACCGCGGCCGAGCAAAAGGCCAACACGGCGGTTTCGAAGGAAACGGCCAAGATGAGCAAGGCCGAGAAGGAGAAGTTCGCCAAGGACGCCATGAAGACCGGCAACAACCCGAACAACGACTCGGGCACCGCGGCCACCGCTGCGCAGCAAAAGGCCAACACTGCAGCATCGAAGGGCATGGCGAAGGCGAATGCGCCGCTCAAGACCAAGGAAGGCCAGAAGGACCTGTCGAAGGATCTGCAGCAAAAGGCAACGAAGTAAGCGCCGGACGATCGTTCGAACCGAGGCAGGGCGCGTTGCGCGTCCTGCCTCGTTTTTTTTCTGGGATGATGCCGGCGTGAGCGAGCCCGATTGCGTGCATCCGGCGGTGACCGTCGCCTCGATCGTCGAGCGTGGCGGACGTTTCCTGCTGGTCGAGGAGGAGACGTCGGCCGGGCGTCGCCTGAACCAGCCGGCGGGACACCTCGAGCGCCAGGAAACGCTGCCCGCGGCCGCCGCGCGCGAGACGCTCGAGGAAACGGGCTGGGCCGTGGTTCCGACCGCGCTCGTCGGCATCTATCGCTGGGATGCACCCGACAACGGCGCAACCTACCTGCGCTTCGCCTTCGTGGCCGAGGCGCGACGCTACGATCCGGCGCGCGCGCTCGATACCGGCATCGTGCGGGCGCTGTGGCTCACCTACGACGAACTCGTGGCCCGGCGTCGCGAGCATCGCACGCCGCTCGTCCTGCGCTGCATCGACGACTACCGCGCCGGGCAACGCCTTCCGCTCGATCTCGTGATCGACGCCGGCCGCGCGTGAACGTTGGCGTGTTGCGCAGCGGCAGCCGATCGCATCGGTACGGCAGCAGGGGATAGGGCATGGGCAAGCGCGTCGTGGTGGGCATGTCCGGCGGCGTCGATTCGGCCGTGGCCGCGTGGCTCCTGAAGGCGCAGGGGTTCGAGGTCGTCGGCGTCTTCATGAAGAACTGGGAGGACGACGACACCGACGAGTACTGCACGTCACGCGCCGACCTGGTCGACGCGGCTGCGGTGTGCGACGTGATCGGCATCGAACTCGTCGCGGTGAACTTTGCCGCCGCGTATCGCGAGCGCGTGTTCGCGCATTTCCTGCGCGAGTATGAGGCGGGTCGCACGCCTAATCCCGACGTCCTGTGCAACAGCGAGATCAAGTTCGAGGCGTTCCTCGATCACGCGCTCGGGCTGGGCGCGGATCACATCGCCACCGGCCACTACGCGCGGGTGCGCAAGGCGCCGCGCGAGCCGTCGCGCGTCGAACTCCTGAAGGCGGTCGACGCGACGAAGGACCAGAGCTATTTCCTGCACCGGCTGTCGCAGCGTCAACTGGCGCCGGCGCTGTTTCCGTTGGGTGACTTCACCAAGCGCGAGGTTCGCGCGCTCGCCCTGCGCCTAGGCATCCCCACGCACGCGAAGAAGGACTCGACCGGAATCTGCTTCATCGGGGAGCGCCCGTTTCGCGACTTCCTCGCGCGCTACCTGCCGCGTAGCCCCGGGCCCATCGTGACGCTCGAGGGGGTACGCGTCGGCGAGCACGTGGGGCTTGCCTATTACACGTTGGGGCAGCGCCAGGGGCTTGGCATCGGCGGCACGCGCGAGGGCCGCGCGGCGCCGTGGTTCGTCGCCGGCAAGGATGCGGCGCGTAACGCGCTCATCGTGGTCCAGGGTCACGATCACCCGCGCCTTTACGCGGACGAAGTGACGGTCGACGATGTGCACTGGATCGCCGGCGTGGCGCCACCCTTGCCGCTGACCGCTGCAGCGAAGACGCGCTATCGGATGGCCGATGCGAGCTGCGAACTCGTGGCGGCCGACGCGGGTCTCGTCGCCCGCTTCACCGCGCCACAGTGGGCGCCGACCCCCGGCCAGTACCTCGTCGTCTACGACGGCGAGGTGTGCCTGGGCGGTGGCGTCATCCTGCGCACGGCGCAGGCGCCGCGGCGCGTCGAGGTCGCCGCGTAGCGAGGGCTGCTGCGCGGGATCGCGGCACGCGGGCGCGGCGTGCAGGGTCGCGGCGTGCAGCGCGCGAGCGCCGGCCCGCGATCAGAACGGGATGTCGTCGTCGAAGTCGTCCGGCCCCTTCTTTCCACCCCCGCTCGCGGGCTTGGCGCCGCCTTCGCGGCGCGCACCTGCGCCGCCCGCCGGTGGCGCGCCGAACTCGGTGTCGCCGCCGCCACCGGCGTCACGCGCGCTGCCGATCAGCTGCATGCGATCGGCGACGATCTCGGTGGAGTATTTCTCGACGCCGTCCTTGTCCGTGTACTTGCGCGTCTGCAGGCGCCCTTCGATGTACACGGAACGACCCTTCTTGAGGTACTCGCTCGCGATCTCGGCCTGGCGCCCGAAGAGCACGACGCGATGCCACTCGGTGCGCTCCTGTTTCTCGCCGCTCTTGTCCTTCCATTGCTCGCTCGTGGCGATGTTGAGATTGGTGACGGCGTCACCGTTGGCGGTGTAGCGCGTTTCCGGATCGCGACCGAGATTGCCGAGCAGGATCACCTTGTTGACGGAGGCCATTTCACGTTTCTCCCATCGTGTAGTTCGAGACGTAGCCATCCGGGTGCGCCATGGTCAAGGCCACGACGAACCAGAAGGCCACGAGGACCAGGCAAAAGACGAATACCGAGACGTTGCTCACGTGCTCGGCGAGCCACCCCGCGGCGGCCGCACCGACGAATGCTCCCAGAAACTGGGCGCTCGAGTTGACACCGATCGCCGCACCACGCCCTTCGACGGCCGCGTACTTCGACACCAACGACGGCAGCAGCGCTTCGAGGAGATTGAACCCGGCGAAGAATACCGTCAGCGCAATGGCGAGTCCGGACACCGAATGCAGCGACCAGGCGATGCCGGCGGTGCCGGCGAAGAGCACCGCGATCGCGGCGACCATCGCGGGCTTCGCCTGGCCCGGCCGATCGGTGCGCCGCAGGAACGGCAGGATGGCCGCCACTGCGATCACGAGCACCGGCAGGTAGAGCCACCAGTGATGGTTGTCGGCGAGGCCGCTGTCGCGCAACGCGAACGGAACCTGCGTGAACAGCGCCATCAGCACCGCGTGCAGCGTGAAGGTTCCGTACGACAGGCGCAGGAGCTGGCGGTCCAGCAGCGCCGGCACGAGCTGTCCCGGCACGCTGGCGGGACCGGTCGTGTGGTCGGGATCGGGGACGCCGAAGCGCACGACGACGATGGCCACCAGCGCGAGGATCCCGGTGAGCGCGAAGATGCCCGGTACGCCGACCACGCCGTCGAGCATGGGGCCGACGACGAGCGAAAGCGCGAACGTGGCGCCGATGCTGATGCCGATGACCGCCATCGCCGTCGTGCGCACGGCGTCGCGGGTGAGATCGGCCACGAGTGCGACGGCGGCCGCCGAAATCGCGCCGGCGCCCTGCAACGCCCGGCCGATGATGACCCATTGGATGTCGCGCGCGACCGCGGCGACAGCGCTACCGATGGCGAGGATGACGAGCCCACTGTAAATGACCTCCTTGCGCCCCCATCTGTCGGAGGCCCAACCGAAGGGAATCTGCAGGATCGCCTGCGTGAGGCCGTAAATGCCGAGCGCAATGCCGACGAGCGTGTGGCTCTCGCCTCCGGGCAAGCGCTCGGCGTACAGCGCAAAGACCGGCAGGATGACGAACATTCCGAACAGGCGCAGGCTGTAGACGCTGGCGAGACTCGCGGTCGCGCGCCGTTCGCCGGGAGTCATTCCCGGACGTTGGGCGGATCGCGCAGCGGCAGCTTGCATCGGAAGCTCGTCAACGTGCATCGACGGATGCGTGGGCGAAAAACGGGATCGGGACCTGCATGCAGACCGACCATCGGGGGGTTCGAGCCAGTGGAGGCATGCACTCGAATCGCAATATACTAGCAGGTTCGCCGCTCGCACCTTAGGCCCAACGGTCGACCCTCGACCCGAAACTTCCCTCGCATGGATTTGATTCGCATCCGCGGCGCACGCACGCACAACCTCAAGAACCTCAACCTCGATCTGCCGCGGCACCGGCTGATCGTCGTCACGGGATTGTCGGGGTCGGGCAAGAGTTCGCTTGCCTTCGACACGCTGTACGCCGAAGGGCAGCGTCGCTACGTCGAGTCGTTGTCCGCCTACGCGCGGCAGTTCCTGCAGCTCATGGAGAAGCCCGACGTCGACCTGATCGAAGGGCTTTCACCGGCCATCTCGATCGAGCAGAAGGCGACCTCGCACAACCCGCGCTCGACGGTGGGTACGGTGACCGAGATCCACGACTATCTGCGTCTGCTCTTCGCCCGCGTGGGCGACCCGTACTGTCCCGATCATCCGGAACAGAAGTTGAGCGCGATGACGATTTCGCAGATCGTCGATGCCACGCTCGCGCTGCGCGCGGGCGAGGACGCCGAGGGCCCGCGCCTCATGATCCTCGCCCCGGTCGTCGTCAATCGCAAGGGCGAGCACCTCGATCTCCTGGCCGAACTGCGCGCGAAGGGCTTCGTGCGGGTGCGCGTCGATGGCAGGGTGCACGAAATCGATGCCGTGCCGAAGCTCGCCAAGACGACCAAGCACACGATCGAGGTGGTGGTCGACCGCCTGCGCGTGCGCGACGAATTCAAGCAGCGGCTCGCCGAATCGTACGAGACGGCACTGCGTCACGGCGACGGGCGCGCCATCGCCGTGGAGATGGACGCCGAGCAGACGCCGGTGCGCGAGCACCTGTTCTCGGCCAAGTTCGCCTGTCCGGTGTGCAATTACTCGCTCGCCGAGCTCGAGCCGAGACTGTTCTCGTTCAACAGCCCGATCGGCGCGTGTCCGCGCTGCGACGGCCTGGGTGCGATCACCTTCTTCGATCCCAAGCGCGTCGTCGCCTTTCCGCAGCTCTCGCTCGCCTCCGGCGCGATTCGCGGCTGGGACCGTCGCAACCAGTTCTACTTCCAGATGCTGCAAAGTCTCGCGCGGCACGTCGGATTCGACATCGACAAGCCGTTCGCAAGGCTCCCCGAGCGCGTGCAAAGGCTGATCCTCGATGGCTCCGGCGACGAGAAGATCCCGTTCGTCTACCTGTCCGAGCGCGGCAAGCCCGTCACCCGCGAGCACGTGTTCGAAGGGATCCTGCCCAACCTCGAGCGCCGCTATCGCGAGACCGATTCGCAGATGGTGCGCGAGGAGCTCGCCAAGTACCTGAACGACAAGCCCTGCCCCGAGTGCCACGGCACGCGCTTGCGACGCGAGGCGCGCCACGTGAAGGTCGGCGCCGGCAAGGCGGCGCGCCCGATCTACGAGATCTCGGCGCTGCCGCTCAAGAGCGCGATGACGTTCTTTCGCGGTCTCGTGCTCGACGGCCAGAAGGCGGCGATCGCCGATCGCATCGTCAAGGAGATCATGAGCCGGCTCACGTTCCTCAACGACGTCGGGCTCGACTACCTCTCGCTCGATCGCTCGGCGGAGACGCTCTCCGGAGGCGAGGCGCAGCGCATCCGGCTTGCCTCGCAGATCGGCTCGGGGCTCACGGGTGTCATGTACGTCCTCGACGAGCCGTCGATCGGCCTGCACCAGCGCGACAACGATCGGCTGCTCACCACGCTCAAGCACCTGCGTGACCTCGGTAACAGCGTCATCGTCGTCGAGCACGACGAGGACGCGATCAATGCGGCCGATTACGTCGTCGACATGGGCCCCGGTGCCGGCGAGCACGGCGGCCAGGTCGTGGCGCAGGGCACGCCCGACGACATCCGGCGCGCGCCGCATTCGCTCACCGGCCAGTACCTCGCGGGCCGGCGCCACATCGCGGTACCGGCCACACGCCACCGCGCCGATCCCGAACGCGAGCTCACGATTCGCGGCGCCACCGGGAACAACCTGAAGAGCGTCACGCTGAAGCTCCCCGTGGGGCTTTTCGTCTGCGTGACCGGCGTCTCGGGCTCGGGCAAATCGACGCTCATCAACGACACGCTCTACCAGGCGGTGGCGCGGCACCTGTACGACAGCGCCGACGAGCCGGCGCCGTACCGCGAGATCGACGGCCTCGTCCACTTCGACAAGGTGATCAGCGTCGATCAGAGCCCGATCGGGCGCACGCCGCGCTCCAATCCGGCGACGTACACGGGCGTGTTCACGCCGATTCGCGAACTCTTCGCGCAGGTGAAGGAGGCGCGCGAGCGCGGCTACGGGCCGGGTCGCTTCTCGTTCAACGTCAAGGGTGGGCGCTGCGAGGCGTGTCAGGGCGACGGCCTCATCAAGGTCGAGATGCATTTCCTTCCCGACGTGTACGTGCCGTGCGACGTCTGCCACGGCCAGCGCTACAACCGCGAGACGCTCGAGGTGCGCTACAAGGGCAAGAACATCCACGACGTGCTCGCGATGACCGTCGAGCAGGCGTACGCGTTCTTCGAGCCCGTTCCTGCGGTGGCGCGCAAGCTGGCGACGCTGCTGGACGTCGGCCTGGGCTACATCACGCTCGGCCAGTCGGCGACGACGCTGTCCGGCGGCGAGGCGCAACGGGTGAAGCTCGCGCTCGAACTGTCGAAGCGCGACACCGGGCGCACGCTCTACATCCTGGACGAGCCGACGACCGGCCTGCACTTCCACGACATCGATCTCCTGCTCAGCGTGCTGCATCGCCTGCGCGATCACGGCAACACGGTGGTTGTGATCGAGCACAACCTCGACGTCATCAAGACCGCCGACTGGGTGATCGATCTGGGGCCGGCGGGCGGCGCCGGTGGCGGCAGGATCATCGCCGAGGGCGCGCCGGAGACGATCGCGCAGAATCCGGCGAGCGTGACCGGAATCTACCTCAAGGAGGCGCTCGACGCGGATGTACAGCGGCGTGCCCGGTCCACCGATACGCCGCCGCGCCTGGGTCGCGGACGCGAGGTGTCGGTCTGACGGTGCGGTCGGGCGCGGCGTTTGCCGCGACATCGCGCGGTCAGTGGCGCGTGAGGATCACCGCGAGTTCGATGAACGCGTTCGGATGCGCCACCCGCTCGTAGGGCGGTGCGGGCCACTGCCAGCGCGAGGCGTCGAAGAGCGCGCGCATCGCGTTGATATCGCAGTGATACGGCGGACCCTCGATCAGCCCCTCGGCGGCGCCGGGACGCGCGTATTGCATGAAGAGCGCGTGGAGCCGTCCACCGGGACGCAGCCAGTCGTGCAGCCTGTGGGCATAGCCGATCCAGTGGTCCGGATACAGCGCGCACAGGCACGTCTGCTCGTAGATCGCATCGACGGGTGAGGTCGGTGACCAGGACAGGACGTCGGCTTCGACCACGGTGGCCGCAAGTTTCGCCTGCGCGAGTCGCTCGCGCGTGCGTTGCACGGCGGCCGGCGCGTAATCGAGCGCGGTGACGTCGAAGCCGGCGGCGGCGAGGGCTGCCACCTCGTGGCCCGAACCACAGCCGGGAACGACGATGCGGCACGGCGCGAGCGCGCCGCTTTCGAGCCAACGCATCAACTGCGGGCTGGCGCCCCCGTGATCCCAGGGCGTGTGCCCCGCTTCGAATCGGGTCTGCCAGAACTCGCGGGTCGGGCCGGGCATCGTCGTGAGCCAGTGAACGCCGAGGTGGCCACGGTACCACGGTGCCTTGCGCGCCGCACGATGCGGGGGGCGCTGCGCGGGGTGCGCGCCGACGCGTGCGGCCGCGGTCGCGGCGGGCGCGGCGGTCGCGCCGCCGCGTGCGTTACAGCGTCGGATCGGGTGTCTCGAAGAAGTCCGGCGCCGTGTTCTGGGGCGCGAGCTTGTGCGCGCGGAAGAGCGCGGAGGCAAGGTGCGGGACGATGTTGTCCACGCCGAGCTCCTCGCGGAATCCCGAGCGGGCCACCTGCTCGGACGGGTGACGGTTGAGGCCGCACAGGATGAGCTGGCCGCCACGCTTGGCGAGCGTTCGCTGGAGCGCCTGCAACGTCTCGAGGCCGGTGTTGTCGATGCTGATGACCTGGTGCATCTCGAGGATCATGATCTGCGCCGGCGACAGCACCGGATCGAGCAGGGGTTCGAGCTTGCCGATCGAGCCGAAAAAGAGCGAGCCGAAGACCTTGTACGCCGCCACCCCCGGCGGCGCACCATCGAGCGTGATCGGCTCGACGCGCGTCAGCTCCGAGATGCGATAGATGAAGAAGAGGCTCGCGAGGACGAGGCCGATCTGCACCGCGAGCGAGAGGTCGAACACCACGGTCACGGCAAACGTCGCGAGGAGCACCGTGCGATACGCGATCGAATACTTGCGCAGGTCGCGGAAGGCGTGCCAGTCGCCCATGTTGAGCGACACCACCACGAGCACGGCGGACAGTGCGGCGAGCGGAATGTACTTGGCGAGCGGTGCCGCGGCGAGAATGATGACGAGCAGCGTCAGCGCGTGCACGATGCCGGCGATCGGCGAGCGCGCGCCGGTGCGCACGCTGGTTGCGGTGCGCGCGATGGCGCCGGTGGCGGGGATGCCGCCGAAGAGCGGCGCGACGACGTTGGCGACGCCCTGGCCCATCAACTCCTGGTTGGGGTCGTGGCGATCGTCGATCATGGCGTCGGCAACGCGTGCCGAGAGCAGCGATTCGATCGCGCCCAGGAGCGCGATCGTGATCGTCGGGGCGAGGAGATTACGCAGTGTCGGCAGCGAGATCTCGGGCCAGGCGAATGCGGGCAACTCCTGCGGGATGCCGCCGAAGCGCGTGCCGATCGTCTGCACGTCGAGGTGGAAGACGCCGACCACGAGCGAGGCGATCACCAGCACCATGATCGGGCCCGGCAGGTGGGTGAGGACGCGCTGCACGCGGCGCAGCGTGTCGTGGAGGGCCCGCTCCGGCAGCGACTTGTCGCGCCCGCCTTCGGTCACGAGCGCGGCGTGCTCGGACTCGGCTTCGAGCACCCGGCCGCTCGTGGTGATCTCCTTCGGCCAGAAGAGCAGTGCGATGAGGCACGCGACGGCGAGCAGCACGGTCACCGGATCGGCCTTGGGCACGTTGGTGGCGAGCGCCTGCACCCGGGTGAAGAATTCCTCGGGGAGCGTGAGATCGAGACCGAGGAAGTCCTTGACCTGCGACAGGAGGATGAGGATCGCGATGCCGTTGGTGAAGCCGATCACGATCGCCACCGGGATGAAGCGGATGAGGCTGCCGAGCCGCAGCGCGCCCATGGCGAAGAGCAGCACGCCGGCGGCCACGGTGCAGATCGCGAGGTTGGCGATGCCGTACTGGGCGACGATGCCGTAGACGATGACGATGTACGCGCCGGTCGGCCCGCCGATCTGCACGCGCGAGCCGCCCAGGAGCGAGATGAGGAAGCCGGCGATGATCGCGGTGAAGATGCCGGATTGCGGCGAGACGCCGGAGGCGATGGCAAATGCCATGGCCAGCGGCAGCGCGACCACACCGACGGTGACGCCGGCCAGGAGATCGGCGCGCAGGTCGTCGCGCGTGTAGCCTTCGCGGAAGCAGTCGACGAGCTTGGGGCGAAACTGCAGCGCCGTCACAAGCGACCGCAGCCTTCGTAGGGTGCCTTCGCTCATCGCCCGTGCGCCCGTTGGCCTGGGGTCACTTCACGCGCATGCCGGGTGCGGCGCCCGCATCCGGTGCGAGGAGGAAGATGCCGGGGCCGTCGCCCGAGGCCGCGAGGATCATGCCTTCGGAGACGCCGAACTTCATCTTGCGTGGCGCGAGATTGGCGACCATGGGCGTGAGCCGCCCGACGAGGGTGGCGGGATCGTACGCGGCCTTGATGCCGGCGAAGACCGTGCGCGGGCGCGCCTCGCCGACGTCGAGGGTGAGCTTCAGGAGCTTCGCGGCGCCTTCGACGTGCTCGGCAGCGACGATGCGGGCGATCCGCAGATCCACCTTGGTGAAATCGTCGATCGAGATCGCGGCGGTCGCGGCGGCGGCCGCAGGCGCGTCCGCGGTGCCCGCGTCGCTTGGCGCGGTCGGGAGGGTGGCCTCCGGTGCCGCCACCGCGGGCGCGCCGCGCTCCGTGCCCGTGCTCGCCGGGGCCGGTGCGAGCAGCGCATCGATGTCCTTCGGGTCGATGCGCTTGACGAGGTGGCGATACTCGCCGATGCGCGTGGGCGCGACGTCGAGGTCGGCCCACGTGAAATCGCGATCCTCGCCGAGGAACGCTGCGGCGGCGCGGGCGGTGGTCGGGATGATCGGGGCGAGCAGGACCGACAGGAGCTTGAAGCCTGCCATGCAATCGCTCACCACGCGATGCAACGCATCACGGTTCGCCGGATCCTTGGCGAGCCGCCACGGCTCGTGCTCGTCGAAGTGGCGATTGATGAGGTCGGCGAGTTCCATGATCCGGCGCACGGCGCGGCTGTACTGCCGATCGTTGAGCCACGTGCGGATCTCGCGTGCCGCGGCATCGGCACTCGTCAGCCACCACGCGGGTCGCGGCCCCGGTGGCGCGAGTGCGCCGTCGAAGTACCGGGTGAGGAACGACGCGGCGCGGCTGGCGATGTTGACGTACTTGCCGACGAGGTCGCTGTTGACGCGGGCGACGAAGTCGTCGGGATTGAAGTCGAGATCCTCGACGCGATCGTTGAGCTTGGCCGCGAGGTAGTAGCGCAGCCACTCGGGATTCATGCCGAGTTCGAGGTAGCGCTGCGGGCTGATGCCGGTGCCGCGCGACTTCGACATCTTCTCGCCCGAGAAGGTGATGAAGCCGTGGACGAAGACGTTGGTCGGCGTCTTGCGCTCGGAGAAGCGCAGCATCGCGGGCCAGAACAGCGTGTGGAAATAGACGATGTCCTTGCCGATGAAATGGTATTGCTCGACCTCGGGGTCGGCGACGAATTCGTCGAAGCTGCGCGTCTCCGTCGGGTACGTGCGGCGCGCGGCGCCGCTGTCGAAGTGCTTCTTCAGCGCGGCGAGGTAGCCGATCGGGGCGTCGAGCCAGACGTAGAAATACTTGCCCGGCGCGTCGGGGATTTCAATTCCGAAGTACGGCGCGTCACGCGAGATGTCCCAGTCGGCGAGATCCTTGCCGGCGCCGTCTTCGCCCAGCCATTCGCGGATCTTGTTGAACACTTCCGGTTGCAGCGGCGTCTCGCGCGTCCACCGCTCGAGGAAGGCGACGACGAGCGGCTCGGAGAGGCGAAAGAAAAAGTGCTCGGAGGCGCGCAGCTCGGGCTTGGCGCCGGTGATCGCCGAGTAGGGTGCGATGAGGTCGGTCGGCGCGTAGGTCGAGCCGCAGACCTCGCAAGCGTCGCCGTACTGGTCCTTTGCGCCGCACTTGGGGCAGGTCCCCTTGATGTAGCGATCGGCAAGGAACATCCCCTGGACGGGGTCGTAGAACTGCTCGATCGTCCGCCGGCCGATGAGCGACGGCGTGTGGTCGCGCAACCGGCGATAGATCGACTGCGCGAGTTCGGTGTTCTCCGGCGAGTGCGTCGTGTGCGTGGTGTCGAAGCTGATCGCGTAGCGCACCCAGTCGGCGCGGTGCGACTCGTTCACGCGCGCGATCAGCGCCTCCGGCGTGATGCCTTCCTCGGCGGCCTTGAGCATGATCGGCGCGCCGTGCGTGTCGTCGGCGCACACGAAGTGGACCTCGTGTCCTTGCATCCGCTGGAAGCGCACCCAGATGTCGGCCTGGATGTACTCCATGATGTGACCGACGTGGAACGGACCGTTCGCGTACGGCAGTGCCGTGGTGACGAAGAGCTTGCGCGGTGCGGCAGGCGACGCCATCAAAATGGGCATGCGGCAATGAGGGATATCGATTCTAGCAAGAAGACGCGCCGGCTCGGCCGGGGTCGCTGCCTGCCGCGCTAGAATGACGGCAGTGCACGATCCGTGCGCGCACTTTCAGCTCATTCCCAGACTGCCATGACCGAAGCCGACATCCAGCAGGTTCTCGCCACCGTCATCGATCCGGTCACCGGCCGCGATCTCGCGAGCACCAAAGCCGTACGCAAGGTCGTCGTGAACGGTGCCGACGTGAGCGTCGATCTCGCGCTGGGGTATCCGGCGCGCAGCCAGCACGAGGCGCTGCGCACGGCGGTCACCGATGCCGTGCGGCAGGTTCCGGGGGTCGGTCGCGTCAAGGTCGACATCGCCACACGCATCGTCTCGCACGCGGTGCAGCGCGGCGTCAAGCTCATCCCCGGCGTGAAGAACATCATCGCGGTCGCGAGCGGCAAGGGCGGTGTCGGCAAGTCGACGACCGCGGTGAACCTCGCGCTCGCCCTCGCGCAGGAAGGGGCGACGGTCGGCATCCTCGACGCCGACATCTACGGTCCGTCGCAACCGATCATGCTCGGCATCTCCGGCCGACCGGAATCGACCGACGGCAAGAGCCTGGAGCCGATGGTCGCGCACGGCGTGCAGTCGATGTCGATCGGCTACATGATCGAACAGGACACGCCGATGGTCTGGCGCGGCCCGATGGTCACGCAGGCGCTCGAGCAGCTCCTGAAGGACACGCGTTGGCACGAGGTCGACTACCTCATCGTCGACATGCCGCCGGGGACCGGCGACATCCAGCTCACGCTCGCGCAGAAGGTCCCGGTCACCGGCGCGGTGATCGTGACCACGCCGCAGGACATCGCGCTCATCGACGCGCGCAAGGGTCTCAAGATGTTCGAGAAGGTCGGCGTTCCGATCGTCGGCGTGGTCGAGAACATGAGCATCCACGTGTGCAGCAACTGTGGTCACGCCGAGCACATCTTCGGCACCGGCGGCGCGGCGAAGCTTTGCGCCGACTACCAGGTCCCGTTCCTGGGGAGCCTGCCGCTCGACATTCGCATTCGCGAGCAGGCCGATTCCGGGCAGCCCACCGTCGTTTCGGATCCGTCGAGCAAGGCCGCCGAGCTGTACCGCGACATCGCGCGCAAGGTCGCGCTGTCGGTCGCCGAAAAGGCCGCGGATTTCTCGTCGCGCATTCCCAGCATCGTCGTCCAGAACACGTGATGCGGGACGGGCGCCATCGGGACACGTTGCTACAGTCGGTCGCGCGTCCCGGGGGCCAACTGCGCTCGTCGGCCGGACTCACATCGCTATAATGGCCCAATGAAGACCGCGACCCTTTCCGAGGTCAAGCATCGTCTGTCCGAGTTCTTGCAACGCGTGCGGCGCGGCGAAACGGTAATGATCCTGGATCGCGAGACGCCGATCGCGCGTATCGAGCCTGTCGCGGCCACCCTCGCCGGTGGCGACGAGCGCTGGGGCGAACTCGAGCGCGCGGGGGTGCTGCGGCGGCCGGCCCGCACGCCCACCGGAAGCATCTTGCGCGGGCTCCCGTCGATGCCGAAGGTCAAGGGGAGTGCGGTCGCCGCGGTACTTGCCGAGCGCGAGGAAGGCTGGTAGCGACGCTGCGGCGAGGGCGCCCGCCCGTCGCGCGAAAGTGAAATGAGAGGGGCAGGTGCGCTTCTGGGATGCGTCCGCGATCGTCCCGCTCCTCGTCGAGGAGATGCGCACTGCGATGACCGCTGCGCTGTTCGAGGAGGATCGCGAATTTGCACTTTGGTGGGCGACACCGGTCGAGTGCGCGTCGGCGCTCACGCGCCTGGTACGGGAAAAGCGCCTTGACGAGGCCGACCTTGACGTCGCGTTCGCACGCCTTGACGCCATCGTCGAATGCGGGGTCATGATCGAGGCGACTCAGGCGGTCCGTGCCGAAGCGCGTCGTCTCGTTCGCGTGCATCCGCTGCGTGCCGCCGATGCGTTGCAACTCGCTGCCGCAATCCAGTTGCGTGGTGTGCCGACCTTTCAGCCGCAGTTCGTCACCTATGACGCGCGGCTCGCCCTGGCGGCGCGTCGCGAGGGCTTCACCGTCAACGCACCGTAGCGGTGCAAACCGGGATCAGCGACGATGAGCATCAAGTCGGACCGATGGATCCGCCGGATGGCGCAGGCGACCGGCATGATCGATCCTTTCGAGGCGGGACAGGTGCGCGAAGTCGATGGCCGGCGCATCGTGTCCTACGGCACGTCGAGCTACGGCTACGACATCCGCTGCTCGCGCGAATTCAAGATCTTCACCAACATCAATTCGACGATCGTCGACCCCAAGGCGTTCGATGCGAAATCGTTCGTCGACTTCGAGGGCGACGTGTGCATCATCCCGCCGAACTCGTTCGCGCTGGCGCGCACCGTCGAATACTTTCGCATTCCCCGCAACGTGCTGACGATCTGCCTGGGGAAGAGCACCTACGCGCGCTGCGGCATCATCGTCAACGTGACGCCGTTCGAGCCCGAGTGGGAGGGCTACGTCACGCTCGAGTTCTCCAACACCACGCCGCTCCCCGCGAAGATCTACGCCAACGAAGGCGTCGCGCAGGTGATCTTCTTCGAGTCCGACGAGGTCTGCGAGACGTCGTACAAGGACCGCGGCGGCAAGTACCAGGGCCAGGCCGGCGTGACGCTGCCGAAGATCTAGCCCGCGCCGCGCGGCGTCGGTCAGGGCACGCGCCCGACGACGGTGTCGCTGCCACGCCGCCTCAGCGCACGGGACCCATCAGCGTGTCGGGAAGCCACGTGGCGAGTTCGGGGATGAAGCAGAGAATCACGATCTGCAGGATCATGCACAGCACGTAGGGGATCGTCCCCCACATGATGCGCGTGACCGGCACATCGGGCGCGATCGAGCTCACGATGTAGATGTTCAGCCCGACCGGCGGGTGGATGAGGCCGATCTCCATGTTGATGGTGAGGACCACGCCGAACCACACCGGATCGAAGCCGGCGGTCTTGATGATCGGGTAGAGGATCGGCGCCGTCATGAGGATGATCGCTGCCGGCGGAATGAAGAAGCCGCACACGAGCAGGAACAGGTTGATCATCCCCATCAGCACCCAGCGGTTGACGTGCGCGTCGGCGATCGCCTGCGCGAGCGTCTGCGTGATGTACAGCGACGTCAGCATGTAGCCGAAGAGGACGGCGGCGGCGATGATCATGAGGATCATCACCGACTCGCGGGTCGTGTCGCGCAGCATCACCCACCACTGCCCGGGCTTCCACATGCGGTAGATCACCACGGCCATGACGACGCACAGCGCGGCGCCGACGCCCGCGGCCTCCGACGGGGTCGCGACGCCGCCGTACAGGACGTACATGACGCCGAGGATGATGAGCAGGAACGGCGTGATCTTCGGCAGCGCCTCGAACTTCTCCTTCCAGTTGTAGCGAAAATCGATGGCGTGCGAGCGGAAGCCGCGCTTCCAGATGAGGACGATCGTCCACAGCACGAAGAGCCCCGTCAGCATGATCCCGGGGACGACGCCGGCCAGGAACAGGCGCCCGATCGACGTCTCGGTGGCGATGCCGTAGAGGATGAACGTGATCGACGGCGGAATGAGGATGCCGAGCGTGCCGCCCGCGCAGATCGATCCGGTCGCGATGTCGTCGGGGTACCCGCGCTTGCGCATCTCGGGGATCCCCATCTTGCCGATCGCGGCACAGCACGCGGGCGACGAGCCGGTGAGTGCGGCGAAGAGCGCGCAGGCGCCCAGGTTCGAGATGACGAGCCCTCCCGGGAGCCGGTAGAGCCAGCGATCGAGTGCCTCGTAGAGGTCCTTGCCGGCAGGAGACGAACCGATGGCCGCACCCATCATCACGAACATCGGGATCGACACCAGCGTGAAGTCGTGCAGGCCGGCGAAGAGCGTCTCGGCGACGACCCGCAGCGAATCGAATCCCTGGAAGACGATGAGGAACGCGATCGAGACCATGCCCAGGCCAAAGGCGACGGGGGCGCCCGCCAGCAGCACCGCGAGCGTCACGACGAGGACGATGGCGCCTTGCGTCGCGGGATTCACGATGTTCGCTCCACGGTGATGCCGAACGGTGCGTCGACGCGCGTGACGAGGCGCACGAGGTCGGCTGCGCACTGCAGCGCGAGCAGCCCCAGGCCGATGGGCATCGACAGGTAGGGGATCCACAGGCGCGAGCGCCACATGGTGTCCGACACCCAGTTCTGCTCCCAGGCCTCCTTCCAGAGGTGGAACGTCAGCACGGTGACGATGGCCGCGAAGGCGAGCGAGAGGACGAGTCCGAAGACCGCGAGCGCGTAGCGGCCGCGCGCGCGCAGGTAGTGCGGCAGGATGTCGACGTTGACGTGCCCGCGCACGAGCATGACGTACGGGCTGCCGATGAACGTCGCGGCGATCATGCTGTAGGTGACGAAGTCGGTCTGCCAGATGGTGTTGGCATTGAGCGCGTAACGCACGAACACCATTTGGCAGACGACGATGACCGCGAGCCCGATCAGTCCGGCGGCGAGCGCGCCGCACACGCGTGACACGAAGTGCACGGTGTGCACGAAAAGTCGCAGCGAGTCGTGGCGCACGCGCCTTCCTCCCTCGGTCGGGCACGCGGGGGGCGGCGGTGCCGCCGCCCCCCGCATGACCGGGCTACTTCACGGCGAGCGCCGCGTCGATGAGCTGCTGGCCGCCGGGGACTTCCTTGGCGAACTCGGCGTACGAGCTCTTCCTGGCGATGTCGATCCAGGCGTCGAACTCGGCCGGGGTCATCGTGACCACCTCGACGTTGTGGTCCTTGAACGTCTTGACCATCTGCGCGTCGATGCCCTTGGCTTCCTTCGCAAAGTACTCCTGCGCCTTCTTTCCCGCCTTGCGGAGGACGTCCTGCTGCTTCTTGTCGAGCCGGTCGAAGCTCATCTTCGACATGAGCACCGGCTCGTACATGAACCACAGTGCGTTCTCGCCCGGGGCGGTCACGCACTTCACCTGTTCGTAGATGCGAAACGACACGAAGCTGCCGGTGCTCGTGTCGGTGGCCTCGATCACCCCGGTCTGCAGTGCGTTGTAGACCTCGTTGCTCGGGATCGACACGATCGACGCTCCGGCCGACTGCCACATGGCGGCAAACGTGGGTCCCGCCGAGCGCAGCTTCTGCCCCTTGATGTCCGCGGGGGTGCGGATGCAGTTCTTCTTGGAGGCGACGGCGCCCGCGAGCCAGGCGTCGGACAGGACGATCACGCCGTTCTTCTCGATGAGCGCCCTGATCTCCTGCATGAACTTCGAGTCGTTGAGTCGTGCCGCGCGCTCGTGGTTGCGCACGAGGCCGGGCATGAGCGTCGCGCCGAAGGCGCGGACCTTGCCGCTCGCGTAGTCGAGCGGGAACGACGAGATGTCGAGCTGGCCCTTGACGAGCGCGTTCCATTGCTCGTTCGGCTTGAACAGCGACGCGCCCGGGTAGACCTGGACTTCGAGGTCGACCCCGGCGGCCTTCGCTTCGCGGGCGATGATCTGCACCATCTCGTCGCGCGCATCGCCCTTGCCGCCCGGAAACTGGTGCGATGCCTTGAGCACCACCGGCGCCGCCGCTGCGGACACGGCAAAGGCACCCGCCAGGGCCGCCACGGTCCAATACCTCGTCGATCTCATCATCTCCTCCTCCGATTGTCGAGACTCGAACACCCGTCACCAGGCGCTGCGGCCGGGGCTGGCCACGTCCATGCGCGCCCGGTGTCGGGCGCGGGGTGGCTTCATGTGCTTGACCGTCGGCGGGGCGGGTCCGGGCACAGTATAGACGCATGTTCGCCGCGCGGCGGCGCCGTTTTGTCGCCTCTTGGCACCCGCCGCGGCGAGGGACGGCACGAACGCCGCGGCACGCGCGAGTCGCGCGCGCACTGCGCACATGGCGCCGCATAGTCGCTAGAATGCGGCTGCGGGGCGCTGCCGGGAATCCGGGCGCCCCGGTTTCCTTTGTTGCTGCGCTTTCGCGAAAGGCACCCCCGATGAAGTTTCGCTTCCCGATCGTCATCATCGACGAGGATTACCGTTCCGAGAACACGTCCGGCCTCGGGATCCGGGCGCTCGCGCAGGCGATCGAGCAGGAGGGCATGGAGGTCGTCGGCGTCACGAGCTTCGGCGGCCTGTCGCAGTTCGCGCAGCAGCAGTCGCGCGCGTCGGCGTTCATCCTGTCGATCGACGACGAGGAGATCACCGCGAGCCAGCAGGCGAGCCCGGCCATCGAGGGCCTGCGCGAGTTCATCCGCGAGATCCGCTTCAAGAACGCCGAGATCCCGATCTACCTGTACGGCGAGACGCGCACCTCGCAGCACATCCCCAACGACATCCTGCGCGAGTTGCACGGCTTCATCCACATGTTCGAGGACACGCCGGAGTTCGTCGCGCGCCACATCATCCGCGAGGCCAAGGCCTACCTCGATTCGCTCGCGCCTCCCTTCTTCCGCGCCCTCGTCCACTACGCGCAGGACGGGTCGTACTCGTGGCACTGCCCGGGGCACTCGGGCGGTGTCGCGTTCCTCAAGAGCCCGGTCGGGCAGATGTTCCACCAGTTCTTCGGCGAGAACATGCTCCGCGCCGACGTGTGCAACGCCGTCGATGAGCTGGGCCAGCTCCTCGATCACACCGGGCCGGTGGCGGCCGCCGAGCGCAACGCCGCGCGCATCTTCAACGCCGACCACTGCTTTTTCGTGACCAACGGCACGTCGACATCGAACAAGATCGTGTGGCACGGCAACGTCGCTCCGGGCGACGTCGTCGTCGTCGACCGCAACTGCCACGTCTCGGTCCTGCACGCGATCACGATGACGGGGGCGATTCCCGTGTTCCTGCCGCCGACGCGCAACCACTTCGGGATCATCGGCCCGATTCCGCTGGACGAATTCCGGCCGCAGAACATCGCGAAGCGCATCGCCGCGAACCCCTTCGCCCGCAAGCACAACGGCGCGAAGCCGCGCATCCTGACGCTCACGCAGAGCACGTACGACGGCATCGCCTACAACGTCGAGATGATCAAGGCGACCCTCGGCGACTACGTCGAGACGCTGCACTTCGACGAGGCGTGGCTGCCGCACGCCGCCTTCCACGACTTCTACCGCGACATGCATGCGATCGGCCGCGACCGGCCGCGCAACAAGGACGCGCTCGTCTTCGCGACGCACTCCACGCACAAGCTCCTCGCCGGCATCTCGCAGGCGTCGCAGATCATCGTGCAGAACAGCCAGACGCGAAAGCTCGACCTGCCGATGTTCAACGAGGCCTTCCTCATGCACACGTCGACGTCGCCGCAGTACGCGATCATCGCGTCGTGCGACGTGTCGGCCGCGATGATGGAGCCGCCGGGCGGTACCGCGCTCGTCGAGGAGTCGATCATCGAGGCGCTCGATTTCCGGCGCGCGATGCGCAAGGTCGAGCACGAATGGGGCAAGGACTGGTGGTTCAAGGTGTGGGGCCCGGATCGCCTCGCCCCCGCCGGCATCGAGCGTGACGACTGGATCCTGCGGGCGAACGAGCGCTGGCACGGCTTCGGCAATCTCGCCGCCGGCTTCAACATCCTCGACCCGATCAAGGCGACGATCATCACGCCGGGGCTGGGCGTGTCGGGCAAGTTCGCGAAGACCGGGATCCCGGCGTCGATCGTGACGAAGTACCTGGCCGAGCACGGTGTGATCGTCGAGAAGACGGGGCTCTACTCGTTCTTCATCATGTTCACGATCGGGATCACGAAGGGTCGCTGGAACACGCTCCTTACCGCCTTGCAGCAGTTCAAGGACGACTACGACAAGAACCAGCCGCTGTGGCGCATCCTGCCGGAGTTCTGCGCGCAGCATGCGCAGTACGAGCGCGTCGGTTTGCGCGACCTCTCGCAGCAGATCCACGAGATGTACCGGGCCAACGACGTGGCGCGCGTCACCACCGAGATGTATCGCTCCGACATGCAGCCGGCGATGAAGCCGTCGGACGCGTTCGCCTGCATGGCGCATCGCGAGATCGACCGCGTCGAGATCGACCATCTCGAGGGGCGGGTGACGAGCGTGCTCCTCACGCCGTACCCGCCGGGGATTCCGCTGCTCATCCCGGGCGAGCGCTTCAACCGGCCGATCGTCGAGTACCTCAAGTTCGCGCGCACCTTCAACGACGAGTTTCCTGGCTTCGACACCGACATCCACGGGCTCGTCGAGACCGACGACGGCGGCAAGCGTCGCTACTTCATGGATTGCGTGCGGCCACGCTGAGGTCGTCGCGAGGAGGGGCGTCGTGGTCGCGCCGGCCCGGCGCACGAGGCCCCGGACGTTCGCAGCGCTCAGCCGGCGACGGTGTTCGCGGCGCGGGGCTGCCCGTCGGGCAGCGTCACCTGGCACTCGGTGAAGATCCGCGCGACGCAGTCGCGGCAGGTGGCGACGTCGAAGGTGGGATAGAGCGTGGCGATGGCGTCGCCCTTCGTCGGGTGGACGTTGGCCGCGCCGATCTCCTCGAGGAAGCCACCGCGCTCGAGCGCCGCATGCACCGCGGGCTTGAGATTGCACAGGTGGAGGGTCGCGCCCGTCTCGCGCACGTAGCGCGCGGCCTGCGCGAGGCACTCGCAGCCGGCGACGTCGATGAAATTGACTCCACTGCCGACGAGGAGCAGGTGCGTCGCCGTCGGGCGCGCGCGGCGCGCCGCCTCGATCTCGTCACGCACGTGCTCGACCGCGCCGAAGAAGAGCGAGCCGTCGATGCGCAGGATGTCCAGTTGGGGACAGCGATGCGCCGGGTCGGGATCGGGGACGAAGCGGCGCTGCGCCGTGCTCGCATCGGGGACGACGGGCGTCAGCGACGGATGTGTGGTGCGGTTGAGGTAGAAGAAGAGCGACGCCAGCATGCCGACGAAGATCGCGACCTCGAGCGCGATGGTGAGCGTTGCCACGAACGTCACCACGAGGACGACGAGGTCGCCGCGACTGGTGCGTGCGATGCGGCGCATTTCCTCGAAGTCGATGAGACCCCAGGCGACGACGAAGAGGAGCGCTGCCATCACCGCATGCGGGAGATACGCCGCAAGGGGTGCTACCGCGAAGAGGATCGCCACGAGGAAGAGCGCTGCGGCGACGGCGGCAAGAGGCGTTCGCGCTCCGGCCTCATAGTTGACGCCCGAGCGGTTGAACGACCCCGACGACGGATACGCCGAGAAGAAGGCGCCGGCGATGTTGGACAGGCCCTGCCCGATGAACTCCTGGTTGCCGTCGATGCGCTGCCGTGACTTCTGCGCGATGGCGCGCGCGATCGACACCGCTTCGGTGAGCCCGAGCACCGTGAGGGCCAGTGCCGCCGGCGCAAGCGTCGCCCAGGTCTCGGGATCGAACGACGGCAGCGAGACCTCGGGAATTCCGGAGGGCAGGGCGCCCACGGTCGGCGGCGCGCCAAGCCCGAGCCGCGTGAGCACGTAGGCAAACACGCTCCCCGCCACCATGGCGACCATCATGTACGGAAGCTGCGGGACGAGACGTCGCGACACGAGTGCGGCCGCGAGCGTGACGACTCCCGTGGCGGTGACGGCGGCGTCGAAGCCGGACAGGCCGCGCGCGAACCCGTGCAGCATGGTGAAGAAGTGCGCATTGCCTGCCGCGGCGACGCCGAAGAAGCGCGGCAGTTGCGCGGCGACGATGAGGATCGCCGCTCCCGCCGTGAAGCCGACGATCACTGTGTGCGAAATGAAGTTGACGAGGGCGCCGAGCCGGGCCAGGCCCATGCCGAGCTGGATGACACCGACGAGCAGGGTGAGGGTCAGGACGAGGCCGATGTAGTCGGGACTTCCCGGCAGCGCGAGCGGCGCCACCGTAGCGAGCACGACGAGCGAGAGCGCGTTCGTCGGGCCCGAGACGAGATGCCACGACGAGCCCCACAGTGCAGCGACGATCGCGGGAACGATCGCGCAGTACAGGCCGAATTGCGGCGGCAGCCCGGCCAGCGATGCGTAGGCGACGCCTTGCGGGAGCACGACCATGGCGCCGATGGCGCCGGCAATCGCATCCGCGCGCAGCGTGGTGCGATCGACGTGGCCGCGCCACGCGAGGAAGGGAAAGAGTCGGGCGAGTGCGGGCGGCACGGAGGTTTCGGTCACAAGCTCACCCGCCTGCCCGCGCCGCGGGCGCGGCGCGGGGTTCGACGGCAAGCCCGGGACGACGCTCAGACCTGCGACAGCGTCCGGCGCAGGATGTCGGTCATCGCGTCGATGTGCGACTTCTCGGCGACGAGCGGCGGCGCCACGATCACGCAGTCACCCGTCGCCTTGAGGTGCATGCCGTTGGCGAAGAGCTGCTTCTGGAAGGCGTGGCCGCGTGCGCCCGGGCTGCCTTGGGCGTGCAGATCGATGCCGGCCAGCATGCCGTAGCCACGCACGTCGGCGACCGTCGGGTGCGAGGCGAGCGAGAAGATCGCGTCCTGGAAATACGGGGCGAGCGACCGCGCGCGCTCGAACAGCTGCTCGTCGCGATAGATGTCGAGGGTCGCGAGCGCGGCTGCGCACGCCACGGGATGTCCCGAGTAGGTGTAGCCGTGAAAGAACTCGATCGCACCCTCCGGGGCGGCATCCATGATCGCATCGTGGATCCGTGTCGCGACCGCGACGGCGCCCATCGGCTGCGCCCCGTTGGTGAGCGCCTTCGCCATCGTCATCATGTCGGGGGTCACCCCGAAGCTGTGCGCGGCAAAGGCTTCGCCCGTGCGCCCGAAGCCCGTGATCACCTCGTCGAAGATGAGCAGGATGCCGTGCTGATCGCAGATCTTGCGCAGACGCGCGAGATACCCCTTCGGCGGCACGAGGCAGCCGGTCGAGCCCGCGATCGGCTCGACGATGCACGCCGCGATGTTCTCGGCACCGTACAGGTTGACGATGCGCGCGAGATCGTCGGCGAGCTCGGCGCCGTCGGCGGGTTCGCCGCGTGTCTTGTTGTGCTGCGGCAGGTTCGTGTGGCGCATGTGCGCAACGCCGGCGAGTCCGGGGCCGAAGCGGCGGCGATTGTTCACGAGACCGGACAGCGCCACGCCGCCGAAGTTGACGCCGTGGTAGGCGCGCTCGCGGGACACGAACATCGTGCGGGCCGGCTCACCGTGCGCCTGGTGGTAGGCGAGCGCGATCTTCATCGCGGAATCGACCGCCTCGGACCCCGAGTTCGTGAAGAAGATGCGATCGAGATCACCGGGCGTGATCGCGGCGAGTCGTGTGGCGAGCTCGAACTGCTTCGGGTGGCCCCGCGTGAACGGCGCGACGTAGTCGAGATTGCGGACCTGCGCACTCACCGCATCGGCGATCTCGCGCCGGCCATGCCCCGCAGCGGCGCAAAACAGGCCGGATGCGCCGTCGATGATCCGCTCTCCCTGATCGCTCCAGTAGTACATGCCCTCCGCGCGCACGACCATCTTCGGATCGCGCTTGAAGTCGCGGTTCGGCGTGAACGGCATCCAGTACTCGGCGAGCGAGACGTCGGTCGCCTTGGGGGGATTCGTGGCGCGGCTGAGAGCTTCCACGTGCAGGGTTTGGTCGGCGTGTCCCATGGGGGGCCTCGGGCATGGATCGAAGCCTCCATGGTACGCCGCCGACGCGTCGACGTGTGCGCTTGGGCCGCGTGCCGACTCGCGATCATGGCGCCGATGGACTGGAGTGCCCGGGTCCGCCGACGCTGGCCGCTGCGACGATGTGATCGGACTGCCGCTTGGCCGGTTCGACCTGCCGCAGCGTCTGCGCGTAGCGCTGCGCGGCTTCCGCGACCACCGGGAAGCGCACGCCATGGACGAGCGAACTGCCGACGATCCCGAGGAACAACGCTGCCATGAGGACACCGAATACCAGATTGTCTTTCATTGCGAACCTCCGCTTGGGTGATGGTCGTGTGACCGTGATGCGAACCGTGCTGCGCGATGCCATTGCACGCGATTTCGCGTGTCGCGGCTTCACCCCGATGCGTCACCCGGATGGTGGGGCCGCTGGCTTGGGTGCTCACCTCACCCGCTCACCCGAAGCGGTGAGCGGATGCGAACTTCGGCCGGACCGCGGTCGGGCGGCCCGCTCACCGCGCCGTGTGCACCGCGGGCGTCGCCGCGCGCGCGGCGCTGACTTCGGCCTTTGGCGACGTGGTCGCCGGATCGGGCCAGCGCAGCGTTTGCGCGTAGCGCTGCGCGGCGGCGACGACGATTGGCGCGTGCACGTGCTCGATGACCGATCCGCCCACCGCGGCAGCGCACAGCGCGAGGGCAGCAACGCCCAGCAGCAGCGTGTCCTTCAAGGACGGCCCGCAGGCGCGGAATGCGCTGGCAACGGGACGTGGGGCGGATGCCGGAAGTGCTGGCGCCAGGGTGTGGCCCCGGGTGTACACCAGGGGATCGTCGACCGCGCGCGGCAAGCGCAAGGCATTCGAAGGCGGGCGACGTGCACCATGCGGGTGCGGCCGGGCGGTGGGCTCCACCACCAGTGCGGCGACGGCGTCGCCTCGCGGCGGTGCCATGCCCGCGGCTGGCGTGGATGACAGGAACGCGGTGAGCGCGGCAGTGATGAGCGTGCGAGCGACGGACATGGACATCTCCGGTGCTAGAGCCAGGCGGTGGTGGGCCTGGCCACACGTGCCGGATCGGCACGCCACGACTGTGCGCGTTCGCGTCGGCGTTGCCATCACCGGCTCGGCCGACCCGAAGCGCTCACCCGTGACGCCTCGCTCCCGTGCGCGAACTCACCCGATCGTCGTACACGACAGACGGTTTCGTGCGATAGTGCGCATCCTTGCCGCCGCATCTCCACGAGGAGGCTGCCGTGGTCTTCGCCGTGATCGACGATCACCCGCTCATGCTCGATGCGGTAACGGCGGCCGTCGCGTCGCTGGGAAGCGACTACGTCGTGCGTGGCTACCTCTCGCTCGAGGCGTACGACGAGGCGGTGGCGGCGGGGGCACGCTACGACCTCACGCTCCTCGACCTGTCGCTGCCGGGTTACGAAGGCCTCGAGGCGCTCGAGTACTTCCGCCAGTGGCACGACGATGCGCCGGTGGTCGTCTTCTCCGCGACGCACGATCGCGCCACCGTGCTGGCGGCGCTGGGCCTGGGCGCGATGGGCTTCATACCGAAGACCTCGTCGAACGAGATCCTGCGCAACGCGCTGCGACTCGCGCTCGTGGGTGAGCCCTACATCCCCGCCGACGCGATCCGCGATCCCGCCGACCCGCGCCACGTCGGCGCGACCGAACCGGCACGACCGAAGCCGCTCCTGCACGAGGCTCCGGGTCTTGCCGCGCTCACGCCACGGCAGCGCGATGTCCTGGGCCTTCTCATCAAGGGCTTGCCCAACAAGCTCATCTGTCGTGAACTCGGCCTGTCACCCAATACCGTCAAGACGCATCTCACTGCGATCTTCGGTGCGTTGGCGGCGCGCAATCGCACCGAAGCGGTGATCAAGTTCCAGACGCTCGCACGCGTCGACCTGCGCCGCGCCGCGCGCTGAACGCGCCGTCAGAATCGCTTCGTCGCCTGCAGCGAGACGATGAAGACGCGGCTTTGGTAGCTGCCGTCGAGAAGGCCGTACGCCGCCGTGCTGCCGTTGTTCTGGTGGATGCTGGCGTCGCGCGCGTCGACATAGCTTGCGGCGACGTCGAACCACGTGTCGCCCGGCTTCCAGTCGTACCGTGCCCCGACGGTGAACCAGACCTTGGCCGCGTCGGGGAGCCGTGCGCCGCGCGTGGCGTCGTCGCGGATGACCGTCTGGTCGTACGCCATGCCACCACGGATGCGCCAGGCGTCATCGATGCGATACACCGCACCGGCGGCGAAGCGCCAGGTGTCGCGCCAGTCGTAGTCGACGGTCGACAGCGTCGAGCCGTCGCCGCGAATGAAATGAACCTGGTCGAACGTGCTCCACCCGGTCCACTGCGCATCGAACAGCGCTTCGAGCGCGGGGGTCGCCTGCCACCACACGCCCACGCTCGCCGACGGCGGCAACTCGATGCTCGCGGACAGGTCGGTATTGGCGAGCGGCGCCCCGGGTGCCGACGCCGCAGCGATGATGGCGCGGGCGAGGGGGTTGGTCGCGCTCGGTGGCGCAAAGCTCGCGTGGCCTTCGAGCCGATAGCGAATCTTCGATCGGAACTGCGCCCCCAGACGAAGTTGATCGTCGTGGTTGTAGATCATGCCGACGTTCCAGCCGACACGGATGTCGTCGCCTTCGACCTCGGCTTGGCCGGCGAGCCCGGCGATGGTGTCGGGACGCGCGGGATCGAGGAGGGCTGCCACCTGCTGCGGGGTGAGGCGTCCGGAGGCGACCGCGCGCTCGGCGACGATCGCGGAGTAGTTCACGTCGTTGGTGAGCGTCGCCTTCATCCACTGCACCGACAAGCCGGCGCCGAGCCACCATCGCTCGTCGACGCGATACGACAGCGCCGGGCTCACGCTGATCGTCTTGACCTCGTTTTCGAGCGCCTGGAAGCGGCCCATCCAGCCGCCGTCGTACGTGGTCTTCTGGCCGAAGGGCGCGTTGATCGTGAGTCCGACGTTGACGCGCTCGTCGAGATGCCCGATCGCGTACAGCGGCGGAATGACCGCGAAGTTTCCGGCGTCACCTCCGCCGTCACCCAGGCGCTGGCCCAGCGCGGGCTGCGAGGCGTGGTTGTCGAACTCGAGGCTCGGCAGGTCGAAGTGGACCGCCTGCGCGACCTCCGATCGCCGGAATCGCGCCATGCCCGCCGGATTGAACCAGGCGGTCCCGGCATCCTCGGCGGCGGCGGTCACGCCGGCGTTGGCGGTGCCGAGCGCGCTCGCCGTTTGCACCGCGACCGAGAAGCCGGCGGCCTGCACCGGCGCCGTCACGAGCCCCGCGAGGCCGACCACGAGCGTTGCGAGACCTCCACCGCTGGTTGCCGTACCCATGTCGATGTCCCTCCTCGATGTCGCCGCGAGCATCGCTGCCACCGCCGCGGGGGCTCGCCGGGCCCGTGGCAGCGCCTCTTCACACCACCTCGCGCCGTCGCCTCCGCGGCGACGCGCGCGAGTGGCGGCGCCGCAACTACAACTCGACCTCCGTCACGACGCGTCGCCAGGATCCTTCCTGCGCCATGTCGGCGCCGTCGCAGACCGCGCACACGTCGAATCCGACTCGCAGGCGCCAGCCGTCGTCGGTGCGGATGAAGTGCAACTGCGCGTAGCCCGAGCCATCGATGCGGCAAGGAACGTCCTGGTCGTCGTCACGGGCGGGCGCAAGGTGGATCGCGTAGCCGCCGCTCGTCTCGGTGAGCGCAAGCGCGCTCGCCGCGGTGTTCGCGTAGCGCAAGGGCGCGTACGACGGCGGCGTGACGACCGCCGTCGCAATGCGCTCGTGACCGCGGCAGATCGTTGCCACCGCGCTGCAGTGGTAGTCGCCCGAGAGGAGGACGACGTGGCGCATCCCGGCCATGCGGATCGCATCGAAGAGGCGGGTTCGCTCGGTCGCGAAGGCCTGCCAGGTGTCGGCAAGGATGCCCGACGCAGGGTCCAGTTCGCCCTGCGCGTCGAGGTGGCAGGCAAGACCGGGCGCGAGCGGACTTCCGGTGACGATGAGCTTGGGTGCGGGATCGCGCCGGTGCGCATCGAGCCAGGCGCCGAGTTCATCCCATGCCCTTGCCGAGAGGATCGAACGTGGGCCATCGCGCGCACGGCGCAGCGATCGTGTATCGAGGATGACCGTCGGGATCTCGCCGCCGGCGCGGCAGGTATGGACCATGCCGATCGTGGTGGTCTTTGCCCGCGATCTTGCCGGGGTGAGGCCTGCCTCCGACGAATGTGACCATTGATGCACGCGCGCCATCCCGATCGCCATGTCGACCAGCGCGGGATCGAGGATCGCCTGCGAGCGATCCCAGTCGTCGGAGATCTCGTGGTCGTCGATGGCCATGTACGTGGGCAGGCTCGCCATGAGCCGCCGCGCAGCGGGCGCCGTCAGGCGCTCGGCGTAGCGCTCCTCGAACCTCTCGATCGGAATCCGGGGATCGAGAAGGCCCGCCGTCGCGTCGGCGTAGATCTGGTCGCCGACGAGAAAGAGCGCAGCGGGCGAAGGCGTCGATGGCACGTCGGCCGCGAGGATGCGGCGATACGTCGCGTCGGCGCGATGACGCTCGACGAGCGATCCCGGGTGGCGACAGCAGGTGGCCACGAGCACGATTTGCTTCGGCGCAGTCGCCACGGATTCGAACGACGCTCGCGCGATGCGCAACGTCGCATCGGCCAGCGCCACCGGACGTAGCCGCGTGCGCGACAGCGTCGTTCGTGCCGTCCGCTGGCGGCGCGCTTGGCGTCCGGCAAGGCGCCGCGCGAGGCGGTCGCGCGCGACTTCGAAGCGCGAGCGCGTGCTCCCCGCAGCGGCGCCCATGAGCAGGTGGTGCCACGTGACGAGGGGATCCCCGTGCGGATCGGCCGACTCCGGCATCAGCGCGCTCATCGCATGGGAGGTGCCTTCGATGTCGGCACTCGCATGGGCCTTCCAGCCCGGCAGCGGATGGACCGTGAAGGCCTCGAGTGTCAACGGGCGGTCGTGCGCGATCGCGGTCTGCGGGATACGCAAGGTGACGATGGCGTACTGGCGGTCGAACACCGGCACGAAGCTTCCGTCGCCGTCGTTGCCGTCGGCATCGCGACGCGCGGTCGCGTCGCACCCGGCGAGGGGAATGAACTCGTGGCGCAGCGGCGCGAGCGTCAGGTGCAATGCGCCGGCGTGGCGATACGCGACGAGCGCGTAGCGGGCAGGCGAGGTGAGGTTCTCGTCCGCGCGCAGCCAGACGTTCACGCAGACGTCGTCCCCCTCCCGCGACACATGGCCGACGATGGGCCCCATCGCCGGCACCGCGAGATCGAACAGCGGCCCGTCCCTGATGCGATGGCGCGCGCGAGGCGGCTTGCATACCGTCGTCGTCGCGTTGGCGCTCCAGGCATGATCGAGGAAGTCACCGACGCGCGGGTACGTCTCGGCGACGGCGCGCTTGCCGATCAGCCAGTCGAGGTGTCCGTAGTCGTTGAAGACGACGAGGCGCACGCGCTCGTCCATGTGCGCGCGGGGAAAGACGTTGCCGAGCATGAGATACGACCGGCGCGACGAGCCCACCGCGAAGAGCGCATTGCGCCGGCCGTGTGCGAACGCGACCGGCATGTGGAGGTGACGCTGGATGTTGGCGGCGGTGACGTAGACGTTGAGCCCATCGGCGTTGACGAGGCGCTCCTGCTCCACGCACTGCCGCGCCTGCAGGAACACACCCAGGTTGGCGGTGCCGAGGAGCAGCGGCAGCCGGTCGTGCGTCGCGTGGGAGAGTTGCCGGTGCGAGAACAGCGGCGCCTCGATGGCGCTCATGCGCCGGCACGAGGCGTGAACCTGCGTGGCAGCCCGTCCCTGATGCTCGTTCCAGCAGCGCTCGTCGGGGTCCCGGGGAAAGGTGGCGAGGAAGCGGTCGAGCAGGGTCAGGATCGGATCGTGCAGCGAGGCATCGCGTCGCGCGCCGTCATTGCCGGCGCGATCCGTGGCGCATGGTGGATCCGCCGGGGCGTCGAAGCGCACGCTGGTCAAAGGCGTGGTATCGCGCAGGAGCGTCGGCAGGAAGCTGCGAAACTGCGTGGCGGCCGCGCCGATCACGTAGGGCGTGAATTGCGCGAGCACGACGCCGGCGAGGAGCGAGCGGTGGCGGATCTCGTAGCCGACGTGGTCAGGAGGAGCGATCGCCGGCTCGTGCGTGCCACCCGCGGCAAGCCCCCCGTCCAGGATCGCCATCGCGAGCGCCGCTGCCCCCACGCACTGCGCCAACGCGAACATCTGCAGCGGGCGACCGCTCGCCTCGGGGTGTTCGCGCGCGATCTCATCGAGGCAGCGGCGCACCGCGAGCGGCAGGTCGAAGCGCGCGATATCGTCCATGCTGCACTGTTGCGACGCCGTGGGCAGCCCGATGCTGATCCGGTGCTCGACCAGCCACACGTCCCAGCCGCGGCGATGCAGGAACTCGGCGAGGTTGACGTCCTGCGTGGGCTCGGCAAAGGACAACGCCGACTGCCCGAAGGCGTGGACGAGGAGGATCGAGCGCGTCTGCCGCATCCCGTCGACCGTGTCGCGAAACTCGACCTTGTTGCGATAGCGCCACAGCGCGAGTTCGATGCGCGCCTCGTGGTTGGCCCGGCGCGGCACGTCGAGCGCATGGCACTCGGGTTCGAGCACCGGCGTCCCTGCTGCGTCGCGCAGCAATGGCAGGCGCTGCGCGAAGTGGACGCGCGCCGCCGCACCCTCGCCGCAGGCACGCCGATACGCGAACGACGGCATCGGCCGGTAGTTCGGCAGACGGAACTCGACGAGGCGGCACTTGAGCAAGTAGCGCGCGAAGAGCGCGCCGTAGCCGGCGACGCCGAAGAGGCCGTGCGTCGTCTCGCCGTGGATCTGCGGCGGACACTCATCGCGCATCTCGAGCGCCGCGACGGCGAGCGTCCCCGTGGCAAACGTCGGGCGACCCTCACCCTTCGGTGGGTCGAGCCGCACCTGCAGTTCGGTCAAGGTTCTCCAGACGTTGCGGCGGACGAGGCGCGGTCGCTGCGGTTCGGTCACGTGATCGCGAGCGGCCGGAATGAGCGTTGCAACGGCGCGGGCGAGACGCGCCGGCAGCACGGCGAGCCAGCGCATCGCGTAGCTCGCAAGTGCGGACCAATCCGCCGCGTAGCGGATGTCCTTGCGCCCGGAAAGGACGAGGTGTTGCGGCGCGTCCGGGATCGGCGCAGCGTCGGCGGGTGGGTCGAGCTGAAATGCGAACTCGTAGCGGATCTGCCGGCGGTCCGCGGCGTGCCAGGCCAGGCGCAGCACGAGTTCGATGAGCTGGACGGTTGCCGGCATGCGCGCGCGCGGCGGGCGACGGCGGGCCGCGCTCGCGTCGTCGCTCGCGGCCTGGCCGCGCAAGCGACGCGCCAACGCGAGCAGGCGATCGGCGAGCTTGCGCCGTACCCTCTCGCGCACCTCGTCGGCCAGGCGTTCGATGACCAGCGTCGCGAGCACCTGCAGCGTGTCGAGGAGGCGTAAGGGCCACGCGCGCGGAACGGGCTCGAGGATGGTGACAAGGCCCGTGGCCTGCGCGTAGCGCCACGTGGCCAGGAGCGCTGGCCGCGGCCCGATCGGACTCAGTTGCAGCCGTGCCCGCGCCCGGTCGAGGCGGTGCTGCGGATCGGCGAGGAATGCGTCGACGTCCTCGGTCGGCAGCGTCACGTCGAGCCTTGCCGCCAGCGGATAGGGCCGGCCGTCGCGCATGCCAGTGAGTTCGCCGCGCAGCACTTCGTGGAACGCAAACGATGTCGCGCGGCGCGGGCGCACCGGTAGCACCGGAAGCGTCGCCACGATCGAGGCGTGCTCGCGCGGGCCCGGAGGGGGATCGGCGCCGCGGCAGGAGCGCGCATGGCCGATCACCGCCGGCATCGCACGTTCGGCGAGCACGGTGATGGTGAGGAAGGGGTTGGTGCCGAGCGAGGTCGGGATGATCGCGCCGTCGAGCACGTACAACCCCGGATGCGTGCGCGCGGTCCCGGAAGCGATGAAGACGCCCCCCGTGGCGTCGACCACGCCCGTTGCGCCATCGTCACCCATCGGGCAGCCGCCCAGCGGGTGCACGGTGACGCTGCGCCCGCGCAGTGGCGCACCCGACAGCGCCCACTCGAGCGAACGCGGGACCGGAGTCCACAGCGGGTTGGGCACGGGCGTGGCACCCAGCGCTGTCACCGCCGCGATCGTCGCGTCGTAGCGCGCAAACGGCGCATCACGATCGAGCGACGGCCAGTGGATGCGTGTTCGCCCGTTCGCGGTGTAGCGCAGTTCGCCGCGTGACCCGTCGTGACCCATGGTGAGGAAGGTCTGCGTGTGCTGGGCGCCCTGCTCGGTGCGCGCCAACGCATCCGTGCCCTTGAACGATCCACGCACGAGTTGCTGCGTGACCGCCGCGTTGGTCACGAGCTCGTGAAAGACGGTGGCCAGAGGGCCGGGAATCGCCGCATCCTCGACCACGAAATGGCGCGTGACGTCAGCGCCGTCACCGACGTGGAGCGCCCGCGTGATGGTCGGCCCGACGAAGCAGGGCCCGGGCGTTTCCTGGTTGCCGGCATCACCCCAGCCGATGGCGTGCACCGCTTCGCGCTGCCAGTAGCCGAAGGAAAGCGAATCGCCGTTACCCGAGAAGCGGGTGCCCAACGTCCTCGACACGCCGAGCCCTGCCGCGTGCGAACGCTGCAGGATCTCGGTCGACCCGAGCGCCCCGGCGGCGAGGACGACGACGTTGGCGGTGATGCGGAACGTGAGGGATGCGCGCAACCGACGCAGGGGTTCGGATGCCTCCTGCGCCGTGGGGTCCGCGCCCGCGCCTTCCGCCTTCTCGCGCGCGAGTGCGCACTGGTACGAGCGCTGGTCCGTCGTACGCGTGAAGGCAACCTGCCAAGGTCCCGAATCCGAAGCGCGCGCGACGTGCAGCACGCAGGCCTGCGTGAAGATGCGCGCGCCGGCCTCGTGCGCGGCGGCGAGGTAGGTCGTGCCGAGCGTCGCCTTCGCGCCGTAGTTGCAGCCGGCGACACAGTCCCCGCAGCCGATGCACGGCTGTAGCGCCCCCCCGGGCACGTTGACGGGATTCGTGGTCGTGTTGACGGTGATGGGCACGCTGCGCGCTTCACCGTGCGCGCAGCGTGCGAACGCCTCGAAGGCGAGCGTCTTGTCCGGGAGCGTTGCGCCAGCACCGTGCGGATACGCTCTCGCGCCGAGTTCGCTGCGCACCGGCCCGTAGCGACCGAGGAGGTCGTCGATGTCGTCGCGGATCGCCTTTGGCCACGACGGCTGCGCAAACACGCTGCGCTCCGGAACCAGCGCGACGCCGGCGTTGATGAGACTGCCGCCGCCGACGCCGTTGCCGGCAACGACGACCATCTCGTCGCCGACGTGCACGTCGAAGAGCGCATCGTCGTAGCCCAGCGTGGTGCCGCCTCCGGCATCGATGCGGAAGTGGCCGGGAGCGGCCGCGGCATCCCGCGGGAAATCGCCCGGGAGGTATTCCTTGCCCCGCTCGAGGACCGCCACCGCCAATCCCGCTTCGGCGCAGCGCCGCGCGGCCACGGCGCCGCCGTACCCCGACCCCACGACGACGACGTCGAACGCGAGCGGTGCCGGGGAGTCGATCAGCCGGTCGACCGGCTCCGCGATCCGTCGCATGGCATCGCCCGGCGCTTAAGCGTGGCGCTGCCGCGCAGCGAGCAAGCCGGCGATGCGAGCGCGCAGCGCCGCGTACGGGACTGGCTTCCTGACGACCTCGAGGCCGTACATTTCGAGCAGCTCGACGTCGCCGTCACCGGTCATGAGCAGTGCGGGCACGTTGCGATACGCCTTGCGAAAGGCGGCGATCACGTCCGTCCCACGCTCGCCGTTGGCGAGGTGGTAGTCGGCGATCACGACGTCCGGGGTGCGCCCCGTGGCCGCCACGCGTGCCAGCGCCTCGCCACCGTCGCGGGCGACGATCGGGTGCGCCCCCCACTGGTCGATGGCAAGACCGAATGCGCTGCGAACGTCGTCGTCGTTGTCGATGATGGCGATCGTGCTGCCGGCGAGATCCACGGCCCGGGCCGCGTCGCATGACGCGGCCGGCGTCGGCCGGACTGCGAGCATCGACTGTGGCAGCGCCACCGAGAACGCCGCGCCCTGGCCCACGTCGGAGCGCACGCCGATCGTGATGCCAAGCGCATGGGCGAGGCGGCGCACGATGGCGAGCCCGAGCCCGAGGCCGGCATGGCGCGAACGCGACGTGCGCACACCCAATTGATGGAAGTCGCTGAAGATCCGCTCGTGCTCCACGGGTGCGATGCCAGGACCGGTGTCGGTCACGACGAGCGCGATTCCGCTGTCGCATCGCTCCGTGGTCAAGGCGACACGTCCGCGTGCGGTGTACTTCAGCGCATTGTCGAGGAGATTGCGCAGGATCCGCTCGAGATGCACGCGATCGGTGACGACCCAAAGCGAGTGCGGCGCGACGTCGAATTCGATCCCCCTGGCCGCGAACCGCGGCTTGAATTCGCTCTCCAGCTCGGCGTAGAGTTCGGTGAGGTCGAAGGTCGTCGGCGTGATCTGCACCGCCCCGGCCTCGAGCTTGGACAGGTCGAGGATCGCGGTGAAGAGCGATTCCAGTGCGGTGAGGCCGCGCACGATCTGCTGCGCGAGCGTGCGCACCTTGGGGTCGACGTTCGATTCGCCGAGCGTTCCGGCGAGCAGCGACAACGCCGTGACCGGCTGGCGCAGGTCGTGGCTCGCCGCGGCGAGGAAGCGCGACTTGTACTGGCTTGCCTCCTGCGCCTGGCTGCGGGCGGTTTCGAGTTCGCCGATCAGCGCGTCTTTTTCGACGAGCAGCGCATCCTTGTCGCTGAGAAGCACGTCCTTCTCGTGGGCGAGCGTCACCGTCTGCGCGATCAGGCTGCCGATCTGCAGCGACAGCAGGCCGATCGTCGTGGCGAAAAGGACCATGAGCGCGCTCACGGCGCGCAAGTGCGGCTCGTAGATCCACCACGCGGAGCACAGCACGGCGTAGTAGAGCGTGAGGTAGACGAGGAAACTCCTGGGATGCACCCCAAGCACGCCGAGGCCGCCCGCCGGCCACGCACAAAGGATGAGCGTGATGAGCGCGCGAGTCGGGAAGTCGGCGACCGGGTAGTAGACGAAGGCGCCGCTTGCCACGCACAGGCCCAGGAGGCCCGTCGTCAGCATGATGGCGCGCTCGGCCTGTCGCAGCGGATTGGCGCTCGTCTGCCGGCGAAAGATGTACGCGAGCGTGGCCGTGCGCAGCGTCAACGCGGCCAGGATCGCACCCGCCCAGAGCAGGAAACGCGGCCAGCCGGCGAGCGGCACGAAAAGCAATGCGATGAGCGCGAGCCCGAGCGCCACGACGATGAAGCTCCGCTTCGTCAGCGGCACCATGATGGCAACCTGCCGCGCCAGCAGGTCTCCGGCCGCGGCCTCCCGCATCAGCGTCGCGCTCGTCAGCATGACTGCGATGAGGGCGCGGGGTTCGCCGGCGTGCGACCAGCCACGGGGTGGACGCGCCGCTTACGCCAAGGCGCGCCGGCACGGTGCACAACGATCCGATCGCAGGACGCGTCCGACATCACCTCGCTCCCGGAGGCCGGAGTCGGGCGATTATGTCACCGGCAACGAAGGCCCGGTGCGCTGCGCGGATCACCCATTTTGGCGATCCCGCCGCGGACGCGAACGTGCATGCGTCGCGACGTTGCATCCTGCCGGCCGTCGCGCGGGCCGTCGTGCGACGGGTCGCCGGGACGCGAGCAGAACGCGATCCGGGGCGTGCCGCAGGACCCCCGGAATCGGGATGCAAGCCCTTGTTTGGACAGGAGATCTTGCCCCGAGTCCGCGTGGCGCCCCGGCACCACGGCGCATTGACCGCGGCGGCAAAAACGCATTACAATCGCGCGTTTCTGCGGTCAAAAACTGCGGGAGGGGTTCCCGAGCGGTCAAAGGGAACAGACTGTAAATCTGTCGGCTCTGCCTTCGAAGGTTCGAATCCTTCCCCCTCCACCATTTTGCGCCGCGCGGGTGTAGCTCAATGGTAGAGCAGAAGCCTTCCAAGCTTACGACGAGGGTTCGATTCCCTTCACCCGCTCCAGGTCGCAAGGTTGCAGCACACGCTCACGCACGAGGATGGCACGAAGCGCCCATGTAGCTCAGTGGTAGAGCACTCCCTTGGTAAGGGAGAGGTCGCGCGTTCAATCCGCGCCATGGGCACCAACGGAAAGCGGTCGAAAGGGTAAGCCTCGCTTCGACCGGATCAGTGACTCAGGAACCACTGGCGATGCCAGATGATTCCTGGCGAGTGAATCGGTACAGAACGGACAGGACGCACACATCATGGCCAAGGGCAAATTCGAACGTACGAAGCCGCACGTGAACGTGGGGACGATTGGGCACGTGGATCATGGGAAGACGACGCTGACGGCGGCGATCACGACGATTCTGTCGAAGAAGTTTGGTGGGGAGGCGAAGG
>JADZDD010000016.1 GCA_020851235.1 Burkholderiales bacterium | reverse complement strand
CCTTCGCCTCCCCACCAAACTTCTTCGACAGAATCGTCGTGATCGCCGCCGTCAGCGTCGTCTTCCCATGATCCACGTGCCCAATCGTCCCCACGTTCACGTGCGGCTTCGTACGTTCGAATTTGCCTTTTGCCATCGCGATCTCCGCGCTCGTTCTGTCGTTGAAGGTTCTGCTGAAACCCGTCCGGCATCGCCGGCGTCTTCAGGATCTCATCCAGCCGGGGACAGGGTCCTGTCCCCGGGCACTCAGGACTTCTTGTTGATCACCGCTTCGGCGACGCTCTTCGGCGCCTCCGCGTAATGCTTGAATTCCATGGTGTACGTCGCGCGCCCCTGCGACAGCGAGCGCAACGTCGTCGCGTAACCGAACATCTCGGCGAGCGGCACCTCGGCCTTGATCGCCTTGCCGGTGGCGAGATCCTCCATGCCCTGGACCATGCCCCGCCGCGACGACAGGTCGCCCATCACGTTGCCCATGAAGTCCTCGGGCGTTTCGACCTCGACGGCCATCATCGGCTCGAGGAGGACGGGCGTGGCCTTACGCATGCCGTCCTTGAACGCCATCGACGCCGCCATCTTGAACGCATTCTCGTTGCTGTCGACGTCGTGGTAGCTGCCGTCGAAGAGCGTGACCTTGACGTCGACGACGGGGAATCCCGCCAGCACGCCATTCGGCAGCGTCTCCTCGAGGCCCTTTTGCACGGCGGGGATGTATTCGCGCGGCACCGAGCCGCCCTTGATCTGGTCGACGAACTCGAAACCCTTGCCCTGCTCGTTGGGCTCCATCTTGATCCAGACGTGGCCGTACTGCCCGCGACCGCCCGACTGCTTGACGAACTTGCCCTCGACTTCGACCGGCTTCCGGATCGCCTCGCGATAGGCGACCTGCGGCGCGCCGACGTTGGCCTCGACGCCAAACTCGCGCTTCATGCGATCGACCAGGATGTCGAGGTGCAACTCGCCCATCCCGGAGATGATCGTCTGCCCCGACTCCTCGTCGGTGCGCACGCGAAACGACGGATCCTCCTGCGCCAGCCGATTGAGCGCGATGCCCATCTTCTCCTGGTCGACCTTGGTCTTCGGCTCGACCGCGACGTGGATCACGGGCTCCGGGAAGGTGAGCTTCTCCAACGTGATCGGCTTCGCGGGATCGCACAGCGTGTCGCCGGTCGTCGCTTCCTTGAGCCCGACCGCGGCCGCGATGTCGCCGGCGCGCACCTCCTTGATGTCCTTGCGCTCGTTGGCGTGCATCTGCAGGATGCGCCCGAGCCGCTCCTTCTTGCCCTTGGCGGCGTTGTAGATCGTGTCGCCCGAATTGACCACGCCCGAGTAGACGCGGAAGAACACGAGCTGACCCACGAACGGGTCGGTCATGATCTTGAACGCGAGGGCGGAGAACGGCTCGTCGTCGGCCGCCTTGCGCTCGGCGTGCGTTCCGTCCTCGAGCTCGCCGTCGACCGGCGGGATGTCGGTCGGCGCGGGCAGGTAGTCGAGCACGGCGTCGAGCATCGCCTGCACGCCCTTGTTCTTGAACGCCGAGCCGCACAGCATCGGCACGATCTCGCCGGCAATGGTGCGCTTGCGCAACGCGGTCTTGATCTCGGCCTCCGACAGCTCGCCGGACTCGAGATACTTGTTCATGACCTCCTCGTCGGCCTCGGCGGCGCTCTCGACCATCTTCTCGCGCCACTCACGCGCGATCTCGGCCAGGTCGGCCGGGACCTCACGCGCCTCGAAGCGCGTGCCCTGCGTCGCGTCGTCCCAGTAGATCGCCTTCATGCGCACGAGATCGACGACACCCGCGAACTTGTCCTCGGCGCCGATCGGCACCTGGACCGGGACCGGATTGGCCTTCAGACGCGTGCGCATCTGCTCGTACACCTTGAAGAAATTGGCGCCGACCCGGTCCATCTTGTTGACGAAGGCGAGCCGCGGCACGCGGTACTTGTTCGCCTGACGCCATACTGTTTCCGACTGCGGCTGCACGCCACCGACGCTGTCGTACACCATGCACGCGCCGTCGAGGACGCGCATCGAGCGCTCGACCTCGATCGTGAAGTCGACGTGCCCCGGGGTGTCGATGATGTTGATGCGGTGCTCGGGGTACGACCCGTCCATGCCCTTCCAAAAGCAGGTCGTCGCGGTCGACGTGATCGTGATCCCGCGCTCGCGCTCCTGCTCCATCCAGTCCATGATCGCGGCGCCGTCGTGGACCTCGCCCAGCTTGTGCGAGACGCCGGTGTAGAAGAGGATGCGCTCGGTGGTCGTCGTCTTGCCGGCATCGATGTGCGCGCTGATGCCGATGTTGCGATACCGTTCGATCGGAGTGGTTCGTGGCATAGAACAGGAGCCTGCGGAACGTTAGCAAGGCGCGTTGACCGCGCCTCGAGCTTGTGTGTGGCCGGTGGCCCTAGAATCGGAAGTGGGAGAAGGCCTTGTTGGCCTCGGCCATGCGGTGGACTTCTTCACGCTTCTTGACCGCGCCGCCACGCCCTTCGGACGCCTCGATCAATTCCGCCGCGAGGCGCTGCCCCATCGACTTCTCCCCGCGCTTGCGGGCCGCCTCGCGCAGCCAGCGCATGGCGAGCGCGGTGCGACGCACCGGACGCACCTCGACGGGCACCTGGAAGTTGGCGCCACCGACGCGGCGGCTCTTGACCTCGACCATCGGTCGCGAGTTCTGCAAGGCCTGGTTGAACACCTCGAGCGGATCCTTGCCGCCCTTCTTGGTGATCGACTCGAACGCACCGTAGATGATCCGCTCGGCGACCGACTTCTTGCCGCTGTCCATCAACACGTTGATGAACTTGGCGACATCGATGTTCGCGAACTTGGGGTCCGGCAGGATGTCCCGCTTGGGGACTTCACGACGACGTGGCATGGATGCCTCTTATCGAATCTTGGGTTAGGCGGCCTTGGGGCGCTTCGCGCCGTACTTGGAGCGGGACTGCTTGCGGTCCTTGACGCCTGCGGTGTCGAGCGCGCCGCGCACCATGTGGTAGCGCACCCCCGGCAGGTCCTTGACGCGACCACCGCGGATGAGCACGACCGAGTGCTCCTGCAGGTTGTGCCCTTCACCGCCGATGTAGCTGATCACCTCGAAGCCATTGGTGAGGCGAACCTTGGCGACCTTGCGCAGCGCCGAGTTCGGCTTCTTCGGCGTCGTCGTGTACACCCGGGTGCACACGCCGCGCTTTTGCGGGCTCTGCTGGAGTGCCGGCACCTTGCTTTTCGTCACGACGGGCTTGCGACCCTTGCGTACGAGCTGATTGATCGTTGGCATCCTGATTGTCCGTTTCGTGCGACGACGCGTCGGGCGTCGCCGCAAAGGCCTGGTGGCTTTCGCGAAACTGCTGCTTTGCGAATCGCGTTCCGTTGCTGTTGCTCGTTGCTTTCCGTACCGCCCGACTCCGCTCCGTGCCGCGTACATCGGCAACGCAGCCCGGCCATGGCGCGGGATGCTCGGGAGCACGACTCGGTGGACACTTCCCGCGCCTTGGACGACGGGGCCGCTCGCTCGGAGCCAGAGGCCACCGCGTTCCAGGTTCGCGCCGCGCTCGCGCTGCCGGGATCGAAGGCACCCGACATCGGAAGGCGAAAAGACCGCGATTATAGAGGGTCCGTGAGGGGTGCGTCAATCTTCTCGCGCGAAGCCACGCCGCGCTCCGCCACGCCCGGCTCACGACAGGCGTGACGAGGGGCCGGCGGGAAACCCGCCGGCCCCTCCAGGATCGCGACTTCGCCGGAGCTACGCCGCCCCGACCGACACCTCCGACGGCGCGGCCGCGGCCGCCGCCTGCGCGGCCTGCTCGTCCTCGGTCATGAACGCCGCCGCCGCCGCTTCCGCCCCACCCTGCTTCGCCTTCTTGCGGGTGTTGTGGTAGGCGAGGCCGGTTCCCGCCGGGATGAGACGCCCGACGATCACGTTCTCCTTCAAGCCCCGCAGGTCGTCGCGCTTGCCCATGATGGCCGCTTCGGTCAGCACCCGCGTCGTCTCCTGGAAGGAGGCGGCGGAGATGAACGAGTCGGTGGACAGCGACGCCTTGGTGATGCCGAGGAGCATGTGGTGGAACTGCGCCGGTTCCTTGCCCTCCTTGACCACGCGATCGTTCTCGTCCAGGAGTTCGGAGCGCTCGACCTGCTCCTCGCGGATGAAGCGCGTATCGCCCGGCTCGGTGATCACTACCCGCCGCAGCATCTGCCGCACGATCACCTCGATGTGCTTGTCGTTGATCTTCACGCCCTGCAATCGATACACGTCCTGCACCTCGTCGGTGATGTAGCGCGCGAGCTGCTCGACACCGAGCAGGCGCAGGATGTCGTGCGGATCCGCCGGACCATCGACGATCGTCTCGCCCTTGTTCACCACCTGGCCGTCGTGCGCCGTGACGTGCTTGTCCTTGGGAATCAGGTACTCGTGGGCGACGCTGTCGAGATCGGTGATGACGAGACGCTGCTTGCCCTTGGTGTCCTTGCCGAACGACACGGTGCCCGTGACCTCCGCGAGCATGCCGGCGTCCTTGGGCGAGCGCGCCTCGAAGAGCTCGGCCACGCGCGGCAGACCCCCCGTGATGTCGCGGGTCTTCGACGTCTCCTGCGGGATCCGGGCGAGCACTTCGCCCACCGTCACCGGCTGGCCGTCCTTCACGGTGATGATCGAGCCGAGCTGGAACGTGATGTTGACGGGCAGCTCCGATCCCGCGAGCTTGATCTCCTCGCCATCGTCGTCGAGGAGCTTCACCTGCGGGCGCACCCCCTTCCCGGCGCCCGAGCCGCGGCGCTTGGGATCGATCACGACGAGCGTCGACAGGCCGGTGACGTCGTCCACCTGCTTGGCGACGGTGACCCCTTCCTCGACGTTCTCGAACTTCACGCGTCCCGCGTACTCGGTGATGATCGGACGCGCGGTGGCGTCCCACGTGGCGAGCGCCTTGCCGGCCTTGACGGCATCACCGTCCTTGACCTGGAGCGTCGCGCCGTACGGCACCTTGTGCCGCTCGCGCTCGCGGCCGTTGTCGTCGTGGATGAGCACTTCACCCGACCGCGCGATGACGACGAGTTCACCCTTCGCGCTCGTGACGTAGCGCATGAGCGGGCTGAAGCGCGCGGTTCCCGCCGACTTCGCCTCGACCTGCGATGCCGCCGCGGTTCGCGATGCCGCGCCGCCGATGTGGAACGTGCGCATCGTGAGCTGCGTCCCCGGCTCGCCGATCGACTGCGCGGCGATCACGCCGACCGCCTCGCCGACGTTCACGAGATGCCCGCGGCCGAGGTCGCGGCCGTAGCACTTCGCACACAAGCCGTGGCGCGTCTCGCAGGTCAGCGGCGTGCGGATCTTGACCTCGTCGATGCCGAGCGTCGCGATCTCCTCGACCTCGTCCTCACCGAGGAGCGTGCCCGGGTGATAGAGCGTGGCCTGCGTCTCCGGATGCACGACGTCGGCGGCCGCCACGCGGCCGAGGATGCGCTCGCGCAGCGGCTCGATCACTTCGCCGCCCTCGACCAGCGACTTCATGGCGACGCCATGCGTCGTGCCGCAATCTTCCTCGGTCACCACGAGGTCCTGCGTCACGTCGACGAGGCGACGCGTGAGGTAGCCCGAGTTCGCGGTCTTCAATGCCGTATCGGCGAGGCCCTTGCGCGCACCGTGCGTGCTGATGAAGTACTGCAGCACGTTCAATCCCTCGCGGAAGTTCGCCGTGATCGGCGTCTCGATGATCGAGCCGTCCGGTTTCGCCATGAGGCCGCGCATTCCGGCGAGCTGCCGGATCTGCGCCGCGGAGCCCCGCGCACCCGAGTCGGCCATCATGAAGATCGAATTGAAGGAATCCTGCTTGACCGCCTTGCCTTCGACATCGGTGACCTCCATGGTCCCCAGCTGCGCCATCATCGCCTTGGCGATGTCGTCGCCGGCACGGCCCCAGATGTCGACGACCTTGTTGTAGCGCTCGCCCTCGGTCACGAGGCCCGAGGTGTACTGCGCCTGGATCTCCTTCACCTGTGCCTCGGCGTCGGCGATGATGCGCACCTTCTCGGTGGGCACCAGCATGTCGTCGGCGGCGAACGAGATGCCGCCGCGCGTGGCAAGGCCGTAGCCCGCCTGCATGAGCTTGTCGGCGAAGATCACCGTTTCGCGCAGGCCGCAGCGGCGGAAGCTCGCGTTGATGATGCGCGAGATCTCCTTCTTCTTGAGCGGCTTGTTGATGTAGCTGAACGGCAGCCCCGGCGGGAGGATCTCGGAGAGGAGCGCGCGACCCACCGTCGTGTCGTAACGGGTGATCTTCTCGACCTTCTCGAGCACGCCATCGACGCCGACCTGGAGGTCGACCTCCTTGATGCGCACCTTGATCTTCGCGTGCAGCTCCGCCTGGCGCGAGTCGTAGGCACGGGTGACTTCGGCGATGTCGGCGAACATCTGCCCCTCGCCCGCGGCGCCGATCTTCTCGCGCGTGGCGTAGTACAGTCCGAGCACGATGTCCTGAGACGGCACGATGCAAGGCTCGCCGTTGGACGGCAGCAGCACGTTGTTCGACGCGAGCATCAGCGTGCGCGCCTCCATCTGCGCCTCGAGCGACAGCGGTACGTGCACGGCCATCTGGTCGCCGTCGAAGTCGGCGTTGAACGCCGTGCAGACGAGCGGGTGGAGCTGGATCGCCTTGCCCTCGATCAGCACCGGTTCGAAGGCCTGGATCCCGAGGCGGTGCAGCGTCGGCGCCCGGTTGAGCATCACCGGATGCTCGCGGATCACTTCCTCGAGGATGTCCCACACGACGGGCTCCTGCCCCTCGACCATCTTCTTCGCCGCCTTGATCGTGGTGGCAAGCCCCATCGTCTCGAGCTTGTTGAAGATGAAAGGCTTGAAGAGCTCGAGCGCCATGAGCTTGGGCAGCCCGCACTGATGCAGCTTCAATTGCGGACCGACCACGATCACCGACCGGCCCGAGTAGTCGACGCGCTTGCCGAGCAGGTTCTGCCGGAAGCGGCCGCCCTT
>JADZDD010000015.1 GCA_020851235.1 Burkholderiales bacterium | reverse complement strand
TGCGCGAGGAGCGCCGCCAGGAGGTGCTGCGGCTCGATGAAGCCGTTGTCGTTGCCCAGGGCGAGACTCTGGGCGTCGTTCAATGCCTGCTGGAACTTGGTGGTGAGCTTGTCGAAGCGCATGGTGCATCCTGCGAAAAGGATCGGTTGTCCTTCTAGATTGGGAATGACCCTATGGATTCAATAGGAATCGGCGGCGCGCGGGGACATTGTGCGGCGGGCGGCGATACGGTCGGTGCTACCATCGTCGGGCCGCGGCGCGGCGCCGCGCGCCGGTGGATCGCCGCACCCGGCGCGCTGCCTCGACCATGCCGCTTCCCCCGCCCCCGCCCGACCGCCCCGCCGACCCCAGCTCCGGGCCGCGCGCCGCCTCCTGGCTCGAGGTCGTCCCGGTCGTGCTGTCGAGCTTCTTCGGGATCCGCAAGGGAAGATCGATGCAGCGCGACACCGTCACGCTTCGCCCGCAGCAGGTCGTCGTCGTCGGCGTGCTGATGGCGCTCGTCCTCGTGCTCCTCCTCGTGCTCGTCGTGCGCTTCATCATCGCGAGCGCCGCCGCGTAGTCGCGCCGGGGCGCGCCGGCGACCGGACGGCGCTTTGCTACCATCGGCCCCCATGCTCCGAACCTTGGGCACGCTCGCCGCGGCCCTGGCACTCGTGCTCTCCCTGAGCGCCTGCGATCGCGCGACGACGGTTTCGCGCCGCGTCGCGCTCGCCGAGTGTCGCCTGCCGCGGGTCGCGACCGCGGTCCAGTGCGCAACGATCGAGGTTCCGGAAAATCGCAGCGCACCGGACGCGCGCCGGATTCGGATCTTCGCCGCGATCCTCCCCGCCAATTCCGCCTCACCCGAGGCCGATCCGCTCGTCATCCTCGCCGGCGGCCCGGGACAGGCCGCGTCGAATCTGGGCGTTTTCGCCGAGCGGCTGACCGACGTGCGGCGCACGCGCGACGTCGTGCTCGTCGACCAGCGTGGCACGGGGCGCTCGTCACCGCTGACCTGCGCCGCGTTCAAGCCGACGGACGACGACGTCCTCGAGACCGACCCGCTTCCGCGCGCCCGCGCCTGCCGCGACGAGCTTGCGAGCGGCGGCGTCGATCCGGCGCAGTACACGACGAGCGCGTGGATCGCCGATCTCGAGGCAATGCGTGAAGCCTTGGGCTATGCGCGCTGGAACCTGTGGGGCGGCAGCTACGGCACCCGCGTGGCGCAGGAATACACGCGCCGACATCCGGATCGTGTGCGCACGATGATCCTCGACGGGGTGGCGCCGCCCGGCATGGTCATTCCCGTCGATCTGTGGGTCACCCGCGAAGCGGCGCTGCACGCGATCCTCGCCGCCTGCGCCGCGAGTGCGACCTGCGGCAAGGCGCACCCTGCGATCGGCGACGTGCTCGGCGCCGTCGAGACGGCGTTCGGGCGCGACGGTCGCGACGTTGCGATCGTCGATCCGGCAACCGGCGCGTCGCGCAACGTGCACGCGACGTTCGACCTCGTGCTGGCCCTCGTGCAACCGCTCACCTACACGCCGGAGACGGCAGCGATGCTGCCCGAATTGCTGGCGCTCGCCGCCGACGGCCAGATTGCACCGCTGCTCGCCGCGCTGCCGACGCCGTCCCCGACGCAGCCGGAGGCGATGAACACCGCGCTGCTGTTCTCGGTCACCTGCACCGAGGATGCCCCGCGCATGACGCCGGCCGAGGCGGATCGCCGCCTCGCACCGCTGCCCACGCGCACGCTCGCCGAGCGCACGTTATCGGTTTGCGGCATCTGGCCGCACGGCAGCGCGCCCGCCGACTTCGCGCAGCCGCTCACAAGCGACGTGCCGACGCTCCTCTTCTCCGGCGGCATGGATCCGGTGACCCCACCCGCGTACGGCACCGAGGTCGCCAGGGGCCTCGCGCGCAGCCGCCACATCGTCGCCCCCGGCTACGGGCACATCGTGTCGCCGCACGCCTGCGGTCCGCGGCTCATCGCCGCCTTCCTCGACGCCCCCGACGGCGCGACCCTCGCTCCCGAATGCATCAAGCACTTCGAGACGAGCGTGCCGCCGCCGCTGTGGTCGAGTCGCCTCGTTGCCCAACCGTGATTCGCATCGAGCACGTGTCGAAGGCATTCGGACGGCGCAAGGAAGTCGCTGCCGTGCGCGATGCCTCGTTCACCGCGCCCGACGGGGCGATCACCGGGCTCCTCGGTCCCAACGGTGCGGGCAAGACGACGCTGCTGCGCATCCTCGCCACGCTGGTCGTCCCCGACGCCGGCCGGGCGACGATCGACGGCCGCGACGTCACCGGCGAGCGCTTCGCCGTGCGCCGCGGCATCGGCGTGCTCTCCGATGCGCGGGGGCTGTATCCGCGGCTCACCGCGCGCGAGAACATCCGCTACTACGGCTCGCTGCACGGCCTCGGCGGGCGGGATCTCGATGCGCGGATCGACGCGCTCGTCGCCACGCTCGGCCTCGCGTCGATCGCCGACCGGCGCACCGAAGGCTTTTCGCAGGGCGAGAAGATGAAGGTCGCGATCGCCCGCGCGATCGTCCACGATCCGCACACCGTGCTCCTGGACGAACCCACCAACGGACTCGACATCATGAGCGTGCGCGCGCTGCGCGAGCAGCTGCGCGGCCTGCGGGCGCAAGGCAAGTGCCTCCTCTTCTCCACGCACGTCATGCAGGAGATCGCGGCGCTGTGTGACCGCATCGTGATCCTTGCCCAGGGCAAGGTGATCGTCGAAGGCAGCGCCACCGACATCCTCGCCTGGAGCGGGGCCGCGACGCTCGAGGACGCGTTCGTCACGCTGATCGGCAGCGGCGAGGGCCTCGCGGCATGAGCGCGCTTTCCCGCATCGCGGTCGTCGCGGCGAAGGAAGTGCGCGAGACGATCCGCGACCGGCGCACGCTGCTCGTCCTGCTCGTCACCGCGGTTGCGGCCGGGCCGGTCTTCCTCTTCCTGATCTTCAATCTGGTCGCGCGCCAGGCCGACCGCGCGCGCGAGATCGAGCTGCCCGCGGTCAACGTCGCGCAGGCGCCGGCGCTCGCCGACTTCCTGCGGCGCAACCAGGTCCGCCTCGTCGACGCCCCGGCCAACTACGAGGCGCAACTGCGCGCCGGCGATCTCAGCGTCGTGCTCGTGGTCGCCCCCGACTTTGCCGCCGAGGTCGACGCCGGACGGTCGGCGACGGTGCACGTCGTCGCCGATCGCTCGCGGGATCGCGCCCGCACGACCATCTCGCAGGTCGAATCGCTGCTGCGCGCATACAACCGGCAGTGGGGCAGTCAGCGGCTGCTCTTGCGTGGCGTCGCGACGAGCGTTGCCGAACCGCTGCGCATCGAGGCCGTCGACCTCGCGACCCCGCAGCAGTCCGGCGCGCTCATCCTGTTCCTCGTCGCCTACTACGCGCTGCTCGGGTCATTCATGGGCGGCATGGCGGTCGCCCTCGACGTCACCGCCGGGGAGCGCGAGCGCCAATCGCTCGAGCCGCTACTCATGACGCCGGCGCGACCGCTCGAGATCGTGCTCGGCAAGTGGCTCGCCGTCTCGTGCTGCAATGCGCTGGTCGTCGTGGTCACGCTGGCCGGATTCCATCTGACCCTCGCCTACGCGCCGCTGCCGGCGATCGGCGTGCCCTTCCTCTTCCGCATGGTCGAATTCGCGCGCTTCCTCGTCGTGCTGTTGCCGCTGGTATTGCTCATGCCGGCGATCCTGCTCTACGTCGGCAGCCGCGGGCGCTCGTTCAAGGAGGCGCAGGCCAACGTGTCGCTGCTGATGTTCGTCGCCTCTGTCGTGCCGGCCGTGCAGCTTTTCACGCAGCAGCGCGAGCCGGCGTGGTTCGCGGCCGTCCCCGTCAGCGGTCAGTACTCGCTGCTCAGTCACGTGCTCCGCGGCGAAGCGATCGCGCCGTCCGAACTCGCGCTGTCCTACGCCATTCCCGTCGTGCTCATCATCGCAGCCCTCGGGGCGATGGCACGGCTGCTGTCGCGCGAGTCGGCGCTCGCCGGAAAATAAGCGCTGGATCGTCCCGGCGCGGTCGGGCGCGCGGCCCGACCTACCCCAGCTGCCGGATCACCGCGAGCGGCGGATGGCGTGCCGCGCCGCGCGTCGCGAACCACCCTGCGACGGCGACCCCGACCGCTCCACCCACCGTGCCGTAGAGCCAGACCAAGGGATTGGGCACGAAGGCGAAGCGGAAGACGAGATCGGCGAGCGCCCAGCCGATCGCCGTGGCGCCGGCCGCAGCCACCAGGCCGGCAATCGCACCGAGCAGGAGGAACTCGGCGACCTGCGCCGCCGCGAGCTGCCGCTTGGACGCACCCAGCGTGCGCAGGATCGCGGCGTCGAACTTGCGCTCGTCCTGCGTCGCGGCGATCGCCGCCTGCAGCACGAGGAGCCCACCGGCCAGCGTGAAGAGAAAGACGAACTCGACCGCGTGCGACACCTGCTCCATGATGCCCTGCACCTGGCGCACGATCTCAGCGACGTCGATGGCTAGGATGTTGGGGTGCCTTTGCACCAGCGCCGGCAACCACGCGGCTTGGTCGGACGGCGCGCGAAAGGCCGCGATGTACGTCGCCGGCATCGACGCGAGCGGGCCCGGCGGGAAGAGCGCGAAGAAGTTGACGCGAAAGCTGTCCCAATCGACCTTGCGCAGGCTCGTGACCCTGGCGTCGATGCGATTGCCGGCAATGTCGAAGCCGAGCACGTCGCCCAACTTGACGCCCAGCGTTTCGGCGATGCCCTCCTCGAGCGACATGCCGGCGGCGTCCGCCGGGGTCGCTGCCGTCCAGAAGGCGCCCCCCGTCACCCGGTTGCCGGCCGGCAGGGCGGCCGCCCACGACAGGTTGAATTCGCGCTCGGCGAGGCGGCGCGCACGCGGGTCGCTGTAGCGCTTCGTGTCGAGCGCCGTCCCGTTCACCGCGACGAGGCGACCACGCACCATCGGCTGGAACGCCACCTCCTGATGCAGCCGCTGCGCGAGTTGCGCCTGGGCGTCGGCCACCTGCTCGGGCAAGACGTTGACGAGGAACTGGTTCGGCGCATCCGGTGGCAGGCTCGCCCGCCAGTTGTGCATGAGATCGCCGCGCACGACCGTGAGCAGAAGGAGCGCCATGAGGCCCAGGGCGAGCGCGCCGATCTGCAGGCTAGAGGCGAGCGCCCGACGCCTGAGGTTGGCGAGGCCGAAGCGCCACGTGACGCCGCGCTGCGGCAAACGCCGCAGGAACCCCAGGACCGCGAACGCGGCGAGCGCCGAGACGACGAGCAGGCCCGCGACACCACCGACCACGATGAGCCCCGCCTCGACCTCGCGTGCCTGCACCCCGATGAGCAGCGCGATCGTCGCGGCCCCGAGCGCGTATGCGGCGAGGCCGCCGGCACGCGGTCGCGGCAGGTCGCGCCGCAGCACGCGCAACGGGGCGACCTGCGCGAGAGTGACGAGCGGCGGCAAGGCAAAACCCAGGAGCAGGAGAACGCCGGTGGCAAACGCCGCGAGCGCCGGCAGCGGCGTGGGTGGCGGCAAGGCGGATGCGAAGACGGCCGCGAGCAGGCGCACGAGGAGCTCCTGCCCGGCGAGGGCGACGACGACGCCCACGGCGCAGGCAACGACGCCGAGCACGAGGAACTGCACGAGAAAGAGGGTGAGCGTCTGCGCGTGGCCCGCGCCGAAGCAGCGCAGCATCGCCGCGGCGTCCAGGTGCCGCCGCAGGTAGCGCGCCGCGGCGAGCGCGATGGCCACCGCGGCGAGCAGCACCGCGACGAGCGCTGCAAGCCCGACGAATTTCTCCGCGCGCTCGAGCGCCTGCCGGACCTCGGGGCGCAGATCGCGCACGGTTTCGATGCGCTGGCCCGGCCTCACCTCGGCGTCGACCCAGGCGCGGTAGCCGGTGAGCGCGTCGCCTCCGGTCCGATCGGCGACGAGCAGGCGGTACGTCGCCCGATTGCCCGGCTGCAGGAGGTTCGTCGCCGGCACGTCGTCGATGTTGACGAGGAGCCTCGGGCCAAGCGCGAAGGCGATGCTCGCGACTTCCGGCTCCTGCTGCACGATCGCGCCGACGGCGAGCGTCGCGTCCCCGACGTGGATGCGATCGCCGACGCGCAGGCCCAGCCGGTCGGCAAGGCGCGTGTCCGGCCAGGCTTCGCCGCGCGGCGGAATGCCCTGGGCGACGCGTCCGGCGGGGTCGCCCGCGACCGCGAGCACGATCTCGCCGCGCAGCGGATATCCGGGTCCCACCGCCTTCACGTCGGCGAGGATCGCCGCGACATCCGCGGGCGCTCCGGGGGCGGGCGGGATCATGCTGTGGAAGCGAATGGCGGGGGTGCTCGTCAGTCCGCGTCGCGACGCCTCCTCAGCGAAGGTCGGGGGCAACGGCCGATCGCCCGAGATCAGCACGTCGGCGCCCAGGAGTTCGTTGGCCTGCTGCGCGAGCGCCCCCTTGACCCGATCGGCGAAGAAGCCGACGGTGCCCACGCTCGCCACGGCGAGCACCAGCGCCGCCGCGAGCACGCGCAGTTCGCCCGCGCGCCAGTCGCGGCGCAACAGGCGCAAGGCGAGTCGCAACGTGGGCATCGAAGCGGCGATCAGGCGGCGACCGTCTCGTCGGCGACGAGCCGGCCGGAGGCGAGCGACAAGCGGCGGGCGCAGCGTGCGGCAAGCCCGGCATCGTGCGTGACGAGGATGAGTGTCGTGCCGTGCTCGCGATTCAAGCGGAACATGAGGTCGACCACCTCGCGCCCGGTGACGCCATCGAGATTGCCGGTGGGCTCGTCGGCCATCAGGAGCTTGGGCTCGCCCGCGAAGGCGCGCGCGATTGCCACCCGCTGCTGCTCGCCCCCCGACAGTTGACGCGGGTAGTGCGTCACGCGTCGCGCGAGGCCAACGCGGTCGAGCCACGCGTGCGCCCGCGCTTCGGCATCCGCGGCGCCGGCGAGCTCCAAGGGCAGCATCACGTTCTCGAGCGCAGTGAGCGCGGGCAGGAGCTGGAACGACTGGAAGACGAAACCGAGCAGGCGCTGGCGTAACGCGGCCCGGGCATCCTCGCCCAGCACCGACAGCGCCTGACCGTCGACGTAGACCTCCCCCGAGGTCGGCGCATCGAGACCGGCAAGCAGACCCAACAGCGTCGTCTTGCCCGATCCCGAGGTCCCGACGATGGCAAGCGTCGAACCGGCATCGACGGCGAACGAGACGCTGTCGAGGATCGTCAGCGGCTCGTCGCCGCTGCGCACGACCTTGGTGAGCGCCTCGGCGCGAATGATCGAATCGGTCATGGAAACGACGGCGGGAGGCGCTTCGCTGCGGGCTCGCGCGGCGCCACCGCTGAAGGGTGGATACCGCGACGAACGCCGTGCGGCTTCCGCCACGACGTGCGGGCGGATTCGCCGAATGCAAGAGCGGGCCGCGGTTTGGTGCATTGTAGCCTGCATGCCGGCTCACCTCGCCGCGCGGCGCGAGCCGTGCTCATCCGCCCGTTTTCCATGTCACCTCTCGACGCCGTGCCCACGCGCGGCGACGCCGTAGAATCCGATCCATGCCACGTTCCGCCACGCCTCGCCGCCGCATCCTGCGCGCGCTCGCCGCGCTGCCCTGGCTCGGCAGCGCCCTCGCCGCGCGCGCGCAGGCAAGTCCGCCGCCGGTCCTCCTCGTGGTCGGCGACTCGATCTCCGCGGGCTACGGCCTTGCCAGGGGCGAGGTCTGGGTCGATCTTCTCGCCCGCAAGCTCGCCGACCAGGGCGATCGCCACCGCGTCGTCAACGCATCGATCACGGGGGACACCACCGCCGGCGGCCGCGCGCGGCTGCCGGCCCTCCTCGTCCAGCACAAGCCCGCCATCGTGATCATCGAGCTCGGCGGCAACGATGCGCTTCGTGGCGGCAAGGCGAGCGCCGCGCGCGAGAACCTCGACGCGATGGTCGTGGCCGCGCAGCGGGCGGGAGCGAAGGTGCTCATCGTCGGCATGGACGTACCGCCCAACTACGGCGCTGCCTACGTGCGCGAGTTTCGCGAGATGTACCGCAGCGTCGCGAGCGCGCGGAAGGTGCCGCTCGTGCCGGCCTTCTTCGCGGGGTTCGGCGACGACCTGACGCTCTTCCAGCCCGATCGCATCCATCCCACCGCGCAAGCGCAGCCGCGTCTTCTCGCCAACGTCTGGCCCACGCTGGCGCCGCTCCTCGGCACACGGTGAACGCGCCCGCGTTCGTCGCCTCGTCGCAGGTCGGCGTCGCCGCCCTTGCCGATTATCCCGAACGCATCGACGTGCGCTCGCCATCCGAGTTCGCGCTCGACCACATTCCCGGTGCGGTGAACTGGCCGGTGCTCGACGATGCGCAGCGCGCGATCGTCGGGGCCTTGCACGCGCGGGAGGGCGCCTTCGCCGCCAAGCGCGTCGGCGCCGCGCTCGTCGCCCGCAACATCGCGGCGATGCTGGAAGCGCACGGCCGTGAGCGGCCGCGTGACTGGGCGCCGCTCGTCTACTGCTGGCGCGGGGGCAAGCGCAGCGCCGCACTCGTGCACATCCTGCGCGAGATCGGCTGGCGCGCGGTCCAGCTCGAAGGCGGCTACCAGGCGTACCGCCGTCACGTCAGCGCGCGTCTCGCGTCAGTGCCGGGAACGCTGCGCTTCGTCGTCGTCTGCGGCTTGACGGGCTCGGGCAAGAGTCGCCTGCTCGCCGCGCTCGCCGCGCAAGGCGCGCAGGTGCTCGACCTCGAGCGCATCGCCCGCCATCGCGGCTCGCTCCTGGGGGACGACCCGACCGACACGCAGCCCACGCAGAAGGCATTCGACACCGCCGTCTTGCACGACCTCGATCGCTGTGATCCGGCGCGGCCGATCTTCGTCGAATCGGAGAGCCGGCGCATCGGATCGATCCAGCTCGGCGATGCGCTGCTCGCAGCGATCCGTGGCGCGCCGTGCATCCGTCTCGTCACGCCGCAGCCGCTGCGCGTGGCGCATCTGATGGACGAGTACGCGCACTTCCTCCAGGACCCGGAAGCGCTCGTCGCCCGGCTCCTGCGTCTTGCGCCCCTGCATGGGCGCAAGACGATCGAGCACTGGATCGATGCGGCGCGGGCCGGGGATTTCGTGACGCTCGTCGACGCGCTCCTGACCCTCCACTACGACCCCAGCTACACCCGCTCGCTCGTCGGCAATTTTCCCGGAGCCATGCAGGCACCCACCTTCGCACCCGCAGCGATCGATGCCGCCGCCTGGGATGCGCTCGCACGTGACGTCATCGCCGCGATCGAGCCGCGTGCCACGCCGGCAGCGGCGCATGACAACGAAGCGGTGGAGAACACCCGATGAGCCTTCCCTTCCGCCTCGTCAACGTCTTCGCCGACACCCCGCTCGGCGGCAATCCGCTGTGCGTGTTCGAGGACGGTCGCGGACTCGACGATGCCACGCTGCAGGCGCTCGCCCTGCAATTCAACCTCTCGGAAACGACGTTCATCCTCCCTTCCGCGACGGCGAGCGCACGCGTGCGCATCTTCACGCCGACCTTCGAGATGCCGTTCGCCGGGCACCCGACGCTCGGCACCGCGCACGTCGTGCGCGAGCTCAAGGGCACGGGCGACGAGGTCGTGCTCGACATGGCGGCGGGCCCGATCCCGGTCGTGGCACAAGGCGACGTGTGGACGCTCAGGGCGAATCCCCCGCGTCATCGCGCCGCGGGCGCGCCGGGCGAGGCGCTCGCCGCAATGCTCGGCCTCACCGTCGCGGACCTGCTCGACCCACCACTCTGGATCGACACCGGCTCCGAGCAGCTCGTGATCCCGCTCGCGTCGTTTGCCGCCGTGCGTCGTGCCGCACCGAACCTCGAGGCGATGCTCGCGCATGCGAGCAACGGTCGCCGGACGCTCGCCTACATCTTTGCTCGCGAGGGCGAGCACGTCCTCGCGCGCTTCTTCTTCGTCAAGCACCGCGCCATCGTCGAGGACCCCGGCACGGGTTCGGCGTGCGCCAATCTCGGCGGGTGGCTCCTCGCCACGGGCGCGGCCCTCCCGCAACGCCTTTCGATCGATCAGGGGGAAGCCGTCGGCCGCGCGTGTCGACTCGGCCTCGAGGTCACCGCGGCAGGGACGATTCGCGTCTGCGGACGCGTGATCGAGATCGGGCGCGGGACGATCACGCTGTGAATCGGTCGCGCGAGGCGCGCGCCGTGACGAAGAGCAACCGCGGGGCGCCTACGCGATCGCGTCCCACGCCGCCACGAAGGCCTGCCAGTGCGGCGCGTCGGATGCCACGAGCTTGTCGCGCACGAAGGCGATCTCGCGCGCGTACTCCTCCGCGGTGAGCTCACCGCGCAGCAGGCGGAAACGCTGATAGAGGAGGAGCGTGTTGACGACGTCGGTCTCGCAGTAGTTGCGCACCTCGTGCAGTTCGCCGCGGGCGACCGCGGCCCCGACTTCGGCGCCACTCATCCCCAACTTGCCGGGAAATCCGCATAGTCGTGCCATCGCATCGAGCGGCGCGTTGGCGCGCGGCTGGTACATCGCAAGCACGTCCATGAGGTCGACGTGCCGCGTGTGGTAGCGCCCGAGGTAGCTGTTGAACTTGAACTCGCGATCGCCGTCGCCCCAATCCCAGTAGCGCTGCGCGGTGATGCCGCAGATGAGCCCGCGCTGCTGCAACACGGGAAGGTCGAAGCCGCCGCCGTTCCACGAGACGAGTTGCGGGGTGAAGCGTTCGATCCCGTCGAAGAAGCGACGGATGAGCTCAGCCTCCGCATCGTCGGGATCGCCGATCGACCACACGCGCAGGTCGTGCTCGGTGCGCAAGGCGCAGGCGATCGCCACCACCCGTTGCAGATGGTGCGGCGCGAAGTCGCTGCCGGATGCGGCACGACGCTTCTGCGCGAACCACTCGAGCACACCCGCATCCTCGAGATCCGCCGGCAACTCGCTCGTGCGGCGAATGCCGACGACGTCGGGGACCGTCTCGATGTCGAAGGCGAGGATCGGCGTCAAGCGCGCTCCGCGAGCGTTGCAGTCGGGTTGGCCAGGGCACGGGCGCGCAGGCGCCGCGCTTCAGGCGAAAACGCCGGTGGACAGGTACCGGTCACCACGATCGCAAACGATGAAGGCGATCGTCGCTCCACTCACTTCCTGCGCGATCCGTAGCGCGATCGCGCACGCGCCGCCGGACGACACGCCGCAAAACAGGCCCTCCTCGCGGGCGAGGCGCCGCATCGTCTCTTCGGCATCGTGCTGCGTCACCGGCTCGATGCGATCGATGCGCGCGGCGTCGTAGATCTTCGGCAGGTACGCATCGGGCCACTTGCGGATGCCCGGAATCGATGCGCCTTCGGCAGGCTGCGCGCCGACGATGGTGATCCTCGGGTTCTTCTCCTTCAGGAACCGCGACGTCCCCATGATCGTGCCGGTGGTCCCCATCGCCGACACGAAGTGCGTGATCCTGCCTTCGGTGTCGCGCCACAGTTCGGGCCCCGTCGTACGGTAGTGCGCGAGCGGATTGTCCGGATTGGCAAACTGGTCGAGGACGGTCCCCTCACCGCGTGCGCGCATCGCGAGCGCGAGGTCGCGCGCGCCTTCCATGCCCTGCGCCTTGGTGACGAGAATGAGCTTCGCCCCGTACGCGGTCATCGCCTGCTGCCGCTCGAGGGAAAGGTTGTCCGGCATGATGAGGATCATGCGGTAACCGCGGCTGGCCGCCACCATGGCAAGGGCGATTCCGGTGTTGCCGGACGTCGCCTCGATGAGCGTGTCGCCGGGCTTGATCTCGCCGCGCCGTTCGGCCTCGACGATCATCGACAATGCCGGCCGATCCTTGACCGAGCCCGCCGGATTGTTGCCCTCGAGCTTGGCCAGGACGACGTTGCCGCGGCCCTGCCCCATCCGTGCAAGCCGCACGAGCGGGGTGCTGCCGATCGTGGTTTCGAGCGTTGCGTCCACCGGCGGATTGTAACCTCGTTGCCGTGGTGCCTCGCTTGCAGCGAAGGGGGACGCCGCGCGAGGCCCCGGACATTCCCCCATCGTGGACGGGTCGCATCGATCGCGAGCTCCGGTGGCGCACCGGCGCCCCTGCCGCCGTCACCGGGCGCGCGGGACCGCGCCGCTACGCACCTCGCCCTTGGCCACGGACGCACCCGTTCGCGGGTCGGCCTTGGCACCACCGCTCGCGGCACCCCCCGCGGCCGTCGTGGCCGCCGCGGGCCCCGGCACGCCGACGGTGAGATCGGCGCGCATCCGCTCCAGGCGCTTCGCGCCAATTCCGGGGACGGACTTCAGGTCGTCGACCGTCTTGAACGGACCGTTCTGTTTGCGATAGTCGACGATCGCCTGCGCCTTGGCAGGGCCGATGCCGGGCAGCGTGTCGAGTTCCTCTTTCGTCGCAGTGTTGATGTTGACCGCAGCCAGGGCGGGACCTGCGAGCCAGGCCGCGAGCACCAGCGCCCACGTGAGCTTCTTCATGACGACCTCCGTGCGTGTTGACAGGTGAACCGCCGCAAGGCGCGGCGTACCTTCACGCTACGGGCGTTGCCGCCTCCTGCGTCATCAGCCATTCGACGTAGGCCGTGGTGCCCTCCTCGACCGAACGCATCGGCACGGTGCATCCGGCCGCACGCAGCGCCGCGAGGTCGGCCTGCGTGAAGCTTTGATACTTGCCGACGAGTGCGGCGGGAAACTCGACGTACTCGATCACGCCCAGGCGAACGAGGTCGGCGAGCGGCAGCGGCGCCTCACCGGCAATCCGACGACACGCATTGACGACGGCGACCGCGACGTCGTTGAACGTCTGGGCGCGGCCGGTTCCGACGTTGTAGATGCCCGAACGGTCGCCGCGATCGAGAAACTCGAGGTTGACGGCAACGACGTCGCCGACCGCGACGAAGTCGCGCCGCTGCTCGCCTGCGGCGTAGCCGCCCGACCCCTCGAACAGCCGCACGCGCCCGTCGGCGCGATACTGCCGGAAGAAGTGATACGCCACCGACGCCATGCGCCCCTTGTGTGCCTCGCGCGGGCCGTACACGTTGAAGTAGCGAAAGCCGACGATCGGCGCCGTGCGCTCGGCGAGGGTGCGGCGCACGTGCTGGTCGAAGAGGAACTTGGAGTACCCGTACACGTTGAGCGGCGCCTCGTGCTCGCGACGCTCGACGAAGGTCCTGCCGCCGCCGTACACGGAAGCACTCGACGCGTACAGGAAGGGGACGTCGTTGTTCTGACAATACTCGAGCAAGTCCATCGAATACCGATAGTTGTTGCGCATCATGTAGCGGCCGTCGGTCTCCATCGTGTCCGAGCAGGCCCCCTGGTGCAGCACGGCCGCGATGTCGTCGTCGAAGTCCCCCGCCGACAGACGAACGAGGAACTCGTCCTTGTCGAGGTACTCGGCGAAGTCGCAGTCGACGAGGTTGCGGAACTTGTCGGCGCGAGCGAGGTTGTCGACCGCGATGATGTCGGTCTCGCCGCGGTCGTTGAGACCGCGGACGAGGTTCGAACCCACGAATCCGGCAGCGCCGGTCACGACGATGTACACCTGCGTTGCTCCTATAAGGCGAGATCCACGCCCGCGAGTTCGCTCGTCACGAACGGGACCCGCGGCGCAACCGCGCACAACAATTCGTAGCCCACCGTCGCCGCCGCCGATGCGACCTCGTCGACCGGCAACCCTTCGCCCCACAGCACGACGGGACTGCCGACCGTGGCCTGCGGCACGTCGGTCAAGTCGACCGTGAGCATGTCCATCGAAGGCCGGCCGACCATGCGCACCGGCGTGTCGCAGACGAGCACCGGCGTGCCGTTGGGCGCGTGCCGCGGATAGCCATCGGCGTAGCCGCAGGCGATGACGCCGACGCGATGTGGGCGCGACGCGACGTAGGTCGCGCCGTAACCGACGCCGTCTCCGGGCCGCAGGTCCTGCACGCCGATGAGGGCGCTGCGCAGCGTCATCACCGGACGCAGCCCGAGCCTCTCGGCGGTTTCGTACGGCAACGGGGTGGCGCCGTAGAGCATGATCCCGGGTCGCACGGCGTCACCGCCGACTTCCGCAAAGCGAATGACGCCCGCCGAGTTGGCGAGCGAACGCGGGTAGGGAAGGCCGGTGCAGGCGCGATCGAAGGCAGCCAACGCGTCGACGAGCCCGTCGTCGTCCTCGGCCCGGGCGAAGTGCAGCATGAGCCGCAATGCCGCGACGGACGGCGACGACGCCAGGCGGCGGCATACCGCGGCGACCTTGTCCGGGCGAAAGCCGAGGCGGTTCATCCCCGCGTTCACCTTGACGAAGACCTCGAGTGGTCGCTCGAGGACGCTCGTCTCCAATGCCCGAACCTGCTCCTCGTCGTGCACCACGGTCGCGAGCCGGCGCTGCGCGAACTCCGACAACTCGGCGGGGGTGAAGAATCCCTCGAGCAGCAGGATGCGCCGCGAATAGCGATGCTCGCGCAGGAGATAGGCCATCTCCGGTTCGACCAGAGCGAGGCCGTCGGCATCGGCAAGCGCGGGCAGCACGCGCAACAGGCCGTGGCCGTAGGCGTTCGCCTTCACGACCGCCAGCACCTGCGCCTTCGGCGCGAGTTCGCGCACGCGCGCCAGGTTCGCCCGCAGCGCGGCGAGGTTGACCTGGGCGTAGAGCGGTCGCGCCATGCGGACGTCGAAGGTTGCGGTCAAGGATGGAGGCGGTCCGCGTGGCGGCGATCACGCGCGGTCGTGGTATAAAGCGCGGGCCGCGACGTTCCCCATTATAACCAGCGCCCTTGTACCGTACGGTGGGGCCCACCGACCCACGAACGCGAAGGCCGCCCGCGGCGACGGCAGCGAGGATATGAAGCCCGGTTTTTACATCATCATGGCGGCGCAGTTCTTCTCGTCGCTCGCCGATAACGCGCTCCTCATCGCTGCCATCGCACTGCTCCAGGACTCGAACTCTCCGGCGTGGATGGTGCCGGCGCTCAAACAGTCGTTCGTCGTCTCCTACGTCCTGCTCGCGCCATGGGTCGGCGCCTTCGCCGACTCGATGCCCAAGGGCCGCGTCATGCTCATCACCAACGCGATCAAGGTGGTGGGCTGTCTTTTCATGCTGTTCACGGTACACCCGCTCGCCGCCTACGCGGTGGTGGGCTTCGGTGCCGCCGCGTACTCGCCGGCCAAGTACGGCATCCTGACCGAGCTTCTGCCGGCGAAGCAACTCGTCGCGGCGAACGGCTGGATCGAGGGCACGACGGTGGCGTCGATCGTGCTCGGCGTGCTCCTGGGCGGCGCGCTCATCAGCACGAAGGTATCGGCGGTGCTGCTCGGCTTCGACGCGCCGCTGATCGAGACCGGCATCAATACGGCACCCGATGCGGCGATCGCGGTGATCGCGGTCATCTACGTCGTCGCAGCGATCTTCAACTGGTACATCCCCGACACGGGGGTCGACCACCGCCAGCCGAGCCGCAATCCGATCTTCCTCATCCGCGAGTTCTCGCACTGCGTCATGCTCTTGTGGCGCGATCGTCTGGGGCAGGTCTCGCTTGCCACGACGACGCTGTTCTGGGGCGCGGGTGCCACGCTCCAGTTCATCGTGCTTGCCTGGGCGCAGAAGGCGCTCGACTTCGACCTGTCGCAGGCGTCGATCATGCAGGGCGTCGTGGCCGTCGGAATCGCCGTCGGCGCGATCCTCGCCGCCCGCTTCGTGTCGCTGCGGCAATCGGTCCAGGTCCTGCCGATCGGCGTCGCCATGGGACTCGTGGTGATCACGATGGTCTTCGCCCGCAGCGTGCCGGTGGCTGCGGTGCTCATGATCCTCATCGGCGCGTGCGCGGGATTCTTCGTGGTCCCGATGAATGCGCTCCTGCAGCATCGCGGCCACGTGCTCATGGGCGCGGGGCATTCGATCGCGGTGCAGAACTTCAACGAGAACCTCGGCATCCTCGTGATGCTCGGGCTGTACGCGTACCTCACCTACACCGGCGCCTCGGTCAATCGCGCGATCGTTCTGTTCGGCCTCTTCATGTCGGCGGCCATGCTCCTCGTGCTGTGGCGATTCATGTACAACCAGTCGAAGAGCGACGCGCTGCACCTCATCGCCGAGGAAGGCGACGGGAGACCGCATTAGCCAAACCGGGAAAGGCCCGGCGTGCGCACGGGGGCCGGCGCGAAAGGGATGCCCTCGGCTACAGCACGATCGGCCGGTCGGCGAGTTCGTTCGTGCCCCCGTCCGCCCGCGGCGCGTGCGCGACGAGGTGCTCGCCCACGGCGTTGACCCCGTCGACGGCGGTGTCCGCGTAACGCCCGGCGGCGAATCCCTGCTCCATCGTGCGACAGATCGCCTCCCAGGCGCCGGCGCCGACCTTGGCGTGGATGCCACGATCGGCGACGATCTCGACGTCGCGATCGGCAAGCAGCAGATAGATGAGCACGCCATCGTTGTGCTCGGTGTCCCACACCCGCAGTGCGCCAAAGACCTCGAGCGCGCGCTCCCGCGGCGTTTGACCCTGCCACACCCGCGCGAGCGGCAGCGACGCCTCGAGGACGACGCAGATCTGCCCGGAGTGACGCTTCTCGCACGCGGCGATCGCCTGCTCGACGCGGGTGAGCGCGGCAGGCGGAAACGCGCGGTGGACGTGCGCGCGGTCGACACGAAAGTGCCGCCACAGCCGCCGCAGTCTCGACGAGGGCATTCGCGCCGTCACCTCACCAGCTCCCCGAGGCGCCGCCGCCGCCAAAGCTGCCACCGCCGCCAGAGAATCCACCACCACCGCCACCGCCGCCGCCACTCCAACCACCCCCTCCCCAGCCGCCGCCACCCCAGCCGCTGTCGCGCGAACGGCCGCCCGAGGAAGTCCAGGTGCCGCGAGTGACCCCGGATCCCATCGCCGCCCCGATCAGCAGGACGATGAGCGCGAGCACCGCCGCGACGATACCGAAGAACACCGAACCCAGCACGAACCAGGTGCCGATCCCGGCAAGACCCGAACCCAAGGTCGTGCCGGCCACGGTACCGAACATCTGGCGCAGCACGCGGCCCGCCGCCGGTACGATCACGAAGACGATGAAGAGCAGGATGACCGGAACGTGACCCCAGTCGCGCGCCGCGGTTGCCGGTGCGGGAACGACCGCTCCCGGATCCTTGTCGACGGTGGCGATGATCGCATCGACGCCTGCCGTGATCCCCTGGTCGAACTGGTTGTTGCGAAACTGCGGCGCGATCACGTCGCTCACGATCCGCCGGGAGATGGCGTCGGTGAGCGTCCCTTCGAGACCGTAACCCACTTCGATGCGGAGCTTGCGATCGTCCTTGGCCACGATGAGCAGTGCGCCGTTGTCGTGACCCTTGCGCCCGATCTTCCATGCTTCGGCGACGCGGATCCCGTACGCCTCGATCGACTCCGGCTGCGTGCTGGGGACGACGAGCACCACGAGTTGGTTGCCGGTCTTCGCCTCCCACGCCGCGAGTTTCGCGACGAGCGCCTGCGACGCCTGCGGCGAGAGCGTTCGCGTCAAATCGGTGACGCGATCGCGCAGCTCCGGAATCGGCGTGAGACCGTCGCTGCCAGCCTCCCAGGCGTGTACGAGCGGGCACGCGAGCGCGAGCCACGCGCAGGCGACGATCCGCGCCCACGTGCCCCAGCGCGATGCCGCGTGCGCGGCGCCGACCCGCACACGCGCGCGCCGTTCGCGAACACGGGTGCGACCCGCGGGCACGGCGCTCGCGACGAGGTGGGGCATGGATGGCGAAGCTGCGCGCCGCAACGCGACCGTACGAGGCGCGTCAGGCGGCGTGTGGCAGTGTGCGCAAGCCCGACGTCTTGGCCGGCGCCGCAGGCGCGGGCGCTGCCGGCGTCTTGCCGAAATCGACCGTGGGTGGACGGCTGATCGCCGCCTCGTTCTCGACGGTGAAGTTGGGCTTCACCTCCATCTTGAAGAGCATCGCCGTGAGATTCGTCGGGAACGATCGCACCGTGGTGTTGTACTGCTGGACCGAGTCGATGTAGCGCTTGCGTGCCACCGTGATGCGATTCTCCGTGCCTTCGAGCTGCGACTGGAGGTCGCGAAACGCGCCGTCGGCCTTGAGGTTGGGATAGTTCTCGGCAACCACGAGCAGCCGCGACAGCGCGCTCGTGAGCTCACCCTGCGCCGCCTGGAACTTCGCGAAGGCGGCCGGATCGTTGACGAGTTCGGGTGTCGCCTGGATCGTGCCGACCTTTGCGCGCGCGTTCGTCACCGCGGTCAGCACGTCGGCCTCGTGTGCGGCATAACCCTTGACGGTATTGACGAGGTTGGGCACGAGGTCGGCGCGCCGCTGGTATTGGTTCACCACTTCCGACCAGGCGCCCTTGATTCCTTCGTCCTGGCGCTGCAGGTCGTTGTACCCGCAGCCACCGAGTGAAAGCGCCACGAGGGCGGTGAGCAGGGCAATGAGCTTCTTGGTCATGGGTCTCTCCCTGAAACGATGAATGCGGCCATCGACGGGGCCGCGACGCGAAATATGCGTGGTGACACGTCGCTATGCAAGCATTGCGCGGGGTCCGTGCGACGAACTGCGCCTACGCAGGTGTCGTCCCCGCCTCGCCCGCGATGATCGTCTGCGCGAAGACGAGGTCCTCCCACGCCTTGGCCTTGTCGGGCAGGGTCCGCAAGAGGTACGCCGGATGATAGGTCACCACGACGGGCAGATCCCCATGGCGATGCACCCGCCCGCGCAAGCTCGCGATGCTGGCGTCGGTGCCCAGCAGGAGCGAGGCCGCGGCGCGCCCGAGGGCAACGATGAGCCGCGGGCGGATGAGTTCGATCTGCCGCGTGAGGTACGGCCGGCAGGCGTCGACTTCCGCGGGCTCCGGCGTCCGGTTGCCCGGTGGACGACACTTCAGCACGTTGGCGATGTAGACCTGCCGCGCGCGGTCGAGCCCAAGCGCCGCCAGCATCGCATCGAGCAGATGGCCCGCCTGACCCACGAAGGGCTCGCCACGCGCATCTTCCTCGGCGCCGGGCGCTTCGCCGACGAAGAGCCAGTCGGCCTGTGGATCACCCGTGCCGGGGACGGTCTTCTTGCGCGTCGCGCAGAGCTTGCACGCGGTGCACGCCGCGACGTCGGCCGCGAACCCGTCCCAGGTGAGGGCGGCGATGCGCGCCCGCCGCGCGCCCTCGCCGGACGCCGTCGTCGACACCGAGGGCGCGCCGCCAGCGGGATCGGCGGGTGCGACCGGAGCGTGCCGGAGCACCCAGCGCGGCGCGAGCCCCAACTCGGCAAGCACATCGGCACGCGACGCACTCACCCCGCGCACCTCGCGCGACGGCATGCCGGCCTCTGCCGCGTTCCGTCGGTCGCGTCCATCAGGCGAGCTCCTTGCGCATCACGAGGGCGTCCTCGCGCCGGCCGTCGGGACCGGCCGGGTAATACGCCACGCGACGCGCGACGTGCGCGAATCCCACGCTCTCGTAGAGCGCGAGCGCCGGCGCGTTGCTCACGCGAACCTCGAGGAACACCTGCTCGGCGCCGACCTGCATCGCGGCGGTGAGAAAGCGCTGGACGAGCGCCCGACCCAGGCCCTCGCGGCGCGCGTCGGGCACGACCGAGACGTTGAGAATCTGTGCCTCTCCGGGGGCCACCATCATCACGCCGTAGGCGACCACGCGGCCGCCGCGCTCCGCGACCTGCGCCGCGTAGCCGGCGGCAAGCGCATCCCGGAAGTTACCCGCGGTCCACGGTGCCGCGTGGATGTGCGACTCCAGCGCCGCGACGTAGCCGACGTCCCCACCACGCATCGGCCGCCAATCGACACGCGTCGATGGCGCCATCTGCGGCAACGCTACCATGGGCTCACAGACGCGCACCGGCGTGGCGCTCGGCGGTGGTGAGCGCGACGCGGTGGCGCACGTACACGGGCTGCGCCTCGGCGGCGGCGACGACCGCGCCGGCCGCAACCCGTAGCAGCGCGAGGTCGATGATCGCTTCCGCCTGCGGATGCAGCGCGGCATCGCATCCGCCCAGCGCAAGACGCACGGCGAGGTCGGGATACGCAGCAAAGCCGTCGCCCGCCCCGAACCAGTCCCCGGCCGGCGACGGGACGACGACGGCGTCCGGCGCCACGACGGCGGGCATCTGCACCTCCTGCCATGCGTCGCCGACGCGCTGCATCGAGGCCGCGTAGACCTCGCGCATGCGCGCGTCGAGGCAGGCGACGACGCGCGGCGCGCCATAACGGCGCCACGCCGCCTGTGCGAGGACCGTGAGGGTGGAAACCGGGACGAGCGGAAGTCCGGCACCGAGCCCCAACCCTTGTGCCACGCTGCACGCGGTACGCACCCCGGTAAACGAGCCGGGGCCGGCACCGAACGCGATCGCATCGAGATCGGTCAGGGCGAGCCCCGCCTCGTCGAGCAAGCGATCGACGAGCGGCAAGAGGCGTGACGAGTGCGCGTTTTCGACATGCTCGTCGCGCGCGAGCCGTCGCGTGCCGTCGTGCACCGCGACGGAGAGCCACGCGGTCGACGTGTCGAAGGCCAGGATCTTCACGGTGAGGAGTGTACCGGAGCGGCGCGGCCGTCCCCTCGTGCCGACTCGGTACAATCACCGCTGCGTCTGCCTGCCGTGCCTCCGCCCGCGGCGTGCCGCACCATGCCGTCCGCCGCCGCATCTTCTCCCACGCCTTGCACGCTCCATGTCGAGTCGCTCGACCAGGAGGGGCGTGGCGTCGCGCACCATGACGGCAAGGTGACGTTCGTCGAAGGCGCCTTGCCCGGCGAAGTCGTCGACGCCGAGATCGTGCGCGACAAGACGACCTACGCCACGGCACGGGTCGTGCGCGTGCGTGAGCCGAGCGCATCGCGCGTGACGCCGCCATGTCCGCACTTCGGCGTCTGTGGCGGCTGCACCCTGCAGCACGCGCATCCAACGCTCCAGCTCGCGGCCAAGCAGCGCGCCCTCGAAGATGCGCTCGCCCGCATCGGACGCGTACGTGCCGCGACGATCCTGCCCGCCATCGACAGCCCGGCGTGGGGGTACCGCTACCGCGCCCGCCTTTCGGTGCGCCACGTGCCCAAGAAAGGCGGCGTGCTCGTCGGCTTCCATGAACGCAAGTCGAGCTTCGTCGCCGACATGACGCAGTGCCGCGTCCTCCCGGCGAAGCTTTCCGCACTGCTGCCGCGCCTGCGTGAGCTCGTCGCCTCGCTGTCGGTGCGTGATCGCCTGCCGCAGATCGAGGTCGCGATCGGCGAACGCGGTGCAGCGCTCGTTCACGTGCTGGTGCTGCGGATCCTCGCCCCGCTCACCGCGTCCGACCAGGGTCTGCTCGCGCAATTCGCCGCGGCGCACGGCGTCGAGTTCTGGACGCAAACCGGCGGACCGGCGACGGTGGCTCCGCTCTTTCCGCCTGCGACCCCGCTCGCCTACGCACTGCCCGAGTTCGACGTGACCCTGCCGTTCGGGCCCACCGAGTTCACGCAAGTCAACTACGCCGTCAACCGTGTCCTCGTGCGCCGCGCGTTGGCGCTGCTCGCCCCCGCCCGCAACGAACGCATCGTCGACTTCTTCTGCGGTCTCGGCAATTTCACCCTGCCGATCGCCCGCTCCGGGGCGGACGTCGTCGGCGTGGAAGGCAGCGCCGCCCTCGTCCAGCGCGCCACCGACAACGCAGCGCGCAACGGCCTCGCGGGTCGCGCGTCCTTCGTCGCGGCAAACCTCTTCGAGCCCGGCGCGCCGTCACTGGCCACGCTCGGCCCCTTCAGCCGCACCTTGATCGATCCGCCCCGCGAAGGCGCAATCGAACTCGTCAAGGCACTGCCCGCGAAGGACTCGCCCGCACCCTTGCGTCGGATCGTGTACGTGAGCTGCGCGCCGGGGACGCTCGCCCGCGACGCTGCCGTGCTCGTTCACGATCGCGGCTATCGCCTCGCGGCGGCCGGGGTGATCAACATGTTCCCGCACACCGCCCACGTCGAATCGATCGCGGTCTTCGAGTAGCGAGGCGCCGGCGTCGCTTGCCGCATCGGCGCCCGGCGCGCACCAAAAAGGACGGGGCGCCGCAGCGCCCCGTCGATGTACCTCGTCCCGTCCCGCCGCTCAGTCGCGCTGACCCGAGAAGGCCATCAGGATGTTGAGCAGGCTGATGAAGAGGTTGTAGATGTTGAGGTACAGCGCCATCGTGGCCATGATGTAGTTCGTCTCACCGCCGTGCACGATGCGCGACACGTCGTAGAGAATGTACGCCGAGAAGAGCAGCACCGCGACCACCGACAGCGCGAGAGACAACGCCGGGATCTGGAAGAAGACGTTGGCAAGCGACGCGACGATGAGCAGGACGAGCCCCACGAAGAGGAACTTGCCCATGAAGGAGAAGTCCTTCTTGGTCACCGTGGCCACCCCGGCAAGTGCAAAGAAGATCGCCGCCGTCATCCCGCCGGCGAGACCGATCAACTGGCCGCCGTTGCGCAGCCCGAGCGCCACCGTCAGGATCGGCGTCAACGCCACCCCGGCGATGAACGTGAACCCGAACAGCGCGATCACCCCCCAGCTGCTGTTGCGCAGCGCGGTCACGACGAACAGCGCGCCGATCATGAGACCGAACAGCAGGAGCGGCGCCATCACCGGCGCCGACTGGAAGAAGGCGAAGAAATTGAGTTGCATGCCGACGAAGGCGCCGGCGATCGTCGGCAGCATCGTCAGCGCGAGCAGCCAGTACGTGTTGCGCAGTACGGTGTTTTCGGAAATCGGCAGCGGTGCCGCACCGGTCCCGGCGCCGCGACGCTCCACCGCCTCCGGCAACGGCGGCAGCTGGGATTGACGACCCGGCATGACCGGCTCGAACTTGCGATCCATAAAACCTCCAATGCGGCCCGACGCGGGCCGATACACGCCTAAGACTATCAGAAAGCCTGGGGGTTTCAATAGGCTCAACCCTACGGCCATCAGGGACATCGGCTGCCTGCTAATATGGCTTCGCCGACGCGGCTTTCAAGCGGCGTCGACGCAAGCGGGAGGCGTGGCCGAGCGGTTTAAGGCACCGGTCTTGAAAACCGGCGAAGGGGCAACCTTTCCGTGAGTTCGAATCTCACCGCCTCCGCCAAACTCGCACCGAACGACGCGTTGCGTAGATCATCCGCGTGCCGCTCGCGCACGATCTCGGCCGTGCAAGCGCGTTTCGGGTAGCGCTTCGAGGAGGGGCTACCCCCCGCCACACCGCACGTCACCCCTGGGCGCGCTCGACCTGTCGCCACGCGACTTCAGCGATCGTGCGCGCTTGCGCGCCGACCGCGGCCGCGTTGGCATCGGCGGAGTTGCCAAGCTCGGCACGCTTGGCAATGCCCTGGAGGATCGCGGCCAGCCGGAACATGCTGAAGGCGACGCAGAACTCCCAATCACCGGGGTCGATCGCGCTGCGCCCGGTTCGCTCGCAGTACGCCGCCACGTAGTCGGCTTCGGCCGGAATGCCGAGCGCGCGCAGGTCGCGCTGCGCCATGCCACGAAACTGCTCCCACGTGAGACGCCACGCCATCGCGTGGTAGGCGAGGTCGGCGAGGGGATGGCCGAGCGTGGACAGTTCCCAATCCAGGATCGCAACCACGCGCGGCTCGGTGGGATGGACGATGAGATTGTCGAGTCGGAAGTCGCCGTGCACGATGGCGCTGTCCTGGCTTTGCAGCACGTGCTGCGGCAGCCACTCGATCAGGCGATCCATCGCGTCGATGCGACCGGTTTCCGCGGCCCGATACTGCTTCGTCCAGCGCGCCACCTGACGCTCGAAATAGTTGCCGGGGCGCCCGTAGTCGGCGAGGCCGATCGCCGCGTAATCCACGCGATGGAGCTTCGCGAGCGTCGCGTTGATGTCGTCCCACAGCGCAGCGCGCGCCGCCGGCTCGAGTTCGGGAAGCGCGGGATCGAAGAACTGGCGTCCCTGCGCGAAATCCATGACGAAGAAGGGCGTGCCGACGATGCTGCGATCGTCGCAGTAGCCGTACGTGCGCGGCACCGGCACTCCCGTGCTCGCGAGCGCCGTCAGCACGCGGTACTCGCGGTCGACGGCATGCGCCGACGGCAGGAGCTCGCCCGGAGGTTGCTTGCGCAGCACGTACGAGCTGTCCCCGTAGCGCAGCCGGAACGTCGGATTGGACTGCCCACCGGCGAGCGGCTCGACGACGAGCGGAGCATCGGTCGGCGGAACGACGCTGCGCAGGTAAGGGTCGAGCCGCGTGGTGACGAGTGTGTCGATGCTCATGCGACAGGGTGACGCCGCGTGACCCACCGCACGCAAGACCCGGGTCGGGTGCAGCGGCGCGCGGGCCGACGTCGAGGGAAGACGGGAACGGGCGATGATAACCGGCCCGCCGTCGGCGCAGGCAGCGCGATCGATTGCCGCGCGCCGGCCACCCATCGTAGGACGCGGGCGGACAGCGTTTCGCGTCGATCGCGGATTGCAGGACGGCACGACTTCGCACTACCGTGGTGGCAACGGCAGGACGTTGTGGAGGAGAGCAGCATGCCGGATGGCACGAGGATGCAACGATTCGGGTCGGAAGCGCCGCGCGTGACGCTGGGCCGTGAATCAGACGTCGAGCGGTGGTGCGCGCAGCTCAGTTGCACCGAAGCGCAACTGCAGCGCGCGATCAAGGTCGTGGGCAGCAGCCCGGCCGAGATCGCGGATCACTTGCGGCGCAAGTACGGATCGCGCGGCCGCTGACGGCGGCCGCCTCGCGGCGGCGGGGATTCCGGAAAGCGACCGGATCGGGACCCTGACGCAGCATTGCCGACGCCGGAGGCCACGTTCACGTCGGCTTGAACGCGCCGGGATCGATCTGATGGCGGCCGAGCAGGCTGTAGAAGTCGCTGCGATTGCGCTTGGCGATGCGCGCGGCCTGGCTCACGTTGCCGCGAGTCGTGCGCATGAGCTGCAGCAGGTAGTCGCGCTCGAAGGCACGGCGGGCGTCGTCGAACGAGGCGATGTCCTCGCCCGGCCGATCGAGTGCGCGCTCGACCAGCGACCGCGGGATGATGGCGACGGTGGACAGGGCGACACACTTCTCCACCACGTTGAACAGCTGACGCACATTGCCCGGCCAGTCCGCGCGCAACAGGAGCTCCATGGCTTCACCCGCGAAGCCGCTGATCTTCTTGCGGTACTTGGCTGACAGCGCAGCCAGGAAGCGACCGGCGAGCAGCGGAATGTCATCGCGTCGATCGATGAGCGCTGGAAGCTTGAAGCTCACCACGTTCAGACGGTAGTACAGGTCCTCGCGAAAGCGGCCGGCCGCGATCTCGGCGGCGAGGTCGCGGTGCGTGGCCGAGACGATGCGCACGTCCACCGCAACGGTGCGCGTCGCACCCACCGGCCTCACCACTCGCTCCTGCAGGACCCGCAGCAGCTTCACTTGCAGCGGTGGCGCCATGTCGCCGATCTCGTCGAGAAACACCGTGCCACCGGTGGCCTCCAGGAACAGGCCGCGATGGTCGCGCGTCGCACCGGTGAACGCGCCCTTGACGTGACCGAAGAGCTCGGACTCGAGCAGCTGCTCCGGAATCGCGCCGCAGTTGACCGCAACGAACGGCGCGTCGCGCCGCGCGCTCCAGTCGTGCAGCGTCTGCGCCAACAGCTCCTTGCCGGTCCCGGTGTCGCCCAGGATCAGGACGCTCGCATCCGTGCCGGCGACGGCGCGCGCCTCGTCCAGCAAGGCGAGCATGGCAGGGTTCTGCGTGATCACCTGCGACTCCGTGGCCTCGCCCTCCGCCGGCACCAGCGCGAGCGCACGCTCGATCTCGGCGATGAGCTCGGTGGCCTCGTACGGCTTGGTCACGAAGCCGAACACCCCGCGCCGCGTCGCGGCGACGGCCTCCGGTATCGTGCCGTGCGCACTGAGGATGATGACGGGCAACAGGGGATGGCGCTTGCGCACGGCGTCGAACAGTCCGATGCCGTCCATGCCGGTCATGCGCAGGTCGGTGACGATGAGATCGGGCTTGTCGCTGGCGAGCATGACCAGGGCCTGCTCCGCGCTTTGCGCCGCGAGCACCCGGTAGCCCTCGGCCCGCAACAACATGCCCACGAGATCGAGCAGCGTCGCATCGTCGTCGACCGTAAGGATGGTACGCTGCCGGACCGCCATCACCTGCCCCGGGGAGAATGCGCGCTGTGCGAATTGTATCGACGCGCGAGGTGCCGCGCTCGACGGCAGCGCGGCGACACGCGACGACGCGGAAGCCGCCCGTCGATCCGGCCCGGCGGGTTTGCTCCCGCGATCGTTGACTTGCCTTCCCCAGCGCTGCCGGGACCGCGACGCCGACCCGATCCGTCAAGACCCCATGGCCGAGGGCTTCCCTGCTGGTGCACTGGCGACCGATCTGGACGACGCGACGTTCCAGCGCCTCAAGTTCCGGGATCTGCGGCGCCCGACGATCGCGATCAGCTTCGCCTGCACGGCCCTGGTGTTCGGCTTGTGGGGGTGGGACTGGGCGATCGACCCTGCACACGCGCCGACGACGCTCCGGCTGCGCGTGCTCCTCGCGGCGTCCGTCGGCATCTATCCGCTCGCGATCCTCGTCCGGGTCCCGCCCCGTTGGCTGCCGGTGATCTTCTACGGCATGCTGCTTTGGCTGCAGTACGTCTTCCTCCTGATTCTCGCGCACCTGGAAGGCGGACCCCAGCACGGGATCGCCGGCTTCATGTACTGGTTCATCGTGCCCCCATTCATGTCCTTCCTGCTCCCGCTGCGTGCCAACGTCGTGGGCAACATCGCGGTGGTCGTGTTCCCGAACATCCTGGCCGGCGCGACCAGCGTTCTGCCCGGGTTCGATCTGCTCAAGTACAACGTGCTCATTGCGCCCGCCGGTGCGATCACGATCTTCGCCCACGCGATGGGCGATCGCCTGCTGCACGCGCTGTACCGCTATCGCCGGGAGCTGGAATGGCGCTCCGTCGTGATCGACGCCTCGGCGGGCAGCGTGCTGATCGCGCAGGACGGCGTGCTCCGCTTCGCCAATCCGCGCGCGCTCGAGTTGCTCGGGCGTCCGGCGCAAGCGGTCGTCGGCGAGCGGTTGTCGGCGTTCTTTCATGACGGCGATCTCACCGTGCCGGGCGAGGACGCGAGCGCCGACGCCACGCTGCGGCTCGTGCGCGGCGACGGCAGCGAGTGCTGGGCGGAACTGCACGGCGTACGCGTCGACTGGCGCGGCGCGCCGGCCGTGCTGTATTCGCTGCTCGACGTCAGTGCGCGCAAGCGCGCGGAGGAGGACACGCGCGTCGCGCTGGCACGGCAACAGGAGCTCACGCAACTGAAGGCGCAGTTCGTGTCGATGGCCTCGCACGAACTGCGCACGCCCCTGGCGGCGATCCTGTCGTCGGTGCAACTGCTGCAACGCTACGCGGCACGCCTGTCCGCGGACGAGCGTCGCCAGCTCATGGGGAACATCGAGGGCGCGGTGACGCGGATGCGACGCCTCATCGAGGATGTGCTCCTGTACGGACGGATGGATTCGGGACGCGTGACGCTGACCCCGGCGGCGCTCGATCTCGAGCCGTTCTGCCAGCGCCTGATCGCCGACGCGGTCGAGGGTCGCCCGGACCGACGTGGCGACCCGCCCCGTGTTGCGCTGCGCCTCGAGGGCGCCTGCCACCAGGTGTACCTGGACGAGACCCTGCTGCGGGCGATCCTCGGCAACCTGCTATCGAACGCGGTGAAGTACTCTGCGGCGGGCGGCGACATCGATGTCGAAGGGGCGTGCAGCGGGTGCGAGGTCCGGCTCGCGATCACCGATCGTGGCATCGGCATCCCCGCCGAAGCGCGCCCCCGGCTGTTCAGCGCGTTCTACCGCGCGGGCAACGTAGGCCCGATCCCCGGCACGGGACTCGGCCTTGCGATCGTGAAACGCGCGGTCGACGCGCATGGCGGCACCCTGTCGATCAGCAGCGAAGTCGGCCTGGGCACCCGGGTGGATGTGAGCCTGCCGCAGTCGACCGGACTTCGCCAGCCGCACGAGGCGACCTGAAGGGCACGTCGTGGCGGCGCCGGAACGTGTTGGCGCGCGCCGACACGCCGATTGCTCATGGATTCAACGACTTGTTGCGCTCGACCCGGCACGCTGTTGGCGTTCGCCAACAGGATGACGCACCGTCGCGGTGCCCGGAAATGGCAAAAAAACCTGTTGTCTCAATGCGTTGCAGGAGCTGGCATGCATCCTGAGTAAGGGGTGGGGCCCTCGAGGCGAAGTCGAGCCCCAACCCACGCAACCCCACGAAGGAATGCCATGAAGATCCGCACCGTCGCCGCCCTGATCGCGGCCACCCTGTCCCACGCGCCCCTTGCGGCTGACCCGATTCCCCTCACGAATGTCGCGAAAAGCGGCGAGGCCGCATGCGTGGCGATGCACGCCTGTGATCCCTGCGACCGACCGCTCGTCGTCGCCGTGGCCCGTGGCGGCAATGATCCGACCGAGGCCGCGCTCAACGGGCGCGCGCCCGGCGCGGCGCAAGCCGCAGAGCCCGGCTACGGGGACAACATCGCGGCCAGTTTCGCGCGCATGCTCGGCCACACGGCGTACGCCGGACCAACCGCGGTGACGGTCGAACTCGGCACCCCGGATCCGGTCGAGCGCATGATCTTCGAAATGCTGAAGGACGTGCGCCAGCCCGTGCGCTATGCGCGGGGCTGAGCTTGCGGGGGCGTGGCGACCGGGTGACCCGACACCCGGTCGGCCCGTCGCGCGGTCACCGCGCGTCGCGAGGTCGCCGGCGCGCGGCGCCGGGGCCATCGTGATGGCGTGCGCCCGTGGCGGGTAGCGCGTATGCTTGTGACGCTGTCCTGACCGCGACGCCCACCGAGCACGCCCCATGACGATGACCCGACGCCACTTCCTCCATCGCAGCGCCGCCGTTGCCGCGGCAAGCGCGCTCCCGGTTGCCGGCGCGCGCGCTGCCGCCCCGGGCACGATCACGAAGACGCCTGACGAATGGCGCCGCACGCTCACCGCCGAGCAGTTTCACGTCCTGCGCGAGGAAGGAACCGAGCGCCCGTTCACGAGCCCGCTCAACGACGAGAAGCGCAAGGGAACCTTCGCCTGCGCCGGCTGCGCAACGCCGCTTTTCACTTCGGACACCAAGTTCGACAGCGGGACCGGCTGGCCGAGCTTCTGGGCGCCGATCCCCGGCGCGCTCGCCACCAAGGTCGACTACAAGCTCCTCTACCCGCGCACCGAGTATCACTGCCGCCGCTGCGGCGGACATCAGGGGCACGTCTTCGACGACGGTCCGAAGCCCACGGGCCAGCGCTACTGCAACAACGGGATCGCGCTCAAGTTCATTCCCGCGTAGCGGAATCACGCGAGCGGCGCGATCTTCAGGACCTCGTCGGCGGTGGTGATCCCCGCGGCGACCTTCATCGCGCCCGAGACCCGCAGCGGCTTCATGCCATCCTTGTACGCCTGCTCGCGGATCGCGCGATCGTCGGCGTCGTGCGTGACGAGACGGCGCAACGCCGGCGTCAGCACCATGATCTCGTAGAGTCCGATGCGACCCAGGTAGCCGGTCATCCGGCATTCGAGGCAACCGACCGGCGCCATGACCTGCGCCGGCTTGTCGGCGCGCCAGGGCGCCGTCATCATCTTCCACGTCTCGTCGTCGGGCGGCTCGGCCGGCGTCTTGCAGTGCGGACACAGCGTGCGCACGAGGCGCTGCGCCATCACGCCCAGGAGCGTCGACGACAGGAGATACGGCGGCACCTTGAGGTCGAGCAGTCGCGTGACCGCCGTCGGCGCATCGTTCGTGTGCAGCGTCGACAGGACGAGGTGGCCCGTCAATGCCGCCTGTACCGCCATGTCGGCGGTGTCGAGATCGCGGATCTCACCCACCATGATGATGTCGGGATCCTGCCGCATCAGCGTGCGCACGCCCGATGCGAAATCGACACCGATCGTGGGCTGCACCTGCATCTGGTTGAAGAGCGGCTCGATCATCTCGATCGGGTCCTCGATCGTGCACACGTTGACCTCGGGTGTCGCGAGGGTCTTCAGCGACGAATACAGCGTCGTCGTCTTGCCCGAGCCCGTCGGTCCGGTGACGAGGATCACCCCGTTCGGCTGCCGGATCATGTGCTCCCAGCGCTCGCGATCGTCCGGCGTGAAGCCCAGTTCGGCGTACTCGCGCACCAGCACTTCGGGGGTGAAGATGCGCATGACGAGCTTCTCGCCGAAGGCCGTCGGCATCGTCGAGATGCGCAACTCCACCTCGTCGCCGTCGGGGGAGAGCGTCTTGATGCGCCCGTCCTGTGGCCGGCGGCGCTCGACGATCTCCATGCGCGCGAGGAGCTTGATGCGCGAGGTCATCGCGACGAGCACCGGCTGCGGAATCGTGTACACCTGATGGAGGATGCCGTCGATGCGAAAGCGCACGATCCCGGCGTCGCGACGCGGCTCGACGTGGATGTCGGAGGCGCGCTGCTCGAACGCGTACTGCCACAGCCAGTCGACGATGTGGACGATGTGCTGGTCGTTGGCGTCGAGGTGCCCGTGCGCGCCGAGTTCGACGAGCTGCTCGAAATTGCTGACGGTGAGCGATCCCTTGCTCTTCTCCTGCGCGCGCTTCATCGATCGCGCGAGATTGAAGAACTCGCTGATGTAGCGCTTGATCTCGACCGGGTTGGCGAAGACGAACTTCACCTCCCGCTTGATCATTTCCTCGAGGTCGTCGGCCCACGCCCGCACGAAAGGCTCGGACGTCGCGACCGTCACGGTCAGGCGATCGACTGCCACCGGCAGGATGCGAAAGCGCTCGGCGTACGCGTTCGACATCGTCTGCGTGACCGCGACGAGGTCGATCTTGAGCGGATCGATGTGGTAATAGGGAACCTTGAGCTGTCCGGCCAGCCATTCGACGAGGTACTCGAGCGTGAGCACCTTGTGCGGCGGCTTTCCGGACTTGAGCTTCTGCGCCGCGATGAGCTCGAGCGGGTGATCGAACTGGCGCGTGCGCGAGCGCGCGAGGTGCTCGGCCTCCGGCAGCGTGATCAGACCGTCGGCAGCCATCCGCCGGACGATGTCGTCGAGCGCGAGTCGTCGGTCGGGAGGACGCGCCATGCGCGGCCCCCCGGGGCCCGGGGACGGGTGCGATCCGCCAGGCGTCGCTGGGCGAAGGCCGGGCGCGGGTCTGCTGCTCGTGGGATGGGAAGCCATGACGGCAATGCTACTCCGCCGCCCCCCGTCACGAAGCGCCCGTCGCGACCGGCGCGACGGGCGGCGGTGTCGCCGGCACCTGGAACACTTCGCGCAGGTACGCGACGTACGACGGATCGTAGTCCATCGTCTTCGACGGCTCGTCGCTGATCTTGGCGACCGGCTGGCCGTTGCAGCGGGTCATCTTGATCACGCACTGCAACGACGGGTAACCAAGATCATTGGTGAGATTGGTGCCGATCCCGAACGACGTCTGCGTGCGCCCCTTGAAGTACTCGTACAGCCGGATCGCCAGCGGGATCGTAAGGCTGTCGGAGAACACCATCGTCTTCGTGCGCGGATCGATTCGCATCTTCTGGTAGTGCGCAATCAGCTTGTCGCCCCACTCGAAGGGATCACCCGAATCGTGGCGCACGCCGTCGAAGAGCTTGCAGAAGAAGAGATCGAAATCACGCAGGAACGCATCGAAGCCGACGACATCGGACAAGGCGATGCCGAGGTCGCCGCGATACTCGCGAGCCCACATGTTGAAGGCGAACGACTGCGAATCGCGCAGGCGCGGACCCACCGCCTGGCACGCCTGCAGGTACTCGTGCGCCATCGTGCCGAGCGGGGTGAGCCCCTGCTCCATCGCCAGCAGGACGTTGCTCGTGCCGACGAAGTGCGTCGGCATGCCCTGCTTCAGCGCCGCGAGCACCTCGCCGTGCCACGCGCGCGAGAAGCGCCGGCGCGTGCCGTAGTCGGCGATGCGAAAGTCCGTGCCCTCGACGGTGTTGGCCTGCGCGATCTTGGCGGCCAGGCGGCGGCGCCCCTCCGCGAAGTCCGGCGCGACCACGTTGTTCCGGTAGTACACCTCGCAAACGATCGCAAGGATCGGGACCTCGAAGAGGATCGTATGCAGCCACGGGCCCTTGATCGCGATGTCGATCTCGCGCGGAGAATCGTCGCGCCGCGCGACGTGCACGAAGCGCTCGTCGAGATGGAAGAGCCCGAGGAGGTCGACGTAGTCGCTCTTGAAGAAGCGCCAGCGCCGGAGGTATTCGAGCTCTTCGCGGGTGAAGCGAAGCGAGCACAGGTGGCGAATCTCTTCGCGAATCTCGTCGACGTACGGAGCGAGGTCGACGTCGGGATTGCGGCACTTGAAGCGGTACTCGACCTGGGCCTCGGCGAAGTGGTGCTGCACCACCTGCATCATGGTGAACTTGTACAGGTCGGTGTCGAGCAGGGAGGGAATGATCACGATGGGGGAGTGCGCGGACGAAACTCGGCATGGTACCGCGTGCGGCGTGAGGCGGCCGGTGGCGGCACCCGGCGGCCCCAACCGGTCGCGACCGCGAGGGGTGCGCCGACCCGGCATCCACCCCCTGCCCCGGTACGGTCGACGCCCACCGCCCGTCACCTGGTGTGGCGCCGGCCCGGCTTTCCCGATCGTTGGCACCCGCGCCACGCTCACGCGCCCGCGACGGCCGAATCCGGGCCCACGGCTTGGGAGGAGCGTCACCGCGCGCTTATGATGCAGGCACTGCGCCGCACCCGACCCGCCGACCACGATGCTCATCAGTTGCGTTGCCTATCAGGACGGGCACAAGCTCGCCGACATTCCCGTCGAGCACATCAGCGAGTACGTGAGCCGCGCCGACTGCTTCGTCTGGGTCGCGCTGTTCGAGCCATCGATGGACGAGCTTGCGGAGATGGCGGTCGAGTTCGGGCTCCACGAGCTCGCGGTCGAGGATGCCCGCCACGGCCACCAGCGCCCGAAGATCGAGGAATACGGCGACTCGCTCTTTGCGGCCGTCCACACCGTCGAGCGCGAGAGGTCACCCGAAGGCGACGAGGAGCTCGTCACCGGCGAGGTCGACATCTTCGTCGGCCCCAACTACGTGCTCACCGTGCGCCATCGCACGCACGTCGGCTTCGCCGCGATGCGGGCCCGCACCGAGCGCGAACCGGAGCTGCTCAAGAACGGCGCCGGGTACGTCTTCTACGCGGTGCTCGACAACGTCGTAGACCGCTATTTTCCGATCCTCGATTCGCTCGAGACCGAACTCGAATCGATCGAGGCGCAGATCTTCGAGCGCAATGCGGCTCGCGACAACATCGAGGCGCTCTATGCCTTGAAGCAGAAGCTCATGACGCTCAAGCACGCCGTCGACCCGCTCATGGAAGCGACCGGACGGTTGTACGGCGGCCGCGTTCCGCAGGTCTGCACCGGAATGAACGAGTATTTTCGCGACGTCTACGATCACCTGCATCGCATCCACACCGCGATCGAGGGGATCCGCGAAATGCTGCAAACGGCGATCCAGGTCAACCTGGGGATGATCTCGCTGTCGGACAGCGAGGTCACGAAGAAGCTCGCGGCGTGGGCGGCGATCATCGCCGTGCCCACCATGGTCGCCGGGATCTACGGCATGAACTTCGAGAACATGCCCGAACTCAAGTGGGCGTTCGGCTACCCGCTCACCATCGGCGCCATGATCATCGTCGACATCTACCTCTTCTTCCACTTCCGCAAGCTGAAGTGGCTCTAGGCGCCGGGCCGATCGCACGCCGGGGCACGGGAACGCCCTGACCTGCGGTTGCGCCTCAGTGCGAGTGCTCGTGCCCGTCGTCGGGCGCGACCGGCACGAGCGCAATGACGCGATCGCTGCCAGCGATCACGGGCGCCACGGGCCACGTGGGTTGCAGCGTCGCGTGCCGGATCGCGTAGTCGGTGGCGAGCATGCGCCGGGCCTGGGCAAGGATCGGCAACCACGCGTCGCCGCGCCCGATCGACAGGTGGGCCGACAGCGCAACCTCGTTGCTGCCCATGTTCCAGACGTGCAGATCGTGCACGTCCACGACGCCGGGCAGCGCCGCAAGCGAGCGTCCGATCGCGTCGTAGTCGAGATGGCGCGGCACGCCCTCCATGAGCACACCCGTCGATTGCCGCAGGAGCTGCCACGTGGAGCGCACGATGAGCAGCGCCACCACGACCGAGAGGATCGGGTCGATCGGCGTCCAGCCGGTCACCATGATCACGACGCCGGCGACGATGGCCGCGAACGAACCGAGCAGATCGCCCATGACGTGCAGCAGCGCACCGCGCGCATTGAGCGATTCGGCCGAGGCGCGCCACAGCATCCCCGCTGCGGCGACGTTGACCGCGAGTCCGACGCTGCCGATCACGGTCACCATGCCGCCTGCCACCGGTACCGGCTCGAGCAGCCGGCGCACCGCTTCGACCGCGATGAACAGGACGATGGCAAGCATGGCGAGGGCATTGACGAAGGCGGCCAGCACTTCGGCGCGTCCGTAGCCGTACGAGGCGCGACTCGACGCCGGCCGGCGCCCGATCGCGTGCGCGAAGAGCGCGAGCGCCAGCGCGGCGGCATCGGTGACCATGTGACCGGCATCGGAGATGAGCGCGAGTGACCCGGCGAGGTACCCGCCGATCGCCTCGACGAGGGCGAAGCCGGCGGTGAGCACGAGCGCGAACGCGAGCGCCCGCCGCGTGCGCGCTCCCGTCGCCGACGGAACGTGACGATGCCCGGCGCCGTGGTCGTGCCCGCCGTGCTCGTGCCCGCCGTGGTCGTGCCCGCCGTGGTCTTGCCCGCCGTGGTCGTGAGCCTTGTCGTGATCGTCGTGGCCGGAATCGTGCGGCATGGTGGGTGGGTGCAATGCGGCTGGCGACAGGGTCGAGCCGAAGTCGCCGTCGCCGCGTGAGCGTACCCCTTCAGGATGTGGCAGGCGCCGGCGCTTTGGGGGAGACGGCAGTGCCCGCCATTGTGCCGCGACCGCATCGGGCGTGCGCTACATCTGCTTGAAAAGATGCGCGTAGGCGCGCGAGACGTGCACCGGCTCCGGCCGCGTCTTGAGGCGCAACACGACGCGGCCGGCAAGATCGCGCGTCGTCGTCGCGATGTGCCGCGCGTTCACGATGGTGCTCCGGTGGACCTGCCAGTAGTGGGCCTGGTCGAGTTGCGCGGCGAGCTCCTTCAACGGCGTGCGAATGAGGGATTCGCCCTGCGCCGTGAACACGCTCGTGTACTTGTCGTTGGCCTGAAAGTACGCGACGTCGTCGACGTCGACCAGGATGACCTCGTTGCCGCGCGACGCCCGGATCCACGCGAGGTGGCGCGGGGTCGCACGCGCCGGATCGAGCCGCTCGATCGCGGCCAGCACGCTCGCGATGTCGACGGAAGGGGTCGCGGCCGCGCTCACCTTCAAACGCGCGACCGTCTCGGCGAGGCGCTCGTCGCTGACGGGCTTCAGGAGATAGTCCACTGCCGCGCGCTCGAACGCCGCCACCGCGTACTGGTCGTATGCGGTCACGAACACGATGCGCACGTCGCGCGCCGCGCCTTGCGCGACCTCGAGCCCCGACAGCGCCGGCATTCGGATGTCGAGGAAGGCGATGTCGGGCGCCTCGCGCGTGATGAGCGCCTGCGCCTCGGGGCCGTTGACCGCCACGCCGACGATGGCAAGCTCCGGCCACAACGCGGCGAGTCGCTCCTGCAGGTAGCGCGCGAGCCGAGGCTCGTCGTCGGCGATGATCGCCGTGACCGGTGTGGGTTGCACACTCATCGGACGCTTTCGATCGGCAATTCGATCGTGACCACGGTGCCCTGCGGGACATTGTCGGCGAGCTTGAGCGAAGCCGCATCACCGTACAGCGCAGCGAGGCGCGCCCGCAGGTTGGCCAGTCCGATACCCGTGGAGGACGAATCGCGGGTCGATGCAATGCCGAGTCCGGTATCGGCCACCGTGAGGATCATGCGTTTGTCCCGGTGGCGCACGCGAACGTCGATCCGACCGCCATCGATCTTGGGCTCGAGGCCGTGCTTGATCGCGTTCTCGACGACGGGCTGGAGCAGCATCGGCGCCATCGCCTGGTCGATGAGCTGCGGGTCGACCTCGATCGACCATGCCAGACGCACCCCCATGCGCGAGCCGATGAGGTCGAGGTAGGCGCGCAGCAGCGCGATCTGCGAGCGGAGCGTTGCCGTCTGCTGCCCAGCCTGCGCCGTCGCGCGCAGCAGGTCGATGAGGCTATGCAGCATGTGTTTGGCGAGTGCGGGCTCGGCGTCGACGAGGCTCATCACGTGCGCCAGCGTGTTGTAGAGGAAGTGCGGCTCGACCTGCGCCTCCAGGAGTTGCATACGCGCGAGCGTCGCCTCGCGCTCCGCCGCGGCGAGCCGGGCCGCGTCGCGCGCGGCGCGTGCCTCCGCCCGCGCTGCCCGCTCGCGCGGAATGAAGATCGCCACCAGCACGAGGGTGACGATCATCGCCACCGCGAGCACCGATGTCGCCCCTCGCCAAGTGAAGAGTTCGGCGCGCGACTGCGACCAGCCGACGATGAACGTCGCAAGCCAGTAGCCGACGTACGCACCGACGATCGAGGTGAGCGTGAACGTCACCCAGCGCGTGCGCGCCGAATGCTCACGACCGCGCATCACGGTCGCGTCGACCGCGCTGATGAGCGCGTAGATCGCAAAGCCGATGCACTGCGCGATCACGAACTGCGTGACGAGGAAGCGGCCCTCCAGGACGT
>JADZDD010000014.1 GCA_020851235.1 Burkholderiales bacterium | reverse complement strand
CGACGAAGCCGTGCGCGCCGCGCGCGCCTTCCAGGCATCGAACGTGTACTGGCTCGAGGAGCCGACCATTCCGGACGACGTCGCGGGTCATGCCCGCGTCCTGCGTGAAGGCGGCGTGCCGGTGGCCCCCGGCGAGAATCTGCACACGCTCTACGAGTTCAAGCAGATGATCGCCGCGGGCGCCGTGAGCTTTCCCGAGCCCGACGTCACCGTATGCGGCGGCGTCACCGGCTTCATGAAGGTCGCGCGCCTCGCCGAAGCGTTCAACCTGCCGGTGACCTCGCATGGCGCGCACGACGTCACGGTGCATTGCCTCGCCGCGGCACCCAATCGCTCGTATCTCGAGGCGCACGGCTTCGGTCTCGACCGCTACATCGCGCACCCGCTACGCATCGAGGAAGGATTCGCGCTCGCCCCCGACCGGCCGGGCCATGGGATCGAATTCGACTGGCAAGCGCTCGAATCCTGCCGGGCGTGACGTGCGGCGAGTCCCGCCCGGGGGCGGTGGCGGCGCGTCAGCGTGCGCCGTCGCGGATGGCTGCGACGATCTCGTAGCTGCGCAACCGAGCCAGGTGATCGTGGATGTTCGACGTGATGATCAGCTCATCGGCCTGCGTGCGCGCGATGAATGCATGCAGCTCACGAGCGACCGTCGCGGCCGATCCGATCGCAGCGCAGCTCAGGACCTCGTCGAGGATCGCCCGCGCAGCGGGCTCCAGCAGGTCGACGTAATCCGCGCGCGGCCGCGGCAGCGTCGACGGCCGGCCGCTACGCAGGTTGACGATGGCCTGCTGCGCCGACGTTGCAAGCAAGCGCGCTTCCTCATCGCTGGCCGCAGCGAAGACGTTGTAGCCCAGCATGACGTAGGGACGCGCACACTGCGACGACGGCCGGAAGCGCTCGCGGTAGACCGTGATCGCCGGCATCAACTGCGCCGGCGCGAAGTGCGAGGCGAATGCATACGGCAGGCCGAGTGCCGCGGCGAGTTGCGCGCCGTACAGGCTCGACCCGAGGATCCAGATCGGCACCTCGAGCCCGGCACCGGGTACGGCGCGTACTGGCTGCCGCGGTGCTGCTGAAAGGTAGTCGATGAGTTCGACGACGTCCTGCGGGTATTCGTCGACGTCGCCGGCGAGATTGCGCCGCAAGGCGTGTGCGGTGCGCGCGTCCGAACCCGGTGCGCGACCGAGGCCGAGGTCGACGCGCCCGGGATAGAGCGATTCCAGCGTGCCGAACTGCTCCGCGATCACGAGCGGGGCGTGGTTCGGCAACATCACTCCTCCCGCGCCGATGCGAATCGACGTGGTGCCGGCGCCGACGTAGGCGAGGAGCACCGCGGTGGCGGCGCTCGCGATCCCCGGCATGCCGTGATGTTCGGCGAGCCAGTAGCGGCGATAGCCCCAGCGCTCGGCGTGCTGCGCGAGGTCGAGCGTCTGGCGAAACGAGTGGGCGGGCGTGCTGCCGTCGCAGATTGGCGCGAGATCGAGGATGGACAGTGGGATCATCGCGGTGCCCGCGTCGCGCGAGGCGCCCGCCCGGGCCCACTCCATCCTGGCGAAGCGGGCCCGACCATCATCACTCTGCCTTGATTCCCGCGGTCTTGATGACCTTGCCCCAGCGGTCCGACTCGCTTTGGATGTGCGCAGCGAAGTCGGCAGGCGAGCCGCCGACCGGCTCGGCCCCGAGCGCCACGAGCTTCGCCTTGAATTCGTCGGTTTGCAGCATGCGATTGACCTCGCGGTTGATCTTGTCGATGATCGGTTGCGGTGTCCCCGTCGGTGCGAGCAGCGCGAACCACCCTTGCGACTCGAACCCGGGCACGCCTGCCTCGATCATCGTCGGCAGCTCGGGAACCGACGGTGAGCGCTTGGGCGTCGTCACGGCCAGCGCGCGCAACTTGCCCGCCTTCACCTGCGGCAGGATCGCCGGCATGTTGTCGAACATGATCTGCACCTGTCCACCCAGGAGATCCGAGATCGCCGGTGCGCTTCCCTTGTAAGGCACGTGCAGGATGTCCACGCCGGCCATCATCTTGAACATCTCGGCGGACAGGTGCGGTGTGCCACCCACGCTCGACGATCCGTAGGCCAGTTTACCCGGCTCCTTCTTCGCGAGGTCGATGAGTTGCTGCACCGACTGGACCGGCAGCGACGGATTCACGACGAGGATGTTGGGAACCGAGGCGACGATGACGATCGGCGCCAGGTCGGTGCGTGGATTGAACGGCAGCTTGAAGAGGTACGGATTGATGGTGAGCGTCTGCGGCGCACCGACCACCAGCGTATACCCGTCCGCAGGAGCACGGGCCGCGAGTTCCATGCCGATGTTGCCGCTCGCGCCGGCGCGATTCTCGACGACGAAGGGTTGACCGAACGCCGTGGAAAGACGATGGCCGACCTCGCGTCCGATGATGTCGGTGGTGCCGCCGGGCGGGAACGGGACGATGATGCGAACGGGCTTCGTGGGCCAGTCCTGCGCGGCCACGATCGCAGGTCCAGCAGCGAGTGCTGCGCCGGCGGCGGCGAGAACGAGCCAATGCTTCCAACGGATCGACATGGTTTCCTCCTATCGTTGTTGAAGAAATGCCGTGGGGGGTGGATCGCCGCTAGCGCGGAAGCGGTCCGCGACGCGGTGTGGCGGTGCTGTCGCGCACGATGAGCTCGACCGGGAGCTCGACGCTGGCGATGGGTGCGTTGCCGCGCAGCCGCTCGACGAGGTAGCTCGCAGCGCGCTCGCCGATCGCCTCGATCGGGAAGCGTACGGTGGTGAGCGCCGGGATCGTGTACGGCGCGAACTCGCTGTCGTTGAATCCGACGACCGAGACGTCGTGCGGAACGCGCCATCCGTGGCGCGCGAGCGCTGCCAACGCGCCGACGGCAAGGTAATCGTTGCCGCACACCAGCGCGGTGAATCGAACGTCGCGTGCGACCAGGGCGTCGACGGCCTCGGCGCCCTCGCGATAGCCATACTGCGTTTCGAGGCGAGCCGCCGCTGGCAAATGCGCACCGACCGAGGTGAGGCTCTCGACGAGACCGAGGAAGCGATCGCGCGCGCGCTCGTTCTCCTGCGTGGGTGCCGAGATCATCGCAAAGCGGCGGTGACCGAGTGCCACGAGGTGATCACCGACGAGACGCCCGGCACGCCGGTTGTCGAAGCCGATCGCCGGATGCGCCGAAGCCTCGCCCGCGAGCGCCCAGATGAGGACGTAGGGGACCTCACGCACGCGTAACCGCTCGAAGAGCGCGGGGTCGTGGGTGCGCCCGAGGAGCACCACCGCGTCGACGCCGCGCTCGAGGAGCGTCGTGACCGCCGGCAGCGAGCTTGCAGACGGATCCGCCGGGTGCGCGAGCAAGAGCGTGTAGCCATCGGCTTCGAGGACGCGCTGCAAGCCGCGAATCGTCGTTGCGAACATCGATGCGCCAAGCCGCGGGATTACCGCGCCGATGGTGCGCGTGCGCCGGCTCGCGAGCGCGCGCGCTGCCCCGTGGCGAACGTATCCCAGCCGATCGACCGCGGCGAGCACGCGCGTGCGCGTCCCTTCGGCGAGGAGTTCGGGGCGCGACAGCGCGCGCGACACCGTTCCGGTCGACACGCCGGCCAGGGCGGCCACCTCCTGCAGCGACGGCGCTCGTGGCGTCACCCTGGCGGCGCCCCGGTGGTGCAGGTTTCACTCGTGATTGCAATCGCTTGCATCTAGATCGCCTTGGAGAGACCCAACCGTTCGGTTCGGATCGAATTCACTATCTCGATCGTCGGATTGACAGGATCGTATTGCGACTCTAACATCGGCTGCAAGCGCTTGCAATCCTTGCCTGCAGCCCCCTCTCCCGGAGCCCCCATGCCGACGACCAAGAACGCCATCGTTGAGACCCTCATCGATTGCGGCGCCAAGCACGCCTTCACGCTGCCCGGACTGGGGGTGACGTGGATGCTCGACGAGTTCCATGCGCAGCGCGAGCGCATCGATGTCGTCCTCACGCGCAGCGAGCAGATCGCCTCGGTGATGGCGCAGGTCTACGGTCGGCTCACCGGCCGACCGGGACTGTTCATGGGGCAAGGCCCATTCGCAAGCAGCACGGGCGCCTTTGGCATCCTCGAGTCGTACTTCGCCGGCACGCCGATGGTCGTGCTCACCGACACGTCGTGCTACGACGGGTTCGGCATGTACGGCGTCTACCAGACGATGACCGGGGACTACGGCGCCGCCGACGTGCGCGCGGTGCTGAAGACCATGACCAAGTTCACCGCGTACGCGACCGAGCCGCACGAGGCGGTGTACGCGACGCAGCTTGCCTTCAAGCACGCGCAGCTGCCGCGCCAGGGTCCGGCGGCGGTCGTCCTGAAGTCGCCGATCATCCGCCGCGAGATGCCCGAGCAGACGCGCGTGCGCCTGTATCCCTCCGCGGGCTACCAGGCGTTCACCCCCGCCCGCCCGGACGCCGCTGCCGTGGCGACGCTCGCCCAGTACCTGCGCGATGCGCAACAGCCGGTGATCGTTGCCGGGCAGGGCTGCCAGAACGAAGCCACGCGCAGCCTCCTCGCCGACGTCGCGCAGCGTGCCGGCATCGCGGTGGCAACGAGCTACAGCGGCAAGGGCGTCATCGACGAGACGCTGCCGATCGCCGCCGGCATGCTCGGCACGTGGGGTGCTGCGAGCGCCAATCGCATGCTCGGCAAGGCCGATCTCGTGGTCGTCCTCGGAGCGAGCCTCGGACCCGATTACCTGCGTTTTCGTGATGAGGGTGTCATCGCGCCGGGACGCCAGCGCATCGTGCAGGTCGACGTCGATCCGCGTAACGCCGGCTGGGTGTATCCCGTCGATCTCGCGATCACGGGACTGGCCGACGACGTGCTGCGCGTCCTCGCCACGGCCGACCTCGGCAGCACCCGGCGCGAAGCGCGTCTTGCCGGCATCGCCCGGAACAATCGTGAACACGGTTTCGGCGTCGTGCCCGAAACGGCCGCCGCGCCCGGCACGATGCACTACGCCGACGTCGTACGTGCACTCGATCGCTTCCTCACACCCACCGACATGCTCACCCTCGACGCCGGCACCAATCGCATCTGGGTCACGAGCCGGCTGCGCCTGCGCACGCCAGGGCAACTCGTCGTGCCGGCCGGCATCGGCGGCATGGGTTGGGGCTTGCCGGCAGCGGTCGCCACCAAGCTCGTCCATCCGCAACGCAACGTCGTCTCGCTCATCGGTGACGGTGGCGCGGCGATGACGTTCACCGCGCTCTCCACCGCGGTCCAGCGCGGGCTGCCGATCACCGTCGTCGTCGCCAACAACGGCGGGCTCGGCATGGTCCGCGACAACATGAAGGAGCGACGGATCGCCGTGGACTTTCCGCCGACCGACTTCGCGCGCATGGCCGAGGGACTCGGCTGCCGCGGCATCCGCGTCGAGCGTCCCGACGCCTTGCTCGATGCCATGGCCGAAGCGCGCCGGGCGACCGTGCCGGTGGTCATCGATGCCGCGATCGATCCCGCCGCGAGCCACGTCCCCGTCTCCGATTACTGACGTGGGGCGCGCATGACTTGCGCCATCGTCACCGGAGGGGCGAGCAACATCGGCTGGGCGATCGCGCGCCGGTTTGCAGCGACGCATCGCGTGCTCATCGCCGACCTGCACGAGCCCGCCGCGGCGCTCCCACAGGGCGCTGCATTTTCGCGCACCGACATCACCGATCCGCTGGCCTGCGCAGCGATGGTCGATCGCGCTCGCACGTTGGGACCGATCGCTGCGGTCGTGCATTCGGCCGCGATCACCGCGCCGCCAACACCGATCGAGCACCTTCCGGTCGACGAATGGCGGCGCGTGGTCGAGGTCAACCTGACCGGCGCGTTCCTCGTCGCGCGGGCGGCGATTCCCGCGCTGCGCGAGACGCGCGGGGCGATGGTCCTCGTGAGCTCGCGAGCAGCGCGCGTCGGCTACGCGGCACTCGACGCCTCGCCCGACGGCACCAAGGCGCATTACTGCGCGACCAAGGCCGCCGTGATCTCACTCGTGCGCTCGCTGGCCGTCGAACTCGCGCCGGCCCACGTGCGGGTCAATGGGCTCGCGCCGGGATCGATCGAGGGCACCATGATCCCCAAGGAGCGCTGGGCGACGCTGGCCGCACGCATTCCGCTCGGCCGCCTGGGCAGGCCCGAGGAGATCGCCGAAGCCGCGTGGTTCCTGTGCAGCGATGCGGCGAGCTACGTGACCGGACACATCCTCGATGCCAACGGCGGCACGTGGATGAATTGAGCGGTGCTCACTACGGCGCGATCGCGCGCCGTGACTCCTCATCGTATCGGTGGATGAAAACATGAACCGTTTCGTCGATCGCGTCGTCCTCATCACCGCTGGCGGCCGCGGCATCGGCCGCGCGACCGCGCTGCGTTTCGCAGGCGAAGGCGCGCGCGTGCACGTCGCGGATAGCGATCCCGCCGCGCTCGCGGAGGCGAGTGCCGAGGCGGCACAGTCCGGTGGGTCGCTCGCCACGTGCGTCATGGACTCGACCGACGAGGCGTCGATTCGCGCTGGCGTCGCCGCGGTGCTCGCGGGTGAAGGGCGCATCGACATCCTCGTCAACAACGCCGGAGGCTCGTTGCATACCCCGTACCGCTTCCTCGACGAATCCGACGCCGACTGGAAGCGCGTCTTCGATCTCAACCTGATGGGCACCGTCTGGGCCTGCCGGGCGGTGCTGCCGGCGATGGTGGCGCAAGGCGGTGGCCGCATCGTCAACCTCGGGTCGAAGGCGGGCCAGTACGCGAGCCTCATCGCCGGGGCCAACTATGCCGCGGCCAAGGGTGCGATCGCGTCGCTGACGCGACAGCTCGCCATGGAGTTCGGCCCGGCCGGCATCACCGTCAACTGCGTCTGTCCGGGTGTGGTTCTGACCGAGCGCACGTCACGGCTGTGGGCCGAACGGCGTACGCCCGAGGAGCGGGCACGGGTGCGCGACGAGATTCCGCTGCGCCGCCACGCGAGCGCCGAGGACATCGCGGGCGCGGTGACCTTCTTCGCGAGCGATGACGCCGCGTTCGTGACCGGGACGGCGCTCGACGTCAACGGTGGACAGGCGATGGCCTGAGCGGCCGGCTCACAGGCGGCGGATCCGCCTCGTCGCCGGCAAGGGCCTGCGTCACCGCCGATTCCATCGGCCCCCGCAGCCGCGGTACCATCGCGTGCCATGCCTCGCCACGACGATGCTGTCACCCGCCGCGACTTCCTAAACGGAATCGCGCTCGCGATCGTCGCCGGAGTTGCGCCCGGGATGCTGTTCGCTCCGCGGCGCGCCGCCGCCGCGTCACCCCCCGCGGCCACCGGCTTTCAAGGCAGCGCGCCCGGATCGTACGAGGTCGCGCACGATCTGCGCGACGGCAAGCGCTACGACCTCGACCGCGTGGCGGTCAGCGAGCGCGTCGATCTCGTCGTGGTGGGCGCCGGCATTTCGGGACTCGCCGCCGCGACGTACTGGCGGCGGCGGCGTCCGCAGGCACGCATCCTGATCCTCGACAATCACGCCGACTTCGGCGGCCACGCGCGGCGCAACGAGTTCCACGTCGACGGCCGCCTCCTTCTGGGCTACGGCGGCAGCGAGTCGCTGCAATCCCCGACGACACTGTGGAGCGACGAGGCCAAGGCCTTCATTGCCGATCTCGGTGTCGATCCCGCGCGCTTCGAGTCGGCGTTCGAGCGCACGCTCTATCCGTCGCTCGGCCTGTCGCGCGGCGTGTTCTTCATGCGCGAAGCCTTCGGTGTGGATCGGCTCGTCACCGGCGACCCGCTGCGCATGGTTGCCGACGACATCGCACCGGACGCGATGAACGCCCGCAGCGTCCAGGACTTCGTCGGCGACTTTCCGCTCCCCGAGGCGTCGCGCGCCAAGCTGATCGACGTCTTCGTCTCGACGCGCGATCCGCTCGCCGGGAAGACGACCGCGCAGAAGGAGGCGTATCTGGATCGCATCAGCTATCGCGACTGGCTGATGCGGCATTGGGGCCTCGACGCAACGACCGCCGACGTCTTCTACGGTCGTCCACTCGACTTCTTCGCCGTCGCAACCGATGCGATCTCGGCGCGCGAGGCCTTCGATACCGGCTACCCGGGCTTCCTCGGGGTGGGCATCGAGCGCGACGCCGACGCGATGAAGGAGATGGACGAGCCCTACATCCATCACTTCCCCGACGGCAACGCGTCGCTCGCGCGCCTCATGGTGCGCAAGCTCATTCCCGGGGTCGCCCCGGGCTCGACGATGGACGACATCGTGACGGCAGCTTTCGCCTACGATCGGCTCGACCCACCCGGCGGGCGCACCCGCCTCCGGCTGGGAAGCACCGTCGTCGCGGTGCGTAACCGCGGCGGCGCGGTGGACGTGGGATACGTGCGTGATGGCGATTTCGTGCGCGTGCGCGCCGCCAAGGTGATCGCCGCCGGCTATCACATGATGGTCCCGTACATGATGCCCACGTTGCCCGAGCGACAGCGCGACGCGCTCGCAGCCAACGTCAAGGCGCCGCTCGTCTACGTCAAGGTCGTCGTGCGCAACTGGCAACCCTGGGTCGCGCGCGGCGTGCACGAGGTCAGCAATCCGATGGGCTTCTACTCGCGCGTGAAGCTCGACTACCCGGTGAGTCTCGGGGACTACCGCTTTCCCCGTCGACCCGACGAGCCGATGGTGCTCCATCTCGTCCACGTTCCGGTCGTGCGCGGCAGCGGGATCGATCTGCGCACGCGGCTTCGCGCGGCACGCACCGAGCTCTACACGATGCCCTTCGCCACCTTCGAGGCGCGCGCCCGCGACGAACTCACCCGGATCGTCGGCCCCGGCGGCTTCGACGCCGACCGCGACATCGTCGCGATCACCGTCAATCGCTGGGGCCACGGCTACTCGTACGCGGGCTCGTTGCTCGACGGTGACGACGGTGACGGTGGCAAGGTGCCCGCGCTCGCCCGGCGGCGCGCCGGTCGTGTGGCGTTCGCCAACGCCGACGCGGCCTGGGATCCGTACGCGCATGCCGCGATCGACGAGGCGCGACGCGCGGTCGATGAGCTCCTCGGCAAGGCCACGGGATAGACGCGGCCGCCGAGGGATCCGAGGCTACGCGGCCTTGCCCGGATCGATGGGAGGAATCACCCGCACCGAGAGGACGCCGTCGATCGCCGCGATCGACTGCACGGTGGCGGCGTCCGCGGCGCGGTCGGTGTCGACGAGCGTGTACGCCATCTCGCCGCGCGAGCGGTTCACCATGTTGTCGATGTTGAGCCCCGCACGTGCCATCGCCGAGCTGATCTGACCGAGCATGTTCGGCACGTTGGCGTTGGCGATCGCCACCCGGTACGACGACTCACGGGTGAGTTCCACGTTCGGGAAATTGACCGCATTGGCGATCGTGCCGTGCTCCAGGAACTCGCGCACCTGGTCGACGACCATCGCTGCCGAGTTGTCCTCGGCCTCGGCCGTCGACGCGCCGAGGTGTGGCAGTGCGACGACCCCGGGCTCGCCGATCACCGCGGCACTCGGGAAGTCGGTGAGGTAAGCCTTGAGCCGCCGCTCCCGCAACGCGGCGACCACCGCCGCCTCGTCGACGATCGCGTCGCGCGAGAAATTGAGGAGGAGCAGGCTCGACTTGGCCAGGGCGAGCCGTCGCGCGTCGACGAGATGCCGGGTGACCGGCAAGAGCGGCACGTGCAGCGTCACGAAGTCGGCGGCTTTCATCACCTCGTCGATCGAATGCGCCTTGCGCACCGCGCCCGGCAGACGCCACGCCGCGTCGACTGTGATCTCGGGATCGAACCCGATGACCTTCATCCCGAGCTTGATCGCAACATCGGCGACGAGCCCGCCGATCGCACCCAGACCGATGATGCCCAGCGTCCGTCCCGGCAACTCGATGCCGCCGAACTGCTTCTTCCCCGCCTCGATGCGCACGTCGAGATCGCTCGCCGTGCGATCGAGACCGTCGACGTAGCGCAGCGCCGGGACGAGATTGCGCGCGCCCATCAAGAGCGCCGCCAGCACCAGTTCCTTGACCGCATTGGCGTTCGCGCCCGGCGCGTTGAACACCGGCACGCCGCGCTGGGAAAGCGCCGCGACGGGAATGTTGTTGGTCCCTGCCCCGGCCCGACCGATCGCCTTGACGCTCGGCGGAATCGGCATCGTGTGCAGATCGTGCGAGCGCACGAGAATCGCATCTGGACTCTCCTGCGCCTTGCCGACCGCGTAGCGATCGGCAGGAAAGCGCGCAAGACCCTTGGCCGAGATGGCGTTGAGCGTGAGGATCCGGTACATCGCGGCATCAACCATGGCGGCGCTCGAAGTCCCGCATGTATTCGGCGAGCGCGCGCACGCCTTCGATCGGCATCGCGTTATAGATCGACGCGCGCATGCCCCCGACCGACCGGTGTCCCTTCAGCTGCACCATGCCGCGCTCCTTGGCGCCGGCCAGGAACGGCGCATCGAGCGCCTCGTCGCGCAGCTTGAACGGCACGTTCATCCGCGAGCGGTCGTCCTTGGACACAGGTGAGGTATAGAACCCGCTCGCATCGAGGACGTCGTAGAGCACGTTCGCCTTCTCGACGTTCTTGCGCTCGATCGCGGCGAGCCCGCCCTGCCCGAGCAGCCACTCGAAGACGAGCCCCGCGATGTAGATCGCGTAGGTCGGCGGCGTATTGAGCATCGAGTCGGCCTCGGCCTGCGCCTTCCAGTGAAACGCCGAAGGGCAGATCGGCAGCGCGCGATCCAAGAGATCGTCGCGCACGACGACGATCGTGAGTCCTGCCGGCCCCATGTTCTTCTGCGCCCCGCCGTAGATCACGCCGTAGCGCGCGACGTCGACCGGTCGCGACAGCAGGTGCGACGACATGTCGGCGACGAGCGGCACGTCACCGGTGTCCGGTGTCCAGTGGTACTCCACACCACCGATCGTCTCGTTGGTGCACACGTGCACGTACGCCGCGGCGGGATCGAGTCGCCACGTGCTGCGCGCCGGAACGTAGGTGAAACCCCGATCCTCGGACGACGCGGCAACGTTGACCTTGGCGTAGCGCTTGGCTTCCTTGATCGTCTTCTTCGACCACTCGCCCGTGTTGACGACGTCGATGCTCGTGCGATCGCCGAGGAGGTTCATCGGCACGATCGCGTTCTCGCCGATCGCCCCCCCTTGCAGGAACAGCACCTTGTGGTTCGCCGGAATCGCGAGGAGCGTGCGCAGGTCGGCTTCGGCCTTGGCAGCGATCGAAATGAATTCCTTGCCGCGGTGACTCATTTCCATCACCGACATGCCGCTGCCGCGCCAGTCGAGCATCTCGGCTGCGGCCTGTTGCAACACGGATTCGGGCAGCACCGCGGGACCGGCGCTGAAATTGAAGACTCGCATGGGGGATTTCGCTGCAGGAAAGAGCAGCGATTTTATCCGATCGCGACGCGCCTTCCGTGTTACGCGTTAACGGCGGACGCACCGCGCCAGGGACGTCGCGCGACGTCCGGCATCGCGCCACCGTCACGACGCCGGGTATAGTGACGGGGCGCGCTTCCCGTCCGTAACACACCAGGCGAGTCGTCCCATGGCCCTCACCCACTCCGCTCCCGGCGAACTGATCGATGTCCTGGGCAGCGGCCCGATCGCTCCGGAACGCTCAAGCATGCTCGTGCGCACCGAGCACCTGCAGATCTTTCGTTACGCGCTTCCCGCGGGCAAGATCGTCGATACGCATACGGCCGCCGGCCTCATGGTCGTGCACTGCCTCGAAGGCGACGTCGATTTTGCCGCGCGCGGCGAGGTGCGCCGGCTCACCCCCGGCGTGATGCTCTACCTACCCAACCGCGAGCCGCACGCACTGACCGCGGTGACCGATGCGCTGCTGCTCCTGACGATCGTCCTCGATCGCGTGTAGGCGCCCGGGGGCAAGCACCCCCGAGCGGAAATCGCGTTCCGCGACGACGCGCTACGCCGGCTCCGCGACGCTGGGCAGCCCGGCGAGCGCCGTGGCGAGTTCGGCCTCGTCGTAGGCAAGATCCTTGAGCTTGCCGCCGAAGTAGTCGATGTACGCCTGCATGTCGAAATGACCGTGGCCCGAGAGGTTGAAGAGGATCGTGCGCGACACGCCCTCCTCGCGGCAGCGAATCGCCTCGTCGATCGCGCCGCGCACCGCGTGGTTCGCCTCCGGCGCGGGCACGATGCCCTCGGCGCGAGCAAACTGAACGCCGGCGTCGAAGACACGTGATTGAGGATACGCAAGCGAACGGATGAGCCCCAGCTCCTGCAGGTGCGAAACCAGCGGTGCCATGCCGTGATAGCGCAGCCCGCCGGCGTGGAATCCCGGCGGCGTGAACGTCGACCCCAGCGTGTGCATCTTCGTGAGCGGCGTCAGGTGCGCGGTGTCGCCGAAGTCGTACGCGTAGCGCCCGCGGGTGAGCGTCGGGCACGCTGCCGGTTCCGTCGCGATGACGTCGACCTTCTTGCCACCGCGCAACTGCGCGCCGATGAACGGGAAGGCGAGCCCGGCGAAGTTCGATCCACCACCGGTGCACCCGACGATGATGTCCGGGTAGTCGCCGGTCAGCGCGAACTGCTCGATCGCCTCCTGTCCCACGATCGTCTGGTGCAGCAGCACATGATTGAGCACGCTGCCGAGGGCGTACTTGGTGTCGGGATTCTGCGCCGCGATCTCCACCGCCTCGGAGATCGCGATGCCGAGACTGCCCGGATGGTCGGGGCGCTGCGCGAGGATCGCGCGCCCGGCGTTGGTGAGCGTCGATGGTGACGCAACGCACTTCGCGCCGTAGGTCTCCATGAGCGCTCGACGGTACGGCTTCTGGTCGTACGACACGCGTACCATGAAAACCTGGACGTCGATGCCGAAGAGCGCGCCGGCGAACGCGAGAGAGCTGCCCCACTGGCCGGCACCGGTCTCGGTCACGAGCTTGCGCACGCCAGCCTCGCGGTTGTAGAACGCCTGCGGCACCGCGGTATTCGGCTTGTGACTGCCGGCGGGTGAGACGCCCTCGTACTTGTAGTAGATGTGCGCAGGCGTTTGCAGCACCTTTTCGAGGCGCCGCGCGCGGAACAGCGGCGAGGGCCGCCATTGGCGATAGACGTCGCGCACCGGTTCCGGAATCGGCACCTCGCGCTCCTGCGTCACTTCCTGCAGGATCAACTCCATCGGAAAGAGCGGCGCGAGGTCGTCGGGTCCCACCGGCTGCTTCGTCCCCGGGTGCAGCACCGGCGGCAGCGGCTTCGGCAGGTCGGCCTGGAGGTTGTACCAGACGCGCGGAATGCGCGACTCGTCGAGCACGTACTTGACGGTATCGGTCACGATGGATCCTCGGTGGGCGGGAAGTGATAGCGGCGAACCCGTGAGTTTAGCGCCTCGCCGCTTCGCGCTTCGATGCAGGTGCCCGATTCGCTCAGCGCCGCACCGTCCGCAAGAGGTGCGAGAGCATGCCGGCGCTGCCGAGGATGAAGCCGAGCGTCGCCACGACCAGCATCGCGACGAACGCCGCCTCGAACGTGGCACCCGACGCTTTCGCCGCAACGTTCGCCACCATGCCGCCCATGAGCGCGCCGTAGATCCGGTAGCGCCAGGCGACGAGGCCGCCCACGGCGGCGAGAATCGCGGCGAGGAGGACGAGCGCGACGACGAGGCCCACGCTGTCCACGACACGCCAGGCGGCAACGGCATGGCCGACGAGTGCCGCCGCTTCATTCATCGCGGGCCATCCAGTCCGCACGGCGCAGGCGGTGCATGGCCGCCTTTGTCATCGCATCCGCCTCCGCATCGATGCGCGCAGCGCGCGCAGGTGCGAGCATCTTGTGCGCCAATCCGATGATCGCAGCCCCCACGAGCGCGGCGCCGCTGAGCAGGATCATGACCGGCCAGGTGACGATGAGCCCACCGGCAACCAAGCCGAGGAACGCGACTTCGGCAAGCCACGTCGCCGACGTCAGCGCGGCGATCGCGTAGCAAACGAGGAATATCCCCAGGACGACGACCGCGACCTCTGCGCTGCTCCAACCCGCGACGAACGACGCGCCGCCATCCGGCGGAAGGCTTCCTGCGCTCATGGCCGCACGCTACGCCTCGCCGCCGGGAGGCGTCAATCGGCGGCTCCTTGCGCACCCGCGCGCAGCCGTGACGATGCGCGCCGCATGGGCGATCCGCCAGGAGCCGCACCCGTGTTCACGCAGCGGTGGCAGCGTCGCGGCGCTGCCGTGCCCGGCACGCTCCGGATCGCAGGGCGTGGCGTAGCGCTCGGGGTGCGGCGCGCGGGTGCATCATGCGCACCGCGGCATGCCGCAAGGAAGCGGCCGCCTCGCCCGTCACGTCGAAGGAGTCTCGATGAAAGCTACGGTACGCACCAACCTGCTGGTCCTCGTCGCCACGTTCGCTCTGGCTTGCGGAGTCGCGCAAGCGAGTCTCGACCAGGGGCTCGACGCGCTGCGCGCCGGTGACTACGCACGCGCCGCGAAACTCCTGCGACCCCTCGCCGAATCCGGCAATGCCGAGGCGCAGTACCGCATCGGGCGCATGCTCGAGTTCGGCGCCGGCTATCCGAAGGATGTGCCCCAGGCGATCACGTGGTATCGCAAGGCCGCCGCAGTCGGCCACGTCGCTGCGATGGAGCAACTGGGCGAGATCTACGCGCTCGGCGAAGGCGCAGCCCAGGACGACGCCGAGGCCGCACTCTGGTTTCGCAAGGCGGCCGACGCGGGCAACGCGGCGGCCCAGTACAACCTCGGCCTCGCGTATGCCAAGGGCGCGGGCGTCAAGGCCGATATCCCGACGGCGATCGCGTGGTTCCGCAAGTCCGCCGCCCAAGGCCAGGTCGAGGCGTTGGCGAAGCTCGGGATCGCGTACGCGGAGGGCACCGGCGTAGCCAAGGACCCGGTGCTCGCCTACGCCAACTTCGCCCTCGCCGCGCGCAGCCACGACGCCACGTTCATCGCGCAGCGCGACGCCGCAGCCGCCGCTCTCACGCCGGAGCAGCGCAAGGCAGGTGACGCGGCCGCACAAGCCTGGAAGCGTGGCGAGCCCGGCGTCACGACGATCAGCGTCGCGGCGGGTACTGGAACCGTCGCCAAGGCGGCGCCCGAGCGCTGCAGCGCGACGGGATCGATGGGCGGCGAGCGCTTCACGCTGTCGCACTGTGCGATCTCGCTCATGCAGGATGCGCACAGCGTTGCGATCTGGTTCAACGACGAACCGCTGTCGCCGGAGGAAGTCGCGGACTTCCAGGTCTCGTCGTACGCCGCCGATCGCAAGGGCAACAAGCCGCGCACGCGCCTGGTCGCCATGTTCTGCCCCGGCGGAGGTTCGGCCGACGCCTCGCCTGCCGGGGTCAAGTCGATCGACGTCAACACCAATCACGCGAAATCGCCGCTCGCCGGCATCCAGAACGTCTTCGAGGCGCCGAAGGACTTCCGCGTCGAGAAGCTCACGGGAAAGGTCGAGCCGGGCGGAAGGCTCGCCGGACGCATCGTCGCTGCGCGGGACAGCACTTCGTTCACGCTCGAATTCGATCTCGCACTTCCCACCAAGGACGCCGCCGCCGGGTTGACGTGCCATTAGGCGATCCCGTTCGCACGCGCGCCGACGCGCGACGACGCGATCCGCGTGCGTGGCTACCGGTGCCTGCGCCGGCGGCGGCGTGCAGCGGCGCTCTCCGTGGTGCCTTTCGACGCCGCACCCGGGGCAGGGTCGGCGTCCGCCGCACCACCCGGCATGAGGCGCAGGAAGCGGTCGGGCGCGATCTCGATGAAAGCCGATGCGGCGGCATACACCACGACGAGGAGGTGCGGCAGGAAACGCCCGGCGAGCGCGGCGATCGGCGAATACACGACGAGGAGCACGACAACCCAGCGCAGGAACACGAGCGCGAATCGCCGCTTGATGCCGAGTTCCTCCGGCGTGCGCACGCGCAGCGCATGCCACAGCCCTGCATACGACCAGATCGCGGCGGCCGCCTGCCACGCGACCCCCGCGAGAAACGTGTGATCCGTCCACAGCGCGCGGAAGCCGTCCCACCCGATGTACGCGCCGACGAACACGAGCGGCATCCCCAGCGGCACTGCGACGAGTGCGCACAGGAAGACCGCGGCGAGGATCGCGCCCGCTTCGCCGTTGATGCGCGCAGCGACGCCATCCTCCGACTGCCGCCCCAGGGTCGACGCGAGCCCCGCGAACATCACACCCATCGCGAGCATCGTATCGATGAAGTAAAGCAGCAGGATCTGGATGGCAGGCCAGCCGAAGGCGACGATGCCGATGACGGGCACGATGTTGCGCGTCACCGCCTGCACGATGGCAAGGGGATTGAACGGGCCTGGAGATTCGACGGCGCTCATCGTTGCGGCCCACCTGGCGCACCGGACACCACGCCGTGCAGCGCAGCGTTGGCGTAGTCGCTGCATCGACTCACGTCTGTCTCCTCACTGCGGCGCTTGCCTACCGTGGACGCGACCCGGACACTTCCAGGCACATGAGTCCGTGCGGGACTAGCCGTCACGACCATACCAGGCGCTCGTCCTGTGTTCCAGGGGATGCACCGGGTCGAGACTTCGCAGTGACCTCCGTCACGCCGCCACCCCATCGGTGCATTCGCTCGGACTGGGGCGGCAGATTCTACTGCCTTCCGTTGTGAGGTGTCGTCTTGACGCATGCTCCGGTGGATTTGCCATCGGCGCAGACGCCCACCGTGCGCCCGAGCGCACATCCGGTGAGACGCGAGGCGCGATCGACAATCGGAATCAGCGCGACGACCGTCGGGATCACCCAAGTGGAACGCGCGTCACCCTCCACAGAAGAGCGAATCATCGTTGGTGGCGGCCCGTCTTCGAGTCGGTGTCACCCCAGCATGTGGTCTGAAGGCAGCACCTCACCGCGCGCACCGTCGGTGGGGTGTGCAGCCTGAACTCTGCGCATGATGGGATGGGTCAACCCTCTCGACGCGTCCCCACTTCCTTCCGGCGCTTCTTCGGCTTCGTGTTCCGCGTGCGGCATTTCCAACCCGTTCCCCCGACCTTCCCCGACCGTCACACCGCTTGCAACGTTCGATCCGCGGGACCTCACTTCGGGGCGATCGCCATGAGTCGCTCTGACCACCGCCTTGTCGATCATGCGTCTTTCCGGAGACCCGTTGCGGTAACTCGTCCGCCAAGCCCGCTTCCGACAAATCGCCGACGGCAGTGGGAACTCCGCACCAACACCGCTCCGCACCCGTGTTTATCGCACCGCGCCGGTGCAGCGCTCCCAACGCGCTTGCCTGAACATCTCGAACAATCGCACGTAACAGATTGAAATAACAGCAATTGCTGCAGTGGCACACGAAATGCAAACGAACCTCGCCATATCGCGCTTTCCCTTCATCCGAGGATTCGACATGACACGCATCACGCCACTTGCCGCTGCAACGGCGCTAGCACTCACAACTTCTCCCGTCTTCGCGCAGACTCCTGCCGCGCCTGCGCCGGCATGGTCGGCGACCGCGAACGTTTCGATCGGCAGCGAGTACATCTTCCGCGGCATTTCGCAGACCGGCGGCCAGCCGACCGTGCAGGGCGGCCTCGACGTCGCGCACACGAGCGGCTTCTACGCCGGCACCTGGGCGTCGAACATCAGCTGGCTCGAAGACTTCGGCCTCTACAACCGATCGAGCATGGAGTGGGACTTCTACGCGGGCTTCAAGAAGAACTTCGGCGTCACCGAGTGGTTCTACGACGTCGGCACGATCTACTACTACTACCCGGGCCGCAGGAATCCCGACGCCTACGACGCGAATACCTGGGAACTCTACGGCGTGCTCGGCTGGAAGTGGGCGAACGTGAAGTTCTCCTACAGCCTGCAGGACTACTTCGGCCTGCGTCCGGACGGCGCCAAGACCGACGGCACGTTCTATGTCGACGGATCGATCGCCTACCCGGTCGGCGAGACCGGCTTCACGCTCCTCGGCCACCTGGGCTACCTTGACGTGAGGCACGATCTCGGCGGCAAGTACGAACTGTCGTACGCCGACTGGCGCGCGGGCGCGTCGTACACGGTGGCCGACGGACCCTTCAAAGGCCTCGAGATCGGCGCGTACTACTCGGGCAACAACGCCGAGTCGATCCCGTACACCGACCTCACCGGCTACGACACCGCGAAGGATCGCGGCGTCGTCTACGTGAAGAAGACGTTCTGACGCAACCGCCGCGCTCGCGGATCCGCACCAACGCACCGCACCGCAAACGCTCAACCCATTCCAACGAAGCGGAGCAACGATGAAATTCATCACTGCCATCATCAAGCCGTTCAAGCTCGACGAGGTCCGCGAGGCGCTCTCGGCGATCGGCGTCCAGGGCATCACCGTCACCGAGGTCAAGGGATTCGGCCGCCAGAAGGGTCACACCGAGCTCTATCGTGGCGCCGAGTACGTGGTCGAGTTCCTTCCGAAAGTCAAGATCGAGGCCGCGCTGAAGGACGAACTCGTCGAGCGCGCCATCGAAGCGATTGAGAAGGCCGCCAAGACCGGGAAGATCGGCGACGGAAAGATCTTCGTCTTCGACCTGCTTCAGGTCGTGCGCATCCGCACCGGGGAGACCGGCGCACAAGCGCTGTGAGGGGAGCCATCATGAAGAAGCTGTTGACCCTGTTCGCGCTCGTCGGCGCGTTCGCGTTCGTCGCGCCGGAGATCCACGCCCAGGACAAGGCGCCCGATGCGGCCGCGCCTGCTGCCATGGCACCCGCCGCCGCCGCACCTGCGGCGGCCACGCCCGCGGCGGCGCCCGCCGAGGCCGCGAAGCCAAAGCTCGACTCCGGCGACACCGCGTGGATGCTCACCTCCACGCTGCTCGTCATCCTGATGACGATCCCGGGACTCGCGCTGTTCTACGGCGGGCTCGCCCGCACCAAGAACGCGCTCTCGGTCCTGATGCACGTGTTCGTGATCTTCTCGCTGATCTCGGTGCTGTGGGCGGTGTACGGATACAGCGTGGCGTTCACCGGAGAGGGATCGTACTTCGGCGGATTGGGCCGGCTGTTCCTGGCCGGCATCGCGCAGGACACGATGTCGACGGTGCTCGCGACGATTCCCGAACTCGTGTTCGTCGCGTTCCAGGGCACGTTCGCGGCCATCACGACCGCGCTGATCGTCGGTTCGTACGCGGAGCGCATCAAGTTCTCGGCCGTGATCGTGTTCTCGGTGCTCTGGTTTACGTTCTCCTACCTGCCGATCGCCCACATGGTGTGGGGCGGCGGCGTGCTCTCGAAGGACGGCGCCCTGGACTTCGCGGGCGGCACCGTGGTGCACATCAACGCGGGCATCGCCGGGCTCGTCGCGGCGTACGTCCTCGGCAGGCGGATCGGCTTCGGCCGCGAGGCGCTCACGCCGCACTCGGTCACGCTCACGATGGTCGGCGCGTCGCTGCTGTGGGTAGGCTGGTTCGGCTTCAACGCCGGCTCCGCGGGTGCGGCCAACGGCGCCGCGGGCCTCGCGTTCATCAACACGGTCCTCGCCACGGCGGCGGCGGTGCTGGCGTGGGCGATCGGCGAAGCGATGTTCAAGGGCAAGCCCTCGATGCTCGGCGCCGCGTCCGGCGCGGTGGCAGGCCTCGTGGCGGTGACGCCCGCGGCCGGGTTCATCGGCCCGATGGGGTCGATCGTGCTGGGCCTCGTCGCCGGGTTCGCCTGCCTGTGGGGCGTCTCCGGCCTGAAACGCCTGCTGCGCGCCGACGACTCGTTCGACGTGTTCGGCGTGCACGGCCTGGGCGGCATCGTTGGCGCGATCCTGACCGGCGTGCTGGCAGCCGGCTCGCTCGGCGGCGTCAAGGGCGACGACTTCTCGATCGCGAGCCAGGTCGTCATCCAGGTGAAGGCCGTGCTCTACACGGTCGTGATCTCCGGCGTCGTCGCGTACGTCTCGCTCAAGATCGCCTCGATGCTCGGCGGATTGCGGGCAACCGAGGAGGAGGAGCGCGAGGGCCTCGACATCAGCTACCACGGCGAATCCGCCTATCATCACTAGGCGATCATCGGAGGCCCGATGGGCACGGTCATGGTTCCGCACATCACGATCGACCGATCGGGACCTCCGCAGTGTGCGTGGATGACGCCGACGGTGGTCGAGCGCGCGTGTGCGGATGCATGCGTCGATCCACGACGATGCGGGAGGCTCCGCGGTGACACGTTGGCGATATCAACGGTATTGGAACTCGCGCACGCTCGAACCCGACGAGAAATCGAAGGATTCCTCCCCACCCGCTTGCAAGTCAGGCCCGGTGTCAGGAAGAAGTCCAGACGAGAGGGCCGTGCCATCGCCTTCATCGACGCGTCAGGCACCGCGGAGAAGGGTCGGCGCAAGCACCGCGAAGGAGCCGAAGGCAGCGATGCGCGCGAACTGCGGGTCGGACAACACGTGCAGGACGGGGATGCGCAACATGCAGCGCAGTCCACGCGCGCACTGCGACACCTATCGCAGTGTCCAGCCGAGCAGCAACAAACCGCCCGCCGCGATCCAACTGCCGGCGGCGCGCCAGGCAATGCGCAACCAGCCCGTCTGCCACGCCGTCACGGTCGCCGCGCCCAGGGTGACGATGACGAAGACCGCTGCCGTGCTGCCGAGCACGCCGCGCACTCCGGCGCCCGCCTGCGCGAGCGCAGCGCCGTTCGAGGAGCCCAGCGCGATTCCGAGCAGCGTCGCGATCACTGTCGTCGCGCGCGGCGACAGCCGCAGGTCGAGGGTGACGAGACCCCCGGCGACGAGGAGCGGCAGCCACGCCAGCGCATCCGGCACCGCGATCGCCGTGGCGTCGGCAACGATTCCTGCCGCGAGCCACGCAAGGGGCAACGCGACGAGTGCCAGGCGCACGTGCGCCCTGCCGCGCAACCCGGTGAGCATCGCGATGGCGAGCACGGGAAGGACGAATTCCGGCGTCAGCGCGAAGTGCAGGATGCCGTCGTAGACGGGGCCGAGGCCCGTCGAAACGAGGTGCGCGTGCGCGAGCTGCGGCGTCAGTGCAGCGACGAGCGTCGACGCGCACGCCAGCGCACGCCGCTCGCCGCGTCTCATTGCGGGCCCACCGCGGAGAGGCGCGGCACGCTCATGCGAGCGCGCCCCAGAGGAAATACAGACCGCCGAGGCTGACACCGCCACCCGCGATGCGCAGCGCGACCTTGCCCGAAGGCCAGCGATGCGCCGCGCCGGCCGCGATGCCGATCGCGTGCAGGCAGCCGGTGGCCACCACGAAGCCGAGGCTATAGAGAAGACCGCTCTGCCCGGGCGGCAACTCGGTGCCGTGCGCGTGACCGTGGAAGATCGCGAAGAAGGCGACGAGCGCCGCCGCCGCATAGAGCGAAATCCGGCGCTCGGTCATCACCGCGGCACCGAGCAATGCGGCGGACGCGGCGATCCCGATCTCGACGCCGGGGAGGCCCACGCCGATCAGCCCCAGGAACCCGCCGAACGCCATCACCAGCGGGAAGGTCAGCGGCAGCAGCCAGATCGCCGGCGCACCGAGCTGCGCACCCCACAGGCCGACGGCGACCATCGCGAGGATATGGTCGAGCCCGGAGAATGGATGCGCGAATCCGGTGAAAAACCCGGTCGCCTGCCCCGCCTCGACGTGGGCGAGCACCGGTGCGGCGGCGGTGACCAGGAGCGCGGCGACGATGAGCCGTGTCGCCCGGCGATACCCCACCCGTCGGCGACGCTGCGCGCCACACCCGACGCGATCCCGATCCGCACGTTGCGCAAACATGGGCCTCATCATCCTCCCTGGATCATCATCGTGACGCGCTGGATCGTCCAGAACGCGCCGAGCACGCCGACGACGTACGCCGGCGCGAGTTGCACCGCCCTGGGTCCGCGCATCTCCAGTATCCGAAACGCGCGAACCATCAGCAGGATCAGCGCGACGAAAGCGAGCTGTCCGATCTCCACGCCGACGTTGAATGCGAACAGCGCAAGCGGGATGTCGCCCTGCGGGAGCCCGAGCGCCGTGAGCCCGCTCGCGAAGCCGAAACCATGCAGGAGACCGAAGGCGAAGGCAACGACCCACGGGTTGCGAATCGTGAAGCTCGTCTCGCCGCGCCACGCGCGCACGATCTCGGGACCGAGAAAGAGGATCGACAACGCGATCGCAGCGTTCATCGGCGCTTCGGGAACGTGGCCATAGCCCAGGGTCGCCACCGCGAGCGTGATGCTGTGCGCGACGGTGAAGGCGGTGATCGCCTTCAGCAGCATCCAGGGCGTGCGCACGATGAGCATGAGTCCGAGCACGAACAGCAGGTGGTCGACGCCGAGCAGGATGTGCTCGATGCCGTGCTGCAGATAGGCCGTAAACACCGAGAAGCGTCCCGGCGACGCGGTGACCTCCACCCAGGGCTTCGACGATCGCACGAGCGTCGTCGACGTCTCACCGGTGCGCAGTTGCACGCGCACCAGCACATCGGTGATGGTCGCCTCCAGGCCGACGAACTCGACGCGCTTGCCTTCGAGGCCGCCGTCGACTTGGACGACGCGGCGCTCGACGATCGAATCGGCGAAATCGCGCTCCGCGGGTCCGGAGACGTTGCGCGTTCCTTCCGGGAAGCGAACCACGACAGGCAGGCGCATGCCCGACATCAGCGGCGTTCGCCACACGACGTCGTAGCGCCCCGGTGTGGTCTCGGTGAGTTGCAGGTAGGCGGGGCGCGAGTCGTGCGCCAGAGCCGCAGGCGACAGCAACGCCGCCGCGACTGCGAGCAACGCATGGACGGCGAACCGTCCGAACCGCGACACCCTCACAGCCCTCCCAGCGCGGGCAGCTTCATCTGCGGTGCGGGCGCCTTCATCTCCGGTGCGACCACGTTCCCCGCCGGTGCGGGGAACTTCATCTCCGGTGCGGGCGCGTCGGGAAGCACGACCCGGTAGCGCTGGCGCATCGCCTGGTAGGCGACGCGCTTCATCTCGTCACGCCGATCGGAGATCCACGCCCGCCTCACCTCGGGCTCGACCTCATCGAATGGCGGGATGCGCGCGGGCGTGAGCTCGTCGATCCAGACGAGATGCCAGCCGAAGCCGGACTCGATCGGCCCGCTCCATGCACCCGGAGTTTGCGCGAAGAGCGCGCGCGCGAACTTCGCGCCGAAGTCCTTCGCGACCAGGTCGAACGAGCGGTCGGGGTAATAGCCCTGGAACATGAACGGGTCCCCCAGCCCGGCGAGACCGTCGGCACCGGCATGCCCGGTGCGGAGTCGATCGAGCGCCTGCGTCGCCGCTTCGGCGGCCTGCGCGTGCCGGCGATCGGGGGAGAAGTACAGATGGCGAAACGATGCCCGCGGCGCCTGCGCGAACCTGTCGCGGTTCGCGTTGAACCACGTGCGAAGCTCGTCGGGCGTCGGCTCTGCGAGTGCCGCGAGATCGTCGGCGAGGAAGTCCATCTTCTGCGCCATCCGACGCTTGACGATGGTGTCGTCCTGGTCGAGGCCGAGCGCCAGCGCCTCGCGGTAGAGCACCTCCTCGCGCACCTTCGCCTCGACGAGATTGGCCATCTGCTCCGGCGTCGGCGGCGGACGGCCCTGCGCGAGCCACACGAGGCTCATCTGGCGCAGATCGTCCGGGGTGATGACGATGCGGTTGGTGGCCGGCGCCTCGAACGCTGCCGGATTGATCCAGCGGTAAATACCGAACAGCGCGAGGCCGGCGACGAGGAAGTGCAGCAACGGCTCGCGCAGCCAGCGGCCGGCGCGGGAGCGCCCCGCCCGCACGCTGTCGGGCGGCTCGGACATCCGATCCACCTGACTACTTGGCGTGCATGTTGAACTGGACCTCGGTCCCGAGTTGCGCCGGCACCGGCGTCATCTCGTAATTCGCGTAGCCGAACTCGTTGCTGCGCGCGGCGTAGTGCTTGTCACCGAGCTTGTAGATGGTCGTCTCGAACGGCGCACCGCCGATGTTCACGCTGACCTTTCCACCCTTGATCTCGTAGGCCGAAGACAGCCCGAGGTAGGCGTTGCGTTCGACATCCCCGGTCAGGGCAGGCTGCGGAACCTTCGGGTTGACGTACTTGATCTGGCGCTGGCCGTTCGCATTCCAGGCCACGACGAAGCGATCGCCGGTAACGTTGTTCTGCGACCAGGTCGACTTGCCGACGAGCAGCGCGCGCAACTGTGCATCGTTGAGCTTGACCGCACCCTTCTTCAGGAGATCGGCGACCTTGGGGCTCGCCTTCGCGGCCTTGCGTGCCTCGCCCGTCGGCGTGAACCAGATCGGCGACGACCACGCGCGCTCCTGCACCGTCGCCGGCACCACTTCGGGCGGCGCGATACCGAGTTCCTTGGCCTGGATCGTGGTCCAGCGCGGCGTCGGAATCTCCAGCACGCGCGCGTAGTAGAAGGCGTCGAGCGACGGATCGAAGTCCGGATCGGTCCACACCGTCTTCAACTCGACCGAGCCGATGGTGTTGGTGTACGTCGCATTCGGGATGTCGACCGTGCTGCCGATCGGGGGCACCTTGCCGGTTTGCGGATCGCGCTTGCGCTCGCCCGCCCAGACCACGTCGTAGACCTTCTCGAAACTCTGGCCGCTCTGGCTCCAGCCCTTGACGATCTGGATGCGGTCGAGGTTGCCGGACGTCGGATCCTTCACGGCCCAGACGACGAAGGACGGAGCCTTCCCCTTCGCGGGGGGCAGATCCGCACCCATGGGCACGCCGTCGGCGTACGCGGTCTTCACCCACTCGCTGCCGGAGAGCATTGCCGGCGTGTACTGCCAGCCGCCGAAGAAGCGCAGCTTGATGCGCACGCCGCTGGTGCCGAAGGTCTCCTTGCGCCACATCGCGTCGAACAGCGACGCGCGCGTGTTCTCCTCGGCCCACAGCCCGGTCAGCCCCGCCGGGTTCTCGAAGCGCACGTCCATGCCGGCGAAGACGTGGCCCGACATGCGCTCCTTGATGTCGCCGTCGTTGAGCGCGTGGCCGCCGAAGAAGTTCGTCTGCCGGTATGGCGTCGCCGTGTTGTGCGAGTCCGAGCCGCCGACGATGCCGGTCTTGTACGGGTTGAAGCCGCGCGCCTGCTGCATCGTGATGCCGTCTTTCAGTCCCTGGCGCACGTAGCTGCCGGGGATCGTCGGCCAGCGGCCCGCCGGAAAGCCGAGCAGGTAGTTCAGGATCTCGTAGTTGGCGAACTCGTCGTTGGGCGACAGCAGCGGGTGCGTCTCCGACTGGCCCTTGATCTGCTTGATCTCGGTCAGCCGCTCGTTGCGATCGCGCGACGCGGCCCACGCGGCGTCGATCGGGCGGCCGCTCTCGTCGACGTCGATCGGGAACATGTGGCCGTCGGAGAGGTTGGCGTTGTGCGAGATCGCGACCAGCTCCATGCCGGCCTGGCGCTGCTTGTCCATCCAGGCCCACAAGTCCGTCGGCTTGGTCGACTCGAGCGAGCTGAACGGCATCTGCGGCACCTTGGCGCAGTCCTTGAAGAACACGTTGCGGTGCATGTTGCGATTGTCCGGCGTCGACGTCCACTCGTAGGCGCAGAACGCGGTGAACTTGCCGGGCTCGTTCGCGGCGTCGGCCATCTCGTTGTTGCGCTTCCACACCGTGCCGGCGATGTCCGGCTGCATCAACTCCTTGAAGGGCTTGCCGTCGATCATCGAGTTGCCGAGCAGGAGGTAGATGCGCTGGATGTCCTGCGGGCCGTGCACGACGAGCTTCTTGCCCAGTGCCGTCTTGGCGAGCGCCGAGGTCGGATCGTTGGCCATCTGCACGACACCGACGTACTCGGAGTGGTCGGTCACACCCATCCAGTCGAGCGGTGTGGTGATCTTGATCGGGTAACCCATCGGGTGCGGGATCGCCTCACCCTTGGCGTACTTGTACGAGTCCGCCGGTGTGGTCTTGGTGTTGCCGAAGATGAAGGCGTCGAACGACCAGCTCGTGTGCTGGTGGGTTTCGCCGAAATAGGCCTCGCGCAGCGGGTTGGGCGACTGCGCCCATGCCGTGCCCGCGGCAGCCAGGGCGAGGGGAATCACCAGGGACTTCAGCGTCGTCGTGGACTTCATCGTCTGTGCTCCTGTCGTCGGATCGACCACGGCGCGGCCAGCGTTGTCGCAGGCGCAGCGCGAATCGAGCATACTGCCATTGATCCATGTCAAAGACGAGCCATTTTGCGCCAGCGGTGAACCAGGCCGCGCCGCTTTGCAGCACGCCGGTCATCTCGGTCACCGCGCTCGCCGGTGTTCCGGCCTGGGTCCGCCACACCTTGGGTGACCGTGCGCAGCGCACGGCGAGCAAGGCAGCGATGCTCGACATCGAGGTCATCGAGGATGAGGACTGCTTCATTCCGCATCGCACGATGACGACCTACCTGGACGCGGTCGCCCGCAACGCCGGTGCGCAGGACCTCGGCCTGCTGCTGACGCCGGGACTCAGCCTCGACCGCTACGGCTGCTGGGGTCGCTATGCCCTTGCCGCGCCCACGCTCGGCGCTGCCGTCGAGCGAGCACGCGCCACGGTGGCCTTCCACAGCAAGGGTGATGCGGTGGCGCTCGATGCCCGCGCCGGCCGGGCGCGGGTGAGTTACGTAAGCGCCGCGCGCGGCCTGCCCGGCTATCGCCACGTTGCCTGCGGTTCCGCCGCCGTGATCGTGAGCCTGTGCCGCGCCTTCCTCTCCGAGTCGTGGCGGCCGCAGGCGATCGAACTCGACATCGCTGCGCCGCGACGCGGCGAGCGGTTCGAAGAGATCTTCGGCTGTCCGGTGCGCTTCGACGCGTCGCGGGTATCCGTGTGGCTCGATACGCAGCAGCTGCACGAGCGGCCGGCGGATCGGCCGCCGCCGCCGCTCATCACCGTCGAGGACCTGGCGCGCGCTCGCATCGATTGCCGGCGACTGCAGCGCGTGACCGACATCGTCGCGCAGCAGGTGTGGGCGCAAGTGCAAGGCGGCGCGGTGTCGATCGACAGCGCGGCGGCCTCGCTCGCAACGAGCGTGCGCAGCCTGCAGCGTGCGTTGAACCGCGAAGGCACCGACTTCCGCTCGCTGGCAAACGCGCTGCGCGGCCGACGCGCGATCGAACTGCTGAGTCGGACCGACGCATCGGTGGCGCAAGTCGCCGCGACACTGGGCTACTCGGTACCCGCGCACTTCGCGCGCGCCTTTCGCAAGGCGACGGGGCTTGGCCCTACGGAGTTTCGCCGGCGACGATCCGTCGCGCGGCACGGGACCCTACCGTCGGCGCCCCATCTCCCCCGCAGCGAAGAACTCGAGGATAGGCTCGATGCCACGGACGAAACACTCGCCCCGGGCGATCGCGTCAGGGGTCGCACGGTGCCGAAAGGCTGAAGGGTCTTTCGCAGCTGCCGCACGCTACGAAAATGGAGTGGCTCCCCGACCTGGGCTCGAACCAGGGACCTGCGGATTAACAGAAGGTCAGTCTCGAAGGCGAAAACCACCGATACATCCGGCACTTGCGCGTAGTCGAGTGGGTATGCGATGCGGAGTTCTTCG
>JADZDD010000013.1 GCA_020851235.1 Burkholderiales bacterium | reverse complement strand
CGTGGTGCCTAGGGGACGCGGGTGAAGATCGGGACGCCGGCGTCGCGCAGGCACTGCGCGGTCACGCTGCCGGCCATGACGCTGCGCAGGCCGGTGCGCCCGTGCGTCGTCATCGCGAGCATCGCGTCGCCCAGGCCGCGCACGTAGTGCGGCAGTGCCTCCTTCGCGTCGCCGTGCAAGACCTCCCAGCCGATCTCGACCCCGTGCCGGTCGGCGATCTCGCGGGCCCGGGAGCGCACGTAACTCGACTCCTGCACGTCGCCCGCCGGCACGTCGAGTCCGGTACGTGCGCCGGGATCGATGACCGAAACGACGACGACCTTGGCGCCAAGCCACTTCGCCAAGGCTGCGGCCTGGGGCACGATCGTCTCGGAGACCTCGCTGCCGTCGAGCGGCAGGACGACCTGCCGGATCGTCGGAAACGCGAGGAGACTGTCCATCTGCGGGTGGAACACGACGAGCGGCTCGCCCAGGCTACGCAGCACCTGCAATGCGACGCTGCCGAAGATCACCTGCAGCGCACCGCTGCGACCCTGCGAGCACATGGCCACCAGCGTTCCCGGCACCCGCTTCGCCTCGTGGCGGATGGCCGCCGCGACACCCTCGTCGGGCGCCTCCAGGCACAGCGCCGTGGCGTCGACCGGCGCCGCGAGTTTCTTCACGTACCCGGTCGCCGCCGCCCGGTCGTCGCCACGCTCGACGACGCGCAGCAAGGCGAGCTTGCTGCCGGTGGTGCGCGCGATGCCGGCGGCAGGGGTGACGAGCTGCTCGGAAAACGTGGAGCCGTCGACGGGAACGAGGATTCGCGTGTACATGGTGGGGCGTCGCCTTCGCGGTGATGGGTGGAGGAAGAATGACCTTGGCGCTCGCTCAGGTCACGGGTTGGGGATATGGTAGCCGCACCTTGAAGCACGCGCCGGGGCCGCTGCGCTCGACGAGGGTGAGCGACCCGCCGAGTCGGCGCATGATCTGCCAGCTGATCGCAAGCCCCAGGCCGATGCCGGGCGTCGAGGTTTGCGTATGCGCCCAGCCGCGGCGGAACTTCGAGAAGATGAGCTCGCGCTCGTCGGCCCGGATCCCGGGACCGTTGTCCTCGATCAGCACCTCGTAGGCCGCGTGGTCGAGACGGCTGCTCACGCGAACCCAGGGCGCTTCGCTCGTGTTGTACTTGATCGCGTTGGAGATGAGGTTGATGAAGACCTGACTCAGGCGGTCGGCCTCGCCCTCGACGGTCGCGCCCCGCGCACGCTCGCCCTCGATCAGGCGCACGCGGGCGCCGGCGGCGAGGACCTGGCACACGCCGATCGAGTTGTCGAGCGCGAGCTCGGGGTCGATCGGAACCTGTTGCCACGGCGTTTCCCCGTGCTCGAGCAGGTTGAGCTCGAGCGTGCTGTCGAGCAGCCGGGTGAGCCGCACGCTTTCCTCGTGAATGATGCGCAGGAAGCGCTCGCGTTGCGCGGCGTCGAGGCGGCGATCGTCGAGCAGGATCTCGGAGAACGAGCGGATCGACGTCATCGGGGTGCGCACCTCGTGGCTCACCTGGCTCAGGAAGTGGTCCTTCTCCACGTCGAGGCGGCGCAAGCGCTCGTTGGCCTCGCCCAGCTGGCGCGCCGTCGCTTCGAGCTCACGCGACTTCACCTCGAGCTCGTGGCTGTACTCGCGGATGCGTTGCGTCTCGTCGGCGATGCGCACGAGCGCATCGAGACTGATCGTCTCGCCGGTGACGACCTGCGAGATCATCGCGTGCGCCGACGCGCCGCCGATGCTTCCGGCGAGTGTCCGTTCGAATTGCGTGATGAACGCGTCGTCGGCGATGGGCGCCGCGTGCGCGCGTCCCTGCTGCTGCGCGGCCTGCTCGAAGAGGCGTTGTGCCGCATCGTCACCCAGGATGCGCTGTGCGAGGAGGCGCAGGTCGTCGGTCGTCGCCGACCGGCGCAGCAGGCCCGCGGCGGTCGCCGCCGGCGTGCGGAAGACATCGACGAAGAGCGTGCCCTGGAGGCGCTCCAGCGGACGCGCGTCGCGCGCGAGCGATACGAGCACGAAGAGCAGCGTGTTGACCGACAGACTCCAGAACATCGCGTGGACCAGCGGATCGAAGTTGTCGAGGCCGAACAGCGCCTGCGGGCGCAGGAGCTCGATGCCGAAGGGGCCGGCGGCGAGCGTTTGCGGCGAGAGGATGAGGTCGCTGCCGAAGCTCGGCAGGAACAGCGTGTAGACCCACAGGAGCGTCCCGGCGACGAGTCCGCTCAAGGCACCGCCCACGTTGGCCTGGCGCCAGAACAAGCCGCCGAGGAGGCTCGGCAGCACCTGCGCGACGCCGACGAAGGCGATGAGCCCGATCGACGCGAGCGCGCCGGAGTCGCCGCTGAAGCGGAAGTACAGGAAGCCCAGGAGCAGCATCACGCAGATGCTGATGCGCCGACTCACGAGGAGGAAGCGGCGAATCTCGCCGCTCGCACTGTGCGACACCCAGCGCAGCCGCAACGCGACCGGCATCACGATGTGGTTGGAGATCATCGTCGACAGCGCGATGCAGGCGACGATCACCATCGAGGTTGCCGCGGAGAATCCGCCGAGGAACGAGAGCAGCGCGATATCGTTGCGGCTCGCCCAGATCGGCAGCGTCAGGACGAACATGTCGGGGTCGGTCCCGGCGGGCAGGTAACTCACGCCGGCGATCGCGATCGGCAGGACGAAGAGGCTCAGCAGGAAGAGATACAGCGGGAAGAGCCACGCCGCGGTGCGCAGGTGGCCTTCGTCGACGTTCTCGACGACCGTCACCTGGAACTGGCGCGGCAGGCAGATCACCGCCGCCGCCGAGAGGAAGGTCACCGCGACCCAGCGTGGCCCGAAAGCGTCCTGCGCGTGCAGGATCTCCGGCGAGGCGGCCGCGAAGATGCGCTCGGGTCCGTCGGCCACCCCGAAGACGACCATCACCCCGACCACCAGGAGCGCGACGAGCTTGACGACGGCTTCGAGTGCGATTGCCGCGACCACGCCGTGATGGCGCTCCTTGGCGTCGATGTTGCGGGTGCCGAAGAGGATCGTGAACACCGCCATGCCGACGGCGATCCAGAAGCCGACGTGGAAATCGGGGGCGGCGTCGACGTTGCCGGGCAGCGTGTCCGGCCCGCTGTTGCTGATGACCTGGACGCTCGTCGCAACCGCCTTCAGCTGGAGCGCGATGTAGGGTGTCGTGCTCACCACCGCGATCAGCGTGACGAGCGCCGCGAGCGTCGCGCTCTTGCCGTAGCGCGACGAGATCATGTCGGCGATCGACGTGATGCCCTGCGTATGCGCGATGCGCACGATCTTGCGCAGGAGCACCCACCAGCCGACGAAGACGAGCGTCGGACCGATGTAGATCGTCGCGAATTCGAGGCCGTTGCGCGCGGCCGAGCCGACCGCGCCGTAGAACGTCCACGACGTGCAATACACCGAAATCGACAGCGTGTAGACCAGGGGTGACTGCAGCCACCCCAGGCGCCCGGTGCGGGCGCGCCGATCGCCGACGAAGGCGACCGCGAACAGCAGCGCCACGTAGAGCAGCGCCGTCACCAGAACGACGTTGGCCGAGAGCATCAGGCGTTCGGCTCGCGCGCGGGCGCCTCGTCGGAGGGCGGCGCGTCGGTCGCAGGCGGTGGGTCGGTCGCAGGCGGCGGGTCGGCGAGACGACGCGCGAGGACCGCCGCGCAGGCGATGAGCACGAGCCACACGCCGAAGAGGTACAAGACGATGAGCGGCACCCCGCCCAGCGTGCCGGTGCCGACGAACAGCGTGATCGCCGGCGGCAGGAACAGGAACGTGCCGATGGCCGGCAGCAGCATCGCGGCATCGCGCAAGCGCGCGGAGGCCGGGCGCGGCGTCTTCATGCCTACGGCGCCGTCAGGCGGTGCACCTGCGCGACGATGTCGCGATTGGAGAAGGGCTTCGTCATGAAGCTGTCCGCCCCGATCTCCTCGGCCATGCGCCGGTCCTGCGCCTGTCCCTTCGCGGTCAGGATGAGCACGGGGACCGATCGCAGCGCGGGATCGGACTTCACCGCCTTCAAGACCTCGAAGCCGTTCATGCGCGGCAGCATGAGGTCGAGGATCACGAGGTCCGGCGCGTCGCTGCGCAGGTGCCGCAGTGCCGCTTCGCCGTCGAGCACGGATACGACCGAGAAGCCCTCGCGTTGGAGGACGAAGCTCAGCGACTCGACGATGTGTGGCTCGTCCTCGGCGATCAGCACACGGGTGGCCATCGACGGTCCTCTCGCATGGGCCTGGGCCGGCCCTGTTGTGACATGAGTGTAGCCCGTCACGCTGCGACGATGGGCTCCTCTTCGCGGTACAGGCAGTCACGACGCACGCACAACCGGCAGCTCGGCCCCACCGGCACCGCCGGGGCGGCGGACGACAGGTCGAGACCGTCGCCGTAGACCGTCCGGTCGGCGTGCAGCGCGTCGCAGGCGAGCATGATGGAGTAGGTGCGGCGCGGCAGGATGAACGCCGGCCGTGCCTTCTCGACCGTGCGCGCGAAGAGGAGGAGCCGGTCGCCCGTGGGGAACTCGGCCAACTGGCGCACCATCGTCCCGGCGGCGCCGAAGGCCTGGTAGACCGCCCACATCGGACAGGCGCGGCCGTGTCGCGGCAGGGCGAACTGCGGCAGCGGAAAGCGTTTGCTGGTGAACCCCGCGACGTCAGCGCGCATCAGCGCAAAGGGGATGCCCGCGGCCCCCGGTCGGCGCAGCGACACGAGACGATGGCACACCTGCTCGAAGCTCGCGTCGAAGCGTCTTGCCAGCGCGTCGACGTGGTAGCGCTGTTGCGTCGCGGCCTCCAGCAGCGGCTCGTAGGGCAAGAGCACCGCGGCGGCGAGGTACGACGAGAGCGCGCGGCGTGCGCGGCGGCGGGCGGCGTCGGTGGTGAGCTCGCCCGCCGGCGCGAGGACGCCGTCGATCGCCTCCTGCCGATCGAAGAGCTCGGTGGCCAGACGCGCGAGCTGGAAGCGCTGCGTCGGTCGCGGCGCGTCCTCGGCGAGCACCAGCGTTCGCGACGCGGAATCGAACGCGGCGTGGTGGCGGACGTCGGCGACGTCGAGGCGCGCCGACGGCGCGACGACGACACGCACCGCGTGCGCGCGGGCGAGGTAGTCGGTGAGTGCGACCGTGCTGCATTCGCCGGCGATCGACGCGGCGCGCCGGAAGTCGGCTGCCGCCTGCTCGAGCTCCGGGAAGCAATTGTTGCGGTCGACGATGAAGTCGTCGACCTCGTCGACGGGAGTGACCGATCGGGCGTCGGTGTACTCCTTGTCGAAGAACGCCGCCAGCGCCTTGGCGACCTCGGCGAGGCGGGCGCTCTCGTTGCCGACGATGGCGACGAAGCGCTGGCGCTGCGCGGGCTCGAGGTCGCTCACCGTCTCCAGGATCTCCGACGACGAGCGGATCGCCGCCACCTGGCTCAGCATGCTGTGCACCGCGCTGCCGAGAAAGGGATTCTGGTTGAGGCGGTCCGACAGCACGCTCACCGTCTGCCCCCGATCGAGCCAGGCACGGTGCATCCGGATGAGCGCACGTGCCCACGCGCGGTGACGGCTCGCGAGGTCGTGCTTGCCGGCGGCATCGAGTTGCAAGTCGGCGAGCAACGCCTCGCCCGCAAGCTCGCCCAGATCGTCGACCAGCCGGCGCTCGGCCGCGCCGTCGAGTTCGTCGAGCGCGAGCCCGAGCGCGTCGGCCAGGCGCTTGAGCAACGATCCGGCGATGTTGCGCTTGTCGCTCTCGATGAGGTTGAGGTACGACGCCGAAATGCCGACTTCCGCAGCGAGTTTCGACTGCGTGATCCCGAGCTGGCGCCGCCGCTCGCGCAGCGTGGGACCGATCAGCGAGCGGCGCATGCGACCCGCCGCGGATTGCGGGCGCGGGGTGGCCCTGCGCGCCCATGACGCGGTGCGGCGCCTTGCCGATGCTGCACCGCAAGGTGAAAAAAACACTGATTTGCAATCATCGCGACAGATTCTTTACAAAAAAATCCAATCATGTCAATCAGCTATTGTGATGTTGACGCATGCGATCGATACTCCTCCACACTTCCGGATGCAACGCGCCCGATGAATCCTGGACACATTTTCCGTACGGCATGCCGACGGCGATCCGGTCCTCGCGAGCGTCGGACAAGCGGGATCCCCGAGGTCGGGCGCGACGCGCCCGACTTTGGGGACGCCGTTCCGGGTTGGCAACGCGTGTCGCACCTGCGTCGCGGCAACGCGGACTTCGTGGAGGGTTTCGTGGCGGCGACTCCGTTTGTCGACTTCCGGCCACGCGCGCAGGGGGACGTGCGCGCCACCGGAGCGCACGCCACGATCCATCCCGTCCACATGACGCAGGGCATCGTCCATCCATAGGAGATCGAGCATGTCGCAGTCCAAATTCACCAAGGGTAAGGCGCCCGTCCTCTCGCGCCGTCGCGTGCTGCACGCCGGCATGGGGATCGCCGGCGCGACGCTCATACCGGGCCTCGGCGGCATCGGGGCGGTCCACGCGCAAGACAAGCCGGCGATGGGCACGTGGCCCGCCGGATCGCAGGGCTCGAGTGTCGCCATCGCCGCGATGGTGCCGCTGACCGGCACCTACGCGGTGCAGGGCGCCGACGAGTTGAAGGGCTGGGAGCTCGCGGTCGAGCACATCAACACCAACCACCCGCTCATGAAGACGCTCGCGCCGAAGATCAACAACGGTGTGCTCGGCAAGAAAGTCGTCTTGAAGCACGCCGACTCCGCCGCCAAGCCGAATCAGGCGTTGCAGGCCGCACAGACGTTCATCAACCAGGACAAGGTCATCCTCATGACCGGCTCGACGTCGTCGGCGGTCGCGGTCGCGATGAACAAGTTCGCGCAGCGCGAGAAGATCCTGTACATGCCCGGCATCTCCGGGTCCAACGACACGACCGGCAAGGACTGCGTGCGCTACAGCTTCCGCCAGGGCTTCTACGGTGAGATGGCAGCCAACGCGATCGGCCCGGTGATGGTCAAGCAGTTCGGCAAGAACCGCAAGGCCGCGTTCATGACGCCGGACTACACCTACGGTCACACGACGACCAAGTCGGTGATGGATTACCTCACGAAGGAAGGTGGCTGGACGGTCGTGACCAACCAGGTCTCGCCGCTGGGCACGCAGGACTTCAGCCAGTACCTCACCAACATCGCGAACTCGGGTGCCGAGTTTCTCATCAACGTGAACTGGGGTCGCGATGCGGTGCTCTCGAGCCAGCAGGCGAAGCAGTTCGGACTGCTGCCGAAGATGACGCTGGTGCTGCCCTACCAGATCCCGTTCATGGCCAAGGAGGCCGGGCCCGAAATCACCGCGGGCGTGCTCGCCGCGACCGACTTCTGGTGGACGCTGGAGGACAAGTATCCGCTCGCCAAGCAGTTCGTCGAGGCGTTCCAGAAGAAGTACGGCTACCGTCCGGAATGGGGTGCGGAGAATGCGTACGTGAGCTTCGCGCACTGGGCGCGCATGGTCACCGAGGCCGGCAGCTTCTACCCGCCCGACGTGATCAAGCAGTGGGAGAAGGGTGAGACGATCCCGTCGCTGCTCGGTGACGTGCATTACCGCCCGCAGGACCACCAGGCCGTTCGCCCGGTGATTCTCGTGCGTGGCAAGGCGAAGAAGGACATGAAGAATCCGGAAGACTTCTGGGAGGTGATCGACATCGTCCCGGGTGACAAGGTGATCCAGCCGCCGGGAGAGTTCGGCTGCAAGCTGGGTGACTACACCTGAGGGCGTCCTCGGGGCCCGGCCGCGATGACGGCGCGCCGGGCCCCTGCCAACGCAGCGAAAGGCGTGTGACAGTTCACGGCGATACCGCGTCCGCTCGCCCGCTTCGTGCGGGCGGCGGCCGCACTGATTCGAATCGGCCGACGATCGGGGCGACATAGCGTGTTCAGCTGGGGCAACTTCATCTCGCAGTGCTTCAACGGGCTCGTGCTGGGCGCGTTGCTCGCGCTCATCTCGTCGGGCCTGACGATCATCTACGGCACGCTCGGCGTGCTGAACCTCGCGCACGGCGCGATGTTCATGCTGGGCGGCTACGCGGGCTGGGTCGCGTACACGCAGACGGGGTCGTTCATCGTCGCGATAATGGCGGGCGCGCTCTTCGTGATGCTGGTGGGCGTGGTGACCGAGCGGCTCATCATCCGCCACTTCTACGCGCGACCCGCCGAAGACCAGCTCCTCGTGACCTTCGGCCTTGGCATAGTCTTCGTCGAGACGGTCCGCTTCTTCTTCGGGAGCCTGTCGAAGACCGTGCCGCCGCCGGCGCTGCTGAGCGGCATCACGCCGTTGGGGTTCATGGTCTATCCAACCTATCGGCTGGCACTCCTTGGCATCGTCACCGTCGCGCTTCTCGTCCTGTACTTCATTCTCTACCGGACCCGCATCGGCATGATCGTGCGCGCGGGGATCGAAGACGCGGTGATGGTCGACTCGCTCGGCATCAACATCCAGAAGGTGTTCATGCTGGTCTTCGGGATCGGCGCGATGGCGGCGGGCTTTGCCGGCATCGTCAATGCCCCGGTCGTTGCGATCGCCCCTGACGTCGGCGACGCGATTCTCGTGCAGACCTTCGTCGTCGTGGTCATCGGCGGCGTCGGCTCGTTCGGGGGCGCCGTGCTCGGGGGCCTCATCGCGGGGCAGATCATCAGTCTCACGTCGATGATCGACCCCGCGTATTCCTACGTCATGCTGTTCGTCGCGATGACGCTCGTGCTGGTGCTGCGCCCCTACGGGTTGCTCGGCACGGCTGGGCGCGAGTGAGCACCGTCACCGATGCCGACCCGCCAACGCCCCTACATCGTCGAAATCCTGACGGCGCTCGCGCTCATTGCCGCGCCGTTCGTGCTGCCGCACCTGGGTTTCGCCCCCACCACGATCAATCGCATCCTCATCTGGGGGCTGGTCGGGATCGGCTTCGACCTGCTCTTCGGCTTCACCGGCCTGCTGTCCTTCGGCCAGGCCGCCTTCTTCGGCACCGGCGGGATGTTCGCGGCGTACCTGCTCACGCAGACGCCGTTCAGCAACACCATTGCCGCCGCGTTCGTCGGCATGATCGTGGCGGGGATCATCGGCTACCTCATCGGCCTGCTCGCGCTGCGGCGTACCGGCATCTACTTCGCGATGATCACGGTGGCGATCGCGGAGGTCTTTTTCTTCGTCGAGTTCAATCCGTTGTCGGCGTACACCGGCGGCGAGAACGGCCTGCCGGGCGTGCCGCCGCCCAATCTCAATCTCGGCTTCACGACGCTCACGTTCGACAGCAACTGGGAGATGTACGGCTTCTTCGCGTTCTGGTACTTCGTCGGGTTGGTGATCGCCCTTCGCATCGTGCGCTCGCCGGTGGGGCTCCTGCTGCGCGCGATCCGCGACAATCCGTTGCGGGCGCAGGCGCTCGGACACAACATCCACAGCTACAAGCTCACCGTCTTCATCGTCGCGGCGATGTACTCGGGCTTCGCCGGCAGCCTCCTCGCGATGCTGCAGGGCTTCATGCCGCCCGATGCCTTCATGTTCGCAACCTCGGGCGAGATCGTGATGCAGACCGCGATCGGCGGCGCCGGATGGCTCTTCGGACCGCTCCTCGGTGCGACCGTGTGGCTGTTCCTCGCCGACTTCTTCCAGACGACGCTCAACCTGGGCGCCACGTGGAAGCTCGTGCTCGGCATCGTGTTCGTCCTCCTCGTCGTGTTCCTGCGGCATGGTCTGGTCGGCGCGATCGTCGACGTGTATCACCTCGTGCGACCGCGCAAGTCCGCCACGGCGCCGACCGTGGACGCCGGACCGCGCCCGAGCCTTGCCGCGGCCCGCACCTCGCCGCCCGCGAGCGAGCTGCGGCGCAAGCGCACGACGGGCAGCACCGGTCCGATTCTCGAAGTCACCGGGCTCACCAAGCGTTACGGTGGTCTCGTCGCCAACAGCGACATCGATTTTCGCGTCGATCACGGCGAGATCCGCGGCATCATCGGGCCGAACGGCGCGGGCAAGAGCACGTTCTTCAAGATGCTGACCTGCGAGGTCATTCCAACCGCCGGCAAGATCGTCTTCGACGGCCGCGACATCACGACGTTGGGCGTGGCCGACGCCTGCCAGCTGGGCCTCACCAAGAGCTACCAGATCAACCAGCTCTTCGATCGCCTCACCGTCCGCCAGAACCTCGCCATCGCGGCACTGGGCGAGATCCGTGGCAAGTTCAAGCTCGATCTCCTGAAGGGCGTATCGAAGGTGGCCGGGCTCGATGCGCAGATCGAGAGCACGGCGGCTCTCGTGCACCTGGGGGAGCGACTCGAAACGCCCGTGTCGGATCTCGCCTACGGCGAGAAGCGGCGCCTGGAGATCGGCCTCGCGCTGGCCACGTCACCGAGCTTGCTGCTGCTCGACGAACCGCTGGCCGGGATGAGCCCGCAGGAGCGTGTGGAGACGGTGGCGCTCCTGAAGTCGATCGCTCATGGTCGCACGATGATCGTGATCGATCACGACATCGACTCGCTGTTCGAGCTCGTCGAGCGGATCACCGTGCTGCAGGAGGGCCGCGTGCTCGTCGAAGGCACGCCCGAAGAGATCAGGACCAACGCCGAAGTGCAGGAAGCCTACCTGGGCGGCATCCATGATGAGGCGGGGGCGGCATGAGTCTGCTCGAAGTCAACGGCCTGAACAGCTATTACGGCGACAGCCACATCCTGTTCGACGTCTCGCTCACGGTCGAGAAGAGCGAGGTGGTCGCGCTCCTCGGGCGCAACGGGGCGGGCAAGTCGACCACGCTGAAGAGCCTCATGGGGGTGGTCAAGCCGCGCAGCGGAAGCGTCAAGCTCGACGGCGTCGAGGTCGCCGGCAAGAAGTCGCACGGCATCGCCCGCGCCGGAATGCAGCTCGTCCACGAGGATCGCCGCATTTTCGGAAGTCTCAACGTCGAGGAGAACATCATCCTCGCCGGACTCACCGCGGATCACAAGTGGTCGCTCGACCGCATCTACGCGATGTTCCCGCGGCTCAAGGAACGGCGCGGCAGCCGCGGCACCGAGCTGTCGGGCGGCGAGCAGCAGATGCTCGCAATTGCGCGCGCCCTGGTGCGCGACCCGAAGATCATCCTGCTCGACGAGCCCTTCGAGGGCCTGGCGCCGGTCATCGTGCAGGGTCTCGTGCGGGCCTGTCGCGAACTCGCGCAGGCCGGCCAGACGATCGTCCTCGTCGAGCAGAACATCGCGGCGACGCTCACGCTCGCGAGTCGGGTCTACATCATCAACAACGGGCACATCGCGCACGAGGGTCCCGCGGCTGCGCTCAAGGCGCAGCCGGAGATCCTGCAACGCTACCTCGGCGTCTAGCCGCGCGGCCCGACGCGGCGCGGGTCAGCCCAGCTGCCTGACCATCGTCTCGCCGTCGGAGACCTCGTACTTGCCCGGGGCCTCGACGTTGAGCACCTTGACCACGCCGTCGTCCACCAGCATCGAGAAGCGCTGGCAGCGCACGCCCATGCCGCGCGCGGTGAGATCGAACTCGAGGCCGAGCTTCTTCGTATAGTCGGCGCTGCCGTCGGCCATCATGTGGATCTTGCCCTCGGTCTTCTGGTCGCGGCCCCACGCGCCCATCACGAACGCATCGTTGACCGCCATGCAGTAGATCGCGTCGACGCCCTTGGCCTTGAGCTTGTCGTAACTGGACAGGTACGAGGGCACGTGCTTGGCCGAGCACGTGGGCGTATAGGCGCCGGGCAGGCCGAAGATCACGATCTTCTTCCCCTTCGCGAGGTCCGCGACCTGGAACGTGTTCGGTCCCACGCTGCAACCGTTGCCCTCGACTTCGATGAACTCCGACAGCGCGCCTTCCGGCAGCCGGTCGCCGACCTTGATCGTCATCACTTGCTCCTTGGTTTGGTCAGGGGAATTCCCTGTGGCGAAGGATCGCAGCGCACCGCGACAAATTCAACCCCGCGACTTGCACGGGGACTGCGGACACGTGTAGGGTGAGCGCCCTTGCCGAAGCGGCAGCCCCGGAAGGATGGCGACGATGGGTGCACGTGCCTCGACTCCTCGCAGCGCACCGCCGCGGCGGACGCGACTGCTCGTCGCCACCCGCAAGGGGCTGTGGGCGCTCACGAGCGATGCGTCGCGTCGCTCGTGGAAGCTCTCGTCGCCGTCGCTCCTCGGCCACATCGTGCACCACGCGGTGGTCGATCCGCGCGACGGCAAGACGATGCTCGTCGCGGCGCGCACGGGACACCTGGGTCCCACGGTATTTCGCTCGCTCGATCACGGTCGCACGTTCAAGGAGGCGCAAAGGCCGCCGGCGTTCGAGCCCTCGAGCGGACGCGTGGTCGACCACACGTTCTGGCTCACGCCCGGACACGCGTCGCAGCCGGGGGTCTGGTACGCGGGCACGTCGCCGCAGGGCCTTTTCCGCTCGACCGATGCTGGCGCGACCTGGGCCGGGGTCGAAGGGTTCAATGCACATCCCCGGCGCAAGGACTGGTGTGGCGGCGATCAGGATGGAACGCCCGACGGGCCGAAGCTGCATTCGGTGCTCGTCGATCCACGCGACCCCGATCACCTCTACATCGGGATGTCGAGCGGCGGCGTGTTCGAGTCGGCCGATGCGGGGGCGAACTGGCAGCCGCTCAATCAGGGCGTCGCGGCGCTCTTCCTGCCGCAACCCGACCCGGAGTTCGGGCACGACCCGCACTGCGTGCGCCTGTCGGCCAACCCGGACCGGCTCTACCAGCAGAACCATTGCGGCATCTATCGCCTCGATCGTCCCGCGACGCGCTGGCAGCGCATCGGCGCCGCGATGCCGAAGTCGGTGGGCGACATCGGCTTGCCGATGGTCGCGCATCCGCACGATCCGGATACCGCCTGGGTGTTTCCCATGGACGGCACCGACGTGTGGCCACGCGTGTCGCCCGGCGGCAAGCCGGCGACGTATCGAACGCGCGATGGCGGTGCGACCTGGAAGCGACAGGCCGATGGCCTGCCCAAGTCGCAAGCCTGGTGGACGGTCAAGCGCCAGGCGATGACCGCCGATCGTTTTCCGACGGCAGGGGTGTACTTCGGGACCACCTCCGGCGAAATCTGGGGTAGCCGCGACGAGGGCCGCACCTGGAGGTCGCTCGCGCGCCACCTTCCCGAGATCTACGCACTGGAGATTGCCTGATGCACCCGTTTTCCATGCGCCGCGGCGTCGTCGCCCTCGCCTGCACGGCCACCCTCGCCCTCTTTGCCACGGCAGCCCGCGCCGAGGTCGTGAACGGCTATCACATCCTCCTGCAGATCAACGGCAACCCCACGGTCAACGTGCATGGCGGCGGCCCCAACGCGGCCGTGCACGACGCGGGCACGCGCAACGAGGGCGGGGTGGCCGCGGACTTTTCCGTCGATGCCGACCGCTTTACCGCGGCCAGGATGAGCCTGTCCGGCAGCGGCAGCGCGACGGGGCGCGTGCAGGCGACGTCGACGTTCGGCTTCCACCTCGTGCCGCCGGCCGGGGCCAACGTGAAGGGTGGCAACATCGTGCTGCACGTGGTGCTCGACGGCTCCACCACGGGCAGCGCCGACTTGCACCTGGCAACCTCGGTGCGCACCGACGTGAGCACGGGCTCGGGCAGCGGAGTCATCAACGATGCGGGCACGCACCGCGTCGAGTTCGACGTGCCGGTCAGCATTCCCGTGTTCATCGACGACCTCACCAAGCTCGGCGCGAGGATCAACATGAATCTCATCGCGCAGGCCACGCTCAGCGGCGGTGCGGCCGCGTCGGCGACGGCGACGCCGAATACACGGGTCGCGGGTTTCCGCGTGCTCAACAGCGCCGGTGTCCAGGTGCCCGGCTTCACCATGGTCACCGACGGCGGCAACATTCCCGAACTCACCGCAGGCCCGCCGAGCGGCGGCACCAAGGTGGTCGCGGTCGAGTTCTATCACGACGCGTTCAAGCACTATTTCGTCTCGACCGATCCGGGCGAGATCGCCAAGCTCGACAACGGAACGTTCAAGGGCTGGAAGCGCACCGGGCAAAGCTTCAATGTCTACTCGGCCGCCGCACCGGGTCAGGCTCCGGTGTGTCGCTTCTTTACCGTGGCCTTCCCTCCCACGAGCTCGCACTTCTATGCGCCGCGCGGGCTCGGCTGTGAGGGAACGCTTACCAACACGAACTGGCAGTACGAGGGCGATGTCTTTTTCGTTCCCCTTCCGGACGGGGCGGGCAACTGCCCGGCCGGCTCGATCCCGGTGTATCGCCTCTACAACCAGGGGCAGGGCGGCGCGCCGAATCACCGTTTCACGACGAGCGAGGCGACACGCCAGGAAATGCTCGCCAAGGGCTTCCTCGCCGAAGGCGCAGGCATCGGCGTGGGCTTTTGCTCGCCGCAATAGGCGGCCGCGCCCGGACGCGAGCGGTGGCATCGCGACGCGGCGGCACACGCGCGGCAACGACGCGCCGCGTCAAAGCGGTGGCGGCGTCGGGCCCGGGCGCCGTCGCGCCGGTCGTGTTTCGCGTCGCCATCCCCTCGCAGCTTTTCTCCTACACCGGGACGCGGTCGGTGACCGTCGAGGTCGCCGCGTCCGCGCCCCGGCTCGCCGACATCTTCGCGGCGCTCGATCGGCGCTATCCCGGGATCGGATTTCGGATCATCGACGAAGCCGGCCATGTGCGACCGCACATGCAGGTCTTCGTCGGCCATCGCGTCGAGCGCGACCTGACCGCCCGGATCGTCGCCGGCGACGAGGTGATGATCGTGGGGGCGTTGTCGGGCGGATAGGTCGAACGTCCGTGCGACGCTGCACTGCAACATCCGATTGCGGCAACGCACCCAAACCGGTTAAAATCCAAAAGTTTGCTTCAGAGCGCGCGACGTGAAGCCATCAGGGGAAACGCGCGCCAGCCCCAGGCGCACTCCAGCACCGTTGTCGACCCCGGCGATCCGTCGGGTCCTGCGGTGGCAGGCGATCGTCACGGTGGCAGGAGCGGCGCTGGCGTTTGGGTGGGCAGGCGGCCACGCGGCGCTGTCGGCGGTGCTGGGAGGGATCGTCAACGTCTCGGCCGTGGTGGTATTCGCGGTCGTCTACACGCTCTCCCGCCCGGTTTCCGGCGGTGGCACGGTCGCGGCGCTCATCCGGGCCGAAGCATTGAAGATCCTCGTGATCGTCGGGCAGCTCGCAGTGATCCTTGCGACCTACAAGGCGATCGTCCCGGTGGCGTTCTTCGCCACATTCGTGATCACGGTGTTGCTGTTCCGCCTCGCCCTGCTCGATCGCAACTGATCCGACCTCACCGAAATCCATGGCGACCACGTACGAGTCTCCCTCCGAGTACATCAAGCATCACCTGACGTTCAACGTGTCGCAGGTGGGCGACTCGGCCTTCCACCTCGACAGCGTCGTCACGTCGATCATTCTCGGGATCATCGGCATCGGCTTCATGTGGCTCATCACGCGCAAGGCGACGACGGGGGTTCCATCGAAGACGCAGGCCTTCGTCGAGCTCTCCATCGGCTTCGTGAACGAACAGGTCAAGGGGATGTATCACGGCACGAGCAAGTGGGTCGCTCCGATCGCGCTCACCGTGTTCGTGTGGACGACCCTCATGAATGCGATGGACTTCCTGCCGGTCGACATCATGGCGACGATCTACGGCTGGTTCGGCATCCACCAGTGGCGCAGCGTGCCCACGGCCGACGTCAACACCACGTTCGCGCTCGCCCTCGTCGTCTTCGGTCTCATGGTCCTCTTCGGCATCAAGGCGAAGGGCCTGGGCGGCTGGACCAAGGAGCTCTTCGTGGCGCCATTCGGCGCCAACCCGATCCTGTGGCCGTTCAATTTCCTCTTCAATCTCATCGAGTTCATCAGCAAGCCGCTGTCGCACAGCCTGCGCCTGTACGGCAACATCTACGCGGGCGAGATCATCTTCCTCCTGCTCGGGATGTGGGCGGCGAGCGGTCTTGCCGGCACGATCTTCAGCGGCGTGCTCAATCTCGGCTGGGCGATCTTCCACATCCTGATCGTCCTGCTGCAGGCGTACATCTTCATGATGCTCACCATCGTCTACCTCGCGATGGCCGAGGAATCGCACTAAGGTCTGTCTTCAATCGACGTAAACCCCGCAACTGAAAGGATCGTAAAAATGGAAGCTGCACAACTGTCGGCAATGATCCAGGCGTACACCGGCGTCGGGATCGGCCTCATGATCGGCCTGGGCGCCCTGGGCGCGTGCGTGGGCGTGGGCATCATGTGCTCGCGCTTCCTCGAAGGCGCCGCGCGCCAGCCCGAACTCATGCCGCAACTGCAGGCGAAGGTCTTCCTGCTCCTGGGCCTCATCGACGCGTCGTACATCATCGCGGTCGGCCTTGCGATGTTCTTCGCGTTCGCCAACCCGCTGCTGTCGGTCCTGCCCAAGTAAAGGCGCGCGCTTTCACCCCATACGAGGGCAGTCATGAATATCAACCTGACCCTGATCATGCAGGCGGTGGCGTTCGCAGCCTTCATCTGGTTCTGCGCACGCTTCATCTGGCCGCCGCTGATGAAGGCGATCGAGACGCGGCAAAAGCAGATCGCCGACGGGCTCGCCGCCGGGGAAGAAGGCCGCAGGGAGCTCGCCAACGCGCAGAAGCGCGAGGCGGAGATCATTGCCGAAGCCAAGGCGAGATCGGCGGAGATCGTCGCGATCGGTGAGAAGTACAAGGCCGACGCGATCGACCAGGCCAAGGTCGATGCCAAGGTCGAAGCCGATCGCATCGTCGCCGCCGCCAAGGCCGAGATCGAGCAGGAGGTGGCGCGGGCCCGCGAGCAACTACGCGATTCGGTCGCGGATCTCGCGGTGGCCGGTGCGACAAAGATCCTGAAGCGCGACGTCGACCGCAACGTGCACGCGCAGCTCCTGGCCCAGCTGAAGAGCGAGTTGTGATGAAGCCGCAGCTCGCATGCCCGCATCGCGCGCGGTCTCCCGCGACGGCGCGTCCGGCCGCAAGAACCGTCCGTCCGAACTGACATGGCCGAACTCACCACCATCGCCCGCCCGTACGCCGAAGCCGCGTTCGCGCTGGCGCGCGACCAGAACGCGCTGCCCGCCTGGTCGCAGATGCTGAAGCTCGCGAGCGGGATCGTCGCCGATCCGCAGATGACCGCGGCACTGGACAATCCCGCGCTCGACGCGCCAGCGAAGTCGTCGCTGCTGCTGTCGATCGCCGGCGATCGGCTGAGCGCCGAGGGCCGCAATTTCGTGCGCGTACTGGTCGACGCCGATCGCATCCAGCTGATGCCGGTGATCTCGTCGCTGTTCGAGTCGCTCAAGGACGAGGCCGACGGCGTTGCCAAGGCCACGATCGAGACGGCATTCCCGCTCGAAGGAAGCGAGCTCGCCGAGCTCGTCGCGGCGCTCGAGCGGCGCTTCAAGCGCAAGGTCGAGGCGGAGGTCGTGGTCAGGCCCGAGCTCATCGGCGGAGCGCGCATCACGGTGGGTGACAACGTGATCGACGGCACGGTGGCGGAGCGGCTGCGGGCGATGACCGTGCAGCTTCGCAGCTAACCAGAGGCCGGGCAGTGCGCAGTACGCGTGTGTTTTCGGGTTTGACGTGAATTTTCCGCCAGGGGCCGACCGGCGACGCTCGCGGTCCCTGGGCAACCTAACCGGAGCAATGCAGCCTCGTGCCATGCTCCGCACGGAGTCCGTATGCAGCTCAATCCGTCCGAAATTTCCGAACTGATCAAGGCCAAGATCCAGCACCTGGACGCCGGCGCCGAGGTCAAGACGCAAGGCACGGTCGTGTCGATCTCCGATGGCATCTGCCGCATCCACGGCCTGTCGTCGGTGATGCAAGGCGAGATGCTCGAGTTCGCCGGCGGGACCTTCGGCCTCGCCCTCAACCTCGAGCGCGATTCGGTCGGCGCGGTGATCCTGGGCGCCTACGAGCACATCACCGAGGGCCAGACCGTGAAGTGCACCGGTCGCATCCTCGACGTGCCCGTCGGTCCCGAACTCATCGGCCGCGTCGTCGACTCGCTCGGCCGACCCATCGACGGCAAGGGGCCGGTCAACGCCAAGGAGCGCGACGTCATCGAGAAGGTGGCACCGGGCGTGATCGATCGGCAGAAGGTCAATCAGCCGGTGCAAACGGGGTTGAAGTCGATCGACGCGATGGTGCCGATCGGCCGCGGCCAGCGCGAGCTCATCATCGGCGACCGCCAAACCGGCAAGACCGCGGTGGCGATCGACACGATCATCAACCAGAAGGGCAAGGATCTCATCTGCGTCTACGTCGCGATCGGGCAGAAGGCGTCGTCGATCAAGAACGTCGTGACCAAGCTCACCGAGTACGGGGCGATGGACTACACGATCGTCGTCGCCGCCGCGGCCTCCGACTCGGCGGCGCTGCAGTACATCGCGCCGTATTCGGGGTGCACGATGGGCGAGTACTTCCGCGACCGTGGGCAGGACGCGCTCATCATCTACGACGACCTCACCAAGCAGGCCTGGGCGTATCGCCAGGTGTCGTTGCTCCTGCGCCGGCCGCCAGGCCGTGAGGCGTATCCGGGTGACGTGTTCTACCTCCACTCCCGCCTGCTCGAGCGCGCGGCGCGCGTCAATGCGGGTTACGTCGAGCGCTTCACCAAGGGCGAGGTCAAGGGCAAGACCGGATCGCTCACCGCGTTGCCGATCATCGAGACACAGGCCGGTGACGTCACCGCGTTCGTGCCGACCAACGTGATCTCGATCACCGACGGCCAGATCTTCCTCGAGACCGACCTCTTCAACGCCGGCATCCGGCCCGCGATCAACGCCGGCATCTCGGTGTCGCGCGTGGGCGGCGACGCGCAGACCAAGGTCATCAAGAAGCTCGGTGGCGGCGTGCGTCTCGCGCTCGCGCAGTATCGCGAGCTCGCGGCGTTCGCGCAGTTCGCCTCCGATCTGGACGAGGCCACACGCAAGCAGCTCGACCGCGGCCGCATGGTCACCGAGCTCATGAAGCAGCCGCAGTACTCGCCGTTGGCGGTGTCCGAGGAAGCGCTCACGCTCTTCGCCGTCAACCGGGGCTACTACGACGACGTCCCGGTCGACAAGGCGCTCGCCTTCGAGGCCGCGCTGCGCCAGTTCATGAAGACCAAGTACGCCCCGATCATGGACAAGATCGCGACCTCGCTCGATCTGCCTGCCGACGAGGAGAAGGCGCTCGCCGCGGCGATCGAGGACTTCAAGAAGACGGGGACGTACTGAGCAGGAAACAGGGGTCAGAGGTCCGGAGACAGAAGCGGCGGGAATGTCGGCGGCGGCGCAACGGGCGCCGGGTAGCGTAGACGCGTTGGGCGGAAACGATGGCGGGATCGAAAGAGATACGCAACAAGATCAAGAGCGTGCAGAGCACGCGCAAGATCACCAAGGCGATGGAGATGGTCGCGGCCTCGAAGATGAAGAAGGCCCAGGACCGCATGCGCGCGTCGCGCCCGTACATGGAGAAGGTGTTCAACATCGTGATGCACATCGCGAAGGCGAACACCGAGTACCGCCATCCGTTCCTCGTGCGGCGCGAGAAGGTGCGGCGCGTGGGAGCGATCGTCGTGACCACGGACAAGGGCCTGTGCGGGGGGCTCAACACCAACGTGCTGCGCACGGTCCTGCAGTCGCACAAGGACTGGCAGGCCCGGGGAATCGAGACGGACTACGTCGCCATCGGCAACAAGGGGCTGGGTTTCCTGCAGAGAATGGGCGGCAACGTCGTGGCGAGCGCCGTGCAACTCGGCGATCGACCGCGCCTCGATCGTCTCGTCGGGCCGGTGAAGACGCTCATCGACGAGTACGTCGCCGGCAACCTCGACGAGGTGCACGTTTTCTACACGACCTTCATCAACACGATGAAGCAGGAGCCGCGGCAGGGTCGGATCGTTCCCATTCCGCACCAGTTCCGCACGGCGACCGGCGAGATGCGCAAGGCCGACATCGGCGACGGGACGTGGGACTACATCTACGAGCCCGACGCGCGCGACCTGCTCGACGGCATGATGCGACGCTATCTCGAAGGCGCGGTGTTCCAGATGGTGAACGAGAACATGGCCTCCGAGCAGTCGGCCCGCATGGTGGCGATGAAGGCGGCGTCGGACAACGCCGGCAAGATCATCAGCGAGCTGCAACTCATCTACAACAAGTCGCGGCAGGCGGCGATCACCAAGGAACTGTCGGAGATCGTCGGCGGCGCCGCAGCGGTGTGACGATACGCAGGCGCGACGGGGCGCGAACGTGCCGGGACGGAACCACTCGACGGACCTGCCTCTCTTCGTGAATGCAAGGGCTGACCAGAGGACATCATGAGCAACGCAACGAGCGAAGGAACCATTGTTCAATGCATCGGGGCCGTCGTCGACGTGGAGTTTCCGCGCGACCAGATCCCCGAGATCTACGACGCGCTGAAGCTCGACGAGATCGGGCTGACGCTCGAGGTGCAGCAGCAGCTGGGTGACGGTGTCGTGCGCACCATCGCGCTTGGGAGCTCGGACGGCCTGCGGCGCGGAATGCAGGTGCTCAACACCAAGGCGCCGATTTCGGTGCCGGTGGGCACCGCCACGCTCGGCCGGATCATGGACGTGCTCGGCCGCCCGATCGACGAGAAGGGACCGGTCGCCGCGAGCAAGACGATGTCGATCCACCGCGAGGCGCCGGTGTACGAGGAGCTCTCGCCGTCCACCGAGCTTCTCGAGACGGGGATCAAGGTGATCGACCTCATCTGCCCGTTCGCGAAGGGCGGCAAGGTGGGCCTGTTCGGCGGCGCCGGCGTGGGCAAGACGGTGACGATGATGGAGCTCATCAACAACATCGCCACCGCGCACTCCGGGCTGTCGGTGTTCACCGGCGTGGGGGAGCGCACGCGCGAGGGCAACGACTTCTATCACGAGATGATCGAGTCGGGGGTCGTCAACGTCGAGGACACGAGCAAGTCGAAGGTGTCGATGGTGTACGGCCAGATGAACGAGCCGCCGGGCAACCGGCTGCGCGTCGCGCTCACCGGCTTGACCATCGCCGAGTCGTTCCGCGACGAAGGACGCGACGTGCTCCTCTTCGTCGACAACATCTACCGCTTCACGCTCGCCGGCACCGAAGTCTCCGCGCTCCTCGGCCGGATGCCGTCGGCGGTGGGGTACCAGCCGACGCTCGCCGAGGAGATGGGCCGCCTGCAGGAGCGCATCACCTCGACCAAGACCGGCTCGATCACGTCGATCCAGGCGGTGTACGTGCCGGCGGACGACCTGACCGACCCGTCGCCGGCGACGACCTTCGGCCACCTCGACGCGACCGTCGTGCTGTCGCGCGACATCGCGGCGCTCGGGATCTATCCGGCCGTCGACCCGCTCGATTCGACGTCGCGCCAGATCGACCCGCACGTCATCGGCGAGGAGCATTACCAGTGCACGCGCCGCGTGCAGCAGACGCTGCAGCGCTACAAGGAACTGCGCGACATCATCGCGATCCTCGGCATGGACGAGCTCTCGCCGGAAGACAAGCTCGCGGTCGCCCGCGCGCGCAAGATCCAGCGCTTCCTGTCGCAGCCGTTCACCGTCGCCGAGGTCTTCACCGGATCGCCCGGGAAGTACGTCTCGCTCAAGGACACGATCAAGGGCTTCAACATGATCGTGAACGGCGAGTGCGACGCGCTGCCGGAGCAGGCGTTCTACATGGTCGGCACCATCGAGGAGGCGTTCGAGAAGGCGAAGACGCTGCAGTAGGCGCCGCACCCTCGCACCGCAAAGGCACGCAATGGCCAATACCATCCACGTCGACGTGGTGAGCGTCGAGGAGCAGATCTACGCCGGCGAGGCCGAGTTCGTCGTCCTCCCCGGCGTCGATGGCGAGCTCGGCATCTATCCGCGGCACACGCCGCTGTTCACGCAGATCAAGCCCGGCGCGGTGCGGATCAAGCCGCCGGGCAACGTGCCGGACGAGTTCGTCTTCGTCCAGGGCGGCTTCCTCGAGATCCAGCCCAACAAGGTGACGGTCCTCGCCGATACCGCCATTCGTGCCAACGACCTCGACGAGGCGATGGTGCTGGAGGCGAAGCGCCGTGCCGAGGAAGCGATGACCAACAAGGACGCTGCCGGCGGGATCGCGGCGGCCCAGGCCGAACTCGCTGCCGCGCTGGCGCAGCTCGAGGCCATCCGCAAGTTCCGCCACCGCGCCGGCTGACGGCACGACGCGGACCCTTCGATGAAGGCGGTCGCACGATCGCCTTTTTTCTTGACCGCGACCGCCCCTGTCCGCTACAAGGTTCCGACACGTGACGAGCCGCGGTGCACGACTTTTGCTTGCCAGACGCGGACAGCCGGCACGATGCGGTCCGCGAGGCGTGCTCGCGGCGGGTGCGCGGCAGAGGGGACGTCGATGAAATTGTGGAAATGGTGGGCGCTCGGGTGGTGCGCACTGGCGCCGGCGTTCGCAGCCGCGCAGGGTAACGAGCTCGTCTTCTCGATCACGGAAGGCGTCACCTACCAGGCGACGCCCAAGGAGATCCGCGACAAGTTCGCGCCGATCGCCGAAATCCTCGCCAAGGCCACCGGGCGCCGCGTCCGGATGCAGGTCGTGCCCGCGTACAACGACGTGCGGGCCGGCATGGCGAAGCAGGAATTCGACCTCGCCTTCATCCATCCGGCGCACGTGTCGATGGCGGAGATCAAGGCCGGGCGCTACAAGGCGGTCGCGTGGACGGCGGGATACACCGAATACATCATGTCGGTGCTCGTGGCCAAGGATTCGCCGGTCAAGGCGCTCGAGGACCTCAAGGGCCATACCCTCGTCACCCCCGACCCCGATTCGATCACCTCGGCGATGGTGCGTGCGGTACTGCGCGTGGAGAAGATCCCCTACACGACCGGCAAGCAGGTCGTCCCCGGCTCGATTCGCGTGATCACGACGCGTTACCAGGATGCGGTGCCGTTCTACATCGAAAACGGCTTCGCGCAGGCCGGCTCCACGGCAGCCAACTCGGTGGTCAAGGCGTGGACCGAGAAAGGCGGACGGGTCATCTACCGGTCGCGGCCGGTGCCGATCAAGCAATTCATCGTCTCGAGCAAGCTCCCGGCCGAGGATGCGCAGCGCATTCGTGATGCGCTGCTCGGCCTGCGCGACCCGAAGGCGCTGGAGACCGTCGGCTACAAGGGATTCGTGGCACCCAATCCCGACATCGAGAGCTCGACCATCGCCTGGCTCGGCCTGTAGCGCTTCCCCTCGACTTCGCGCTTGCGCCTGCGGTCGGCGGCGCAGGCCTTATCATGGCGTTGCCGTACGGACGGCGAGGCCGAGGATGCAAGATGAGCGACAAGCGTATCGAGAAGGACGCGCTGGGTGAGGTGCCGGTTCCGGCGCACCGGCTGTGGGGAGCGCAGACGCAGCGCTCGATCGACAATTTTCCGATCGGCGTGGCGCGCTTTGCGTTTGGCCGACCGACGATCCGGGCCTTCGGCCTCGTCAAGCAGGCCGCCGCTCGCGCCAACGCCGAACTGGGCACGCTCGCGGCGGACAAGGCCGATCTCATCGTGCGCGCCGCGCAGGAGGTCGTCGACGGCACGTGGGACGACGAGTTTCCGCTGGTCGTCTTCCAGACGGGGTCCGGCACGCAGTCGAACATGAACGCCAACGAGGTGATCGCCAACCGGGCGATCCAACTCGCGGGCGGCACGGTCGGCAGCAAGAAGCCGATCCACCCCAACGACGACGTCAACCGCAGCCAGTCGTCGAACGATGCGTTTCCCGCGGTGATGCACATCGCAACGCTCGAGGAGATCGACGGCACGCTGCTGCCGGCGATTGCGCAACTGCGCGCGACGCTGGCCGGCAAGGCGCAGGCCTTTGCCGACGTCGTGATGCTGGGCCGCACGCACCTGCAGGACGCGACCCCGGTCACGCTGGGTCAGGTCGTGACCGGCTGGGTCGGCCAGCTCGACGACGCCGCGCGCTTCATCCACAGCGCGCGCGACAGCCTGCATCCGCTCGCGCTCGGGGGCACGGCGGTCGGCACCGGCATCAATGCACCGGCGCGTTTCGGCGAGGTCGTGGCCCGGTACATCGCGCAGGCGACCGGCAAGCCGTTCACCTCGGCTGCCAACAAGTTCTCGGCGCTCTCGGCGCACGACGCGATCGTCAATGCCAGCGCCGCGCTGCGCACGCTCGCCGGCGTCGCCATGAAGATCGCCAACGACGTGCGGTGGTACGCGAGCGGGCCGCGGGCCGGCATCGGCGAGATCACGATCCCCGACAACGAGCCGGGATCGTCGATCATGCCCGGCAAGATCAATCCGACGCAGTGCGAGGCGCTCACGATGGTCGCCGTGCAGGTCTTCGGCAACGACGCCGCGGTGGCCTTTGCCGGCACGCAGGGAAACTTCCAGCTCAACGTCTTCAAGCCGGTGATGCTGCACAACGTGCTGGAATCGATCGAGCTCCTCGCCGACGCGCTGCATTCGTTCGACGTGCGCTGCGCGCAGGGCATCGAGCCCAATCGCGAACGGATTCGCCGTAACGTCGAGGAATCGCTCATGCTCGTCACCGCGCTCAACCCGCACATCGGCTACGAGAACTCGGCACGGATCGCGTTGAAGGCGCATCGTGACGGCACGTCGCTGCGAGCGGCGGCACATGCGCTCGGCCTCGTGAGCGACGCGGATTTCGACCGCTGGATCGATCCCAAGGCGATGACGAAGCCGGACGCGACGTGATGCGTCTCGCCGGGGGCGGCGCCGCACCCGGGATCGCGCGACACCGCGCGCCGCCGCCCGGGGCGCGCGCCTCGCGGCGGCAGCCCGGCACGCGAGCGGCTCGGGCGCTCGCGTTTGCAGTCGCGCTCGGACTCGCGCTGCCAGCGTTGGCGCAGGCGCCGCGCTCGCCGACACCATCCACGATGGAGGGCCCCATCACCACGGTCGAGGTGGCGCGCGGACTCGATCATCCCTGGGGCCTCGCGTTCCTTCCCGACGGCCGGATGCTCGTCACCGAGCGCTCGGGCACGTTGCTGCTGCTGGGCGCCGACGGACGCTCCCGAACGACCGTGACCGGCACGCCCAGGGTCGCGGCAGGCGGCCAGGGCGGCCTCCTCGGCATCGCGCTCTCCCCCGAGTTTTCGCGCGATCGCCGCGTCTACCTCGCCTTCTCCGAGGCGGGCGACGACGGGGCGGCGGGCACCGCGGTTGCGCGCGGCGTGTTGAACGGCACCCGGCTCGATGACGTCGAGGTGATCTGGCGGCAGACGCCGAAGATCGCCGGCAGCCGCAACCACTGGGGCTCGCGTCTCGTCTTCGGGCGCGATGGGACGCTCTTCGTCACGCTGGGCGATCGCTACAGTGCGCGACCGATGGTCCAGGACCTCGACACGACGATCGGCAAGGTGGTGCGGATCAACGCCGACGGGACGATACCGAAGGACAACCCGTTCGTCGGCCGTGCCGGCGCGCGTCCGGAAATCTGGTCGTACGGGCATCGCAACGTGCAGGGTGCAGCCCTCGACCCTGCCACCGGGCAGTTGTGGACCGTCGAGCACGGGGCGCGCGGTGGTGACGAACTCAACCATCCGCAAGCGGGCAAGAACTACGGTTGGCCGGTGATCACCTACGGCGTCGACTATTCCGGCGTCAGGATCGGCGAGGGGACGGCCAAGCCCGGCATGGAGCAGCCGGTGTACTACTGGGATCCGGTGATCGCTCCCTCCGGCGCGGCGTTCAATGCCGGCGATCGCTATCCCGGATGGAAGGGGGACCTCTTTGTCGGCTCGCTCACCCCCGGCGGCCTCGTGCGGCTCGAACTGCGCCAGGGTGAGGTGCGGTCCGAGACGCGCTACCTGCCCGACGTCGGGCGCGTGCGCGACGTGGTGCCGGGGCCGGACGGCTACCTGTACCTTCTCACCGACGCGAGCGACGGCAAGCTCCTGCGCGTGGTGCCGCGGTAGTCGAAGCAAGTTCGCAGCGGACGGTGCCGTGGCGGCGGAAGCCGCAGGCCGACGTCTGCGCGGCCGCGGTCGACGGACTGTCTCTGAGATCACGGGGAGCCGCCAAGAGAGCGCGCTGCCGAAACAAACGCTTGACATCGGCCATTGAATCGATTCAAATTCGACCCGAATTGAATCGGTTCGATTCCAACCCCGGGTCCCCGGGGTGTTCTTGGATCAACGATCGAATCGGTTCAATCATCAGGGCTGATTCCTGTTCGTCCGTCACCGACGGGTCCGGTTGCATCGTTTCGATTCGCCTTACAGGAGGTTGTCATGAAGCTTTCCCTCTGGTCGCGCAGTGCGCTCGCAGCACTTTCGTTTGCCGTCGCAACCGCCGTCTCCGCGCAAACCGTGGAACTCACCGCCGCACACGTCAATCCCCCCGGCGAGCCCTGTCACGAAGCCTTCAAGGTCATGGCAGAGAAGCTCGCCGCAGGCAAGACCGGCGTCCGCCTCAAGGTCTTTCCTCGCGGTCAGGTCGGCGACGAGAAGGACGCCATCGAGCAGGTCAAGATCGGTGCCATCACCATGACCTGCGTGGCGAGCGCCAATCTCAGCGCCTTCGCCCCATCCGTTGGTGTGTTCGATATCCCGTTCCTGTTTCGCGACGGCGACAAGCATCCCTGGATCGTGTCCGACGGACCGATCGGCCGTAAGGTCACCGCCGAAATCGAAAAGCAGTCGGGCCTGCAAGTTCTCGGCTGGTGGAGCGCGGGCATGCGGCACGTCTTCACGCGCAACAAGGCAGTACACACACCTGCCGATCTCAAGGACATGAAGATCCGGGTGATCGGCAGCCCGGTGTACGTCGACACCTTCAACGCGCTGGGCGCGAAGGCGACGCCGATGCCCTATGGCGAGCTCTACACCGCGCTTGCGACCGGTACCGTGGATGCCGCCGAGAACGACAGCTCCGGCTATCGCAACATGAAGTTCTACGAGCAGGCGCCCCAGCTGTCGCTGACTGGCCACTTCTTCCTCTTCAAGCCCGTGGTTGCCAACAGGGCAGTGCTGGCCAAGCTGAGCCCCGAGCAGCGCAAGGAGTTCGACGCCGTGTTCGCGGAGATGACGCAGTACCAGCGCAGGCTCTTCGCCACCAACTTCGACGACGACATCAAGTGGCTCACCACGAACGGCAAGGTCACGGTGACCAAGCCCGACCGTGCCGCGTTCGAGGCGATGGTCAAGCCAGTCCAGGAAAAGTACGCGTCGAAGTACGGACGCGAGCTCGTCGACTCGATCCGCAACGCACGCTAACCCACGCGGGCGGGGTCCCGACATGAAGAACAACTTGCTGGCGATGGAGGCCGCGGTGGTCCGCGTGGAGGAGGCGGTCGTGTTCGCAGTCCTCGCGCTCCTCGTGGTGACGCTTGGACTGCAGGTCCTGTCGCGCTTCGTTCTCGAGTTCCCGCTTGCCTGGACCGAGGAACTCGCTCGCGTTGGTCAGATCTGGCTCGTGTTCTTCGGCGCCGCGGTCGGCGCCCGTCGAGCGGAGCACTTCGTCGTCGAGCTGTTCATGGAGCGCGTCGCCTTTCCGGGCAAGCGGATGGTGGCGCGCACGATCGACGTGATCGTCGTGGCGTTCTTCTGCGCGCTCGCCGTGATGGCCGCCCAGGCGGCCATCGAAGGTGCCGGCCAGGAGCTTCCCACGCTCGGGATCTCGATCGCCTGGGCCTACACGGCGATCCCCATCGGCTGCCTCCTGATGGCCTTCCACTTCGGGCTCGCCTGGATTCGCCCCCTGGAAGCCCGCGCGGCGGGCGAAGGGGTTGCCGAATGATCACCGTGTTTCTCATCCTGATGGTGGCCCTCATGCTCTTCCGGGCCCCCGTCGCGGTCGCGCTCGGATTGCCGGCGATCGTCTGGCTCGTCATGATGGGAGTACCGCTCGGCATCGTGACGCAGCGCATGTTCGGCACGCTGAACAACTCGGTGCTCCTCGCCGTGCCGATGTTCCTGCTCGCCGGGCGGCTGATGAATCTCCTCGGGGTCACCGAGAAGATCTTCGACTTTGCGCTCGCCATCGTCGGACGCGTGCGCGGTGGACTGGGTCATGTGGTCGTGACCGCCAGCGTGATCTTCTCGGCGATGTCGGGGTCGGCGGCGGCGGACGCCGTCGGCGTGGGCACCATTACCGTCAAGGCGGCGCGCGAGCGCGGCTACGATCCCGAGTTCGCAGCGGCGATCACCCTCGCCGCCTCGACGATGGCGCCGATCATTCCACCGTCGATCATCATGATCATCTACGGGGCGACCGCCAACGTTTCGATCGGCAAGCTCTTCATCGGCGGCATCGTGCCGGGCCTGATGTTCGCCACCCTCCTCATGTTCGCGGTCTCGGTGATCGCAACCCGGCGCAACTATCCACGTGGTGACAGCTTCTCGTGGCGCCGCCTCTGGACGACGTTTCGGAACGCCTTTCTGGTTCTGCTGACGCCCGTGCTGATCATCGGCGGGATCTTCGGTGGCTTCTTCACACCCACCGAAGCCGCCACCATCGCCGTCATCTATGTGCTCATGCTCGGCGTCTGGTACCGGACCGCCACGTGGAAGGCCCTGTACCGGGAGTTCGTGACCGCAGGCACCACCGTCGGTGTGCTGATGCTCGTGGTAGGAATCTCGGGCCTCGACGGTTGGGTCTTCACGCGGGAGCAGCTGCCGCTCCTGTTCATGGATACGGTCAGCGGCGTCGTGTCCGTCCCGTGGGCCGTCACCTTCGTGCTGCTTGGCGTCGTGCTGGTGCTTGGCATGTTCATGGATGCGACGCCGATCATCCTGATGGTCACCCCGGTCATGATGCCGCTCGTGCAGGCGGTGGGTCTCGATCCGGTCCACTTCGGGGTGCTCTTCTGCATCATGTGCGTGATCGGTCTCATCACGCCGCCGGTCGGCGTCGCCCTGTACGGGGTCGCCACCGTGTCGAGGCTCCCGATGGAGCGCATCTTCTGGGCCACGCTGCCGTTCTTCTGCGCGCTGCTCCTCGGCGTGGCCTTGATGGTCTTCGTTCCGGGAATCGTCACCCTGGTTCCCAACTCGTTGGCATGGTGAGTCGTATGCAAGAGAAGTTCGTGTCGGTCGCCGCGGCAGCCGATCTCGTGAAGACTGGCGCCAATGTGGCGGTCACCGGCTCCGGCGGTGGACTGGTCGAGCCCGATGCCGTCTTCGAGGCCATCGAGGGCCGCTTCCTGAAGACGGGAGAACCCGCCGGCCTGACGCTGATCCACGCGCTCGGGCTGGGAGATCGTGATCGCCGGGGTACCAACCGCTTTGCGCACGACGGAATGGTGCGCCGGGTGATCGGCGGCCACTGGACGTGGTCGCCGCGCATGCAGGCACTCGCCCGCGAGAATCGCGTGGAGGCGTACGCGCTGCCGAGCGGCGCGATCTCGCACCTGCTCCGCGAGATCGGTGCCCGACGCCCGGGACTCATCACGCACGTGGGTCTCGGCACCTTCGTCGATCCCCGCCTGCAGGGTGGCCGCATGAATGCGGCGGCGCGCGAGGACATCGTCGAGCTCGTCACGCTGGACGGCCGCGAGTACCTGCGCTACAAGCCGATGCGCATCGACGTCGGCATCGTGCGCGGCACCTATGCCGATTCGGCGGGAAACATATCCCTGGCCGACGAGCCCGCCAGTCTCGACGCCTACGCCGTGGCACTCGCCGCACACAACAGCGGCGGCATCGTCATCGCGCAGGTGCGCGAACGGGTCGACCATGGCGCGCTTGCGCCCCGGAGCATCGCGATCCCGGGCGTGCTCGTCGACGCCGTGGTCGTCGTGCCGGACCAGGCGCAGACGTATCGGGCCGCGTTCGATGCGTCGCTCGTGGGCCACGGCGGGATCAGTCCCAGGGTGCCGGCAGGGACCGACCCGGTGAAGCGCATCATCGCCCGGCGCGCGGCGCTGGAACTCGAGCCCGGGGCCACGCTCAACTTTGGCTACGGGGTGTCGGCGCAGGTCGCCACCATGATCGCCGAGCGAGGCGAGCGCCAGAAGTACTGGATGACGATCGAACAGGGAATCCATGGCGGCGACATGCTCGACGACGACCTGTTCGGCATGGCACACCATCCCGATGCGATCATCGACTCGACCTCGCAGTTCGACTTCTACAGCGGCGGCGGCCTCGACATGGCGTTCCTGGGCATGGCCGAGATGGATGCGGCGGGCAACGTCAACGTATCGAGCCTCAACGGCAACGTGAACGGACCGGGCGGATTCATCGACATCACGCAGAACGCAAGCGGCGTCGTGTTCTGTGGGACTTTCGACGCCAAAGGCGCCGAGATCGATGTCGCCGACGGCGTACTGCGGATTCATCGCAGCGGGCGCATCCCCAAGCTCGTGCGCAGCGTCGCGCAGGTGACCTTCAGCGGGAGCGAGGCAAGGCGACGCGGGCAGCGCGTGCTCTACGTGACCGAGCGCGCGACCTTCACGCTCACCGATGAAGGGATCGAGCTGATCGAGGTCGCCCCCGGCGTCGACGTGCAGCGCGACGTCCTCGAGCGGATGGAGTTCGCGCCGATCGTGCGCAACGTGCAGCGCTACCCTGCGGGGGTGGTCCAGTGACCTCGCCCCTCGTTTCCGCGACCGACTCCGGGGCGGTTCGTGTCCTCACCATGACGGGCATCCCCCGTCGCGGCAATCCGATGTCGGCGGCGCTCGGCAGCGCCCTGCTGCAGGCGATCCGTACCGCGGCGGCCGATCCGTCGGTGGGATGCCTGGTCCTGACCGGCACGGCGACCCATTTTTGCGTCGGCGCCGACTTGACGGAGGTTTCGCGCCTACGCGCCATCGACGCCGTGCTCGCCGGATGGCTCGACGATCTCGACACGATTCGCCGGGCCCCGAAGCCGATCATCGCCGCCGTGCGCGGTCACGCGGTCGGCGGTGGCTTCGAACTCGCACTGTACTGCGACCTGATCGTCGCGGCAGAGGATGCGCGCTTTGCACTGCCCGAGACCGGAATCGGTGTTATCGCCGGGCAGGGCGGTACCCAGCGGCTGGCTGCGCTGTGCGGGCGCGCCATCGCCACCGATCTCATCCTGACCGGGCGCACGTTGTCCGGCCGCGAGGCACACGAGTACGGAATCGCCGCGCGGGTGGTCGCGTCCGATACGGTGGTGGACACGGCGATCGAGATGGCGCAGGCGATCGCGGCGCGCAGCCCTCAGGCCGTTGCTTTCGCTCGCGAGGTGCTGTTCGAGGCGACGGAAGGGCCCTTGCGCCAGTCGTTGCGCATCGAACGCCTGCTCGCCGCACTCGTCCTCGATACACCCGAGGCGCATCAGCGCATCGGCAAGTTTCTCGATCGAAGCGCCTGACGTGCCACGAGGACAGCCCGTGAACATGGAAAGGATCGACGGTTCGACACGTCTGTTCGGGATCATCGGCGATCCGATCGGCGCCGTGCGCAGCCCGGAGGTATTCAACGCAATGTTCATGCGCCAGGACGTCAATGCAGTGATGGTGCCGCTGCACGTCGGCACCGCCGATCTGCGGGCTGTCTGGACGGGGTTGAAGGCGATGCGCAATCTCGAGGGCGTGGTGATCACCATGCCGCACAAGACGCCCGCCGCGACACTGGTCGATCGCCTCGGTCGCACCGCCACGCTGATCGGCTCGATCAATGCGGCTCGCCGCGAACCGGACGGCCGCTGGCAGGGGGACACGTTCGATGGCCACGGCTGTGTGGAAGGCCTGCGGATGCGAGGACACGAGGTTGCCGGCAAGGGCGTGTTTCTGCTCGGCGTCGGCGGTGCGGGCGCGGCCATCGCCGTCGCGCTGGCGGAAGCGGGGGTGGCGAGGCTGGTCGTCCAGGACACCGACGCCGAGAAGCGGGATCGCATCCTGTCACGCCTTACGGTTGCGTTTCCCGACGTCGTGCTCGCGTCCGGCGCCATTGAGGATAACGCTCACGTCGACGTGGCGATCAATGCGACGCCGCTGGGAATGAAGGAAGACGATCCGCTGCCGTTCGATCCCGCGCTGCTCGATCGATCGACGCTGGTCGTCGACATCATCACCAAGAGTACGCCGCTGCTGGAACGGGCGGCCCTCACCGGCCACCGCACCCACGGCGGGCAGCACATGCATCATGGGCAAGCCATCGGCGTGGCACGCTTCTTCGGATTCGACCTGGACGCCCGATGAACGAACTCGCCCTCCTCAGGCACGGCCGGATCGAAACGTACCGGCTCTCGGGAGTGATACCCCATCCCGCACGCGCGTCCGGCGGCTTCAACCGCGTGGCGTATGCCGCCGCGCACGTGGTGGTCGATCCGCGCGTGGATCACGATCCCTGGATCGCCTCCCGCATCGATTGGGACGCGACGCTCGCCTATCGACGTCACCTGTGGGGCCTGGGCTTCGCGGTGGCCGAGGCCATGGATACGGCGCAGCGCGGCATGGGCCTCGACTGGCCGCAGGCGTTCGAGCTCATCCGCCGCTCGATTGCCGAAGCGCGCACTGTCCCCGGCGCGCGGCTCGCGAGCGGTGCCGGAACCGACCAGCTCGATCCGGCGATGGCGCGCGGCGTCGACGAGGTCCTCGCTGCGTACGAGGAACAGTGCTCGGCGATCGAGGGTGCAGGGGGCCGGGTGATCCTGATGGCCAGTCGCGCGCTGGCGCGCGTCGCGAGGTCGCCGGACGACTACGCCCGCGTCTACGACGACCTCCTGCGTCAGGCCGCACAACCCGTGATCTTGCATTGGCTGGGCGACATGTTCGATCCCGCGCTGGCAGGTTACTGGGGTTGTGCCACGTTCGAAGAGGCCCTGGAGACCGTCGTGGCGATCATCGAGCGTCGCGCCGAGAAGGTGGATGGCATCAAGATCTCGCTGCTCGACGCGGACAAGGAGATCGCCTTGCGGCGGCGGCTCCCGGCCAGCGTCAAGATGTTCACGGGCGACGACTTCAACTACGCCGAGTTGATCGCTGGCGACGAGCACGGATACAGCCACGCTTTGCTTGGCATCTTCGACGCGATCGCCCCTGCCGCCGCGGCCGCCCTGGCAGCGCTCGGGCGCGGAGATCGCGCAGCGTTCGAGCGCATCCTGGAGCCGACGGTGGCGCTTTCGCGTCATCTGTTCCGCGCGCCGACACAGTTCTACAAGACGGGGATCGTCTTCCTCGCCTATCTGAACGGACACCAGAATCACTTCACCATGCTCGGTGGTGCGCAGAGTGCACGTTCCATCGCGCACCTGTGCGAACTCCTGGTCCTTGCCGATCGGGCAGGGCTCATCGTCGATCCGCAACTCGCCGCGCAGCGGATGCGCGCGTTGCTCACCGTGTACGGCGTACAGGCGACATAGGCAGGAGCCTCTCGATGAAGCCCATTGCGCTCGTTACCGGCGGCAACCGCGGCATAGGGCGCGGCATCGTGCTGGCGCTCGCACAGCGTGGCTTCGACGTCGCATTCGCGGATCTCGCCGAGGTCGAGGACACGCAGATCACTCGCGACGAGGCCGCGAAGCGGGGTGCGCGCGTGGCGTTCGCGGTGGGGGATATCGCCGACCTCGCGCAGCACGAGCGTCTCGTCGATGCCGCCTACGCGCTGGGCGGCCGGCTCGACGTCCTGGTGAACAACGCCGGGGTGTCGGTGGCGAATCGCGGCGATGTGCTCGACGTTTCGCCCGAGAGCTTCGACCGGGTCCTGGGAATCAACCTGCGCGGCACGTTCTTCCTGTCGCAGCGCGCGGCCCGACGCATGCTGGCCGATCCACCACCGGAGCATCATCGAGCAATCGTCACGATCTCTTCGGCCAACGCGGTCATGGTGTCGCCGGACCGCGCGGAGTACTGCTTCTCGAAAGCCGCGCTGTCGATGATGGTCAGGATACTGGCGATGCGACTGGGCGAAGCCGGCATCGCCGCGTACGAGGTGCGCCCGGGAATCGTCAGGACGCAGATGACCCGTGTCGCGAGCGAGAAATACGACCGGCTCATTGCCGCTGGCCTCACCCCGCTGAGTCGGTGGGGTGAAGCGCAGGACGTCGGGCGCGTGGTGGGCGCACTCGCAGCGGGGGAACTCCCGTTCGTCACCGGAGAGGCAGTGCACGTCGACGGTGGTCTGCACATTCACCGACTCTGAAGGAGCGCGCACAGGTCCGCCACCCGTCGCAACGGGAAATGCATACTGGCGCTCGGAGAACGAGGATGGATATGGACGTCGCAACCGATCACGATGAGCGCATCGCCTCGATCCGCAAGGTCACCCGTCGCTTTGCGGACGAGCGGATCAGACCGCACGCCGCCGATCTCGACGAGCGGGAGGCGTTCCCGGCCGAGCTGTATCGGGAATGCAGCGAGCTCGGTCTGTTCGGGGTCACCGTCCCGGAAGGCAGTGGCGGTCTCGGAGCCGACGTGCGGACGTACGCAGCGATCATGGAAGAGCTCGCGCGTGGCTACGCCTCGGTCGCGGACCAGTGTGGCCTCATCGAGCTGATCGGCACGCTCCTCACGACCTACGGCACTCCCGAGCAGATCGCCCACTATCTCACGGCGACCATTCGCACGGAGAAACGCTGCGCCTACGCCTTGACCGAGGCCGAGTCGGGCTCCGATCTCGCCAGCCTCAAGACGACCGCCGTGCAGGATGGAAGCGGATGGCGCCTCTCCGGCCAGAAGCTCTGGATCCACAACGCGCCGGTGGCCGACTACGCGCTGGTGCTGGCCCGAACCGATCCGCAGGCGGGACATCGTGGCATGAGCGTGTTCATCGTCGACCTCGATAGTCGCGGCTGCCAGCGCGGCAAGAAAGAGCACAAGATGGGTCAGCGGGCTTCGCAGGTCGGGGCCCTCTTCTTCGACGACGTGCGGCTGCCATCCGAAGCGCTTCTCGGTCCGGCCGGTCGCGGCTTCCACATGATGATGAGCGTGCTGGAGAAGGGACGGGTGGGCATCGCGGCGCTCGCCGTGGGCATCCTGCAGAATGCTCTCGAGGAGAGCGTGGCCTATGCGAAGACCCGACGGCAGTTCGGCAAGGCGATCGCCGAGTTCCAGGCCATCCAGTGGATGCTCGCCGACATGGCGAAGGACACCGCTGCCGCGCGCTTGCTCGTGCACGCCGCGGCGGCGCGCCTGGATCGAGGCGAGAAGGCGACGCTCGAATCGTCGATCGCGAAGTGCTTCGCCAGCGATGCCGCCGTCGCCCACACTCAGAACGCGGTCCAGGTTCACGGCGGCAGCGGCTATATTCGCGGCATCACCGTCGAGCGTCTCTATCGCGATGCGAAAATCACGCAGATCTATGAAGGCACCAATCAGATTCAGCGCATGATCGTTGCCCGTCACCTGCTGGCCGATTGACGGCAATCCTGGACGCCGCGCCACGGCAGGCAGAACTGCCATGAAGAAAATCGGCATCGGCATCATCGGCCTGGGCATGGCGGCCAGGCCGCACATGCATGCGCTGCGCGATCTCGCGTCGAAGGTCGACGTGATCGGCTGCCATAGCCCGAGCGAAGAGCGGCGCGCGGCGTTCGCGCGAACCTACGACGTCCCGATCGTCGGTTCCCTGGAGGCCCTGCTGGGCGACGCGCGCATCGAAGTCGCCCTTATCCTGACGCCGCCACGCACCCACGCCGAGCTCGCGATCAGGGCGGCCAGGGCCGGCAAGCACGTGTTGCTCGAAAAGCCGGTGGACGTCGACCTGCCGTCATCCATCGCCCTGGTCGACGCCATCGCGCACGAGAAACGCGCGTTGGGTGTCGTGTTCCAGCATCGCTTTCGAGCGTGCGCGTTGACGCTGAGGGCTCTCCTCGAGGAGCAGGCCCTGGGAGAGCTCGTGAGCGTGTCCGCTTCGGTTCGCTGGTGGCGCTCCGACGCGTACTTCGCCGAACCAGGGCGAGGAATGCGGGCGCGCGATGGCGGAGGGCTTCTGCTCACGCAGGCGATCCATAGTCTCGACCTTCTCCTGGACCTTGCCGGGCCTGTCGAGCGCGTCGCATCCCTTTGTCGCACGAGCCCGCTGCGCAGGATCGATACCGAGGATGTGGCCTGCGCATCGGTCGCGTACGCCAGCGGCGCGATCGGCGTGATCGACGCGACCACTGCCGCCTACCCGGGGTATCCCGAGCGTCTGGAATTCGCCGGCACGAAGGGCAGCGCCGTCATCGAAGGTGAGAACCTGATCGTTCACCGCCATGGGCGGGAGGTGCTCCGGATGGAAGGCGCGCCGGTCGGGGATGGCGGCGCCGATCCGATGGCGTTCTCGCATGCCGCGCATCGGCGACTGCTCGAGGACTATGTCGACTCACTGACCGACGGCCGAGAGCCGCGCGCGAGTGGCCGCAGTGCGCTTGCCGTGCACGCGCTCATCGATGCGATGCTGGAGTCGTCGCGAACCGGCACGGTTCTCGGGGTTGCCTCGATGCGCACGGTATGAGGCGCACCGCACCCTCCGGTACGGGATGAAACCGAAACGCATCACCATCAAGGACATCGCGCAGCGTGCCGGCGTTGCCACTGGCACGGTCTCGCTGGTCCTGCGCGATCGTCCCCGCGTCGCAGAGGCGACACGAAAGCACGTGAAGCAGGTCATACGCGAGCTGGGCTACATCTATGATCGCGGTGCGGGGCAGCTGCGCAGCAAACAGTCGAACCTTGTCGGAGTTTCGATCTGCGATCTGGCCAACCCGTACTTCGCGGAGACGACGGCGGGAATCCAGGCGGCCGTGGAAGCATCGGGTCGCGTGCTGGTGCTGGGCAATTGCGCGGAATCTCCTCCCCGTCAGTTCCGCTTTCTCGACACCTTGCGCCAATACAATGTCGAAGGCCTCCTCGTGACCCCCGCCATTGGGACTTCGCGGGAGAGTCTGGCGGCATTGCTCAACTGGGGCATCCCATTGGTACAGGTCACGCGCTACGTGCCGGGCGTGGCGACGGACTTCGTCGGCAACGACAATCGATTGGGTACCAAACTCGTCACGCAGCACCTGGTCGGCTTGGGTCATCGGCAATTCGGTTACATCGGTCTCAAGCGGCAGACGACGACCAGCCGCGATCGATTCGCCGGCTTTCAGGCCGCTCTCAAGGACGCTCACGTTCCACTGGTCGACGACTGGATCGTCGAATGCCCTGCAACAAGGGAGGCGGGTTTCAACGCGATTGCACGTTTGTTCACGCACGGAAAGTCGCCGTCCGCCTTGGTCTGTTTCAACGATCTCGTCGCCTTCGGGGCGATGTTGGGGCTACGCCAAATGGGCCTGGAGCCGGGCCGGGATTGCTCGGTGGTGGGCGCTGACGACGTTGCCGAAGCGGTCCTTTGGCAACCGCCGCTGACTACGGTCGCGGTCGACGTGGAACGTATCGGTCGCGAAGCGGCGCGCCTGCTGGTTGAGCGGATCAAGGAGCCGAATCGACCCCTCGAGCGGGTCGTGGTGGAGCCGCGACTCATCGTGCGCGCTTCGTGTGCCACGCCGAACCCGGCCGTGGCGGTGGCGTCACGGGTGCTTTGACGCATTGCCTCACGCTACGCCATGAAGGCTCCTGCGACAGTGGCGCGACGCTCAGGTCGTGGTGGCGGACGGAAACGCCACCACGTGGTCCGCCGCGAGGTGGATGCCGATCGGCTCGCCGATCGCGTGATCGTGGTGTGAAGGCACGAGCGAGAGGACGCGGGTGCCGGACGGCAGCGCCAGCGTGTAGAGGAACTGCGCGCCGCGAAACACCTTGCTCACGATGCGCGCGCGCTGCGTCGAGTCGTCGTCGTGCACGACGTCGTCGGGGCGCAGCAGGACGTCGACCTCGCCCTGCGCGTTCACCGGCTGCGCCAGCGCGAGCGTGCCGAGTTCGGTCACCACCGTCGGGCCCTGCACGGTGCCGCGGACGAACACGCCCTCGCCGACGAAATCGGCGACGTAACGCGTGTGGGGCTGGTGGTACAGGTCGTAGGCGCTGCCCCACTGGTCGAGCACGCCGTCACGCATCACGCCGACCGTATCGGCAAACGCGAATGCTTCGCGCTGGTCGTGCGTGACGAGCAGCGCGGTGGTCCCGGTGGCCTGCAGGATCGTGCGCACGTCGAACGAGAGGTGCTCACGGAGGTCGACGTCGAGGCTCGAGAACGGCTCGTCGAGGAGGAGCAGCCCCGGCGCCGGTGCGAGCGCACGGGCGAGTGCGACGCGCTGCTGCTGGCCGCCCGAGATCTCGTGCGGATAGCGCGCGGCCTCGCTGCGCATGCCGACGAGGTCGAGCATCTCCTCCACCCGCGCCGCCCGCGCCGCCGCCGAGCGCGCACCAAGGCCGAAGGCGACGTTGCCGGCAACGCTGAGGTGCGGAAAGAGCGCGAAGTCCTGGAAGACCATGCCGATGCTGCGGCGCTCAGGTGGAACCTGGATACCAGGGGCGGACAGGGTCACGGCATCGAGGGCGATGCTGCCGGCACGCACGGGCTCGAAGCCCGCGACACAGCGCAGCAGCGTGCTCTTGCCGCAGCCCGAGGCGCCGAGCAGGCAGCCGATCTCTCCGGGTGCAAGCGTGAACGTGACGTCGCGCAGCACCGGCGTGTCGCCGTAGGCGTGGGCGAGCCCATGCACGGTCAGGGAGAGGGCCATCGCGGGTCGAGGGGTCAGGGCAGGCGAAGGTGCTGCCGCCTATAATCGTCGCATGACGGCGTGCCGCGGCAAGCGTACGAGCGAGATTGCGCATGCGCGCTAGCGCGCCGTGGCTTGCACCGGGCGCGATCCTGGTGGCGGTGATCGCCGCGGTGCCGACGCTTGCGGTGATCACGCGCGGTGTCGCGCCCGGCGCGGGCGCGACCTGGGAACACCTCCTCGCGACGACCCTGCCCGAGATGGTCGTCAACACGCTGTGGCTCATGCTGCTCGTGGGCGTCGGCGTCATCGTCGGTGGCACCGCCTGCGGGTGGCTGCTCGCGCGGCACCGCTTTCCGGGCAGCCGCATGTTCGAGTGGGCGCTCTTGCTGCCGCTGGCCATGCCCGCGTACGTGATGGCGTACGCGTACACCGATTTCCTCGAGTACGCCGGACCCGTGCAGACCGCGCTGCGCTCGATCCTGGGCCTTGCGCGAGGCGAGTACTGGTTTCCCGACGTGCGCACCGTGCCGGGCGCCGCCGTCGTGTTCACCTTTGCGCTCTTCCCCTACGTCTACCTGCTCACGCGGGTCGCGTTCCTCGAACGCCCGCGCTCGCTCGTCGAGGCGGCACGCACGCTCGGCCTCGGTCGTCGGCAGGCATTCTGGCGCGTCGACCTGCCGCTCGCGCGTCCCGCGATTGCCGCCGGTGCCGCGCTCGCGCTCATGGAAACGCTCGCCGACTTCGGCACGGTGTCGTACTTCGCAGTGCCGACGTTCACCACGGGGATCTATCGCGCCTGGTTCAATCTGGGCGATCGCGCGGCCGCGGCGCAACTCGCGAGCGCGCTGCTCGCCTTCGTCGTGACGGTGCTCGTGCTCGAACGCATCAGTCGCGGCGCCGGTCGCACGCACGCGGCCGCGCAAGGGCGCGCGGTCATCGATCCGGTGCGCGAGACGCTGCGCGGTGCACCGGCGCTCGCGGCCACCACCGTGTGCGCGATCGCCGTGACGGTCGGCTTCGTGTTGCCGGTGCTGATCCTGCTGCGGCTCATCCATGCCAATCCGGACATCGCCTTCGATGCGCGCTTTCCGACGTGGATGGGTCACACGCTGGTGGCAGCCGGCGTCGCCGCCGCCGTGTGCGTGGTCCTCGCCGTCCTCGTCGCCTACGCCTTGCGCCTGACGCCCGGCTGGCCGATGCGCACGGCGAGTCGCATCCTCACCCTGGGCTACGCGGTGCCGGGGACGGTCCTGGCCGTCGGGGTGCTGCTGCCGCTCGGCGCGCTCGACGCCGCGTACGCCGACTGGCGTCGCAGCGTCACCGGGGTCGCGCCCGGGCTCCTGCTCACCGGCAGCATCGTGGCGCTGGTGTACGCGTACGTCGTGCGCTATTTCGCGGTCGCATGGAACGCGGTGGAGCCGGGGTTCGCCCGCATCACCCCGGCGATGGATGCCGCGGCACGAAGCCTGGGCGTCGGCGTCGCGGGCACGCTCGCGCGGGTCCACGCGCCGCTCCTCGTGCGCAGCGTGGCGGCGGCGCTGCTCCTCGCCTTCGTCGACGTGATGAAGGAGCTGCCGGCGACGCTCATCCTGCGTCCGTTCAACTTCGACACCCTCGCGACGCAGGCCTACCAGCTCGCGAAGGACGAGCGACTCGCCGAAGCCGCGGTTCCGTCGCTCGCCATCGTCGTGGTCGGCCTCGTGCCGATCGTGGTGCTCGCACGTCTTGCGCGCCGCGATGCGCACCGCGCGCCACGCGAGCGCGTGGCCGCCCGGCCAGTGCAGCAGGGCGGATGAACCGGATCGCGCCGCGGCGCCTACTTCCACCCGGCGCGGTCGGCCATCTTCTGCGCCTCGACGGTGTTCTTGCCGAGCGTGGCGATCGGCAGCGGGTCGATCTTGAACGTGCCCAGTGATGCGAGCGCCGGGTTGTCGACGTTGACGCTCGCGACCACGGGCCACTCGTTGTTGCCGTTGGCGAAGTAGCGCTGCGCGTCGTCGCTCGCGAGGTACTCGAGGAACTTTGTCGCGTTGCCCGGGTGCGGCGCGTGCTTCATGATGCCGGCACCGGAGATGTTGACGTGCGTGCCGGCGCCGTTCTGGTCGGGCCACACGAGACCCGTCCTGGCGACGATCTCCTTGTCCTCCGGCTTGGACGACCGCAGGATGCGCGCGTAGTAGTACGAATTGGCGAGCGCGACGCTGCACTCGCCCGCGGCGACCGCCCGGATCTGGTCGGTGTCCCCGCCCTTGGGTGCGCGCGCGAGGTTGGCGACGATGCCGTTGGCCCACGCTTGCGCCTTCTCGGGTCCGAGGTGCGCGATGAGCGACCCCAGGAGCGAGAGATTGTACGGGTGGCTCCCGGAGCGCACGCACACCTGCCCCTTGAGTTTGGGATCGGCGAGCGACTCGTAGGTCGCGACGTCGGCGGGCTTGAGCTTCGTCTTGTCGTAGATGATCACGCGGGCACGGTACGAGAAGCCGTCCCAGTTGCCGTCCGGATCGCGAAACTTCGGCGGAATGCGCTTGGCGAGGAGCTCGGATTTGACGGGCTGGAACAGGCCCAACTGCTGCGCCTGCCACAGCCGCGCGGCGTCGACGATGAGGAGAACGTCGGCCGGGCTGTTGGCGCCTTCGGACTTCAGGCGCTCGAGAAGCTGTTCGTCACCGGCTTCGATGCGGTTGATCTTGATGCCGGTGGCCTTGGTGAAGTTCGCGTAGAGCGCCTCGTCGGTCTGGTAGTGCCGGGCGGAATACAGGTTGAGGACGGCTTCCTCGGCGGCGTGGGCGGTGGGCAGCGTGAGCGAGGCCACTGCGAGGGCAGCGGCGAGTACGGATAGGCGGGACATGGGCGCGATCGTCGAAAGGGAAGGGGCGTCGGGCCCTGGACGATACTCCGGACGACGGCCATCGTCAATACGAATGCGAACCGTTCGCGTTTCGATTTTCGGCCCTCGCGCGGGGGACGCTGCGGTGAACCCTGGCGCCGACGCGGACGCAAACGGGCGCCGGCCCGCCGAGCGCCGGTCAGCGGGACGCCGGTCAGCGGGACGCCGGTGCGAGTTGCGCTTCGGCGAGCGCGGTCCAGTAACTCGCGCCGATCACGAGCGCGTCGTCGTTGAAGTCGTAGCGGGGGTTGTGCAGCGACGGCGTGGCCGCATCGCGCTTCGTTCCGAGCCACACGTAGCAGCCCGGCTTCGCCTGCAGCATGTACGCGAAGTCCTCGGAGCCCATCGACGGGGTGGGGTCGGTGTCGACGTTGCCGTCACCGACGACGGCGATCGCCGCGGCGAGCGCGTGGCGCGTTTCTTCCTCGCTGTTCACGGTCGCGGGATAGCGGCGCTCGTAGCGCAGCGTCGCGTCCATCTCGAACGTGGCCGCGATCCCGGCGACGATCGTGCGCATGCGCGCTTCGATCGTGTCCTGCACCGACGGCAGGAACGAGCGCGCGGTACCGCGCAGGACGACTTCCTGCGGAATCACGTTCCACGTGTCCCCGCCATGCACCTGGGTCACGCTGACCACTCCGGCTTCGAGCGGATGGAGATTGCGCGCGACGATCGTTTGCAAGGCGTTGATCACGTGCGCGGCAAACGGCATCGGATCGCGGCCCAGGTGCGGCATCGCGGCGTGCGCGCCCCGGCCGGTGGCGACGATCTCGAAGATGTCGTAGGCGCCCATGAGGGGGCCGGGCCGCAACGCCATCGTCCCCAGCGGCAGCTCCGGCCAGTTGTGCATGCCGTAGACGGCCTGCATCGGGAAGCGCTCGAACAGGCCCTCCTCGACCATGACGCGACCGCCGCCCTCGTTCTCCTCCGCCGGCTGGAAGATGAAGTACGCGGTACCGTCGAAGCGCCGTCGCTGCGCGAGCGCCTGCGCGGCGCCGAGGAGCATCGCGGTGTGGCCGTCGTGGCCGCAGGCGTGCATCCGGCCGGGGTGGCGCGAGGCGTGCGGCACGCCGGACTTCTCTTCGATGTGCAGCGCGTCGAGATCGGCGCGCAGGCCGATCGCACGGTCTGCCGCACCGTGCCGCAGGACGCCGACCACCCCGGTGCCGGCGAGTCCGGTGTGGACGGTCAGGCCGAAGCTTGCGAGCTTGTCGGCGACGAAGGCGCTCGTCGCGGTCTCCTCGAACGCGGTCTCCGGATGGGCGTGCAGGTGCCGCCGCCAGTCGCGCATCGGGCCAGCGAGGGCACGGATCTCGTCGGGAAGGTTCATGGCGTCGCTCGTCTGCATTCCTTGGAGCGGTCATCGTAGCCCATCCGGTAGAATCAGCTGGCTCGCGGCCGTTGCCTGCCGCCGGGCACCCTGCCGATGTCTCCCCCGTTCCTCGCGTTCCACCCTTGAACGTCCCGGTTCACGATCTCGTCGTCATCGGCGGCGGCATCAACGGTGCCGGGATCGCGCGCGATGCGGCCGGCCGCGGGCTGTCGGTGCTCCTGGCCGAGCAGGGCGACCTCGCGTGCGCCACGTCGCAGTGGAGCAGCAAGCTCATCCACGGCGGCCTGCGCTATCTCGAGTATTACGAGTTTCGCCTCGTCGCCGAGGCGCTCGCCGAGCGCGAGGTGCTGCTCGCGCTCGCGCCGCACCTCGTGCAGCCGCTCGCGTTCGTCCTGCCGCACGAGCCGCACCTGCGTCCCGCGTGGATGATCCGCATCGGCCTTTTCCTCTACGACCATCTCGGCGGGCGCAAGACGCTTGCGAAGTCGCGGGGCGTCGCGCTCGCCGGCAGCCCGTTCGCCGCGGGGTTGAAGCCACGCTTTCGCAAGGGTTTCGTCTATTCGGATGCGCGCGTGGACGATGCCCGGCTCGTCGTCGCCAACGCGCTCGATGCCAAGGCGCGTGGCGCCGACATCCGCGTGCGCACCCGGCTCGTCGGCGCCCGACGCGAGGGGACGCTGTGGCGGGCAACGCTGGCGAATGACGACGGCGCCACGAGCGAGGTCATGGCGCGCGCGCTCGTCAACGCCGCCGGACCCTGGGTGAAGGAGGTGCTCGACCTCGTGCGGCCGGCGCAACCCGGCGAGGGCAACGTCCGTCACGTCAAGGGCAGCCACATCGTGGTGCCGCGCGTCCACGACCAGGCGCACGCGTACATCCTGCAAAACGCCGACCAGCGCATCGTCTTCGTGATCCCGTACCAGGAGCACTACTCGCTCATCGGCACCACCGACGTCACGGTCGACGCCTTCGACGCGCCGCACATCTCACCCGAGGAGACGCGCTATCTCCTCGATCTCGTCAACACCTACCTCGAGCGGCCGCTCACCGAGCGCGACATCGTGTGGGACTACAGCGGCGTGCGACCGTTGTACGACGACGGCTCGGCGAATCCGTCGGCGGTCACGCGCGACTACGTGCTCAAGGTCGATGCGCTTCCGGGAGCCCCCGGACCCGACCGTGCGCCGGTGCTGTCGTCGTTCGGCGGCAAGATCACGACGTATCGCAAGCTCGCCGAGCATGCGCTCGCCGAGCTCGCGCCGTATTTTCCCGGCCTGCGCGGCAACTGGACCGCGACGGCGCCGTTGCCCGGTGGCGACCTGCCGCAGCGCGATCCGGTGGCGTGGGAGGTCGAGTTGGGGCGCCGCTATCCCGGGCTCGGGCGGGACGTCGTGCACGGGATCGCGTACCGGCACGGCAGCCGGGCGCTCACGGTTCTCGGCGACGCGACCACGCCCGCCGATCTTGGCACCGACTTCGGCGCCGGGCTCACCGCGCGCGAGGTCGACTACCTCGTGCGCGAGGAATGGGCGCACACGGCCGACGACATCCTGTGGCGCCGCACGAAGTGCGGCCTGCCGATGACCGCGGCGCAGCGCGACGCCGTGGCGACGTATCTCGCGAGAGGGCGGGCATGAAACGCATCTGTCTCTTCTGCGGTTCGAGTGCGGGCACGAGCGCCGTGTACGCGGCAACGGCCACCGCGTTCGGCCGCGCGCTCGCCGCGCAAGACGCGACGCTCATCTACGGCGGCGGCAGCGTCGGCCTCATGCACGCGGCGGCCGAAGCGGCGCTCGCCGCCGGGGGCAAGGTGATCGGTGTGATCACCGAGCAGCTCATGGTGCGCGAGGTCGGGCACCCTGGGCTCACGCGGCTCACGGTGGTGCCGACGATGCACGAGCGCAAGGCGATCATGGCCGAGCAGGCCGACGCCTTCGTCGCCCTGCCGGGCGGCTTTGGTACCTTCGACGAGTTCTGCGAGATGGCGACGTGGAACCAGCTCGGCATCCACGTGAAGCCGCTCGTGATGGTCAACGTCGAGGGGTACTTCGACGGCTTTCTCATGCAGGTCGATCGCGCCGTGGCCGACGGTTTCATGCGCCCCGAGCATCGGGCGATGATCGAGGTCGTCACCACGGTGGACGACGTCTTCCCGGCGCTCGCCCGCTGGCACGCGTCCACGGCAGCGGCGTGGCTGCGCGCCCGGCGCGACGCGGGATGACCTCGGCGGGACGCGGCATGCAGCCGCTGGCAGCAATGCCCGCCGCCGTTCGCGCCGGCGTGCGCGGCGTCTTTGCCGACATCGACGACACGATCACCACGCACGGCACGCTCACCCCCGAGGCCTACGCCGCGCTCGCGCGGCTGCGGCGCGCGGGCCGGCTCGTGATCCCGATCACCGGTCGCCCCGCCGGCTGGTGCGATCACATCGCGCGCATGTGGCCGGTCGACGCGGTGGTCGGCGAGAACGGCGCGTTCTTCATGCGCTACGACCGCGCGCGTCGCCGGCTCGAGCGGCGCTTCATCGTCAGCGACGGCGAGCGGCAGGCGCAGCGGGCGCGGCTTGCCGCGATCGGGCAGGCGATCCTGGCCGCGGTGCCGGGGACGGCGCTCGCATCCGACCAGCACTACCGCGAGTGCGACCTCGCGATCGACTTCTGCGAGGACGTGCCGCCGCTTTCGCGTGCCGAGGTCGATCGCATCGTCGCGATGATGCAGGCGCAGGGGATGAGCGCCAAGGTGAGCTCGATTCACGTCAACGGCTGGTTCGGGACGTACGACAAGCTCGGCATGACGCGCACGCTGCTAGGCGAGGTCTTCGCGGTCGACCTCGATCGCGACCGCGAGCACTACGTCTTCGCCGGTGATTCGCCCAACGACGCGCCGATGTTCGGATACTTCCCCCATGCGGTGGGGGTGGCCAACGTCACGCCGTTCCTCGATCGCATCGCAACGCCGCCGCACTACATCACCACGCGCGAGGCGGGCGCGGGTTTCGTCGAGCTCGTCGACTTCCTCCTCGAGTGAGTGCCGCGGGAGTCGCGCCGGCGGATCGCCGCACGCCATGACGCGTCGGTCGGCACGACGGCGCCGACGGCCCACCGCGGGGCCCGCGTCTTACTTTCGCGCGGGCAGGAGCGTGGTTCCGGCGAAGCGCGCGTCCTCGCCGAGTGCGTCGGCGATGCGCAGGACCTCGTTCCACTTGGCAAGCCGCTCGCTGCGGGCGAACGAGCCGACCTTCAACTGCCCCGCATTCCAGCCGACGGCGAGGTGCGCGATCGCGACATCCTCGGTCTCCCCCGAGCGCGCCGAAACGATGGTGCCGAAGCCCGCCGCCTTGCCCGCGTCGAGCGCGGCCTTGGCCTCGGTGAGCGTGCCTGCCTGGTTGACCTTGACGAGGACGGCGTTGCAGCTGCCGTCGGCAGCGGCCTGCGCCACCCGCCCGGCATTCGTGGTGAGCAGATCGTCGCCGATCACCTGCACGCGGTGGCGCGCGGCGCGGGTGAAGGCGATCCAGGCGTCGCGGTCGTCTTCGGCGAGCGGGTCCTCGATCGAGACGATCGGATAGCGCTCGATCCAGTCGAGGAGCATCTCGCTCATGCCGGCACTGTCGAGCTCACGGCCCTCGAGGCCCAGCGTGTAGCGGCCGTCGCGGCCGAACTCGGAGGCGGCGATGTCGAGCGAGATGGCGACGTCGCTCCCCGGATGGCAGCCGGCGCGCTCGATCGCGCGCACCGTCGTCTCGAGCGCCTCCTCGTTGCTCGCGAAGACGGGCCACCAGCCGCCCTCGTCGGCGACACCGGCGAGGCGTCCGGCTTCGCGCATGAGGTCCCCGGCGGCGCGGTAGACCTCGGCGATCATCGTGAGCGCATCGTCGTAGCTCCAGGCTCCGACCGGCATCACCATGAGATCCTGGATGTCGATGCGTCGCTCGGCGTGCGCGCCGCCGCCGAAGATCTGCACCTCGGGCATCGGCAAGGTGACGGGGTGGTCGCCGGCCAGGTGCTGCCACAGCGGCATGTCGAAGGCCTGCGCCGCCGCCTGCGCCACGGCGAGGGAGACCGCCACCGTCGCGTTGCCGCCGAGCGTGGCCTTGTTGGGGGTGCCATCGAGTTCGATGAGCCGGCCGTCGATGGCGGCCTGCTCGAGGGCGTCGACGCCGAAAAGGCCGCGGGCGATCGGGCCGCGGACGTTGGCGATCGCCTGCGCGACGTCGTAGCCGCCCAGACGCGTGCCGCCGTCGCGCAGGTCGATGGCCTCGGTCGACCCCCGCGACGCGCCGGCGGGTGCAATGCCGCGGCCGACCGCGCCGCCGGCCAGCGTCACTTCGGCTTCCACGGTGGGACGCCCGCGCGAGTCGAACACGCGACGGGCATGGACGCGGCTGATGGAGGTGGGGATCATCGTGGGTTCGGGGAGGCGCCCCGGCTTCGCCGGAAGTCGCGGCCGCGTGCCGCGACTTTGGTTTACGGGAAAGATCGAACGATAGCAGGCCCATCCGCGTCTGTAACGAATGTGGGCACACACTTCCATACGAGACGGCCGGGCGTCGCAGGCAAGCCCGCCCGGCGCGCATCGCCGGGCGCGCGAGCGCGCGCTACCGCAGGAAGGGGCGGAGGGAATTTCCCAGTCGGCACGTGATTTGCGTACACTCGCGGTCCCAACGCATCAATAGTCGTCGCCAAGCCTTTGATCGGCGTGAGCAATCGCAGCGTCCGACCGCGCGGCGCAACAGGAGGCCCGCCATGACCCGCTACGGTTTTTCGATCCGCACGAAGCACGGCCAGAAGGTCGACAACATCCTCATCATGGCCCCGACGCAAGACGACGCCGAGCGTCGCCTGCGCCAGATGTACCACGCCTGCGTGATCGAGGCTTGCGCCCGGCAGGTGGTCGTGCCGCGGCCGGAAGTGCTCGACGTCGACAGCGTGATCGGCCTCATCAGCGCCGGAACCTCAGCGCAGGAGCCCGGCACCCATTAGCTCGTCGTACAGCGCGGCGTAGTCGTGCGCCCCGCGGCTGTCCGGCGCGTGGCGGAAGATGTCGAGTTCCACCGCCGGGCTTTCGGCGAGTTTCACGTTCTCGCGGATGCGCGTCGCGCAGATCTCGTCGGCGCGCAGCACCTCGCGCATCCTGGCCTCGACGGCGTCGCTCATGCGCCGCCTGAGGTCGTAGCGAGTGAGTACATACCTGCGCGGAAGACGGCGCTTGAGCACGGGTTCGAGGGCGTTGAGCGCGCGTTCGACCTGCTCGGCGCCTTGCAGCGAGAGGAAGTCCGCGGAGACCGGGACGAGCACCAGCGTCGCCGCGAAGATCGCGTTGAGCGAGAGCACGTTCAGAAGCGGACAGCAGTCGATCACGACCGCCCCGGGGACCGCGCCAGGCGCGTGCAGCGCGAGGCGCAACCGGGTCACGACGTTCACGCCCTTGCCGAGCAGCGTGTCGAGCTTGGCCAGTTCGAGGTGGGCTGGCAGCAGGATCACCCCGCTGCGGGTGACCTGGGCGATCTCGTCCAGCGGCCGCTGGCGCACGAAGAAGCTGTAGATGGTCTCGTCGGCCAGGCGCGGGCGCACGCCGAAGACATGCGAGAGGTGGCACTGCGGATCGAGGTCGATGGCGAGCGGACGCTCCTTGCGCTGCGCCATCGCGGCGAGCAGGTTGAGCGCGGTCGTGGTCTTGCCCACGCCACCCTTCTGATTGAACACCGCCACGATCGCCACGCCAGGGAGAATAACGCAGGTTGCGCCGCTGCCGGACGGGCGGCACCCCTTGCGTTGGCGCGCTGGCGGCGCCACTTGCCTTGGGCGACCGGCAGCGCTGCCCCCTGCCGGCGCGTCGCCGCGCGCATGGCGGCCATCGTCCCTGCCTTCGAGGACCCCGCGTGACCTTCTCCCTTCGCCATCCCCACCTCACCCTTGCCGCCGCCGTCCCCTCTCCCGCCGCACCTGGAAGCGCGGTCACGGGCGCTGCGCGGCGCATCCCGCTGCGTGACTTCTTCCGCAACCCCGAGCAGACCGCATTCACCATCTCGCCGGACGGCCGCCATCTCGCGTGGCTGGCGCCGTGGGAGCGCCGGCTCAACGTCTTCGTGCGCCCGGTGGCGGGCGGCGACGCGGTGCGCGTCACCGCCGAGACCGCCCGCGACATCGGCGGTTACTTCTGGAAGGGTGAGCGGATCGTCTACGTCAAGGACTTCGGCGGCGACGAGAATTTCCACGTCGTGACCGTCGATCGCACGGGGGGCGACGCGCGTGACCTCACGCCGGGGGACCGCGTGAAGGCGGACGTCGTCGACATCCTCGAGGACGACGACCTGCACATGATCGTCTCGCACAACCGCCGCGATGAATCGGTCTTCGACGTCTTCCGGGTCAACGTGGAGACCGGTGCGCAGACGCTCATCGCGCAAAACCCGGGCAACATCGTGAGCTGGGGCACCGACCACGACGGCAAGCTGCGCGTGGCCGGCACCTCCGACGGCGTCAACACGTCGCTGCTCTATCGCGACAGCGAGGACGTCGAGTTCCGGCCGATCCTCACGACGAACTTCAAGGAGAGCGTGGCGCCGCTGTTCTTCACCTTCGACAATCGCCGGCTCTACGTCGCCTCGAATCGGGGTCGCGACAAGGCCGCGATCTTCGAGTTCGATCCCGCCACCGCGCGCGAGGGCGAGCTCCTCGTGGACAACGACGAGGTCGACGTCGAGTCGCTGTCGTACTCGCGCAAGCGCAAGGTCCTCACCGCGGCGCGCTGGGTGACGTGGAAGGTGCAGCGACGCTTCTTCGACGCCGAGACGGAGGCGATGTTTCGCGACGTCGAGGCGAAGCTCCCCGGCTTCGAGGTGAGCTTCACCTCGACCAACGACGACGAGGACAAGTTCATCGTCGCGGCGACGAGCGATCGCACGCCCGGCCAGCGCTACCTCTACGACAAGACGACGCGCGAGCTCACCCTGCTCGCCGACGTCGCCCCGTGGCTGCCGGCGGACGAGCTCGCGCCGATGCAACCGATCACGTACAAGGCGCGCGACGGACTGACGATCCACGGCTACCTCACGCTGCCCCGAGGCGTGGCGGCACGCGACCTGCCGGTCGTCGTGAACGTGCACGGCGGACCGTGGGCACGCGACGTGTGGGGCTTCAATCCCGAGATCCAGTTCCTCGCCAATCGCGGCTACGCGGTGCTGCAGGTCAACTTTCGCGGTTCGACCGGATACGGCCGTGCCTTCTGGGAGGCGTCGTTTCGCGAGTGGGGCCGCAAGATGCAAGACGACGTGACCGACGGCGTGCGCTGGCTGATCGGCGAAGGCATCGCCGACGCGAAGCGCGTCGCGATCTACGGCGGCAGCTACGGCGGCTACGCGACGCTCGCCGGCCTCGCCTTCACTCCCGACGTGTACGCCGCGGGCATCGACTACGTCGGTGTCTCCAACCTCCTCACCTTCATGAAGGCGATCCCACCGTACTGGAAGCCGATGCTCGCGATGCTGCAGGAGATGGTCGGCGACATGGAGGGCGACGAGGCGATGCTGCGCGCCGCGTCACCGGTGTTCCACGCCGACCGGATCACGGCGCCGCTGCTCATCGCGCAGGGCGCCAACGACCCGCGCGTGGTCAAGGCCGAGAGCGACCAGATGGTGGCGGCGATGCGCGCGCGCGGTGTCGAAGTCGAGTACCTCGTCAAGGACGACGAGGGCCACGGCTTTCGCAACGAGGAGAACCGCTTCGAGTTCTACGAGGCGATGGAGCGTTTTCTCGCGAAGCATCTCGCGCCCAGCCGCGACGCGTGACGGCGTCACGCACGCGGGGAGGTATCATTTCGCGTTCGCCCGGATCCCCCGCCATCGTGGCTGTCCCTCTCAATGCGATCGTGCTTGCCGCAGGCCAGGGCAAGCGCATGCGCTCCGCGCTGCCCAAGGTGCTGCATCCGCTCGCGGGGCAGCCGTTGGTTGCGCACGTGCTGGCCGCGGTCCGCGCCCTCGCGCCGCGCGCGATCGCCGTCGTCGTCGGGTACGGTGCCGACGCGGTGCGCGCAGCGCTGGCTGCCGACGACCTCGTGTTTGCGCTCCAGGATCCGCCGCAGGGCACGGGCGATGCGACGCGCGTCGCGCTCGATGTCTTGCCCAGCGACGGCGTGACGCTCGTCACCATCGGCGACATTCCCTTGATTCCCGTCGAGGCCCTGTCCCGCGTCGCCGCCGCCGCGGCGCAGGGACAGCTCGCGGTGCTCACCGCGCGGGTCGCCGATCCGGCGGGGCTCGGCCGGATCGTTCGCGACGACGCCGGACGCGTGCGCGCGATCGTCGAGGAACGCGACGCGAACGACGCCGAGCGCGGTATCGCCGAGATCAACACCGGCGTGCTCGCCGCCCCCACAGCGCTCCTGCGCGACTGGGTCGGTCGCCTCACGCCGGACAACTCGCAGGGCGAGTACTACTTGACCGACGTCGTGGCACTCGCCTGCGCCGATGGTGTCCCGGTCGTCGCCGAGCTCGCATCCGACGCGCGCGACATCGCCGGGATCAACGATCGGGTGCAGTTGGCCGCCGTCGAGCGCATCGTCCGCGAGCGGCGCGCCGAGGCCCTGATGCGCGACGGCGTCACGCTCGCCGATCCCGCCCGCATCGACGTGCGCGGTCATCTTCGCTGCGGCGTCGACGTGACGATCGACGTCGGCTGCATCTTCGAAGGCGACGTCACGCTCGCCGACGGCGTGCGGATCGGTCCGTACTGTGTGCTGCGCAACGTGACGCTCGGCATCGCCACCGTGGTCGAGGCGTATTCGCACCTCGTCGATGCCGAGGTGGGCAGCGGCTGCCGCATCGGCCCCTACGCCCGGCTGCGCCCGGCGACCGCCCTTGGCGCCGACGTGCACATCGGCAACTTCGTCGAAGTGAAGGCGAGCACGCTCGGGGCGGGGAGCAAGGCCAACCATCTCGCCTACATCGGCGATACGACGATGGGTGCCGGCGTGAACTTCGGCGCCGGCTCGATCACCGCGAACTACGACGGTGTTGCGAAGCACGGCACCACCATCGGCGACCGTGCGAGCATCGGCAGCAACTGCGTCCTCGTGGCGCCCGTGGTGGTCGGTGCCGGGGCGACGATCGGCGCCGGCAGCGTCATCGCGCAGGAGGCGCCCGCAGGCAAGCTCACCGTCGCCCGCCCCCGGCAGACCACGATCGAAGGCTGGCAGCGGCCGGCCAAGAGCACGTCCAGGAGGAGCTAGCGATGTGCGGCATCGTCGGCGCGGCATCGGCGCGTAACGTCGTCCCCATCCTGCTCGAGAGCATCCGCCGCCTCGAATACCGGGGCTACGACTCGACCGGCCTCGCGGTGCTGAACGGGGCCGAGGGCACGTCGCTCGAGCGTCTCGTGTCGACCGCGCGCGTGGCCGATCTCGCGGCGCAGGCCGAGCAGCGCCGCCTCGTCGGCACCACGGGAATCTCGCACACGCGCTGGGCCACGCACGGCGCGCCGTCTCCGGTCAACGCGCACCCGCATCTGTCCGGCGGCGAAGTCGCGGTGGTGCACAACGGCATCATCGAGAACTTCGAGGCGCTGCGCACGCGCCTGCAGGCGGCGGGATACGTCTTCCATACGCAGACCGACACCGAGACCATCGCGCACCTCGTGCACTGGTATTGGCACGGCGAGGCGCGGCAGGACCTCCTGCGCGCGGTGCAGCTCGCGGTGACCGAATTCAGCGGCGCCTACGCCATCGCCGTGATCTCGTCGCGCGAGCCGGGACGCGTGATCGGCGCGCGCCAGGGGAGCCCACTCGTCGTCGGCATCGGCGCCGACGACCACTTTCTCGCCTCCGACGCCACCGCGCTCATGTCCGTCACGCAGAAGGTGGTCTACCTCGAGGAAGGCGACGTCGCCGACGTGCGGCGCGAGCGCTACGCGATCCACGACGCGCAGGGCCGCATCGTGCAGCGGCCGATGGTGACGGTCGCGGCCTCGGTCGCCGCCGTCGAATTGGGGCCGTACCGCCACTTCATGCAAAAGGAGATCTTCGAGCAGCCGCGCGCCGTTGCCGACACGCTCGAAGGGATCGCCGGCATCGAGCCCGCGCTCTTCGGGACGGCTGCCCGGAACGTGCTGCCGGCGATCGACTCGGTGCTCATGCTCGCCTGCGGGACGAGCCACTACTCGTCGCTCGTCGCGCGGCAGTGGATCGAGACGCTCGCCGGCATCCCCTGCGCCGTCGAGATCGCGAGCGAGTATCGCTACCGCGTGAGCGTCCCGAACCCGCGCACGCTCGTCGTCGTCGTCTCGCAATCGGGCGAGACCGCCGATACCCTCGCCGCGCTCAAGCACGCGAAGGCGCTCGGTCACGCGCACACGCTCGCGATCTGCAACGTCGCCACCAGCACGATGATGCGCGAGACGGAGCTCGGGTTCCTCACGCGCGCGGGCACCGAGATCGGCGTGGCGTCGACCAAGGCATTCACCACGCAGCTCGTCGTGCACTTCCTCCTCGCGCTCACGCTCGCCAAGGTTCGCGGCCGCCTGGACGAGGCCGACGAGGCAACGTGGCTGCGCGGGCTGCGCCACCTGCCGGCGGCGATCCAGGGCGCGCTCGCCCTCGAGCCGCACCTGATCGCGTGGGCGCAGGCGTTCGCGCGCAAGCAGCACGCGCTCTTCCTCGGGCGCGGGATGCACTATCCGATCGCGCTCGAGGGCGCGCTCAAGCTGAAGGAGATCAGCTACATCCACGCCGAGGCGTATCCCGCCGGCGAGCTTAAGCACGGCCCGCTCGCGCTCGTCGACAGCGAAATGCCCGTCGTCGCCATCGCACCCAACGATGCGCTTCTCGAGAAGCTGAAGAGCAACCTGCAGGAAGTGCGCGCCCGCGGCGGCGAACTGTACGTCGTCGCCGACCTCGACAGCGGCCTCACCGGCGGCGAAGGAGTGCACGTCATCCGGGTGGCCGAGCACGCGGGCCTCCTCTCGCCCGTGGTGCACGTGATTGCGCTGCAACTGCTGGCGTATCACACGGCAGTATTGCGCGGCACCGACGTCGACAAGCCGCGCAACCTCGCAAAGAGCGTGACGGTGGAGTAGCGTCGGCGAAGGCGTGGGGGGTCCGCGCCGGGACGGCGTGGGCTCGCCGCCGGGCTTCGGGCGAGGCAGCGGCCGCGCCGCCGGCGCCCCGGACGTGAGATTGTTCGCCAAACCTGGACAATCCATCCCGGCGCGACGGGCTGATCTTTGGCGATCGGCCACCTAGACTCGGGGTCTTCCACAAGAATCTGGAGGCTCACGTGGCAGACCATTCGATCAAGGGCAAGACCGTTCTCATCGCCGGCGGCGCCAAGAACCTCGGCGGCCTGATCGCGCGCGACCTCGCCCGAGAGGGCGCGCGCGCCGTCGCGATCCACTACAACAGCGCGGCCAGCAAGGCCGACGCCGACAAGACGCTCGCGGCGATCAGTGCCGCAGGCGCGAAGGCCGTCGCCTTCCAGGCCGACTTGACGAGCGCCAAGGCCGTCGAGAAGCTTTTCGCCGACACCGTCGCCGCGGTCGGCCGCCCGGACATCGCGATCAACACAGTGGGCAAGGTGCTGAAGAAGCCCATGGTCGAGATCACCGAGGACGAGTACGACGCGATGACGGCGGTGAACTCGAAGTCGGCGTTCTTCTTCCTCAAGGAGGCGGGCAGGAACGTCAACGACCACGGCAAGGTGTGCACGATCGTGACCTCGCTGCTCGGTGCGTTCACGCCGTACTACGCGGCCTACGAAGGCACCAAGGCGCCGGTGGAGCATTTCACGCGTGCCGCGTCGAAGGAGTTCGGCGAGCGCGGCATCTCGGTGACGGCCGTCGGCCCCGGGCCGATGGACACGCCGTTCTTCTATCCTGCCGAAGGCGCCGACGCCGTCGCGTATCACAAGTCGGCCGCCGCGCTGTCGAAGTTTTCCAAGACCGGGCTGACCGACATCGAGGACGTGGTGCCGTTCATCCGTTTCCTGGTCTCCGACGGCTGGTGGATCACCGGCCAGACGATCCTGATCAACGGCGGCTACACGACGAAGTAGGCGGGCCGCACGCCGGTCCCGGAACACTCTCCACATCGACGAGGATCGACCCCATGCACATGCTCCTCACCATCGTCGGCGGCGTGCTCCTGCTCGGCGTGTTCCTTCTCTTCGGGCACCTGTGGGGTGCGACGGCCGCGGCGGTGGCGCTCGCGGGCAAGGTCTTCCTGCCCGTGTGGCTCATCGTCGCGGTGGCCAACCTCTGGGTCGGCGTGAGCCACGCCGGCTACACCGTGCGCGAGGAGTTGCCGATCCTCGGCATCGTCTTCCTTGCGCCGGCGATCGTGGCCGCCCTGGCGATCTGGTACTTCTCGCGGCCTTGACGTCGGCGCCCGAAGCCCGCGCACCCGATCCGGCCGATATCGTCGACTTCTGGAAGGCGGCGGGACCCGGGCGCTGGTTCGCGAAGGACGCCGCGTTCGATCGGCGCTTTCGCGCCGCCTACGCCCGGATGCACTGCTCGGCCGCTCGACGCGAGCTCGACCATTGGCAGGGCTCGCCCCGGGGAGCGCTCGCGCTGCTGCTCCTGACCGACCAGTACCCGCGCAATGCCTTTCGCGGCACGGCGCACATGTACGCAACCGACCCGCTCGCGCGGCACTTTGCGCGCGCCGCGCTCGCCGCGCGCGCGGCCGACGCGGTCGAGGGCGCGCTGCGCATCTTCTTCGTCCTGCCGTTTGCGCACTCGGAAGATCCTGCCGATCAGGATCTGTCGGTTCGGCTGCACGAGCGACTGGGCGAGCCGTGGATGTCGCACGCCCGCGGGCACCGCGACATCGTGCGCCGCTTCGGACGCTTCCCGCATCGCAATGCACTGCTCGGCCGACCGACCACAGCCGAGGAGGCGGCGTTCCTCGCGGCCGGCGGCTTCGCGGGCTGACTGAGGCGGGCGGCGCGGGCGCGCCATACGGGGCAGAATGCGCGTTCCATGGACAAGCTCGATCAGTACCGCGTGTTCGTGCAGGTTGCCGACATGGGCAGCTTCATCAGGGCAGCCCATGCGCTCGAGTTGCCGCGCGCCACGGTGTCGGCCGCGGTGCAGCAGCTCGAGGCGAGCGTCGGCACGCGACTCTTGCACCGGACGACCCGGGCGGTCCATCTCACGTCCGACGGGGCGCATCTGCTCGAGCGACTGCGCACGCTCCTCGCGGAGGCCGAAGACGTCGAGCAGCTCTTCCAGGCCCAGCAGCGCCAGGTCTCGGGGCGACTCAACGTGGACGTGCCGAGCCGCATCGCACGCCGCCTGATCGCGCCCGCCCTTCCCGCCCTGCTGCGTCGTCACCCCAAACTGCTCCTCGGGCTGAGTTCGACCGACCGCTCGATCGACCTGGTGCACGAGGGCGTTGATTGCGCGGTGCGGGTCGGCAGCCTGCAAAGCAGCAGCCTCGCGGTGCGGCCGATCGGACGCATCGCCTTGATCAACTGCGCGAGTCCCGCGTACTTGCGCGAGCACGGCACGCCGCGACGCGTCGACGAGCTCCCCGAGCGTCACCTCGCGGTCGGATACGCCTCGTCGACCACCGGTCGCGAGCTGCCGTGGGAGGCGGTCGTCGCCGGGAAGCCGTTGCGCACCGCCGTGCCGAGCCGCGTGGTCGTCAACAATGCCGAGAGCTACATCGCGTGCTGCCTGGCCGGGTTGGGGCTGATCCAGATTCCCCGTTTCGACGTGCTGCCGCTGTTGCAAGCGGGCGAACTGGTCGAGGTGATGCCGGAGAGCCGACCTGCGGCAATGGAGATCTCGTTCATCTACCCGCATCGCAGGCAGCGCTCACGGCGCTTGTCGGCGTTCGTCGACTGGTTCGACGAACTGGTGCGCCCGCACCTCGAGTAGCGCTCGTCGGCGGTCGCGTCGTCGCGCGCAGACCGCGCCGCGCGAGCGTGCAAGGCCGCATGCTGCCCGACGCCACGCCACATCGCGTACGCCGACAACGCGGCGCGTGTCAATGGAGCGCGGTCAATGCTCCGACGTGGCCCGCATCGTCGTGCGGAGGTACGATAACGGCTTCCCCGCCGTCACCCCTCCCGCCCCGCCCATGAAGCTCAACGACCTCGTCCTCGATCGCCGCGCGGCGATGCCGGCGCAAGACATCTCCGACGATGTGCTGCGCGAGAAGTACGCGAAGGGTGACGAGCAGACGATCGGCGACGTGCGGCGGCGCGTCGCGCGTGCGCTTGCGGCGATCGAGCCTGCCGACCGGCGCGAGCAGTGGGAGCGGGCCTTCGAGCTCGCGCAGGAGGCGGGCTTCATTCCGGGCGGGCGAATTTCGTCGGCGGCAGGGACCGATCTCAAGGCCACTCTCATCAATTGTTTCGTACAGCCGATCGGGGATGCGATCTCGGCCGACGCGACCACACCCGTCGGCATCTACGACGCCCTGCAGCAGGCCGCGGAGACGATGCGCCGCGGCGGCGGCGTGGGCTACGACTTCTCGCCGATCCGCCCCGCCGGAGCGTGGGTGCGCGGGACGCAGAGCAACGCGTCGGGGCCGCTGTCGTACATGCGCGTCTTCGACGAGTCGTGCAAGACGGTCGAATCGGCCGGCTCGCGCCGGGGTGCGCAGATGGGCATGCTGCGCTGCGACCATCCGGACATCGAGGCCTTCATCCACGCCAAGGATCGTGGCGACTTCCGGAACTTCAACCTGTCGGTGGCGTGTACCGACGCGTTCATGGAAGCGGTGGTGAGCGATGCCGCGTGGGATCTCGTGCATGCGGCGCCCGCGGGCGAGGCGATGCGTGCCGCCGGCGCGCACCAGCGCAGCGACGGCATGTGGGTGTACCGGACGGTGCGCGCGCGCGACCTGTGGAACGAGATCATGGCGTCGACGTACGACCACGCCGAGCCCGGCGTGATCTTCATCGACACGATCAATCGCGACAACAACCTCGCGTATTGCGAGACGATCGCGGCGACCAATCCGTGCGTGAGTGGCGACACCTGGGTGCAGACCACGGAGGGCCCGCGCCAGGTCGTCGAGCTGTTGGGCAAGCCATTCCTCGCCGTGGTCGACGGCAAGCCGTACCCAAGTGGCCCGAACGGATTCTTCAAGACCGGAACCAAGCCGCTCGTGCGGCTTTCCACCGTCGAGGGGCACGCATTGCGCTTGACGGCCGAGCACCGGATACGTCGTGTCGCGCGCATGACGGCGCATCGTTGCGACAGCGAATGGATCGCGGTGAGCGAGTTGCGTCCGGGGGATCGGGTCGTGCTTCACGACCACCGCGAAAGCGCAGGCTGGGCGGGTCGCTACGGTGAGGCCGAGGGCTACCTCATGGGGCTCCTCATCGGGGACGGTACGCTGCACGCCGCCGAAGGTGCGGTTCTGTCGATCTGGGATCCGGGGCTCGGGCTGGCCGCCAGTGGCGACGTGACGTATTCGCCGGTGGCGACGGGCATGGTGCGTGCCGCCGATTCCGCCTTTGCGCGCATCGGCCATCGCGAGGGCTACACGACGTTCGGCAGGTCCATCGGCGGACGTGGCGAGGTGCGAAAGGCGTCGCGAGCACTCGGCGACATCGCGGGCTCCCTCGGCCTCAGCGCGGACCACAAGCACGTCACGCCCGACATCGAGGCGTGTTCGTCGGCGTTCGCGTCGGCGTTCCTCAGGGGTTACTTCGACGCCGACGGGTCGGTTCAGGGCTCGCAGCTGCACGGCGCGAGCGTCCGGCTCACGCAGTGCCATCTGGGCGATCTCGAGGCGGTGCAGCGCATGCTGTTGCGGCTCGGCATCGTCGCCAGGCTCTATCGGAATCGCAAACCTGCGGGCTTCACGTCCATGCCGGATGGGCGGGGAGGACAAAGGCGCGACGCCACACAGCCGCTTCACGAGCTCGTCATCAGTGGAGCGAGTCTCGTTCGCTACGCCGAAGTCGTCGGCTTCGCGGACGAGCAGAAGCAAGCGCGCCTTCGCCACGTCATCGCAACGTACCGGCGTGCGGCCAACCGCGAGCGCTTCGTGGCCACGGTGGCGTCACTCACCGACGACGGCACCGAGGACGTGTACGACGTGAACATCGCGGACGTCCACGCGTTCGACGCCAACGGCCTTTACGTGCACAACTGCGGCGAGCAGCCACTCCCGCCCTACGGCTGCTGCGACCTGGGCAGCATCGATCTCACCGCCTTCGTGCGCGATCCGTTCGCGCCGACCGCGCGCTTCGATTTCGATGGCTACCGCCGCGTCGTGGCCATCGCCGTGCGCATGCTCGACAACGTGCTCGACGCGACCGTGTGGCCGCTTGCCCAGCAGCACGCGGAGGCGATGGCGAAGCGGCGCATCGGACTGGGGTTCACCGGCCTGGGTGACGCGCTCCTCGAGTTGAACCTGCGCTACGACAGCGACGAGGGACGCGCCAAGGCGGGTGAGCTCGCGCGCGAGACCTGCGTTGCCGCGTATCGCGCGTCGATCGAGCTCGCGAAGGAAAAGGGTGCCTTTCCCCGCTTCGATGCCGAGCGCTATCTTGCCGCCCCCGGCTTTGCGTCGCGGCTGCCGCAAGACATCAAGGATGCGATCCGCGAGCACGGGATCCGCAACAGCCATCTGCTGTCGATCGCTCCCACCGGCACCATCTCGCTCGCGTTCGCCGACAACGCGAGCAACGGCATCGAGCCGCCGTTCTCGTGGCAGTACACGCGCAAGAAGCGCATGCCCGACGACAGCATGCGCGAGTACCGCGTCGAGGATCACGCGTATCGTCTCTACAAGCACGTGCACGGACTCGACGACGCGGTCACGCTCGTGCCGTACGACGCGGCCAAGGCGGGCAGCCTGCCGCTCTTCGACGACAGCGCGCATGGCGCGGCGACCTCGGTCGCCCCGGGTCGGGTGTGGACCGACGCCGACGGCAAGCGTTACGCGATGCTGCCGCCGCATTTCGTGACCGCGCTCGACATGAGCGCGCTCGACCACATGCGCATGAGCGCCGCGGTGCAGCCGTACATCGACAGCGCGATCAGCAAGACGGTCAACGTCCCGGCCGACTATCCTTTTGCCGACTTCGAGGACCTGTACCTCCAGGCGTGGCGCGCCGGCCTCAAGGGCATCACGACGTATCGGCCGAACGACGTGCTGGGAGCGGTGCTCGAGGTGGCGCCGGCCACCGCCGCCGTCAGCCGCGAGGATCTCGACCAGACCGATCCCGATCGGCGCGTGCGGCTCGACGTCACCGTGCAGCCGCCACTGGCGAGCCTGCGCTGGCCGGGGCGCCCCGAGTTGCTCAACGGCAATCCGTGCTGGACGTACGTCGTGCGCCATCCGCACGGTGATTTCGCGGTCTTCATCGGCCACATCGAGAACGGGCAGGCGCACCCGTTCGAGGTGTGGGTGAACGGCGCCGAGCAGCCGCGTGGTCTGGGCGCGCTCGCCAAGACGCTGTCGATGGACATGCGCGCCGAGGATCGGCGCTGGCTCGACAAGAAGCTCTCGGCGCTCGCCCGCACCTCGGGTGACGATGGCTTCGACCTCGTCATGCCACCGGACGGCAACAAGGTGCGCTGCCCGAGTCTCGTCGCGGGCTTCGCCGCGCTGGTGCGCTACCGCTGCAACGAGCTCGGCGCCTTCGACGATCGCGACGCGCCGTCGCCGGTGATGGACGCGCTCATGACCGCGAAGGAGCCGAAGGCGGGGCCCGACGGCACGCTGTCGTGGACCGTCGACATCGTCAACCCGGCGACCGGCGACGATTTCGTCATGTTCCTGAAGGAACTCGTGATGCCCGACGGCCAGCGCCGGCCGTATTCGGTGTGGCTGTCCGGCGACTATCCGCGCTCCTTCGACGGGCTGTGCAAGGCGCTCTCGCTCGACATGCGCGTCACCGATCCGGCGTGGATCGCGATGAAGCTGCGCAAGCTCCTGAACTACGGCGAGAGCAACGCCGCCTTCATGGCGCGCACGCCGGGCTCGCCCAAGAGCGCCACGTACCCGTCGACGATCGCGTATCTCGCGCAGCTCATGATCCACCGCTACGCGATGCTCGGGATCCTGACCGAGGACGGTTACCCCGTCGCGCACGCCGGGATCCTCACCGTTCCCGTCGACGAACGCGCGGCGGGCACGCAATACCGCGTCCTCCCCGGCAAGAAATGTCCGGAGTGCGGCAATCGCGCGCTCATCAGGAAGGACGGCTGCGAGTTCTGCACGCAGTGCGGGCACATGGGGGCGTGCGGGTAGGGGCGACGTGGCGGCATCGCGGCGTGACGTCGTCGCGCTGCCCCATGACGCCACACGCCAGGCGAGAAGGGATGCCCCGCGGTTGACCGGCCGCGCCCGCGGAGCGTCGCGGTGGGGTCCGGACGGAGGCATCGTGGAGCCGCTGCCTCGTCGCTGTCGCCATTAGCGAGGCCCAGGGTCAGGAAGGCTCATCATTGGCGTTGGGCTGCGCTGTCTGCGAGTCGTGCCAAGGGGTGGACCCGACGGCGCACCTCAAGGAGAGCGACGATGGATCGACGAATCAAGACAGTGGCCGACCGGTTGTGGGACGCCGCGGCGAGCGGCGCGCCGATCGCCCCGGTGCGCGACGAGATCACGCAGGCGGCGACCGACGGTGACGTGCTGGGAGTGGCGTATGCCGTGCAACAACTCACGGTTCAACGCCGCCTCGTGAGCGGCGGGCGGCTCGTTGGCCGCAAGATCGGTCTCACTTCGAAGGACGTGCAAAGGCAGCTCGGCGTCGACTCGCCCGACTTCGGCGCGCTCTTCGCCGACATGGCGGCGGCCGACGGCGAGGAGATCGCGTGGTCACGCCTCATGCAACCCAAGGCGGAAGCCGAGATCGCCCTCGTCCTCGAGCGCGACCTGCGGCACGAGAAGCACACGGTTGCGGACGTGATCTCGGCGACGGCGTACGTGCTGCCGGCGATCGAGGTGGTGGCAAGCCGCATCGCGAACTGGGACATTCGCCTCGCGGATACGGTGGCCGACAACGCCTCGTCGGGCCTCTTCGTGCTCGGCACGCGGCCGGTGCCGCTACGCAAGATCGATCTTCCCGATTGCGGCATGGTGCTGGAGCGGCACGGCGAAACGGTGTCGGTCGGCAGCGGTGCAGCGTGCCTCGGCAATCCGCTGACCGCGGCCATCTGGCTTGCCGACGTGCTGCTGCGCATGGGCACGCCGCTCGCGGCAGGTGACGTGGTGTTGACGGGTGCGCTCGGCCCGATGGTCGACGTCGAGCCCGGCGACGCCTTCACGGCACGCATCGAGGGCCTGGGCGCGGTTCGCGCGATCTTCGGCCGTCCCGCCACGGACGCGGCTACGGCGCGCGCCGCAGGTCACGCCTCCAGCGCTTCCAGCGTTCTCTCGTCCTCCACACCACGGTAGAACCGGTCGAGCGCGGCACGCAGCACGGGTTCGTCGGGTGCGATGGCCAGGAACAAGGTGAGGCACGAGCGAAACTTCGCAGCGTCGATCGGCCCCAACACGCGGACCGGGTCGCTTGTCGCCAGCGCGTTCATCGCGGCGACGCACTCGCGCAGTCGCGCGCCGAGGATCGGGTGCGCGAGGTAGGCGCGTGCTTCGGCCCGTGAGCCGATGCCGTAGAAGAGCGCACGCGGGCTGCGGCCCAGGTCGCGCAGTTGCGGGAACACGTACCAGATCCAGTGCGACGTCTTGCAACCGGCGCGAAGTTCAGCGAGCGCTTGCGCGTAATCCGCTTCCTGCGCGCGCAGGAAGCGGCCGAGGTCGAATGCGCTTTCCGCATCCGTCTTCTCGCGGCTCGACGCGTCGGATGCCACGTCGACCGGCGCGTCAGTACGGCAAGAGCGCGAACGGCGCCGGCATCTCCACGAGCGTGCCGATTTCGCGCCGCGCGCCGCGCACGATACGTGCGAGCCACGATTCCTGCGGGCGGAATTCGCGCACGCGCGAGACGTGGAATTCGCGTTCGAGGACGTCGGCAAGCGAGCCGATGTCATCGACGAGGCCGAGCTCGATCGCGCGTTGGCCGAGCCAGAAGTCACCGGAGAAGAGTTCGGCATCACTTCCCTTGAGTCGGGTTCCGCGCCCTGCCTTGACGACGTCGATGAAGTTGCGGTGGATTCCCGCGAGGATGGTGGCGAGCTTCTCGCGGTCGGCCGTCGTCTCCGGTGCGAAGGGGTCGAGCTGGTTCTTGCGCTCGCCGGCGGTCTGCGTGCGCCGCTCGATGCCGAGTCGCTGCATCGCCTCGACGAAGCCGAAGTTGCGGGCGACGACTCCGATCGACCCGGCGAGCGTCGACGGATTGACGTAGATCGTCTCGGCGGCGACGGCGATGAAGTACGCGCCGGACGTCAGCATGTCCTCGCCGACGACGACGAGCCGGCGCTGCGGGTACTGCTTGCGCAACTGGACGATCCGGTCGTGGATGAGCGAGGCCTGCACCGGCGTGCCGCCGGGGCTGTTGATGACGACGACGATTCCGGCCGCCTGATCGTCGGCAAACGCTTCGGCGAGCACCGGATTGAAGCGCGCGGCACTGAGGCCATCGGTCGCGGCAATCGTGCCTTCCATGCGCACGAGCGCGGCATAGCGCTCGCCGGGCGGCGTCGCGGCCTCGTCGGTGGGCTTTCCCGCGAGGGCGAGGAACACAGCGATGCCCACGAAGGTGAGGAACAGGATCGCGAAGCGGAGGATCCGCCAGCGGCGGTCGCGACGGCGCTCGCGCAGGAGCTCGTCGACGAGGCGTCGCTCGAGCGCCGACGAGGTGAGGGTATCGGTGGTTTCCATGGCCGGTTTCGCGTGGGTCGTTCGATGTCGGAGTGTAGACCGTTGCCGCGGGAGCGCATCGCCGCGACGCACCGCGCGCAACGATTCGCACGGTGGCGACGCGGTACCATCGCGGCATGAGCCCAAGCTTTCATGCCGTGTGCTTCGACCACGACGGCACCCTCGTCGACTCCGAACCGATCCACTATCGCCTGTGGTGCGAGGTCCTCGCGACGTACGGCGTGACGCTCACCGAAGCGCAGTACAAGGCGCACTACGCCGGGGTGCCGACACTCGCCAACGCGCACGATTTCGTCGCCCGTCACGGACTCGCGGTGAGTGCGCCGGCGCTCGCCGATCGCAAGCAGGCGGCGATGGCGGACTACGTGACGCGTTCGGCGTTTCCGCTCCTGCCCGACGCGCGCGAGACCGTGGCCCGCCTGCACGGGCGCGGACTGCGGCTCGCGGTCGTGACGGGAGCGTTGCGCCTGAGTGTGGACACTACGTTGCGCGAGCATGGGCTCGCGCGCTGGTTCGAAGGCGTGGTGTGTGCCGAGGACGTCGCGCGCAACAAGCCGGCGCCGGATGGCTACCGGCTGGCGGCGCAGCGTTTCGGACTCGATCCCGCGCAGTGCGTCGCGATCGAGGACACCGCGGTCGGCGTGATCGCTGCCGCCTCGGCGGGGATGCCGGTGGTGGCGGTGCCGCACGTGCTGTCGCGGCAGCAGGATTTCTCGCGCGCCATCGCGGTCTTCGACACGCTGCCCGACGCCGCGGCGTGGATCGAGGCCCGCGCGGCGTCGCCTGCCTCGGCGATGGCGTCCCCGGCTACCGCGCCGGCTCGATGCGGGTGACGAGGTAGGCGCCGTTGCGACGCTCGGCGGCGAAGCGCACCTTCTCGCCCACCTTCCGCCCGTCGAGCAGCGACGGATCGGCGACGGCATAAGCCATCGTCATCGGCCGCATGTCGATGCTTCGGACCTCGCCGTGGCGCAGCGTGATCTTGCCTGCCGCGACGTCGATCTTGCGCACCTCGCCGTCGGCGAGAGCGGGGGTCGCCGCCGTCGCCGCGCCAGGCGTCGTGGCAGCGGTGGCGCTGCTGCTGCCCGCCGCGCCATGCGCGTGCGCGCTTGCCGTGGCGGCTGCGGTCGCGCCCTGGCCCGCGGGCGTACCGTCGGAAGTCCGCGCCGCCACCGTGATCACGCCCTTCATTCCCGCCTCGTAGTGTCCCGGCACGAGGCAGGCGAATGCGAAGTCGCCGCTCTTCGTGAAACGCCAGGTGAGCCGCCCGCTGCCGCCGGGCTTGACGTGCGACATGAAGGGCTCGTCGTGCTCCATGCCCGGATGCTTGCGCATCATCTCGGCGTGTTGCAGGAGGTCGGCGGTCGTGCCGATCACGAGTTCGTGCAGGACCTTGCCCGCGTTGCGGATGACGAACGTGATCGTCTCGCCTTCGCGTACGGCGATCGATGCCGGCGTGAAGCGCATCGTGTCGTCCATGGTGACGGCGACGGTGCGCGTGGCCGCCTTGGGATCGCCTTGCACGCCGAAGGCATGCTCGTCGGTGGAAATCGTCGCGGGCGGCGCGTGCGTGGCCTCGCCGTGTGCGAACGCGACGGTGGCCAGGGTGCAGGGGAAGGCGAGGGCGAGGACGATGCGCAGACCCAGGGACATCGTCGTAGGATAGCAGCGCGCCGGGGCGTTTTCGCGGTCACGAAGCGGCGGACGCGTGACGCTCGTCGGTCGCCGGGATGCCGCACCGATCGCGTACCGGCGGCGCGTCTGGCGATCTTCGTCGATGCATACTATAATCTGGCGATGCATACATTCAAGCCCGTACACGAGGCCGGGAAGTCGTCATGACCGATCGCGCCAAGACCCTTGCCGAGAGCGTGGCGGACCGCCTCGCCGAAGAGATCATCCGCCGCGAGCTCGTTCCCGGCACCCGGCTCGACGAGGTGTCGCTCGCCGCCCGCTTCGGCGTGTCGCGCACGCCGGTGCGCGATGCGCTGCGGCTCCTCGCGGGCACCCGGCTCGTCGATCACCGGCCGCGCCGCGGCTTTTGCGTTGCCGTGGTCGACCAGGACGAGTTGAAGGACCTCTTCGAGGCGGCCGGCGAGATCGAGGCGCTGTGCGCCAAGCTGTGCGCGCTGCGTGCGGGGCCCGCCGAGCGCAAGCGCATCGAGATCGTGCACCAGAGCACGGCAGCGGCGGCGCAGGCCGGTGACGCGACGACGTACGCGTCGCTCAACGAGCAGTTGCACCAGCTCATCTACGCGGGATCGCGCAACGGCACGCTCGCCGAGCTTGCCGCGAGCATGCGCCGGCGCCTCGCGCCGTTTCGCGCCCAGCTCTTCTTCTCGCGCGACAACCGCATGCAGGGCTCGCATCTCGAACACGACGCGATCGTGCGGGCGATTCTCGCCCGTGACGCCGACGGCGCCGCAAATGCGATGCTCGAGCACTCGGCGCAGGCGGCGCTCAACGTGCGCACGCACCTGCCGCGCGACGAGGGGTCGCCCGTGAGCCGCGACGAGCGCCAGGTCGCGTAAGCCCCTCCCGCCGCACCCCAAGACGAACCTGATCGAAACGAGCGGCTGGCCGCTTGACAAGGCTGCGTGCACTCCGTAGTATCTGCATACAGTTTGTTTGAACAACATACATTGGAGCGAAAATGACCTGGGTTGCCCTTGCCACTTACCGCGCTGCGACCGGCCTTGCGCCGGCGCTCGCCGTCGACCACCAGCCGTATGCGCTCGAGGCCGCCGTCCGGGCGGGACTGGCCGGGGTCGAACCGACCTGGCTCAGCGGCGGGGTCGGCGCCATGGTGCGCGACTGGTCGCGGGTCGGGCCGTGGCTGACCCGGGCGGGTCCGGCGCTGGCCGAGCTGGCGGCACGCGGCAAGGTCACGCCGGTCGCCGCCTCCGCGCTCGCGGCGCCGTACGTTCCCGACAAGATCTTCTGCGCGGCGTCGAACTTCATCGAGCACGCCAACGAGATGGGCACCGTGCTCGCCGCGAAGTCGGAGAGCAAGCCGTACATGTTCCTGAAGCTCGCCAACACGGTCATCGGTCCGGGGGAGGCGATCAGGATGCCGCCCGAGACGACGATGCTCGACTGGGAGATCGAACTCGCCGCAGTGATCGGCACCCGCTGCCGGCGCATCAAGGTGGAGGACGCGCTCAGCGTGGTCGCCGGCTACACGATCGTCAACGACGTGTCGGCCCGTGACCTCAACATGCGCAGCGACTATCCGTTCAAGTTCGACTGGTTCCAGGGGAAGTGCCACGACACGTTTGCCCCGCTGGGGCCGTGGATCGTTCCGGCGTCGCAGATCCCGGATCCGCAGGCGGTGCACCTCAAGCTCGACGTCAACACGACGACGATGCAGGACGACACCGCGGCCAACATGATCTGGACCGTGCGCGAGCAGATCGCGTACCTGTCGACCATCGTGACGCTCGAGCCGGGCGACGTGATCGCCACCGGCACGCCCACCGGAGTGGGCATGGGTCGCAACGTGTACCTCAAGCACGGCGACCTCGTCACCGCCACCATCGACGGCATCGGCACGATCGCCAATCGTGTCGAGGCCGAGAAGCTCGCCTGATCCACCGCACCGTTCCCCGAGGTCATCATGCACATCGCTCGTCCGCAAGTTCGCTCGCTCTTCGTCGCCGCTGCCTTCGCCGCGCTGGCCTGCACGGCGCAAGCGCAGGAGAAGCTCACGTACAACATGGCGTGGTTGCCGCAAGGCAGCCAGATCGGCCCGATCGTCGCGCTCGCCAACGGCTACTACAAGGACGCCGGGCTCGACGTGACTCTCGCGCGGGGCTACGGCGGCATGCGCACCGCCAACGAACTCGACCAGGGCCAGTTCGAGATCGGCTACGTCGATCCGATCACGCTCGCGATCAATCGCAGCAACGGCGGCAAGATCCGCATGATCGGCGCGATCAACACGCAGTGGCCCGCCGGCGTGTGCTTCGACACCAAGCGCCATCAGGTGAAGAAGCCCGCCGACATGAAGGGACTCACGCTGGGCGGCGGTTCGGCGTCGCCGGTGCACAACGTCGTGCCGGTGTGGCTCGACGGCAACGGCCTTGCCAAGGACTCGGTTCGCCTGCTGCGCATGGATCCTGCCGTCGTCGACGCCTCGCTCGTCGAAGGCAAGATCGACCTCGCCGAATGCTGGCGCGGCAGCAACCGTCCGGTGCTGCTCAAGCAGGCGGCGGCGGCGGGCGTCAACGTCGGCTGGGTCGAGTACGCCGACTTCGGCCTCAACGCCTACGGCAGCGGCTTTGCCGCGAGCGAGGACTCGATCGCCAAGCGCGCGGACGCGCTCCGGAAGTTCCTGCAGGCCACGTACAAGGGCTACCAGTTCGCGATCGACCATCCCGACCAGGCCGCCGACCTCATGGTCAAGATGTATCCGACGATCGATCGCAACGTCGGGCTCCAGCAGATCAAGGACACGAACGTGCTCATCGTCGACCCGCAGGCGAAGGACAAGGGCCTGGGTTACATGCGCGACGACCGCATGAACTCGAGCCTCCAGTTCGGCGACAAGGCCTTCGGCCTCGCCGGCAAGGTCAAGGCGCAGGACGTGTACACCAACGCGCTGCTCGCGAAGTAGGCGGCTCACCCGAAGGCGGCTTCGGGTCGCCTTCGGCACGCATCACCCATCGCGCGCGGTCCGCGCCTTCTCGACCGGCCGTGCGCCCATCGCTGTCCCAGGTCGACCCTCGTCAAGGAGAAGTCATGACTCGTCCGCGTCCCCGTCGCCTCGGCCACGTCGTTCTCAACGTGCGCGATCTTGCCGCCTCGGTGCGCTTCTACACCGAGATCGTCGGCCTCACCGTCTCGGATTACATCGAGGACCAGATGGCCTTCCTGCGTTGCGCCGAGGATCACCATGACCTCGCACTCGCCCAGATCCCGCCGGACAACCCGCTGAAGGAAGCGATCTACACGCCGGGGCGGCCCGGGCTCGAGCACTTCTCCTACGAGGTCGGCTCGCTCGCCGAGATCGAGGCACTGGCCACCTTCCTGCAGGAGCGCGGGGTGGAGATCGTGCGCGGCATCGGCAAGCACGGGCCCGGCGAGAACCTCTTCCTCGTCTTCAAGGACCCGGACGGCAACTACGTCGAGTTCTACGCCGACATGGTGCAGGTCACCGCGGAAAAGCCGTACGAGGCGCGCGTGTGGAAGAACGACCTCGACGCCTACGACCAGTGGCACTTCAAGCGCTTCGTCGTGCCGGCGCCGGTGTGGGGCCCGCGCGACCAAGGGGACTGACCGTGACTGCAGTCGACCGCAACGCCCGCTGGCGACAGTTCGTCGATCCGGCGATCCTCTTCGTCATCCTGGCGATCCTGTGGGAGAAGGCCGTCGACGTCTTCCACATCAAGCCCTATCTCCTGCCGCCGCTGTCCAAGGTCGTGACGGCGTTCTGGGACACCCGGGCGACGCTGCTCGCCGAATCGTGGGTGACGGTGCAGGAGGTCGTGGCGGGATTCTTTCTCGCCGTCGTCGGTGGCATCGTGCTGGGCTTTGTCCTCCACGCGATCCCGCCCGTGCGACGCGCACTCTACCCGGTGATCGTCATCTTCCAGGGGCTGCCCAAGATCGCGCTCGCGCCGCTCATGATCGTGTGGTTCGGCTACGGCATCACCTCGAAGGTGCTGATGGCGTTCCTCTTCGCCTTCTTCCCGGTCGTGATCTCGACGATGGGCGGGCTCGCCAGCACGCCGTCGCACCTGATCGAGCACTTCAAGGCGATCCGCGCGACGCCGTGGACGACGTTTCGTCGCCTGCACGTGCCGGCGGCGCTGCCGTCGATCCTCGACGGCTGTCGCACGGCGATGCCGCTGGCGGTGATCGGCGCCATCGTCGGTGAGTTCGTCGGCGCGGAGCGTGGCCTGGGTCACCTCATTCTCGAGGCCAACGCCAACGGTCGCACCGATCTCCTCTTCGCTGCGCTGGTCGCGGTTTCGATCGTCGCCGGCATCCTCTATTTCCTGGTCGAGCTCGCGGCCAGGCGCGTGTGGTGGCGCGCGCTGTAGCCACCCGTCAACCCTAAGGACCTTCATCATGGCCAAACTGCGCCACATCGCCCTGTCCGTTTCCGATCCGGAGAAGTCCGCCAAGTTCTACAGCGAGACCTTCGACATGGAGATCCTCGAACGCACGGATTCGCCGCTTGCCACCGGCGTGTACCTTTCCGACGGCACGATCTGCCTTGCCTTGCTCAAGTTCAAGAACGACGAATCGGCGGGCCTCGAGCGCGGCAAGGACTGGATCGGCACGCACCACTTCGGTTTCTGGGTCGACGACCTCGACGCGCAAGGGGCGAAGATCAAGGCGGGCGGCGGCAAGTTCTTCATGGATCTGCCGGAGCAGAAGGACACGTTGTACTACGAGGCGAAGTACCGCGATCCCGACGGCGTCCTCTTCGACATCTCGGCGCACGGTTGGGCCGGCGCCAAGAAGTGATGGACGCGGCCGTGGCCACGCCTCCTCGCACGGCCTCCCCGGCGGTCGCCGGCGAGGCCGGCATCCGGGTGCGTGACGTCGCCAAGACCTTTGGCGGCGCCTCCGGGGTCCGCGCGCTCGAGCGCGTGGACTTCAGCATCCCGCGCGGGCAGTTCGTCTCGATCCTGGGGCCATCCGGTTGCGGCAAGAGCACGCTGCTGCGCATCATCGCCGGCCTCATCCCCCCCGATGCCGGAGGAGAGGTCGAGATCCTCGGTCGGCGGCAGCAGGGCGTGTCGCCCGAGATCGGCGTCGTGTTCCAGTCGCACAACATGCTGCCGTGGTGCACGACCGAGCAGAACATCCGCCTCGCGGCCGAGGTGCAGGGACTCGCGCCCGCCGAGATCGACAAGCGCGTCAACGACATCCTGCCGGTGCTCAAGCTCGAGAAGTTTCGCCGGAGCTACCCGCACGAGCTCTCGGGCGGCATGCGCCAGCGCGCCGCGCTCGGCCAGATGCTCGTCCTGCAGCCGCAGGTGCTGCTCCTCGACGAGCCGTTCGGCGCGCTCGACGCGCTCACCCGCGACCAGTTGAACGTCGAGCTCTTGCGCCTGTGGCAACTCATGCGCAAGACCGTGCTCCTCATCACGCACAGCATCCCCGAGGCGATCTTCCTGTCCGATCGGGTGCTCGTGATGTCGGAGCGGCCCGGGCACGTGCTCGATGACATCACCATCGACCTGCCGCGCCCGCGCGACCCGCGCGCCGCCAAGCTCGCCCCCGAGTTCGGACGCTACGTCGTGCAGCTCGGGCGCCTCATGGGCGTCGAGGACTGAGGAGAAATGCAGTGAACCTTGCCAAGTTCCATGGCGTCGTCCCGGCGATGGCGACCCCCTTCACCACCGACCATCGTCTGGACGAGTCGCGCGTGCGCGAGCTCGTCGCCGATTACCTCGATGCCGGCGTCCATGGCCTGTCGGTGGCCGGCAGCCAGGGCGAGTTCTTCGCCCTCTCCCCCGAGGAGCACGTGCGCCTGCTCGAGGTGGCCACCGCTGCCGTCGACGGCCGCGTGCCGATGTACGCCGGGACCGGTGCGGTCACCACGCGCGATGCGATTCGCGTGTCGCAGGCGGCCGAGGCGATGGGCGCCGATCTCGCGCTCGTCATCACGCCGTATTTCGCGCAGCCGTCGCAAGACGAGCTCGTGGCGCACTACACCGCGGTGGCGAAGGCGGTGCGCATCCCGGTCATGCTCTACAACAATCCGCCGCGCACCAGCGTCAACGTGCTGCCTGCAACGCTCGCGCGCTGCATGGCCGAAGCGGACAATATCGTCGGCATGAAGGATTCGAGCGGGGACCTCACGCAGGCGATCGAGTATCTCCTCGGTGCACCGCGGCCGGCGCTGCTCTTTTCCGGGCGCGACACGATCGCGCTCGCCATGATGCTCCACGGCGCGGCCGGAACCATCTCGCCGGCAGCCAACGTCTTTCCCCGCCTGCAGGTGCGCCTGTACGACGCGCTGCGCCGCGGCGATCTCACCGAGGCGCGCCGGTTGTCCGACGTCTTCGCCCCGTTGCGCGCGGCGTGGGCCTGGGGTTCGTTTCCCGTCGTCATCAAGGAAGCGATGACGCTCGTCGGCCGCAGCGCCGGGCCGACGCGGCCGCCCATCGGCGCCTTGTCCGCGGCCCGCCGCGAGGACCTCGCCGCCGTCGTCGCGCGCATCAGCGCCGAAGAGCGCGCCGGCGCGGCGCAGGCGGCGCGGTGAGCGCGACGAGCGCGAAGGTGACGAGCATGACGCCGTCGCCGGCACCGCTGGACGATGCGGCGCTCGACGTCCTCTTTCGCCGGGCGCGCACGCAAAACGGCTGGTTGCCGCGGCCCGTGAGCGACGAGCTGCTGCATGCGCTCTTCGACCTGTGGCGCTACGGTCCGACCGCCGCGAACGGACAACCGGCGCGCGTGGTGTTCGTGCGCACCCCGGAAGGCAAGGCGCGGCTGCGGCCTTGCCTTTCCGCGGGCAACGTCGACAAGACGATGAGCGCGCCGGTGACCGCGGTGATCGGCTACGACGTCGCCTTCCACGAGCACCTGCCGCGACTGTTTCCGCATAGCCCGTCGGCGCGCGACGGTTTCATGGGCGAGCAGAACATCCCGCGGGCGGAGGCGAGCGCCTTTCGCAACGGCACGCTGCAAGGCGCGTATCTCATGCTCGCCGCCCGCGCCCTCGGTCTCGATTGCGGGCCGATGTCGGGCTTCGACCACGCTGCGGTCGACCGCGAGTTCTTCGCCGGGACGGCGATCCGCTCGAATTTCCTGTGCAACCTGGGCTACGGCGACCCTGCGAAGCTCTTCGGGCGCCTGCCCCGCCTCACGTTCGAGGAGTGCTGCCGGATCGTGTGAGCGCCGGCGGCGGGCGCGCACGCGGCGCGCTACGCGTGCCCCCGGGTCGTGACGTACACGGTGCCGGTGAACGTGGCGACGAGATCGGCGTCGCGCAGGACGTCGACGCGATAGATCGCCGTCCGGCGGCCGCGGCTCGCCTCGGTCGCCTGCGCGACCAGAACGTCACCCGCACGCACCGCCGTGTGGAACGTCGCGTGCGCATCGATGCCGGCCGCAATCACGCCGTGCGAGTTGGACGCGAGGCCGAAGGCGGTGTCGGCGAGCGTGAAGATCGCGCCGCCGTGGCAGGTCCCGTTGAAGTTGAGGTGCTCGTGGCCGACACGCATGCGCACCGCCGCGCGGCCGGCACCCCCTGAAACGAATTCGATGCCGCAGTGGCGCACGAAGGCATCGCGCGACGCGAGGATGCGCAGCGCCTCGTTGCGGTCGGCCGGCAGCGGGGTCACGGCCGGGTCTTTCGTCCGCTGCACGCGGCGGCCGATGCCGGCGGCGCGGGCGTGCTCGTCGAGCGTGTCGGCGAGCTTCGCGATGCCGTCCCCGGTGGTTGCCGACGTGCACAGCACGGGCACGCGCCAACCTTCCTTGCGCGCGCGCAGCCGCAGCATGTCGAGCAGATCGCGTTCGGTGCGGGTGGCGTTCGGCGTATCCGCCTTGGTGACCACGAGGATGTCGGCGATCTCGAGGATGCCGGCCTTGATCGCCTGGATGCCGTCGCCCAATCCGGGCGGCGACACGACGATGCTCGTGTCCGCAAACGCCGCGATGTCGACGTCGGACTGGCCGGCGCCGACGGTCTCGACGACGATCGTGTCGAAGCCCGCGGCGTCGAGCACGTCGACCACGCGCGGCGTGGTGCGGGCGAGCCCGCCGCCGTGGCCGCGCGAGGCGAGCGAGCGGATGAACACGTTGTCGGCGATGCCGATGTCCATGCGCACGCGGTCGCCGAGCACCGCGCCGCCGGTGACCGGGCTCGACGGATCGACCGCCGCGACCGCAACCCGCTTGCCGCGCCGTGCAAGCTCGGTGACGAGCGCATTGATGAGCGTGGACTTGCCCGCACCGGGCGGGCCGGTGATGCCGACGACGTGCGCATGGCCCGCGTGCTCGCGCAAGGCCGCGTGCAGCGCCGGCGCCGAAGGAAGCTCGTTCTCGATCTCGGTGATGGCGCGGGCGAGCGTGGCGCGATCGCCCGCGCGCAGCGCCGCGACGCGCGCCGCGAGCGCCGCGGCGGGGCTGCGGTCGGCCGCAGGCGGAGCGTCGGTGCGCGGCATGGTGTTGCCCACGCTCAGACGACGACGAGCGGATGCCCGAAGCCCAGTTCGCGTCGCAACGTGCCGCAGATCTCGCCGTGCGTGCAGCCGGCGGCTGCCGCGGCGACGATCACCCCGAAGATGTTGCTGCGGCCGGGCCCGGTCGCCTGCGCCGCGCGCGCGAGGTCGGCCAGCGCGCGCTCGACGTCGTCTTGCGAGCGCTGTGCCTTGTAGCGCGCGAAGTCGGCGCGATGCGCGTCCATGAGCGCCGTATCGGGCTTGGCGAGTGCGGGGCGCGAACTCGCGTCCTCGTCGACCTCGTAGCGGTTGACGCCGACCACGGTCTGCTCACCCGTGTCGACGCGCTCCTGGAAGGCGCGTGCCGACTCGCCGATCCGCCGCTGCACGAACCCCGACTCGACCGCCGCGTACATGCCGCCCGCAGCCTCGACCTCGGCCATGATCGCAACGACCTTGGCCTCCATCTCGTCGGTCAGCTTCTCGACGTAGTACGACCCGCCGAGCGGGTCGATCACGTCGGTCAGGTGCGCCTCCTCGCGCAGGATGTTCTGCGTGGCCACGGCGATTCGCGCGCCGAATTGCGTGGGGCACGAGAGCACCTCGTCGTAGGCGTCGGTGTGCATCGACTGCAAGCCGCCGAAAATGCCGGCGATCGCCTGCGCGGTGACACGGGCGATGTTGTTCAGCGGCTGCTGGCGCGTCAGGTCCACGCCCGAAGTCTGGCCGTGGAACTTGAAGCGCCACGAACGGGGATCCTGCGCGCCGTAGCGCTCGCGCGTGATCCGCGCCCAGATGCGGCGGCCGGCGCGGAACTTGGCGATCTCCTCGAAAAACGAGATCGAGATGTCGAAGAAGAACGTGAAGCGTGGCAGGAAGTCGTCGGGCGACATGCCGGCGGCGACGCAGTCGTCGGCGTACTGGATCGCCGAGGCCAACGTGAACGCGAGCGCCTCGGCCGGGGTTGCGCCTGCCTGCTGCATGTGCTGGCCGACCACCGACAGCGGGTTCCACCGCGGCAGATGCTCGGCGCACCACGCGATGTGGTCGATCAGCACGCGGCGCGCGCCGCCCAGCGCGAGCCGGAAGAACATGTGATTGGCCACGAAGTGCGACAGGTAGTCGCTCTGGTTCGACGTGCCGCTCAACGCGCGCCAGTCCACGCCGTTGCGCCGGGCGGTGTCGAGCATGAAGGCGAGCAGCGTGAACGGCGACGGATCGTTCATCGCGCACGACGTGCGCGCGAGGTCGACGCCCGCCAGGCACGTGGCCATGTGGTCGGCGCTGTTGCACACGACACCGCAGGTGCCGAGCAATTCGGCGTCGACCTCGTCCATGTCGTAGCCGCGGAACACCGAGTTGCACGGGATGAGCGAGACGGCGGTGGCGCCCTTGTCGAGGATGTCACGCAGGCGTGCGTTGTACAGCGCCGGCGTGCCGAGGCCGATCAGCTGCCGCTGCGTCCACGTGCGGCCGCGGTGCATCGTGGCGTAGATGCCGCGCGTGTACGGCGGCTGGCCGGGAAAGCCGACGTCGGCGTCGAAGCGCGCCGGATCGACGTCGAGCGGCGTGTACAGCGGCTTGATCGGGATCCCCGAGCGATTGCGGACCTCGCGATCGCGGCCGATCTGCGCCGCGTATTCGGTCGCCCAGCGGACCTGCGCTTCCGCGGTGGATCCGGGAACAGGATGTGGCAGCGGCTTGTTCATGACGCGACCCTAGGCGTTGGGAGTGACGGGAAAGCGCTGCGTGCGCACGGTCGCGCTCGCATCGTGGACATACGCCGCGATGTCCTCGAGCTTGACGCCGGGGTGGAAAACGCGCGCTACACCGGCGTCGAGGAGCATCTTCTCGTCGGCATCGGGAACGATCCCGCCGACGATCACCGCGACGTCGCCAGCACCGGCGTCGCGCAGCGCGCGCATGAGCTTGGGCACGATAAGGTGATCGGTGGCAAGCGACGACACGCCGATGAGATCGACGTCCTCCTCGATCGCGAGCTTGACGACCGTTCCGATGTCCTGCCACGGCGGCGTGTAGACGACCTCGACACCGGCGTCGCGCAGGTGCGCCGCGACGATGCGGCTGCCGCGATCGTGGCCATCGAGTCCGATCTTGGTGATGAGGACCTTGGGGCGAAAGGCGGGATCAGGCATGACGTTCCTTCACTGTCCGAGCGGATCGCGCAGCAGGCGCACGAAACGCCGCGCCAGCACCGACGGCGAATCCTTGCCTGGGCGATACCAGGTTTGTGACCAGTTGAGCGCGCCCAGGAGCATGAGCTTCAGGGCCCGCCGATCGGTTCGCGGCGGCAGCGGCAGCGCATCGATCGCCTGCGCGAAGATCGCCTCGTATTCGTCGCGCAACGCCGTGAGACGTGCCGCCACGGCAGGCGCGTCTTCGGGGCGCACCCGGATCACGACCTGGCCGTAGTCGCCGTCCTCGAGCAGCCCCGCCAGGTGCGCGGCGCACACGTTGGCGAGCCGCGTCCAGGGATCGACCTCGGCGGCGCCGAGCGCGGGGAGCACGGTGTCCGTGATGCGCCGCACGCCCTCCGCGTACACCGCGACCAGGAGCGCCTCCTTCGAGGCGAAATAGTAGTAAAGCGACCCCGGAAGCATTCCCGCCGCCCCGGCGATGTCGCGCATCGACGTGTAGCCGAAGCCTTTTTCCGCGAAGAAGCGCGCCGCGGCATCGAGAACGAGCGGCAGGCGGCTGTCGCTGCGCGTGCCGGTGCGCGGCGGGCGAGCGAGGTCGCTTACGGTCGGGGCAGCTTCGGGAGGCATCACGGGGGCACCGGCAGCGAAGGGTCAGGATAGAAAAACAAACAGTTGTTTGGTATGATGCCGTTATCCTGATCGGCTGTCAAGAAGCCTCGCACCCTCGTCATGCAACTCGAAGGCATCCGCGTCGTCGATCTCTCGCGCATCCTCTCCGGCCCGTTCTGCTCGATGTTCCTCGCCGACATGGGTGCCGAGGTCATCAAGGTCGAGGATCCCAACGACGGCGATCCGGTGCGCAAGCAGGGGGCGCTGCGTGACGGGTACAGCCTCTACTTCGCCTCGTTCAACCGCAACAAGCGCTCGCTCACGCTCGACCTGCGCAGCGACGAAGGCAAGGCGATCCTGCGCAAGCTCATCGCCACGGCGGACGTCGTGCTCGACAACTTCCGCCCGGGGGTCATGGACAAGATCGGTCTTTCGCGGGACGCGCTGCGGGCGATCAAGCCCGACCTCGTGATCGGCCACATCACCGGCTTCGGGATGGACGGGCCGTATCGCGATCGGCCGACGTTCGACTTCATCGCGCAGGCGATGAGCGGCTTCATGAGCGTCAACGGCACCGAGGGCGAGCCGCCGCAGCGCGCCGCCCCGCCGCTGTCCGACCTCATTGCGGGCGCCTACGCGGCGATGGGCATCTGCGCCGCGCTCGTGCGCCGCGAGCGTACCGGCAAGGGCGAGGAAGTCGCGACGTCGCTCGTCGACAGCATGGTCGCGAACCTCGCCTTCCTCGCCTCGCATTATTTCGAAACCGGCGAGCAGCCGCTGCGCACGGGGAACGATCACGCCCTCGTCGCACCGTACGGCCTGTTCGAGGCAGCCGACGGCGAGGTGGCGATCGCGCCGTCGAACGACCAGGTCTACTTCAAGCTGCTCGACGCGCTCGGCCTCAACCATCTGCGCGACCATCCATCGTTCCGCACGAACGCCGATCGCTTCGCGCATCGACCCGAGATCAACGCCGAGGTCGCTGCGGTGACGCGGACACGGCCGATCGAACACTGGCTCGACGTCCTCAACGCCGCGGGCGTGCCCTGCGGGCGCGTGATGGGATTGAAGGAGGTCTTCACCGATCCCCAGATTCGCCACCAGCAGATGCGGATCACGATCGACGATCCGGTGCACGGCCCGCTCGACGTCCTGGGGTTTCCGATCAAGTTCACCGACGGGCCGTGCCGGATCCACCGCCGGCCGCCGGCGCTCGGCGCCGATACCGACGCGATCCTGACCAGTCTCGGGTACAGTACGGAAGCGATTGCCGCATTGCGGGCGCAAGGGGTGGCGTGACCCGGCGCCCAAGGCCTGCGTCGAACGCCGCCCGGCCGTCCCGATCCCCGACTCCTCATCCTCGACCCGCGATGGACTACGCAAACCCCTCCCACGAGCGCGTGACGATCATCGAGGTCGGCACCCGCGACGGCTTCCAGTCGGAGAAGACCTTCATCCCGACGGCGATCAAGGCCGAGATCGTCGATGCGCTCATCGCCGCCGGCATCCGTGACCTCGAGGCGACGTCGTTCGTGAGCCCGCGCGCCGTGCCGCAGCTCGCCGATGCGCACGAGATGCTGGCGCTCGTGAAGCGCCGCGCGCAGGCGCACATCGCGGCGCTCGTGCCCAACGCGCGCGGCGCCGAGCGCGCGCTGGGTGCTGGCGTCGACGAGGTCGTGTGCTTCGTGTCGGCGAGCGAGACGCACAACAAGGCCAACCTCAACAATACGGTCGATGGCTCGCTCGCGGCCGTGCGCGAGGTGGCCGATATCGCGCGCGGGAAGGCCGAGCTGCGCGGTGCCGTGGCGTGCGCCTTCGGCTGCCCGTTCGAGGGCGACGTACCCGTCGCCGCGGCGATGCGTGTGATCGACACCTACGCCGCGTTGGGCTTCACGCAGCTGACGCTGGGCGATACCACCGGCATGGCGACGCCACCAACGGTCACGCGCCTCGTGCGCGCGATCGAGCGCGCGCACCCGGGCTTGCCCGTCACGCTCCACTTCCACAATACCCGCGGCATCGGGCTTGCCAACGTGATGGTCGGTCTCGACCTTGGGATCCGGCGCTACGAAGCGTCGATCGCGGGTCTGGGCGGGTGCCCCTTCGCACCGGGCGCCACGGGTAACATCTGCACCGAGGACCTGGTCTACCTCCTCGAGGAGTCGGGATTCGACACCGGTGTCGATCTCGAGGCGCTGGCGGCCGTGGCGCGTCGCGTCGAGGCAGTGATCGGACGCCCGCTGGCGGGTCAGGTCATGAAGGCGGGTCCGCGCCTTCGCAAGTATTCGCTCGACGGCGCGGCGTGCGCCGTCGGTTGAACCGTTCGTCGTCCACGTGAAGACTCTCCAAGGGAGGAGTGCCATGAAGCGTTTCGTCGTTGCGGCCCTCGCCGCGCTCGCCTTTGCCGTCCCCGCGGTTGCGCAGAACTACCCGGCGCGGCCGATCCGGCTCATCGTGCCGTTCCCGCCCGGAGGCGGTACCGACATCGTGTCGCGCCTCGTCGCGACCGAACTCGCCAAGCAGACCGGGTGGACCGTCGTCGTCGAGAACAAGGCGGGGGCCGGCGGCATGATCGGCCTCACCGACGCCGCGCACGCGCCCAAGGACGGCTACGAAATGGTGATGGGCCAGGTCGACAACGTCGTGGTGGCCCCGGCGGTGCAGAAGAATGCCGCGATCGTGCCGTCACGCGACCTCACGCCCGTGATCCAGGTGGCGAGCTCGCCATTCCTGTTCATGGGCGCGATCAACGGCAAGTACGCGACCCTGCGCGACTGGGTGGCCGCGGCGAAGGCCGCGCCGGGCAAGGTCACCTACGGCACTGCGGGCTACGGCACGTTCACCCACCTCGCGGTCGAGCTCCTGCAGATCCAGGGCGGGTTCAAGGCCACGCAGATCCCCTACAAGGGGGCGTCGCCCGCGATCACCGATCTTCTCGGCGGTCACATCCCGATGGCGGCGCTATCGATCGCGTCGGGGATGCCGCACATCCAGGGCGGCAAGGTTCGTGGCCTCGCGGTGACGTCGGCGCAACGCAGCCCATCGCTGCCGGACGTGCCCACGGTCGCCGAGTCCGGGTTCCCGGGCTTCGAGGCGAACGGCTGGCTCGGCATCTTCGTGCCCAATGGCGTGCCGCCGGCGATCATCGCGCGGCTCAACAGCGAGTTCACCAAGGTGATGCAAAATCCGGAGGTCAAGAAGCAGCTCATGGCCTCGGGCGTTGAGGCACGCACGAGCACACCGGAAGAGTTCGCCGCCTTCGTCAAGAGCGAGACGGCAAAGTGGGGCAAGGTCATCGCCGACGCGGGCATCAAGGCGGAATGACGCCGGCCGCGTGACGTCGGCGTTGCCCGAGCCGGCGTCACGCGCGGCATGGCGTTGCCGTGGCGGAGCCGGCGCGGCGTGCGCCGGCGCCGCCCGGCTTCAGTCCTTCGCCACCTGATCGAGGTACACGCCGTAGCCTTCCGCTGCCATCGCGTCGCGGTGCACAAAGCGCAGCGACGCGGAATTGATGCAGTAGCGAAGCCCGCCCCGATCGGCCGGGCCGTCCTCGAAGACGTGCCCGAGGTGGCTGTCTCCGGCCGCGGAGCGCACTTCGGTGCGAAGCATCCCGTGCGACGTGTCGCGCAACTCGGTGACCGCGTCGCGGGTGATCGGTTGCGTGAAGCTCGGCCAGCCGCAACCGGATTCGAACTTCGCCGACGAGGCGAAGAGCGGCTCCCCGGAGACGACGTCGACGTAGATCCCGGGCTCGTGGTTGTGCAGGAGCGCACCGGTGCCCGGGGCTTCCGTCGCGCTCAACTGCGTGACGCGATACTGCTCGGGTGTGAGCCGGGCGAGCGCTTCCGGCGTCTTGCGGTAGGCAGGCATCGAAGGAACCTCGATCGGGGTCGGTGGAGTGAGCGCCCAGTATCGCGCGATTTCACCGCGGGCGCGGCCAGCGCGCTTCGCGGCGCCGCCTGCCCCCGGGCCCTACTCCTCCTCCTTCTCCCAAAACGCCTTCGTGACGCCCTGGCTGCGCATGAGCGCCACGATCTGTGCACGCGGGATGACGCCACAGCGCGCGGCCCATGCCTCGTATTGTCGTGCCATGTCCGCAACGCGTTCCGGATGCAGCGCGGCGACGTCGTGGAGCTCGGTGCGATCGGCCGCAAGGTCATAGAGTTCCCACGGGCCCGGATACGCGCGCACGAGCTTCCACTTTCCGCTGCGCATCGCGGCGTTCCCCTCGTGCTCCCAGAACATCGCGTCACGCGCGAGCCCGTCGCGCTCGAACGCCGGGGCGAGCGACATGCCTTCGAGCGGCGCGATCGGGTTGCCGTCGAACGTGGCGGGATAGCGGCTGCCGGTGAGATCGACGATCGTTGCCATGATGTCGGGCAGGTACCCCGGCGCGTGCCGGATCTCGTTCCGCGCGGCGATGCCTGCGGGCCAATGCACGATGAGCGGCGTCGCGATGCCGCCCTCGTGGATCCAGTGCTTGTAATAGCGAAACGGCGTGTTCGAGAGGTTGGCCCACGCCTGCCCGTAGCTCTGATACGTGTTCTCGGGCCCGGGCATGCGCGACGGATCGTTGCCGAAGTGCACCGGCTCACCGTCGCGCGTGTGTGACTTCGCGATCATGAGCTTCTCCACGAGCTCGTCGATCGGCACGTTCTCGGGAATGTCCTCGGCGCAGGCTCCGTTGTCGGCGAGGAAGATCACGATCGTGTTCTCGAGCTGGCCGGTCCTCTCCAGTGCGGCGACGATGCGGCCGATGCCCTGGTCCATGCGGTCGATCTGCGCCGCGTACACCTCCATGCAGCGCGCAAGCCATGCCTTGTGCTCGGCGTCGCTCCACGCCGGCTGCGTGGGGTCGCGCGGCGAGAGCTGCCACTGGCGATCGAGGATGCCGGAACGGATGAGCCGTGCGAGGCGCGCCTCGCGCAGCGTGTCCCAGCCCGCGTCGAAGCGGCCCTTGTACCTGGCGATGTCCTCGTCGTGCGCGTGCAGCGGCCAGTGCGGCGCGGTGTACGCCACGTACTCGAAGAACGGCGTGTCCGGGTGCTCGCGCCGGTGGCGCTCGATGTAGGCGACGGCCTGGTCGCTGATCGCATCCGTATAGAAGAAGCCGGGCGCCTTGGCCTCGTGCTCGATGTTCTCGTTGCCGCGCGTCAACGTGTTGGGATCGTAGAAGCTGCCGGCGCCGATGATCGTGCCGTAGAACTCGTCGAAGCCGCGCTGCATCGGCCACGTGTCGGTGGGCTCGGTGAGGCTCGAGGCCACGTGCCACTTGCCGCTCATGTAGGTGCGATAGCCGTTGGCCTTCAGCACCTGGGGAATCGTCACGCAGCGATGGTTGAGATTGCCCGCGTAGCCTTCGGGGCCCGAGTCGTAGGTGAGGATGCCGACTCCGGTCTGGTGCGGGTGCAAGCCGGTCAGCAGCGAAGCGCGCGATGGACTGCAGCGCGCGGTGTTGTAGAACTGCGAGAAGCGCAAGCCGTTGGCGGCGAGCCGGTCGAGATTCGGCGTTTGCACCTCGCCGCCATAGCAGCCGAGGTCGGAATAGCCCATGTCGTCGTTGAGGATCAACACGACATTCGGCTTGGTGGTCTTCATGATCGTTCTTCCCGGAAAGGTCAAAGGCGCGCGCCGGTCGCGCGGTCGAAGAGGTGGGCCGCCTCGGCGGCGAAGCTCAGACGCACGGATTCGCCCTCGCGCACGTCCGGCGCGCGGTCGGCCTTCTGCTTGATGAGCCGATTGCCGGCGGTGAAGCTGGTGATCGCGGTGTCGCCCAGGTCCTCGATGCGCTCGACGCGCGCGGCGAGGCCGGTGGCGCCGATGCGGACGTCGCCGGGCCGCACGCCGACCGTCACGTCACGCGGGGCCTCCGTGCGTGCTGCCACCGCCAGGCGATCGGTACCTATGGTGAGCGTCGCCGCCTCCCAGCGTGCCGGGAGCAGGTTCATCGGCGGGGTCCCGATGAAGCCGGCGACGTCGACCGTGCGCGGCTGTGCGAACACCTCGCGCGGCGTGCCGACCTGCGCGATGCGCCCGTCCATGAAGACCGCGATGCGATCGGCGAGCGTCATCGCCTCCTCCTGGTCGTGCGTGACGTATACCGCCGTGGCGCCGAGCGAGCGCTGCAGGGCGTGCAACTCGAGGCGAGTTTCCACGCGCAGCTTCGCATCGAGATTGGACAGCGGCTCATCGAGGAGGAAGAGGCGCGGTTGGCGAACGATCGCGCGGGCGAGCGCCACCCGCTGCTGCTGGCCGCCGGAGAGCTGTCCCGGGGTGCGGGCGAGCAGGTGTCCGATGTCGACCTTCGCCGCGGCATCGGCGACGGCTTGGCGGATCTCGGCCGCGGCGGTGCCGATCATCTTGAGCGGAAAGCCGATGTTCTGCGCCACGGTCATGTGCGGGTACAGCGCATAGCTTTGGAACACCATGGCGACGTCGCGCTCGCCGGGTTCCTCGAGGGTCACGTCGACGCCGTCCATGAGGACCCGGCCCTCGCTCACGGCCTCGAGGCCGGCGAGGATGCGCAGGGTCGTCGTCTTGCCGGAGCCGGACGGCCCGAGCAGGACGAAAAATTCTCCGGGCTCGATGGCGAGATCGACGCCGTGCAGCACGGTCGTCGCGCCGTGGCGCTTGACGATACCTTCGAGACGCACGCTGCCCTTGCTCACCGGTGGGCTCCTCGTCGGGTCGCACCGCAGTTCATCGCCGTCCTCCTCCCTTCACCGCCCCGACCGTGAGTCCCTTGACGATGTGCCGCTGCGCGAAAAAGCCGATGAGGATCACCGGCAGCATCGCGAGCATCGCGCCCGCCGCCACCTTCGCCCATTGCGTCTGTTCCACCGAGATGAAATTGAACATCGCCACGGTCACCGTCCGCACGCGGTTGCCGCCCAGCACCACGGCGAACATGAACTCGTTCCACGCATTGAGGAACACGAAGATCGTCGTGACCGCGATCCCGCCGCGCACCTGCGGCAGGATCACGTACCACAGCGTACGCAGGCGCCCGGCGCGATCGAGCAGCGCCGCTTCCTCCATCTCGAAGGGGACGTCCTCGAAATACGACACCATGAGCCAGATCGCGAACGGGAGCGCAAACGTGAGATAGATGACGGTGAGCCCCGCATAGGTGTCGAGCGCCCCCATCTTCTGCAAGACGAGATAGTAGGGAATGATGAGCCCCATCGGCGGCAACATCTGCGTCCCGAGCACGTAGAATCCGGACGCACGCTTGGCCGGATAGCGCAGGCGCCCCAGCGCATACGCGGCGGGGAGTGCGATCAGCATCGTGAGCACGGTCGTGAGCGTTGCGACGACGAGGCTCGACCACAGGTTGGGCACGATCGACGACGAGCCGACCAGCACTTCGCGGTAATTGGCGAGCGTGGGCTCGAACAGCCACACCGGCGGGTAGGCGAGCACGTCGCGCTCCGTCTTGAACGACGTGGCGAGCGCCCACAGCACCGGAAAGACCCATACCGCGACGCCGACGCCAGCGACGACGGCAAGCACGAGGCGGCGCCAGTACTTGTGGCGATCCACCTACCGGGCCCTCCGCAGGCGGAACATCAGGAACGAGATCGCGAGCGTGATCGCGAGCAGCACCATCGCGAGCGACGAGCCGTAGCCCAGATTGAGTTCGGTGAACGACGTGCGGTAGGCGTACAGGTTGAGGATCTCCGTCGCCGACCCCGGGCCGCCGCCGGTGGCGGCGAAGATCGCGGCAAAGGCGGAAAGCGCGGTCATCGTTCGCAGGATGACCACCATGACCACTGCCGGGCGGATGAGCGGCAACGTGATATGGCGGAAGCGTTGCCAGGCGCTCGCCCGATCGAGGCGTGCCGCCTCGTAGACGTCCGGCGGCAGCGTGGCGAGCGACGCGAGCAGGACGAGGAAGGCGAACGGCGTCCACTGCCAGGTGTGGATGGCGATCACGGAGATGAGCGCAAGGTCGGGGTCGCCCAGCCAATTGTGCGAACCCAGGCCCAACGAACGGGTGACGAGGTCGACGAGGCCGAAATCGGGGGCGAGCACCAGCGTGCGCCAGAACAGGCCCACGACGACCGGGGCGAGGACGATCGGCAGGATCGCCCCGACGCGCAAGAGCGCCTGCCCACGCGGGATCTGCAGCACGAGCAGCGCGAGGGCGAGCCCGATCACCACCTGCAGGATCACCGTCGATGCCGTGTAGATGCCGGTGAGCACGAGCGAATTCCAGAATCGCGGATCGCTACCCATCTTCACGTAGTTGTCGAGGCCCGCGAAGCCCGACAGGTACGCCATCGCAAGGTCGAGCCGCATGAGACTCGTCCACGCGAGATAGACGAGCGGCACCGTCGTGGTGACGAGCAGCACGACGAGCGCCGGCACGAGGAGCGCGAGCGCGAAGCGGCGTTCCTGCGCGGCCAGTGACCGCGCAGGACGTGTGGCCACGCCTCCTAGCCCTTCATGATCTGCGCGATCCGCGCCTGCGCCTCGTCGAGCGCTTCCTTGGGCTTCTTCTGCCCCACGAGCGCCGCCTGGACCGCGGTCGCCATGGTGTCGCCGATCGCAGGCCATTGCGGGACGCGCGGGCGCCAGTCGACGTCGGTGTCGTGCTCGAGCGATTCGAGCGCGGCCGGGATGAAATTGTCGCCGGCACCCTTCATCGCCGCCGCGAACTCCGGCGACTTCCACAGCGAAACGCGGTTGATGCCCGAGCGCTTCGCCGGTCCCGCGAACTTCCACGACGTGCGCGCCTGCGTCTCCGCCGAAGCCGCCCACGTGATGAACAGCCACGTCGCCGCCTTGGCCTTGTCGGACAGCGCCGCGTTGATCGGGAACCCCCAGTTCCAGATGGAAGTCACCCGCTTGCCCGAGGGCCCCTTGGGCCAACGCGCGTACGCGATCTTGCCGACGACCTTCGACTTCTCCGGATTGGTGATGACCGCGGCCGACGAGTGGGCGTCGATGTACGCGGCCACCGTCCCCTGCGAGAAGGCGTCGGCGATGTCCGGCCAGTTCCAGTTGCGCACTGCCGGCGGGGCGTAAGCGCTCAACGTGTCGACATACCAGGTGAGCGCGGCGACGGCCTCCGGCGAGTTCACCGTGAGCACCTTGTCCTTGAACCACTGGCCGCCGAAGCTGCGGAAGATCGACGGGTAGATGTACATGTTCTGGCCGGCACCCGCGAAGCCACGCAGCGCAAGGCCGTACATCCGGTTACCGGGGTCGTTCAACGCCTTGGCATTGGCGACGAGCTGCTCGAGGGTGTCCGCCGCCTTGAGACCCTTGGCGTCGTACAGATCCTTGCGATAGACCTGCACGGTCACTTCGCCGTCGTAGGGAATCCCGTATGGCTTCCCGTCGACCGAGTCGGCCTCGCGCCACGCCTTGATGATGTCGTCGTAGTTGAACCATGCGCGGTCGGTGAGTTTCGCGTCGCCAAGGTACCTGTCGAGCGGGTCGACCCACTTGTTGGCGACATAGAGCGGGAAGTACATCGGATCGGCGGCGTGCGTGGCGTACGTCGCGGTCTTCGACGACAGGTCGAGCACGGCTTTCTGCCGGATCTGGCCGGGTGGGACCTTCTCGAAGCGAACCTTGACCCCGGTGAGCGCCTCGAACTGCGGCTGCAGCGAGATGAGGTTTTCGAAGTAGCTCGCCGGAATCACGGCGACGGTGATTTCCTGACCGGCGGCCTGTTTCCAGTCGATCTTGGCGCTACGGTACGGCGCGAGCTCGTCACCCTGCGCGAACGCGGATGACGCGAACGGCGCCCCGAGCATGCCTGCCGCCGACAGCGCGGCGCCCTGCTGCATCACGCGGCGCCGCGACGGCCGCACCGGTCCAATCCTGTCTTGCTTGCTCATCGCATCCTCCTTGGGTTTCGAACGGGCTACCGCAGCGCGGCAGTTCATGCAGACGATCCCATTTCGCATCGGCGGCGAGTGATCATTCGGCGCTCCGATCGGGTGGGGTCGGCGTCACGTACGGAAAACGCAGGCGCGGCTTGGCGCCGACGGGGCCCGTTGCCGTGGCGGGCCGCACGTAGCGCTGCGCATCCCCGCGACGGGCCTCGTAGTTCCACGCTGGAAACGCGCTCGTTCGCAGCGCGACGTCGCGCAGGAAGAGGCGCCGCTGCTGGCTCGCGCGGATGCGCGCGTCGACGATGTCGGGATTCCAGTCGGCAAGCACACGATCGCGAAGCTCGCGCTCGATCGCCGCGACGTCGGGCCGTCCCGCGCAATCGTGCTGCTCGAGCGGATCGGTGTCGACGTTGAACAACTGCGGCGGCAGGCCGCGGGTCAGCACGTACTTCCACGGGCCGCGACGCACCATGCGTGACGGCGCCATCACTCCTTCGGAAGAGTATTCCGCGACGGCCTCGTCCGGCGCGCATCGCGCGTCGCCGTGCAGCAGCGGCCACAGGCTGCGACCGTCGAGTGGGTCGACCGGGGCCACCGGCGCATTCCCTTGCGCCGCGATGTCGAGGAACGTGGGCAGCAGGTCGACGAGCGAACACACCTGCGGGTATCGCCACGGAGCCACGCCGGGCGCACGAATCACGAGCGGCACGCGCACCGACGGTTCGTAGAACGTCTGCTTGTACCACATGCCGCGCTCACCCAGCATCTCGCCGTGGTCGGCGCAGAACACGATCACGCTTTTGTCGGCAAGGCTCGCCGCCGCGAGCGCAGCGAGCACCTCGCCGATCTTGGCGTCGACGTAGCTCACCATCGCGTAGTACGCCCGGCGCGCGCGGCGCACATGTTCGGCGGTGACCGTGTGCCGATCCTGGCCGTGAGCGACGTAGAGCCATTGGCTATGCGGATCGAGCTCGGCGTACGGAATCGCCGGCACGCGAGGCGGGTCGATATCGACGTCGGCGTATTGATCCCACTCGTGCCGGCGAGCCACGAACGGCGGGTGCGGGTGCGTGAACGACACCGTCAGGAAGAACGGCGCCGTTCGCTCGCGAGCGAGGTCGTAGATCTTCTGCACCGCGGTGTGCGCCGTCTCCTCGTCGTAGTCGATCTGCATGCTGCGCACGCAAGGTCCCGCGTCGACCACGTGCCCCATGCCGACGCCGGTCGGCCGGTACGCGGGCCCCTTGGACCAGTCGGGGACCCAGAGGAAATCGGCAGGGTAGATGTCGGTCGTGAGCCGCTCCTCGTAGCCGTGCAACTGGTCCGGCCCCACGAAATGCATCTTGCCGGCGAGGATCGTCCGGTACCCGGCCGCACGCAGGTAGTGCGCCATCGTCGGGATCTCGGCAGGAAACTCGCTCGCGTTGTCGAACACGCCCATCGCGTGCGGCATGCGCCCGGCGAGGAGCGATGCACGCGACGGCGCGCAGATCGGAAAATTGCAGTACGCCGCATCGAACACCGCACCCTGCGCCGCCAACGCGGATAACGCCGGCGTCTGCACGAGCGGATGGCCGTGGAACGGCAGGGCGAACGGCGTGAGCTGGTCCGCCATCAGCAAGACGATGTTGGGGGCCACCGGGTCGCTCATGACAACGCGATGCCGGGTCTTACTCGAGCTTGATGCCTGCGGCGTGGATCACGGCGGACCACTTGCGCACGTCGTCGGCGAAGAGCTTCGCAAACTCGTCGGGTGTCATGGTGAGCGGCGTCATTCCGCGATCCACGAGTTGCTGTGCGATGGCGGGCGTCTTGACCGCCTTGTTGATCTCGTCGTTCAGCCTGCGTACGACGTCGGCCGGCGTGTGCGCCGGTGCAAAGACGCCGAGCCATTGTCCCGCACTGTAGCCCGCGAGTCCTGCTTCCATCACGGTCGGGACGTCCGGCAGCGTGGGGAAGCGCGTCGCACCGGTGACGGCGAGCGCGCGCAGCTTGCCGTTCTTGATCTGCGGTGTCGCCGCCGGAATGGTCGCGAACATCACCGCGAGGCGGCCGGCGATGAGGTCGTTCATCGCCGGGCTGCGACTGTAGGGAACGTGCAGCATCTGCACCTGCGCGGTCTGTGCGAAGAGCTCGCTGAAAAGGTGCGCCGGACTGCCGATCCCCGGAGTGCCGTATTCGAGTCCTCCCGGCTTCGCCTTCGCCGCGGCCACGAGATCCTGGATCGAGCGTATCGGCGAGTCGATCGGGACGACCACGACGTTGTTCGTGTCCGCGACGATCGCGACCGGCAGCAGGTCCTTGCGCGGGTCGTAGTGGGTCTTGCGCCCGCCCGCGGCGTCGATGGCGAGCGAACTCGTCGCCATCAGCAGCACGTGGCCGTCCGGGTTGGCGCGCGCCACCTGCTCGGCGCCGAGGGTGCCGGCAGCCCCCGAGACGTTCTCCACCACGACCGACTGCCCGAGTGACCGGGTGAGCGCCTCGGCGATGATGCGACCACCGCTGTCGACGAGGCCGCCGGGAGCCCACGGCACCACCAGGCGGATCGACCGCGTGGGCCAGGTTTGCGCCCAAGCGCTCGCCGCAAAACGAAGCGATGCCGCGCCGCCCAGGAGCAGGCAGCTGCCGATGAAACGTCGCCGCGCCGGCGTCACGGAACTCATGCACTCTCCATGTATTCGTTTACATAAGGATCATGGGAATCGATTCTCGTGTCAATAGTTGCATCGGGGCATGGCCGGGCCTCACCCCCGGCGCGCCACCTTGCAATCGATTTCTGGCAGCGTATCCTTGCCCGCCATGGGCGAAGGCATCGGCGACCTCCCAGGCCACGGCAGCGACGTTCCGCCGCGTTCGTCGGCCAAGGACGTGGCGCGGCTCGCGGGCGTGTCCACCGCAACCGTCTCGCGGGCGCTCAACCTGCCGCAACAAGTCGACCCCGAAACGCTCGGACGCGTCCGTCAGGCGATCGACAAGCTGCGCTACGTGCCGCACGGTGCCGCGCGGGCGCTGCGCAGCCGGCGCAGCCAGATGGTCGGCGCGGTGGTGCCCTCGGTCGACTACGCGCTGTATGCGCGCACGACGAGCGCGCTGCAGGCGGTGCTCGACGCCGCGGGCTACGCGATGGTGCTGGCCGAGCATCGCTACGACCTCGCGCAGGAGGTCCGGGTCACCGAGCAGCTCGTGAGCCACGGCGTGGACGCGTTCGTCTTCGTGGGAGTCCATCATGACCCGGCGCTGTTCACGCTGCTCGCAAGCCACGGCAAGCCGTACGTGTTGACCTGGGGTGTCGATCCGATGCGGCGGCATCCGACGGTGGGCTTCGACAACCGGGCCGCGACGTTTGCGATGACGCAGTACCTCGTCGGGCTCGGCCACCGGCACTTCGGCTTGCTCTCGGCACCGGTGGCCGGCAACGACCGGGCGACCGAGCGCGGCGCGGGGATGCGTGCGGCGCTCCATCAGGCCGGGCTCGCCCTCGACGAGGCCGACGCGCGCTACGGTCCCATCGACCTTTACGCGGCAGCCGGCCTCATGCACGAGATTCTCGCGCGTCGCCCAAGGCCGACGGCGGTGGTGTGCACCAACGACGTCTTCGCGGTGGGGGGGATGCTCGCGTGCCGCGAAGCGGGTGTGCGCATTCCCGACGACCTGTCGATCACCGGTGTGGACAACACCGACCTCGGAGCGACGCAAACGCCACCGCTGACGAGCATCCGCACGCCCGTCGTCGAGGTGGGCCGCGCGGCCGGGGAGGAAGTGATCGCCCGGCTCGAGGGGCGCTTCGGTGAGTCATCCCGCACGCTGCCGTTCGAGATCGTGATGCGCGGCAGCACGGCGCCGCCGCGGCGCTGACCCGTGCCCGACGCGCGCGCGTGCGTCGTCGACCGCACGTGCACGCCGTCACCGGGAGCGCGTACCCCTGGCCATGCGTCGCCGCGACCGGGCCGGCGTGCTTCCTGCTTGTCGTAGCGCATTGACCTCGCACGGGCGTGCTCCGCGGGTGCCTTCCCGGCGGTGCGCGCCATGACCCCCACGGCGAGGGATGGAATAATGCGACGATCATGAGTGGGCCCATCACCGCGGGATTCATCCTCACCGAGGCGCTCTTGTCGCTTTCCGTCCGCGCGATCGAGGAGGCGCGCGCGATGGGCCGCGAATACGACGCGGTGCTCGCGCAGCTGGCCGAGCGCGAGGCAGCGCTCACCGCGGCTCGCGAAGGACAGCGCGCCGCGCGCATCGAGCGCCTTGCCGCCCTGGCCCACGAGGTCGAGCGGCAGCAGGCGCGGGTCGCGCGGCTGCGTTCGCTCGCCGGCGACGTGCCCGGGCTCGCGGCGACGCTGCCGCCCGAGCCCGCCGCGGTCGAGGCGGGTGCGGACGACGCGGCGCTTGCCGCCCGGTTGCGCGAGCTCGAAGCGGCGGCGCTTGCGCTCGAAACCGCGCTGGCGGGCGCGAGCGCGGGCTACGCGGAGCAGTTGCGCGGCGTGCTGGCCGCAACGACGAAGGCGCCGACGGTCGACGAGGTGCTCGCCTTGCACGTCGTGCAGCGGCAGCTGCGTGCCCATCTGCCGGCAGCCGACGCGCAGCGCTTGCGGGCGACCGCCGCCCGCGTGCTCGCGCGTCTCGAGCTTGCGCCCGGCGCCACACTTCCTTCGGCGCTGGAGGCGCTCGCGCGGCGGATCGTGCTGGCGCCTTCGGTCGAGCGCGCCGAGGCGCTCGCCACCGAGTTGCGCCGCGCGGTGCAGCTCGAGCGCGACGCGCGCGCCGCGCAGGCGGCCGACGCCGCGGCAGCGACGAGACTCCTTGCGGCGCTGCCGGCGGATGCACCGGCGCCGCTCCTGCTCGCGCTGGAAGCGGTGGTGGCCGGCACCGCCCGGCTCGACGCGCAGCTGCGCAAGGCCGCCGAAGACGTCCTCGACGAGGCCGCCGCCGCGAGCGAGCAACGGGCGACGGCGGCCGCGGCGACGGTGCTCGAGGAATCGCTGCGCGACCTGGGTTACGAGGTCGAGGACATCGAGGCGACGCTTTTTGCCGACGGCGGGGCGGTGCACTTTCGTCGCGCCGGATGGGACAACTACTTCGTGCGGCTGCGCGTGGCACCCGCGGAGCGGACGGTCAACTTCAACGTGGTGCGCGCGCGCGGCGACGAGGAGAACGCCGAGCGAAGGCGTCAGGATGCGCTGGCCGAGGATCGCTGGTGCGCCGAGTTCCCACGCCTCATGGCGACGCTCGCCGCGCGCGGCCTCGCGCTCGACGTGACGCGCCGGCTCGATGCGGGCGCCGTCCCGGTCCAGGTCGTCGACGCGGCAAGCCTGCCCAAGATCGCGGCTGCGGAACCGACCCGCACCGAGCCCGCGCCGCGGGCACGCCGCCTGCCGTGAGCACGACGCCCGCCGCGCCGCGCTGGATCGCCGACCTCACCCGGCTCACGCCGATCCGCTCGCAGTTCGTGCTGGCGGGCAACATCCGCGACACCTTCCTCACGCCATTCGAGGGAAGCGTCACGCTCGCGCCGCTCCTGCGCTGCCTGTGGGTGCACCTCGCGCCGCTCGACTACCGCTTCCTGCTCGTCTACGACCCGGTCGAAGGGCTGCGCCCGTATCCGAACGAGCCTGCCGTGGTGGAACTTGCCACCACGCTCTTCGACCTGAAGCTCACCGACGGCGCGATGCCGATGAGCCTCGAAAACCTCATCGGCACGATGCGCAAGGTGGCGACGATGCGCGACGCCCGCTGCGCCCTCGTCATCGACTTCGCCTCACGCCTCGCGCGCTCGCCCAACCAGCTCGACGCCGCGGAGCACCGCTTCTTCGTCGCGGCCGAGCGGATCTCGCTCACCGCGCATCCGGTGGTGCCGAAAGGTGCGGACATCACGACCCGCAACGGCAAGGCGCGCTTCAATCCCACCCTCTGGCTCGCCAACCGCACGCAGGATCTCCCGTCGTGGCTCGTGCTCGACTCCACGCGCGTGGCGATGCTCAATCTGGGCCTTCCCGACTACGAGATGCGGCTCGAAGCCGCGCGCTCGCTCGGCAACCTCTTCGCGGGTTACGAGGGCGGCGAACCCGCGGCGCAAGAGAAGTTCGCGCGCGACTTCGCGCAGCGCACCGACGGCCTGCCGCTCGTTGCGCTCGCCGACATCGCACAACTCGCCGATCGCCTGGGCTTCGGCTTCACCGACGTCGACGACGCGGTCCAGTGCTTCAAGGTTGGCGCCACCGAGAATCCCTGGAAGAAGGACTACCTGCGCGCCCGCATCGCCGAGGCATTGCCGTTCATCGAGGAACGGGTCAAGGGGCAGCGCGCCGCGGTGACCAAGACGATCGACATCCTCATGCGGTCGGTGATGGGGCTGACCGGGGCGCAGGCGCGCTCCTCGGGCAACCGGCCACGCGGCGTGCTGTTCTTCGCCGGGCCGACCGGCGTGGGCAAGACCGAACTCGCCAAGACGCTGACGCAGCTCGTCTTCGGCGACGAGCGCGCATACATCCGCTTCGACATGAGCGAGTTCGCCGAGGAGCACACGGGCGCGCGCCTGCTCGGGGCGCCACCCGGCTACATCGGCTACGACGCCGGCGGCGAGCTCACCAACGCGGTGCGCGAGAAGCCGTTCTCGGTCGTGCTCTTCGACGAGATCGAGAAGGCGCATCCGCGCATCCTCGACAAGTTCCTGCAGATCCTCGAAGACGGCCGCCTCACCGACGGCCGCGGCGAGACGGCGTACTTCTCCGAGGCGGTCCTCGTCTTCACGAGCAATCTCGGCATCTTCGTCGAGGACGACCATGGCCGGCGGGTGCAAAGCGTCTCCCCGGGGGATGCGCCCGAGGTGGTCGAAAGCCGCGTGCGCACCGCGATCCAGGATTACTTCAAGTTTCGCCTGTCGCGTCCGGAGATCCTGAACCGGATCGGCGACAACATCGTCGTCTTCGGCTTCATCACCCCCGAGGTGGGCGAGCTCATCTTCGACGGCATGCTGCGCAACGTGGCCAATCGCGTGCGCGAGGAGCACAAGATCGAGCTCGTGGTGGTGCCCGAGGTGCGCGATCGGCTGCGCGAACTGTGCACGAAGGATCTCGCCAACGGCGGGCGCGGCATCGGCAATCGCCTGGAATCGCTGTTCGTCAATCCGCTCGCCCGGGCGCTCTTCCGTCTCCCGCTCGAAGGGCGCACGGAGGTCGTGGTCAAGGCGATGGCCGAAGACGCCAATCGCATCATGACGGTGGAGCTCGCGTGAGCGCGGCGCGCAAGACCGTCGGTCGCGCGAGGCCATCGGCGCCGCGGCCCGCGGCGGCCTCGGGCCGGCGCGCCATGCTCGAGGTCAACAAGGCGCATTGGCCGGTGACCGTGTTGGGGCCCGGCCGGCGCATCGGCGTGTGGGTGCAGGGCTGCTCGATCCATTGCCACGGCTGCGTGTCGCAGGACACCTGGCCGCGCGACCCGGGCAAGCGCATCGCGGTGGCCGACCTCATCGCCTGGTGCCGCGACGTCTCGCGCGGCACCGCCGACGGCATCACGATCAGCGGCGGCGAGCCTTTCGACCAGCCGGCGGCGCTCGATGCCTTCCTCGCCGGTCTCGCCGCGTGGCGGCGCGAGCAGGAGCTCGACTTCGACATCCTGTGCTACAGCGGCTACCCGCTGCGCCGTCTCCAGAAGGAGCACGCAAGGCTCCTCGCGCGCCTCGACGCCGTCATTCCCGAGCCGTACGTCGATCGGCTGCCGCCGGCAAACCTCTGGCGCGGGTCTGCCAATCAGACGCTCGTTCCGCTTTCCGCCCGCGGCCGCGAGCGCTACTTGCCTTATGTCGACAGGCCCGCGGGCGGTGACAAGCGCATGCAGGCGGCCATCGACGGCGGCCGCGTCTGGATGATCGGCATTCCGGACCGCGGTGACATGGCGCGGGTCGAGGCGCTGTGCGCGGAGCGTGGCCTCACGCTCACCGAGGTCTCGTGGCGTCGCTAGGTCCTCCCGCCGAGCCCGCGCGCGCCACCTACGTTCGCATCTGCCCGGTCTGCGATGCGGTCAGTCCGCCGGAGCGCACGCGCTGCGCCTGCGGTGCCTCGCTCGCCGGCGTCGACTTCACGCTGCAAACACCACCAGCGCCGGTCGACGTCACCGCCGCGACCGTTGCCGCGCAGACCTCTGCCGCGACCGACGTCACCGCTGCCATCGCCGACGTCGTTCCAGTCGAGCCTGCCGGGCCTGCCGCCACCGGCGCCGCCGTCACCACGCAGGACGGGATCACCGCGGTCGAGGTAGCGTCGGCGCCGACTGACATCGTCTGTCCGTACGCCGATTGCGCGCAGCCCAATCCGGTCACCGCCACGCGCTGCGTGTACTGCAACCGTCCGCTGCGCGACGAATCCGACCTCGCCGGCGCCCGCCCGCTGCCGCGCGTGCTGCGCGACCGGTATCGCACGATCGAGGCCTTTCCCGCCACGGGCAGCGAAGCCGACCTCCTCCTCGTCGTCGACCGCGAGAGCGGCGACAAGGTCGTCGCCAAGCTGTATCGGCGCGGCATCGAGCCGGACGTGCGCTTGCTCGAGATTCTCGCCAACGCCGTAGGTGACACCGTCGTGCGCATCCTCGACCACGGCGTATCGGACGGCGTCGCCTACGAGATCCTCGAATACGTGCCCGGTGGCACGCTCGAGGCGCTGCTGCGTCGCGGGCCGCTGCCCGCATCCGACATTCGCTGCATCGTGCAGCAGATCGGTGAGGCGCTGCGCGGCATCCACGCGCAGCACATCCTGCATCGCGACCTCAAGCCCGACAACGTGCTCGTGCGCACCGCGTCGCCCCTGAAGCTCGCCCTCACCGACTTCGGCATCGCCTCGTTCAGCGCGGCCACGCAGCACTTCACGAGCGTCGCGCGCACAACGCGGTACGCGGCGCCGGAGGTGTTGACCGGTGTGCTCGACGCGAAATCGGACTGGTGGTCGCTGGGGATGATCGTGCTCGAGGCCGCGAGCGGACGCCACCCGTTCGACGGACTGTCGGAGCAGGTCATGAACTACCAGCTCGCGACGCGCCCGATCGACGTGCGTGGCGTGTTCGACGACCGGTTGCGGCTGCTGTGCCGGGGCCTGCTCCTGCGTGACCCCAAGCGGCGTTTCGGTGACGCCGAGGTGACGCGCTGGCTCGAGGGTGATCCGACGCTCGAGGCGGGGCCGGACACCGACGTGCCGGCGGCAGGCGTCCGGCCGTATCGCATCGGCAGCGCCACGGCGACGACCGCAGCGGAGCTCGCGATCGCCCTGGCGCGGCACTGGGATGCGGCCCGGCGCGATCTCACGCGCGGTGTCATCGCGCGCTGGGTCGAGCAGGAACTGCACGACTACAACCTCTTGCGCACGCTGCGCGATGTGCAGGACCGGCGTGACCTGTCCGACGACGGGCGGCTGCTGCGCTTCCTCGTCGCGGCCGCCCCCGAGCTGCCGGCGATCTGGCGCGATTCGCCGGTGACGGTCGAGGCGGTGCAGGCGGCCGCCCGTGCCGGTGCCGGTGGCGATGCGGCCGCCGTCGACTGGCTCGACTCGCTCGTGCGCGACGACGTCCTCGCGAGTTTTGCGGCGAGCGTCCCCGCGCTGGGCCAGCTCGCCGCCGCGTGGGCCGCCGCGTGGGAGCGCTTCGTCGCGGGTTGGGAGCGCGTGCGCGAGGCCCATGACGCCGCTGCGCGGCGGCCGCGCAACGTGGCCAGCGACGAAGTCGTCGACATCGACGAACTCATGTATGCCGTGTCCGGCCGTCTCGAATTGCCGCCGCGCAGCGCGGTCAATGCCGGACTCGTGATGGCACTGGCCGATCCCGCGTACGTCGCGACCTTGCGCGGCGAGGTGCGCGCCGCGCGGGGTGAACTCGCCGCATACTGTCCCTGGTTCGAGGCCGCCTTCGACGAGGCCAACGACGAGGTCACCGCCATCCTCGTCGCCGCCGCGGTCCTGCCGCAGGCGCGCGATGCCGCCGCTCAGGGGAAGCGGCGCGAAGCCGCGCGCGCCGCGGCCCGCCTGCGCCTGCGGCTCGCCGCGCAGGACGAGTTGCGCGGCCACGCCGCGCGCATCCTCGCGCTCTCGCCGAAGGTCGAAGACGATCTGCCGAGCGAGACCTTGCACGACCTGTTGCGCAGCTTCGACGCCCTCCAGCGCGCCTGCACCACCGTCGAGCGCCTCGACGATCCGGCACCCGAGACGCTGCGCCTGCGCGGCTTCGCGGCGCGTCTTGCGTCGTTTGCCACGCAGACGCAGCGCGCGCTTGCCCGCATCGAGGCCGCGCAGGGGACGAATGCGATCTTCCTCACCCGCGAGCGAATCACCTGGGTCGCCGCCGCCTTCGGCGTCGCCCTCGTGCTGCGGCAGCCGATCCTGCTCATTGTGCTGCTCGTCGCCGTCACGCTGGTCGTCGCGTATCGCTGGTACGGCAGCTTCCACGTCACCGAGACCGCGCTGAAGCGGCTGCGCACGTTCGGCCTGCACGCGCGTACGTTCCTGCGCAGCACCGATCCGGCCGACGCCGATGTCGCGCCCGACGGCACCCGGCCCGCGCGGGCGGACACGTCGGTGCCGCCGGCGCGCCCGCGCTGGTGGCGCCGCGGCCCGTCGTGACCACGACGCGGCCGCCGTGTCGCGTGGTGCCGAGGCGCGATCGGTGAGGTCCGTCGCGGGTCGCGGCACGTTGCGTGTCGGGACGCATTGCGGATTAGAATCCGCAGCGTCAGCCCCGCGCCATCGCGCATCGGAGGGCCTCGTTCATGTCCACGTCGCCATCGCTCCTCGATGAACTGCGCGTCCAGTACGAGTCCAGCCGCAAGACACACGACGATCGCTCCGAGGTGGAGGGCTACGAGGCGATCGACAAGCGCCTGCGTCACGCCTACCAGTGGCTCGACAAGGCGTTCTCCTATCTCGATGGGGTCAAGCCGGCGATCGCGCATCGCTTCGACGTCGGGCACGGGCTCGCGTTCGAGGCGCCGCGGTTCGGTCGCGGCTACGTCGGGCAGCACGAGCGGCGGGTCGTCGGGTTTCCGGTGATCGACGAGATCAACATCTACTACGAGATCGCCGCAGCCCGCCCGCTCACCATCGAGGTCGCTCCCGGCGGCGTGCAGATGGCCGAGAAGGCGCTCGACGACGCCGGATTGCAATACACCTGTCGTCGCGTCGAGGATCACGAGGGCACCGTGCGCAAGTGCGTCATCACCGTCCCGCCCGCGATCCCCGCCAAGGTGTCGTTTCACGTCGACTACGTCACCGGCATCGTCACGGTGCCGCTCGTCAACGTCGATCGCTTCGACCGGGTCGCCCTCGAATTTCACAGCCAGGCGATCGAGGAGTCGGTGCTCGACGATCTGCTCAAGTTCATTCTCGGGCGCGACGCCACGTTCCTGCGCCGGGCGCCGCTCGCCGGAATGCACGGGGCCGCGCGCGGCTAGGCGCCTCGCGCGGCGGGTCCATCGCCGCAACACGTCGCCCGTCGGGCTTCATCGCGACTCGTCGCGCCGCAGGCCACGCCAGCCGCCGCGCTCGGCTACCATTCGCTTCCCATCCGTATCCGCCGCGCCCGGCTCACGAGGCCGGGGCGCGTCGTCCTTTCCACGGGAACCCCCATGATCCCAGGCTACCTGCGCCAACCCACGCTGTGCGGCGATGACATCGTATTCGTGTGCGACGACGACCTCTGGCGCGTGGGCGCCGAAGGCGGCGTGGCGTCCCGGCTCACCGCGGGTTCGGGCGAGCCGTCGACGCCGGCGCTCTCGCCGGACGGCAAGTGGCTCGCCTTCGTCGGCCGCGACGAGCTGCATCCCGAGGTGTATCTCATGCCCGCGCACGGGGGTCCGGCGCGACGGATGACCTGGCTCGGTCCCGACGTGATGGTGCGCGGCTGGACCCCCGACGGGCGCATCCTCTTCGTGACGACGCACGGGCAACCCTTCTTCCGCAACTATCGCGCGCACACCATCGACATCGCGGGCGGGCTGCCGGAGCTGCTGCCCTGGGGCCAGGTCAATCATCTCGCCTACGGGCCGCGAGGCGCCCTCGTCATCGGCCGCAACACCGCCGATCCCGCGCGCTGGAAGCGCTATCGCGGCGGTACCGCGGGGCACCTGTGGATCGACGCCGACGGCAGCGGTGAGTTCCGCCGCATGAGCGAGCTCGCCGGCAACATCACGAGTCCGATGTGGATCGGCGATCGCGTCTACTTCATCGGCGACGCCGAAGGTGTCGGCAACCTCTATTCGGTGACCCCGGCGGGCACGGACCTCGTGCGCCACACCGACCACGACGACTTCTACGCGCGCTTCGCGCAAACCGACGGCACGCGCATCGTCTACCAGTGCGGCGCTGCGATCTGGCTCTACGATCCGCGTGGCGACAGCACGCGCGAGCTGCCGATCGAGGTGCCGACTTCGCGCCCGCAGGCGGCGCGCAAGTTCGTCACCGCAGGGGACTATCTGGGCGGATTCCACGTGCATCCGGCGGGCCACAGCGTCGCACTGGACGTTCGCGGCAAGCTCTTCACCATGGCACTGTGGGAGGGCCCCGTACGCGAGGTCGGCAGCACCGAGGCGAGCCGGCATCGCCACGGGCAGTGGCTTGCCGATGGCACCACGGTGGTGGCGGTGAGTGACGCCACCGGCGAGGAGCGCGTGCACGTCGCGTCCGCCGCAGGTGCCAAGGTGCAGCCCTGGGACATCGGCCGCGCGATCGCGATGAAAGCGGCGCCACGCGGCAGCCTCGTCGCCATCGGCAACCATCGCAACGAGGTGATCGTCGGTGACGTCGCCAGCGGGGCGCACGCGGTGATCGACCGCAGCGAGCACGGGCGCACCGAAGACCTTGCCTGGTCGCCGGACGGCAAGTGGCTCGCCTACACGTACTGGACCGACGCCCGGCACGTCGCGATCAAGCTCTACGGCGTGGACGACAAGGTCCTCGTGCTCGCCACGCAGCCCGAGTTCCGCGATTACGCGCCGGCCTTCGATCCGACCGGAAAGTTCCTCTATTTCCTGTCGTTGCGCACGTTCGATCCGGTGTACGACGCGGTGCAGTTCGAGCTTTCCTTTCCCCGCGCCGGACGGCCGTACCTCGTGGCGCTCGCCGCCGACGCGGCGTCACCGTTCGAGCCGACGCCGCGGGGGTTGCGTGCGGCCGACGCGGACACACCCGCGAAGGATGGCGCCGACGCCGCCGAGGCGGTCACGGTGCGCGTCGACGTCGCAGGGCTCGCCCGCCGCGTGGCGCCGTTTCCGGTGGCGGAGAATCGTTTCGGCCAGATCGCCGGCGTCGACGGCAAGAAGGTGATCTGGACCGTGCTGCCGATCGTCGGCGCGCACGGGCGGGGTGGTCATGGCGAAGGTCCCGGACGGCTCGAACTGTTCGACTTCGCGACGTCGCGCGTCGAGACCATCGCCGAGCGCGTCGAGGCCTTCGACCTCGCACCGGACGCCACGACTCTCGTCGTGCGCGATGGCAAGCGGCTGCGCGCGATTCCCGCCAACCGCAAGCTCGAAGGGCCGCAGGCGCAGGACAGCGCCCCGAGTCGCGCCAGCGGCTGGCTCGACCTCGAGCGCATCCGGGCGGCGGTCGACCCCGTCGCCGAGTGGAGGCAGATGCTGCGCGAGGTCTGGCGCCTGCAGCGTGACCAGTTCTGGACGCCCGACATGTCGGGGGTGGACTGGAACGGCGTCCATGCCAAGTACGAGGCGCTCATCGCGCGCGTCGCCACGCGCGGCGAACTCTCCGACCTCATCTGGGAGATGCAAGGCGAGCTCGGCACGTCGCATGCCTACGAGATGGGTGGCGACCATCGGCAGCCGCCGCGCTGGGCGCTCGGCCATCTCGGCGCGACCTTGCGCCTTGCCGCCGACGGCGACGGTTTCGAGATCGTGTCGATCGTGGCCGGCGACGCGTGGGACCCGCTCGCCGACTCGCCGCTCAATGCGATCGGCGTGGCCGCGCGCGTCGGCGAGCGCATCGTCGCGGTCAACGGCCAGCCCGTCCGCGCCACGGTGCCACCGCAGGCCCTGCTCGTCCACCAGGCGGGCGCCAGGGTCGAACTCACCCTCGAAAGTGCGCAAGGTCGGCGTGCGGTGACGGTGACGACCCTCGCCGACGAGGTGCCGGCACGCTATCGCGAGTGGGTCGAGGCCAATCGCGCGCATGTGCACGCGGCAAGCGCCGGGCGTGTGGGATACCTGCACCTGCCCGACATGCAGTCGGCGGGCTTTGCCGAATTCCATCGCTACTTCGGCGGCGAATGCGATCGCGATGCGCTCATCGTCGACCTGCGCTACAACCGCGGCGGCCACGTCTCGCAACTTCTGCTGGAGAAGATCGCCCGCAAGCGCACGGGCTACGATCTCGCGCGCTGGACGAAGCCGCACCCGTACCCGGACGAGGCGGTCGCCGGCCCGGTCGTCGCCCTCACCAACGAGCACGCGGGCTCCGACGGCGACATCTTCTCGCACAACTTCAAGCTCATGCAGCTGGGCCCGCTCGTCGGCACTCGCACGTGGGGCGGGGTGATCGGCATCTGGCCGCGCCACCGCCTCGTCGACGGTACCGAGACGACGCAGCCCGAGTTCTCGTTCTGGTTCCGCGACGTGGGCTTCGGTGTCGAGAACCACGGCACCGATCCCACGATCGAGGTCGACAACGCGCCGCAGGACGCCCGCGCCGGACGCGATCGCCAGCTCGATGTGGCGCTCGCCACCGCGCTCGATCTCGCCGCCAAGGCCGCCCCCAGCGTGCCGGATTTCGGCCCCCGGCCGGTGCTCACCGCGCCTGCCCTGCCGCCGCGCCGGCGCGGGGCGTAGCGTTTCGGGCATCATGGCGGCGGATCCCGTCGCCATGGATGAACGTACCGCCCTTGCCGTCACCGCACTGCGCGCGATCGAGACGGCCGACCGCGAGCGCGTGGCGTGGACCGACGCCGATCGCGCGTGGGCCACACGCGCCGCGGCCGAGGTCGTGGGCGATGGGGCGGACCCGGCGCTGTTCATCGCAACCCGCGCGCGACTCGCCGGCGAGCGTCTGCACCAGCGCAGGGACGTGGTGCTGCGCTTTGCGCGCGGCTGGCGCTGGCGGCCGTGGGTGGGTGCCGCGCTCGCACTCGCCGCACTGGCGGTCGGCGCGATGGGAAACCTCATCGGTGGCGCGCACCGGATCAACATCCTCCAGTCGCCGGTGCTGCCGCTCGTGGTGTGGAATCTCGCGGTCTATCTCGTGCTCGCCGCCGGCTTCGTCGTGCGTTACGGAGCGAATGCGACGCCCGGCCCGCTGCGCCGCGCGGTCGTGTGGCTCTCCGGCAGCGCCCGGCGTGTGCGCCGCGGGCGCGATGACACCACCGCCCGCGCGCTTGCCGCCTTCACCGACGACTGGGTCGCGCGCGCCGGACCGCTGTACGCGGTGCGCGCCGCGCGCCTGTTGCACGTCGCCTCCGCCGTGCTCGCGCTGGGTGTCATCGCCGGGCTGTACGTGCGCGGGCTCGGTCTCGAGTATCGCGCGACGTGGGAGAGCACGTTCCTCGACTCCGACGCGGTGCGCGCGATCGTCGCCGTGTTCTACGCGCCCGGCGCGTGGGTGACCCGACTGGCCGTCCCCGATGTGGCGCACGTGGCGGCCATTCGCGCCCCGGCGAGCGAGAACGCGGCGTTGTGGCTGCACCTCATGGCGGCAACGCTCGCCGTCGTCGTCGTCGCCCCGCGGCTCCTGCTCGCCGGCATCTGTGGACTCGTCGAGCGGCACCGCGCACGGCACCTGGTCGATGACCTGGGCGATCCGTACTTCGCGCGCCTCCTGCGTGGCTTCGAGAACGGTCCGGTCGTGGTCGACGCGGTGCCGTACAGCTTCGCGGTCGCCGCCGACGCCGAGGCGGTCCTGGCGAGCCTCGTCGCGCGTTCGCTCGGCGGCAGCGTGCGCGTGCGACTCGCTCCCGCGGTCGCGTACGGCAACGAGGCGCTCGCCTTGAACGTGCCGCGAGGAGGGGCGCACCCGATCCTCGCGCTCTTCAACGCCACCGCGACGCCCGAACCCGAGGCGCACGGCGCGTTCCTCGCCGCGCTCGCCGGATTCGGGCGGCCACTCGTGGTCGTCGTCGACGAAGCGGCGCTGGCCGCCCGCCTTGCCGGTGACACGCGCCGCCACGACGAGCGGCGCGCGCTGTGGCGCACGTTCGCAACCGAGGCCGGCTACGGCGTCGTCTTCGTCGACCTCACGCACCCGGACGTCGCAGCCGCCGAAACGGCGTTCGACGCGGCACTCGCGTAGCGCGAGCGCGACCGGCCCCCGCATGACGACGATCACGCTGACGCTCGTTTCGCACACCAACGCGGGCAAGACGACGCTCGCCCGCACCCTGCTCGGCCGCGACGTGGGCGAAGTGCGGGATGCCCCGCACGTGACGACGCTCGCCGAGACGTTTCCGCTGGTCGAGACCGCGGATAGCGACGTGCTGCTCCTCGCCGACACCCCCGGCTTCGGCGACAGCGCCCGGCTTGCGCGCCGCCTCGCGCAGGAGGGCAACCCGGTCGGCTGGTTCCTCACGCAGGTGTGGGATCGCTTTCGCGACCGCGCGTTCTACCTCACGCAACTCGCCGTGCGCAACGTGCGCGACGAGGCCGACGTCGTCTTGTATCTCGTGAACGCGGCGGAGGACCCGGCCGATGCAGGTTACCTCGCGCCCGAGCTCGCGGTTCTCGCGTGGATGCAAAAGCCGGTGCTGGTGCTCCTCAACCAGACCGGAACGCCGCGCGCGCCGGCGGACGAGGCCGCCGACGCCGCCCGCTGGCGCGCGGCGCTCGGCGCGTACGCGCACGTGCGAGGCGTCGGCGCGCTCGACGCCTTCACGCGCTGCTGGGTGCAGGAATTTGCGCTTCTCGCGGCGATCGGCGACCTCGTGGCAGCGGACAAGGCGGCGGCGTTCGCGCGTCTTGCGCAGGCGTGGCGCGCGCAGCGCCTCGCGGCGTTCGACCGCGCGATGCAGGCGATCGCGCAACCGCTCGCGGTCGCGGCGTGTGCGCGCGTGGTCGTGCCGCGGCCACCGATGCTGCGCCGCCTGGGCGCCGCGATCGGCATCGCCGGTGACGCCGCACGTGACGACGAGGCGCGCGCCGCGCAAGCACTCGCCCGCGATCTTGCGGAGAGCATGCGCACCGCGATGGACGAACTCATCACGATCCACGCCCTTGCCGGTCGCGCGGCCGCCGACGTCGAGGCCCGCTTCGAGCGCGACATGGCGCGCGAGGGGCCGGTCGACGAGCGCAAGGCGGCGGCCATGGGCGGCGTCCTGTCCGGCGCTGCCGCCGGGCTTGCGGCCGATCTTGCCGCCGGCGGCCTCACCTTTGGGGCGGGCATGCTCACCGGCGCGCTCCTCGGGGCGCTGGGCGGCGCCGGTGTCGCGCGCGCGGTCAACGTGGCCCGCGGCCAGACCGACGACACGCTGCGCTTCGACATCGCATTCGTGCTGCGCCTCGTCGAGGTCGTGCTGCTGCGTTATCTCGCGGTGGCGCATTACGGCCGCGGTCGCGGCGAATACGAGGAACGCGAGTCGCCGGCGTTCTGGCGCGAGTCCGTGCACACCGCGGTGGCCAACCGGCACCCCGAGTGGCTCGCGCTGCTCGGTGTCTCCGATCCCACCCCCGATCGCGACGCGGTCGCGGCCGAAGCCGCGCGGCTCCTGCGCACGACGACGCTGTCGTTGCTCGCCGCGTTCTATCCCGAGGCGCGCGCCGACCTCTCGGCAGCCGCCGACGATGACGGCGATGCGCGAGGCGTCGCACCGTGAGCCCCGCGAGCCCCGTCGTCAACGTGCGTTTTCGCCTGCGTCTCACCCGTGGCGACGAGATCGTGCTCGGCCCCGGCAAGGTCGATCTCCTCGAGGCGATCGCGCGCGCCGGGTCGATCACCGCGGCAGCGAAGGAGCTCGGCATGTCCTACCGGCGCGCCTGGCTCCTGGTCGACACCATGAACCGGAACTTTCGCAGCCCGCTCGTGGTGGCGGGTGCCGGCGGCGCGCACGGCGGGGGCGCCATCCTCACGGCGTTGGGGGGCGAGGTCGTGGCGCGTTATCGCCGGATCGAGGCCGTGGCGCTCGACGCCGCGGCCGCGGACCTGCGCCGCTTGAAGGCGCTCACCGCGCATCCGAGCGGCGACCCGTGATCCGGGGCGGGGACGCCCGTGGTCGACGCGGCGCCGATGCCGCCACATCCGCCAGGCGCTGACGCGCGTCGTATTCCGGTGTATATTGCGCGCTTCGTCATATCGGATGGAATACGACGTGCGCTTCCTTGCCGCCCTTGCCCTCGCCTTCCTCACCCACGCCGCCACCGCGCAGGAGATCGTCGTGTCCGCCGCGGCGAGCCTCACCAATGCCTTCCGTGACATCGGCAAGGCGTTCGAGGCGCAACACGCCGGCGCCAAGGTCACGTTCAACTTCGCGGCCTCCGACGTGCTCGTCACGCAGATCGCGAAGGGCGCGCCGGCCGACGTGTTCGCGTCGGCGGACCAGGAGGCCATGCATCGCGGCGTGACCGCCAACGTGGTCCTGCCGGACACGCGCCGCGACTTTGCGGCCAACGCGCTCGTGCTCGTGGTGCCTGCCGCGGCCACGCCGCCGGCGGCGCTTGCCGATCTTGTGGAGCAGCGCTTCCGCAAGATCGCCCTGGGCAGTCCGCAGACGGTTCCCGCCGGACGCTACGCGAAGGAGGCGCTGGACGCGGCCAAGCTGTGGGGGCCGCTCGAGTCGCGCCTCGTCTTCGCGCAGAACGTGCGCCAGGTGCTCGACTACGTCGCCCGCAGCGAGGCCGAGGCGGGCTTCGTCTACGCGACCGACGCCGCGATCATGGCCGACCGCGTCAAGGTCGCCTTCGACGTGCCGACGTCCACACCCGTGCGCTATCCCGTCGCCGTCGTCCAGGGCTCGAAGCACCCGGATCTCGCCCGCGCCTTCGTCGCTTACGTGGCGAGCGACGCCGGCCAGCAGATCCTGCGCCGGTACGGCTTCCGCGCGCCGTAACGCGGCGGCTTCCCGCGTGCCGACGGTGGATACCGCGCTCGTCCCGCTCCTGCTCACGCTCAAGGTGGCGGCGTGGGCCACGTTGTTCGCGGCGGTGCTCGGTGTCGGCGCGGGGCTTCTGCTCGCGCGCCTGCGCTTCCCCGGCCGCGACATCGTCGACGCCTTCCTGCTCCTGCCGATGGTGCTCCCACCGACGGTGCTCGGTTACTACCTGCTCGTGGCCTTTGGCCGCAGCAGTGCGCTGGGTCGCTGGCTCGAGCAGGGCCTTGGCATCGAGCTCATCTTCACCTGGCAGGGCGCCGTGGCGGCGTCCACGGTGGTGGCATTTCCGCTCGTCTTCAAGGCCGCGCGCACCGCCTTCGAGGCGGTCGACCGCAACCTCGAGAATGCGGGCCGCACGCTGGGCTACGGCGAATGGACCGTCTTCGTGCGCGTCTCGCTGCCGCTCGCGTGGCGCGGGATCGTCGCGGGCGCGATGCTCGCCTTCGCGCGGGCGATCGGCGAGTTCGGTGCGACGCTCATGGTGGCAGGCAACATTCCCGGTCGCACGCAGACCATGTCGATCGCGATCTACGAGGCCGTGCACGCGGGTGACGACGCGCTCGCCAACGTCCTCGTGCTGATCGCCTCCGGCGTGTGCATCGCGTTGCTCGTGGCCGCGAGCCACGCGGTGCGCGGCGCTCGCAGCCGCATCGTTCCGCTTTGAGGCCCGGCCGTGCGCGGCGGCGTTGCCGCCTTCGGGCGTGCGCTGCGCGCGATCCGGCCGGCCGCTAGACTCGCGCCATGCGCTTCGACATCGACATCGGCAAGGAGGTCGTGGCGGCGGGCCGCCGCTTTTCGCTCGCGGTGCGCTTCACCACCGAGGCCGATCGGCTCGCGCTCTTCGGTCCTTCCGGCGCGGGCAAGTCGCTGACGTTGGCGTGCATCGCGGGGCTCGTGACGCCCGATCGGGGCCGCATCGCCATCGATGGCGACGTGTGGCTCGATACCGCGCAGCGCATCGACATCCCGACGCGTGACCGGCGCGTCGGCTTCGTCTTCCAGGACTACGCGCTCTTTCCGCATCGCACGGTCGAGCAGAACGTGGCGGCCGCCGACGACCGCGGATACCCGCGACGCCGCAGCCGCGAGCGGCAGGGCGACATCGACGCGCTGCTCGCGCTCTTCGCGCTCGACGAGCTGCGCGCAAGCTACCCCGAGCAGCTCTCGGGCGGGCAACGGCAGCGCGTTGCCCTCGCCCGCGCCTTGCTCGCGAAGCCGCGTCTGCTCCTCCTGGACGAGCCGTTCGCGGCGCTCGATGCCGCATTGCGCCAGCGGCTGCGCGCGGAACTCGTCGCGGTGCAGCAGCGCTTCGGCGTGCCGATGCTCCTGATCACGCACGATCCCGACGATCTCGCGGAGTGTGCGCAGCAGGTGGTGACCCTGGCCGGCGGACGGGTCGCGCCGTCCTCGTGAAGCGCTCGGCGTGCATCGGTCCTGCCGTGCGGCATCATCGCGGCATGGCCACGGCTTCCACGACCCAGGGACCGGACGCCGAGATCGCCGCCGCGCTGGTGCGCATGCAGCTCTTGCGGGCCGGGGACGCGGCGCCGATGCAGGCGTTGGCCGGCGGCGTGTCGTCGGATATCTGGCGCGTCGAGCTGCCGGGGCGGACGATCTGCGTCAAGCGTGCGCTGCCCCGCCTCAAGGTCGAGGCGGAATGGATCGTGCCGGTCGATCGCAGCCGGCACGAGTGGGACTGGTATCGGCTCGTCGACGCCCGCCTTCCGGGGGCCTGCCCGCATCCGATCGCGCGCGACGAGACGAGCAACCTCTTTGCGATGGATTTCCTGCCCGCGGCGACGCATCCGCTGTGGAAGACGCAGCTCCTCGCCGGCGAGGTCGACGTCGCGGTGGCGCGCGCCGTCGGCACCGCGCTCGGTCGCATCCACGCCACCACCGCGGGCGACGCCGCGATCGAGCGTGCCTTCGCCACCGACGCCCTCTTTCACGCGCTGCGCCTGGAGCCGTATCTCGAGGCGGCGGCACGCGCGCACCCCGACCGCGCGCAGGCGATCCTCGCCATCGAGGCGACCACCGCAAGCACGCGGCGCGTCCTCGTGCACGGCGACGTGAGCCCCAAGAACATCCTCGTCGGCCCCCGCGGGCCGGTGTTTCTCGACGCCGAGTGCGCGTGGTACGGGGAGCCCGCCTTCGACCTCGCGTTTTGCCTCAATCACCTGCTGTTGAAGACCCTCGCCCGCCCCGACCGGCGCCACGTCCTCGCAGCGTCGTTCGTGGCCCTGGCCGAGACCTACGCGGCCGAGGTCGACTGGGAGCCCGGAGAAGACGTCCTCGCCCGCACGGCGCGGCTCCTGCCCGCACTCTTCCTCGCTCGCGTGGACGGCAAGTCGCCGGTCGAGTACCTGCACGACGAGCGCGATCGCGAGCGCGTGCGCACCGCCGCGCGGCGCTGGCTCGCCGCACCCGGCACGACCCCCGGCGCGCTCCTCGACGACTGGCTCGCCCGGTAGCCCCGCGTGGCCGTGCTACCGTAACGCCATGGATGTCGCCTTCATCGTCGATCCCTTGCCGGAGCTCAAGGCCTACAAGGATTCCAGCGTGGCGATGATGCGCGAGCTCGCACGGCGCGGCCATCGCCTCTTCGCGCTCGAGCAGCGCGACCTCCTGTGGGACGAGGGTCGCGCCACGGGCCGCCTGCGCGCCCTCGAGGTGACCGCCGACGACCACGATTGGTACCGCGTCGACGCGCCGCTGCGGCGCGAGCTCGCATCGCTCGACGCGATCATCATGCGCAAGGATCCGCCCTTCGACATGGAGTACGTGTACTCGACGTATCTCCTCGAGGCGGCGCAGCGGGCCGGGGTGCACGTGTTCAACCGGCCGCAGGCGATCCGCGACAACAACGAGAAGTTCGCGATCACCCGCTTCCCGCAGTTCATGGCGCCGACGCTCGTGTCGCGCGACTCGGCACTCATCGGCGAGTTCATCGATCGCCACGGCGACGTCGTGGTGAAGCCGCTCGACGGCATGGGCGGCACGTCGATCTTTCGCGTGGGCGAGTCCGATCCCAATCGCAACGTGATCGTCGAGACCGTCTCGCGCGACGGGACCACGATGGTCATGGTGCAGCGCTACCTCCCCGAGATCATGGAGGGCGACAAGCGCATCCTGCTCATCGGCGGCGAAGTCGTGCCGTACTGCCTCGCCCGCATTCCCAAGCCGGGCGAGACGCGGGGCAACCTCGCCGCGGGCGGTCGCGGCGAAGCGCGTCCGCTCAGTGCGCGCGATCGCGAGATCGCCGAGGCGCTCGCTCCCATCCTGTGGCGCGAAGGCCTCCTCGTGGTGGGCATCGACGTCATCGGATCGTGCCTGACCGAGGTCAACGTGACCTCGCCCACCTGCTTCGTCGAAATCACGCAGCAGACGGGCTTCGACGTGGCGCGTCTTTTCGCCGATGCGCTGACCCGCGCGGTCGTGGGACAATAGCCGCCGCCCGTGCTGCCCCCCGACGCTGCCAGGTTTCCCTAAGCCGACGTTAAGCTCACCCGGCTATACGTGAATCTTTGGTTTCCAAGCCGACGATCATGACGCAAGCCGCGTTCCTCCCTTTGCGCCTGTGCCGCGTGTTCCTGGCGGGGATGCTCGCAGGATCCCTGGCCGCGACCACGCTCGCCGCGCCGGCGGCGAGCGACAACGACGGGGTCACCGCGAAGCCGGCGACCCCGGCCGTGGCTGCCGCCGACGGCACCTGGTCGCACGCGTACGTCGCCTTCGGCGGCACGCCCAAGTATCCGAAGGATTTCAAGGCGTTCGACTGGGTCAATCCCGAGGCGCCCAAGGGCGGCACGCTCTACCTCGGCAATCCGGACCGGCGCACGAGTTTCGACAAGTTCAATCCGTTCACGCTCAAGGGCAGTCCGCCCACCGGCGTGTCGATCCTGATGTTCGAGCCGCTCGCGGTGCGCTCGGGTGACGAGCCCGATACGGTCTACGGCCTTCTCGCCGAAGCGATCAAGGTGGCTCCCGACAAGTCGTCGGTGACCTTCCGCATCAATCCCAAGGCGAGGTTCTACAACGGCGATCCGGTCACCGCGGCGGACGTCAAGTACTCGTTCGACATGCTGACGAGCAAGGGTGCGGCACCCGCCGTGCGGGCCTCGCTCGACAAGGTGAAGTTCGGTGCCATTCTCGACGAGCGCACGATCCGCTTCGACCTCGAGGAACGCACGGACGACAACGTCTTCATCATCGCCGGCCTTCCCGTCTTCTCGCCGAAGTGGGGCCTTGCACCCGACGGCAAGCCCAAGCCGCTGGACGAGATCGTGACCGAGTACCCGATCACCACCGGGCCATACACGATCGAGCGCACCGATTCCGGTCGCGGCATCGAGTTCAAGCGCAACCCGGATTACTGGGCGCGCGACCTGCCGGTGCGCAAGGGCATGTTCAATTTCGACCACATCGTGTATCGCCTCTATCGCGATCGCGCGGTCAGCATGGAGGCGTTCAAGGCCGGCGAGTTCGACCTCCTGCAGGAGTTCGTCGGCTCGCAGTACGTGCGCGGGCACGACGGCGCCAAGTGGCGCGACGGGCGCATCATCAAGAAGACGTTCGAGTACGGCATGGGGCAGGGGTTCCAGGCGTACCTGCTCAACCTGCGCCGGCCGATCTTCCAGGACATGCGCGTGCGCGAGGCGCTCGACTACACGTACGACTTCGAAAAGATCAATCTGTACGGATTGCGGCATCGGGCGTACAGCCTCTTCTCGAACTCCGATTTCGCGGCGAAGGGATTGCCGAGCGCCGGCGAGCTGAAGCTCCTCGAGCCGTTTCGCGACAAGCTGCCGCCCGCCGTGTTCGGCGAGGCGTACAAGCCGCCGCGCACCGACACGAGCCCCAATGCGCTGCGCGAGAACTTGAAGAAGGCGCGCCAGCTCTTCGAGGAAGCCGGCTGGAAGATCGGCGACGACGGCGTGATGCGTAACGCCAGGGGCGAGCCCTTCGAGTTCGAATACCTCGAAACGCAGGGCGGATCGCAGTTTCGCAACGTGATCTGGGCGCGCAATCTCGCCAAGCTCGGCATCAAGCTCAACGTGCGCAACGTCGATTTCGCGCTCTATCGCAAGCGGCTCGAGACGTTCGACTTCGACGTGGTCACGATCCGCACCCCCGATTTCACGATCCCCTCGGCGCTCGACTACACCGAGCTTCTGGGGTCGAAGGCCGCCGACACCCCGGGTTCGGGCAACTTCCGCGGCCTGAAGAATCCCGCGGTCGACGCGATGCTCGAGGCGATGAACAACGCCAAGACCTACGACGAGCTGCGCGATGCCGCACGCGCGCTCGACCGCATCGTGATGCAGGGGCACTACCAGGTGCCGCAGCTCTTCTCCGGCGGGTATCTCATGTCGTACTGGAACAAGTTCGGCATCCCGCCGGTGCCCAAGTACTACACCACCGACGAGAGCGGCGACCTGCCGGTGTGGTCGGTGGCCACGTGGTGGATGAAGGACGCCGCCAACCGCAAGCCGCAGTCATGACGCGACACCCGTCCCCCATGAGTTGGTCCCGATGCTGAGCTACATCGCGAAGCGGCTCCTGCTCATGATCCCGACGCTCATCGGGGTCCTGACCGTCACCTTCGTCATCATCCAGTTCGTTCCCGGCGGGCCGGTCGACCAGCTCGTCGCCGAGCTGCGCGGCGTCGGCGGCGGCGAGGGCGCACGTGCGGCCCGCTCGGGCGCGCGCGACCTCGATGCGAAGCAGATCGAGGAGATCAAGAAGCTCTACGGCTTCGACAAGCCGCCGCTCACGCGCTATTTCGAGATGATGGGCAGCTTCGCCCGCTTCGACCTCGGACGCAGCTTCATGCACAACAAGGACGTCTGGCAGCTCATCAAGGAGAAGCTGCCGGTGTCGATCAGCCTCGGGTTGTGGACGTTCCTGCTCACCTACCTCATCTCCATTCCGCTCGGTGTCGCCAAGGCGGTGCGCGACGGCAGCGCCTTCGACACGGCAAGCACGCTCCTCGTGCTCGTCGGCTACGCGTTGCCGGGCTTCGCGCTCGGCGTCCTCCTCATCGTGCTCTTTGCCGGCGGCACCTTCTTCGACTGGTTCCCCTTGCGCGGGCTCACCTCCGACAACTGGGCGACACTGTCGTGGCCGGCACGCATCAAGGATTACTTCTGGCACCTCACGCTGCCGCTCATCTGCTACGCGATCGGCAGCTTCGCGATCGTCACGATGCTCACCAAGAACACCTTCGTCGAGGAGATCCGCAAGCAGTACGTGCTCGTCGCCCGCGCCAAGGGACTGTCCGAGCGGCGGGTGCTCTACAAGCACGTCTTCCGCAACGCGCTCATTCCCATCATCACCGGCTTTCCGGTAGCGCTCGTCGGCGCCTTCTTCGCCGGGTCGCTGCTCATCGAGACGCTCTTCTCGCTCGACGGCATCGGGCTCCTCTCGTACGAGTCGATCGTGCGACGCGACTATCCGGTGGTCATGGGCACGCTCTTCCTCTTCACCCTGATCGGGCTCGTGGTGAAGCTCATCGGCGACCTCATGTACGTCGCGGTCGATCCGCGCGTGCAGTTCGGCGCGGCAGGCAAGTGATGCCGGCACACGAAGCGCGGGCGTGCGCCGTGGGCGACATGCGATGAGCGCGCTCATCGACCGCGATCCGATCCGCGACGTCGACTCGCCTCCCGAGGCGGCGGCGACCGCGGCGGGATCGTTGTCCCCCAACCAGCGGGCGTGGCGCCGTTTCAAGCGCAATCGGCTGGGTTACATCTCGCTCGTCGTCTTCGCGACGATGCTCCTGATTGCAACCTTCGCCGAGCTCGTGGCCAACGACCGGCCGCTCGTCGCCCGCTACAACGGCCAATGGTTCGTTCCGGTACTGAGCAACCCGCCCGAGACGACGTTCGGTGGCGACTTCCGCACGCCGACCGACTGGCACGATCCGTTCATCAGCGAGAAGTTCGCGCGCGACGGGAACTTCAAGCTCTTCACGCTGATTCCCTATAGCGGCCAAAGTGTGAACTACTTCGATCCCACGCCGGCGCCGGCGCCGCCGTCGGCGATGAACTGGCTCGGCACCGACGAGGCGGGGCGCGACATGATCGCGCGGCTCATCTACGGATTTCGCATCAGCGTGTGGTTCGGCCTCGCGCTCACCGTGGTCGGCGTCCTGCTCGGCATCCTCACCGGCGCGATCCAGGGATATTTCGCGGGTCGCGTCGATCTGACCGCGCAGCGGTTGATCGAGATCTGGAATGCGATTCCCGAGCTCTATCTCCTCATCATCATCGCGTCGATCTTCGAGCCGTCGCTGCTGCTGCTCCTCGTGGTCCTCGGCGCCTTCGGCTGGATCGGGCTCTCCGACTACGTGCGTGCGGAGTTCCTGCGCAATCGCACGCTCGAGTTCGTCAAGGCCGCGCGTGCGATGGGACTCACCAACACGCAGATGATCTGGCGGCACATCCTGCCCAACTCGATGACGCCGGTCATCACGTTCCTGCCGTTTCGCATGAGCGCGGCGATCCTCGCGCTCGCCTCGCTCGACTTCCTGGGGCTGGGCGTGACCACGCTGCCCTCGCTCGGGGACCTCCTGCGCCAGGGCAAGGACAACCTCGATGCGTGGTGGATCTCGGTGCCCACTTTCCTCGTGCTCGTGATCACGCTCCTGCTCCTCACCTTCATCGGCGAAGCCGTGCGCGACGCGTTCGACACGCGCAAGTCCTGATCGCCATGACCACCGCGCAATCCGCGACCGGCGCCGCGCCACTGCTCGAAGTGGAGCGCCTGTGCGTCAATTTCGGCCCCGCACGCGTCGTCGACGGCGTTTCGTTCACCATCGCCAGCGGCGAGAAGTTCGCGCTCGTCGGCGAGTCGGGGTCGGGCAAGTCGGTGACCGCGCTCTCCATCCTGCGCCTTCTCGAGACCGCGTCGTACCAGGGGGCGATCCGCTTCGGGGGTGAGGATCTCCTGGCCAGGAGCGAGCGGCAGATGCGCGGCGTGCGCGGGCACGACATCGCGATGATCTTCCAGGAGCCGATGACCGCGCTCAATCCGCTCTACACCATCGGCAACCAGATCGGCGAGGTCCTCGAGGCGCACGAAGGCCTGCGCCCGAATCAGGCGCGCGGCCGCGCGGTCGAACTGCTCGATCGCACCGGCATTCCCGAGCCGGACAAGAAGGTCGATGCGTACCCGCATCAACTCTCGGGCGGGCAACGCCAGCGCGCGATGATCGCGATGGCGCTCGCCTGCCGGCCGAAGCTGCTCATCGCCGACGAGCCGACGACGGCGCTCGACGTCACGATCCAGGCGCAGATCCTCGCCCTCCTCGACGACCTGCAGCACGAGTACGGGATGGCGATTCTGTTCATCACGCACGACTTGAACCTCGTGCGCCGCTTCACGCACCGCGTCGGCGTGATGGAGAAGGGGCGCCTGGTCGAGCAGGGGAACACGCTCGAGGTGTTCGATCGCCCGCAGCATCCGTACACCGTTCGGCTCATCAACAGTCGGCCCGAGCGGATCATCACTCCGGTGAGCCCCGATGCGCCCGTGCTCGTCGCGGCCGATGCGGTGAACGTCGATTTCACGACGACCCGCGGCTGGTTTCGCAAGGACGTCTTCCACGCCGTGCGCGCGGCGACGCTCACGCTCAAGCGCGGCGAGACGCTCGGCATCGTCGGCGAATCGGGGTCGGGCAAGACGACGCTCGGCATGGCACTCCTCGCGCTGCAGCCGATCGCCGGCGGCGCGGTGAGCCTCGACGGGGCGCGCATCGACGACGCCGACCGGCGGACGCTGCGGGCGATGCGCCGGCGTATGCAGGTCGTCTTCCAGGATCCTTTCGCCTCGCTCTCGCCACGCCTGACCATCGAGCAGATCGTCGGTGAAGGCGTCGCGCTGCACCTGCCGGAACTGTCGCGCGAAGAGCGGCGCGCGCGGATCGTCGCGATGCTCGCCGAAGTCGGCCTGTCAGCCGCGGGCGGCGTCGCCGACGTGCTCTCGCGCTATCCGCACGAGTTCTCCGGCGGCCAGCGGCAACGTATCGCCATCGCCCGCGCCGTGATCCTGCATCCCGAGATCCTCGTCCTGGACGAGCCGACCTCGGCGCTCGACGTCTCGGTACAGCAGCAGGTCCTGCGCCTGCTGGCCGACCTGCAGGCCAAGTACGGCATGAGCTACGTCTTCATCAGCCACGACCTCGCCGTGGTGCGGGCGATGTCGCACCGCGTGCTCGTCATGAAGGACGGCCGCATCGTCGAAGAGGGCGAGGCCGAGGCGCTCTTTCGCGCACCACGCGAGGCGTACACGCAGGCGCTCCTCGCGGCCGCGGGGGCGTAAGGCGCCGCACCTGCCGGCGGACGATCGAAGCGAGGCGACGATGCTCAAGGGAATCGATCCCCTGCTCACGCCGGACCTGCTTTGGATCCTCGCCGCGATGGGGCACGGCGACGAGCTTGCGGTCGTCGACGCCTTGCATCCGGCCGAAACGATCGCGCGCGCAACGAGCACCGGCCGGCTGGTCAGACTGCCCGGGGTGGGCATGGGCCGCGCGGTCGAGGCGATCCTCTCGGTGCTGCCGATCGACACGGCGCTGCCGGATGCGATTCGACGCATGGGCGTGGTCGGCGATCCCGGCGCGTGGCTCGACGTCCATCTCGAAGTGCAGGGCGTGGTCGATCGTCATGCGCCGCAGGCAAGGGCGATGCCCGGGCTCGAGCGCTTCGCGTTCTACGCCGCCGCGCGTGCGGCCTTTGCGGTCGTGCAGGTGGGGGACACGCGGCCCTACGGCAACTTCCTTCTGCGCAAGGGCGTGGTCACCCCCTGATCGCGCGCGGCGCGGCCGCGAACCGGCCGGGACGCCGCCCCTCGCGTGCTACCATTTTCCGACCATGATCGGTGTGCTCATTCTCGCCCACGACACGCTGCCGGAGAGCCTCGTCGAGGCGGTCACGCACGTCCTCGGTGCCCGCCCCGCGCAGTTCGAGGCATTCCCGGTGGCGGCGGTCGACGACCCGCTCGACCTCCTCCCCGCCGCCCGCGCGGCCGTGCGCCGACTCGATTCCGGCGAGGGCGTCGTGATCTTCTCCGACATTTGCGGCGCCACGCCCTGCAATCTCGCCGGCGAGTTGCGCGAACCCGGACACGTCGAGGTGATCTCCGGCGTGAACCTGCCGATGCTCGTGCGCGCCTTCACCTATCGTGCGCAGGGCATGGCGACGATGATCACGAAGGCCGTCTCGGGTGGCCGCGACGGCGTGCTGCACATCGAGCTCGACGCGGCCCATGCAACAGCGCGAGGTTGAGATCGTCAACAAGCTCGGCTTGCACGCGCGAGCGTCGGCCAAGCTCACCCAGCTCGCCGCGCGCTATCGCAGCGAGGTGCAGATGACGCGCAACGGCCGGAAGGTGAATGCGAAGAGCATCATGGGCGTGATGATGCTCGCCGCGGGCAAGGGGTCGAAGGTCCTGATCGAAACCGACGGGCCCGACGAGCACGATGCGATGGAGGCCATCGTCGCGCTCATCGGCGACTATTTCGGCGAGGGTCAATGAGCGATCACTCACACCACGCGGCACGCGTGGCGTGAAGGTGAGCGTGTCCGGCACGCGCTCGGCTGCATTCGGCAGGCGCATTCCGGGTGGCGCATGCCAGCGCGGCAGCGCGGCGGCGAAGTGCAGGGTGGGTCCCGGGTGGCGGGAGAGTGACGTGAACGCGGCGGGCAATGTGCGGAACCAACGGCGGCGATCGGTGATCAACGGTGAATCGCGGCGTGCGGCATGGTGCGCATCGCCGGCCGACGTTGTCGTGGTGCTCGATGCAGGCTCGCCTCATTCCCATCAGCAATCCGCTTGGTCTTCACCCTCGCGCCTGCGCTCGGCTCGTGCAGATCGCATCGACCTTCCGCTCGACGGTATCGCTTCACGTCAAGGGGAAGCGGGCGAGCGCGCGCAGCATCGTCGCCGTGATGTTGCTCACCGCGTCGGTCGGCGCGACCGTGCGCATCGAGGTCGATGGTCCGGACGAGGTGGCCGCAATGCAGGCGATCGCCACGCTGTTTCACGACGGTCTCGGGGAGCGGGGCTAGGCCCCGTGTCGGATGAGCGCGGCTGAATGGTGAGCTTCGCGCTGACCGGCGTGGGTGTCTCCGGCGGCATCGCCATCGGGCGGGCGCAACTCGTCTCACACGCCACGCTCGAGGTCGCGCATTACTCGATCGCGCCGGCCAAGGTCGACGCCGAGATCAATCGCTTTGCCCACGCGGTGGGCGAGGTCCAGCGTGAACTCGAGGCGCTGCACGCGGCAACGTCCGGGGGCGAGGTCCCCAGCGAGCTCGGTCCTTTCCTGCGCGTGCACGCGATGATCCTGGGCGACCCCGCGTTTGCGGAGGCTCCGAAGAAGACCATCGCGGAGCAACGCTGCAATGCGGAGTGGGCACTTACTCTCCAGCTTGGCGTGCTGACGGACCAGTTCGATCAGATGGACGACGCGTACCTGCGGGAGCGCAAGCAGGACGTCGTGCAGGTCGGCGAGCGCGTCTTGAAGCGGCTGCTGGGCAAGCCCGGGCCGCTGCCCGCCCCGGTTGCCGAAGAGCACACCGTCCTCGTGGCGCACGACCTGTCGCCCGCCGACGTGATCCAGTTCAAGCGTCGGCATTACGGCGCGTTCCTCACCGACATCGGCGGCGCGACGTCGCACACCGCGATCGTCGCCCGCAGCCTCAATGTCCCCGCCGTGGTCGCGACGCACAACGCGCGACAGTTGATTCGCGACAGCGAGCTCGTCATCGTCGACGGTGACGCGGGCGTCGTCATCATCAACCCCGATCGCGCGGTGCTCGCGGAGTACCGCTTGCGGCAGACCGAACTCGGCCTCGAGCGCCAGAAGTTGAAGCGCCTGCGCAGCAAGAAGGCGGAGACGCTCGACGGCATCACGGTCGAGCTCCACGCCAACATCGAGTTGCCGGAAGACCTCACGGCGGCGGTCGACAACGGCGCTGCCGGCATCGGACTCTTCCGCTCCGAGTTCCTGTTCCTCAATCGCGAGGGATTGCCGTCGGAGGACGAACAGTTCGAGGCGTATCGGGCGGTGGCTGCCGGCATGCAGGGCAAGCCCGTGACGATCCGCACGTTCGACCTGGGCGCGGACAAGCAGGCCGAGGGTCTCGCCGGCCTCGCCCGGGTCGCGGCCAATCCGGCACTTGGATTGCGTGCGGTGCGTTTTTGCCTTGCCGAGCCGCGGCTGTTCCAAACGCAGTTGCGCGCCCTGCTGCGCGCCTCGCATCATGGCAAGGTGCGCATCCTGGTGCCGATGCTCGCGTCGAGCGCCGAGATCGACCAGACGCTCGCTGCGATCGCCGCTGCCAAGGAGAGCCTGCGCGAGCAGCGCATCCCGTTCGACGAGGCGGTCGAGGTGGGCGGGATGATCGAGATCCCGGCCGCCGTCATCGCGATGGATCCGTTTCTGGCCAAGCTCGACTTCCTGTCGATCGGCACCAACGACCTCATCCAGTACACGCTCGCCGTCGATCGCGCCGACGAGGCGGTGGCGCACCTGTACGATCCCCTGCACCCCGCCGTGGTGCGGTTGCTCGCACAGGCGATCGCGACCGCGACCAAGGCGGGCAAGCCGATCGCCGTGTGCGGTGAAATGGCGGGCGAGATCGCCCTCACGCGGCTCCTGCTGGGACTTGGCCTGCGCCACTTCTCGATGCATCCCACCCAACTGCTGGCCATCAAACAGCGCGTGCTGACGAGCGAGGTCGCGGCGATGAAGTCGACCGTCGATCGAATCCGGCGCGCGCCAAGTGCGGATCGCATCAATCTGCTCGTGGAGCAGCTCAACGCGCTGTAGGTCACGGCGCCGATAGCCACGCGGTGGCAGTCATTCGAGCTACAATGCATCCTCGCGCCGATTTGAACCAGCTTGCGGGCGCGGAGGCCGCGGTCCTGCCGCCCGCCTCGAACAAATCCGGCTAAAGCGGCTCGCTGCAAGCCCAGTCGATCGCGAAGCCCGCCCAGCCGAAGCTGGCAGGTCCTATCGCTCCGGCCGCGCACGTCCGGCCATCACCGCGTCGATGCCTTCGTTCTCCTCCACCACGGGCGGCACCACCACAGCCACCGCAAGCCCCGGCCAGTCGGTCGGCGTCGTCGAGCCCAGCGTCGCGACCTTCGCCGAGCCGCTGCAACTCGCCTGCGGCAAGTGGCTCACGAATTACGAACTCGCCTACGAGACGTACGGCACGCTCAACGCCGACGGCTCCAACGCCGTCCTCGTGTGTCACGCCCTGAACGCCTCGCATCACGTCGCCGGCTACTACGCGGGAGACGAGGGCAACGTCGGCTGGTGGGACAACCTGATCGGACCCGGCAAGCCGCTCGATACGACGCGCTTCTTCGTGATCGGCGTGAACAACCTCGGCAGTTGCTTCGGCTCGACGGGCCCGCTCACCCGCAATCCCGATACCGGGCGACCGTGGGGTGGCGACTTCCCGCTCGTCACCGTGGAGGATTGGGTCGACTCGCAAGTTCGACTTGCCGACCGCCTCGGTATCGGGCAGTTCGCGGCGGTGATGGGAGGCAGCCTCGGCGGCATGCAAGCGCTCGACTGGGCGATCCGCTACCCGCAGCGCGTGCGCCACGCGCTCGTCATCGCCGCGGCGCCGAATCTCTCCGCCGAGAACATCGCCTTCAACGAAGTCGCGCGACAGGCGATCATCACCGATCCCGACTTCCACGACGGACAATTCGCGCAGCATGCCACGCTGCCGCGCCGCGGGCTGCGAATCGCGCGCATGGTCGGTCACATCACCTACCTGTCCGACATGCAGATGGAGGTCAAGTTCGGACGCACGCTGCGTGACGGACTCAACTTTTCGTTCGCCCCCGAGTTCCAGGTCGAATCGTACCTGCGCTACCAGGGTGAGAAGTTCGCCGAGTACTTCGACGCGAACACGTACCTGCGGATCACCAAGGCCCTCGACTACTTCGATCCCGCCAAGCGCACCGGCGGCAATCTCGCGGAAGCGCTCGCTCCGGCGCGCTGCCGATTCCTCGTCGCATCGTTCACCACCGATTGGCGCTTCCCTCCGTCGCGCTCACGCGAGATCGTGAAGGCGCTCGTCGACCGTCGCCGCGATGTCGCCTACGCCGAGATCGACGCGCCGCACGGCCACGATGCCTTCCTGCTCGACGACCCGCAGTACCACGCCCTGCTGCGCGCGTACTTCGATGGCATCGCCCGGGACGCGAACTACTCGACGTTTCGCTTCGGCGCCGACGTGCGGCGCAAGCTCGCCGAGCGCGAGCAGCAGGCCGGCCGTGCCGACTTCGCGCTCATCGCGAGCTGGCTCGCGCCGGGCGCCAACGTCCTCGACCTGGGCTGTGGCGACGGCAGCCTCCTTGCGTATCTCACGCGTGAGAAGGGTGTCCACGGCTACGGCGTGGAGATCGCCGACGCGCGCGTGCTCGCGAGCGTGCAGAACGGCGTGAACGTCCTGCAGGGTGACCTCGAGACGGGCCTCGCCGGGTTCGACAGCGCGTCGTTCGATTGCGTGATCCTCTCGCTCACGCTGCAGGCGATGCGGCGCACGGCGGAGATCGTCGACGAGATGCTGCGGGTCGGACGCGAGGTCATCGTCACCTTCCCGAATTTCGGTCACTGGTCGCATCGCTGGCAGGTCCTGCGCGGGCGCATGCCCGTCTCCGAGGAACTGCCGTACCAGTGGTACGACACGCCCAACGTGCACCTGTGCACGGTGGCCGACTTCGACACGTTCCTGCGCGAGAGGAATTGCGTCGTCGAGAACCGCGTCATCCTCGCCGGGGGCCGGCAAGTGAAGATGCTGCCCAACCTCCTGGGCGAGATCGCGGTGTACCGGTTCCGGCGCGGGTAGGCAAGGACGTCGCAAGCGGCGTCCGGATGCGACGCGGCCGCGTCACCGTCACTTCACCACGGCCCATCCCTTGCCCGGATCGAATCGGGTGATCGCGGCGGCGCGCCTTGCCGTTTCCGGTCCGAGATCGCGCTCGTATACGATGCCGTCGTGGTTGATGATGAAAGTCATCACACCCGTATCGCCGTAGCGTGCCGGCCACCCGATGAGAGCGAAGCCGTCGGTCATGCGGCTGTTGCGCACGTGACTGCGCGCACCACCCTGGGCGGCCGGACCTTGCGCTTGCAGGATGCGAAACCGGTATCCGTGATAACCGCCCGCGAGATTCGAGGTGTCGAGCAGCGGTCCCGCCGGACTCGGCGGCTCGGTGTCCGCTGTCGGCCAGTACAGGCCGTCGTGATGGCCAGGGCGACTGACGATACGGCGTGCATACTCCCGCATGCCGTCGCCGCTGCGATCGACCGCAGCGTATTCACGCTGCGCGTCGCCATACGCGCGCATGACATTGATTGCCGCGAGTTCATTGCGTCCGATGCGGCGTACTTGCATTTCGGCCGCGCCCGCGGTCTAAGCTCCTGTTCGAGCGGATGTCCGCACGCGCTTCACCTGCTTGCGGTGCCCGCCACCGAACCCGGGTGTGAGGTGTCCCATGAAGATCGAATCGCGCGACCACACGAGTTGGATCACGATCGATGACGTTGGAGAGAACGGTCGGCCTGCGTTCCGCGTCGAGGCGTACGTGGATGTGGGGCACGGCAGATTCATCGCGTCCAATGAGGACGTGTCATTCTTCAGGCTGGAAGAGTTTGCAACGGAGTTGGATAGCTTCGTCCTGAACAGGGGATTGGCGCCCAGGCTCGCTGGAACCTATGACACCACGATCCAGTTCAGGGCCGAGGGTCGGACGATCTGGGTGGAGTTCGTCATCGGTGATGCCTATGGCGGCAATCCGCGCGCGCAAACCTATGCCCTCACCGGAGGTTTCGAGATCGAGGCGGGCGCGCTCGTGTCCCTGGCGGCGGGTTTCCGGCATCACAGGTTACCGCGCATGCAATCCGCGATCCGTCCCGCCACGGTTGCCGACGCGGCCGCGATCTCCGCGCTTGTCCAGGAGAGCTTCACCCGGTTCGTCGCGCCCGATTGGGAGCCGGAGGCGCGCGCGGTCTTCATGCGCGAGTCCTCACCCGAGCGATTGGGTGCCAGCATTTCCGCCGCGACGTTTGCCGCAGTCGCCGAAGTGGACGACCAGATCGTTGGCATCATCCTCTTGCCCACCCCGTCACGGCTGGCCCTCCTCTTTGTGCGCGCCGCGTGGCATCGCCGTGGCATCGCCACGCAACTGTGGCAGGCCGCGCGCGGGCACATCGAGGCGCACCACGCGGCAACGGCGACCGTCGAGCTCAACGCTTCGCTGTACGCGGTCGCAGCGTACAGGGCACTGGGCTTCTATCCCATATCCGAGCCATTCCGCAAAGGTGGCTGTCGTGCAATACGCATGGCGTGCTGGCTACCTGGCCTCGCACTCACGCGCGCCATGCCGTAGCGGCCATGCGGCTTCACCGGCCGTGGGACGGCACGGGCCATGGTCGGCTGCGCAAGCACTTCACCCTTGCTCAGTTCGGAGCATTCTTCCCGTGGCCGGTGTGGCTCGCCATCGCCGTCGGCGTCATTCAACAGTGGCGCAGTCGGAAAACACAGGCTGTCAGCCTGGAGGTGACGACCGGCGCCTGGTCCGTCGTTGCACCCGATAAGCCACGACGCGCAGCGCTATACTTTCGCCGCGGGCACCCTCGGCCACGTCTTCGCGCAGTGTTCTGGCGTCTGCCGCCGGAGTGCACGCAAGGGTTCGATGTACGCGATCGGCGTTGATCGGATCGGGCGCGAGACTTCGTCCGCCCTTCGCCGTCGCGAGGTCAGCGACGTTCGCACGTGCGCCAGTCATGTCGCACGTTGGGTGTCGCAAGGCATGTTCTCCTGTACACGCGCGCAAGGAGAGAAGGCATGAGCGCATCATCCGTGATCAAGGTCGGTCAGCTCGGCATCAACTACATCGTTGATGGTGCAAGCACCTCGAGTCTGGGCATGTTCGAGTTGACGGTCCCGCCGGGCTCGAACGTTCCGCCCCCACACAGTCATTCGAGCAACGAAGAGTGTGTCTACGTTCTGGAAGGCACGCTGCGCTACACGGTGGACTCGGAAACGCGAGACCTCATGGTGGGCCAGAGCATGAGCACACCCAAGGGCGTCGTTCACGCCTTCGCAAATCCGTTCGCGACCACCGCCAGAGCGCTCATCGTGAACTCTCCGGATATCGGCGCCGCGTACTTCCGGGATGTCGCCGCGGTCGTCAACGCCGGTGGCCCCCCCGACAAGGATGCTCTTCTCGCGGTCATGACCCGGTATGGGTTGGTGGCCGCGGCGCGGCACTGACGCCCGGCCATGCGTTCTGGCGGACCATCGCGCGACTTCGCCGGCGGTCGGGCGCACGGCTTCTGCGCGAAGCGACAGCCATGAGCGCCGACCTTTGGAACATGTTTCACGACGGGTCCATCGTCAGCATCGATGGTTCCGTGCCCGGAGATGTCCGCCTTTTCGTCGACATACCCTATGTCCGCGAGATGCTTCCCGGGACCGGCCAAGGCTTTGAGGTCGTCATCACCGATTGCACCAGGCTCTCCTTCGCGCAGTGGGATCGACCCGCAATCACGGATCTGCGCGCAGTGGCTCGCCTGGCGCCGCATATCCTCGGTGCCGAGGCAAAGGATTGCATCGAGGTGGCCTGTGCAGAAGGGATGCTTGCGCTTCAGTACGGAGCGGCTTCCGTGTTCGTCGATGGTCAGCAACCCATCTCCGTGGAAGACCTGGGCCGCGCTTGCGAGGGCTACTGGGACGCCTGGAGCAAGGATGCAGACGACCGAAGCACGGAGCCCGCCGCCTGACCGATCGGGCGAGCGGGTCGTTGACGTGCGAGACGGTTGGACCGTCGTTCCATCGCGTCGGGAGGCTTGACGATGCCCCGGGAGAGCATCGGTAGCGTGGACACGGGCAACATGCCGACGATGCAGGTTGGATTCGGTGGAGTAGGTCAAACGTTGCGAGCGAGCGCTCGAGGTGCTCAATGAGGCGAATTCGTGGCGGGAGCTCGAGGAGCACTTCGAGGACGTGGCCTTCGCCGACGAAGATGAGGACGAGGACCAGGATGTACCCGATCAACGCGACGAGGAGGGCGAGTCGCGTGTCCCGGCGCGCCGACTCGTTTCCGTCTCATCCCGGACGATGTGCCACGGGGCCCGGGCGCGAGCTCTTTCGCGCTCCCGATCCCGGAAGTCGGCAGTGCGGCGCGCGACGCATACGCCCGCTTGCAACGTCTACGATGGTCCGACGCGGGAGAACCCATGTGGCACGGTACGTACAAACGTTGGAATCCCCTGCCAAGCCTTGAAGGCGCTCGCGTCTACTGCGAGGCGGTGCACGACGACTGGGAGGGATTCCGGATCTGGCTTCGCCCCGAGGAGCGTCGCCTCGGGATCATCGTCGTTCGCTTCGAGATGCATCTCTTCTACGCCAACTCGGATGAGGGCGACAGGCTCGCTTCCGTCGCAAATCAAGATGAGTTGCAGTTCCCGCACCCCTTCTGGCTCGTCGAGGACTCCGCCCTGGTTACCCACTTCAAACGTGCAGCCGCGGGGGTCAGGGACCGCGACACGCTCGCTCACTATGCATTCCTCACCTGCAACGACTGCATCGATGTCATCGCGGCAGGAGCACCCGTGTTCGTCGGTCTCGAAGATCAGGCCTGACCCCTCGTTCACGCCGCGGCCGCTTGGCGGCGCGACGTGATGCGAAGGCAGGGCCGCGAAGGAGCTATCGTGTCATCACCATCCCCTGTCGCGATCGTCGCCACCGAGGCGCCGGCGAGGTCCAGAACCTCGAACTATCCAGAGCCCTTCGCTTCACGCATGGCAGGCCGACGCAAGCATCCCCTCGGGGACGTCTTCGGCCTCACCAACTTCGGCGTGAACCTGACGCGCCTTGCTCCCGGCGCCGTCTCCGCACTTCGTCATGCGCACGGCAAGCAGGATGAGTTCATCTATATCCTTCAAGGGCGACCCACGCTTCACACCGATGAAGGGCCCACACCATTGGCGCCCGGCATGTGTGCCGGCTTCAAGGCGGGGACCGGCAATGCGCACCACCTCGTCAACACCACCGGCGAGGAAGTCCTGTATCTGGAGGTCGGGGATCGCAGCGCCGAGGACGAGGTCACGTATCCGGACGATGACATCCGTGCCGCGCTCGTGGGCGGACATTGGACCTTTGTGCGCAAGGACGGCTCGTCCTATTGAATCCACCGTGCGCGACCGCCCCTACCTCACGTTCTTCCTGGTCGCGGCGGTCGTGTTCTTGACCATGACCGTCGCCGGCGGGATCGCGGCACGCATCATCGTCGGTGGACAGGGCGCCGCGGCTGCGGCGTCAGATCAGATCCACGACGTGTTTGCCCAGGCCACAGGGACACTCTTTCTTGCAAGCCCATTCCTGGCTCTTGCCTGGCTTTCGGCATCGCTGGCACGTCGTGTCGGTCTCGCCGCCGGGCTGCGTCTCTTTCTCTTCGGCGCGCTGTTGCTCGGCTTCCTGTACGTCTCGGCACAGTTCGACTCGGAACGGTACATGGCACGCCGCGGCTGGACTGCGGCGGCCCTCGCGATCGGACTTCTCCCGGTCAAGAGCGTACCGGTGCTCCTGCTCTGCGCAGTGTTGGCCTGGCTCGGCGTGCGGAAGCACCGCGCGCATCGGACCTGATGCTCCGCTGCGCCGGCCGTGCGGCTCCAGGGAAGCCGTCCCGCCGTGTCGCCCAAGCGTGGCGGACGGCATGGCCCGAGCCTCGGCCACCATGCCGATGGCGAGATCCTCGCTGCCGCGCTACATTGGCAGGAGGCAACGGGCAGCGGCCGGCGCGAGTTCAAGGTCACGCGGATCATCGCGAGGGGTGAGGCGATGGCCGGGAAATCGAAGCGGAACACCTTGGTCCGCAGGCGTTCCTCGTCGCGGTCGAGTCAACCGAACCCGTGCAACGTCGTGCACGTCAGGGGGTCCGCCATGGCGCTCAACGGCAATCCTTCCAGTGACCGGACGGCGCCGATGGCACGCTGGGCAGCGTCGGACGGGGCGCCCATGTTCAGCGTGGCGCTCGGCGTTGCGATCTTGCTGGCCCCGTTCGTCTCCCCGTCGCCGATCCTCGTCTGGCTGCTCTTCGATAGGTCATCCCGGCCCTTCGATGCGCTCGGAGCTCCGGCTGCGATGCTCGTCCTCCTGTTCTTCCACTACGGCGTTGCCGCGCTGTTGATCTATGCCGTGCTACGCCGCGTCGGCGCCCATCGCAAGTTCAACTTCCTGGCGCACGGCTGGGAGCTCGTGCTGGTGGGGAACGGCATCGTGATCGTCTACTGCCTTGCCGATATCCTGGCTGTATGGGCCGGGGGCGAACCGGAGTACAGTCCTCTCATCCTGTTCATGCCATTCGTCTATGTCGCCGCATGGCTCGCGCTCATCAGCGGCCTCTTCCAGCTGTGGCGCAATCAGGCTCCGCGGGTCGCCGACCGCGATGAATCGACGTAGCTTGTCGATGCACGCCGCGATCCACGGCGGATGATGGCCGCGGCCGCCCGTGGATGAACCCCAATCTCAGTTCGAGCGCGTCCCGGCCGGCTCGGTCTTCTGCCGCTTCAGGGATTCTCGCCCGCGGCGAGGCGCGCATTGATGTCGGCAATCACCGCAGGCAGATCTCGCAGATCGTCGATCACGTAGTGCGCGCCGCTCTCGCGGATGAGCTTGTCCTTCGACGCGCGTTCGCGCGCCTCGAGTTCCGCGGGACTCATCTTGCGCACCGCATCCCAGCTGTCGGCGACGTAGTTGCTCCACTTCGACACCCCGACGCGCCAGCATAGCGGCGCGCCTTCGCCCGCGCCCGAGACCGTGTCGTCGACCTTGACGGTGCGCCGCATCGCGTTCTCGAGATTGACGACGCCCATGCGTTCGAGGTTCTTGATCACCATGTACGGCATCGGCCGCGGTGCTTCGACGTCGTCGCCGGCACACGACGTGTCGGGGAGGAAGCCCTGCTTGCGGCCACCCTCGAGCAGGATATCGAGCATGGAGCGCGTGAACCCGGTCGTCACGCCGATCTTCATGCCCTTCTGCTGGAAACCCTTCACGACCTCGGCGACGCCCGGCAGGAGCTCGTGATAGTTGCCATTGCGCAGCAGATTGAGCTGTGTCGGGACGAAATCGGCGAACATCGCATCGACGTCGCCCTGATTCGGGTCGCGCCCGAACTTGGCCTTGAAGCGATCCCGCACGGAGGCCGTTTCGGTGATCGCCTTGATGTGCAGGTCCTTGCGCAAGCCCATCGGTGCCCGCGCCTCCGTCATCGAAATCTCCAGCCCATACTTCTTGAATACCTCGACGAACACGATCGCCGGTGCATCGACGTATCGATCCATCACCGTGCCGGAGCAATCCAGCATGACGTAGCCCACGCTGCGCTGCGTGTTGTCGTTGTCGAACTTCTGCTGTTGTGCGGCAGCGTGGCGAATATCCTCGGGCACCCGACCGATCGAGGAGATGCGGGCAATCAGGGAATCAGGCATGACGAACCTCGACATGTGAAATGTTGACAGGGCGAGCGGCCAGGACCATCGGACCACCGTCGCGAACGATGGTGGCGCTTCACGCCTTCGCGCTCGTCGGCACGAAGCACAGTACCACGTCGAAGCGTCGACGGGTGCGGCGCGAGCGGAGATGGGATGACGGACCGGGCGTGAACGGCTGTGTGTTGTGCGCTCTTCGGTGTGCCCCGCGCCGCCGTGGTTGCATTGGTTGCGCCCCCCGCGACCCCATCCCGCCGGCATACAATCGCCGCATGTCCACTGCAGCGCGCCCGGCGACGGGTCCGACCGCCGACGCCGCGCCTGACCGATCGCCGGCCGGCACCGGGACCGCCATCGAGGGCGCAACCGGCACCAGCGACGCGGCGGAGCCTGCAGTGGCGCCACTCGCGGCTGCCGGCGCGCGCCCCGACTGGCGCGCGGCGATTCTCAACCGGCGGATGCTCATCTGCATCTTCACCGGTTTCTCGTCGGGGCTGCCGCTGTATCTGCTCCTCAACCTCGTTCCCGCGTGGTTGCGCACCGAAGGCATCGATCTGAAATCGATCGCGCTCTTCGCACTCGTGCAGTTCCCCTACACGTGGAAGTTCCTGTGGTCGCCGCTCCTCGACCGTTACGCGCTGCCGTGGCTCGGTCGCCGGCGCGGCTGGATGTTCGCGATGCATCTCGCGCTCATCGTGTCGATCGCAGCGTTGGGCTTCCTTGCTCCCCAGGAGCGGATCTGGACGATCGCGTACCTTGCGGCCGCGGTCGCATTCTTCTCGGCGTCGATGGACATCGCGATGGACGCGTACCGGCGCGAGATCCTTCCCGATCACGAGCTGGGACTCGGCAATTCGTTCTACGTCAATGCGTATCGGATCTCGAGCCTCGTTCCAGGATCGCTCGCGCTGATCCTCGCCGACCGGCTGCCGTGGTCATCGGTGTTCGTGATCACCGCTGCCTTCCTCCTGCCCGGCCTCGTGATGACGCTCGTCGTGCGTGAGCCGGCGGCCACCGACGCCGCACCGAAGACGCTGCGTGACGCGGTCGTGCTCCCGTTCCAGGAGTTCGTCAGCCGATCGGGCTGGCGGCAGGCGGTGCTCGTGCTGCTCTTCATCTTTCTCTACAAGCTGGGCGACAGCATGGCGACCGCGCTCGCCACGCCGTTCTATCTCGAGATGGGCTTCACCATGACCGACATCGGGATCGTCGCCAAGAATGCCGGACTTTGGGGCAGTGTGGCCGGCGGCATGCTGGGTGGCCTGTGGATGGTCAAGATCGGCATCAATCGCGCGCTGTGGATCTTCGGTGTCATCCAGATGGTGGTGATCCTGGGCTTTGCCTGGCTGGCCACACTCGGCGCACCCAATCTCTATGCGCTGGGTGCCGTCGTCGGCAGCGAGGCGGTGGGCATCGGGCTGGGGACGGTGGCGTACGTTGCCTTCATCGCCCGCACGACGGACCCGCGCTTCACGGCGACGCAGTTTGCCCTGTTCACGAGCCTGTCCGCGGTGCCCCGAACGCTCGTCAATGCGACGACGGGTGTCCTCGTCGAGCACCTCGGCTGGTTCAGCTTCTTCCTCCTGTGCACCGCACTTGCGCTGCCGGGCATGGCCCTGCTCTTGCGGGTGGCGCCGTGGGCAGGCGCGTCGGAATCGGCCCGGCCGGATCGGTGAGTCGCGTCCGGCCCTGTGCTGCTGGCCGCGCGGTCGGGCGGCCACGGCGCCGGATCGCGCATGCACGGGGTGCGCCGCGGGCGGAACGTATACTCGCGGCCTGCTGTCGAAGCGCAGCCATGCGCCGCCTCGCTCCTCTTGCCGCCTCGCTTTGCATGATCGCCACCGTCGTGCCTGCCGCAACGCCGTCCACCCCGACGGCACCCCAAACCGTGACGGTGCCGCCGCTCGTTTATCGCGACCGCACGCTCGACAACGGCTTGCGAGTGGTGAGCGTGCGCGATCACTCGAGCCCGACGGTGAGCGTGCAGGTCTGGTACGGCGTTGGCGGCAAGGACGATCCCGCCGGCCGTTCGGGCTTTGCACACCTCTTCGAGCACCTGATGTTCAAGAGCACGAAGCACCTCGCCAACGAGGAGTTCGATCGCCTCACCGAGGACGTGGGCGGGACCAACAACGCGAGCACCCGCGAAGACGTCACCAACTACTACGCCGTGGTGCCCTCGAATCATCTCGAGCGCCTCCTGTGGGCGGAGGCCGAGCGGATGTCGAACCTCGACGTCAACGACGCGAACTTCCGGTCCGAGCGCGCCGTGGTGCAGGAGGAGTATCGCCAGCACGTGCTGGCCGATCCGTACGGCCGTTTCTTCGAGTCCTTCGCGCCACGCTCGTATGCGACGCATCCGTATCGTCACGGCGTGATCGGCGATATCGCGCAGCTCGACGCCGCGTCGCTGGACGACGTGCGCCGCTTTCACGCCACGTACTATCGCCCGGACAATGCGCTCGTGATCGTCGCCGGCGATTTCGACGAGGCGGCACTCGATGGCTGGGTCGACCGTTACTTCGGCGCCATCGCGCGGCCGCCTGCCCCGATCCCGCGCGTCGACACGAAAGAGCCCGTGCGCACCCGCGACGTGACGTATCGCGAGACCGCACCGAACGTGCCGCTGCCAGCGGTGGCGCTGACGTGGCTTGCACCCTCGGCGCGCGATCCGGATGCGGCGGCGCTGGACGTCGCGTCGGCGCTGCTGGCGGACGGCGACTCGTCGCGGTTGTATCGATCGCTCGTCTATCGCCAGGAGATTGCGCAGCACGTCGGCTTCAGCATCGATCCCACCACCGATGCCGGCCTCATCGTCGCCTACGCGATCGGCGCCAACGGGGCGACGCCGGCGAGTCTTGCCGCGGCGCTCGACGCCGAGATCGTGAAGCTTGCCACGCGCCCGATCCCGCCCGCCGAACTCGCCAAGGTGAAACTGCAACTCGTCACGCAGGCGCTGGAGGAGCGCGAGACGTCGATCGGCAAGGGGATCGCCATCGGCGAGGCGGTCGTCTATCGCGGTGATCCGGCGTCCGTCAATCGCGACCTCGACGAGCTGCAAGCGGTCAGCGCCGCCGACGTGCGGCGCGTGCTGCGTCGCTACGTGATCGACGCCAAGCGGGTGACGATCGAGTACGTGCAGGAGAAGAAGCGCAGCGTCGGGCGATCGGCTCGAGCCGCGCTCGTGGCGCGCGACGGACACGATGGCCGCCCTTCCGGGGCCGGACCGAAGCGGTGACCGCGCTCGCGCGCGCCATCGTCGCCGTGCCCCTCCTCGTGCCCGCCATGCTCCTCGCCCAATCGATCGACAGGCCGCCGCCCCCCGGCGCGCCGCGTCCCTTCGCGGCGCCCGCGCCGCACGTGACGACGCTGGACAACGGCTTGCGCGTGATCGTTGCGCAACGCCCGACGTTGCCGCTCGTCACCATCGAATTGCTCGTGCGCGCCGGGGCGGAAACCGATCCTCCCGACCTCGCCGGCCTCGCCGACATGACCGCCACCCTGCTCACCAGGGGAACGGCGACGCGCACGGCACCGCAGATCGCCGACGCGGCGGAAGCGCTGGGCGGCGAACTGGCGAGCGGGGCGGGCTGGGACCGCTCGCAGGTGTCGTTGACCGTCACGCGACCGCACGCGGCCGCCGCGCTCGCCCTCGTGGCCGACGTCGTGCTGCATCCGCGCTTCGCCCCGCGCGAGCTCGAGCGCGCGCGTCACCAGGCGCAGGATCACCTCGCGGTCACGCTCGGCGATCCCGGTTCGCTCGCGCGGCTTGCGGTCGATCGGGTGGCCTTCGGAGCCGGGGTGTTCGGTCATCCTGCGGCCGGCACCCCCGGGTCGCTCACGCGCATCACGCGCAGCGCGGTGCGTGTGCAGCACCAGACGTGGTATCGCCCGGACAACGCGACGCTGATCCTCGCCGGCGACATCGACCCCGATGCCGCACACGCGCTCGCGGTCGAAGCCTTCGGGGCGTGGCGGCGTCCTCCTGCACCGTTGCCTTCACCGCGGGCTGGAGGCAGTCCGCCTGGCGTACCGACGCCCGTCGTCGTGACGGTGGCCGACGCCGGTCAGGCGGGCGTCGCGCTTGCCGCGCCGACGATCGCGCGCGATGCACCCGACTATTACCCGGGGGTCATCGCCAATGCGGTGCTCGGCGGCGGCTATTCGTCGCGGCTCAATCAGGAGCTGCGGATCCGTCGCGGTTTGACTTACGGCGTCGGCAGCAGTCTCGAAGCCAGGCGCCACGGTGGGGTCTGGCGCATCGCGGCGCAGACGAAGAACGCGTCCGCGGCCGAGTTCGTGCAGGTGACCCTCGACGAGGTGGCACGCATGCGTTCGGATGCGCCCCCGGGCGCCGAACTCGAAGCGCGCAAGATGGCAGTGATCGGCGCGCTCGGTCGGCGTTTCGAGACGACGGCAGGCCTTTGCGGCGTGATCGCCGGACTCGACGCGAACGGCATCGCCGCGACCGAGATGGCGCACATGATCACCGCGCTCGGCGCCGTCACCGCGGACGACGTGCTGGCCTTTGCGCGGGCGCACTGGGACCCCGGCGCCCTTGCCATCGTGGTTGCCGGCGACGCTGCCATTGCCGATGCGTTGCGCGCGCCCTTTCCGCGGTTGCGCGTCATCGCAGCGAGCGACCTCGACCTCGATCGCGTCGACCTTACCCGGCGCGCCCGGGCTGCTCGACCTTCGTCACGGTGAGGTTGCGCTGGTTGCCGTCGCGATCCGGCCACAGGATCGACTGGCCCTGGCGCAGCCCGATGAGGCCGGCACCCACGGGCGTCATGATCGAGACGCGACCGGCGGCGATGTCGGCTTCTGCCGGATAGACGAGCTGGACGGTGCGGGTCGCACCACCGGCTTCGTCGACGAAATCGATCATCGCATTCATCGTCACGACGTCGTGCGGAATGTCGCTCGCCTCGTGCAGCGTCGCCCGCTCGATTTCGGCGAGCAGCATCGCAGCGAGTTCCGGGGCACGATCTTCCGCGCGTTGCGCGAGGTGGATGAGCGTATCCGCCTCGGTATCGATCATGTGGATGGGCGGCCGGGTGGACTGGCTACGAACGTTCATGGCGATGCCTTTTCAAGAAAACGGGAATCGATGTGGCCGGGAACCACGAAGCGCCGGACGCTGGGCGTATCGACGGAAGAAAGCGGGATGAAGGCGCCCCGAGCCCGGGGCGTATCGCACCGAACCCGGGGCTAGCAGCCTGCGAGGAGTTGTCCGCTGTGGTGGCGGAAACGGGGATGGCGGTGCGCGGTGTACATACCCGGCATGATGTGGGCGCGCGCCGCGCAAGTCAACCCGCCGGCCGCGGGATGCGGGCGCGGCGCCCGCGGCGGACGACTCCGGGCGATCCGTCAGGCGAAGGCCATGGGCGGGCGCGTCGGACTCACCACTTCGGGATGCGCAGCGTCTTGCTGATCATGAGGGAACCGGAGACCGCGTAGAGCAGCACGAACGGGTGCAGCGTGAGGGGGCCGATCGCCCACGCACCACCCGGGATCGCGTCTCCCAGGCGGCCGTGCCACGCGGCGAGCGCGAGGAGTGCCACCAGCACGACGCTCGTCGGGATCGGCGTGCCCTCGAAATACCGGACCTTGTCGCCGCCCTGCGCGAGCGCGTCGGCGGTCACGTTGAAACGCGCGAGACGGCTCACGCCGCAGCCGACGAAATAGATGAGCACGACCCAGTCGAGCGCGCCGGCGAGTCCGGCGGCAAAACCCAGTGCGGCGGGAGCGACACCGAACGAGATGACATCGGCGAGCGAGTCGAGCTCGCGGCCGAACGCGGAGTGCGCGTGACGCGAGCGCGCCACCTTGCCATCGAAGACGTCGAAGGCGAAAGCCGCCGGCGCGAGCGCGGCTGCCGCAAAGAACCAGGCGAGGGCGCCGTCGCGCGCGAAGGCGATCGCGCAAAACACCGCCGCGACGCCGCAGGCGGCATTGCCGAGCGTGAGGAAGTCGGCAAGACGAAAGCTGCGCAGGAGCGAGAAGTGCCTTGGCTCGGCCATCGCGACATTATGACCGAGCGCGGCTCGGGACGCGGGCGCGCTCGCCTCGTGTGACGCAAGCGGCTACGCGGGTCCGTCGCGAACATCCGTGACGGTGATCCTCTCGAGCGCCTCTGCGGTGTCGAGCCACTCGCCTTCGAGCCGCGCGAGCTGCCAGGTGAGTTCACCCTGGCGCGCGATCTTCTCCTTGAGCACCTCCTTGGCCTCCGGGGCGTAGGCATCGGCGCTGGCAAGCCACGCGTCGAGCGCGGCCTTCTCGTCACCCAGCGCCTCGAGGTCGGCTTCGATCTTCGCCTGGCGGCTGGCGAGCGGCCGGCGCGCATCGGCGAGGCGTTGCCGCGCCTGTGCCTCCTCGCGTCGCCGCGCCTTGCGCGGCGCGACGGGCGCGGCGCGAGACGCTGCGACGTCCGGATCCTCGTCGCTGTCGGCGGCGCGTTCGCGCCGCTTCTGCGTCAGCACCCAGTCGCGATAGTCATCGAGGTCGCCGTCGAAGGGCGTGAGCGCGCCGTCGGCCACGAGCCAGAGCGTATCCGTGGTGGCCCGCAGCAGATGCCGATCGTGCGCAACGACGACGAGCGTTCCGTCGTAATCCTGCAGCGCTTCGGTGAGCGCCTCGCGCATTTCGATGTCGAGGTGGTTGGTCGGCTCGTCGAGCAGGAGCAGGTTGGGCTTCTGCCGCACGATGAGCGCGAGCGTGAGGCGCGCCTTCTCGCCACCCGAGAAGCTGCTCACCGCAGCGCTCGCGCGCTCCCCGCGGAAGTCGAAGCCGCCCAGGAAGTCGCGATGCTCCTGCTCCCGCACTCCGGGTTCGAGGCGCGCGAGATGCCACAACGGCGAGTGCTCGAGCCGCAGCTGCTCGACCTGATGCTGCGCGAAGTAGCCAAGGCGAAAGTCCTGCGCGACGCGTCGCTCGCCCGCCAACGGCTCGAGCGTTCCAGCGATGGCCTTGAGCAGCGTCGACTTGCCGGCGCCGTTCGGCCCCAGGAGGCCGATGCGGTCGCGTGCGAGCAGGCTCACGGTCACCTTCGGGAGCACCGGTGCGGTGCCAGAGTAACCGAGCGTCACGTCGTCGAGCAGCACGAGCTGGCGCGCGGTGCGGCCGACCGGAGCGAAGGAAAACTCGAACGGGCTGTCGACGTGCGCGGCGGCGATGCGTTCCATGCGCTCGAGTGCCTTGATCCGGCTCTGCGCCTGCTTCGCCTTCGTTGCCTTGGCGCGGAAGCGATCGACGAACGATTGCAGGTGCGCGATCTGCCGTTGCTGCTTGGCGTAGGTCGCCTGCTGCAGCGCAAGCTTCTGCGCGCGTTCGTGCTCGAACTGCGTGTAATTTCCCGTGTACGCGACGAGGCGCCGATCCTCGATGTGGACGATGCCGTCGACGACGGCGTCGAGGAAGTCGCGGTCGTGCGTGATGAGCAGCAGCGTGCCCGGATAGCGGCGCAACCAGTCCTCGAGCCAGAGCACGGCGTCGAGGTCGAGGTGATTGGTGGGCTCGTCGAGGAGCAGGAGGTCGGAGCGCGATTGCAGCGCCTGCGCGAGGTTGAGGCGCATGCGCCAGCCACCGGAAAAGCTCGCCACCGGATCGTGGTGGCGCGCCTCGGCGTAGCCCAACCCCGACAGCAGCGTCGCGGCCCGCGCCCGCGCGCTGTAGCCGTCGATGGCCTCGAAGCGGTGGTGCAACTCGGCAATGGCCGCGCCGTCGTGCGCGGGATCGGCGTGCGCCACGGCGAGCCGGCGCTCGATGTCGCGCAGCTCCACATCGCCGTCCAGCACGAAATCGAGGGCGCTTCGGCTCGTCGCCGGCGTTTCCTGCGCGACGTGGGCGATCGTCCACGTCGCGGGCAACTCGATGCGTCCGGCATCGGCAGGGAGTTCGCCGCGGATCGCAGCGAAGAGGCTCGACTTGCCGCTGCCGTTGGCGCCGACGAGGCCGATGCGATGCCGATCATGAACGGTGAGGCTCGCCGCTTCGAGCAGACGCCGTGTTCCGCGCGCGAGAGTCAGGTCGACGATGCGCAGCATGGCGATCAGCGCAGGTCGAAGTCGTAGTCGATCACGAGCGGGGCGTGATCGGAGAAGCGGCGATTCTTGTAGATCGATGCCGCGCGGGCGCGCGCAGCGATCGCCGGCGTCGCGATCTGGTAGTCGATGCGCCACCCCACGTTCTTCGTCCAGGCCTCGCCGCGATTCGACCACCAGGTGTACTGCCCGGGACGCGGATCGACGCGACGGAACACGTCGACGAAGCCGAGGTCGTCGAGCACGTGCGTGAGCCACGCGCGCTCCTCGGGCAGGAAGCCGGAGTTCTTCTGGTTGCTGCGCCAGTTGGTGAGATCGATGTTCTGGTGCGCGATGTTCCAGTCGCCGCAGACGATCACCTCGCGACCCGACGCCCGCAGCGCAGCCAGATGCGGCAGGAACGCCTCGAGGAAGCGAAACTTCGACGCCTGGCGATGCGGCCCGCTCGACCCGGACGGCAGGTACAGGCTCACCACCGTGAGGTCGCGGAAGTCGGCTTGCAGGTAGCGTCCCTCGGCATCGAACTCCACGCTGCCGAAGCCGGCGGAAAATGCCGCCGCGTGGCGTGTGTACACCCCGACGCCGGCGTAGCCTTTGCGCCGCGCAGCGGCAAACGCACCCTGCGAACGGCGGGGTGCGCGCAGGCTTCGGGGCACGTCGTCGGCGTGCGCCTTGACCTCCTGCAGGCACACGACGTCCCACGGTTCGACGCGGGCGAGCCAGCGCGCGAAGCCCTTGCGCTCTGCCGCGCGGATCCCGTTGACGTTGAAGGTGATGACGCGCATCGGGGAAAACGCGCGAGTGTACACGAGGGCCACTCGGCCGCGTTCCTCGGGGATTCCGGCGCTATACTCTCGCGCGAGAGCCCCCGGAACCTCCGCCGCGCACCCCCGTGTCCGACTTTCGTCAGGATTTCCTGGAATTTGCCTTGGCACGCGACGTGCTCCGCTTCGGCCATTTCGTCACCAAGGCCGGGCGCGACAGCCCGTACTTCTTCAATGCGGGACTGTTCAACGACGGGCACAGCCTGCGGGCGCTGGGTGGTTACTACGCCAAGGCCCTGCTGGCCTCGGGGGTACGTTACGACCAGCTCTTCGGTCCGGCGTACAAGGGCATCCCGCTCGTGGCCGCGACCGCGCTGGCGCTGGCCGACGCGGGGCCCAACCTGCCGTTCAGCTTCAACCGGAAGGAGACGAAGGACCATGGTGAAGGTGGCGTCGTCGTCGGTGCACCGCTGGCGGGGCGGGTGATGATCGTCGATGACGTGATCACTGCGGGCACCTCGGTGCGTGAGGCGGTCGATCTCATCCGCGCGCAGGGCGCGCAGCCGGCCGGTGTCGTCGTCGCCCTCGACCGCATGGAGAAGGGTCGCGGTGAGGCGTCCGCGGTCGACGAGGTCCGGGCGCTGTACGGCATTCCGGTCGTCGCCATAGCGACGCTCGACGACCTCATGTGCTTCCTGGACGCGCGGCCGGAACTCACCGCGCACGCCACCGCGGTTGCCGCGTACCGCACGCGTTACGGCGTGCAGGCGTCGCAGGTCGCGCCGGCGGCGGTCCCATGAGCGGGTCTTCCACTCGATGAGCGCGCGCGACCACTTCGACGGGCCGGCGCAGTATCTCGCGCGCATCGGCGGCGTACGCTCCGTCACGGCGATGTTCCTGGCCGCGGCGGCGGCCGGCGCGCCGCTCGCGGCCACGTACAAGTGGATCGACGATCAGGGTGTGGTCCATTACACCGACAAGCTGCCGCCGGAGGCGATCAACAAGGGCAACGTGCAGCTCGACAAGTACGGCGTGCCGATCAAGCGCACCGATCCCGCGCTGAGTCCGGAGCAGCGCAAGCGGATCGCCGACGAGGAGGCGCGGGCACAGCAGCTCGCGCGCGATCGCGAGGTCGTCGACCGTCGTGACCGCGCGCTCCTTGCCACCTACACGATGGAAAGCGAGATCGACCTCGCACGCCGGCGCGCGTTGTCGACGATCGAGCAGCAGATCCAGTCCGCCACCGCGTACACGGGGCAGCTCACCAAGCGCAAGGCGGATATCGGGCAGCGCAAGGCCGCGTTGGGTGACAAGCCGGTCCCCGCGGTGCTCGAGCGCGAGATCGCCAACATCGATACCGAGCTCGCTCGCCAGGACGAGCTCCTTGCAAGCAAGCAGAAAGAGATCGCGGTGGTGAACGCGCGCTACGATGCCGACAAGAAGCGCTGGCGCGAGCTGCGCGCGGCCACCGAAGCGCAGATGCGTGGTGCGGCGCCGCCTGCAACAGGCGACGCATCGGTCACGCCTACCGCCCGCAAGTAGCATCGCCATACCCGGCCGCCCGTGCCGTGCGGTCCCAACGCGCGGCGAGGCTGCGATAATGCGAGCTTTCGCCGATTTCGCACGTTCGCGCCATGGCCCAGTACGTTTACACGATGAACCGCGTCGGGAAGATGGTTCCCCCGAAGCGTGTCATCCTGAAGGACATTTCGCTGTCGTTCTTCCCCGGCGCCAAGATCGGCGTCTTGGGCCTGAACGGCTCCGGCAAGTCGAGCCTGCTGCGCATCATGGCGGGCGAGGACCGCGAGTTCGAGGGTGAGGCGACGCCGATGCCCGGCCTGCGCATCGGCTTCCTGCCGCAGGAGCCCCGGCTCGACCCCGAGCAGACGGTGCGCGAAGCCGTCGAGGAAGGGATGGGCGAGGTGCTCGCCGCCAAGGAGTCGCTCGAGAAAGTCTACGCGGCGTACGCCGAACCCGATGCCGACTTCGACGCGCTCGCGGCAGAGCAGGCGCGCCTGGAGGCAATCATCGCGGCGTCGGGAGCGGATTCGAACGTCCAGATGGAAGTCGCCGCCGACGCATTGCGGCTGCCGCCCTGGGATGCGAAGATTGCAACGCTCTCGGGGGGCGAGAAGCGGCGCGTCGCGCTGTGTCGGCTGCTCTTGTCCAAGCCTGACATGCTGTTGCTCGACGAACCCACCAACCACCTCGACGCCGAGAGCGTCGACTGGCTGGAGCAGTTCCTGCAGAAATTCCCCGGCACGGTGATCGCGGTCACGCACGACCGCTATTTCCTCGACAATGCGGCCGAGTGGATCCTCGAGCTCGACCGTGGCCACGGCATTCCGTGGAAGGGGAACTACAGCTCGTGGCTCGAGCAAAAGGAGCAGCGGCTCGCCACCGAGTCGAAGCAGGAGGCCGCGCGCATCAAGGCGATGAAGCAGGAGTTGGAGTGGGTGCGCTCGAATGCCAAGGGCCGGCGCGCCAAGAGCAAGGCACGGATCGCCCGCTTCAACGACCTCGCCTCCTACGAGCACCAGCAGCGCAACGAGACGAACGAGATCTTCATTCCGGTCGCCGAGCGCTTGGGTGACGCGGTGATCGAGTTCGATCACGTGAGCAAGCGCTTCGGCGACAAGCTCCTCATCGATGACCTCAGCTTTCGCGTCCCGCCAGGAGCGATCGTCGGCATCATCGGCCCGAACGGCGCCGGCAAGTCGACGATCTTTCGCATGATCGCCGGCAGCGAGAAGCCGGACAGCGGCACGATCACGATCGGCCATACGGTGCAGCTCGCCGTGGTGGACCAGACTCGCGAGTCATTGCCCAACGACAAGACTGCGTGGGAGGCGATCAGCAACGGGCAGGACATCCTGACCGTGGGGCGCTTCGAGATGCCATCGCGCGCGTACCTCGGTCGATTCAACTTCAAGGGACCCGACCAGCAGAAGAATGTCGGGCAGCTCTCGGGTGGCGAGCGCGGGCGGCTGCATCTGGCGGCCACGCTCCTCAGAGGAGGCAACGTGCTCCTGCTCGACGAGCCATCGAACGATCTCGACGTGGAAACGCTCCGTGCGCTCGAGGAGGCCCTCCTCGAATTCGCCGGCAGCGCGCTCGTCATCTCGCACGACCGCTGGTTCCTCGATCGGATCGCCACGCACATCCTCGCGGCCGAAGGCGACTCGCAGTGGTCGTTCTACGAAGGCAACTACACCGAGTACGAGGCGGACAAGCGGCGGCGCCTGGGTGACGAGGCGGCCAAGCCGCACCGCATCCGCTACAAGGGGCTCATGTAACCACGGCACGACCCGGGGACGCCGGTTCCGGGACGCGTCGATGCGGTTGCGGGCAGAAGTCTTGCGCGTTCCACGGCTGCACTTCCCGTGCGTGCCGATCACGGGTTGTGCCCGGGTGCAACGGGGTTGGTGCGATGACGGTCTTCCTTTGGATTCTCGTGGTGGTGCTCATGCTGGTGGGGATCGCCGGGGCGATCCTGCCCGCGATTCCCGGCGTGACGCTCGTCTTCGGGGGCGTCGTGCTCGCGGCGTGGATCGACGACTTCACCCGCATTCCGGTGTGGCTCGTGGTGTTGTGCGCGGGCATGACCATCGTTGCCTGGGTGATCGACTACGTGGCTGCGGCGAGTGGCGCCAAGGCGATGGGTGCGAGCCGGCTGGCGATCGTCGGCGCGCTCATCGGCACGCTTGTCGGCATCTTCACCGGCCTGTGGGGATTGCTCTTCATGCCGCTCGCCGGTGCCGCGATCGGCGAGTTCATCGCGCGCCGCAACGTGATCCACGCCGGCAAGGTCGGTATGGCCACCTGGATCGGCCTGGTCGTCGGCACGGCGGCCAAGCTCGCGATTGCCTTCGCGATGATCGGTGCCGTCGTCGTCGCGCTGGCGCTTCGATGATGCATCATCGCGGATGCGTACGAGCGGCGTGGCGCCGAAGCGCGACGGCGGATCGGGTTGCCGCCGCGCGGACATGTGAGGAGATCACGTGAACTTGATCTTTCCATCGCGGGTTTACTCCCTTGGTGCGGTCGTCGTGGCGGCCGGGCTTGCGGCAATGGCCTTCGGCGCCGCCGCGCAGGCTGCGCAACCCGCCCATCCAAACTCGTGTCGCGACGGCACGTGCGCGCGCGAGGCGGCACCGCCGCCGACCGCGAGCGGCGTGCCGGCACGCGTCAAGGCGCGCTTCACCTGCGTGGGCGGCAAGTCGATCGACGCCACCTTCATCAACACCGGCAACAGACGCGTGCGACTCACTCTTCCCGATGGTCGAAAGATGACCCTGCCGCAGGCGGTCGCCGCGGACGGTGCCCGCTACGCCAACACGCAGGAGACGGTCGTCTTCTGGAACAAGGGGAACACCGCATTCATGCAGGAGAACGGGCAGACGACGTACGCCGAGTGCGTCGCGACGCGGTAGCGCGCGCGGTCTCGTGATGCGGTGCGCGCCGACGGCGCACTTACCCCAGCTTTTGCTTGAGAATGGCGTTGACCTGTGCCGGGTTGGCCTTGCCTTTCGAGGCAGCCATGACCTTGCCGACGAGCGAGTTGAACGCCTTCTCCTTGCCCGCCTTGTACTCGGCGACGATCGCGGCATTCGCGGCGAGAGCGTCGTCGACGATCTTCTCGATCGCGCCGACGTCGGCGATCTGGCGCAGCCCCTTCCTGGCGATGATGACGTCGGCGGCATCGTCGCCGGTTGCCTCACCCTGCCACATCGCCTCGAAGACGTCCTTGGCGATCCGGCCCGAGATCGTTCCATCGCCGATTCGCCGGATGAGGCCGGCGAGCGCGTTGGCGCTCACGGCGGCGTGCGCGATCTCGACGCCGCCACGATTGAGTGCAGCCGCGAGATCGCCCAGGACCCAGTTGGCGACGATCCTGGCCTCTCCTCCGGCGGTGCGGGCGGCGACCTCGAAGTACGCGGCGAGCTCGCGGCTCGCGGTCAAGGCCTGCGCGTCGGCTGCGGGCAGGGCATAGGCCGTGCGCCAGCGCGCCTGCATCGCCTCCGGCAATTCGGGCATCTCACCGCGAACGCGATCGATCCACGCCTCGTCGATCATGAGCGGCGGCAGATCGGGATCGGGGAAGTAACGATAGTCTTGCGCGTCTTCCTTGCTGCGCATCGAACGCGTCTCGCGCCGGTCGGGATCGTACAGGCGCGTCTCCTGCACCACCGTGCCGCCGTCCTCGATGAGCTCGATCTGCCGACGCACCTCGTGGTCGATCGCCTCCTGCATGAAGCGGAAGCTGTTGAGGTTCTTGATCTCGCAGCGCGTTCCCAGCGTCGTGGCGCCGGTGCGGCGGACCGACACGTTGGCGTCACAGCGGAAACTGCCCTCCTGCATGTTGCCGTCGCAGATCCCGATCCAGCGCACCAACGCATGCAGCGCGCGGGCGTAGGCCACGGCTTCGTCGGCGCTGCGCATGTCCGGCTCGGTGACGATCTCGAGCAGCGGGGTGCCGGCGCGATTCAAGTCGATCCCCGACATGCCGTGGAAGTCCTCGTGCAGCGACTTGCCGGCGTCCTCCTCCAAATGCGCCCGCGTGAGGTTCACCCGCATCTCGCCGCGCGACGGCGACAGGATGCCGATGCTGCCGCCGACGACCACCGGTATCTCGAACTGCGAGATCTGGTAGCCCTTGGGAAGGTCGGGGTAGAAATAGTTCTTGCGCGCGAAGACGCTCCGGCGATGGATCGTCGCGCCGACAGCGAGGCCGAAGCGGATCGCGCGCTCGACCGCGCCGCGATTGAGCACCGGCAGCACGCCAGGCAACGCGAGATCGACCGCGGCAGCCTGCGAATTCGGCGCGGCACCAAACGCCGTCGACGCACCGGAGAAGATCTTGGCCGCGGTCGACAGCTGCGCGTGCGTCTCGAGGCCGATGACGGTCTCCCAGGTCATGGGCTCCCTCCGGCCGCGGGGCAGCGCGGCACGGCAACGGCCGTGCATCCCCGGCGCGTGTTCACGCAACCCCCTGCGGCGCGCGCGCATGCCAGTCGGTGGCCTGCTGGAAGCGGTGCGCGACGTTGAGCAGTTTCGCCTCGGCGAACGCGGGTCCCTGGATCAGGAGGCCGATCGGCAAGCCGCGCTGATCGAATCCGCACGGGACCGAGATGCCCGGCGTGCCGGTCAGGTTGCCGGCGATCGTGAAGATGTCGCCGAGGTACATCTGTACGGGATCGTCGATTTTCTCACCCAGACGGTACGCCGTGCCGGGCGTCACCGGACCCATGAGCACGTCGCACTGCGCGTACGCGCGCGCGAAATCGCCGGCGATGAGGCGGCGCACCTTTTGCGCCTTGAGGTAGTACGCATCGTAATAGCCGTGCGAGAGCACGTACGTGCCGGTGAGGATGCGCCGCTTCACCTCGGCGCCGAAGCCTTCGGCACGTGATTTCTTGTACATGTCGACGAGGTCGGTGTAGTGCGCCGCGCGATGCCCGTAGCGCACGCCGTCGAAGCGTGACAGGTTCGACGAGGCTTCCGCGGACGCGAGCACGTAGTACACCGGCACCGACAGGCCGACGTTGGGGAGCTCGACCGCGACCGTCGTCGCACCGAGCGCCCGGAAGGCGCGCAGGGCGTCGTCGACCGCGTGTGCGACGTCGGCATCGACGCCATCGTCGAAGTACGCGCTGGGCAATCCGATGCGCAAGCCCGCCAGCGGCTGCGCGAGGTCGCGCGTGTAATCCTCGCGCGGCCGTGCGAGCGAGGTCGCGTCGCGCCGGTCGTGGCCGGCCATCGCATTGAGGATGAGGCCGCAGTCCTGCGCCGTGCGCGCGAAAACGCCTGGTGTATCGAGACTCGAGGCGTACGCGACGAGCCCGTAGCGCGAGCACACGCCGTACGTGGGCTTCATGCCGCAGATGCCGGTGAACGATGCCGGCTGGCGGATCGAGCCGCCGGTGTCGGTCCCCGAGGCTGCCGGCACGAGGCGCGCCGCCACCGCGGCGGCGGAGCCGCCCGAGCTTCCGCCCGGGACGTACGCGGGGTTCCACGGATTGCGCACCGGGCCGAAGTACGAACTCTCGTTCGACGAGCCCATCGCAAACTCGTCCATGTTGGTCTTGCCAACGAGGACCGTGCCCGCTTCGCGCAGTCCCGTCACCACGTGCGCGTCGTACGGGGCGACGAAGTCGGCGAGCATGCGCGAGCCGCAGGTCGTGCGCAGCCCCGCGGTCATGAGCACGTCCTTGTGCGCGATGGGGATCCCGGCGAGCCCCGGCGCGTCGCCGCGCGCGAGTGCCGCGTCGGCCGCCGTCGCCTGGGCGAGCGCGCCTTCGGCGTCGACGCTGATGAAGGCATTGATCGCCGGTTGTGCGGCTTCGATGCGGCCGAGGACCGCGCGCGTCAGCTCGACACTCGAGATCTCCTTCGCGCGCAGCGCGGCGACGAGTTCCGCGACGGTTCCGTCGATGCCGGGCATCACTCGACGACCCGGGGCACGAGGTAGAGCCCGTCGGTGACCGCCGGCGCACCCCGCTGGAACAGTGCGTGCTGATCGGTTTCGGTCACGACGTCGTCGCGCAGCGGCATCGCCGTGTCCTGCGCATGCGCCATCGGCTCGACTCCGGCGGTGTCGACGGTGTCGAGCGCATCGATGAGCGCAAAGATCGATTCGAGCTTGGCGTGGACCGCTTGCGCCTCGGTGGCGTCGATGTCCAGACGCGCGAGGTGGGCGATGCGGGCGACGTCGGCGAGGGTCAGGGCCATGGTCGTTGGCGGCCGCCCGGGCTGCCCCCGTGCGGGGCCAAAAACCGCGTCGAATCAGTGCAAAGCGGTGCGGGAGGCAAAGGTCGAATGCTATCATATTCGTCTGTCTTCCGCGGGGCCGCACCCTCTCGGCCGAGCCACCTCAGGCGATCGATGGCGCGCCCGCGCCGCCGTTGCCGCCTCGACGCTTCATTTTTCGCGACTTCACGCATGTTCGAGTTCTTCAAAGGCTATTTCGGCAGCGACTTAGCGATCGACCTGGGCACCGCCAACACCCTCATTTACGTCCGCGGCAAGGGCATCGTGCTCAACGAGCCGTCGGTGGTCGCGATTCGCCAGGAAGGCGGACCGAGCGGCAAGAAGGTGATCCAGGAAGTCGGTCTCGCGGCCAAGCAGATGCTGGGGCGCACGCCGGGCAACATCACCGCGATACGCCCCATGAAGGACGGCGTCATCGCCGACTTCACCGTCACCGAGCAGATGCTCAAGCAGTTCATCAAGAAGGTGCTCGACTCGCGCCTGTTCAGCCCGTCGCCACGCATCATCATCTGCGTGCCCTGCGGCTCCACGCAGGTCGAGCGGCGCGCCATCCGCGAGTCGGCGCTCGGGGCCGGGGCGTCGAAGGTCTATCTCATCGAGGAGCCGATGGCAGCAGCGATCGGCGCCGACCTGCCGATCTCGGATGCGACCGGCTCGATGGTCGTCGACATCGGTGGCGGGACGACCGAGGTCGGCGTGATCTCGTTGGGCGGCATGGTCTATTCGGGCAGCGTGCGCGTGGGCGGCGACAAGTTCGACGAATCGATCGTCAACTACATCCGTCGCAACTACGGGATGCTGATCGGCGAGACCACCGCCGAACTCATCAAGAAGACGATCGGTTCGGCCTTTCCCGGCTCCGAGGTCAAGGAGATGGAAGTCAAGGGTCGCAACCTCGCCGAAGGCATCCCGCGCTCGTTCACCGTATCGAGCAACGAGATCCTGGAAGCGCTGACCGATCCCCTCAACAGCATCGTTTCCGCCGTGAAGAGCGCGCTCGAGCGCACGCCACCGGAATTGGGTGCCGACATCGCCGAGCGCGGCATGGTGCTCACCGGCGGCGGCGCCCTCCTGCGCGATCTGGACCGTCTCCTCATGGAAGAGACCGGCTTGCCCGTGATCGTGGCCGACGATCCGCTCACCTGCGTGGTGCGCGGGTGCGGGAAGGCGCTCGAGAACATGGAAAAGCTCTCGACCATCTTCACGAGCGACTGATCGTCGCGCTCGTGAACGGCACTTTCGCGCCGCACCGCGATCGAACGCGCGACTGTTGCAATCGAGGTTCCGGTTGGTGATGCATCACGTTTCGGCGGAACCGCCACCGTTTTTCCACCGTGGTCCATCGCCGGCTGCGCGGCTTGTCTTCTTTGGGCTGCTCTCGATCGTCCTCATGTTCGCGGATACCCGCTTTCGCTATCTCGAAGGCGTTCGGCACGTGGTCGCGGTCGCGCTGTATCCGGTGCAGCGCGCGGTGCAACTCCCTGGCGAGGCGATTGCCTGGGTCGGCGCGTACTTCGCCTCGAAGCGCGCGCTGACCGACGAGAACGACGCGCTGCACAAGGCGTTGCTCGTGCAAACCGAAGTCGCGCTCGCTGCCGAACGGTTGCGTACCGAGAACGACAACCTGCGTGCGCTCCTCGAGTTGTCCAGGGGGTACGGCGGCTCGGCCAAGGCGGTCGAGGTTCTCTACACCGGACGTGACCCCTTCGCGCAGAAGGTGTTCGTCAATCGCGGCAGCGACGCTGACATCAAGCCCGGATACGCGGTGATCGACGCGTTGGGCGTCGTCGGCCAGGTGACGCGCGTTTTTCCCTCGATGTCCGAGGTGACGCTCGTCACCGACAAGGATCAGGCGGTTCCGGTGCAGGTCGAGCGCAGCGGCGTGCGCAGCGTCTTTTTCGGCTCGGGCGCGGGGCGCCCTCCGGAGTTGCGCTTCATGGCGCCCAACGCCGATATCCGGCCGGGTGACCGGCTCGTCACGTCGGGCATCGACGGGACGTATCCGCCGGGACTTGCCGTCGCGCGGGTCGATGAAGTCAAGCGCGATCCGGGGCTCGTGTTCGCCAAGATCACCGTGACGCCGCTCGCGGGCCCCGATCGCAGCACGCATCTGCTCGTCCTCGGCGCGGCGCCGCCCCCACCGCGGCCCGAGGAGCCCAACGACGCGGCGGCGACCAAGAAGGGCCGAGGCAAGGGGCGCCGCGGTGGCTGATCTCTTCTCCGCTGCGCGCCCCGAGGAGATCCTCAAGCAGGCGAATCCCTGGTTCATCCTGCTCACCTGCTTTCTCGCCCTCATGGCCAATCTCGTCCCGGTGAGCGGCCTCGCGCTCATCCTGCGGCCGGACTTCCTGATGCTGGTGATCCTGTACTGGTGCATCCAGGAGCCGCGCTACGTCGGTGTCGGCGTGGCCTGGGCATTGGGGGTGGTCATGGATGTTGCGGATGCCACGGTCTTCGGCCAGCATGCGCTGTCCTACGCCGTCCTCGCCTATGCCGCAGAGTACTTCCGCCGCCGCATGCTGCGCTTTCCCCTGTGGCAGCAGGCACCGCAGGTCGCCCTCCTGCTCCTGTTGTGCGCGGCGCTCGTCCTCCTCGTGCGGTTCGTGGGCGGCGCGCCGTTTCCCGGCGCGTCGTACTTCGCCGCGCCGCTCGTGGGTGCGCTGCTGTGGCCGCTGCTCTCGGTGCTCCTGCAGCGCCCGCAGCGTCCCACGCGCTCGCCGAACGAGCTTTGACGTGACGCTGGCAGGATGATCCGGTGAGGCGCCTTTTCGCTTCGCGCCGGCGCGACGCCGGCACGCATTTCAGCGGCCCCGAGATGCGCAACGCCGAGCGCGAGGTGTTCCATTTCCGGCGTCGTCTCGTGATCGCTGCGACGCTCGCGCTCTTCGCCTTCGCCGGGCTCTTCGCGCGTTTCGTGTATCTCCAGGTCGTGCAGCACGAGCACTACCGCACCCTCGCCGAGTCCAACCGCGTCGCGATCATCCCGATCGCGCCGAATCGGGGCGTCATCACCGATCGCAACGGCATCGTCCTGGCGCAGAGCTATTCGGCGTACACGCTCGAACTCACGCCGTCGAAGATCGCCGATCTCGAGGCCACGATCGACGAGCTCGCCACGATCGTCGACATCCAGCCGCGCGACCGTCGACGCTTTCGCAAGCTTCTCGACGAGTCGAAGAATTTCGAGAGCATGCCGCTGCGCACGCGGCTCACCGACGAGGAGGTGGCGCGCTTCGCGGTTGCGCGCTATCGCTTCCCCGGTGTCGAGATCAAGGCGCGGCTGTTTCGCCAGTATCCCTACGGCGAGATCGCGTCGCACGTCATCGGCTACATCGGGCGCATCAACGACCGCGACCTGCAGCGGATCGCCGACTGGGACGAGACCGCGAACTACAAGGGCTCGGACTACATCGGCAAGGTTGGCGTCGAGCTTTCCTACGAGCGCGAACTCCATGGGACGACCGGTGTGGAGGAGGTCGAGGTCGACGCGGGCGGACGCGCCGTGCGCACGCTGTCGCGCACGCCGCCCGTCTCCGGCGACAACCTGCGCCTGTCGCTCGACATCAAGCTGCAGGAAGTCGCGGAAGCGGCCTTCGGTGATCGCCGCGGCGCGCTCGTCGCGATCGACCCCACCACCGGGGACATCCTCGCCTTCGTGAGCCGGCCCGGGTACGACCCCAATCTCTTCGTCGAAGGCATCGACTCGGCCAACTGGGACGCGCTCAACAATTCTCCCGACAAGCCGCTGTTGAACCGGCCGTTGCGAGGCGCGTATCCGCCAGGATCGACGATCAAGCCGTTTCTCGCCCTCGGCGCGCTCGCGTCGGGCCGACGCACGCCGCGGCAGGCGATCAGTGATCCGGGCTACTTCCAGTTGCCCGGCTCCTCGTATCGTTTTCGCGACGACAAGCCCGGCGGGCACGGGAGCGTCGACATGTATCGCTCGATCGTCGTGTCGTGCGACACCTACTACTACGTGCTGGCGAGCGAAACCGACATTGACGACACCGCGCGCTTCCTGGGTGAGCTCGGCTTCGGGCGCAAGACCGACGTCGATATCGAGGGTGAACTCACCGGCACGCTGCCGTCACGCGCGTGGAAGCGCGCGCGCTTTGCCGGTGAGAAGTATCGCGAGGAGCATCGCAAGTGGTACCTCGGGGATTCGATCTCCGCCGGAATCGGGCAGGGCTACAACAGCTTCACGCCGATGCAACTCGCGCACGCGATGGCGACGATCGCCAACGACGGCGTCGCGTTCCGCCCGCATCTGGTCAAGGAGATCGTCGACGTCGCGACCGGTGAGGCGCGTCGCGTCGCCCCCACGCCGACCGGGCGGCTCGACGTGAAGCCCGAGCACATCGCCTTCATCAAGAATGCATTCGTCGGCGTGAACAAGGAAGGCACCAGCGCGCGCGCCTTCGCCGACGCCAAGTTCACCTCCGGTGGAAAGACGGGTACCGCGCAGGTGTTCTCGCTGAAGGGCGAGAAGTACCTTGCGCACAAGGTCGACGAGCGCTTGCGCGATCACGCGTGGTTCATCGCCTATGCGCCGGCCGACAAGCCGAGCATCGCGCTCGCGGTGCTCGTCGAGAATGGTGGCTTCGGTGCGCAGGCCGCAGCTCCCATCGCCCGCAAGGTGCTCGAGTATCACCTGCTCGGTCGAACCGCCCCCGGGCCTGCGGCGACGATGCCTGGCGCTGCGCACGACGCCGACGACGACGAGAGCGACTGACGCCTCCCGCCTGCCGCCTGGAACTCACGGGACCGCCACCATGAAAGCCATCGCCACCAGCCGGATGTCCGCCGGCGAGATTGCGTCCCGCGTGTGGGAAGTGCTGACCCGGAACCTCGACCCGTTCCTGTTCACCTGCGCGCTCGCACTCACTGGCGTCGGCCTCGTGACGCTCTTCTCCGCTGCGGATCAGAACATCGCTCGCGTCACGTCGCAGGCGGGCTCGCTGTGCCTTGCCATCGTCGCGATGTGGCTCGTCTCCAATGTTCCTCCGCAGGCGCTCGCACGCGCCGCCGCGCCGCTGTACGTCGCCGCGATCCTCCTCCTCGTCGGGGTGGCGCTCTTTGGCGTGGTCGTCAATGGCTCGCGCCGGTGGCTCAATCTGGGTGTGGCGCGCATCCAGCCCTCCGAGCTCATGAAGATCGCCTTGCCGATGATGCTCGCGTGGTACTTCCAGAAGTTCGAGGGTCGCATTCGTTGGCACGATTTCGTGATCGCGACGATCCTCATCGTGATCCCGGTCTATCTCATCAAGCGCCAGCCCGACCTCGGCACCGCGCTGCTCATCGCCGCGTCGGGCTTCTACGTGCTGTTCCTCGCCGGCCTGTCGTGGAAGGTCATCGGCGGCTTGTGCGCCGCAGCCGCCGCGGCCGGACCGTTCATCTGGACGAGCCTGTTGCACGACTACCAGCGCGAACGCGTCCTCACCTTCATCGATCCAGGCCGCGATCCGCTCGGCGCGGGCTACCACTCGTCGCAGGCGTCGATCGCGATCGGCTCGGGCGGCGTCATCGGAAAGGGGTGGCTCAACGGGACGCAGACGCACCTCGACTTCCTCCCCGAGCGGCATACCGACTTCATCTTCGCCGTGTTCGGCGAGGAATTCGGACTCATCGGCAATGCCCTGCTGCTGCTGCTCTACGTCCTGCTCATCGGCCGGGCGATGGTCATCACCGCCAACGCCTCGACGCTCTTTGCGCGTCTTCTCTCCGGCGCGGTGACGCTGTTGCTCTTCACCAAGGCGTTCGTGAACATGGGTATGGTGAGCGGCGTGTTGCCGGTGGTCGGCGTGCCGCTGCCTTTCGTTTCATACGGCGGGACCACGCTCGTGTCGATGTTCATCGGCCTGGGCGTGCTCATGAGCGTGCAGGCAAACCGCAAGCTGGTGCGGACGTAGGGTGGACAAGGGATTGTGGAGGTAGGCTGGATGATCGATGAGACACATGATCCCGCGTTGACGAGCTGGGTTCCTGGTGCTGAGACGGCCGGTGGGCAATTCCCAATCCAGAATCTTCCCTTCGGTGCGTTCATGCCCGCTTCGGAGGACGTGGCTCGGATTGGTGTCGCGATCGGTGACGGAGTACTGGATCTACGAAGCACGGCAGAGCATGGCCTGTTGGGCGGACTTGGCGAGGACGTCATAGACGCATGTCGACGACCAACCCTGAACGAAGTCATGGCTCTTGGGGCAGTTCGCCGGAGAGAACTTCGTCTAAGGCTGTCACAACTCCTTCGCGCACATACCGTACATCAACGCGAGACGAAACCCCATCTTCATCGTCGGGTCGAGGTGCGGATGGTGTTACCGGTGAACATCGGCGACTACACGGATTTCTACACGTCGATTCACCATGCATCCAACGTAGGAAGGCTCTTTCGTCCGGATAGCCCCTTGTATCCAAATTTCACCCATCTTCCTGTGGCTTACCATGGGCGCGCTTCATCCGTCGTCGTGAGCGGCAATACGGCTCGACGGCCGTGGGGTCAATTGGGGAAGCACAGGGAAGTTAGCCCCGTGTTCGCACCTACGCAGAAGCTCGATTTCGAACTCGAACTCGGCGTGCTCATCGGCACGGGGAATCCGCTCGGCGAGCCAATTCTCACAAGCGAAGTGGAAGAGCATGTATTCGGAATGTGCCTTGTCAACGATTGGTCGGCTCGTGACATCCAGGCTTGGGAGTACCAGCCTCTGGGACCCTTTCTCGGAAAGAACTTCCTGACGTCGGTCTCGCCTTGGATCGTAACCATCGACGCCCTTGCTCCTTTCCGCGTGGACTCCCCTGAACGTTCGGATCGGCACCCAACACTCCCGTACCTGCGGGATTCATTGGCGACGGGCGGTGGCGCTCTGGCTATCGAGGTGGAGGTCGCTATCGAGACCGAAACCATGCGCCGACGAGCCATCGCACCCGCATCCATCGGGCGCGCGCGGTTTGCCGAGCAGTACTGGACCATCTTCCAGATGATTGCGCATCACACGAGCAACGGATGCAATCTCCGGACGGGGGATCTTCTTGGGAGTGGGACGATTTCCGGCTCCGCCGTCGGCGAAGAGGGTTGTCTGTTGGAAAAGACAAACAATGGTGTACGCTCTTTCGCGCTGCCCAGCGGGGAGATGCGCACCTATCTCGAGGATGGCGACGAGGTCATCATGTCAGCCAACTGCGTGCGTGACGGGTACGTTCCAATCGGATTCGGCGAATGCCGCGGTCGAGTTGCTCCCCCTATTCACTACGGGAGCCCGACGGATTGCAGAGGGATTGAACCAATCGAAGGGGATCGTTAGTGTTTCGTCAATGGACCGTCACGTTGTAGAGTTGCCAAATTGAGCGGGATCGAAAGGACCACGCTCGGCAGCGTCAAGCGAGCGAAGCCTGCGGCGAGATGCGGGCGGCCACGTTTCTTGGGGATGATTCCGAAACGAAGCCACGACTGCGGCGTCCGTGCTGCCGATGACTTCATTCCAACCGGCAGCCAAGTGAGCTCGCCAGGCGAGCTCGCCTACGAAGACGGTCACGATGCGAAGATTCATTGGCAGCCTATCGAGAAGGCGGTGAGCGCCAGCTCGCAGTGCCCCGGATGGGCTAGGATCGCGCTCTCGGGCGAGCAGGTCCAACGCGTACGATAGCGTTACATCTTTCGCGCTGGCGTCGCGGCAACGAAGCCCTCAATGAGGTGAAGCGTTTGGACGCATGCGCGGAGTCATGCATGGTCAAGGGGTAATGCGATGGCGCCTGGTCCACCAGAATCGAGTAACCGCTAGCGCACGCATCATGATTGCTCCGCCTGGAACGCAGTGATGGGTGGAAACGCGTTCTCGTCACAAATGATGTCGAGCAGTGTGGTGCCTTCGTTGGCGCTTGCTGTCTGTAACGCTGCCCAAATATCGCAGGCCCGCTCGACGCGAATACCATTGCAACCCGTGGCACGGGCGATCGCCGCATGATCGACAGGGTCGAAGTGTACGGCGCTGGTATGCGCGCCGAACTTGACGTTCTCAGCATGCTTCTGGTAACCGAGAATCCCGTTGTTCAAGACCATCAAAACAACTTTTATCCGCATCCGATGCGCAGTTTCGAGTTCGGACCAAACGTGACCGAAGCCACCGTCGCCTGTGACGCAATAGACGGTTGCATCGGGTCGCGCAACCTTGGCACCCATTGCCATCGGGAAACCCCAGCCCAACCCGGCCATGCCGCGCGGGGCCAGGAAGCGCATTCCCGGCTTTCGCGAATGAAGATAATTGGCTATCCAGATTGAGGAGTAGCTCGCGTCGGCGACGACGATTGAGTTCTCGTTCAATCGAGAATCGAGTTCGGACATGACGCGCTCTGGCCTAATCGGCAGATCATCAGAAGCGCGCAACGACGCGGACTCCCGCAACGATGAATCCTTGCCTTCGGCGATCAGGCGCTCAAGATCCTGGCGCGCTTGGTATCGACGTGAGAGATCGCGGCGCCGCAAGTCATCGACAAGTGCACGCAGCGTTTCCCTTGCATCGCCCGTCACCCGTATCGCTTCGTAGTTGCGGCCGATTTCAGTACCGTCGACATCAATATGTATGTACGTGGCGCTGGGTGGATACAGCTTCCATGAGTCGGTGCCATTCTGGTTCGTTCTCGTGCCAATGAGAATTACAAGTTCGGCATTAGTAATCACGTCGCGCAAATATCGCGTGGTGGAATTCTCACCCATGAAGTATCCGACCACCCCCAAAGAGAGCGGATGCGCCTCGTCGACTGCCCCCTTTCCCATTACGGTTGTAGCAACTGCCAGGTGCGCGACCTCTTGCAGTTCAGCGAGTGCGTCGTGAGCCTGCGAAAGATGTACCCCACCACCTGCGATCACGACGGCGCGGTCACTCGCTTGGATCGCGTCCGCGGCAGCAGAAATACTCTCAGGAGAGGCCACGCAGCGATCCAGAGGGAAGATCCCAAGAGAAGACTGCCGGTTCGATTGCGACGCCCGCTGCAACAACATGTCCGCAGGGAGCAGGAGAGCCACCGGCCCGGGACGGCCTGAACACGCATTCGTGAACGCCTGGTCGACGTAATCTTCGACGCGCGAGGGTTCGGAAACCCGTCTTACCCATTTCGTACATGGTGAAAGGAGCCCGACGTGGTCGAACTCCTGAAAGGCATTGCGATCGGTCTGGTCGCGGTTCACGTCTTGAACCAGAGCGACCAATGGGACCGATGCCTTCAGGGCCTCCGCCAAAGGGGGGACCAGCAGCGTCGCTGCAGGTCCATTCTGTGCAGTAACAACGGCCGCATGACCGGAGACACGCGCATAGCCGTCCGCCATGCAGCCACCGGCGTTCTCGGTCCTGTACGCGATCTGCTTGATACCCAATTGCTCACACGCAAGATGCAGCATGCTGGGCAGGCTCTGTCCAAACACATGGCGCACGCCGTGTCGCGCAAGAGCCCTTGCGATCACGTGCGCCGCCGTGTCGTTGAACCTCAATCCAGGCGCTGCCAAGGGTGGTAGTGTTGTCATGGAAAAATCATTCCCTCCCTTACTCGACCTGCGTGTCGGCCGTATGCGCCAGATACGTCGACCGGCGGCGCATCAGCACGACACCGGAGTTGGCGTTACCTGTGCAACACACGCGAAGGAGAATTCAACCCTTCAGTCAATCCGGACACTGCCGCGTCAGCGGAGGCTGATTGGAGCTGATAATCTCGCGCCACTGACCGACCCTGGCATGCGCGACCCGCCACAGCCGACGCATCATCCCTTACGTAACAGCGCCAAGCCTTCCAGTGCGAGGCCGTACGGCAACAACTCGCTCATCTGCCGGCGCAGTAACTCCGTCAAGAGAATGCGCGCATACCGTCGATTCAACTCTGGCTGACGCATGAGCTGGTATGCCAACTCCCATGCACGAGAGAGCAATCTCTCCCTGGGTACCACTTCATTGACCAATCCGACATCCTTGGCTTCTGCAGCATTCAGGATCTGACCGGTCAACAGGAAGTATCGCGCACGGTTGTATCCCATTGCGAGTTGAAACGCCACATGGACGCCATCGCCGGGGACCAAACCGCCAACATAGTGGCCCGAGTCCTGAAACGTCGCCTCGTCCGCTGCCAGGACGATGTCGCACATGATCGGTAGCTCCGCGTGCCGGACAGCTGGCCCATTGACAGCACTTATCATCGGCACGTCAATCGCCAGCATGTTCATCAGAATGTTTACCGACTCCCATCCTTGCTCGCCCCACTCATCCGGCGTCATTTGGTGCCGGCGTCCATGCGTCGCAGGGTCCGCGGTCGGCCCGGAGAACGCATCACCGGTCCCGGTCATGATTACGACCTGGTTTTCACGATCCCGAGCAATGTTGAGGAACGCATCCTCGATTTCCGCGTGTGGGTCGAATCCCCAGCGAAGAGGTCCACCGTTGGTATGAAACGCAATCTCAAGAATGCCATCCTCGCGACGCATTCGTATGCAGTCGTACTTCTGAGAATAGTCCTCAAACCGTGCGCGAAGATGACGGATGTCCATCTTTTCCATAGGGGTCCCCCAGATCCACCAGAATCGGTTTGATTACATGGGCACTACCTGTCCGCGAAGTCCGGATATCCATTCTTCCGCATCGTCTACAACGGGCGCACATTGCACAGCCGCACCGATGTATCAGTTACACTTGCGCCAACGTGCAACGCGACTTCGCCCGCAGCCCGCTTCGACCTCGAGAATTCTGGCGGCGATCGACACCGAATGTCGAATGGCTTGTGTTCATGCCTGTATTCCGCCGCGGAATATCAGCCCCGCTTCTCCATTGTCGCCGCACGGTACGGATGGGAAGGTACTTACGTTCAAAGAGTCACTGGTCCCCCTGTGCCCGCCGCCGGCGGCCCCCGTGGGGCGGGACCGCTCGCATCGCGAAGCGCGCGTTCGAACTGCTCGACGAGCGCCGGATCGCGTGGATTGGTGCGATGCACGATGCCAGTCTCGAACTTCCAGAACGATCCCTTCAATGGCACTTCGACAAGGCCTAATGATTCACCACGATTGATCCATTGCCTGGCGAGACTTGCGACAAACTCACCTGTCGCAAGCAGCGATAGAATCACCTCAATCGATGTCGCTTCCGCACAGATGGCTGGGGGTTCGTATCCGCGTAGCGCAAAGAACCTCTGCATGCGCTCGATCCCATGGTAGTCACCGACCAGGCCGACAAAGCGATGTTTTGTAAGTTGTCCGAGACTCACCGCCTTCAACTGCGCAAGGGGGTGATGCCGATGAACGAGAAGTACGTGGTCGCTGGCCACAATGGGTTTGCGTACAAGGTCGGGCTGCGCGGGGAAGTCCAGCGCAGTACATACGACATCCAGATCACCCCTTATGAGCGGTGGTAAGAGTGTCGATAGAACGCCGGAAACGATCCTCACCCTCAGCTGCGCCCGCTGTCGAACCACCTGGGCTATCGCAGCCGGTAGGGCGTGGACGGTCCAAAGTGGGGCAATGCCCACGGCAAGCGTTCCGCTCCCTCCCTCACGCAGAGCATCCAGTTCCGCGCGGGCGGTGTCGGATTCGGATCTAATGAGGTTCGCATGTCGTGCAAGAGTAAGGCCATACTTCGTTGGCACCATGCCGTCAGGCCGACGATCGAAGAGCTTGACCCCCAACTCATCCTCAAGGCGGCGGATACTCTTGGATAACGCCGGCTGCGTAATACACATCGCGTCCGCGGCAGTGGTGAGACGTTTGTATTCGAACACCGCAAGAAAGCAGCGGATCAAATTCGAGTTGAGGATGTCATTGAGGTAGCCCGGTTTCACCTTGTTTTGGGCATACTTGTCCATTGCGGCCAGCGTACTCAACGGAAAGCGTGCGCTCATCCTTGTCACAGGTCCTCTCCGATCATCATCTTGTACGGTTCTCGACGCAACTGGCGTGCCATGGTCCCCATGTGAAGCGGGGCAGTGCGCAAGGCGGTCGCAACGCCCCTCGGAAACTGGCGTGCCTCTAATCGTTGTCGCTCGGATAAGGTAGCGCCAATCCCTCGAGTGCGAGACCATACGGCTGAAGCTCACGCATCTGTCGGCGTAGCAGGTCGGTCAAAAGCATTCGTGCGTACCGACGATTAAACTCTGGCTGGAGTGCAATGCTGCGGGCAATCTCCCAAGCTCGCGGTAGCAGCAGATGTCTTGGAACGACTTCGTTTACCAGTCCAGCAACCTTCGCATCTCGGGCGGTCAAGGTTTGGCCTGTAAGCAAGAAGTAGCGTGCCCGGTTGTACCCCATCGCTAACTGAAAGGCGACATGGACACCATCCCCGGGGACTAGCCCCGCGATGAAATGGGCTGAATCCTGAAACAAGGCCTCCTCTGCCGCGAGAACGACGTCACACATGATTGGCAATTCCGCATGGCGAACCGCCGGCCCGTTCACAGCGCTGATCATCGGCACCTCAATAGCCAAGAGGTGCATCAAGATATTCCTCATCTCCCACGATATCACTTCCCATTCACCTGAGCTCATCTTATGGTGCTGGGGATTCGTCGCTGGATCCGCAAGGGGTCCAGAGAACTCGCTTCCCGTCCCGGTCATGATGACGACCTTGTTTTCTCGATCGCGGGCAATATTCAAGAAAGCTTCCTCGATCTCGGCATGCGGTACACGTCCCCAGCGCAGAGGGCCACCTTCAGTATGGAAGGCGACTTCCAAGATGCCTTCCTCGCGGCGCATGCGGATGGTCTCGTACTTGGTTAAGTAGTCGCTCAGTTGTGTTCCGCGACGTCCTCTGGTTCTAGGCATGCTTACCCCTTCGAGTGCGCCTTTCGAGCGCTGTCATTGACCCATAAGCCCGGCGCAACGCAACGCGCTTCGACGTTGTCACACCGGAGGATCCCATTAGAGCTCACGGCGCGCGCGTCCTAGGGATCCCGTCTCACGTTCGCCGATCGTGCCGAGGGTGTGCCGAGGATGTGGAGGGCATTCGACAGCCGTGGGCCAATCACGCCCCGATCACGCTCAACACAACACTTCGCCGCACCTGATGCCGCATGGCTGAGCTTGCGTCACCTCGTTCTTAAGCTTTTGCTTCGCGATGCCCAGGTGGCCGGGACGTCGCCGAGGATCCGCAGAAGTAGTTTCGCCGCCGCTCACCCGGTGCGGGTGACTTGACGCTATCGACGCTTGGATTGACGGCCCCCCCGAATCGGCCGAGATCGTCGCATCGAAGGGTTCCCTCCTCTATGCGAAACTGCGGGCCTGTGAGAATCCGGCCTCTGCGACCGCGCGCCGCGCACGGCCGATCTCATCGGAGGAGATGTTCTGCCTTCAATCTATGGATCGCTGCGACCGTCAGGGAGCGGCGGTATCGCATGGCAAAGTCCAATCAAGACCACGTTTAGTCTGCGAGGTCTGGTGTACCTCGGCTCGCTGCTTCCCGCTCCAAGGACGTGTCCACCAGGATCGACGAGCAGCGCGTGACTCTGGTGGACTGCATGCGATTGAAGGGAATAGTGTCCCGCTTCGCTGCACAGATGTCATTGCTTGAAGATACTAATCCATTCCTCGCGAGCTCGCTTGAGGTCCGCTTCACTGAGCGCCTCCCAATTTATGGGCACAGCCTTGACTCGCTCGAGCGTAAGATCGTAGCCCGCAAGTGCGGTACCAGCACCTTCCCGACCGGAGACGAGAGCCTCGCGCGCGGTGATAATTGCTTGCCCCTCCTTCGACAGCATGAAGTCAAGCCACAGCTTGGCGGCATTGGGATGGGGGGCGTCCGCAAGTATGAACGACATTTGAGGTAACAAGACGAGGCCTTCCTCGGGGATCATTAACTTCAGCTGTGCGCCTTTGGAATTGCGCAACTTCACGTGGGTCGCCTGTCCCCAAAGGCTCATGAGATCCTGGCCGGTAACAACGCGATCGTGCGCAAGCTCTCCTTGTGAGACGATCGCCGGCTTCATCTTCGCGAGCGCCTTGAAGAAGTCGACGCCGACAAGCTCTCGGACACCGACATAAGTCGCGAGGACGGATAAGGATGTCTCGGCGTTGCCAATCGCCAATCGTCCATTGGGAACGGCGCCGACCACATCCTTCCACGACTTGCCGTTGAAATTCAGTCGCGTCGCGTCCCACACGGGTACAAAGAAGTAGCCGCCGTTGAGGACGAAGAATCCTTCCTTCCCGAGTTTCAGGTCAAAGGCGCGTCGGTAGTGCTTATACTCGGGAGACTGGTACTCCATGATGTTACCGGCCTTCGCGTGCCCGAACACCCACGTCGGCACAGAGATCGACGCGACATCGGTCCTGACCCGCTTGGCCGCAATCTCCTGATCGATCCTAGTGACGGCTGCGGTTGTTCCGGCATGCGTGTAGTTGACCAAGAATGAGGTATTGAGCCCGTAGTGCTTCCGAAATGCAGCCGCGAGAGCGTCTGCGGTCTCCGCCGCCATCACGACTTCGGTATAGTCCACCCTCCCTTCCTTCTCTGCAGCGGCGATCGTCTTCTCTAACTGCTGCCGCGCGGCGCCAGATAGAGCTTGCAGCGCAGGCGCGTCGGCACCGTATCCTTCTCCGACTCCAATGGCCATCACGAACATGATCGTGCAAATACTGACGACAGTCTTCATTGCCTCCTCCTAAGGTTCATTCCTACGAGCCACGATCGGGCCCAGGTTGGGCGAAGATGAAGCAGTCCCGCAGACGAACGAATGCTCGCACCGAACGGGAATGCGCGGATGGCGCAGAACCAAATGCTCTTAGCTCTATGCCGTCGACCGTCAATAGAAATTCATGGTGCAATCCGATATACGACGTCGCATTGACTATCGCCTCGAACACCGAGCCATCAGCGTCAACCGTACCTTCGGGCTGACTCAGTTGCGTGTGCTCCCGGCGAAAGCACGCTATCGCTCGTGATCCGATGCGCAGAGAACTCCCGCTGGGTGCCATTCCACGGATGAGCCTGTCCGTGCCGAAGGCCAGGTCAACGCTGATCGTCGCTGTCCCTGCATTGCCGAGCGGCTCGATACGAGACACCACGCCCTCGACGACGTTGAAGCCCAGGAACCTGGCGACGAACGAGGTCGGGGGTCTTTCGAAGATCTGCTCGGGCGGCCCGATCGCCTCGATTCGTCCATGGTTCATGATCACGATCTTCCTTGCTAGCGCGACCGCCTCGATTTGGTCGTGTGTGACGTAGATCGCGGTAAACTGCAGACGCTCCTGCAGCACCTTGAGCTCCAGGCGCATTTGTTCGCGCAGCTGGGCGTCAAGGTTGGATAGCGGTTCGTCGAACAGAACAAGCTGTGGTTCATGTATCACGGCGCGCGCAAGGGCCACTCGCTGCTGCTGCCCGCCGCTGAGGCGAGTCGAAGGGGCATCTCGCCACTCTCGGAGCCCGACGATGTCAAGAACCCGATCAATCCGTCCTTCGAGCTCGCGGCGACCGACGCCACGGAGCTTGAGCGGGAAGCCGACATTCTCCGCGACAGACATGTGGGGCCAAATCGCGTACGACTGGAATACGACCCCGAGGTCTCGCTGCTCCGGCCTGAGGTTGATCCTCTGCTTCGAATCAAAGACGGTTCGTCCTGAGATCGAGATCGTCCCTTCCTCTGCTTCTTCAAGGCCCGCTATGCAGCGCAACATTGTGGTTTTGCCACAGCCACTCGGGCCGAGGAGAGCAACCGTGCTACCGCGCTCCACTTCGAACGAGATCGATTTGAGCGCTTCGAAGTTGCCGAAGGACTTCCTGACATCCTTGACGAGGACCGCCTCTAGATTGCTGGACACGGATGTTGCTCCATCACGTCTCGATTGTGGTCACGCGAAGCATTCGCAACAGCGCGAATCCTCCCGCCAGCAGAACTACCTGAATGACGGCAAGGGCAGCGACATATCCCGTGCTGCGATCTGCCATAAGCAGCAACGCGACACTGAGCGTCTCCGTTCCTCGCGTATAGAGGAGAACAGTGGCACCTAGCTCTCGGACGAAGATGATTGCAAGCATGATCCAAGCTGCGACAAGACCTGGTTTGAGCAGCGGGAGAGCGACAAACCACAGGCTCTGTAGAAAACTAGCGCCGCAGCATCGCGCGCTCTCCTCAAGCTCGCGATGGAGAGAAAGCAGCATGGCCGAGATGCTTCGAGTGGCGTAAGGAAAGAACCTCGCAATGTATGCGATGAGTATCAAGGAGAGCGTGCCGAGCAACGGCGTGCGAACCGCGATGATCAGGAACGCGACGCCGAAGATGATCGGTGGAATGCCAAGCGGCAGAGATAGCGTGGCATCAACGATCGATCGGGGTCTGCGGGTGCCGCCACTACGTAGGTAATAGGACTGAAAGAGTGCGAGCAGGACGGAGATGGTGGCTCCGCCAACCGCCAGTATCAGGCTGTTGAGAATCGCATCTCGGGCAAGGACGCTTTCGAAGAGGACAAACTGATAGTTGTGGAAAGTCGCTCGCGTAGGCTCGAAGACTCCTGTCCATATCGGTGACAACGAGACAAGTACGAGAGTGAGCAGTGGTAGGACTATCGCGGTGCCGACGTACATCAACTCAAGTCCCAATGCAGCGGCTAGTGGCCAGCCTTTGAGTCGAATCGTGCGGGGCCGGTACCCCTTGCCGGTGACCGTATCAAATCGTCGTCGGTCGACGTATCTACGCTGCACAAGCGTGAGGACGACTGTCACAACGACGATCATGACGCCGAAGGACGAAGCACGTCCAAAATCGGTGGGATACTGGACAAACTTGTAGATCTCGGTGGGTACCGTTGGAATGCCACTTGGCAACGACAGCGCGAGGGGTACGTCAAACAGTCCTGCGCTAGTAACGAAAACGATCAGGGCGCCGGACATGAGCGCCGGCGCGGTTAGCCGTAAGGTGATGTGCCATGTGGCATACAGGAACGATGATCCGTGAACGCGCGCGGCATCCTCGAGCGCTCCATCCATTCTCCTCAATGGGCCAATGACAAAAAGGTATACATAGGGCGCGTAGAAGAGCGTCAGAACCCAAATGACACCGCCGAGTCCGTAGATGGTTGGGAGTTGGACGTCTACTCCAAAGTAATACTCAAGCGAGTTATGGATGAGTCCACCGTACGGCGCAGCGAGATAGATCCAGCTGATCGCGCCGACGTAGGGCGAAAGGAAGAAGGGGACGAGATTGAGTGTTTCGAAGAGGGCACGGCCTGGGAGATCTGTACGGGAAACAATCCATGCTAAGGCGAACCCAAGGACGGTGCTGAACACCGTCACTGCGACCCCGATAACGAGGGTGTTGAGGACGGCGTCGTAGATGCCTCTTGTTCGAAAGATCGCAGCAAAGTTCGCAAGGGAAGCGATAGCTCCGTCGCGGTCGGCAGGGGTGAGACTTTGAAGGAGCATCGCGGCGAGTGGGGCGGCGATCAGAGCGATGCCAAGGGCGACAGCGAGCCAAGGAAGCAAGGCTTCGCTCGAACGCGAAAAGAGCAGCCGCTTAGGCTGCACGGTTGCGCAACCCTGCTGATTCGAATCGCTCATGGTCGGAGAGACGGCGTCGGGCGGTGCCATCGGAGCGGGCCCAGTACGTCAAAGCCCATGTGCGCCGCGTCATGATCCACGCCGATGTGGTTCGGCGGTTCGAGCGCCGACTTACTCCTGCCTGCCATGAGGATCGAGATTGACGAACGATCTGGTCATCTCTGGCCGACCACTCTTCTGTCCAGTGGCGCCGCCGAGCCCGTGTCGGCGCTTCGGCGTGGCCAGGAAGCCTATACCGATCGCGCGGCGGCCGCATCCACCGGGTCGGTGAGGTCGAATGGGGAGGACGCAAGAATCCCAAGATAGAAGAATCCGATGCCGGTGAGTGGACCATGGACCCGAGCTATCCGGGGTTACGGCTCTGATGGTTCGTTTGCTTCTCGCGGAGACGCTGCCGCGCGGTCTGGGCGAGATGTTGATCCAGTCGGGCTTGCGTCGCCGCGGCCTCTTGCGTCGTCCAGCTGCGGAACCCCACACCCGCTTTGATGCCGAGCTTCCCATCAGCGACCTTGGCGCGCAGGTATGGGTGCGGTTCCCGCGTGCAGTCAAGATCTGGCATAAGCGTCTCGTGGATAGCGAGCGTCAGATCAAGTCCGACGAGGTCTGATTGCTCAAGGGGGCCGAGTACCGCCAATCTGGCACCGAAGCCCTCCTTGACGACGCGATCGAGCGTGAGCGCATCGCACACACCTGTCGCCACAAGAGCGATCGCCTCGCGCTTGAGGGCATGTTGAAGTCGATTGCCAATGAATCCAGGGATGTCACGGCGAACGTGGACCGGAGACATTCCTGCTGAAGCTAGGAGCGCCATGGCCCGCTCGACCACATCCGGACGGGTTTGGGATGCTTGTACGACCTCCACCAGTGGCACTAGGTGTGGGGGATTCCAGAAGTGCATTCCGAGCACGCGGTCGGGCGTCTTCAAATTGGCGGCAATCTCCGCGATCGGAATGGCCGAAGTGTTTGTCGCAAGGATCGCCCTGCGGCTCGTCGAAACGTCCAAGTACGCAAAGATCTCGCGCTTTAGCTCGAGCCGTTCGGGTACTGCCTCAATTACAACATCAGCGTCGGCTATCGTCGCCTCGAGATCGCTCTTGCAACGGAGATTCTGTGAGACGGAAGGATCCATCTCAAGCAATTGGCAATAACCACGTATCGTTTCGGGGGCTCGCTCGAGTGACCGAGAGTCAATGTCGTACAAGAACACGCGATGATCTGCAGCGCAGAACACCTGAGCGATCCCGCATCCCATGCGACCAGCACCAAGTACCGCAATGCGCAACTTCTCGCTCATGTCATGTCGAGTCATTCATTCAATGCAACTCTTGTGATTCTCATCCACCAGTAACGTGAACTTGTCGGGAATCACAACGGCGGCAGTGTCACATGCGCGACAAGATGTCGCACGCTCGAAGCGATACATCGACGACTTCTCCCGGCCGCGCACCGGGCCCCTTATCGGCCTGTTTCGAACCGGAAGGTCTGTGCTGGATCAATCACGGCGACTACGCGTACCCCACATCCCTCTCCTTCGTCCCATCGGAACGGGAAGCACATGAACGTGCAGCGCTTCCCCGTGATCGCGTCGAGATCTCCACCAATGTTCTCGATGCCAGGTATACCTGCGGTTAACATCGTCTTGTGCGCAGGTTCCCATAAGGGGAAGTCCTGCTTCAGTGGGCGTCCAGAGAACTGTTCGTACTCAGCCTCGAGCCAGGGGTGCGAAGGGCCGGTACCATGCGAGACGAGTTTCGTTCCGAGCGGATGGTCGAGTGCCTGCACATCGATGCCAACCAGCTTCACCTTGCGCTCGACCAGCCATTGTGCGGCCTCCTTGTATAGGCCAGGCGAGTACGCGAAGTAGTCGTCGTTGTCGCCCCAGAGGTGATGGGCGCCAGTGTTGATCATCACGATGTCATTCTCGCGAATCGTGGGTATAGCTTGGTCGAGATCATCTGGCGTGATCACACCCCACTTACCTTTTGGAATCGACACCGCAACGCCGGTACCAAAGAAGCGCCAGAGAGGATAGTCAGTGATCGTCGGCGTGTTCTCAAGCACGTGAATTGGTGCATCCATATGGGTACCACGGTGCATCGATGCCTCGATCTCCTTCACCTGCACACCATCCTTCGCGTGATAACTCAGCGTGCGGACGTTAAGTGAGGCCGCTGATGGCCATTCGGGCATACCGTGCCCCCAGCGTTGCGAAAGGTTGTAGAACTGCAGGTGCGAGGTACTCATGGCAGCCTCAAGAGCGAGTGCTACACGGCGAGGCCGGTTTCAATTCGAATCTGGCCGGAGGCATCATGGATTGCAACGAAACGAACGACGCATGCGTCACCTTCGTGCCAGTTCCACGGCATCGCTTGGAAAGTGCAACGCTTGCCAAGTACGCGATCGACATCTCCGCCCACATTCTCGATCGTCGGAATGCCGGCGGATAGAAGTGCCTTGTGCGCCGCGTTCCACTCGGGGTGGTCCGGTCTTGGATTACGGCCTGTCGCTGCTTCATAGTCGCCAGCGAGATACTTCATCTGCGGACCGTTTCGATGTGGTCCCAGCGAAGTGGCGAGCGGGTGATCGACGGCCGCAGTGTCGATTGCCACGAGTTTGACGCGCCTTGCAACGAGCCATTGGGCGGCATCAGGCGCAAGCCCCGGCGCGTGGCCAAAGTATTCCTGGCTATCCGAATACCGGTGATGCCAGCCAGTGACGATGACGACGATGTCGTTTGCACGGACAGCCGACTGTGCGTTGTCGAGGTCGACCGCGCGCACGAGTTCCCATTTGCCTTTCGGAATTGGAAGCACGACTCCGTTGCCGAAGAATCGGTCCATTGGGATTTGTCCGACACCGTGCGCGCCTGCGATGAGGTGGAGCGGCGCATTCACGTGCGTAGACACGTGCATGGTCCCCTTGTAGATCTGTGTCATCACGCCGTGCTTTGCATGATTCACAACGCGATGGATTCGCAGATCCTCGAATCCGGGCCACGTCGGCGAGTTGTAACCCCAGCGGTGCGATAACTCGGTGAATTCCAGCCGACTGACTGGATCGACAACGGCACTCATTGACCTCCTCCCCGTTGATCTCCCATCCGCCGTGATGCGAAGGCTCGATAATAGTAGGGAGCAGATGGGAGCACGTCCATTGAGGACTTTTCATGCAGGTATTCCGCGCGGTCATATCATGTGGAAGGCTCCTTCCTTCGGTGCACCACCGACCACCGCTGCCCGTGATCGCGGCCGGTACGGTCGCGGATTCAGGCTTGAGACGGCGCTTGCGCCGCACCGGGGTGCAGGCGGCGGCACGCGATAGCCTCGACCGCGAGTTCGGGCGGTTCGATACGATGAACGGACGGGTCGCCCGGCAGTTGGAACGGGCTCACGTCGCTGAGCGTAAGAAAGAGGAACGATTGGAGCCCGGGGTCCGCATTCGGCACGTGTCGCCGACGCTTCAACGAGCGACTCGAGCCCGGAAGTATCACGCGCTTGGCGCCGTCTGCGTTTGGCGCGCGAGGGTCCCGTTGATCGCGCCACGGGCGTCGCTCGATCGTTGACCGTAATTCGAGGTTCTCGCCGCACGTATCCTTCATTGCACGCGCGCCACGCTCCGGGTGGGCAGGCCGCGCGCGGTGGGTGAGGGCAATCGCGTACGCTATGGATGCCATCCCGGATGATGTTCTATGAAGGGGTGGACGCGCAGGTCGTCTCTATGCCGCTCGAGACTGTTCAACGCCGCTGATTGCGTTGCGCGGAGCGCGTTTGCAGTCGCCGTCAGCTTGTGCTGATCGCGCACGGGAAGCGAGCGGCGGATGCGTCTCGAGCCGAGCACCACGGGTGGGACACGGATCACACATGACATACGGCACGTGCGATCGCGGATTTCGGGCGATGCGCGAGGCGCCGCCGGGCAGGGCGCGGTTAGTCCCCTTCGGCCATCGCTTCGAGCGCCGCGGGAGCCCGTTCGGCGGAGCGCGCGGCAGCGGGCGCCGCCTGCGTGATGCGGTACACCGTTGCCGGCGGCAGGTTCAGGTGCACCTTGCCGACGCGCGCAACCCGCAGACCCAGCCGATCGGCAAGGCGTCGCGGAACCGGCGAGCGCAGGCCGTAGGTGAACTGGTAGAACGCGCCGTCCGGGCGCATGCGGCGAAAGGCGGAACGCAGAATCGCGCTCACCTTGTGCGGTGGCATGGTGAGCAGCGGCAGGCCACTCACGACGGCGCCGAGAGGGCGCCCGCCGGCCAGGGCGATCGTGCCGAGTTGACCGGCATCGGTGGTCACCACGAGTGCTCCGGGAAAGCGTTCGCGCAGCACCCGGGCGAAGCGCTCATCGCACTCGACGAGCGTCAGATCACGCGGTGCGATGCCCTTGTCGACCAGCGCTTGCGTGAACACGCCGGTTCCCGCACCGAGTTCGAGCACCGGCGCATCGGCGACACCGATGCGGCTCACGATCAGGTTCGCCAGTGCCGCCCCGGACGGGGCGATGGCGCCGACGCGGCGCGGCTTGTCCGACCATGCCTGCAGGAAGAGCCACCAGTCGGCCAGCGCCATCAGCGCCCATCCTCGAGGGCGACGACGGGCGACGGCGGACGCAGCGCGCGGGTCGCGCGGGGGCGGCGCAAGACGACGGCGTAGACCACGGCGGCGAACGCCAGCGCCATCAGCCCCAGCGCCGTTTGCGCGGCGGGGGTGAGGCCGGCCGGGTAGATGATCGGGAGGAGGTAGTGCGCGATGAATCCTTCGCCGTAGCCCGCCAATCCCGCGCGTGCACGGGCGACGTTCTCGAGCGTCGTGAGCGGGCACGCGGCACCGGTCAGCTCGAGCCAGATCACCCACGCGATCGCCGGCACGTGCAACCACGCCCAGCGTGGCCGCCGCAGCACGAGGATGCCGCCGGCAACGGCAAAGACGATGAAGGCGAGGTGCGCGAGCACCACGGCATCGGCGAGGATACGCCAGAGCATGGTCGCGTCCGGCAATCTATCTGGCCGGCGCGACGCCGGCCGGCTCGCGCGTGACGATCGACGCTCTCGCGTCCGGATCGCGCGGCACGGGGGACGGGGCACGGCTCGTCACACCGGCGAAACCGATGGCGGACGCGACAGGGGTCGGGGTGATCATCGTGATGGGACGGGCGTTCGATCACACGATGCGCGCCGTCAACCTGTAAAGAGTACCGGCTGCCAGTCGTTCTGTGAAGCCCCGGTCGCCCCGCTCAACCCGCTCTCTCGGGCACCCCTTCGCACCGCAGTCACACCCCGATCCCGTACACCGGCATCGTCGGCTCCGGCCGGAACCCACAACGCTCGCATCGAGCTTCGCTCACGTGCAAACGCCGATGCTAGAGTAGGCGTTCCACGCGCAGCCGGGTGTTTCCCAGGCGCGACGAAGGCCCTTGCATGCGCTTCCTCTGGCCGCAGTATCTTTGGTTGCTCGCCATCGTGCCGCTGCTCGTCGCGGGTTACGTGGCGATCCTGCGGCGCCGCAAGCGCGGCGCGGTTCGCTTCGCCGACCTCGGTCTGGTCAAGGCTGCGGTCGGGCCGGCGCAGCGCCTGCGCCGACACGTCCCGCCGCTCCTCTTCCTCCTGTCGCTCGTCGCGGTATTGCTGGCCGTGGCACGACCGGTCGCCGTCGTCACGCTGCCGACCGACGCGCGCACGGTACTGCTCGTCATGGACGTGTCGCTGTCGATGCGGGCGACCGACGTCGCTCCCAATCGCATCATCGCCGCACAGACCGCAGCGAAGACTTTCGTGGGCGAGTTGCCCTCCGACATTCGTGCCGGGATCATCACCTTTGCCGGCACCGCGCTCGTCGTGCAGCCGCCCACGCGGGATCGCGCCGACCTCGTCGCCGCGATCGATCGTTTCGAGCTGCAGCGACATACCGCGATCGGCAGCGGGATGCTCCTTGCGCTTGCGACGCTGTTTCCCGAGGAAGGCATCGATCTCGAGCAGTCGGTGTTCGGCAGCAACTGGGGTTCGCGCGAGGCATCGCGCCGTAGCGAGCGCGAGCGGCCGCTCAAACCCGTCGAGAAGAAAGAGGTGAAGCCGGTGCCTCCGGGGTCGTACACGTCGGCGGCGATCATCCTCCTCACCGACGGGCGTCGCACCATCGGCCCCGATCCACTCGACGTGGCGCGCATGGCGGCCAATCACGGCGTGCGCATCTTCACCGTCGGATTCGGCTCCGCGGCCGGCGGGTCGGTCGACATCGACGGCATGTCGATCTACATGCGCTTCGACGAGGAGACGCTGAAGGCGGTGGCCGCCATCACGCAGGCCGAATACTTCCAGGCCGGCAGTGGTGAGGAATTGAAGAAGATCTACGAGGGGCTCAACACGCGCTTTGCGCTGGAGCGCAAGGAGACCGAGATCACGGCGCTGTTCGTGGCCCTCGCCGCGCTCCTGGCCCTGGCCTCCGCGGGACTGTCGATCGTCTGGTTCAACCGGATCGCGTGAGTGCCGCGCGCCGCGGCTTCCGATCTGCCGCCGGCGCGGCCTCGACCCGCTTCATCCATTCGACCATTTCTGCAGGTAGAGGCAGAACGCCGCGCAACCGACCCAGGCGAGCCCGACGAGAGGCATTTCGGAGATGAAGGCCCAGATGACCGCGTTCACGAGGCAGAGCATCACTGCGAACAGGCAGACGAAGATGTTGGCCATGGTGATCGGGTCTGTCCGTGTCGAGGGGGAGCCGTACCGATTGTAGGGGCTGCCCGGGTGCCCACGCCACGGTGAGGCGCCGGACGGCGCGTTCCCGACCGGACGCACCCGCGGATGGTGCGCGGTCGGTTTCGGCGCACGGCATCGCGGCGGCGCTCAGGCGAGCTCGGCGAGATCGGCCTCGCACCAGTGCCGCTCGCCCTCGGGGATATGCGCAAACCAGGCGAACGCCTCGCTGCGCATGTCGGCGGCATCGGTGCGGCGCCCGGCTTCGTGCAGCGCCCGGGCGAGCACCGCGTACGCAAAGAAGCGCTCGAATGCCGGCGCATCGTGCTCCTGGCACACCTGCGCGCACCGTGTGCCCGCCTCGACGGCGGCGACCGGATCGTTTGCGGCCAGATGACTGCGTGCAAGGCGGTAGTGCGCGCGCTCCTCCTCGAGCCACGTCCCGGCCAGTCGCCAGAACGCGAGCGCGCCGTGCGCCGCGGCGACCATCCCTTGCGTCTGGTCGGGGGTGCGCGCCAGTTGCTCCTCGAGTGTCGCGGCGAGGTTGTTGCCAGCGATGGCGAGCGCACGAAATGCGCTCGCGCCGGGTGGAAGCGCTGCCGCAAGCGTGACGCCGTTGGCGTACGTGGCAAGTGCGGCATCGAAGGCGCCCCGTCCGGCCTGCGCGCCGGCGGCCGCCGCCAGCACCGCGACCCGATCGTTCGTGCCCAGTGCAGTGATGGCGGCAGGGTCGCCACCGGCGTAGCGCAGTGTCGCCACGCCGCGCCGCAACGCGTCCTGCGCCGCGGCCGCCGAGCCGAGATCGGGGTCGTGGCGAAGCGATTCGAGCAGCGCGATGCCCCGGTCCCATTCGCCCAAGTGCTCACCCATGACGTGCGTGACGATCGCCGCGTACGCCGGGACATTCTCCGCGACCCCGATGCTGCCGGCCGCCACCGACAGGCGATCGGCAACCTCCTGCGGCGCATCGCCGTGATCCGCCCAGGCCTGGTCGATGAGTTGCGCGAACGTGGTCATGGCTGCCCGCGACGATTGTAGCGTGTGCGGAGGAACGTCGGCGCGAAGGCGAGGGCGCCATAATGCACACCCGCATCCACGCGACAGGCAAGGTCATGGCAAGCGGCGTACGCGCGTCGGGAGAGTTCTGCTGGATCAACGTGCTCACGCCCGAGCCGCGGGCCGCGCGTGAGTTCTTCTCACGGCTCCTCGGCTGGCGCTACGCGATGATTCCGATGGTCGGACATCGCGTCCGTGTCGATGGTCACGACATCGGCATGCTCCTCGATCTTGCCGGCGCGCAGTTGCCGCCGCAGACGCCGCCGCACATCAGCGTCATGGTCAAGGTCGACGACGCCGACGCCATCGCCGCCCGGGTCGCGGCACTCGGGGGTCGCGCACAGCCCCCGTTCGACATCCTGTTCCATGGCCGCGTCGCGCTGTGCTTCGACGTCAACGGCGCGAGCTTCGGCGTCTGGCAGTCGAAGGCGGGGAAGGGTACCGAAGTCGACAGCGCGGCCATCGGGGCTCCGCGCTGGTTCGAGACGCTGACCACCGACGTCGAGCGTGGCGCGGCGTTCTACGCGTCGCTGTTCGACTGGACCGCGCATCCCGGCACCGGCGGCGAGCGCGCGTACACGATCTTCCGGCGCGGCGACGTCGCCGTCGGCGGCATGCATCGGCGCACACCCGAGATGGGGGACGTGCCGCCGCACTGGGCGGTGCATTTCACGGTCGCCGACGTCGATGCGACCGCGCAGCTTGCCATCGAGCTCGGCGCAACGATCATCGTGGCGCCCACCGACGCGCTGCCGGTCGGTCGCTTCTGCGCCATTCGCTCGCCGCAGGGTGTCGTGTTCTGTGCGATTCGCGCCGCGGTGGCGTGATCGCGGCGCGCGACGACGGTGCTTACTCCGGTGGCCTTGCGAGGTCGACTCCGGGAGGTGTCGTCGCACAGCGTCGGCACAGGCAGGCACGATCACGATCGACGGCGGGAAGCGAGGCGAGCACGTCATCGCGCACGGTGACGGTCGTGCACCAGCATGGCGTGGCGAAGTCGCCGCTGCGCGCCGGCACGCAATCGTTGGACTCGCCGCAGCGCGGGCAGCGATGCGCGGGTGTGGGCGTGGCGGCCACGGGTGGCATTCAGCGCGAAGTCGCGAGCGTCGCCTCGATCGCGTCGGCGACCGGGTCTTCGCCCTGCTCGCGCAGCGCCTGGATGGCGCCACGGCGATCACGCTCGTCCTTGTTCTGGCTGAGCTTCCACTTCGCCGTCAGCCGCGTGATCGCGACCTCGATGCCGACGATCTTGTCCAGCATCTCGTCGATGTACGCAGGCGGCGCGTCACCCATCTTCCACGGCCTCACGGCGCCGGTGCGGGCCTCGTGTTCGCGCGTCAGCCGAGCGACCACGCCTCGCACGTAGCGCACATCATCGTGGACCACGATCGTGCCGTGGACGTGCACGATCTGGTAGTTCCACGTCGGCACCTGGCGATGCGCCTCGTGCTTGCTGGGGTACCAGTTGGGCGAGACATAGGCCTGCGCGCCGCGAAAGATCACGAGCACGGGCTCGCCATCGTGCACTTCGCGCCATAGCGGGTTGGCGCGAGCCACGTGCGCCACGAGGCGCCCGTGCGGGCCGCCTTCCCGGTCGAAGAGAAAGGGCAGGTGATCCGCATCGAGCCCGTCGGAGCCGTTGCGCACGAGCGCACCCAGCGGATGCGTCGCAATGAGCGCACGCGCGGCGTCCGGATCGGGTTGCGTGAAGTGCGGCGGAAGGTACATGGCGTGCGGGGTCGCCGTTTGAACCGGCAAGCGAGCATGGTACCGCTGCATGCGGTGCGCGTGGACGAATCGCTATCCGCGGTGCGCACCGGCGGAACCTCTCATCGGCGCGGCAGCGAGCGACGGCGTTCGCGCGGGGCGGGTCGCGCCACCGACGCCGTCTTCCGCTCCCACAGTTCCTCGAGCGCATCCGCGAGCGCGGTCGGGACGCGTACGCCCGAGGCGCGCACACCCCAGCGAAAGCGCGCGAACGGCGGGACGGCGAGGTCGGCGTAGGTGAGTGGCGGGAGCGCGTGGAGCTCGGTGAGCCGCAGGTCGACGTACTGCGTGGTGATGCCGCGCGCCGCCTTCTCGGGCCACCAGTGCGCACGCGTCACCGGGAGCGTCAGCACGTAGCCGGCGCCGAAGATTCCTTTCGGGGGCACGCCGACGCGAACGAGGAAGGCACGGCTGCCGACTTCGATCGCGCGCGTTCGCCCTGCGCTCCAGTCGGTGTCGAGATGACCGCGACGCGCCACGCGACGCACGTCGGCGGCGAGTTCGGGCCACGTCCACAGCGACGGATTCCAGGCAAAGAGGTAGGTGGCCACGATCGCGGGGCGCAGCGCGCGCCGGGGCCGATTACGCCCGACGACCGCGGCGTGCGACGCGCCGCCGGCCACGGGCAGCCGCGCGCGATCGGCCGATCACGGTCGGTGGATGCGTGCCGGATCGCGCGTGAACGTGCGCCGGCCCCGCTTGTAGGCAAACAGCGGCGTGACGAGTTCGGCAACGGCTTCCTCGGGCGTGGCGCAATCGAGCACCACGAGGTCGGCGGCGCAGCCTTCGGCGAGGCCGTGATCGGGCAGGCGCATGAGTTTCGCCGGATGCCGGGTGATCATGTCGAATGAATCGCGCATCCCCTCGCGAGTCCCGATGTGGCAGACGTTCGCGTACAGGTTGGCCATGCGCAGCAGCGATCCGTCGCCGAACGGGGTGAAGGGATTGAGCACGTTGTTGGTTGCAAGCGAGCAGTTGACGCCGTGATGCAGGAGGTGGTGCGCCGCGAGCACGCCGCGCACATGGCTATGCGTCTGCTGGCGACCCATGAGGAAGAGGTCGGTCGCAGGCAGCACGGTGACGGCGACACCGGCATCGGCGAGCCGCTTCGCCAGCGCCGCGAAGCGATCGGGCGGCAGGAACGACATCTTGGTCACGTGCCCGATCGCCACGCGCCCGCCGTAGCGGTGCTGCTCGGTCATCGCGCAGACGTACTCGGCGTCCATGCCCGCCGTCGAGTCGCCCAGGTCGAGGTGCATGTCGATGTCGACGTCGAAGTCGCGCGCCATGCGAAAGACGCGGTCGATCTGGGCGTGCGAATCGGTATCGGTGTACGGCGCGGCACCGACCACGCGTGCGCCTCGCGCAAGCGCCTCCCGCATGAGTTCCTCGGTGCCCGGATAGTTCGTGAGCCCTTCCTGCGGGAACACGCAGATCTCGATGTCGGCGGCCCAGCGGTACGCGGCAGCGAGGCGCTCGATGCCTTCGAAGCCCTTGAGTCCGATCACGGGATCGACCTCGACGTGCGTGCGCAACCGCGTCGTGCCGTGCACGATGGCCTTCTCGAGCGTTCGGCTCGCGCGCGCGTAGACGTCGTCGGGAGTGAACGCACGTTTGGCCTTGGATACCTGCGCAATCGCCTCGTCGAGTGTCCCCCGCTCGATGTGGCAGCGGTCGAGGATGCACGACTTGTCGAGGTGGATGTGCGTTTCGACGAAGCCCGGAGCCACCAGCCGCCCGCCGACGTCGATGCGCGCGCAGTCGGCGTCGATGCGCGGCGCGATCGCGGCGATCCGGCCGTCGCGAATGCCGATGTCGACACCGGTCGCGGCCTCGGTCCTTGCGTTGTGCAAAACGAGGTCCATCCTAACCTCCGCCGAGATACGCGCGTTCGAGCGCCGGGTCGTCGCGCAGTTCGGCAGCGGGTCCGGCGTGGACGATCGCTCCCGAGTCCATCACGTAACCGCGGTCGGCGACCGCGAGCGCGAGCGTCGCCATCTGGTCCACCAGCAGCAGTGTCATCCCCTGGTCGCGCAGGTCGGCGAGGACCTGGAAGAGTTCGCCGATGAGCGCCGGCGCGAGCCCGAGCGACGGCTCGTCGAGCAGCAGCACGCGCGGCTTGGCGATGAGGCCGCGGGCGATCGCCAGCATCTGCTGTTCGCCCCCGGATAGCAGGCCGGCGCGATTGTGCTTGCGTCGCTCGATCGACGGGAAGCGCGCGAGCATCGCGTCGACCTCGGCGCGATCGAAGTCGCGACGCGCGTAGGCGCCAAGCTGCAGGTTGTCGATCACCGAAAGTTCGGGGAACACCTGCCGGCCCTCGGGGACGAGCACGAGTCCGCGTCCGGCGACGCGGTGCGCGGCGAGCGTGGTGATGTCGGCGCCGGCGAAGAGGATCTTGCCGCCGACCGGTCGCAACAGCCCCGACAGTGCGCGCATGAGCGTCGACTTGCCGGCGCCGTTGGCGCCGAGTACGGCGACGAGTTCACCGCTGTCGAGCGCGACGTCGATGCCGTGCAGCACCTTTGCCGCCCCGTAGCCGGCGTTGAGCGCGTCGATGGACAGGATCCGGTCGCCCGCCGCCTTCCAGCCGGCCGCGCGCGGACGCGCGGCGTACTGCGTGCCGCCGAGGTACGCCGCGACCACCGCCTTGTCGTTGCGAACCGCTTCCGGCGCTCCCTGCGCGAGGCAGGTGCCGGCGTCGAGCACGACGATGTGGTGGGAAATGCTCATGACGAGGCTCATGTCGTGCTCGATCAGCACGACGGCAAGGCCCGCGGCAGCGATGCGTTCGAGGAGCGTCGCCAGCGCTTGCTTGTCCGAATGATTGAGGCCCGCGGCGGGTTCGTCGAGCATCAGGATGCGCGGGCGCAAGGCGAGTGCACGCGCGATCTCGAGGAGTCGCTTGTCGATGTGCGGCAACTCGCCGGCGAGCCGCGCGGTGCTGCCGTGGTAACCCACGTAGTCGAGCAAGGCACGCGCCTGCTGCGCCTCGGGGCTCGTCGGCGACGCCGCGAGATCGGCGAGCGGCGAACCGAGCTCCCCGCGCTGCATCGCCACCAGGAGATTCTCCAGCACCGTCATGCCTTCGAAGAGTTGCGGCGTCTGGAAAGTGCGGGCGATGCCGGCGCGCGCGACGACGTGCGCCGGTCGTCCTGCAAGATCGGTCGCCCCCAATCGTACCGACCCGGCGGTGGGACGGTAGAAGCCACAGATCAGGTTGAGGAGCGTCGTCTTGCCCGCTCCGTTGGGGCCGATGATGCTCGTGACCTTCCCGGTCGCCACACGCGCGGAGACGGCCGACACCGCGCGCAAGCCGCCGAAGGTGATGCCGAGATCGGCCAGTTCCAGCGTCTGCGGACCCGCATCGGCGGCCGCCGACAGCGCCGCGACGGCCGGGGCCGCGGCCGGTTCCTCCGCTGCCCGGCGCTGAAAGCGCGCCGCGAGCGCACCCGCCACGCCGGTCGGCGCAAACAACAGCACGAGCAGCAACAGCGTGCCGAACATGAGGATGCGGTACTCGGCGAAATCGGACAGCAGTTCGGGCAACCCGACGACCAGCGCCGCGCCGATCACCGGACCGTAGGTGCGCTCGGCGCCGCCGATGACGACGACCAGCACGAACAGGATCGACTGGAAGAAGGTGAACGTGCTGGGTGCGACGAAAGTGGTCGCCGAGGCGAAGAACGAGCCGGCGATGCCGGCGAGAACCGCGGAGACGATGAAGGCGAGCGTGCGCACGCGCAGCGGATCGACACCGAGCGCGCCCGCCGCGATCTCCGAATCGCGCACCGCGCGCATGGCAAGACCCCAGCCGCTTTGCGCGATCCGCTTGTACATGACGAGCGCTGCCGCCATGAGCAGCACGGCGACGACGCTGATGCCGCGCTCACCGAGCGACCAGCCGGCAATCGCGGGGTAGGGAATGTTCATGAGCCCGTTCTGCCCGCCGGTGACGCTCTCCCACTCGACGGCGGTGAACTCGACGACGAAGCCGAAGGCGATCGTCACCATCGCAAGGTACGGGCCGCTGACGCGCAGCGCGACGAGGCCGAGGAGACCACCGACGACCGCGGTCACGACCGCGGCGACCGGAAGGGTCCACCAGAAATCGATCCCGAGCTTGGTCGTCATCGCGGCGGTCACGTACGCGCCGAGTGCATAGAAGCCGACGTGGCCGAACGAGATCTGTCCCGTGAGGCCGATCAGCACGTTGAGTCCGATGCCGACGATGACGGTCAGCGCGCCGAGCGTCAGGAGGAAGAGGTAGTACGGGTTGGCGATCGCCGCGTAGATCAGGGCGACAGCGACCAGCCCGAGGAGCACCGGATCGCGCAGCGTCTTCATACCTTCTTCACCCCGGCGCTGCCGAAAAGGCCGTACGGCCTGATCGCGAGCGCGACGATCACGAGCACGAAGGTGAGGATGTTGGTGTACGCCGAGCCCAGCATCGACGTGATCAGCGCCTCGGCGACACCGAAGACGAAGCCGGCGATCACCACGCCGCGCGCGCTGCCGAGCCCGCCGAGGATCGCGACCGCGAAGGCCTTGATGCCGAAGAGCGTGCCCATGTCGGCGGCCACCAGGAACAGCGGTGCGATCATGATGCCGGCGATACCGGCAAGCACGGTCGACGCCGCGTAGCAGTACATGATCGCGCGCGTGACGTCGATGCCCATGAGGCTTGCGGCGCGCGGGTTCTGCACGATCGCGAGCAGCGCCTTGCCGTAGCGCGTGCGCGTCGCGAACTGGTGCAGGCCGAACGCGGTCACGATCGCCACCACCAGGATGGCGATCTGCAGCGACGAGATCGCAAGGCCGCCGATCGTGAATGCCTCCGCCGACAGCGGCAGCGGCAACGATCGTGGTTCCTTGCCGAAGGTGAACAGCACCACCTGCTCGAGCATGATGCCGGCCGCGACCGTCGCGATCAGCCACGCATTCGAATTGGCGCGCACGAAGGGCCGCACGGCGACGCGCTCGACGAGCATCCCCCAGATCGCGCACAACGCAAGCGCGAGCACGATCGCGATGGCGAGCGGCCAGCCGAGCGTCACCGAGAAGAGGTAGCACAGCACCGCGCCCAGCATGAGCGACGTGCCCTGCGCGAAGTTCACCGTGTTGGACACGGCGTAGGTGATGTGGAAGCCGAGTGCGAGGAGGCCGTACATGCCGCCCATCGACAACCCGGAAACGATCGCTAGCGACAGCATCCTGCCTCCGTTGGCGTACTCATCGTGCTGCGCACGGGCCGGGTGCGGCGGCGCGGCGTGCCACGGCCGCGCTGTTGCGCACCGACGCTACCCGCACGCGGGCTCGCGACCCGCGCGCGCCGTGACGCAACCCGCGCCACCCGGGTCGGCGGGCGCCCGATCGTCACAGGCCTTCGTACACCTGACGCGGCAGCCACATGCTGATCGCCGGGACATACGTGATCACGATCAGCGCGATGATTCCGATCGCGATGAACGGCAGCGAGCCGCGCACCGCCTGGCCGTAATCGACGTCACCCAGGCTGCTCGCCACGAAGAGGTTGAGCCCGAAGGGCGGTGTGAACATGCCGATGGCACCGTTCACCGTCAGGATGATGCCCAGGTGGACCGGGTCGATGCCGATCTGCATGCCGACCTTGTACAGGAGTGGCCCGAGGATGACCATGATCGAGGCGGCATCGATGAACATGCCGGCGATGAGCACGGCGACGTTGATGAGCATCAGGATCGCCACCGGGTTGGCGCTCATGCCGAGGATCGCCGACGTCGCTTCGAGGGCGAGGCCGGTCGCGGTGAGGAACCACGCGAGCACCGCCGCCGCGGAGAGAATGATCATGACCTGCGCGGTCGCCACCGCCGAGTCGACGATGGTGTGCCACAGTTCGGCCAGCGTCTTCTCGCGGTAGATCGCCACCGAGACGAAGAGCGCGTACACCACCGACACTGCCGCCGCCTCGGTCGGCGTGAACACGCCGGCGTAGATCCCGCCCAGGATGACGACCGGGATGCCGAGTCCCCACGACGCGTCCTTCAACGCACCCCAGACGGCGCTCCACGGCGGAACGTCGCCGCGCGGCACGTCGTTACGCCACGCGTACCAGATCGAATAGAGGATGAAACACAGACCGTACACGATGCCGGCGCCGATCCCCGCGATGAAGAGCGCGCCGACCGACACGCCCGTCACCGCCGCATAGACGATCATGACGATGCTCGGCGGGATGATGATGCCAAGCGAGCCCGACGCGATGATCACGCCGATCGAGAATGGCCGTCCGTAGCCGCCCTTGAGCATCGGCGGGTAGAGCAGCGAACCGACCGCAACCACGGTGGCGGGGCTCGAACCCGAGATGGCGCCGAAGAACATGCTTGCGGACACGGCGGTCACGCCGAGCCCGCCGGTCACGCGCCCCACCAGCAGGTTGGCGAGATAGACGAGGCGCCGCGACAGCCCGCCGACGTTCATCAGGTTGCCGGTCAGGATGAAAAACGGAATCGCCATCAGCGCGAACTTGTCGAGCCCGGCAAACATGCGCTCGGTGACGATGGCCAGCGGCAGGTCGCCGGCGAACCACATCGCGAGCAGCACGGCCCCGGCAAGCGCGATGAAAATCGGCGTGCCGAGGACGAGGAAGGCCGCCAGGGTGCCCAGAAAGAGTGTGGTCATGTGCTCACCCCAGCATCTCGACCGCAACGGTGCCCGGCGTGTGTCCGCGCCAGTCCGCCACGAGGCGCTGCGCGAATCGCAGCGTCATCAGGATCCCGCCGACGGTCACCGCCGACTGCACGACCCACAGCGGCGCGTGCATCGCCGGCGTGACCTGGTTGACCTCGTAGGCGTGCGCCGCGAGCGACGCGCCGAAGATCACGAGGAAGATGCTGAACAACACGCAGATCACGCCTACCGCGGCGACGATGTACCGCTGCGCCGGGCGTCCGGCGAGCATGCGGATGAGGACGTCGACGCCGATGTGAACCCCGTTCTTCGCCGCCACCGAGCTGCCGACGAACACCATCCAGACGATCGCGTAGCGGGTGGCCTCCTCGGCCCAGGTGAATCCGCTGTTGAAGCCGTAGCGCGCAATCACGTTGACGAAGAGGATGAACGACGCGGCGATCAGCAGGAAGCCGATCACCGTGCGTTCGATCTGTCCGAGGATCCGGTCGAGGGTCTGCATGGCCGATGACCTGCGCGGAGGCTCGCGCCGGCGCTCAGCGCGCGGGCGCCGCGTCGATCGCCTTCAGCGCCGACTGCATGAGATCCTTGCCAATCGGCTTCTCGAACTCGGCGTACACGGGCCGCGTCGCGTCGCGGAAGGCCTTTGCCTGCTCCGGCGTCAGCGTCGTCACTCGCGCCTTGCTCTTGCGGATGTCCGCGACGTAGCTCGCTTCGCGGCGCGCGGTCTCCTCGCGCTCGAAGGCGGTCATCTCGCGCGCGGCCTTGACCAGGATGTCCCGCTGCTCGGGCTTCAGCTTGTCGAACCACCGCTTGCTGAAGACGAACGCGTAGCCGAGATAGGCGTGATTGCTGATGACGACGTCGGACTGGACCTCGTAGAACTTCATCTTCACGATCGAGACGAGCGGATTCTCCTGGCAGTCGGCGACGCCTTGCTGCAGGGCGCTGTACGTCTCGGAGAAGGCGATCGGCAGCGGATTCGCATTGAGCGCCTTGAACTGCGCCATGATGAGCGGGCTCTCCATCACGCGCACCTTCTTGCCCTTGAAGTCGCCCGGCCCGTTCACCGGCGAATTGCAGGTGAATTGCTTGAAGCCGCTCTCCCAGAAGGTCACCCCCTTGAGGCCGATCTTGTCGAGCTGGGCGAGCAGGCGCTCGCCCACGGGTCCGTCGAGGAAGGTGTAGGCCGCCTTGGCCGAGGGAAAGAGGAACGGAAGGTCGACGAGCTGCATCGACGGGTCGAAGTTGCTGAGCTTTGCCGTCGGCACGATGCCGCCCTGGATCGCGCCGAGCTGCATCTGCTGCGTGGCCTCGACGTCGTCGCCCAGCGAGTTGTTGGGGAAGATCTTGACGACGATCTCGCCGCCGGTGCGCGATTCGACCGCCTGCGCGAACTTGACCGCGGCGACATGCTGCGCGCTGTCCTCCGGCAGGTCGTGGTGGAACTTGAGCGTCGTTGCCGCGAACGACGGCAGGGACAGTGCGAGTGCCGCACAGGTGGAGAGGAATGCCGCGCTGCCGATTCTGCCAAGTGCCATGACGTGTCTCCTTGGAATGTGCCGCGAACCCGTTATGGTCGCCGGCGTGCCGTTGCTGACTTTGCGTGTGGTGCCTGTCTCGTGTCTCCTTCGATGTCGGACGTCGCCCGGGCTGCGCTACCAGCCCGCAACCCCTCCGTCCGAGCGTGGATCGGTTGCGCCGACGATCGTGCCCCCGGGCTCGCGCACCAGCGCGCCGGCGTGACCGACGAGGTCGGAGTAATCGTCGACGAGTTCGACGTCGTGACCTGCCGCGCGCAACGCGGCGACGACCGCGGGGTCGGTGCGCCCTTCGAGCTTGAGGCTGACGCTCATGTCGCCCCACGTGCGCCCCAAGAGCCAGCGCGGTGCGCTGATCGCCTGCTGCAAGTCGTGGCCGTACATCGCGTGGCGCGTGAAGATCGCGGCCTGGCTCTGCGGCTGCCCGTCGCCACCCATGTTGCCGTAGACCATCTCGCGGCCGTCGTCGAGACGGGCGAGCGGGGGATTGAGCGTGTGGAAGGGCTTGCGTCCGGGAGCGAGCGCGACGTGCGAGGCGGGGTCGAGCGAGAAACTCGCGCCGCGGTTTTGCCAGTTGATGCCGCTTTCCTCGAGCACCACGCCCGAGCCGAACTCCCAGTACACGCTCTGGATGTAGCTCACCATGCAGCCGTCGCGGTCGGCGGCGCCCATCCAGATCGTGTCGGCGTGGACCGCGGGCTCGGGCCAGGGACGCGCCCGCGTCATGTCGATCGCCTGCGCGCAGCGGGTGACCGCCTCGTCGCGGAGGAAGTCCGCCGGTGCGACCGTCATGCGGTCGGGATCGGTCACGTGGCGGTTGCGTATCAGGAAAGCCTGTTTGGTCGCCTCGACGAGGCCGTGCACGTGCGCGAACGATTCGGCGGATACGCCGGCACGCAGCCGGTCGTAGATCGCGAGGATCAGCAGCGACGCGAGTCCCTGCGTGGGCGGCGGCAGGTTGTACACGGTCCCGACCGAGAGCTTGACCGACAGCGGGGTGACGACGCTCGCCTGCTGCTGCGCGAGGTCGGCGGCGCGCACCGGGCTGCCGAGGCGCGTGAGCGAGCCGGCGATCGACTGTGCGAGCTCGCCGCGGTAGTAATCGTCGAGCCCGGCACGGGCGAGCCGGTCGAACGTTGCGGCGAGCGCGGGGAAGCGCTGCAGCGAACGTCCGGTCGGGGGTGCGCCATCGCGCAGGAACGTCGGCGCGAATCCGGGTTGCGGTGCAAGCTCGGACAAGAAGCGCGTCGTGTAGCCGACCTGGCTTTGCGTGACCGGCACGCCGTCACGGGCAAGCGCGCGCGCATCGTCGAGCAGGCGCGCGACCGGCAACCGGCCTTTCGCCTCGGTCAGGGCGGCCTGCCAGCCCGAGATCGCTCCGGCGACGGTATTGGCGGCGAGCGGTCCGCGCGTCGGGATCGTGGTGAGTCCTTTTTCGCGATACCAGTCGATCGTCGCGAGCGCCGCGCTGCGGCCGCAGGCGTCGATGCCGACCGGCTCGCGTCCACGATGGCTGATGAGCCAGAAGCCATCGCCGCCGATGCTGTTCATGTGCGGATAGACGACGGCGATCGTCGCCGCCGCGGCGACCATCGCCTCGACGGCATTGCCACCTTCGCGCAGCACGGCGAGGCCCGACTGCGCGGCGAGATGGTGTGGCGCGGTGACCATCCCGCGCGAGCAGGTGAGGGCGCGTTGCATGGCTCAGCTCACTCCGAGGTCGGTGGCGAGCGCACGCAGCGCCGCCGTGTAGCAAGGCAGCGGGGTGCGCACGATGCCGGCGCCGATCTGTCCCACGCCTGCCTCCTTGTGCGCGATCCCCGTCGTGAGCAGCGGCCGGATCCCCGTGTCGACGACCTTGCGGATGTCGATCCCGCAGGGGGCGCCGATGAAATCGAGGTTGGGCAGCGACAGCGCCGGATTGCGCGCCACCGCCACCTGCTGCAGTTCGCGCGAATAGCCGATCGCTTCGGCGACGGTGCCGCCGACGAGTTGCACCAGCGCGGGTGACGCGGCGAGCGAGAATCCGCCGAGCCCCGCCGTTTCGCAGATCGCACTGTCGCCGAGATCGGGATTGCCGTCGCTCGCCTTGAAGCCGGGGAAGTACAGGCCGCGCGGGTTGTCCGACGGCGCCTCGAACCAGCGGCGGCCGAGCCCGCTCACGCGAATGGCGGTCGTCACGCCGTTGCGGGCGATCGCCGTCACCACGCTGCAGCCTTCGATGCCGTGCGCGGCCACCATCGTCGCCTTGCTCGCGACCATCGACAGGTTGAGGAAGAACTGCGAGTTGCCGGCGATGAAGGCGAGCGTCTCGCGCACCGCATCGCGCGGCAGCGTGCTCGCCGCGAGCGGCGCCGCGATCGCGGCGAGGAAGTGCAGCGTTGCCGCTGCGTTGCGGCTGTGCACCTCGTCGCCCATCATGAGCGCCTGCGCCTGGATCGCCTTGAGGTCGATGCCGCCGATGTCGCGGACCGCGCCGCGCAGCGTCGGCGCGAGCACCGTCTCGATCCAGCGCAGACGCTCGACGACGTCGCTACCGTTGGCGCCGAAGCGCAGCACGCGGCCGATGCCCTCGCTCATGTTGGTGTACGCGGTATTGCCGTGCGTCTGGTTGCGCACCACGAACAGCGGCATCGACGGCGAGATGATCCCGGCCATCGGGCCGACGGCATCGTAGTCGTGGTTCTGGGCGAAGGCGATGTCGCCGCGTGCGAGCATCGCTTCGGCGGCGGCCGCCGAGTCGGCCCAGCCCTCGTAGAGCGCGGCACCGATCATCGCCCCCTGCATCGGACCGCACATGTCGGGCCAGGCGACCGGAGCGCCGGCGTGCAGGAGCCGCCGTCCCATGTCGGGCCACACGTCGCGCGCGTGCAGCGCGACGTCGGTGAGCACCGGCTGCGACGACACGATGCGTTCGACGGCGAGCGCATTGGCCCGGTCGATGCGCGAGCCGACGCAATCCGGATCGTCGGCGTCGCCGACGCTGCGGGCAAGAAGCCACGCAAGCTCGGGGTCACCGCTCGCCGGCGGCTGCCAGTCGAGCTGCAGCACGCTGCCGCCCGCGTCGCGCACGCTTTGCGCGAACATGTCGACCCCGACGTTGACGACCGACAGCTTCTCCTGCTCCAGCAGCACGGCACTCATGCGCACCTCTCTTCGCGACGGCTGTCGGCGACACCGCGCAAGGCGGCGGTGCCGGCGCAACCGATGATCAGGCCGGCCAGCATATCCCAGCCGGAGGAATGGCCGATGGCGACGACGTCACATGCGGCCTCGAACGCTTGCGGCACATCGACGTGACCGGCCGCGGTCGAGGCGGCGCCGCGCGTGGCCGCGGCGGACGGCGCTGCGAGCGCGCGGACCAGTCGGTTCAGCGCGGCGAAGCTCTCGCCCATGGCGAGGTCACCGAACAGCGCCGCGCCGAGTGCGTGCGTGCGCCGGTGCGCGGCGGCGATCAAGCGGCGCCGCGTCTCGACCCACGCCGCGTCGAGCGGTGCGACGCTGCGCGCATGGAGCACGGCGCCGACGAAGTCGTCGCCGGACGGAGTGAGGCCCGGCCCGAGGCCCAGGAGCGGCAGCGCCGCGTCGTGCAGCGCTGTGGCGTCGTCGCGGTCGATCGCGCAGGCGATCGCGGCAACGCGCGGCGGCACCGCGTGCAGCGGAAACGGGGGGCATTCGCCGACGAGCACGGTGGCGAACCCGCGCGGCTCGCCCAAGTCGCGCAACCTCGCGACGAGCGCGATCGCCGAGCGGCGCATCGCGATGCGGGCGTTGCGATCGAGCCGCAGCGGCGCCTCGCGCCACGGCGCGGCGCCGGTCAGCGCGAGCGCGCCGGCGCGGCGGATCGCCGCATCGGCGAAGACGGAACGCGGGTGCAGCGCCGCCGGCGCCTCACCGATCCAGATCGGCTCACCGGCGGCGAGGCGAAACGCCGAATCGGCAAATCCGGGCAGCGCCACGAAGCGGCCGGACGTGCGCGACAGTGCCGCGTGCGCCTTCCAGCCGATCGGATGAGCGCTCGCGTTCACCAGACGATCCGGGTGCCCGCGGTGCCCTGCAGCGCGTCGTACGCACAGGCGAGCGAGGTGATGATCACGCGCTCACCACCGGAATCGAGGTAGCGCAGCGCGGCGTTGATCTTCGGGCCCATGCTGCCGGGCGGAAACTGGCCCTCGGCGTGGTAGCGCCGCGCCTCGGCCACGGTCATGCTGTCGAGGAAGCGCTGCGTGGGCTTGCCGTAGTCGAGCGCGACGCGATCGACGCCGGTGAGCATCACGAGCGACTGGGCGCCGATCTCGGCGGCGAGCATCGCGCTCGTCAGATCCTTGTCGATCACCGCCGAGACGCCGTTGTAGTTGCCGTCGGCGTCGCGCACGACGGGAATGCCGCCGCCGCCGGTGGCGATCGGGATCACGTCGGCGGCGAGCAGCGCCTCGATCGCGGGCAAATCGAGGATGCGCAGCGGCTGCGGCGACGGCACCACACGCCGATAGCCGCGACCGGCGTCCTCGACGAACTGCCAGTCGAGCTCCCGCGTCAGGCGCTGCGCATCGTCGGCGCTGAAGAAGCGGCCCACCGGCTTGGTCGGATGCGCGAAGCCGGGGTCGTCCGGATTCACCTCGACCTGCGTGATGATCGAGCTCGCCGACATCGCCACGCCCTCGCGCTGGAGCACGTTGCACAGCGTCTGCTGCAGCATGTAGCCCATGCCGCCCTGCGAATGCGCAACGCAGATGTCCATCGGCATCGGCGGCAGCTCGTTGGCCGTGCGCGCCATGCGAAAGAGGATGTTGCCGACGACCGGACCATTGCCGTGCGTGAGCACCAGCTGGTAGCCCGAGCGGATGATGCGCACGAGGTGTCCGCAGGCCTCGGCCATCAGCGCGAGCTGCTCGGAGGCGAGACCCTTGATCGTCGGCGGGTAGCTCGCGTTGCCGCCGAAGGCGACGACGATCCGCTGGCGCCGTCCGGCTGCATTCGTCGCCCGCCGTGAGGCTGCGCCGTGCCGCGCCGGTTGCGATGTCGCGGCCATGGCATGGGCCCCGCTAGCCGCGCGCGACGATGTCGCCCGCGATGATCGCTGCCGCGGTGCTGCTGGAGGCGACCAGGGCGCCGGCCTCGCGCAGCCTCGCCTGCTGTTCCGACAACCGCTGCACGTCGTCTTCGGTGCCGCAGACGAAGGCGATCACGACGAGGTGGCGGCCTGCGCGCGCGCAGTCCGCCTTGGCCTGCACGATGGCAGGGGCGAGCGCACCGGCCGGATCGGGATGCGACGCATAGCCCAGCACCACGTCGAGGATGATCACGGCGGCCGATGCGTCGCGGGCCTCTTCGGTGATGCGCGCCACCCGGGGGGCCGGATCGATCATGGGATGCGGCCGCCCGACGGTGAACTCGTCGCTGCCAAGGTCGAGCGCGACGTGCCCGCCACCGTTGGCACTGGCCGTGCCGGTCTTGTCGATCGGCACGTTCGAGGCCACCGCAAGGCCACGTTCACGCCACAGCACCTGCGCCTCGGTGCAGAACGTGCCTCCCGAATACAGTGCGCGCAGGAAGCGCTGGCCGGGTGCGAGCCGCTTCGCCTCGTCCCGCGCGGCGTGCGCGATCGCGGCGTCGGCCGCTGCCGCGTCCGCGGCAGCGGCGTTGCTGCCGCGGCATGCCGCCACGGCCTGCGCGGCCGCCTGGTAGAGCGTCTTCACCGGAACGATGTGCGGTGGCAGCGCCGCCGCCGAAAGATCGGCGCCGAGGAAGAGGACCGTGAACGGCTTGTCGATCGCCCGGGCACGCTCGAGGATGCGTTGCGTCACCTCGGGGGCGGGGGGCTTCGAGACGATGACGATGCCCTGCGTCTGCGGGTCCGCAGCGAGGAGGTCGATCGCCTGCAGCATGGTGATCCCACCGACGTCGGCGCTGACGTCGCGCCCGCCGGTGCCGATCGCGTGACGCACGCCCTCGCCCATCGCGTGGATCTGGCAGGTCACTTCCTGCAGTCCGGTCCCCGATGCCCCGACGAGTCCGATGGCACCGTCACGCACGCGGTTGGCGAAGCCGATCGGCGTGCCGTGGAGGATGGCCGTTCCGCAGTCCGGGCCCATGACGAGCAGGCCCTTGCGTTGCGCGAGGGTCTTGATCGCGCGCTCCTGCGCGAGCGGCACGTTGTCGCTGAACAGGAAGACGTCGAGGCCGCTCTTGAGCGCCTTGAGCGCCTCGGCGCCGGCGTACGCGCCGGGCACCGAGATCTGCGCGAGCGTCGTGCCGCGCCCGGCATCGTCGGCGAGCGCCGTCCCGATCGAGTGCGGCAGCGGGGCGTCGCTGGCGCGCGCGGCCGCGGGACCGTCGCCGCCATCGAGAAGCCGCGCGCACAGCGCGTGTGCGGCCTCGCCGGCTGCGGCGTCGTCGGTGTCGACGACGATCATGAGATCGCCCGGGCCGGCCGCGTCGGCCTGGGCGCTGCCGAGGCCCGCCTGCGCCAGGATGTCCTTGTTGGCCGGCGTGCCCATCATCAGCGTTGCCTGGCGCACGCCGGGTAGTGCCAACGCTGCCTGCGCAATGCGCATCAGCGCCACCGAGTCCTTGTAGAGATTGGCCCTGATGCGGATCGACATCGACATGGCGTTCTTCCCGTGGTGGCCCGTGACGGCAGACGCTACTGTAGGAAACCCGCGGCCGCGCTGTCCATACCTCGGCGGTTATGGATAGAATCCATGTCGTGAATAAGAACGTCAGCCTCGCGACGCTCGATCTCAACCTGATCGTGGTGTTCGATGCGATCCTCAAGGATCGCAACGTCACCGTCGCGGCGCGACGCGTGGGCCTGTCGCAGCCGGCCATGAGCAGCGCGCTCGCACGGTTGCGGCGGACCTTCGGCGACCCGCTGTTCGTGCGGACCGGCCGCGGCATGCTGCCAACGCCGTACGCGCAGCTCCTCGCGCCACCGATCCAGCGCGCGTGCGAGCTCGTCGCGGGGTCGTTCGACATCGGCAAGGATTTCGATCCGCTCGCCTCGACGCGCACGTTCATGTTCTACATGACCGACGTCGGCGAGGGCCTCTTTCTGCCGCCGCTGCTGCTCGCCCTCGAGGAGCGGGCGCCGCGCGTGAAGGTCAAGGTGCTGCGGATCCCCGAGTTCGGCGAGCAGGAGGCGATGGCGGCCGGTGACGTCGACCTCGCGATCGGCCTTTTCCCCGATCTCAAGGCGGGCTTCTTCCAGCAACGCCTGTACCGCGATCGGTTCGTGTGCATGGCCCGCGCCGATCACCCCCGGGCGCACGCTCCCCTCGGTGCGCGCCAGTTCGCCGAGATGCGCCACGCCGTGGTGAGCTCGGCGGGCACCGGGCACGAGACGGCGATCATGCGGGCGTTCGGCGAGCAGCGCTACAAGCCGCGCGTGGCGCTGACGATTCCGCACTTCATGGCCGTGCCGATCATCGTCGCCCAGACCGATTACGTCGTCACGGTCCCGCGGCGGCTCGCGCAGATGTTCGCCGCATTCCCCGGCATCAGCGTGTTCGACCCGCCGATCCGCATCGCCTCGATCGAGATCAAGCAGCACTGGCACGAGCGCTATCACCACGATCCGGCGAACAAGTGGATCCGCGGTGTCGTCGCCGAGCTCTTCGTCGAGTGAGCCGACGCGAGGTCGGCCGTGCCTTGCGCCGTCATCCCACGGCGGCGCTCGTCACCGCACTACGCGCCGGCGCGGTCCTCGGCGAGGCCGGCGCGGGCGAGGAGCAGTTCGGCGCTGTCGTTCCACACGTCCATGCGGGTGATCCGGCCGGCGGTGACGACGAAGCGGTCGATGTAGCGATTGCCCTCGAAGGCGGTGCCGTCGGGCCATTCGCCGTACAGCGTGCCCGTGTTGTAGACGATGAACTCGTCGTCGGCCGCGCCCGGCACGACGTCGGTGCGCTCGAACTTCTTCTGCACGCGCCGGTAGCGCGCGGAATTGAACGCCGCGATCTCCGCGGGACCGGTGAAGCGGCGCCCACCCGTGAAGGTGATCCGCATCCCGGGCGCGGTGAAGCCACGCGCGCGCTCCGGATCGGGAATCATCGAGGCGGCGAGAAACGCCTCGACGATGCGCGCCGCGGCGCGCGCGGGGGCGTCGTCGGCTGGCTTTGTTGTGGCGAGCGGCGCGGTGGTGGACATGACGGAATCCTCCTTGACCAGGACGGGGCGGCGCGGATCGATCGCGCCGCAGCGAAGCATCGCGAGACTCGATGCTGCAAGGCAGCATCCGCGTTCGGACGACTATAGCATCGGCGCTACCGGCGGGCGTTGCCGAGTCTTATCCATCGCATGAATGATCGACATCGACGTCACGCGATGGACAGTCCGCGCGCGCTAGACTATACGTCGCGCCTGGGACGGCACACCCTTTGACGGCACATCTCGAGGAGGAAGCGAACATGATCGATGCACGACGCAGTATTGGACGCCGCACGCTGTTTCGATGGGCTGCCGTGGCGGTGTCGCTGGGGGTCGCCGGTCCGCTGCTCGCCGCCGAGCCGATCAAGATCGGACTTGTCACCGCGCTCTCCGGACAGTCCGCGAAGGCCGGCGAGGCGCTCACACGCGGGCTCACCATCGCCATCGACGAGATCAACGCCAAGGGGGGGCTGCTCGGCGGGCGCAAGCTCGAACTCGTGCGCCGAGACGACGAGGCCAATCCGGCCAAGGGGCAGATCGCCGCGCGCGAGCTCATCTTCAAGGAGAAGGTCGCGGTGCTCTTCGGTGGCCTCGACACGCCGGTTGCCGTCGCCATCGTGCCGATCGCCAACGCCGCAAAGATGCCGTTCATGGACCCGTGGGCGGCGGGGACGCCGATCACGCACAACGGCGCCGATCCCAACTTCGCCTTCCGCGTGTCGGCGATGGACGATACGGTCGATCGCGCGATGCTCGCCTACGCGCAGAAGAACTTCGGCTCGAAGTCACCCGGCATCATCGTGGTGAACAATCCGTGGGGCGAGTCGAACATGAAGGGCCTGATGGCGGCGCTGCAGGAGAAGGGGGTCAAGCCCGCGGGCGCCGAGAAGTTCGAGGGCAACGACGTCGACGTCACGGCGCAGCTCTCGCGCCTGAAGGCCGCCGGCGCCGATGCGCTGCTGCTGGTGGGCAACGTCGGCCCGTCCGCGCAGGTCGTGAAATCGCTCGACCGGATGGGGTGGAAGGTGCCCATCGTCTCGCACTGGGGCCCTGCGGGTGGCCGCTTCGGCGAGCTCGCCGGTCCGAACGCGAAGGACGTGATCTTCGTGCAGACGTACAGCTTCTTCGGCAAGCAGAATCCGGTCGGCGAACGTGTGCTGGCCGCGCTGAAGAAGAAGTATCCCGACGTCAAGGGTCCGGGCGATGCGACGCCCGCGGTGGGCATCGCCAACGCGTACGACGCGATGCAGCTCGTGGCGCTCGCGATCCAGAACGCCGGCAGCACCGACGGCGATGCGATTCGCAAGGGCTTCTACAAGATCGACAAGTACGACGGGCTCATCAAGAACTACGTCAAGCCATTCTCGCCCGGCAATCACGATGCGCTGACCGAGGATGACTACATCTGGACGCGCTTCATCGGCCACGAGATCGTGCCGGTGGGCACGCCCGGGAAGTAGCAACGCTCGCGGCCACCGATGTGACGCCGATGGACCCCCGCCCGCAGCCGCGCCTGGAGCTGCGGGCGATCCGCAAGGCGTATCCCGCCGTCGTCGCCAACGACGGCATTGATCTCGACGTCCTTCCCGGCGAGATCCACGCGCTCCTGGGCGAGAACGGCGCCGGCAAGAGCACGCTCATGAAGATCGTGTACGGCGTCGTGCAGCCGGACTCGGGTGAGCTTCTCTGGGAGGGGGCTCCGGTGCGGATGGCGAGCCCCGCGCACGCGCGCGAGCTCGGCATCGGCATGGTGTTCCAGCACTTCTCGCTGTTCGAGACGCTGACCGTCGCGCAAAACGTCGCGCTCGCGCTCCCCGGGAAGCCCTCGCTCGACGATGTCGCGCGCCGCATCGAGGCGATTGCCCAGCGTTACGGCATGCCGGTCGATCCGCGCGCGCACGTGCATTCGTTGTCGATCGGCGAGCGCCAGCGCGTCGAGATCCTGCGCTGCCTGCTGCAGGACCTCAAGCTCCTCATCATGGACGAGCCCACGTCGGTGTTGACCCCGCAGGCGGCAACCGCGCTCTTCGCGACGTTGCGCCAGCTCGCCGCCGACGGCTGCAGCATCCTGTACATCAGCCACAAGCTCGACGAGATCAAGGCGCTGTGCCATCGGGCGACGGTGCTGCGCGCGGGCCGCGTCACCGGCGCCTGCGACCCCCGGCAGGAATCGACGGCGGCGATGGCGCGGATGATGATCGGTCGCGATCTGCCGACCTGCCAGCACGCGAGCTCGTCCGGCGAGGGCGAGCCGCGGCTCGAGGCCTGCGGCCTGTCGCTGGCGCGCAGCGAGCCGTTTGGCACCGACCTGCGCGACGTGAGCTTCACGCTGCGCGCCGGCGAGATCCTCGGCATCGCCGGGATCTCCGGCAATGGGCAGCAGGAGCTCCTCGCCGCGCTGTCGGGCGAGCGCACGCTTGCCGATGACGCCGCGATCCGGCTGTGCGGCCGTCCTTGCGGACGCGCCGGCGCGGCAGCGCGGCGCCGCGCCGGCCTTTGCTTCGTTCCCGAGGAGCGCCTCGGTCGCGCCGCGATCCCGTCGATGTCACTCGCGGACAACGCGCTTCTCACCGCGCACCGCGAGGGGATGGTCGTCAACGGTCTGCTGCGCTCGCAGGTGATCGACGCCTTCACGCGCCGCTGCATCGACGCCTTCGACGTTCGCTGCGGCGGGCCGGCGGCCGAGGCCAAGAGCCTTTCCGGCGGCAACCTGCAGAAGTTCATCATGGGGCGCGAGATCCTGCAGCGTCCGAAGGTGCTCATTGCCGCACAGCCGACGTGGGGCGTCGACGTCGGTTCGTCGGTGTTCATCCGCCAGGCCCTCATCGACCTGCGCAATGCCGGGACCGCCGTCCTCGTGGTGTCGGAGGAGCTCGAGGAGCTCTTCGAGATCTGCGATCGCCTCGTCGTGATCGCCAAGGGCCGACTGTCGCCGGTGCGCGCGGCCGCCGAGACCAACGTCGAGGAGATCGGCACGTGGATGAGTGGGCTGTGGCCGGACGCCGCGGATGTGGCCGAACCGCGGGATCGCGTGGCAGGTCATGCGCATTAGTCTCGAGCCCCGCGTTGCACCATCGCGCGCCATGCGCTGGGCGTCGCCGCTCGTCGCGGTGGCGCTGACGATGCTCTTGGGGGTCGTGCTGTTCGCAGCACTCGGCAAGGATCCGCTCGCCGGCTTGCACGCGTTCTTCATCGCGCCGATCGACAGCGTCAACGGCGTCGCCGAACTCCTCATCAAGGCGTCGCCGCTCACCATCATTGCCATCGGCCTCGCCGTGGGCTTTCGTGGCAACGTCTGGAACATCGGCGCCGAGGGGCAGCTCGTCGTCGGTGCGATCGCCGCCGGCTGGGTCGCACTGCAGCCGGCACTCGCCGAGAGCGCGCTGACGTTGCCCGCGATGATCGTTGCCGGCGCGCTGGGCGGGATGGCATGGGCGGCCATCCCCGCGTGGCTGCGCACGCGCTTCAACGCGAACGAAATCCTGGTGAGCCTCATGCTGACCTACGTTGCCCAGCTCTTGCTCAACTATCTGGTTTTCGGCCCATGGCGCGATCCGCAGGGCTTCAACGCGCCGCAATCGCCGCTGTTTCCCGAGGCGGCGATGCTGCCGATCCTGATCGAGGGTACGCGCCTCAACGCCAGCGTGTTGCTGACGCTCACTGCGGTGGCCGTCGGTTGGGTGTTCCTCAGCCGAAGCTTCCCGGGTTATCAAACGCGGGTGTCGGGGCTGTCGGGGGCCGCCGCACGCTACGCCGGGTTCAGCGAGCGGCGCACCGTGTGGGTGGGCATGCTGGCCGGCGGCGCGGCCGCGGGGCTTGCCGGCGTCGGCGAGGCGGCGGGTACGCTGGGACAGCTGCTGCCGTCGCTTTCGCCGGGTTACGGCTTCATCGCCATCATCGTCGCCTTCGTCGGGCGCCTGCATCCTGTCGGGATCCTGTTTGCCGGACTCCTCATGTCGCTGCTGTATCTCGGTGGCGACTCGGCGCAGATCAGCATGGGTCTGCCGGCCGCGGCCGCGGCACTCTTCCAGGGTGCGCTCCTGTTCTTTCTGCTCGGCACCGACGTGCTCGTCAACTATCGCGTTCGCGTGCGGCGAAGCGCAACGACGGCGTCCGCGCAAGGTGCCGCGTGATGGACGCCATCACCCCGGTCGTCATCGCCACACTCGGCGCCGGCACGCCGCTCATCTATGCAGCGCTGGGTGAACTCGTCACCGAGAAGGCGGGCGTGCTGAATCTGGGTGTCGAGGGCATGATGCTCGTCGGGGCGATCGTCGCATTCATCCTCGTGCTCACCACCGGCAGCACGACCGTCGGCGTTGCCGGCGCGGCGGTGGCAGGGGCGTTGATGGCGCTGCTCTTCGCGTTCGTGACGCTGACGCTGCAGGCGAACCAGGTGGCCGCCGGGCTCGCCCTCGCGATCTTCGGCACCGGCGCCAGCGCCTTCATCGGCAAGGGCTACATCGGTGTGGCGCTCGAGCGCGCCACTCCGGCGGGCTTCACCTTGCCCATCGACATCCCGCTGGTGGGGCCGCTGCTGCAGGCGCTGCACCCGCTCGTCTACCTGTCGTGGCTCGTGTTCGCCGGCGTGAGCTGGTTCCTCGCACGCAGCCGCGTGGGCCTCGCCCTGCGCGCCGTCGGCGAATCTCCGGGTTCGGCGCATGCGGTGGGCTACCCCGTGATCCGCATTCGCTACCTCGCGACGCTGTTTGGTGGCGCGATGGCAGGGATCGGCGGCGCCTACTTGTCGGTGGTGTACGCCCCGCTGTGGCTGGAGGGCATGGTGGCGGGACGCGGCTGGATCGCCCTCGCCCTGGTCGTTTTCGCGACGTGGCGCCCCGCTCGCGTGATGCTGGGTGCCTATCTCTTCGGTGGCATCACCATCATCCAGTTTTTCGCGCAGGGAGCGGGAGTCGGCGTTGCCTCGCAGTTCATGTCCATGCTGCCCTACCTCGCCACGATCGTCGTGCTGATACTGATCTCGCGCGATGCGACACGGATGCGGCTCAACGCTCCCGTCTCGCTCGGCAAGCCTTTCCATCCCAGCAGCTGAGTCGCCACACCCCATGGGCAGTGCGCTGCCCGCTTCGCCCCACCGATGAGGAGAGTAGACCATGCGTATCATCGACCGCCGTGAGTTTCTGAAGAGCGCATCCTCGCTCGGCGTTGCCGCACTGGGTGCCCGTGCTATCGATGCCTTTGCGCAGGACGTATTGAACATCGGAGTCGTCCATCAGTTTCCCATCGGCGAAGTTGGGTGGGAGACGCAGCAAGCGCTTGGGTGGAAGGCGATCGAGGCGGCGTTCGGTGGCAAGGTCAAGGTCACCGCGGTCGCCGACGTGCAGCAGGCGCAGGATGCCGAGCGCGTGTTCCGCGAGCTCGCCTCGCGCGGCAACAAGCTCATCTTCGGAACGACCTTCTCGCAGATGGCGCCGATGCTCAAGGTCGCGCGGGCGCTCCCGGGAACGCACTTCGACTGTTGCGCCTCGGTAACGACCACGAAGAACATGGGTGCGTTCGAGGCGCGCAACTACGAGGCGACCTACCTCGCCGGGGTCGTCGCGGGCCGCATGACCAAGAGCAACGTGCTGGGCTGGGTTGGCGCCTTCCCCGTTCCGCAGGTGCTGTGGCGGCTCAACGGCTTCATGATCGGCGCGCACAGCGTCAATCCGAAGGCGGTGTGCAACGTCATCTGGATCAATACCTGGAACGACCCCGCCAAGGAGAAGGACGCCGTCGCGGCGCTGGTCTCGCAAGGTGCCGACGTGCTGGCCGGTAGCCCCAACACACCGGTGCAGGGCGTCGCCGCCGAGGAGCGCGGCGCGTGGTCGATCGCCAATTGCAGCGACTTCTCGAAGTTCGTCACCAAGCGCCAGCTCACGGGCGACATCCTCGACTGGCGCAGCGCGTACGTGGAATCCGCGCGCGATGAGCTCGCCGGCAAGTGGAAGGCGCAGGATCGCTTCCGCGGGCTGGGCGAAGGTGGGTTCTGCACGATGGCTCCCTACAATCCGGCGATCCCCGCCGAGGTCGTCGCCGACGTGAAGCAGCGCGAGGCCGATATCATCGCGGGCAAGCTCAAGGTATTTGCCGGACCGCTCAAGGATCGCGACGGCAAGGAGCGCGTTGCCGCCGGGGCCTCGCTTCCCGACAAGGAGATCCGCAGCATCAACTGGGTCGTCGGGGGCGTGAACGGGGCATTTCCGAAGTCATGAGCGGCGAAGCTGCGGGCGCCATCGCCTACGACACTGTCCTCACGCAGGCGCGGCTGGCCGACGGGCGCCACGCCGCGATCGGCATCCGCGAGGGTCGCATCGCCGCCATCGACGCTGCACTTGCCGGCGGCCGCGAGGAGATCGCGCTGGGTGGCGCGCTCGTGCTGCCGGGACTCGTCGATGCGCACATCCATCTCGACAAGTCGCTCGTGGGCGACGCGTGGCAGCCGCACCGTCCCGGCAAGAGCCCTTCCTTCAGCGTCATGGAGCGGGTGGCGATCGAAGCCGAGGTGCTCGCCCGGGCAGCGCCGGTGGCGGAGCGCGCGGCGGCCTTGGTCGAGATGGCGGTCGCGCGCGGCACGACACACATGCGCTCGCACGTCGACATCGACCCCGTGACGGGGTTGCGCAGCCTCGAGGCCGTGCTGGCGGTACGCGATCGATACAAGGATGCGCTGTCGATCCAGATCGTCGCCTTTCCGCAGCGCGGCCTCGTGTCCTGCCCAGGCACGCGCGAGCTCATGGAAGACGCGATGCGTGCCGGGGTGGAGGTCGTCGGCGGCCTCGATCCCGCGGGGGTCGATCACGACGTGGCGGGACAGCTCGATGTGGTGTTCGGGCTCGCCGAGCGGTATGGCGCGCGCATCGACATCCATCTCCATGATCCGGGTGCCGAAGGGCTTGCCGAGTTGGACGAGATCGCGCGTCGTACGCGCGCGCTCGGCATGGCGGGTCGGGTCAACGTCAGTCACGCCTACGCGCTCGGCATGGTGCCCACCGCCGATGCCCAGCGTACCGCGGAGCACCTGGCGACGGCGGGGGTTTCGATCCTCACCAATGCACCCGGCAATCATGCATATCCGTCGGTGCGGCAGCTGCGCGCCGCCGGGGTCACGGTGATCGCCGGCAACGACAACATCCGCGACGCATGGTGGCCGTACGGCGACGCCGACATGCTCGAGCGGGCGATGCTCATCGGCTACGGCTCGGGTTTTCTCACCGACGAGGAACTCGCCATCGCGTTCGATCTCGCCACCGACAGCGCGGCACGCGCGCTTGGCATCGGCGACTACGGCGTGCGCGTCGGTGCGTACGCCGACCTCGTCGTCGTCGCGGCACGCAATGTTGCGGAAGCGGTGGTGGCGAGGCCGCCACGAAGCCACGTCTTCAAGGCGGGCAAGCTCGTGGCGCAGGCCGGCGCCTTCGTGCGCCGGTAAGGCGCTTCACTTCGAGGAGACAACGACATGACTGCGGACCCACGCTTTCTCACCATGGCCATCGAACTCGCGCGCAACAACGTCGTCGATCACGGCGGCCGGCCATTCGGCGCGGTCCTCGTCAAGGACGGCCAGGTGCTTGCCACCGGAGTCAACGAGATCCTCGCCACGCACGATCCGTCGACGCATGCCGAACTGCAGGCGATTCGCGAGGCGGCGATCAAGCAACGAAATCCCCGGCTCGAAGGCTGCGTGATGTACGCGAGCAGCCATCCGTGCCCGATGTGCCTGTCGGCGATCCACATGACCGGGATTCGCGAGGTGTACTACGCGTATTCGAACGAAGATGGAGCGGCGTACGGGTTGTCGACGGCCAATGTCTACGCCGAGATGGCAAAGCCCGTCGCGCAGCAATCGATCCACGTCGAGTACGTCCCCGTGCGCCTCGAAGGCGAGAGTCCGTTCGCGTGCTGGATGCGGGTGAAGCCGGCCTGAGGCCCTCCCGAACGCCCGCCGCGTCGCAGTGACCGGCGCCGGATGTTGGACAATACGGCCACTTCCTCGAAGCGGCCCCATCGTCCAACCCGCGCATGCGTCGTCTTGCAGGCCCCGTTGTTGCGCGCATCGCCATCGTCCTGATCGTCGGCGTGCTGGCGGCTTGCAGCTCGTCGCCACCGCGGCCGGCGGCACCGGGGGCGGCGCGCCCGACGCCACCGGGCACGGGCTCCGGCAAGTACTATCAGGACGACGGCCCCGCGTCCGAGATCCCGGTCGATCTCGACGCGATCCCGGATGCGGTGCCGCGCAACGAACCGCTCCATCGCTTCGCCAATCGGCCGTACACGGTGCTCGGGCAGAACTACGTGCCGGCAACGACGCTGCGTCCCTACCGCGAGCAGGGGGTGGCGTCGTGGTACGGCCGCAAGTTCCATGGCCAGAAGACCTCGGTGGGCGAGACCTACGACATGTTCGCGATGACCGCGGCGCATCCGACCTTGCCGCTGCCCTCGTACGCCCGGGTGACGAACGTGGCCACCGGCAAGACGGTGGTGGTGCGCGTGAACGATCGGGGTCCATTCCTGCATGGCCGCGTCATCGACCTGTCGTATGCCGCGGCGCATCGCGTGGGGATCGCCGCGCGAGGGAGCGGTGAGGTGGTCGTCGAGGCGATCATCCCCGGCGCGAACCCGGCGCTCGCCGCCGCGGCACCGCTGCCGCCGGTCGCGGCGGCGTCGGTCACGACGGCGGCGGCCGAGGCGGCGATCGTCACGCCGAGCCCCATCGCGGCGGCGACGCCGACGGGTGGATTCGCCGTGCAGCTCGGCGCATTCCAGAACCATGCCAATGCCCGGAGTTTTCTCGCGCACGTGCAAGGCCTGCTCGCGACGGCGCAGGTGGAGCCGAAGGTGCGCGAGGCGCGCGGCCTGTATCGCGTGTACGTCGGCCCCTACGCCGACCGCGACGAGGCGAAGCGCGTGGCCGATCGCATCACGACGGCTTTCGGGATGCCGACCGCGGTTGCGCCGCACGAGTAGAAGGGGTGTGCGCCCGCCCATGCCAAGCCCGGCCATGCCGCGCACGCGCGGCAGCGGGTGGCGCGCGGAACTCGCCGCGGGCACCGTGGTCAACCGGGGCGTTCGACCCGTTCGGGGCCGCGCGTTCGTTATAATTCGCGAGGTCTTCGCCGCAGGCGAATGGTCATCCGGTACGCGGGGGCCGCCTCATTCGACGCCATAGCCCACGACCAGCCCGGCATGTACCGTATCCTTCGACTCCTCGCCGCCGTCGCGGCGCTCACCTTCCTGCAGCTTCCTGCCCGCGCGCAGCTCACCATCGAGATCGTCGGTGGCGCGGGTACCGCGATCCCGATCGCGATCGTGCCCTTCGCCGGGGAGTCGAACTTTCCGCTCGGGATCTCCGGCGTCGTCGGCGCCGACCTCGCGCGTTCGGGCATGTTCCGGCTCGTCAACAGCGACAACGTGGTGCCGCGTCCGGCGCGCGCCGAGGACATCAACGTCGATCTGTGGAAGGGACGCGGTGCGGACGCCGTCGTGGTCGGCTCGATGACACCGCAAACGGACGGTCGCGTGGAAGTGCGCTTTGCCCTGATGGACGTGACACAGCGGCAGCTCCTCACGGCGATGACGTATTCGGTGACGCCGCAGCAGTTCCGGGCGACCGCGCACAAGATCGCCGACGTCATCTACGAGAAGCTCACCGGCGTCCCGGGTGTCTTCTCCACGCGCATCGCCTACGTGACGAAGGCCGGGTCGCGCTACCAGCTCATGGTCGCCGACGCCGATGGCGCCGACCCGCAGACGGTCGTGGCGTCCAACGAGCCGCTGCTGTCGCCGCGGTGGTCCCCTGACGGGACGCGGCTCGCGTACGTGTCGTTCGAGCAGAAGAAGCCCGTCGTGTACGTGCAAAACCTCGGGACCGGCCAACGCCAGGCGGTCGCCAACTTCCGCGGCAGCAACAGCTCGCCCGCGTGGTCGCCCGACGGGAAGCGGCTGGCGGTCACGCTCACCAAGGACGGCGGATCGCAGCTCTATCTCATGAACGCCGACGGCAGCGCGGCGCAGCGCGTGATGTCGTCCCCGGCCATCGATACCGAAGCGTCGTTCACCCCCGACGGGTCGGCGTTGCTCTTCACGTCGGACCGTGGTGGCAGCCCGCAGATCTATCGCTTGAGCCTCAACGGCGGCACGGTCGAGCGCCTCACCTTCGACGGCGCGTACAACGTCTCGGCGCGACCTCTTCCCGACGGCAAGGGCTTCGTTTTCGTGCGCCGCGACGGCGGGCGCTTCCAGATCGCGATCCAGGATCACGCGACGCGTCAGGTGCAGGTGCTCACTGCGGGTCCGCTCGACGAGAGCCCCAGCGTCGCCCCCAATGGCCGGATGATCCTCTACGCAACCGGCTCGGGATCGCGTGGTACATTGGCCGCGGTCAGCAGCGACGGTCGCGTGAAACAACGTCTGGTTGCCGCCGGCACCGACGTGCGCGAACCGGCATGGGGCCCTTATGTGCGGTGATTCGTCCCGGTCCGCCTTGACCTGCAGCCATCCCCTCTCGTGCAGTGCGCCCGCGATGGCCGGGTGCGTTCGTCTTTCCTGAAGGAGTCGCCCATGAAGAAGATCGTTCTCGCCACGCTCATCGCGATTGCCGTCGCCGGTTGCCAGACGACGCCCGAGCCTGCACCCGTCGAAGACAAGTCGGGCAGCATGCCGCCTCCGGCGACCAGCGGATCGACGGCGGGAACGACGACGAGCGGCGCGAACGCGGGAACGGTCAGCGGCGCGGCGACGGCGACCAATCCGCTGCGCGACCCGAACAACATCCTGTCGAAGCGCAACGTCTTCTTCGAGTTCGACAGCTTCGTGGTGGCCGACCAGTACAAGCCGATCATCGAGGCGCATGCGCGATACCTCAATGCCAATCGCAATGCGAAGGTGACGCTGCAGGGCCATACCGACGAGCGTGGGTCGCGCGAGTACAACATCGCGCTGGGCCAGAAGCGCGCCGATGCGGTCAAGCGCATGATGACGCTGCTCGGCGTGCAGGAAATGCAGGTCGAGACGGTGAGCTTCGGCAAGGAGAAGCCGCGCAATCTCGGCCATGACGAGGCGTCGTGGGCGGAGAATCGTCGCGTCGACATCGTCTACGCCGGGGAGTGACGTGAAGCGCGCGCGCGCCGTCCTCGTTGCCTGCATGGTCGCGGTGGCGACGTCGGTCGCGCACGCGGGACTGTTCGACGACGAGGAGGCGCGCAAGCAGATCGCGGCGATGAGCGCGCGGCTCGACACGCTGCAGAGGAGTCTCGAGGCGCGGCTCGTCGACCTCGAGCAGCAGGCGAAGGGGCAGGGACTCGATCTGCTGCGCGATCTCGAGGGTATCAAGTCCGACGTCGCCAAGATTCGTGGGCAGATCGAGGTTCTCACCTACGAGTTGAACGAAGCGCAGAAGCGCCAGCGCGACCTCTACGTCGATCTCGATTCGCGGCTGCGCAAGCTCGAGACGGCGAGCACCGCCGCTGCGGCCGCGAGTGACGGCGCGGCGCCGGTCGATGCCGCCGCGGGGACGGGTGGTGCCCCTGCGCCGGGCGCGCCGGGCGCGGCGGGCACGGTCGCGGCGTCGGCGCCGGCAGGCGCGGCCGCGGCGCCGATCATCCCCGTCACGGCGGCCGAACAGCGCGCGTACGATGCCGCGCTCGACCAGTTCAAGCGGGGTGATTACCCGGGGGCGATCGCGGGCTTCTCCGGGTTCGTGAAGACGTATCCCAGGAGCCTGCTCGCCCCGTCGGCACAGTACTGGGTCGGCAATGCGCAGTACGCGCGCCGCGACTACCGCGGCGCGATCGCGGCGCAGCGGCAACTCATCCAGGCGTATCCGGAGAGCCCCAAGGTCCCCGATGCGCTCCTCAACATCGCATCGGCGCAAGCGGAGATGGGCGACGCCGCGGCGTCGCGGCGCACGCTGCAGGAACTCGTCGGCAAGTTTCCGCAGTCCGAGGCCGCCGGCAAGGCAAAGCAGCGACTGGGCACCCGGTGACGCCACGCCGGGCGCGGCCGGCGCAGCGCATGGCCCGAGGTGTTGCCCCCGTGCGCGATTTCGCACAGCGCGTGATCGACTGGCAGCGCGTGCATGGACGCCACAGCCTGCCGTGGCAAGGCAGCCGTGATCCGTACCGCCTGTGGCTTGCGGAGGTGATGCTCCAGCAAACGCAGGTCGCGACCGTCGCGACGTACTACGAGCGTTTCCTCGCGACCTTTCCCGACGTCGGCGCCCTCGCCCTCGCTCCACTCGACCGCGTGCTCGCGCAGTGGAGCGGCCTCGGTTACTACCGACGGGCGCACCACCTGCATGCCGCCGCACGCACGGTCATGGCGCGCCACGGCGGCACGTTTCCGAGTGACGCAGCCACGCTCGCCACGCTCCCCGGCGTCGGGCGTTCGACCGCGGCGGCGATCGCCGCCTTTGCGACGGGAGCGCCGCACGCGATCCTCGACGGCAACGTGAAGCGCGTGCTTGCCCGTCACGCCGGCATCGAGGGCTGGCCCGGCGCAGCGCGCGTCGAGGCGGCGCTGTGGGACCTGGCGCAGGCGCGTCTCCCGCAGCGCGCCGGCGACGGTGCGATCGAGGCCTATACGCAAGGGATGATGGATCTCGGCGCCGCGGTCTGCACGCGCGCGTCACCCCGCTGCGGCGAGTGTCCGGTGGCGCACGACTGCGTTGCGCGACGCACGGGGCGCACTGCGACGCTGCCTGCGCCGCGTCCGGTCAAGGTGCTGCCGCAGCGCGCGGTGCACGTGCTCGCGATCGAGCGCGGCGGGCGCCTGCTGTTCGAGCGTCGTCCGGCGCGTGGCGTATGGGGCGGCCTGTGGAGCCTTCCCGAGTGTCCGCTCGGGGTGGACGTCCACGACGTCGCACGCTCCCGCTTTGGCATCGTCACCACGAAGACGCACAGCTTGTCCGCCTTCGTCCACGTCTTCACACACTTCCGGCTGACGCTGCATCCGCTGCGGCTCGCCGCGCACGATGCCGCCGACCACGGCGTCGATCCGATGACGGCGGGAGCGGCGGTCGATGCTCCGCGGTCCGACGGCATCGCATGGTGGTCACGCGCGGACGCGGAGGCGGCCGGCTTGCCGGCGCCGATCAGGCGTCTCCTGCGCTCGTTCGACCCCACTGCCGCCACGGCGGCAACACCCGCGTCGTAATCGCGGGGGCGCGACGACGCCCGATGGCGCCCCGCGCTGGGGGCGCGATCACGGCGCGCGTTCGAGCAAGCGACGCAGCGCAATGGGCATGCGCTCGCGCGCTGCGGGAACCAGCGCGTCGAACTCGTGCAGTTCGGCGATCGCCTCGTCGTCGCGACCGGCGTCATGGAGCTTGCCGATGCGTGCGAGCCACGCGTCGGGATCGCGCGCGAGTTCGATCGCTTCCGCACGGGAGAACGCGGCGCGCGGTTGCGTGAGGGCGCCGGCGGCGCCACTTGCCGCCGCCGGTGCGCTGGCCGGAGCCGCAGCCCGATCACGCGCTCCTTGGGCTTGCGCGCTTTCGAGCTTTGCGGCGCCCGGCGCAGTCGTCGCGTGCTCGCGCGTCGCGGCGGCAACGCCGGCGGGCGCGGCCGGCTTGGCCGCCGGCGACGGTGCTGCGGGCTCGGCGGCGGGCGCGGCCGGCTTGGCCGCCGGCGACGGTGCTGCGGGCTCGGCGGCGGGCGCCGGCGTCGTGGGTGGCGCAACTTCGGCGGTGCGCCGCTCGGCCTCGCGGCGACGTTCGGCTTCCACCGCCACCGGTGTGGATGCCGGCGCGGCGTGGTCGAGCGTTGGTGTCCGCGCCGCCGAACGTTGCGGCGCCGGGACGGTGGACTGCGCGAGATCCTGGGGCGGCGTCGCGGCGGGGGGCGCCGGCATCGGCGCGACGGGCATCGTTGCGTCCGGTGCGGGGCTCGCACCCTCGTTCACCGCTTCGGGTACGCGCATGGGCGCTGGCGCCGGCGCCACGTCGATCACGTCGTGCGATGCCAGTTGCACGAGCCCCACGGCGACGACACCGATCACCGCCGCCGCGGCAAACGGCAGCCACCAGCGCGGCGGGCGCAAGGCCTCGGCGGTCGCCGCGCGCGGAGCGCTGCCGACCGCGCGATGCGCCGCCGCGAGGATCGCCGCGTCGAGCGCAGGTGGCGGCATCTCGCGCGACTGCGTGCGCCAGCCCGCGGCCAGCGTCGGATCCCTGGTGTCGTCACGCGGACGGTCGGATTCGTTGGCCATGGTGTCAAGTGTCGCGCAGCGGGCGCAAGGCGCTGCGCAGCTTCGTCGTCGCGTAACGCAGGCGACTCTTCACGGTCTCGGTGCCGGCGCCGGTGACCCGGGCGATCTCGGCAAGCGACAGGCCGCCTTCGTATTGGAGCAGGAACGCGTCGCGCTGTTCCGGCGGCAGCGCAGCGAGGGCACGCGTCAGGCGAACGCCGAGTTCGGCCGCCGCGGCCCGCGTTTCCGGTTCCGCGAGCGGGGACGCGGCGATCGACTCGACGATGGCCCGCGTGTCGCCATCGTCGTCGTCATCGATCGACACGAGTCGCGCGTGACCCGTGGCGCGCCAGTGATCGACCAGGCGGTGGTGCGCGAGCGTGTACAGCCACGTCGTGAAGCGGGCGGTGGGGGCGTAGCTCGCACGTACGCGGATCGCATTCATCCACACGTCCTGGAAGAGCTCGTCGGCGATCCCCGCGTCGCGACAGTGCCGCAGCAGGTAGCGATACACGCCGCCCTTGTGTCGCGCGTAGAGCCGGTCGAACGACGCCGCGTCGCCGGCGGCGTAGGCGAGCATCAGCGCTTCGTCCGAGTCGTCCGTCGCCGTGTCGAGGGTGCCGCCAGCAAGGGTGGGGCCGCGCATGGCCCCGAGTATAGGCAACTGCAGGTCGGCCGCGGTAACGCCACCGGGATCCTGACAGGTGGGGTCGCGGGCCCCACCCGCAGGCTGCCCGCTCAGCGCGGGTCCGGTGCGAAGCGAAGCCCCGGGAACGGCATGGGGTCGCGGCGGGCCATCCGCGGCGCGGGCGGCGGCAGCACGCCGAGCGCTACGAGATTCTCGCGCCGGTCGTAGCGCAGGACGACGAGTTCCGCCGGGTCGTTCGTCGCACGCTCGAAGGCGGTCAACGTGACGCGCGAACTCTCGCTGCGACCGTGGCCCGTGCCGAGCTTGGCCGCGGCTTCGGCGCGCGCCGCTGCGGGCGCGGACGCCGACGCCGACGGTTCAGCCGGAGCCGGTTGTGCTTGCGCGGTCGGCGGCGGCGCCGCGACGGATTCATGGTCGAGAAAGCCGCCGGCCTCTGCGGCCCGGGCGCGTTCGGCCACGCGGTCGCGCGCGTCCTGCGTCCAGCGTTCGCGCCAGTTCCACAGGCTTCCCGTGACCGGGGGTGTGGCCTTCTCGCGGAACACCGCGATGCCGATGACGCCGACGTCGTTCGGTCGGCCCGTGCGCGCGGCATACGAGTCGCCCAAGTCGGTGAAGTAGAACGCCGCGGTACGCGACATGCTCTTGCGCCATCCCGCGATTTCGACCATGCCGTACGGCTCGAGCACGTACCCGGATTGCGACGGCGCCGCCGTGTCGCCCGTGATCACGTTGACACCGTCGACGCTCGTGACCACGAGAATGCGGGCCCCGCTGCGGTTGCGAATGCGCACCGCGTATTCGTGACCCGGCACGCCCTCGATCCAGTTGCGGCCGGCGGAGGGATAGATCGGCAGGACCCCACCGCGGGTGCGGTCGTAGATTTCCACCCGCGCGAGCGTCGAGTCGAGCGCTGCGAGCGAGCCGACGGCGACGGCATCGGTCGGGTGCGCATGAGCGAAGGATGCCGCCACCCCGAGCGCAAGACTCATGGCAACGGCGGCGGCAGTGGCGGGACGGCGCGATGGGTGGCGACGCATGGGCGGTCTCTCCGGTGAAGGGGACGCCGACGGCGTCCTCGATGTGCGGTATCAACGTGCGATGGCCGCGCGCGGGGTTGACGCTGCGGCAATGCAGCACCCCATCGGAGTCGGACCCCGCATCGCGGTACCATGCGCGCAGGGCAGCGCCGCATCTCCATGCTAGGCTTACAGGCTTTTCCGACGCCGGCCGCGATCGTTGCGACGTCCAAGGCGACGAAGCGCGCCGCGCGGCGGCCCTCGCACGAAGTCGCCGAGGCATGGCCCGCGGCATCGCCGTAGTGACCGACATGATCGTTTTCGACCTCATCTGCAAGCAGGGCCATGTCTTCGAGGGCTGGTTCGACTCGGCGGCCGAGTTCGACCGGCAAAAGGCGCGTCACCTCGTCGCCTGCCCGATGTGCGACGACGTGCACGTCGAGCGGCGGCCTTCGGCCAAGGTCAAGGTGGCCAAGGCGGGCGCTGGCGTTCCGGCCAAGGCGCCGAAGGCGCCGAAGAAGGGGCCGACGACGGTGCCGGAGGCGATGACCGGACTGCCGGCCGAACTCGTCGCCAAGTTGCGCGAGATCGTGCGCAGCACCGAGGATGTCGGCGAGCGCTTTCCGGAGGAGGCGCGCAAGATCCACTACGACGAGGTGCCGCAGCGCGCGATCCGGGGTCGCGCCTCGGCGGAAGATGCGCAGGCGCTGCGCGACGAGGGCATCGAGTTCACGCCGCTGCCGCCATTCCTGACCGGCGAGAGTCACTGAAGCTGGCACGGCGCGCCGTGGCCGTGCGCCGGCCACGAGCGTCGCACCGGGTTGGCGCCGAACGCGCATTGCGGCCTCGGTATAATCCCGGCCTCTCTCCAAGGGCCGTTAGCTCAGTTGGTAGAGCAGCGGACTTTTAATCCGTTGGTCACTGGTTCGAGTCCAGTACGGCCTACCAATCTTCGTCGCGAAGCAGGCGCGCGAGCGTGGCGTCAACGCGGGCGGCGCGGTGCACCGGCAAGGATGCACGGCGTCTGCCGCGAAGCCGTTCCCGCGCTGCTCATGCCGTCGTCGTCACGTCCGCGCGCAACCGCGGCAGCCCCTCCGGATCGTGCCGTTGGATGAAGGCGACGAGCGCCTCGCGCACGCGGCAGCGCAGGTCCCATCCGCGGGGCGCGTCCGCGGAACTCACCAGCACGCGCAGTTGCATCGCGCGTTCGCTCGTCTCGACGACCTGCACGATGGCCACGCGTCCGTCCCAGGCGGGATCCGCCTCGCACACGCGCACGAGTTCCGCGCGGATCGGCTCGATCGCGACGCGATAGTCGACCCACAGGAAGACCGAACCCAGCAGCGACGCGCTGCTTCGCGTCCAGTTCTGGAACGGATGCTCGATCACCCATTGCAGCGGCACGACGAGACGGCGCTCGTCCCAGATCTTCACCACGACGTAGGTCGACGTGATCTCCTCGATGCGGCCCCACTCGCCCTCCATGATGACGACGTCGTCGAGGCGGATCGGTTGCGTGAGCGCGATTTGCAGTCCGGCGATGACGTTGCCGAGCACGGGACGTGCGGCGAAGCCTGCGACGAGACCGGCCATACCCGCCGAGGCAAGGAGGCTCGCGCCGATCTGGCGCATGTTGGGCAAGGTCATGAGCGCCGCGGCGAGGCCGATGAGACATACGAGGAACGTCGCGGTGCGCGACAGCACGCGGGCCTGCGTCTGCACGCGTCGTGCCTCGAGGTTGTCGCTCACGTTGGCCGGGTGCAGCGCGATCACGCCGTCGCTCAAGCCTCCGACGACACGCACCACGAGCCAGGTCAGCGCCGCGATGAACGCGACGGATGCGACGTGCGCGATCGTGGGCAAGTACGCGAGATCGGCGGGCGCCACCCCAAGCACGAACTGCAGCGCGAGCAACGGCACCGCGGCGAGCATCGGGCGGGAAGCGCGCGCGAGCACCTTCGATGCGATCACGTGCAGGCGCGCGATGCGCATGAGCGCTGCGCGAACCACGAACCACACGACGAGGGCAATCGCCATCGTCGCGACGCTGGCCACGAGCGTGCCGATCCACGGCGAGGCGAAGGAGTTGACGAGCGTATCGAGTTTGTCCACGGGCATGCGCAGGCCTCCGGCGGCGAGTGAGGGTCGGGTCCAAGAAACGTGACCCGCGCGGCGGCGAGGGGTTCCGTGATCCGTGCGATGGGTCGTGGCGCTTGAGGCGAAGCGGTCGCCGATGCGCTCGAAGCCGGCGTCGCGATCGCGGCGGCGTCGCTTGAAATCCCGTCGACCGTACCTACATCGAAGGCATGCCCGGGATGCACGTGAGGTCCCGGCAACCCATCCGCAGGAGTCCCCATGAGAAGCAAAACACTCGCGATGACGAGCGTCATCGCCGCAGGTCTTGGCGTCGCCTTCGCACTGCCGACGGCGCTCGCACAATCCACGACGCCCCACCCGGCAGCGGCAACCGCGCCTGCCGCCGCGCCCACGGCGCCGAAACTGCATGCCGCGATGCGCTCGCTGTGGCACGGACATATCGTCGCGACGCGCGACTACGCACTCGCCGTGCACGCCGGCAACAAGGCGAATGAGAAGAAGGCCGCCGACGCCGTCGTCGCCAATGCCAAGCAGATCTCCGACGCGGTCGCCGGCTTCTACGGCAAGGACGCCGGCGACGGGCTACTGAAACTCCTGGGCGGTCACTGGGGCGGCGTCAAGGCGTTGACCGATGCGGCCAAGGGCAAGAACGCGGGTGCAGAAGACAAGGCGGTCGGTGAGCTTGCGAGCAACGCCGGACAGATCGCGAAGTTCCTGGCGGGCGCCAATCCGAACTGGAAGGAGAGCGACCTGCAATCGGCACTCATCGCCCATGCCGGACACCACAAGACACAAGTCGATCTCATGATGACGAACGCACCGAAGGCGAAGCAAGATGCCGCGTGGACCGACATGCAGCATCACATGGACGCGGTCGCGGACGCGCTCGCCGGCGGCATCGCGAAGCAGTTCCCCGACAAGGCGAACTGACGTGAGTGTGAGATCACGTTCGCGGGCGAAGGACGCCTACGCTTCGTAGGATCGATCCGACGCAGCGCCGATCGACGCTCCGACGCGGCATGACATTCCCGCCGCACAAAACGATCAGGCCCGCAGTTCGCGGGCCTGATCGCATCGGAAAGCGGATCGCCGTCAGTTGCCGGTTCGCGCCACCACCGCACCTTGCGGCAGCGGCTTGCCGGTGGCTGCAGCCTTCTTTGCGACAGGCTGTTTCTGCGTGACGACCAGCGGCGCCTCGGGTGCGGCCTTCTCTTTCGTGACGACCGGGATCGCCGGTGCCTGTTCGGCAACCACGCCGCCGTCGTCGCCGCCGGTGATCTTGAGGTCGTTGCAGGCAAGGACCGAACCGCTCGCCAGTACGGCGCCAGCGGCAAGGGCTACGAGGACTCGATTCATGGCGACCTCCGGACGAAGGTGGGGGCAGGAAGCGCTACATTGCGCCGTGGCGGCGCCGGCGTCAATGCCTCATGCCGCACGTCCCGCGCATGTTCCGCGCATTGCCCGAGAGCGCTCCGGATGCTAGAATTGCGCCCCTTCACGAGGGATCGTCGCCGGGGAGCATTCCGCGCCGGCGACACTCCGACACGTGGGTCGTTAGCTCAGCTGGTAGAGCAGCGGACTCTTAATCCGTTGGTCGAAGGTTCGAATCCTTCACGGCCTACCACCTCATCAACAGGTTGCGCGCATGGTGCCGCAGCCTGTTTTTCTTTCTGGTTCGGGCAGGAGTAGCCGGCCGTCGGGCATCGTGCCAAGGCCGAAGGCGGGGGATCCACTGGGGCGACGAGACGGCGCTGGGCAACACCGACGTGCCTGGGCGCAGTTACGCGCCGCGCGGCAAGACGCCGGTGACCCTGGCCGTGGGTGGCACGCGCGAGAAGCTGTCGATGCTGGATGGGGAAGAAATATTTGCTTCGGGTCGCACGATGATCGCTCCAACATACGCTTGACGTACAGCGTCCGCATCAGTCGCAGCGCGCGACGTCACCGGCCCTCGAACCAGCGCCGCGTCTCGAACACCGCCTTGCCGAAGCGCTTGCCGTCGTGGGTGAGCGAGCGCTTCAGCACGAAATCGAAGAGGAGCACGTTGTGATTGCGCAGCGCGTGCAGCGTCGGCACGGCGTCGGTGGGGAGCAGGCCGTGCTCGACGAGCGCCGGCAGCGAGACGATCGGCACCACGCCCGCCAGCGGAAAATCGGAGCCGTTGAGGAGACGGTCAGCCCAATCGCTGCGCGCGAGGATTTTCGCGCACACGTCGATGCGATTGAGCTGCGTGATCGCCGAGACGTCCCCGACGAGGTTGGCGCGGTAGCGAGGCTCGTCCATGAGCCGCGCGAAGAGCTCGAAGTTGTCACGCAATGGCGTGCCGGGGGCGTCGAGGTCCTTGCCTTGTCCGAGCGACGCGCAATGCGCGATCACCACGCGCACGCCGGCATCGAGCGCGCGCCGCAGGCGTAGGGGGTTGTCGAGTTCCTCGCGCTCGCTGTGCACGGCACGCTCGTCGCCGCCGTGCGAGATGAGCGGGATCCGCAGTTGCGCGAGGCGCGCGTAGAAAGGATCGCAGCGGGGGTCGGCCGGGTCGATGAGCTGCGCCGAAGGCAGCCACTTCACGGCGCGCATGCCCATGGCGGAGCCCGCATCGAGCCGCGCCAGCGCGGCTGGATCGAGCGGATGGATCGACGCTGCCCATTCGAAGAGATCGGGGTGACGCGCGGCGGTCCGCGCGGCATAGGCGTCGGAAACACGGAAGGTGGATGCGCTTCGATCGATCGCACCGTGCGCATCGCGCGCCCAGTCGAAGGCGAGGAGCAACGTGCGAAACCCGGGACGCATCTCGCGGCACTGCTCGACCAGGCGCTGCACCACGGCGTCGTCGACCGGGCGGCGATCGCCGATGCAGGTCGCGTTGAGATAGAAGAGCCGCTGCAGATAGCGGGTCGGATGCCAGATCTCGTCCATCTCGGGATTGATCCAGGTGTCGGGGCCCGTATCGCCGATGCCGACGAGGTGGACGTGCGAGTCGATCACCGCTGCGGGGTCGATGCCTTCCCAGGCCGCTTGCACGAGCGGGTGGTCGCGCAGCGCAGCAGGCAGCGCGCCCAGGCATTCGTTGCTGACCCCGTCGCGCAGCAACACGTCGCTGCAGCCGGCGAGGAGGAGCGCGCCGGATGCGCCCACGAAGCGGCGGCGATTCATGATCGCGCGCCGCAGCGGCAGTCGAGGCGTGCGTCCACCGTGCGGCACCTGCGCACGGCGGCAGCAACTCCGGACGGCATCGCGGTTGCGGGGTCGCCCGACACGGTCGCGGGCGATTGGCTACAGTAGCGGCTCTTCACTCCGGTGGCCTCGCCATGTCCAAGCTCGTGTCCACGATCATCGCCCTGTGTCTCATCCTCGTCTCCGGCGCGGTGGCAGCCCAAGCCACGGTCACGAAGCCATCGCGCGACGTGAACGTGCGTGCCGGGCCCGACACGGTGTTCCCGGTAGTCACCTGGATCACCCGGCACGACACGATTCAGGTGCAGGGCTGCATCGAAGGCTTCACGTGGTGCGACGTCGTGGCAGGCCGCCGGCGCGGCTGGGTCCACCGCAGTTACTTGCGCAACGTGATTCCGGGGCGCGTCCCGGTGGTCACCTTTTCCGTCGAAGCGTACTGGAACGAGCACTACCGCACGCAGCGTTGGTACGCCGACAAGGCGGCGTGGATCGGCTGGGGCACGCCCGGTTGGACGGCGCCGTCGCTGCGACGCTCGCGCGCCCGCTCGTAGCGCCACGCCGGCGATCGACCGCTCGCGCGACCACGCCATCGGGAAGGACCGGCGGCGAAGGTCATGGCGCGAGTGGCGTGGTCGCGATGATGCCAGCGGCACTTACAGGCCGTCGCTCAAGGCGACTCCGGCGCCGATCGTCGTCTGGTTCCAGTTGTAGTCGATCATGCTCTCGCCGTAGCCGGTGAATACCTGCACGTAGCCGCGCAACGGGCCGAAGATCGGGGGTGACGTCCAGCCGAACTCGAAGGCGCCCTTGCCCTTGGCGACGTTGCCGCGGGCGCTTGCGAGGAAGCTGTGGCCCTGCCACCGGTACAGCGCCGACACGTTTACGTATCCGTAATAGTCGGTGATGTCGGGGTTGTCATCCTTGTCGTCGCTTTCGGGGATGCGCCACCACAGCCTGCCGAACAGTGCGAGGTTGCCGTTCTCGATGCCGGCCTCGGCGAAGAGTCGGTTCCAGCTTCGCGACAGGGTGTCGGTGCGCCCGTTCGACTGGTGGTTGAAGCCGGCATTGAGCAGGCCCAAGCGGAAGCCACCGCCGAGGTCGAGCTTCGGCGCATAGGTGACGAAGAGCTCCGGCATGTAGTTGGTCTCACGGAACGGACGGGAGAGGTCGTCGTTGTAGACCTGCCATTGGTTCTGCTGCGTGTACGCGGCCCACAGGCTCCAGCGGCGATCGTCGGTCGTCCACAGGCGGGCCTTGAACGAGAGCTGGAACTTGGCCTCGACCTTGTCGAGGTCGACGTCCTCGCCCGCCAGTTGCGCGAGCGCCTGGTACGGCGCGCGGTTGACGTCGTTCGTGTAGCGACCGAAGAGGAGATAGTTGGGGTTGTAGAAGCGGATGTCGTAGCGCGGTGAGTCGGGAAGCAGGCTCCAGCCCGTATCGATCATCGACGGCGCGTTGCGCGCCGCGGCGGGCGCCGCCGCACGCGCAGGCGCGCTTCGCCCGGCGGCGGTGGCGTCGGGCGTGGCGCTGGCGTCCATCGGCGCTGCGGCCCGCGTCGCGCGGCCGGTGAGCCGGTCGTAGCAGGCGAGCCGTTGCGTCGGGTCGCCGATGGCGTGGCATTCGGCGAGGGCTTCGGGTGCCGCGCTGGCGCTCGCGCTCCAGGCGATGGCGATGATGGACACAAACGGCGCGAGGCCGGCGACGGATCGACGTGGCGAGAGCATGAGGGCGGATCGAAGCGAATGGGGGCGCGTGGGCTGCGCGGCGTTGCCGGCGGGTATCCGGCGGCAACGCAAGCTTGCCACAGCCGGGCACGTCCGGCCGTGACCGATGCGCTCCCCACCCCTTTCGTTCAGATCCCGCCGTCGTCCGCCGCGCCGTCCTTCCCCCGGTCGACCTCGCGGGCGATGCGCAACAAATCGGCAAGCGACGCGACCTCGAGCTTCTTCATGAGTCGGGAGCGATGAACCTTCACGGTCGACTCCTGACTCCCGAGCGCGGTGGCGATCGCCTTGTTGCGCTTGCCATGCACGACCAGTGCGAAGACATCGCGCTCGCGCGGCGTGAGGCGGGCGAGGCGCCGCAGCGCTTCGGCTGCGTGCTGGCGCGCTTCGCGCTTGCGGCGGCTGTGCGCAAGCGCCGCTTCCACGGCTGGCACGAGTTCGCTCATGCGCAGCGGCTTCAGGAGAAAATCGACCGCCCCGCGCTTCATCGCCGTGACGGCCATCGTGACGTCGGCATGGCTTGCCATGAACACCACCCCAGCATCGGCGTGACCGTCGGGCAGGTGCTCGTGCACGGCCAAGGGCGAGAGGTCACCGGGTGACACGTCGATGAGGATGCAGGACGCTTCATTGCGCGCAGGCGTTGCCGCAAAACCTGCCAACGTCTCAGCCGAGGTGCCCGAGATTCCCTCGAACTGCAGGCCGGGCTCCTCGAGCAAGCGATCGAGTACGCCCCAGGTGAAGGCGCCGTGCGCGCCACCGCCTTGCAGCGCGAGGTCGACGAGGATCGGCTCATCGGTGGCGCGGGGTGCCGCCGCGGTGGTCCTGCGAGAAGGGCGTGAGCGGGTGGCCATGGCGGTCTCGGATCGAAGGGAGGGTTACGACAAGGCCTTGGCCTTGATGCGCGCGAACTCCTCGGCGCTGATGGTGCCGGCGTCGAGCAGCGACTTGGCCTGGGCGATCTCCTCGGCCGGCGAGCGTCCGGCGACCTCGCGGATGTACTGGTCGGTCTGCGACTTGGCCTTTTCCAACGCCTCCTTCTGCCGCTCGCCCATGCTCGAGCCGCGAAAGAGGATGTAGGCGAGCGCGGTGAGCACCGGAAGGAAGACGAGGAAGATGATCCACAGGACCTTGGCCCCGCCGCCCATCCTGGTGTCGCGGAAGAGGTCGACGACGATGTGGAAGAGGACGAACAGATAGGCGACGAAGATGAACGTCGATGCGAGCAGAACGACTGCGTCCCAGAAATTGGCCATGCGAGGCTCCTGTTGGTATTTCGTGTGTGGCGAGGCGGCAACCGCGGCGTCCGCCGCTGCACCGCCCGGCGGGCCGTCATTATCGCCGCTACGGCCGCAGCATCACCCCTGATGCGGCGAGCGCGCCCGATCAGTCGCGCCGCGTTGCGCCCGCGTACCAGCCCTTGAGCAGGCCGACGAGCGCTCCCCCCGTGAACATGCCCAGCACGTAGATGCCGATGGCCAGGAGCCACATCGGCAAGGTGAGGCTCATGTTGAACAGCGAAACGGTCGCGGTATCGAAGTTTTGAACCTTGAAGAGCACGACGATCGCCGTGACGACGATGATCAGTGCGATGTAGACGTACTTCATGGGTCTCTCAGGATAGGCGCAACGGCTGCGCTCGGGCGTCGGCGATTCGCCATCCTCGCATGATGACAGTTTTTGTGCAGTGCGGAAATTGCACTTTAGCTTACTTTGCCGCGTATGCCATCATTGCGACAATACCCGACCGGGGCAACGCCCCACGCGGCTCATTTTCTGGATCATCCATGACTCCGTTGCGTCTCGCCGGTTTGGCGGCTGTGTTGTTCGTTGCAGGTTGCACCGTCGGACCCGATTACGTGCGCCCGCAGGTCGAGGCGCCTGCGGCGTGGCGCGTCGACTATCCAAAGGCCGCCGATATCGCCAACACGAAATGGTGGGAGCAATTCGGCGATCCTGTTCTCGACGACCTCATTGCCATCGCGGTTCGCGAGAACCGCGACATCCGCATCGCCGCGGCACGCGTCGATCAGTTCATCGGCGGCCTCGCGGCAACGCGCTCGCAGCTGTATCCACAGCTCGGCTATGGCGCAGGTGTTTCGCGCTTCCGCGGCAGTCGCGTCGGCGTCACGCCGATCCCCGAGCCGGTCTCGCCCTATTTCACGCTGTACGAAGGTACGCTGGGGGCGTCCTGGCAGCTCGACCTCTTCGGTCGCGTGCGGCGCCTGTCCGAGGCGGCGCAGGCGCAGGTCTACGCGAGCGAGCAGGCGCAGCGGGGCGTGATCCTCACCGTGGTGAGCAACGTCGCGGCGAGCTACATCGTGCTGCGTGCCTTCGATCGCCAGCTCGAGATCGCGCACACGATGGCGGCCAACTTCACCGAGACCGCACGCATTTTCGACCTGCGCTACAAGCGCGGACTCGTGTCGATGACCGAGGTGTCGCAGGTGCAGTCGCAGGTGCGTCAGGCGCAGGCGGCGATTCCGGCGATCCAGCAGCGCATCGCGGCGCAGGAAAATCTCATCTCGCTGCTCATCGGGCGTGATCCCGGGCCGATTCCGCGCGGCAAGCCGATCGACCAGCTCGTCGCTCCGGCGATTCCGGCGGACCTGCCGTCCACGCTGCTCGAGCGCCGTCCGGACATCCTGCAAGCCGAGCAGCACCTCGTTGCCGCCAATGCCAACATCGGCGCCACGCGCGCGCTGTACTACCCCAATATCTCGCTCACCGGTGCGCTGGGCTCGGCGAGCACCGCCTTCGGCAGCTTCCTCGCCGGGCCGGCGTCGCTGTGGCTCATCGGCGCCAACCTGGCCGGCCCGATCTTCACTTTCGGCGGTATCGCCGGGCAGGTCCATTCGGCGGAGGCAGCGCAGCGCGCCGCGGTGCAAGGCTACCAGCAGACGATCCTCAATGCCTTCCGCGAGACCAACGATGCGCTCGCCGGCACGCAGAACCGACTCGCCGAGTCGAAGGAGCAGGGCGAGCGGGTCGTGGCGCTGCGCGAATTCGCGCGGTTGTCGCAACTGCGCTTCGACAAGGGCATCGCCGGCTATCTCGACGTGCTGATCGCCGAGAACGAGCTCTTCGTCGCCGAACTCGCCTCCGTCACGATCATGGCCGAGCGCCACGTGCAGGTCGTGAACGTGTATCAGGCGATGGGCGGCGGCTGGGTCGATCGTGCGCGGGAGCAGGCGCCAAGGCCGCAAGGCATGGCGTCGTCGCTCCCGTTCTGACTTGGAGCACGACGCCTGCGCGCGGTCAGCGCGATGCCGCCGCGCCGCGACCGGGCAGGTCCGCCTCGATGCGCTGCATGAGGTAGGAAAAGAACGGATTGGCCGACATCCGCACGAGCGAATCGAGGCTCACCGTCAGCAGACCCCGCTCGCCGCGGGTGGCGAGCGCGCCCAGGTTGACCCCGTACTCCGTGGTGGTGGGCGTGAGCCCGTACAGCGAGTCGTCCATCGGAAACGGCAGCGCAAGGTGCGACAGCGAGAACACGTCCGACGGGTAGGCGAGATCGAGGCGGCGAACGGTCTCCTCGGTGGCGCCAGGCTCGGTGACCCGGGCAACGACCATCGGCGTCGTCGGCGTTTCGTTGACGACCACGACCAGGCGGTAATTGCGCGGCGGACTCGGCACCATCCGCTCGAGCATGGTGTCGGCGGTGCGGCGCAGGAGCGGTCCGAATTTGGCGTTGCGGTTGTAGTCGAAGAGCACGAGCTCGCTGCCGTTCTTGGGGAGCCGGTCGTAGAGTGCCGTGACGATCGCGCGCGTGCTCACCGTGAAGTCGACGACCGACTGGAACGTGAGCACGGGCGCGAGTTCCGCGAGCCTGCCATCGCGCGCGTACGCGTCGATGCGTGCCTGCAGGACGCGCGCCACCAGCGACGATTGGCGCGCACCGTTGACCGGGAACGAGTTGTACTTGAACGGATTGAACTCGGTGACGATGCCAAGCCACGCCGCCTTGGCAAAGCGCGGAAGGAGCGCGGGCCAGCCGAAGATGCCGGCGAAGCGCGCGAGGCTCGTCACGCCGATCATCGGCGAGAGCAGGATGATGTGATCGGGACGCGGCAGCGTCTTGTCCTCGATGGCGTCGAGCGCGTATTTCATCGCGAGCGCGCCGCCGTTGGAGAAGCCGACGACGTGCAGCGGCGTCCCGGGCCCGGCAAGGCGCCTTGCTTCGAGGGCGGCAAGGCGCGTCGCCGCCGACCATTGCTCCCACTCGACCGTCGCCAGCCCCGACGGCACGGTGCCGTGACCCGGCAGACGGATGGCGACGGCGGCGAAGCCGTCGTCGCGGTAGCGTCGGGCGATATGGCGCAGGCTGTACGGCGAGTCGGTGAGGCCGTGCAGCAGCACCACCGCACCCTTGGGCTTGCCCTCCGGAAGCATCACGTACGAGCGATTCCAGTCGGTGGCGAATTTCCCCGGATAGATCGGGCTGCCGCTCCAGTAGCGATTGGCCACGACCTTGGCCTCGTCGGGCAGCCGGTCGGTGACCTCGCGGCGCACGTCGTCCATGAGACGTTGTTCTTCGGCGAGGTAGCGTTGCCAGTCGGCCTTGTCGATCTCCTTGGTGGTCATCTCGCGTGGCTCGTAGGTGTGCCACAGTTCGAGCGGCGGACCCTGCTGGATCTGCCACGTGCGCACCGCGACCACCGCGACCAGCAGCACGATTGCGAGCACGATCAACCACTTCAGCAGGCGCCACGTCGTTGCCATCATCATCCTCTCCCACGCCTGCGTCCTCGCCCGGCGCGGCACGTCAAAAATCCCGCGGAGCTGCCGATCGTGCCGGCTCCCGCTGCCGAACGGATCATTATAACGAACAGGTCATGAGCATCCCGTCGCGCCCATCGCTGCCCGAGGCGATGCCTTCCGGGGCACGTTTGCCCATGCTCGCGAGCGGTGTCGTGATCGCCTTCGTCGTTGGCTATACGCTGCACATCGCGAAGGACGTGCTGGTGCCGATCGTTCTCGGCATCCTCGCGATGTACGTCGTCGTGGGCATGTTGCGCGTCCTCGAGCGGGCGAGCCTTGCCGGGCACCGGCTGCCGGTATCGATCCGCTACACGCTCACGCTCGTGGGCATCGGCGCCGCCTTCGTCGCACTCGGCTACTTCATCATGGCCACCGCGGATCGTGCGCTGGCGCTCGCCCCGAATTATCAGAAGTCGCTCCTCGAAGCGCTGCAGCGCACCGCCGCGATGCTCAACATCGAGCGCGAGCCGACGTGGGCGACGTTGCGCGACGCGCTGCTCGCGCAGGTCAACATGCAGCGCCTGGCCACGGCTGCGCTCGCCTCGGTCACCGGGATGCTCGGCAGCTTCTCCGTCGTCTTCCTCTACGTGGCTTTCCTCATGCTCGAGCGCCGCGGGTTCAGTGCCAAGATCGCGGCGATGTCGGACGACCCGCACGCGGTTGCACGCATCCGTGGCGTGATCGAGAACATCAATGCGCGAATCGGATCGTACCTCGCGCTCAAGACGCTGCTTTCGGTGATTCTGGCGCTCGTGTCGTGGGCAGTGATGCGCCTCATGGGACTCGAGCTTGCCGGGTTCTGGGCGGTCATCACCGGACTCCTCAACTTCATCCCCTACCTCGGGACCGTCATCAGCATCGTGCTGCCGGTGTTGATGGCGCTGGTGCAGTTCGGTGATTTCGGCAGCGCGCTCGCGCTGCTCGCGGCACTCGCCGTGGTGCAGTTCGTCATCGGCAATTTCATCGACCCGTACGTGATGGGCAATTCGCTCAACCTCTCGCCGGTGGCCATCCTCGCGAGTCTTACCGTGTGGTCCGGCCTGTGGGGGATCGCGGGTGCGTTCCTCGCGGTTCCGGTGACGGCGATCATGGTCATCGTGCTCTCGGAGTTCGCCGGGACGCGCCCGGTGGCGGTCTTGCTGTCGCGCACCGGCGAGGTGTAGCGCCGGCGCGCGCACCGCCCGGCGCAAAGCTTGCGTCCGCGCAAGGACCGCGGCGATCGCCTGCGGCATAGTGTGCAAGAAGAGGCGACGTGCAACCGCCGTCGTCGTGATTCCACGCATGGAGCCCCGCCTTGTTGCATATCGACCTGCCGAGCCGCACCGAGATCGAGCAAATCGCCGCGTACCGCGGCACGCCTGCCGTATCGCTGTACCTGCGCACGACGCCGGTGACGCAGGACGCGCAGGCCGATCGCATCGAACTGAAGAATCTCCTGAAGACGGCGGTGGCGCAGCTCGCCGCCGCCGGCGTCGACAAGCGCCGCGTCTGGCCCATCGAGGCGGCGGTGAACGCGATCATCGACGACGACGCGTTCTGGGCGGTGCAGGCCAATAGCCTCGCCATTTTCGTGACCGACGAGCGGGTGCGCACTTTTCGCCTGCCGAACCAGCTCGTGAACACGGTCGAGGTCTCCGATCGTTTCCACATCAAGCCGCTGCTGCGCTCGGTGAGCTTTCCGCACCATGCGTACGTGCTGGTGATCGGCGTCGGCGCGGTGCGACTGCTCGAGGTTTCCGCCGACCTCCCCCCGCATGCGGTCGCGGTGCCCGGGCTTCCCCGCGACTTCAGCAATGCGCTCGGCCGGCGCAGCCACGTCACCAAGGACGCGCCGGGTCACTCGGGCGAGGCGGCGAGCGAATACGCGCTGCTCTCGCGCTACGCGCGCGTCGTCGATCAGGCGCTGCGCGGGATCCTCAAGGGCGAGAACGCGCCGCTCTTCGTCGCTGCCACCGAGCCGATGGCGTCGATCTTTCGCAACGCGTCGAGCTATCCGCACGTGGCCACGCAAGTCATCGCCGGTGCCGCCAACGAGACGCCCGATCACGTGCTCGCCGACGCGGCGCGCCGCGCGCTCGACGAGATCTACGCCGCCGAGGTCGCCCGCCTCGCGGCGCTGTTCGCCACGCGCGAGAAGGAGGGGCGGGCGAGCACCGACGTCGCGCAGGCCGCGCGCGCAGCGACGTACGGCGCGGTGGACACGCTTTTGGTCGACATGGACAACACGGTTTCCGGAACCGTCGACGAGGCGAGTGGCGCGGTCAGCTTCGACGCCGCGCCGGATGCCGTCAACTACGGCGTCGTCGACGAGATCGCGCGTCGCGTCCTGCAGTCCGGCGGGCGCGTCGTGGCGGCCCGCAAGGCCGACATTCCCCGTCAGGCGGACCTCGCGGCAATCCTGCGCTACCCGGTGTAACGCGCCGCGCGCAGCGGCTCGCTATAATCGCCGCCGTCATCGGGGCGCACGCCCCCTGTCCGATCGCGGCCGGCGCATGCCGGCCGCCGTGCGAAGCGGGGGCGGTCGCCGATCGTGTCGTCCAACGCCCGGCCGCGGAGTCGACGGTGGAAGCCTTCCTCGTCGCGACCGGAGTGGTCGCGCTTGCCGAGATCGGCGACAAGACGCAGCTCCTCGCCTTCGTGCTGGCCGCACGCTTTCTCCGGCCGGTGCCGATCATCGCCGGCATCCTCGTCGCCACCCTCGTCAACCATGCGCTTGCCGGTGCGCTCGGCACGCTCCTCGTGGACGCGATCGCGCCCGTCGTCCTGCGCTGGATCCTCGGCCTGTCGTTTCTCGCCATGGCGGCGTGGATGCTCGTGCCGGACCAGATCGAGAGCGCCACGAGCACGCGGTGGGAAGGTGCCGGCGCCTTCGGATCGACGCTCGTCGCCTTCTTCCTGGCTGAAATGGGCGACAAGACGCAGATTGCGACGATCGGGCTCGCGGCGCGCTACGACGCCTTCATCGCCGTGGTGGCCGGCACGACGCTGGGGATGATGATCGCGAACGTACCGGCGGTGATCGTCGGTGAGCGCCTGGCGGCACACCTGCCGGTGCGCCTCGTGCACCGCGTCGCGGCGGTGATCTTCGCGCTCCTGGGGGCGTTCGTTCTGGCTGGCGCGGGCGCCGCCGTCGGCCTGTGAGTGCACCGCAATGCGGCGCTGCCGCCGCGGGTCGCCCCCGCGGTGCACGGCACGGCGCGCCCGGCCCGCGCGTGCCGCATGCACCGGCCCCGGGCGCACGTTGTCTCCATGGGTTGGTCATGCGACACTCGCACCGATCCCGTCATCACCAAGGACCCGTCATGACCTCGTCCCGCTTCCTCGTCCGCGCGGTTCTCGCCGGATTCGTCGCCGCCGCCGCGGCGGGTACGGTCCTCGCGCAGGACATCAAGTTCTTCCGCATCGGCACCGGCGGCACCGCCGGCACCTACTATCCGATCGGTGGCCTGCTCGCCACGGCGATCTCCAACCCGCCGGGGTCGCGCGCGTGCGACAAGGGCGGCAGTTGCGGTGCGCCCGGCGTCGTTGCCACCGCGGTGGCATCCAACGGTTCGGTCGCCAACATCAACGGCATCCAGTCGGGCCAGCTCGAGTCGGGCTTCACGCAGTCGGACGTCGCCTACTGGGCGTACACCGGCACCGGAGTGTACGAGGGCAAGCCCAAGGTCGCCGACCTGCGCCTCATCGCGAACCTGTATCCGGAGACGATCCACCTCGTCGCGCGCAAGGGCGCCAACATCAAGGGCGTGGCCGACCTGAAGGGCAAGCGCGTGTCGCTCGACGAGCCGGGTTCCGGCACGCTCGTCGACGCCCGCATCATCCTGGGCGCCTTCGGCCTGACCGAGAAGGACGTCGTCGCCGAGTATCTCAAGCCCAACCAGGCCGGCGACAAGATGAAGGACGGCGGACTCGACGCTTTCTTCTTCGTCGGCGGCTATCCGACGAGCGCGATCGCCGAGCTCGCCTCGTCGGGTGCGGGCATCGACCTCATTCCGGTGACCGGTCCGGAAGTCGACAAGATGCTCAAGCAGTACGGCTTCTTCGCCGCGGATACGATCCCCGCCAATACCTACAAGGGCGTGCCCGAGGTGAAGACGATCGCCGTGGGCGCGCAGTGGGTCACGTCGGCCAAGCAGCCCGACGCACTCATCTACGAGATCACCAAGGCGGTGTGGAACGACAATACCCGCAAGCTCCTCGACTCGGGTCACGCCAAGGGGAAGGCGATCACCAAGGCTTCCGCCACCGCGGGCGCGGGCATTCCGTTCCACGCGGGCGCGGAGAAGTACTACAAGGAAGCGGGGCTGCTCAAGTAATCTTCTCGCAGCGACCGCAAGGCGGGGCCGGAACGCAAGTGACCGGCCCCGTTCTCGTTGCGCCATCGACGAAGGACACCACGCTCATGCAGGCGATCGATGCCGACAAGGCGCGCGTGCTCGAGGAGAAATTCGACCCGGAGATGCGCTTCCGGCCGGTGTGGCACCCGGCGGCGCTCATCGTCACGGCGCTGCTCATCGTCCTGTCGTCGTTCCATTACTACACGGCGGGCTTCGGCCTGCTGCGCGAGGCCACGCATCGCGGCACGCACATGGCCTTCGTGCTGTCGCTCATCTTCCTCGTCTTCCCGCTGCGCAAGGCGCTGCTCGACGCGCCGCCCAAGCCGGGGCCGCTCGCCCCGGGTGGCGTGCCGCTGTACGACTGGGCGTGCGCGATCCTGATCGCCGCTGCGGCGCTCTACATCCCGTACGTCTTCGACGACCTCGCGTTTCGCGTCGGCAATCCGAACGCGCTCGACGTCGTCATGGGGACGCTGCTCGTCATCCTGCTCATCGAGGCGACCCGGCGCAGCATGGGCTGGCCGCTGCCGATCATCGCGATCGTGTTCATGGTCTACGCGCTCGCCGGGACGTGGTTCCCGGGGCTTCTCAAGCATTCCGGCGCGTCGTGGCCCACGCTCGTCAATCACCTGTACCTCACGAGCCAGGGCATCTACGGCATCGCCATCGGCGTGGTGGCGACGTACGTCTTCCACTTCGTCCTCTTCGGCGTGCTCGCGACCGCGATCGGGCTGGGGCAGCTCTTCATCGACATCGCCTCGGCGATCGCGGGTCGCTACGCGGGCGGGCCGGCGAAGGTCTCGGTCTTCGCCTCGGCGCTCTTCGGCATGCTGTCGGGCTCGTCGGTCGCCAACGCCGTGACCGTGGGCTCGCTCACGATTCCCGCCATGGTGCGACTGGGTTACCCGCGACATTTCGCGGGCGGGGTCGAGGCGGCGTCGTCGACCGGCGGCCAGATCACGCCGCCCATCATGGGCGCGGCGGCGTTCCTCATGATCGAGTTCCTGAACCTGCCCTACGCGACGATCATCACGGCCGCGATCGTGCCGGCGTTCATGCACTTCTTCGGCGTCTTCATGCAGGTGCACTTCGAGGCGAAGAGCAAGGGCCTGCGCGGGCTGCACAAGGAGGAGCTGCCGAATATCCCGAAGACGCTGCGCGCCAACTGGCCCACGCTCATTCCGCTCTTCCTCCTCGTCGGGATCATCGTCAACGGCAACACGCCGTACCTCGCGGCGTTCACCGGGATCAGCTCGTGCATCCTGGTCGGGCTCTTCACGTCACGGCAGAACACGACGCTGCGCCAGTACGTCGCGCTCTTCGCCCTGCACGCCGTGCTGGTGGGCCTGTTCCTGCGCTCGTTCGGCGACTACGGCCCGTGGATCTTCGCCGCGATGGTCGTCGTGGTGCCGCTCCTGCACCGGGCACTCGGCTGCGAATCGCGCATCGGGCGCGCGGCGATCCTCGCGGCGTTCGAACTGGGTGCGAAGTACGCCCTCGCGGTCGGCGCGGCGGCGGCGACGGTGGGGATCGTGATCGGCGTGGTGACGCTCACCGGCGTGGGCTTCAAGCTTTCGTACATCGTCACCTCGGCCGCCAACTCCATCGCCACCGGTGTCGCCGCGTTCCTGCCGACCGGCTGGACGAACCTGCAGGCGATGACGCTGGTGGCCGCACTCGTCATGACCGGGCTCGTGTGCATCCTCATGGGTTGCGGGATTCCCACCACCGCCAACTACATCATCATGGCCACGGTCGCGGCGCCCACGCTGGCCATGCTCGGCGTGCAGCCGATCGTCGCGCACTTCTTCGTCTTCTACTACGGGGTGCTCGCGGATATCACGCCACCCGTGGCGCTTGCCGCGTACGCGGCCGCCGGCATGGCGGGCTCCGATCCGTTCAAGACCGGGAACACGGCATTTCGCCTCGGCCTGGGCAAGGTGCTCGTGCCGTTCGTGTTCGTGTTCGCGCCGTCGTTGCTCATCAAGGTGCAGAACTTCTCGCTGCAGGAGTTCTTCGTGGCGTTTGCCGGCTGCGTGCTGGGCATCAGCGTGCTGTCGGCGGCGCTGTCGAACTACATGCTCACCCGCATGCGGATGTGGCAGCGTCTCCTGTGCGTCGTCGCGGCAATCCTCATGATCGCCCCCGAACTCGTGAGCACGCTGGTGGGAATCGGCCTCACGATTCCCGTCGTGCTCGCGCAATGGGCGACGCGGCGGCGCGAGGCAGCGGCCGTCGCCTGAAATACCGGGTGCCGCGGGGCGCCCGCGCTGGCGGTGCGCGGTCGCCCGCTGCGCGGGCGAGAACAGAATAAATGTTCCATCATGATGAAACGGCGAAACTTGCGTTTCATCCCCCGGTGCAGGACAATGCCCGACGTGGGATTTGCCGCCGCAAGGCGCACCGGCGCGCCGCGGCGGATTCCCGATCGCCATGCGTAACCGCACTCCCTTCGCTGCCGACCGCGCCCTCGACGTCGTGTGCCTCGGCCGGTTCGCGGTCGACTTCTACGCGCAGCAGATCGGTGCGCGGCTCGAGGACTGCACCGGCTTTTCGAAGTACCTCGGCGGCTCGTCGGCCAATACCGCCTTCGGCTGTGCGCGCCTGGGCTTGCGCGCCGGGCTCATCTCGCGCGTCGGCAACGACGGCAACGGCCGCTTCCTCGTCGAGACGATCGCAAGGGAAGGCTGCGACACGAGCCACGTCAGCGTCGATCCCGAGCGCCTGACCGGCGCCGTGGTGCTGGGCATCAAGGACAAGGACACGTTCCCGCTCATCTTCATGCGCGAGAACTGCGCGGACATGGCGATTGCCGAGGACGACGTCGAGGCGTCGTACATCGCATCGTCGCGCGCACTGCTCATCACCGGCACGCATTTCTCCACGCGCTACATCGATCGCATCAGCAACCTCGCGCTCGACCACGCGCGCGCCAACGACGTGCGCACGGTGCTCGACATCGACTACCGTCCGGTGCTGTGGGGGCTCACCAATCGCGGCGACGGCGAGACGCGCTTCATCGCCTCGGACGGGGTCACCGCGCACCTCTTGCGCATCCTGCCGAAGTTCGACCTCGTGATCGGCACGATCGAGGAGTTCAATATCGCCGGCGGCAGTCTGGACATCATGGCGTCGCTGCGCGCCGTGCGCGCGGTGACCGCGGCCACGCTCGTCGTCAAGCGTGGCCCGCTGGGCTGCGCGGTGATCGACGACGCGATTCCTGCCTCGCTCGACGCGGCGTTCAACGGCAAGGGCGTGAACGTCGAGGTGCTGAACGTGCTCGGCGCCGGCGATGCCTTCTCGGCCGGCTTTCTCTCGGGGTGGGTCCGCGGCGAGGACTACGAGCGGTGCACGCGTTACGCGAACGCCTGCGGTGCGCTCGTCGTGTCGCGGCACGGTTGCGCCCCGGCGATGCCGACGCGAGTCGAACTCGATTATTTCCTGGCCCACGCCGCGCATATTCCGCATCCGGATCGTGACGCGACGCTCACCCGCTTGCACCGGGTCACGGCGCCGCGGGCGACCCGGGCCGAGGTCTTCGCCTTCGCCTTCGACCACCGCAACGCGTTCTTCGACCTCGCGCAGCGCGCCGGCGTCGGCGAGGAGCATCTCGGCCGCCTGAAGAGCCTCCTCGTCGAGGCGGTGGCGGAAACCGAGGCCGAGCGCGGGCTCGCCGGCAAGGTCGGCATCCTCTGCGACGATCGCTACGGGCAGGATGCGCTCAATGTCGCGACGGGGCGCGGCTGGTGGATCGGCCGCCCGGTCGAGTTGCCGGGTTCCAATCCGCTCGCCTTCGATCGCGGCCGCTCGGTGGGCACGACACTCATCGGCTGGCCGACGGAGCACGTGGTGAAGTGTCTCGTCGCCTATCACCCCGACGATGCGATCGAGCACCGGCTGGAGCAGGAGGCGCAGATTCGCGCGCTGTACGACGCGGTGCAGGCGAGCGGACACGAACTCCTGCTGGAGATCGTCCCGCCGCGCGAGAGCGTGCGCGACGAGCACACGATCCAGCGGGCATTGAAGCGTCTGTACAACCTCGGAATCTATCCCGAATGGTGGAAGCTCGAGCCGTTGACGCCCGCGCAGTGGCAGGTGATCGACGCGCTCGTCGCCGAGCGCGATCCGTACTGCCGCGGCGTCCTCGTGCTGGGCCTCAATGCCCCGGTGGCGACACTCGCGCAGGGCTTTGCGCAGGCGCGTGCGAGTCGCACGTGCCGCGGCTTCGCGGTCGGCCGCACGATCTTCCAGGAGCCGGCGGCGGCGTGGCTTGCCGGGCGCGACGACGACGCGGCGCTCAAGCGCGCCGTGCGCGCGAACTTCGAGGCGCTCATCGACGCCTGGCAAGGCGCACGGGCATGAGACCGGGACCGAGCCACCGGCCCTGCGGCGGGCGGCGTGCCGTACGCACCGATACGAGCGTCGCATGCGCCTGACCACCGCACAGGCGATCGTGCGCTACCTCGCGGCGCTGCGCAGCGCGACGCCCGCTGGCGTCGAACCGTTGTTTGCCGGCGTCTTCGCGATCTTCGGGCACGGCAACGTCGCCGGGATGGGGGAGGCGCTGTACGCGCATCGGGCGCAGCTGCCGACGTACCGCGCGCACAACGAGCAGGCAATGGCGCACACGGCGATCGCCTACGCCAAGGCGAAGTTCCGGCGCCGGATGATGGCGTGCACGACGTCGATCGGACCGGGCGCGACCAATCTCGTCACCGCGGCGGCACTCGCGCACGTCAATCGCCTGCCGGTGCTCTTCCTTCCCGGCGACGTCTTCGTCTCGCGCGCACCGGACCCGGTGCTGCAGCAGGTCGAGGACTTTGCCGACGCCACCGTGACCGCCAACGACTGCTTTCGTCCGGTGTCACGCTACTTCGACCGCATCGTCCATCCGGCGCAGGTGCAAACGGCGCTGCCCGAGGCGGTGCGCGTGCTGACCGATGCGGCGTTGTGCGGGCCGGTGACGCTCGCGCTGCCGCAGGACGTGCAGGCGATGGCGTACGACTATCCCGACGCGTTCTTCGAGCCGGCACCGGTGACCTTCGATGCTCCGGCGCCGACGCGCGCGGCGATTGCGGCCGCGGCCGAAGCGCTGCGCGGCGCGCAACGTCCGCTCATCGTCGCCGGCGGTGGCGTCCTCTACGGCCTCGCCACCGCGGCGCTGCGTGGCTTCGCCGAGACGCATGGCATCCCGGTCGCCGAGACGCAGGCGGGCAAGGGCGCGTTGCCGTGGGACCATCCGCTGCAGATGGGTGCGATCGGCGTCACCGGGTCGCCCGCCGCCAATGCGCTCGCGCAGGACGCCGACGTCGTGCTCGCCTTGGGGACGCGGCTCACCGATTTCACCACCGGCTCGCACTCGCTCTTTGCACGGGCGCGACTCGTCCACGTCAACGTCAACGCCTTCGATGCGCGCAAGTGGCACGGCCTCGCGGTGGTGGGCGACGCCGGCGCGGGGTTGGCGGCACTGGCGACGGCACTGTCCGGCTGGGCCGCGCCCGACGCGTGGCAGGCGCGCAGCCGCAACGCGGCGCGCGCCTGGCGCGCCGACGTCGCCCGGCTGACCGGTGCGCGCGACGTGGCGCTTGCCTACGACGGCGACGTCATCGGCGCGGTCCAGCGCACGAGTGCCACTTCGCCTTCGACCGACGTTGCCGTCTGCGCCGCCGGCACGCTGCCCGGCGAGTTGCACAAGCTGTGGCGCACGGCGGTGCCCGGGGGCTATCACGTCGAGTACGGCTACTCGTGCATGGGCTACGAGATCGCCGGCGGCGTGGGCGTGAAGATGGCGACTCCCGAGCGCGAGGTGATCGTGCTCGTCGGCGACGGCAGCTACCTCATGCTCAACGCCGAGATCGCGACCTCGGTGATGCTCGATCGCAAGCTCGTCGTCGTGGTCCTCGACAACCGCGGCTACGGCTGCATCCATCGCCTGCAGCAGTCGGTGGGCGGCGCTGCCTTCAACAATCTCTTCGATGCCGGCACCGAAGGTGCGGCGCCGCGCATCGACTTTGCCGCACACGCGGCGGCGATGGGTGCTCGCGCCGAGCACGTGCACACGATCGCCGAACTCGAGGCCGCATTGGCGCGTGCACGGGCGAGCGATCGCACCTACGTGGTGGTGATCGACACCGACCCCGCGCGCACGACGAGCGAGGGCGGGTGCTGGTGGGAGGTCGCCGTGCCCGAAGTTTCGGCACGCTCCGAAGTGCGCGCGGCGCGCAACGAATACGATGCGGCCAAGCGCGAGCAGGTGCCGTGACGTGGCGCCTCGCTGCGCGGCTTCGGGAGCCGGCGGCGCGGGCGGCGGACGTGTCGCGCCGGGTCCCGTGACGACGGTGCAATCCCTGTCCGTGCCGGAGTGACGCGATGAAGGTGAAGATCGGCATCAATCCCATCTCGTGGAGCAACGACGACCTGCCGTCGCTCGGGGGCGAGACGCCGCTTGCGACCGCGCTCGCGGAAGGGCGCGAGATCGGCTACCAGGGCTTCGAACTCGGCAACAAGTTCCCGCGCGAATCGGCGGCGCTGCGCAAGGTCCTGGGCGAGTACGGGTTGGAACTCGTCTCGGGCTGGTATTCGGGCGCGCTCGCCCACCGCTCGGTGGAGGAGGAGATCGCCGCGGTGGGCCCGCACCTTGCCCTGCTCGCCGACAACGGCGCCAGGGTCATGGTCTACGGCGAGGTCGCCGACAGCATCCAGGGGCTGCCGCAGCCGCTGTACAAGCGCCCGCGCTTCTTCACCGCGGCGCAATGGGACGCCTACGCCGAGCGCCTCACGCGCTTCGCGCGCCACACGCTCGCGCACGGCGTGCGGCTCGCGTATCACCATCACATGGGTGCCTACGTCGAGACCCCCGCCGACGTCGACGAACTCATGCGCCGCACCGGACCCGAGGTGGGGCTCCTCTTCGACACCGGCCACATGAGCTTTGCCGGCGGCGATGCGGTCGCGCTCCTGGCGCGGCACATCGGGCGCGTTTGTCACGTCCACTGCAAGGACGTGCGGCCCGGCGTCGTCCGGCTCGCGCGCAACAACGACTGGAGCTTTCTCGAGGCGGTCATCAACGGCGCGTTCACGGTTCCCGGCGACGGCAGCATCGACTTCGCCGCAGTCGTCGGACTCCTGCGCGATCACGACTACACGGGGTGGCTCGTGGTCGAGGCGGAGCAGGATCCGGTCGTGGCGCCGAGCTACGCCTATGCGCAGAAGGGCTTTCGCACGTTGCACGAACTCGTCGCGGCAGGAGGGCGACAAGGATGAGTCTTCTCGTCAAGGCAAGTCAGAGCGGGCGCGAGATCGCGCGTGTCACGCCGCAGTCCGCGGGATGGAAGTACGTCGGCTTTGCCGCATACCGGCTCGCCCCTAGCGAGGCAGCCGAGCATCGCGCGAGCGACGACGAGGTCTGCGTCGTCGTATTGCAGGGCCGGGTGACGGTGCGTGCCCAGGACCAGATCTGGCGCGGGCTTGGCCGGCGCGCGAGCGTTTTCGACGGCGAGGCGCCGTACGCGGTGTACGTGCCTGCGGGTCGGCCGATCACGGTGACCGCGGAGACGCCGGCCGAGGTCGCCTTGGCCAGCGCGCCGGCGGCGCAGTCGCGCTCCCGCGGCGCACGCGTGATCGAGCCCGCATCGATGCGCCGCTACGCGCGCGGACAGGGCGCCAACACGCGCTTCATCTGCGACATCCTGCCGCAGACCGAGCCGGCCGATCGCCTGCTCGTCGTCGAGGTCGTGACGCCGGCGGGGCATGCATCGAGTTACCCGCCGCACAAGCACGACACCGACGACCTGCCCAACGAGAGCGCGCTCGAGGAGACGTACTACCACCGTCTCGATCCGGCGCAAGGCTTCGCCTTCCAGCGCGTGTACACCGACGATCGCTCGCTCGACGAGGCGCTCGCGGTCGAGAACCACGACGTCGTCCTGGTGCCGCGTGGCTATCACCCCGTCGTCGTCCCGTACGGCTACGATTCCTACTACCTCAACGTGATGGCGGGTCCGACGCGCGAGTGGCGCTTTCGGAACGACCCGGCGCACGAATGGATGCTCGCGAAATGAGGACTCCCGCGATGGAAGTCGCCCTGTTCGGCGCCGGACGCATCGGTCGCATCCACGCCGGCAATCTCGCCCGCCAGCCCGGCGTGACGCTGCGTTACGTCGTCGACGTCGATGCGGGTGCGGCATCCGCGCTCGCGCAGCAGCACGGCGCGCAGGTGACGAGCGCCGACGCGGTCTTCGCCGACCCGCGCATCGGCGCCGTGGTCATCGGCTCGTCGACCGACACGCACGCCGACCTCATCGTGCGCAGCGCCGCGGCCGGCAAGGCGATCTTTTGCGAGAAGCCGGTCGATCTTTCGGTCGAACGCGCGCGCCGGTGCGCCGAGGCGGTGCAGCGCGCGGGTGTCGCCTGCCTCATCGGCTTCCAGCGCCGCTACGATCCGACGTTCAATGCCGTGCGCGAGCGCATCGCCAAGGGCGAGATCGGCGACCCGGAAATGCTCGTCGTGACGAGCCGCGATCCGGGCGCGCCTCCGGTCGCGTATCTCGAGCGCTCCGGGGGCATCTTCCGCGACATGCTGATCCACGACTTCGACATCTTTCGCTGGATCCTCGACGACGAGGCAGCCACCGTGTACGCGACCGGAAGCGTCCTCACGGACCCGGCGGTCGGCAGCGTCGGCGACATCGACTGCACCGCCGTGACGATCCGCACGCGCAAGGGGCGCTTGTGCCAGATCAACACGACACGCCGCGCCGCGTACGGGTACGACCAGCGCTTCGAGGTCATCGGCAGCAAGGGGATGCTGCAGGCCAACAACCATCGTCCGACCGAGGTCGTGGCATCGACCGCGGCGGCGGTCAGTTGCGACTTGCCGGAGCATTTCTTCCTCGAGCGCTACAAGGCCGCGTACGCCGCCGAGATGGCGCACTTCTTCGAGGCGCTCGCCAACGGCACGAAGGTTCGCACGTCGATCGACGACGGCGTGGCCGCCCTCGTGCTCGCCGACGCCGCCACCGCGTCCTGGCGCGAGCAGCGCATCGTGACGCTGTAGCGCGCCGTGGGCGACACCGTCAAGGTGGGCATCGCCGGCCTCGGCCGGATGGGCCGGCGCCACGCCGAGAATCTCGCGTTTCGCGTTCGCGGCGTGGATCTCGTGGCCGCGTGCAGTCCGCTTGCGGATGAGCTCGAGTGGGCGCGCACTTCGCTCGGCGCGCCGCGCCTGCATCACGACTACGCGGATCTTCTCGCCGATCGCGACGTCGAGGCGATCTTCCTCGTCACCCCGAGCGCGCTGCATCCGGCGCAGATCATCGCCGCCTTGCGCGCCGGCAAGCACGTGTTCTGCGAGAAGCCGCTGTCGCTGGTGCAGGAGGAATGCGCGGCGGTCGAGGCGGAGGCGGCGCGGCACCCCGGGCTTCGCGTGATGATCGGCTTCGTGCGCCGCTTCGACGCGAGCTACCAGGCGGCGCAGCAGCGGATCGCTGACGGTGCGATCGGGCAGCCCTTCCTCGTGCGCTCGGAGACCTGCGACCAGAACGATCCGTCGGGTTTCTTCGTGCGCTTCGCACCGACCTCGGGCGGGATCTTCGTGGACATGAGCGTGCACGACATCGACGTGGCGCGCTGGCTCCTGGGTTCGCCGCGCGCGATCCGCGTGTTCGCGACGGGGACGGTCGCGGTGCACGAGGGACTCACGGCCTGCGGCGACGTCGACAACGGCGTTGCGATCTGCGAGTTCGCCGACGGCAAGATGGCATGCTTTTATGCCTCGCGCACGATGGCGCACGGGCACGAGACGGTGACCGAGATCGTCGGCACCGGCGGTCGTCTCACCGTCGGGCGCGATGGACGCGCCGACGCGGTCGAGATCGCCGACGCGCACGGCATCCGCACGCTCACCACGCCGACCTTCTACGAGCGTTTCGCCGACGCCTTCTGCCGCGAGGACGCCTACTTCATCGACTGCGTGCGCCACGGCGTCGCGCCCGCGCTCACCCTTGCCGACGCGACCGAAGCCACGCGCATCGCGAGCGCCCTGCGCCGCTCGCTCGACGCGCGGCGTCCGGTCGACCTTTGATCCCGCCCCCTTCGTCCCGCACCTTCCCTCACCTGCCATGGATCGCTACGACCTTTGTCGCGCGCTCGCGCGCGACGCCGGCAAGCTCGCCCACACCGCATTTGGAACCTCGGCCGTTTCGCTCAAGGGTCGCCACGACGTGGTGACCGAGATGGATCGCGAGGTCGAGCGCTTCATTCGCTCGGCGCTCGCCGCGCGCTTTCCCGACGACGCGATCATCGGTGAGGAGGACGGCGGCACGAGCGGCGAGCGGCTGTGGCTCATCGATCCGATCGACGGCACGGCCAACTACGCCCGCGGCGTTCCCCGCTACTGCGTGTCGATCGGCTACGTCGAGCGCGGCGTGCCGCTCCTGGGAGCGATCTACGACCCGGCGCACGATCGCCTCTACTCCGCGGCCAGGGGCGACGGCGCGTGGCTCGACGGGCGGCGCCTCGCCGTGAGCGCCACCGCCGACGTCGAGCGCGCCACGATGGAATGCGGCTGGTCGATGCGTCGCCCTGCGCAGGCCTACGTCGATCTCCTCGCCCGCGTGATGCACGCGGGGGTGGCGATGCGACGCGCCGGATCGGGCGCACTCGGTCTCGCGGACGTGGCGGCGGGGCGCGCCGAGGGGTACGCGGAGTTGCACATCAACGCCTGGGACTGTGCGGCCGGGATCGTGCTCGTGACCGAGGCCGGAGGTGCCGTCAGCGACTTCTTCGCCGGCGATGGCGTGAACTCGGGAAATCCCCTGATTGCAACGAATGCTGCGCTCGCAGGTAAGCTTGCGCAAATCGTCGGCGTGCCCCTCGCCCGCTGACGCCCAACGAGGAGGAGTCAAGATGAAGAAGCGATCGCTGTGGCGCGGGCTCGTTCCCGCGCTCGCCCTGGCGGCACCCCTGTCGGCCTTTGCCCAGGGCGAACTCGTCGTCTACTGCACGGTGCAGGAGGAGTGGTGCCGGCCGATGGTGCAAGCCTTCGAGAAGGCCACCGGCATCAAGGTGCTGATGACGCGCAAGAGCGCCGGTGAGTTCTACGCCCAGATCAAGGCCGAGGCGGCCAATCCGCGCGGCGACGTGTGGTGGGGCGGCACCGGAGACCCGCACCTGCAGGCGGCCGAGGAGGGGCTCACCGAGCCGTACAAGTCGCCGCGGATGGGTGAACTCCAGGACTGGGCGGTGCGCCAGTGGGATGCCGCCAAGGGTCGCACCGTCGGCATCTACGCGGGGGCGCTCGGCTACAGCTACAACACCGCGCAGTTGAAGAAGCGCAACATTCCCGAGCCCAAGTGCTGGGCCGATCTCATCAAGCCCGCGTTCAAGGACGAGATCCAGGTCGCGAACCCGAATGCGTCGGGGACCTCGTACACGATGCTCGCCACCTTCGTGCAGCTGTGGGGTGAGGACAAGGCGTTCGACTTCCTGAAGGCGCTGCACAAGAACGTGAACCAGTACACGAAATCGGGCGGGGCGCCGGCGCGTGCAGTGGCGACCGGCGAGACGCTCGTCGGCATCACGTTCCAGCACGACGCCGTGGTGCAGAAGGTCAAGGGCGCCGACGTGACGATCGTCTCGCCGTGCGAGGGCACCGGCTACGAGATCGGCAGCATGAGCATCATCAAGGGCGCCAAGAACATGGACAACGCCAAGAAGTGGTACGACTGGGCGCTGTCCGCCGAGGCGCAGAACATCGGCCCGAGCCTCAAGGTCTCGTTCCAGGTGCCGTCGAACAAGGGTGCCTCCGCGCCGCCCGGATCGCCCAACCTGTCCGAGATCAAGCTCATCAACTACGACTTCGTGAAGTACGGCTCGTCGGCGGAGCGCAATCGCCTCTTGAAGCGCTGGGATACCGAGGTCTCGTCGCTGCCGAAGTAGCACCGGGGTTCGCGTGTCCACGGCCCTCGCCGCGCCGCCGGTCTTCGTGCCGGCGATGCGCGATCGTGCGACCACCTGGGTCGCCGCGGGTGCGCTTGCCGCGCTCGCGGTGCTGCCCTGGGGCTTGGAGGGCGGCGCTTCCGCGCTCGTCCGGGCCGTGCGCGGCGAGGTCGCGCACGGGGTTCTCGTCGCGCTGGCGATCGTCACGCTGGTCTGCGCCTGGCGCGGCGCGGCTCGCGCGACCGCGATCGGCGCGGGCCTGGCCGTGGTCTGGGCGTTCGCGGCGGCGTTCGCCGCGGGCGCCAAAGGCACGTCGTTTGGCATCGGCGCCGCCGTTTCGCTCATCGCGCTCGTCGCCTGCTTCGCGCGCGCGATCGCGCGGCGCGGCGCGTTCAAGGGCGACCCCGCCGTGGCGACGATCGTCGTCGTCGTCGCGGCGCTGCTCGCCATCTTCATCTTCTTTCCCGTCGGCAGCGTGCTGTCGGCGGCGATGTTCGACGAGGACGGCAGCTTTGCCCCGGGGCTTGCCGCAAGCCGCCTCTTCGCCGCCGATATCTGGGAGGTCAAGTGCCTGACCGGCGGCGTGCATTGCGGCGTCGCGATGAACTCGGCGGTGCTCGCCACGCTGGTCGGTTTCGTGTCGACGTTCGTGGGCCTCGTGCTGGCGCTCGTCGTGCAGCGCGGCGGGCAGCGCTACGTGGCGATCACGAAGGTGATGTCGATCCTGCCGATCGTCACGCCGCCGTTCGTGATCGCGCTCGCGCTCGTCGTGCTCTTCGGCCGCACCGGGATCGTGACCACGCTCCTCAACGACTGGTTCGACATTCCGCGCTCGCGCTGGCTCTACGGCCTGCCCGGCGTTGCGCTCGCGCAACTGCTCACGTTCTCGCCGATCGCCTTCCTGCTCCTGCACGGCGCCTTGGCGGCGATTAGCCCGGCGCTCGAGGAGGCCGCGCAGACGCTGCGCGCCTCGCGCTGGCGCATCTTCCGCACGGTGACGTTGCCGCTGCTCAAGCCCGCGCTCGCCAACGCATTCCTCCTGGGCTTCGTCGAGAGCCTCGCCGACTTCGGCAATCCGATCGTGCTCGCCGGCAATTTCGACGTGCTGTCGACGAAGATCTTCTTTGCGATCGCGGGCGCGCAACACGATCCGGGGCGCGCGGCGGCGCTTGCCGTCGTCCTTCTGGGGTTGACGCTCGTCGCCTTCTGGCTGCAGCAGCGCTGGATCGGCAAGCTCTCGTACGTCACCGTCACCGGCAAGGGCGACAGCGGATTGCATGCGCTCCTGCCGCCGTGGCTGCGCCGTTCGTGCCTCGCCTTTGCCGTGGTCTGGTTCGTCTTCACTCTCGCCTGCTACGCGATCATCCTGACCGGCGGCCTCGTCAAGGACATCGGCCGCGGCGACATGACGCTCACCCTGTTCCACCTGTCGCAGGGTTTTGCCATCGACACGTCGTCGCGCGCGACGATGTTCGTCGGCTCGGCGTGGGACAGCCTCTTCACCACGCTCGAAGTCGCGGCGATCTCCGCGCCGCTGACCGCGATCGTCGGCCTGCTCTCGGCGTACGTCATCACCCGGCACCGCTTCGGCGGGCGCCGCGCCTTCGAGTTCCTGACGATGGTGAGCTTCGCGATTCCCGGAACGGTGATCGGCGTCTCCTACATCGTCGCCTTCAACGTGGCGCCGCTCGAACTCACCGGCGGCATGGCGATCCTCGTGCTGTGCTTCGTCTTCCGCAACATGCCGGTCGGCGTGCGTGCCGGCATCGCCGCGCTCGCGCAGATCGACCGGACGCTCGACGAGGCGTCGTCGACGCTGCGCGCTTCGACGACGCGCACGCTCACCCGCGTCGTGCTCCCGCTGCTGAAGCCGGCGATCCTCGCCACGCTGGTGTTCAGCTTCACGCACGCGATGACCGCGGTGTCGGCGGTCATCTTCCTTGCGACCGCCAAGTACAATCTCGCGACCGTCTACATCATCAACCGCGTCGAGGCCGGCGAGTATCCGCTGGCGATCGCGTACTCGTCGGTGCTCATCGTCATCATGCTCGCGATCCTGCTCACCGTGCAGGCGCTCGTCGGCGAAGCGCGCCTCGGTCGGCGCGCGACACCGATGCTCGCCGGCGGTGGTTGACTCTTCGAAGGCCTCGTTCATGGATCAATCGCAAGGCGGCGTCGTGTTCGAACGCGTCACCAAGCGCTACGGCGCGGTGACCGCGGTGGACGACGTTTCGTTCACGGTGCAGCAGGGACACCTCGTGACGCTGCTCGGTCCCTCGGGCTGCGGCAAGACGACGACGCTGCGCATGGTCGCCGGCCTCGAACCCGTGTCCGCGGGCCGCGTGCTCATCGGCGGCAACGACGTGACGCTGTGCGCGGCCAACGAGCGTGACGTGTCGATGGTGTTCCAGTCCTACGCGCTGTTCCCGCACATGACCGTGCTCGAGAATGCGTCGTACGGCCCGCTGTCGATGGGCACCGACAAGGCCAAGGCACGCGACCTCGCGCGCGAGAAGCTCGCGATGCTGGGCCTTGCCGAATTCGAGAATCGCCTGCCGTCGGAACTGTCCGGCGGGCAGCAGCAGCGCGTCGCGGTCGCGCGCTCGCTCGTCCTCGAGCCCGCGGTCCTGCTCTTCGACGAGCCGCTGTCGAACCTCGACGCCAAGCTGCGGCGCCGCGTGCGCGAGGAGATTCGCGAGCTGCAGCAATCGCTCAAGCTCACCGTGCTGTACGTGACGCACGACCAGGAGGAGGCGCTCGCGGTCTCCGATCACATCATCGTGATGAACGGCGGGCGCATCGCGCAGGAAGGCGCCCCCGAGGACCTGTACGAGCGGCCGGTCAGCCGGTTCCTCGCCGACTTCATCGGCGACGCCAATCTCGTCGACGGCGAACTCGCGCCGGAAGCCGACGGGGCGAGCTTCGCGGCCGGCGGCGTGGCACTGCCGGTGCGCGCGCACGGGGTCGCCGCGGGGCCGGCCACGCTCGCCATTCGCCCGCAGCGGCTGACGCTGGGCGAGCCCGGGCACGGCGTTCCCGGCACCGTCAAGCGCGTCGCGTACCTCGGCAGCCGCGTCGAGTACGTCGTGGCGAGCGCGTGGGGAGAACTCCTCATCTTCGACGCCGACGTCCATCGCTTGCGCCGCCGCGACGAGGCGGTCGGGGTGAGTTTCCTTCCCGACGCCGCGATCGTGCTGCCGCAATGATGACGATGAACGCCACCGCTGCCCGTCACGCCGCCGCCGTGCGGATCGCCCGTGCCGCCGGCGCCCGCGCGCTCGATCATTTCCGGCGACGCGCCCTGCTCACGGTTGAAACCAAGGGTGTGGTGGACTACGTGACGCGCGCCGATCGTGACGTCGAGCAGTTCATCCGGCACGAGCTCGCCGCGGCGTTTCCGGACGACGCCTTCCTGGGCGAGGAGACGGCAGCGGCGTACACCGGTGCGCTCGATCGCTGCTGGGTCGTCGATCCGATCGACGGCACGCACAATTTCGTGCGCGGCGTGCCGTACTGGAACGTGTCGATCGCCTACGTCGAGCGCGGGACGACTTGCGTCGGCGCGATCTGCGATCCGTGCGCGGACGAGGTCTATCACGCGCAGCGCGGTGGCGGGGCGTGGCTTGCCGGCGCCGGTGCTGGCGCCGACGAGCGGCTGCACTGCACCGAAGCGCGCGAGCTCGCCGGCAGCTTCATCGCCCTCGGGCACCACGACCGCTTCGTCGAGGAGCATTACTTCGTCGTCCGCCGTCGCCTGATGGAGGCGCACGTCGCGATGCGCAATTTCGGCTCGGCGGCGCTGCACCTCGCGCACGTCGCGAGCGGTCGCTACGACGGCGCCATCGAGATGGAGCTCTCGGTCTGGGATGCGGCGGCGGGGCTGCTGCTGGTCACCGAAGCCGGGGGTTGGCACGCGCCTTTCGCCCCGGCATCCCCCACGGCAAAGCTCACGTGCGTCGCGAGCGCACCCGGCATCGCGCGCGCCGTCGAGGCCCTGGCCCGCGCCGCGTAGGGCGCCGTCCCGGTCGCCTGGCGGCCCTGCTGCGGCGCGCCCCGGGGGCAGCGGCGCCCGACGCGCTACTTCCGGTCGAAATCGCCGGCGAAGGCGTAGGCGAATTCGCCCGGCCGCACGTACTTGCGCAGCGCCGCGTTGACCTCGTCGGTCGTGAGCTTGCCGATCGCAGCGTCGACCGCCGCGGAGAGCGCGAAGGTCCGCCCGAGGAACGATTGCGCGGAAAGCGCCGCGGCGAGACGGGCGTCGTCGGTGCGCGCGAGCACGCGCTCCTGCAGGAGGCCGGCCTTGGCGTCGGCGACCTCGGTGTCGGTGAAGCCGCCGTCGATCGCGCGCGTGAGCTCTTCGGCGAGTCCGCTGCGCACGCGGGCGAGATTCTGCGGCGCGAAGATCGCGTACGCGGTGAGCGTGCTGTTGGCATCGATCGAGCTCGCCTGGAACACCGCGCCGGCGCCGTAGGACAGGCCGTCCTTCTGGCGCAGCCGCTCGGGAATGCGCGCCGATGACGACTCGCCGAGGATGAAGCTCACCGCGAGCAGCGCCGGATAATCGGGGGACAAGTCGTCGAGCGGCAGCGCCTGCTTGCCGATCAGGAAGGCGTTGGCCTTGTCCGGGGCGACGAGGCGGATCGCTGCCGGCTGGTTGCCGCGAAACGGATCGGGCACACGCGTGTACGCGGCCGGACTCTTCCAGTCGCCGAAGAGTTCCGTGACGAGCGCGCGGATCGCGTCGGCGTCGAAGTCGCCGACGATCGACAGTTCCGCGTTCGACGCGCCGTAGAAGGCGCGATGGAACGCGGCCGCGTCACTCCGGGTGACGGCGTCGTTGGCGGCGATGCTCTCGTCGATCGTGGGCACGTAGCGCACGTCGCCGGGAGGGTACGGGTTGCCGTGGCGGGCGAGCGCGCGCGACGCCATCGCCTGCGGCTCGCTGCGCGAGGCTTCGAGCGAGGTGTGGCGCTGGCGCTGCAACTGCTCGAACTCGGTGGCCGGGAATGTGGGCTCGCGCAGGACTTCGGCCGCGAGCCGCAGCACGTCGGGGAGCTCGGTGCGGTAGGTTTGCCCGCCGACCGACGCGCCGACCTGGCTGCCGCCGGCGCTCATCTTCGTGCGCAGCCGGTCGAGGGCATCGTCGAGTTGCTGCCGCGAATGCTTCGCCGTACCCCGCATCAGCATGCTGCCGGTGAGCGTGCCGGTCGCCGCCTTGCCGAGCACCGACTTCTCGTCGCCGAAGTGCAGCGCGATGTTGAACGTCACGGCCTCGCCGCGCGTCTTCTTCGGCAGCAGCGCGACCTTCATGCCGTTGCCGAGCGTGAAGCGCTGCGTGCGCGCATCGAGATTGGCCGGTGCGGGGTCGAAGGCCTCGCCGGCGGTCGCCGCGGCGTCGCCCTTGTAGTCCTTGACCAGCGCGGCGACGTCGACCCTGGCGGGAACGGGGGCCCGATCGGGCTTCGCATCGGGCACGAACTCGCCGATCGTCACGTTCGAGCGCTTGAGGTAGTCGAGCGCCACCCGCTGCACGTCGGCCGGGCTGACCGCACGGTAGCGGTCGCGCTGGAGGAAGAAGAGGCGCCAGTCGCCCAGCGCGATCGATTCGGAGATCGCGACACCGAATGCCTGCGGATCGTTGATCGTGCTCGCGAAGTACTTGGCGGCCTTGGCACGCACGCGTGCGACTTCCTCCTCGGTGACCGGATGCTTGGCGAGATCGGCGATCACCGCGAACATCGTGTCGCGCACCGGCTCGATCGGGTTGCCCGCCGGAACCTGCGCGAAGAGCGTGAGCGTGCCGGGATCGGCCTGCGCTTCGGTCCACGATTGCACCGCGGTCGCCTTCTTCGTTTCGACGAGCGCCTTGTAGAGCCGACCGGCCGGCGCGAGCGTCAGGATCTCGGCCAGGACGTCGGTCGCGACGAAGTCGGCGTCGGCGCCGCGTGGCACGTGGTACATGAGGCCGACGTACTGCGTGTTGCCGACGCGACGCAGGATCGCCGAGCGCTCGCCGTCCTGGATCGGCTCTTCGGTGTAGATGTGCGGGAGCGTGCGCGTCGGCTTGGGGATCGCCCCGAAGTATTTCGCGATGAGGGCGAGCGTGGCCTCCGGATCGAACTTGCCGGCGACGGTCAGGACCGCGTTGTCCGGCTGGTAGTACATCCGGTAGAACGCCTGCAGGCGGTCGATGTCGACGTTCTCGATGTCCGAGCGGGCGCCGATCGGCAGGTGGCCGTAGTTGTGCCACTGGTAGGCGGAGGCGAGCATCTTGCCGTACAGGACGAGCTGCGGATTGTTCTCGCCGCTCTCGAACTCGTTGCGCACGACCGTCATCTCCGAGTCGAGATCGCTGCGGCGGATGTACGAGTTCACCATCCGGTCGGCTTCCATCGCGAGCGCCCAGTCGAGGTTCTCCGCGCTTGCGGTGAAGGTCTCGAAGTAGTTGGTGCGATCCCAGCCGGTCGAGCCGTTGAACTCCATGCCGCGGCGGCCCAGTTCCTGCATGATGTTGCCGCGCGACGGCGTCCCCTTGAAGACGAGGTGCTCGAGCAAGTGCGCCATGCCGGTCTCGCCGTAGTTCTCGTACGCCGAGCCGACGCGATACGTGACGTTGACGGTGGTCTTGGGCTGCGAGGCGTCGGGAAAGAGCAGGACCGTGAGCCCGTTGGCGAGGCGATATTCGGTGATGCCTTCGACCGTGGCCCCCTGCGTCACGCCGGGCGGCAACGCGGCCACCGGCGTGGCCGCGAGGAATCCGGAGACGAGCGCGAAGGCGACGAGCGCGCGGGAGAGGCGTTGCAGCAGTGCGGTCATGGGCGGGTGTCGTGAGATGGGCGAAGGCGCGGGATCATTTCGCGGCTTTCGCGAAATCCCCCGCATAGACCAGCGTGAAGCCGCCGGGTTGCACGTACTTGCGCAGCGCCGCGTTGACGTCGGCCGCACTCGCCTTGGCGATCGCGGCGTCGGTCTTGCCGGCGGCCGCGAAGGTGCGGCCGAGGTGCGCCTGCCGCACCAGGGCATCGGCGACCGCGGCGTCTTGCGTGCGCGCGAGGTGGCGGCGCTTGAGGAGCGCTTCGCGCGCACTCGCCACCTCGTCGTCGGTGAAGCCGTCGGTCGTGGCGCGCTGCAACTCTTCGGTGAGCGCCGCCGCGAGTCGCTCGCGGTTCTGCGGCGCGAAGATCGCGGTGACGTTGAGCGGCGAGTTGGGTTCCACCGGATTCCAGTCGACATAGGCGTACGTGCCGTACGAAAGGCCGTCGCGGTCGCGGATGCGCTTCCACAGGCGCGAGCTCGGGCCCCCTCCGAGAAGGTGCGCGGCGAGCGCCATCGCGCCGTGGTCGGCGGCGGTGTCGGATGCGGCGAGCGCAAGCCCGCCGAAGAGCGCTGCATTGGCCTTGTCGGGGGTTTCGATCGTCACGACCTGCGCCGGCGTCGCCACGAAAGGGTGGGGCACCCGCGCGTACGCCGCGGGAGCCTTCGGCCAGGTGCCGAACGTGGTCTCGAGCGTTGCCCGGATCGCGGCGGGATCGAAGTCGCCGACGACCGCGACCTCGCCGACACCCCCGACGAACCGGCGATGGAAGCGGACGATGTCGTCGACGCGCGCGTCGTGCACGAGCGCCACCGCCTCGTCCACCGTCGGCACGTGGCGCGGGTCACCCGCGGGGTACGGGTTGGCGTGGCGGCGCGCGACGAGCCGGGCGAGCGCCTCGGGATCGGTCCGGTTCGCTTCCCGCGCCGCGATCTCCTCGCGCTGCAGCTTCGCGAATTCATCGGCCGGAAACGACGGCTCGCGCAGCATCTCCGCGACGAGCGCCAGGGTCGCGGGCAGCTCGCCACGATACGTTTCGACCTTCGCGGTGGTGCGCGTTGGCGCGCCGTCGAAGACGATCTTCGCGCGCAGGCGATCGGCGGCATCGGCAATCTCCTGGCGCGAACGGCGCGTCGTGCCGCGCGCCAGCATCGCCGCCATGAGCTCGCCCTGCACGCCGGTCCCGGTGAGCGATTGCGTGTCGCCCTGATCGATCTGCACGGTGACCTTGACCGTCTGTCCGCGCGTCTTCTTGGGCAGCAGTGCGACCTTCATCCCGTTGCCGAGCGTGAAGCGCTCGGTCCGGGCGTCGAGGTTCTCCGGTGTCGCGACGAAGACCTCGCCGGCGCCGATCGTCGTATCACCCTCGTAACCCCGGAGCATCGCAGCGACGTCGACGCTGGGTGCGGGCGGTGCACGGTCGGGCCTGGCATCGGGGATGAACTGCGCGACGGTGCGGTTCGCGGGCTTGACGTACTGCACGGCAACGCGCTGCACGTCCTCGGCGCCAAGCTTTCGCATCCGGTCGCGCTGCAGGAAGAAGAGGCGCCAGTCGCCGGCGGCGATCGACTCGGACAGGCTGATGCCAAAGCGCGTGGGATCGGCAAGCGCCTCGTCCACGCGCTTGAGCGCCCGCGTGCGTGCCCGCTCGACTTCGGCGGGCGTGATCGGATTCGCGCCGACGCCTTCCAGCGCGGCGAGCGCCGCGTCGCGCGCGACGTCGATCGACTCGCCGAGCGGCACCTGCACATTGAAGAACAGGAAGCCCGGATCGCGGAGCGCGGGCGTCCAGCCGCCGACGCTGCTCGCCTTGCGCGTATCCACCAGCGCCTTGTACAGCCGCCCCGCGGGCTCGATCGTCATGATCGAGACCAGCGCTTCGAGCGCGGCCTGGTCCGGATGCGCCCCGGGAACCGTGTGGTACGCGATGCCGACGAGTTGCTGGTCGCCGACCCGTCGGATCGTGACGAGTCGCTCGCCGTCTTGCACCGGCTCGGTCGTGTACAGCGGCGGCGGCGTGCGCGTGGGCCTGGGGATGGCGCCGAAGTACTTCGCGATCCACTCGAGCGTCGGATCCACGTCGAAGGCGCCGGCCACGACCAGCACCGCATTGTCGGGCTGGTAGTACGTGCGGTAGAACGCGCGGAGGCTCTCGATGTCCACGCCCTCGACGTCGGAGCGCGCACCGATCGTCTCATGGCCGTAGTTGTGCCAGCGATACGCCGCGCCGATCGTGCGCTGGAAGACGATGCGGCCGGGGCGGTTCTCGCCGCGCTCCATCTCGTTGCGCACGACCGTCATCTCGGTGTCGAGGTCCTTGCGGTCGACGCGCGAGTTCACCATGCGATCGGCTTCGGCGCGTAGCGCCCATTCGAGATCCGCGGGTGAGGCGTTGAACGTCTCGAAGTAGTTGGTGCGGTCGTACCACGTCGACCCGTTGACGCGCATCCCGCGCCGGGTCATCTCGTCCCAGAGGTTGGGTATCTCCCGCGTTCCCTTGAACAGCAGGTGCTCGAGCAGATGCGCCATGCCGGTCTCGCCGTAGCGCTCGTGGCGCGAGCCCACGCGATACGTGACGTTGACGCTCGTCGTGGGCGAACTCGCATCCGGGAACAGCACGACGGTCATGCCGTTGGCGAGACGGTACTCGGTGATGCCTTCGACCGTCGGACCCTGCGTGACGCCGGCCGGCAGCGCGGCCGCGCCGAGCGGGATCAGCATGAGCGTGGTGAGCGCCGCGCGCAACAGCGGCCGGTGGGGGAAGTGGATCATGGCGAAAGGCGGCAAGGCGAAGGCGCGCGGAGTATAGCCTTCGCACGCTTAAGCGCCGCTTAGTACGGCAGCGCGGCCCGCAGCACGCGCTGCCCGCCCGTGGCGGCGCGGATCAGTGTGGCACGGCCGGGGGGGTCGGCAGCCGGGCGACCGCGGCGGCGGTGACGATCGCGATGACCGCGAGCAGTCCCAGGAGGAAGCCAAAGCCGTTGGCCTTCACCAGCGGGCCCAGCAGCCACACCGCGGCCGCCGCGGCGCTGAACGCGATCGCGAAGCGGATCCCGGCGACGCGGGAGCGCACGCGATCGTCGACGTAGCGCACGATGAGCGCGTCGGTGAAGGGGATCGTTCCGAACACGAAGGCCATGAAGGCGATCGCGAGGACGTAGAAGACCCAGCCCGTCGCGAAGGCGGCGAGCACGAACAGCGGCACCTGCAGCAGCACGATGGTGAGGAAGAGGCGCCGCAGCGGATAGCGGTCGATCGCGCGGCCGACGACGAGTTGCGCAAACGACGCGACGACGTAGACGATGCCAAGCAGCGCGCCGAGCACGGCGGGGTCGGTGGAGACGTCGCGCATGCGATCGGCGAGGAGCTCGCCGTTGCCGTTGGTCGTGAAATTGAAGATGAGCCCGCTGCACGTCGACGTGATCGTGAGGATCAGCACCGCGCGCACGACGTCGCGGCGCGAGACGTCCAGGGGCCGGATGTTGCGCCGGGCCGGAGGCGCGTCCTCGGGCGCGACGAAGCGCCAGAAGAGAATGCCGAAGGCGATGCTGATGAGCCCGGGGACGACGAAGGCCGCGCGCCAGCCGAAGTACTTCACGAGCAGCCCCGTCATGACCGCGGCCGCGGCGATGCCCAGATTGCCGACGAGGCCGTTGACGCCGATCACCGTGCCGGGACGCTTCGTGTGCTGGACGAGCATCGGAATGCCCACGGGGTGATAGATCGACGAGAACGCGCCGAGAAGCGTCAGCGCACCCGCGAGTTGCCAGGCGTTGCGCGTCAGCGCCGCGAGCAGGCAGGCGGCGCCGAGGCCGAAATGGAAGACGAGCATCATCGCGCGGCGCCCCCACAGGTCGCCCAGACGTCCTGCCGGCGCGGCGCCGAGACCGAACATCACGAACGCTCCCGTCGTGTACGGCATGAGCGCCTCCCAGCTCGCGAAACTGAAGTCGGCAGCGATGGCGCCGACCGCGGTGGCAAAGATGAGGAGCACGAGATGGTCGATCGCGTGCGCGACGTTGAGCAGCGCCATGGTGAGCGGCGGGTGCTCGACGATGGGTGTCGCGCCGGCGTGGGACGCCGTGGCCAGCGGCTCGTCCGCGGCAGCGGGCGATGGCACGGATGCTGGCGCGGGGGCGCCGGACGCGGCGGCGGTCGAAGGGGGCGGGGTCATGAGTACCGGGGCGGGGCGCGGTGGAGCAACGGCCAAACCCGTAACTCTACCCTGCCGCAGCGTGCGCTCGCAGGCCGATGCCTCGCTTCCGGTGTTTTCCCGCGGGCGCGAGGTCGATCGCGGTGCGCGCCGCGACGCTTGCGCTGCTCAACGGTGCAGCGCCCGCGCGAGGCGCGCCACGACGTCGGCGAGGATCTCGGGCGTGTGCGCGGTCGATACGAAGCCGACCTCGTAGGGTGATGGCGAGAAGTACACGCCGGCGTCGAGTGCACGTATGAAGAACTCGGCGTAACGCTCGCGCGAGACCGCGTCGACGGGCGGAGGAAACGCGGTGCCGCCTTGCGAGAAATCGATCCAGAAGAGCGAGCCCAGATGATGCACCGTGCACGGCGGCGGCAGGATCGCCTGCAGCGCTTCGACGAAGACCGCGCTCGCACGTTCGAGCCGCGCGTACGGCGGGTCGGCGCTCGTCGCTTCGAGCACGGCGAGGCCGGCCGCCACCGCCATCGGATTTCCCGACAGCGTTCCGGCCTGATACACCGAGCCGGTCGGCGCCAGCATGTCGAGGATCTCGCCGCGTCCGGCGACCGCGGCCAGCGGCAGGCCGCCGCCGACGATCTTGCCGAGGGCGACGAGGTCGGGCTGCAGGTCGAAAACGCCGCAGGCGCCGGTCGCCCCCAGGCGAAAGCCGGTGATGACCTCGTCGAAGATCGTCAGCGCGCCGTGCTTGCGTGCCGTCGCCACGATGTGCGCAAGGCGCTCGCGTCCCGGATTCCACAGGCCGTAGTTCGCCGGCACCGGCTCGACGATGACCGCTGCAACGTCGTCGGGGTGCTGCGCGAAGTGCGCGTCGAAGCTCGCGAGGTCGTCGAAGCGCGCGATGAGCGTGTCGGCGACCACGCTCGACGGGACGCCGCGCGACGACGATTCGGTGAGCGCGGCCACGCCGCTGCCGGCCCTGGCGAGGAAGGCGTCCGCGTGACCGTGGTAGCAGCCCTCGAACTGGATCACCTTGGTGCGGCCCGTGCAGCCACGCGCCAGACGCACGAGCGTCATCGTGGCCTCGGTCCCGCTGTTGACGAGCCGCACCTTCTGCAGGAAGGGATAGGCGGCGAGGATGCGCTCGGCGAGCCGCACCTCGTCGGCGTGACAGGCGCCGTAGCTCGTCGCGCGCTCGGCCTGTGCCTTGAGTGCGGCGACGACGCGCGGATGCGAGTGCCCGAGGAGGTGGGGGCCGAACGAGAGACAGAAGTCGACGTAGCGGTTCCCATCGACGTCGACGAGGTGCGCGCCTTCGGCGCGGGCGAAGTACACGGGCGTTGCGCCGACGTGCTTGAACGAGCGGACCGGCGAATTGACCCCTCCGGGGATTCTCGTCCGCGCGCGTGCGAACCACTGCGCGGAGGTCGACCGGTTCACAGCCAGCCCTCCCGCGCGATCGTGCTCGCGAAGTACGTCACGATCGCCTGCGCGCCGGCGCGACGGATCGCGGTGAGGTTCTCGACCGCGAGCGCGCGCTCGTCGGCGAGTCCGGCGCGTGCCATCTGCTTCACCATCTCGTACTCGCCGCTGACGCTGTACGCGCAGACGGGAACCGTGCTTGCCGCCGCGAGATCCGACACGACATCGAGATACGCGAGGGCAGGCTTCACCATCACGAGATCGGCGCCTTCCATGACATCGAGGTCGAGCTCGCGCATCGCCTCGCGCCGATTGCGCGGGTCCATCTGGTAGCCGGCGCGATCGAAGCCGTGCGGCGACGAGTCGAGCGCATTGCGGAACGGGCCGTAGTACGCCGACGCGTACTTCGCGGTGTAGGCGAGGATGCCCACGCCGGGGAAGCCGGCGGCGTCGAGCGCGCTGCGAATCGCGCCGACCCGGCCGTCCATCATGTCGGAGGGCGCGACGAAGTCGGCGCCGGCCGCCGCGTGCGCGCAGGCGACGTCGGCGAGCCGTGGCAGCGTCGCGTCGTTGTCGACCTGCGCGTCGGTCACGACGCCGCAGTGGCCGTGCGACGTGTACGAACACAGGCACACGTCGGTGAACAGCGTCGGTGCGCGGCCGAGTCGCTCGCGCAGCGCGCGCAGCGCCAGCGCGACGCGGGAATCGCTCGCACTCGCGGCGCTCCCCTGCGCGTCGCGCTCGCGGCTCGAGCCGAAGAGGAGGAAGTGCCGGACGCCGCGCACGAGGTCGGCGGCGATGGTGTCGGTGAGGGCATCGATCCCCAGGCGACAGACGTCGGTGAAACCGGCGATCGGCTCCCGCTCGACCTCATGCTCGGCGACGAAGTACGGCTGGATGAGGTGGTCGACGCGAAGCGTGGTCTGCGCGACGAGCGCACGAACGCCCGCGGTGGTACGCAGCCGTCGCGGCCGGATCGTGGGGAACGGCACGGCCTTGGTCATGGTGTCCTTTGAAGCATCGGTGATCCTCCGCGCGGGTGGCGTCGTCTTTCGTGTCGAGGGCCGTCGGCCGCGGCTAGCCTGCGCCGTGGTCGGCCTCGGCCGTGGTGCGCAAGACGCGGCGCAGGTGCTCGCGCGCGTCGTGCAGGTGCCGGCGCAGGACCTTTTCCATCCACGCCTGGCGCGCTGCCGGGTCCGCAGCGCCGGCGTCGAACGTCGCGAGCGCGCGCGTCGCCTGCGTGCAAAGATCACCCTCGATGCGGCTGAAGTCGCGCAGGATCGGCGCCTCCTTCTGCGCGAGGAAGAACTCGCGCAGCGACGCTTCGAGGATCCGCTCGGCCGTGGCCACCGCCCGCGCGCGATCGAGCGCGTTTTGCCTCGCCTCCTCGAGGAGGTCTTCCAACCCGACGAGCGTCGACGCCGTGCCGGCGAGCGCCCCCGGCTCGATGTCCGGCGGCTGCGCGAAGTCGAACAGGAGTCGTGGGCGCGGGGTCAGGCGCTCGAAGAAGGCGCGCGTGAAGATCGGGAGCGGACTCGCGGTGGCCGTGAAGAGGTGCGAGAACGCGGGCGGCCGGTCGACGAAGTCCGCGAGCGCGCCCAACGCGACACGCGATGCTTGCGGCAGGCGCGCGATCCGGTCGACGTCGCGATTGACCCAGGTCACCGGGGCGTGCGGGCGATGCTTGCCGAACCAGTCGATGACCTGGGTGCTGATCGGACTGCGACCGACGACCACCACGTGCGTGGCGGGGCAGGTCGCCTCGAACGCTTCGATGCGACGCATGCCGAGGGTCGCGACCGAAATCGGCTTCTCGCCGATGCCGGAGAGCGTGCGCACCTTCTTCGCGGTCTCGAATGCGAAAGCGAACGCGCGGTCGAGGTCGCGTTCGATGGGCAACCCCCAGGCGCGCGTGGCGGCGAGCGCGTCCTTCATCTGGCCCAGGATCTGCGGCTCGCCGACCGCGAGCGATTCGAGCGAACTCGCCACCCGCAGCAGGTGACGCAGCGCCGCCTTGCCCTCGAGGTGGTAGCCGCGGTAGAACGCGTCGTCGTCGAGGCCCAGTTTCGCCAGCAGCGCGAGCCACAGCGGTCGCGTATCCGCGTACCCGTCGCGCGCCGTCGTGTAGAACTCGACGCGGTTGCAGGTGGCGACGTAGGCGAGATCGCGGAAGCCCACCGCGAGCATCGACTGGACCGCGGCCTTGCGCTCGGGTTCGGCGAAATAGAGGCGGGACCGGAATTCCCCGGTGCTCCGGTGGAAGTCGATTCCCCACACGTGCAAGAGCATGGCGGCGCAGCCGCGCGCGGCGACGTTCGGGTACGAAGATACAATTATCGCAGAATTGCCAAGAGGGATTTCTAATACCTTATGGCCGGAGGAACACGCGTGCCCGCCGCGCCTGTCGCCGCGGCCTTGCGGTGCTCCTGCATTGACGTTTACGTAAACGTCACGTAGGCTTCACCGCAGCCGCGAACCCCGCTCACGGCCCGCCCGCGTCCGCAGTCGCGCGCGGCGCTGGAGTAAGCTCTTCACGCCCGGATCCCTCGCATTCGGCCGACTGCCTTCGCCCGAGGACGCCCATGAACGACGCATCCCGCCCGCCGCTCGTCTACAAGCCGCAGACCAAGGTGCGCTTCGTCACCGCCGCGAGCCTTTTCGACGGCCACGACGCCTCGATCAACATCATGCGCCGCATCCTGCAGGCGACGGGCTGCGAGGTCATCCACCTCGGCCACAACCGGTCGGTCGAGGAGATCGTCAACTGCGCGCTGCAGGAGGACGCCAACGGCGTCGCGATCTCCTCGTATCAGGGCGGCCACGTCGAGTTCTTCAAGTACATGCTCGATCTCCTGCGCGAGCGTGGCGGCGCTCACGTCAAGGTCTTCGGCGGTGGCGGCGGCGTGATCGTGCCCTCCGAGATCGAGGAGCTGCACGCATACGGCGTGGCGCGCATCTTCTCGCCCGAGGACGGCCAGCGTCTCGGGCTGCAGGGCATGATCAACGAGATCGTTGCCGCCTGCGACGTCGACCTCGCGCAGGATCTGCCGGCGTCGGCGAGCGCCCTTGCGGAGGGCTCGCGCTTCGAGCGCGTGCACGCGCTCGCGCGCCTCATCACCGCCTTCGAGAACGGCGTGGTTCCGCCGAAGCTGCGCGACGCGATCCACGCCGCCGCCACGGCGTCGCGCGTACCGGTGCTGGGCGTCACCGGCACCGGGGGTGCGGGCAAGAGTTCGCTCACCGACGAACTCGTGCGGCGCTTCCGGCTCGATCACCGCGACGGACTGCGCCTTGCCATCGTGTCGATCGACCCGTCACGCCGCAAGTCGGGCGGCGCGCTCCTGGGCGACCGCATCCGCATGAATGCGATCGAGCACCCCAACATCTACATGCGCTCGCTCGCCACGCGCGACACCGGCAGCGAGATCAGCCAGGCGCTGCCCGACGTGATCGCGACGTGCAAGGCGGCCGGCTTCGATCTCGTGATCGTCGAAACCTCGGGCATCGGCCAGGGTGATGCGGCGATCGTCCCGCTGGTCGACGTGTCGCTGTACGTGATGACGCCCGAGTTCGGCGCGGCGAGCCAGCTGGAGAAGATCGACATGCTCGACTTCGCCGACTGCGTCGCGATCAACAAGTTCGATCGCAAGGGGGCCGCCGACGCGCTGCGCGACGTGCGCAAGCAGATGCAGCGCAACCGTGAGGCGTTCCGCACGTCGCCCGACACGATGCCGGTGTTCGGCACCGTCGCCTCGCACTTCAACGACGACGGCGTCACCGCGCTCTATCAGGCGCTCGCCGCGCGCCTCGTGGACAAGGGGCTGGCGGCAGGGCCGGGGGCGCTGCCCACGGTGACGGTGAAGCAATCCTCGGGTCGGGGTGCGGTCGTGCCGGCGGCGCGGGCGCGGTATCTCGCTGAAATCGCCGATGCGCTGCGCGACTACCATGCGTGGGCGCGCGATCAGGCGCGGCTCGCGCGCGAGCGCCAGCAGGTGCGCGCGACGATGGCGATGCTGCTCGCGCGCCATGATGCCGCGCGCAGTCGTCGCCCCGCGGCGGCGGACGAGGCTGCGGCTGCCGCGGCCGGGTCGCCCGCGCCGACGGCGCTCGTCGCCGAGTTGGGCGCGCTCGCGCACGATCGCGAGAGCGCGCTCGATCCCCGGGCGAAGAAGCTCCTCGACATGTGGCCGCAGACGAAGGCGGCGTACGGCGCGGACGAGTACGTGGTGAAGATCCGCGACAAGGAGATCCGCACCGCACTCACCACGACGTCGCTGTCCGGCACGCGGGTCAGGAAGGTCGTGCTGCCGAAGTTCGAAGACGACGGCGAGATCCTGCGCTGGCAGCTCGAGGAGAACGTTCCGGGAAGCTTTCCCTTCACCGCGGGCGTGTTCGCCTTCAAGCGGGAAAACGAGGATCCCACGCGCATGTTCGCCGGCGAAGGCGATCCGTTCCGCACCAATCGCCGCTTCCATCTCCTGGCCGACGGCATGCCGGCGAAGCGCCTGTCGACCGCGTTCGATTCGGTGACGCTGTACGGCAACGATCCCGCGATCCGCCCCGACATCTACGGCAAGGTCGGCAACTCGGGCGTGTCGATCGCCACGCTCGACGACATGAAGGTGCTCTACTCGGGGTTCGATCTCACCGCACCGAACAACTCGGTGTCGATGACGATCAACGGGCCGGCGCCGACGCTGCTCGCGATGTTCATGAACACCGCCATCGATCAGCAGATCGCGAAGTTCCGCACCGACAATGGCCGCGAGCCGACCGACGACGAGACCGCCAAGATCCGCGAGTGGACGCTTGCCACCGTACGTGGCACGGTGCAGGCCGACATCCTGAAGGAGGACCAGGGGCAGAACACGTGCATCTTCTCCACCGAGTTCTCGCTCAAGGTGATGGGCGACATCCAGGAGTACTTCGTCCATCACAACGTCAAGAATTTCTACTCGGTGTCGATCTCGGGCTACCACATCGCCGAGGCGGGCGCCAATCCGATCTCGCAGCTCGCCTTCACGCTCGCCAACGGCTTCACGTTCGTCGAGACGTACCTCGCGCGCGGCATGCACATCGACGACTTCGCGCCCAACCTCTCGTTCTTCTTCAGCTACGGCATGGATCCGGAGTACACCGTCATCGGCCGCGTCGCGCGTCGCATCTGGGCGGTGGCGATGAAGAATCGGTACGGTGCCAACGAGCGCTCGCAGAAGCTCAAGTTCCACTCGCAGACGTCCGGGCGCAGCCTGCACGCGCAGGAGATCGCGTTCAACGACATCCGCACCACGCTGCAGGCGCTCATCTCCACCTACGACAACACCAACTCGCTGCACACCAACGCCTACGACGAGGCGATCACCACGCCGACCGAGGAGAGCGTGCGCCGCGCGATGGCGATCCAGCTCATCATCAATCGCGAGTGGGGTCTTGCGAAGAACGAGAATCCCAACCAGGGCTCGTTCATCGTGGAGGAGCTGACCGACCTCGTCGAGGAGGCGGTGCTGAAGGAGTTCGAGGCGCTCTCCGAGCGCGGCGGCGTGCTGGGGGCGATGGAGACGGGCTACCAGCGCGGCAAGATCCAGGAGGAATCGCTGTACTACGAGCGGCTCAAGCACGACGGCACCTACCCGATCGTCGGCGTCAACATGTTCCGCAATCCGCACGGCGAGGCGGTGCCGCAGAAGATCGAGCTCGCCCGCTCGTCGGACGAGGAGAAGCGCTCGCAGCTCGCGCGGCTCGCCGACTTCCACGCGCGTCACCAGGACGCGGCGCCGGCAGCGCTCGCGCGGCTCAAGGAGACGGTCATCGCCAACGGCAACGTCTTCGCCGAACTCGTGCACACCGTGCGCGTGTGCTCGCTCGGGCAGATCACGAACGCGCTCTTCGAGGTCGGCGGCCAGTACCGGCGATCGATGTAGCGGACGGACGGCTCGGTTTTTCCGGGCCGGCGGTCGGCCGGCGCAGGCTCCGCATGCTATTGTCATGACGTGGGGGCGGCCCCGCGGCCTACGGGAGGTCCGGTGATCGACGGATGGACGATGCGACGCTTCGCCTTCGCCTGCGCGCTCGGCCTGTGCTCGGCGCAGGCCGGCGCGCTCGGTGTCGCCACGATCGTCGCCAATCCCTACGGTCCGATCACGGTGCAGGGGGCGACGCTCACCGGCACGACGGTCGGCGGCTGGCAGGCGAATGCCGTCATCGAGCTCGGGAAGGTTCCCGGCGACGGCGTCTCGGCGGTCCACATCGATCTCGCCGACCTCGACCTGCCCGCCGGAACCACGCTCACGGTGCGCTCCGGTGCCACGGGACAAGGCGTCGTGCTGCGCAATGCGGGTGCGACCGCAGGAGCGATCGCCGGCACGCTGCGCTTCGAGGCGGCGTACGGGCCGGACTTTCGCACCCAGGTGCAAGACGGCAACGGGCTCACGATTGCCGCGAGCGGGCGCGTCGTCACGGGCACCCCGCTGACGGTATCGACGCTGCGCACCGGGTGGGGTGATGGCGGCGTGCTCACCAATCACGGCATCGTGCAGGGCGACACGCAACTGCGTCTGCTCGCCGGCCGCATCACCGGCGGTGGACGCTTCGTCGGCAACGCCATTCACGTTGCGACCTCCGGTCACGCCAACAATCCCGTCAACGGAGCCTATTTCCTGTCCAACGGCCTGCAGTTGTGGCCGGCCACGGGCAGCGAGGTCGCACTCTCGCTCACGCATTACGGCACGGCGCCGCAGGTGATGAATTTCGCGATCAACGGCTCGGCACGCGTCGCGATGCCTTCGGCGTGGCCGGCAGGATACTTTGCACCCGGCAACAGCCTGCCGGCGCTGCCGGCGGAAGTGCGCCCGGCCGGCGCGGGCAATCCGGCGCATGGCGCAAGCGGCATCATCGTGCAGGCGACGGGAGCGATGACGCTCGACGGCGGCGCGAGCAACGACTTCGTCCTGGCCGGGGGTGTGGTCCTCAAGGCGGGCGGGACGCTCGACTTGAATGGCGTCGCGATCGTCAACGGCTGGACGCTCGCCGGCGAGTCGTTCCAGGGAGTGAACCTCGAGGCGCCGAGGATCACGAGCAGCGCGGGCCCGATCCGGATCTACACCAACAACCGTAACTGGGCCAACTTCAGCACGTATCCGTACGCGCCCGTGCGCACGTGGCAGTTCGTCGCGCAGGCCGATGGCAGCGCGCGCTACGTCGCCGCCGACGCCACGGCGCCGCACCTCAACCCGTATGCCGCGCTCGTCAACGCCGCGGCGCGTGGCGAGTGCTGGGTCTGCCTCGTCGACATGCGCGCCATCGACATGCTGGCACCCGCGGACACGCGCAACGACGCCGCGCGCTTCCTGCGCCAGGCGACGTTCGGCGCCACACGCGAAGACATCGAGGCGCTGGTGCGCGAAGGCTACGACGCCTGGCTCACGCGGCAATTCGCGCTGCCGATGGTGTCGCATCAGGCCACGGTGCAGGCCGATCCCTACCTCATCGACAGCGCCTGGTACGTCACCAACCAGTCGATCTGGAAGCAATTCTTCACCGGCGAGGACCAGCTTCGCCAGCGCATCGGTTACGCGTTGTCGCAGATCTACGTCGTCTCGTTCGCCAATGGCTTCGTGGCCAACGCGCCGTGCGGCGCCGCGAGCTACCTCGACATGCTCAACCGCAACGCCTTCGGGAACTGGCGCGACCTGCTGCGCGACGTGACGCTGCACCCGATCATGGGCGAGTACCTGTCGATGAAGGAGAGCGCCAAGGCCGATCCCGTGCTCAAGACGCAACCCGACGAGAACTACGCGCGCGAGGTGATGCAGCTCTTCTCGATCGGTCTCGTGCAGCTCGAATCCGACGGCACCCCGCGGCTCGACGCGAGCGGCAAGCGGATCCCCACCTTCACCGAGGCGACCGTGAAGGGTTTCGCCAAGGCGCTCTCCGGCTGGACCTTCGGCGGCCAGGACCAGGGCAAGCCGTGGCGCTGGCTCTACCCCGACATCTGGGACGAGGATCCGGTGCTCGCGGTGCAAAAGGGCTGCGCGGCGTGGACGCGACCGATGGAGCCGTGGCTCACGTCGTTCCTCTCGGTCGACACGACGCGACTCATCGCCGGGCCGGCGCACGACCGTGGCCCGAAGCAGCTTCTCGTCTATCCCGGGGCGCCGTTCGCGACGCTGCCGGCGAACCAGGCCCCGGCGACCGACCTTGCCAACGTTCTCGACAACGTCTTCCACCACCCGAACGTGGGTCCGTTCATCGGCAGGCAGCTCATCCAGCGGCTCGTCACGTCCAATCCGAGCCCGGCCTACGTCGCACGCGTGGCACAGGCGTTCGCCGACGATGGCAGCGGCGTGCGCGGCGACATGAAGGCGGTGATCCGCGCCGTGCTGCTCGACCCCGAAGCGCGCAGCCTCGCGGCGCGGGAGGCCCCCGACTTCGGCAAGCTCGCGGAGCCGGTGCTGCGCTTCGTGCAGCTCCACCGCGCGTTCAAGGCGACGAAGGCCAATGGCTACTACGACTTGCGCGGCGGGCTCAACGCGCCGACGCAGCTCGGGCAAAGCCCGCTGTCCGCGCCGTCGGTCTTCAACTTCTATCACCCCGACTTCATGCCGACGGGCCCGCTCACGCAGGAGGGCAAGGTCGGGCCCGAGTTCGAGATCGCGACGAGCGCGGCGATCTCCGGCTTCGCCGAATTCACGCGCACCGACATCATCGACGGCTTCGAGCACGGCAGCCGCGATCCGGCCGATCGCATCGTTCCCGACTATTCCAACTACGTCGCGTTGGCGGGCGACCCGGCGGCCCTCGTGGCCGAGCTCGATCTCGTGCTCACCGGAGGCGCGATGAGCGCGCAGGCGCGCGCGCAGATCGCCCAGTCGATCGGTGCGATCACGGTGAGCGGCGATGCGCTGGCGCAGGGTCGTGAACGCCTGCGCACCGCGCTGTGGCTCATCGCCAATACGCCGGATTACCTCGTGGAGCGCTGACGGACCATGACGAACCTGGATCGCGCGCACGCCGCACGCCGCCGCTTCCTGCGGGCGATGGGTGGGATCGCCAGCGCCCCGCTCGTCGGCGCGTTGAGCGAGGCGGCGCTTGCCGCGGGTCCGTTCGCCGACTACCGCGCGCTCGTCTGCGTCTTCTTCTACGGCGGCAACGACTCGCACAACATGGTCGTGCCGCTCGATGCGCGATATCCGATCTACGCGGCCAATCGCGGCCCGCTCGCCCTGCCGCGCACCGCGCTGCAGGCGACGTCGATCACCGACCCGGTGCAGGGACCGTTCGCGCTGCATCCGCGGATGGCGCACTGTGCAGCGCTCTTCGGCAGCGGCAGGCTCGCCGTCGTGTCGAACGTGGGCGTGCTGCTACGGCCCACGACGAAGGCCGATTACGAACGCAACCTCGATCTGCCGCCGCAACTCTTCTCGCACGACGACCAGCAGGAGAGCTGGGCCACCTGCACGCCGGGCTCGCTCACCAAGGAGGGCTGGGGTGGGCGCTTCGCCGACCTCCTGCAGGCGTCGGCGACGACCGGGCCGATGCCGATCGGGGTCACGACGGGGGCGTCCGGCGTCTTCTTCAAGGGCTTCCAGACGACCGCGCAGGAGGTGGCCGCGTACCGGTCGGCGACCGTGCCGATCGTGCAGCGCATCCGACCCTGGCGCGACGGCGACCAGCTCGCCAAGCCGCACGAGGTCTATCAAAGCCTCCTCACCGCGCCGCGCTCGAACCTCATGCAGCAGCAGTACGGGCAGATGGCGGCGCGTGCGGTCGAAGGCAACGACTTCGTGCTCGGCGCGCTATACGACGGCCCGGACAGCCGGGGCCGTTACCAGGAGCGCTTTCCGCTCGCGACCGCGTTCCCCGCGGGCAATCCGCTCGCCGCGCAACTGCGCTCGGTGGCGATGCTGATCGCCGCCCGGCAGGCGCTCGGCGTCAAGCGACAGATCTTCTTCGTCACCGTCGGCGGGTCGTTCGACACGCACAGCAACCAGTTCGACGCGACGTACAGCCCGGTGCGGCCCGGCGCGTCCGACCCGGCGATCCTCTTCGGGACGCACGCCGACCTCCTCATGCAGTTCGACCTCGCGGTGAAGGCGTTCCACGACGCGACCGTCGAACTGGGGGTGCACGATCGCGTCACGACGTTCACCGCGTCGGACTTCGGCCGCACGTTCACCTCGAACGGCAAGGGTTCGGACCACGGCTGGGGTGGGCACCATCTGGTGCTCGGAGGGGCGGTGAAGGGCGGCCGGATCTACGGGACGTTCCACAACGCACAACTCGGCACGGCCAATCCCGCCGATGCCGAGCAGGGGCGCCTCATTCCCGACTTCGGCGTGGATCAGTATGCGGCGACGCTGGCCACGTGGTTCGGCGCCACGGGGTCCGATCTTTCGGTGGTGCTTCCCAATCTCGGCAATTTCGCCACCGCCAACCTGGGCTTCATGCAGGCTTGAGCCGTGTCCTGCCGACGGCCGCCCGCGATGTCGCGGCCGGATGGGGGCGACGGCGCTACTCGGTGAGCGCGTCGAGGTATTCCATGTCGACCGGTCCCGCCGCGAGTCCGCCGTCCTGCCGCCGCTTGCGGAACGCCGCGATGTGCGGCGAGGCGTGATGCGCCGCCTCCGCGGCAGCGTCGCGGTAGGTCTCGTAGAAGACGAAGAGGTCGGGATCCTTCGTCGACCGGTGCAGGCGATACGCGAGGCAGCCGGGCTCGCTCGCCCGGACGACGCCGGCCTGTTCGGTCAATAACGCGGCGAGGGCGTCACCCTTGCCGGCGGCGGCCCGGATGCGGGCGACGATGGTGATCGGCTTGTCCATGGGGCGACTCTATCATCATCGTCGCGGCGGATCCGCCTTGGGTCGCGGCCGCGGGCTGTGGTAGCGTTATGACATTGTCTTGGCAGCGCGTTGAGGCAGACGTGAAGACGATCACGCTGGTGGCCCGTCACCTCTATTTCGGACTCGATCCCTTGCGCCTGCGCGATGCCGCCAATCGCCTGCTCGGCCGGCTGCCCGACTCGCGGCCGCGCGCGACGCCGATCCCCTTCGACGCGCTCGTCGAGGAGCTCGCGATCGACCGCAATCGCAGCCACGCGATCGTGGCCGAGATGGTCGAGTCGGGCGTGCTCACGAAGCTCTCGCCCACGGGGGCCCATTTCGGCATCACGACACGTTTTCGCGAGATCGCCCGGGCCCGCATCATCGAGCCGCTCGATCGCGGGCAGGCGCAGTTGCTCCTCACGCATTGCGCCGAGGTCGCCGAGAAATTCAATCGCGCCGCGACGCGCAACAAGTATGAGATCGCCGCGATCGCGGTCTACGGCAGCTACATGAGCCGCCACCAGGGGCTCGCCTCGCTCGAGCTCGGCGTGACCGGTCGCAAGCGCGCGCCCGGCCAGCGCCGTTTCATCGGACGCAGCACCGCACAGACGCAAGGCACTGCCGACATCCGCGCGCTCTTCGAGCGGCTCTCCGGATTCATCGAGGTCGAGTTCTTCAAGAGCACGGTGGACATTCCGCGCCCGTTCAGCGTGATCTTTCGCAGCGACCCCGACTGAGCTCCGCCGGCAACACCCCGTCGTCGCTACGAGCGCGGCGGACGCCCGTCGGGTGAGGTCGCGGGTGGCCGCGGGCCGGGCCCTGGAGTCGCCGCAGGTGGCGCCGGCGGGCGTTGCGTCGGCGGTGCGACCGGCGGTCGCGGGCCGGGTCCGGGTACGACCGAAGGCGGCCCGGGCGGTCGTGGTGGTCGTGCATCGGGCGGGGCGACAGGGGGACGCGGACCCGGACCGGGGGACACCGGCGGCGGTGGCGGCATCGGCCGGGGTGGCGGGCGCACGCTCGGCGGCGGCCGTACGGTGGGTGGGGGCGGCGGTCGCACGGCAGGGGGCGGGGGCCGCCAACCGGGCGGCGGCGGGCGCCATGCCGGCGGCGGGGGCGGCGGGGGCCGGTGGAACCAATCGCTGCGCTGATGCCACCACGGCTGGTTGCGATAGAACGAATCCCAGTACGAGACGATCGAGAAGCTGACGAGCGGGATCCCGAGCCGCGGCCCGCCGTAGAAGATCGGCCACGGCTGGTTCTGGAAGGTCATCGCGAGGTTCCGCGACCAGACCCAGCCGCGGTGCGGCCCCCACGCGGTGTCGCACCAGCGCCAGCCGTCGAGGCACCCGAAGACGCGCACCGGCACGCCGGCAGGGATCCACGCCACGAGCGGAAACGAGCGGTCCGGCCCGGCGCGCATGTTGACGGCCTGCGTGGTGAATGCGCCTTGGGCGCTCGCAGCGAGCGGCAGCGCGAGCGCGAGCGTGCCGACGAGAAGGCGCAACCGCATCGCGAGCGCGCGCGCCGCGCCGCGGTGGCGCGACGAGCGAGCGCCGCCTTCCACGACTTGCGTTGGGCGCAGGCCGAAGCCGCGCCGCGGCGACGCCATGCGATCGGCGGCAGGGCAGAGGGCGGCAGCGTTCATCGTGACTTCCGGAGGTGGCAGGCGTCAGCGGCCACCGGCGGCGGCGATCATGTGCGCCATCTCGCCGTAGCCCTTGGCCTGCGCGAGAGCGAGCGGAGTCGCGCCGGTGCGGTCGGCGATGTTCACGTTGGCGCCGCCTTCGATGAGCGCGGCGAGTGTCGCGATGTGGCGCGGACCACCGTCACCCAGGACGATCGACTCGATCACCGCGGTCCAGCCCAGGTTGTTGACGTGGTCGACCGGCGCTCCCGCGGTGATGAGCTTGCGCACCACGCCGGCGTGGCCCAGGTGTGCCGCGGCGATGAGCGCGGTGCCGTCGTAGCGGCTCGTGACGTTGGTCGCCTTGTTGCCGAGGTCGAGCGCGAGCGTGAGCGTCGCCACGTCGTCGGCGACGGCGGCGATGGTCACCATGTCGTAGCGATCGTCGTCGAGCGCATTCGGATCGGCGCCGGCCGCCGCCAGCGTGCGCATGGCATCGTGCTGGCGGGTAAAGGCGGCGACGATGAGTGGCGTGCGCCCGCGCGCGTCGCGCACGTCGACCTTGCTGCCTTGCGCGGTCAGCATGCGAAGCGTGGCGAGGTCGCCGCTTGCCGCCGCGGCGAGGAGCCCGCGATACGCCGCGATCTCGCTCGGGCTGGGAGCGACCTGCGCCTGCGTCGGGGCAACGCTGGCAAGGGCGAGTCCGACGACCACGGCGCGGGGCAAGGTCAGCATGGCTCGTACTGGAGATAGCCGACGAGCGCACCCCGCGCGTTTTGCACGCGCTCGAGCCGGCCGCAGGCGACGATCGGCGCTGGCTCGCGTGCCGGGTACCACCACGGCCCGCCCGACGCGCCAGCGTTGTCGCCGGCAGCGAATTTCGGCGTGCCGCGTCCGGAGGCGTCGACGGTGCAGTCGATCGCCTTGCCGTCGCCGGTGCGCAACCGGACGCGCACCGTGGTCCCTTCCGCGCGCGCCGACGTCACGGCCCTGAAGCGCTCGCGATCGCGACCGACGCAGGCGTTGAGAGCCGGCAGGAGCGCGAGCAGCGCATGCGCCCAGTCGGTCGCGGGTTTCGCGGCGAGATCGGCCACGGGTGCCGCGTGGGCGTCGAAGCCCGCGTGCACCACGCAGCAGCCGGTGGCGGCCTCGCCGGGGCGAATCGACAGCAACGCCTGATGCGTCCCCGCGGGCAGGCCGGGCAGCGCGAGACGGCACGCCTCCTCGCGTGCCGCGAGCACCGCGGTCTCGCGCGGCAGGTGCGTGGTGTCGCCGCGCCACACGACGGTGGCGGGCTGGCCGGGGAGCGTTTGCAGGCTGCCGCGAAAGACCACGTCACGCTTGCGCGGCGCGGTGGCCGCGTAGTGCGCGGCGACGCTCGACGCGTCGATGCGCCAGGCACCGTCGTCGGCGTGGCACTCGAGGCCCTGCACGACGATGGGTTGCGCGGCGGCGAGCGCCGGGGCCGCGAGGATCGCGCACGTCATGACGATGAGCCACGCGGCGCGGTGCGAGAAACGCTTTGCCATGAAGCGCAATCTTCGCATACCTCCACCGCGCGCGTCGTTCGCGCCTGGCGGGCGACACGGCGGCGGGCACCGGCGTCGCGCCCGGCGTCCTAGCGCGTCGCGAGGTACGACTCGGGCTTCCAGCCGCCGCCCAGCGCGCGCGCGAACGCCACGATCGCGAGCTTCGCGTCGCGCGCCGCGTCGATGCGCAGCGTCTCGGCGACGAGCAGCGTGCGCTGCGCGTCGATGACCTCGAGGAACGACGTGCGGCCGGCGTCGTAGCGCAGGAGAGCGACGTCGTAGGCCTTCGCGATCTGGTTGCGCCGATCGGTCTCGGCGGCCAGCACGTCGCGCGCCGCCCGATGCGCGAGGAGCGCGTCGTGCACGTCGCGAAAGGCGACCTGGATCGTTTGCGCGTACTGCGCCGTCACCTCCTCGCGCCGCGCCTTGGCGAGCTCGACCTGCGATTCGATCGCCTTCAAGCCCAGGACGGGTTGCAGCAGCGCGGCGCCCAGGGTCCAGATCGCCGCGGGCCCCGTGAAGAGGCTCGACATCGCCGCCGATTGCACGCCGTACGCCCCGGTGAGCGAGATCGCGGGGAAGTACTCGGCGCGCGCGGCCTGGATGCGCAGGTCCGAGGCGGCGAGGAGCGCTTCCGCGCGGCGGATGTCGGGTCGCCGTTCGAGCAGCCCCGACGGCAGTCCGGGCGGCAGTTCGGGGACTTCGGTCACCGCCTCGATCGAGGCGCCACGCGCGACTTCCGGCTGGAACACGGCCCGCGGGCTGCGGCCGGCCAGCGTGGCGATCGCGCTCTCGAGCTCGCCCACCGCGCTTTCGGTGCGGGCGACGTCGGCGACCACGGCGGAGCGTTCCGCCTCGGCGCTGCGCAGATCGTATTCGCCGATGAGCCCGCCTTCGAAGCGGTCGCGCTGCAGTTGCACGGTCTCGGTGCGCAGCCTGAGCGTGTCGCGCAGGACCGCGAGTTCGGCATCGGCGGCGCGCAGACGGAAGTACGCGCTCGCGGTGTCGGCGGCGATGCCGATGCGCACCGTTTGCACGTAGTACTGCGATGCCGCGAGCTCGTTGTCCGAGGCAAGAAGCCCTGCCCGGTACTTGCCCCACAGGTCGAGCTCGTACGCGGCCTGCAGCTGCACCGTGTAGCGATTCGACGCGAGCTGCGTGCCGTCGGGCAACTTGGGGATCGTCTCCGCCGAGCTGCGGCTGCGCGTGGCGCCGACGCCAAGGTCGACGCTGGGAACGAGGTTCGCCTGCGCGAGCAGCACCTGCGAACGCGCGGCGTCGATGCGCGCGAGCGCCGTCCTCACGTCCCAGTTGTGCGCGAGCGCTTCCTCGACGAGGCGGGTGAGCACCGGGTCGTCGAAGGCGGTCCACCAGTGCTCGAGGAGCTCGCTCTGCGCGGCGGTCGCCGCGGTCGGGGGCAGGTCGTACTTGGGTGGCGCGGGCTGCGTCACGGCGCAGCCGGCGACGACGCCCGCCGTCGCGAGCAAGAGGACGATTCGCTGCATGATCATGCTCCGGCAACCGTGCGGGGTGGATGGCCCGGCGTCGCCGGCGTCGCGCGGTGCGCGATCGACCGCGCGTGCGCCACCTCGTCGAAGATCTCCCCGCTCGTGCGCTTCTCGGCGATGCGGCGATCGAAGATCACCTTGAAGAATATCGGCACGAAGAAGATCGCGAGGAACGTCGCGGCGAACATGCCGCCGGTGACGCCGGTGCCGACCGAATGCCGGGCGCCGGCGCCGGCACCGGTCGACAGCGCGAGCGGCAGCACGCCGAAGATGAAGGCGAGCGAGGTCATGAGGATCGGGCGGAAGCGCAGGCGTGCTCCCTCGACGGCGGAGGCCGAGGCCGACAGCCCCTCCTCGTGCTTGTAGAGAGCGAACTCGACGATGAGGATCGCGTTCTTGGCGGCGAGACCCAGGAGCGTGACGAGGCCGATCTGGAAGTACACGTCGCTCGTCAGATGCCGCGCCCACACCGCGACGAGCGCACCGAACGTGCCGAAGGGCAGCGCCAGCAGCACCGCGAGCGGCAGCGACCAGCGCTCGTACTGCGCGGCGAGGATCAGGAAGACCATGATGACCGCCAGCCCGAGCGCGAAGGTCGACGCGCCGCCCGACTGCTTCTCCTGGTACGACGCGCCGCCCCAGTCGAAGCTGAAGTCGGGCGGCAGCACCTCCCTGGCGATCTCTTCGACGCGCGCGATCGCCTGCCCGGAGCTGAAGCCGGGCGCGGCCTGGCCGATGATCTTCACCGCGGGCAGGTTGTTGAAGCGGTCGAGCGAGTCGGGCCCCGAGGCGTACTTGACCCGCACGAGCGACGACAGCGGGATCATCTCGCCGCTCGCGCTGCGCACGTACACGCCGGTGATGTCGTCGGGCCTCTTGCGAAACTGCGGCTCGGACGACATCAGCACCTGCCAGGTGCGCCCGTACTTGTTGAAGTCGTTGACGTAGTACGTGCCCATCGTCGCCGACAGCGTGTTGAAGATGTCGTTGATCGGCACGCCGAGCTTCTTCGCCTTCTCGCGATCGACGTCGACGAAAAGTTGCGGCACCGCGGCGTGCCACAGCGTCTGCGCACCACCGAGTTGCGGGTCGGCGTTGGCGCGGGCGAGGAACGCATTCTTGACCTCGTCGAGCTTCGCCGATCCGCCGTCGCCGCGGTTCTGGATGTAGAGCTCGTAGCCCCCCGTCGTGCCCAGGCCGAAGATGGGCGGCGGATTGAACGCCAGCACCAGCGCTTCCTTGATGTGCGCGGTCTTGGCGAAGAGCTCGCCGACGAGCTGCTGGACCGTGACCGTGCGCTCGTCCCACGGGACCTGCGAGACGAACAGCGTCGCCGCATTGTTGCGGAAGCCGCCGCCGATGAAGTCGAAGCCGGTGAAGCTCACGACGTAGCGGTTGGCCGGATTGCTGCGGATCGCCGCCTCGACCTCGTCGACGACCTTCTGCGTGCGCTCGAGCGTCGCGCCGTCGGGCAGGATCACCGCCGAGATGAAGAACCCCTGGTCCTCGTCCGGGACGAGGCTTCCCGGCGTCACCCGCCACATGAACACCGCCGCCGCCACCATGAGCACGAAGAGCGTGAGCGCGAGGATGCCGTGGCGGATCAGGAAAACGACGCCGTGCGTGTAGCGATCGCGAATCGAGTCGAAGCGCGCATTGAACCAGCGGAAGAAGCCGCGCGGCTCGACGTGCGGCTTGAGGATCAGCGCGCAAAGCGCCGGCGAGAGCGTCAACGCCACGAGGCCGGAGATCACCACCGACATCGCGATCGTGACCGCGAACTGCCGGTAGAGCTCGCCCGTGAGCCCGCCCAGGAAGGCGATCGGCACGAAGACCGCGACGAGGGTGAGCACGATCGCGATGATCGGGCCGGTGACCTCCTTCATCGCCTTGATGGCGGCGTCGCGCGGGGCAAGATGCTCCTCGCGCATGATGCGCTCGACGTTCTCCAGCACGACGATCGCATCGTCGACGACGATGCCGATCGACAGCACCATCGCGAAGAGCGTGAGCGTGTTGATCGAGTAGCCGAGCGCGAGGATCCCGGCAAAGGTGCCGATGAGCGCCACCGGCACGGCGGCGAAGGGGATGATCGCCGCGCGCCAGCTCTGCAGGAAGAGGTAGACGACGAGGAAGACGAGCAGCATCGCCTCGCCCAGCGTCTTCACCACCTCGCGGATCGACACCTCGACGAAGCGTGTCGTATCGAAGGCGACCGTGTAGGTGAGCCCCGGCGGAAAGCGCTCAGCGAGTCGCGCGAGCTCGGCGCGCGACGACTGCGCGACTTCGAGCGCGTTCGCGCCCGGTGCGAGGAAGATGCCGATGAGCGTGGCGGGCTTGCCGTTGTAGCGCCCGTTGAATTCGTAGTCGCGCGACCCCAGTTCCACGCGCGCGACGTCGGCCAGACGCACGGTCGACCCGTCGGGATTGGCGCGCACGATGATCCGTTCGAACTCCTTCGGGTCGGACATGCGCCCGCGGGTGGTGACCGTGAAGACCAGGTCCTGGTTCTTGCCGCTCGGCGCCTGCCCGATCTTGCCGGCCGCGAACTGCGCGTTCTGCTCGTTGACCGCGCCGATCACGTCCCCCGGCGTCATCTTGAGCTGCGCCAGCCGGTCGGGCTTCAACCAGATCCGCATCGCGTAGTCCTTCGCGCCGAAGATCTGCACGTTGGTCGTGCCGGGCAGGCGCTTGATCTCGTCGAGGACGTTCAGCGTGATGTAGTTGCTGATGAAAAGATCGTCGAAGCTTCCGTCTGGCGAATAGAAGGCGACGACCTGCAGGAACGAGCTGCTGCCGCGCTCGACGGTCACGCCCTGCCGGCGCACCTCCTCGGGCAGGCGCGGCTCGACCTGCTTCACCCGGTTGTTCACGTTGACCGTGGCGATGTCCACGTCGGTGCCGATCTGGAACGTGACCTGGATCTGCACGACGCCGTTCGACGCCGAATTCGAGCTCATGTACATCATGCCCGGGACGCCGTAGATCGCATTCTCGATCGGCGCGGCGACGGTCTGCTCGACGACCTGCGCCGACGCACCGGGGTAGACCGCCTGCACGGTGACGACGGGTGGAGCGATCTCGGGGTACTGCGCGACCGGCAGCACGCGCATCGCGGCGAGGCCGGCCAGCACGATGAAGATCGCGATGACGGCGGCGAAGATCGGGCGATCGATGAAGAAGCGGGAGATCATGGGCGGGTCCGGTGCGCGTCAGGACTTGGGACCGGCAGGCGTGCCCTTGGCGGGCGGCGCGGCGCCCGGAGCCGCGGTGCCGGCACCCGGCGGCGTGCCGCCCAGGACGATCGGTGCACCCGGGCGCAGCTTCGACACGCCGTCGACGATCACCACGTCACCGGGCTCGAGCCCCTTCTCGACGATCCACAGGTTCGTGCCGTTGGCCACCGCCCAATCCCCGAGCTGCACGACGCGCACTTCGGCGACGTCCTTGCCGTCCTTGTCCTTGCCGGCGACGTAGACGAACTTGCCCTGCGGGCTGTCCATCACGGCGACCTGCGGCACGGCAAGCGCGCCGTTGCGCGTCGCCCCGAGGAGCTTCACGCGCACGAACTGGCCGGGCTTCAAGGCGTGATCGGCGTTGGGGATCTCGGCGCGCACTTCGAACGTGCCCGTCGTCGGATCGACGCGGGTGTCGGCGAAATTGATGCGGCCCTTGCGTTCGAGCACCGAGCCGTCGGAGAGCTGGACGACGACGTCGAACGCCCAGTTCTTGGGCATCGTGAGGCGCCCCTCCTTCACCGCGCGGGCGAGGGCGAGCTCCTCGTTCTCCGCGATGGCAAACGGGATCCACATCGGATCGACCTGCGAGATCGTGGTGAGCAGCGTGTCGTTGGCGGTGACGAGGCTTCCCTCCGACTTGGGCGCGCGGCTCGTGACGCCGGCAATCGGTGCGCGCACGTCGGTGTAGCCCAGGTTGAGCTTCGCTTCGTCGAGGCGGGCCTGCGCCGCGCGCACCCCGGCCCGGGCGAGGTCGAGATTCGATTGCGCGTCGTCGGCCTCCTTCTGGCCGACCGCGCGCTTCTCGGCGAGCGGCTTCAGACGCGCGAGCTCGCGCTCGGCCTGCGCGTGTTGCGCCTGCGCCCGGGCGAGGTCGGCTTCGAGTGCCGCAACCTGCGCCGCGAGCTGGCGCGGGTCGATGACGAAGAGCGCCTGCCCGGCGCGCACTGCGGCCCCTTCCTGAAAGAGCTTCTTCTCGAGGATTCCGGTCACGCGCGCGCGCACCTCGACTTCCTTCGATCCCGTGGTCTGTCCCACGTACTCGTAGACCGCGGGAAGCGTCTGCGGCGCGAGCTTTTGCGTCGTCACCTGCGCGGGTGGAAAGCCGTGGAATCCCGACGGCGGCGGCGCCTGTTCGCAGGCGGCGAGGATCACGGCAAGCACGCTCGCAGCCATGACGGGAACCGCGCGAAACGCGGGCACGCGAGGACGGACGGGCATCGAAGTAGGCTCCTGGAGGGACGCTGCGGGCTCGCGGCGGCGAGCGGAGGGCGTCGTCGGCAAGCGGGGTCGGGAAAGCGGCGAATTGTGCGGCACGCCGGCCGGCAGCTGCGGTTGCGGCCGGCGACGGGGCGCTCACGGATGGGTGTGGGCGAGAGCCCGCCACTTTACATACATTCGCGAATGTTTGTAAAGTGGCGCATGCGCTGAACGTGGACGTCACGATGGCACGCCGGACCAAGGAAGCTTCGCTCGTCACCCGGGAGCGGCTGCTCGATGCAGCCGAGGCCCTGTTTCGCGACCACGGGGTCACGCGGACCTCGCTTGCCGACGTGGCAAAGCGCGCTGGAATGACCCGCGGTGCGGTCTACTGGCATTTCCGCGACAAGGCCGATCTGTTTCGCGCCCTGTTCGAGCGTGCGACCCTGCCGCTCGAAGCGGACTTCGCCCGTGTCGACGCGGTGGCAGGCACCGACCCCCTTGCCGCGCTGCGCAGCGCGTCGATCGCAGCACTGCGCCGCCTTGCCGCCGATCCCAGAACGCAGAGCGTTTTCGAGATCGTCTTCCACAAGTGCGAGCTCGTCGACGATCTCACCGGCCTCGCCACGACGCGGCGGGTCGACCGCGGCCACTGCATCGGGCAGATCGCCGACGTGGTGCGCCGTGCCGTGGCCGCGGGCGAGCTGCCGGCCGACACCGATCCCACGCTCGCGGCGCACGGCGTGCACGCCACGATGGTGGGCATCATGCACGAATGGGTCCTCGACCCGGCGGCGTACGACCTCGCGGCCGCCGCGCCGGCGCTGGTCGAGATGATCGTCGCGGGCCTGCGCACCGCGCCGCCGCGCCGGCCCAGGGGCGCGGACGAGGCGCCCCATGCCGCGAGGCACGGGCGCGCGCGGCAGGTCGCGAGCGAGTCCACGCCGTAGCGCGCCCGCGTGGCGCCGGCGCCCGATCGCGAGGAAACGCTTCCGGAGCCCAAGGATGTCCACCACCCCGTTCGACCTCGACGGCTATCGTGCCCGCATCGGCTGGCAGGAGCGCAGCCAGCCCGACCTCGCCACGCTCACCGCCGTGTTGCGCGCGCACATGCGCGCCATTCCCTTCGAGAACATCGACGTCCTGTTGGGTCGCGAGGTCGCACTCGATCTCGCCGCGCTGCAGGCGAAGCTCGTGCAGGCGAAGCGCGGCGGCTACTGCTTCGAGCACGCGACGCTGTTCAAGGCGGTGCTGGAGTCCCTGGGCTTCGCGCCGGTGCCGCACCTCGCGCGCGTCATCACCTACGTACCGCGACAGGTGGCCTCGCGCGCGCACATGTTCCTCGCCGTGCCGCTGCCCGAGGGGCCTTGCGTCGTCGACCCGGGCTTCGGCGGTCTCGCGGCCGGCGTGCCGCTACCGCTCGTCGAAGGGCTGCGTACGAGCGACGGCGTGCAAACGCACTGGTTCACGCGCGACGACCGGCACTGGGTGCTCCACGCCGACGTCGATGGTCGGGCGCAGGAGTGCTGGGTCAGCACTCTCGAGCACGACAATCCGATCGACTTCGAGATGGGCAACCACTTCACGGCGACGTATCCGGGCTCGCCGTTTCGCCAACGCCTCATGCTGCGGGCGCTGACCCCGGGCGGGCGCATCAGCGTCATGAATCGCGACGTGACCGTGCGCGAGGGCGACCACTTCGAGCAGCACGTGCTGGCCGACCGGCACGCGTTGCGCGTTCTGGTCGCGCGCCACTTCGGCTTCGACCTGCCGCAGATCGAGCGGCTGCGCGTGCCGGCAGTTCCCGAGTGGTCGTGAGCGGCCGCGATCCGCGGGCGGAGGAAGGCGGCATAATCATGGGCTCTTCTCGACCACCACCGACAAGGCAACGCATATGGCAACGATCGAACGGGTAGGCGTCATCGGCGCGGGCACCATGGGCAACGGCATCGCGCAGGCCTGTGCGGCCGCGGGTCTCGACACCGTGATGGTCGACGTGTCGAAGGCAGCGGTGGACCGTGGTCTGGCGACGATCGCGGGCAGCCTCGACCGGCTCGTCAAGAAGGAGAAGCTCGGCGCCGCGGACAAGACCGCGATCGTGGGTCGGATCCACGGCACCGTCGAGTACGCGGCACTCGGGCCTTGCGATCTCGTCATCGAGGCGGCCACCGAGAATCTCGACCTCAAGCTCAAGATCCTGCGCGAAGTCGGCGCGCTCGCCGGGGCCGACGCGCTCATCGCGTCGAACACGTCGTCGATCTCGATCACGACACTGGGCGCGGTGATGCCGCGGCCGGAAGCCTTCCTCGGCGTGCACTTCTTCAATCCGGTGCCGCTCATGGCGCTGGTCGAACTCGTGCGCGGCCTGCAGACCTCCGACGCCGCGGTCGAGGCCGCCGCCGCGTTCGCCCGTCGCCTGGGCAAGACGCCGATCGTGGTCAAGAACAGTCCCGGCTTCGCCGTCAATCGCATCCTGTGCCCGATGCTCAACGAGGCGATCTTCGCGCTCCAGGAAGGGCTCGCGTCGGCGCAGGCGATCGACGACGGCATGAAGCTCGGCTGCGCACATCCGATCGGGCCACTCGCGCTGTGCGACCTCATCGGGCTCGACGTCGTGCTCGCGGTGATGAACGTCTTCTACGCCGACTTCAACGATTCGAAGTACCGTCCCGCGCCGCTGCTGAAGGAGATGGTCGCGGCCGGCTGGCTCGGGCGCAAGACGGGACGCGGGTTCTACACCTACGGTTGACGACGGGGGCGCGCCGCGGCGGGGGGCGCGCCGCGGTTGCGTCAACCCTGGAACTGGCGCAGTCCGGCAAGGTCGCGTACGGTGACGCCGCCGTAGTCGATGCGCACGAGCCCCGCCTGTTCGAGACGTTGCAGCGCCTGATTGGCGCGTTGCCGCGACAGCCCTGCCAACTGGGCGAACTCCTCCTGCGAGATCGGCAGCGACGGCTGCACGCCGGGATTGAGCACCGGATTGAACATGGCCGCGAGGCAGTGCGCAAGCCGCGCCTCCGGCCCCAGCAGGCGATCGTGCTCGACCATGCCGATGAACTGTCCGAGCCGCTCGTTCAACTGCGTGATGATGAAGCGGTTGAACGGCATGCTGATGTCGAGCAGCCACAGGAACGTCGCCTTCGGCAGGTACGCGATGACGCTCTCGCGTAGCGCGACGATGTCGTAGCGGCGCGGCTCGTCCTTCAGGACCGAGCCTTCACCGAACCATCCACCCGAACTCACGCCGACGAAGCTCGTCGGCTTGCCGTCGGCCGACACGTTGGTCATCTTCACGAGGCCGTCGACCACGCCGATCCATGCCTCCACCGTCTCGCCCCTGCGACACACGAGGGTGCCGCTCGCGCAGGTGCGCACCAGCGTTTCGCTCTCGACGCGAGCCAGATCACCCGGGGCGAGCGTTGCTGCCCAGGGTGCGGCACGGAGCATGGCGGCGAACGTGGTCATGGGTCGGACGGGGCGGACGCGCCCGCCGATTGTCGGCGAGACGACAGCTTCGGGCGCCACGGCGCCCTACAGTGCGCGAAAATCAACGTCCGCACCGCCGATTCTAAGCCGCGACCGCGTGCCAGCGGAGCACGCGCCGCTGGCGGCCGGAGGTACCGACCGGCTAAGATGGCGGCGATGCATGCCCCGACAAGAGGGCGCCGCGAAGTCGCGGTGATGCTTCCAGGAGGAAGTCGATGGAACCAGCGCAGGATACGTTTCCGCGCCTGCTCATGCAGCATGCGCGGGTGCGCCCGGAACATCCGGCCACGCGCGAGAAGGATCTCGGCATCTGGCAGACGTGGACGTGGCGCGAGGTCGCCGACGAGGTGCGCGCGATCGCCTGCGGTCTCGCCGCGCATGGCTTCACGCGCGGGATGCATCTTGCCATCGTCGGTGACAACCGACCCCGCCTGTACTGGGCGATGCTCGCCGCGCAGGCGCTGGGCGGCGTGCCGGTGCCGATGTACCAGGACGCGCCGGCCGTCGATTTCGTCTACGTCCTCAACGACGCGGCGATCGCCTACGCGATCGTCGAGGACCAGGAGCAGGTCGACAAGCTCCTCGAGTCGAGGCCCGAGGTGCCGACGCTCGCACACATCTTCTACGACGATCCGCGGGGCCTGCGCCACTACGAGGGGCTCACCGCGTACGACCAGCTCGTCGCGGACGGCCGCGCCTTCGATCGCGACCATCCGGGCTGGTACGAGGCCGAGGTCGCCAAGGGGAGCAGCGACGACGTCTCGGTGATGCTCTACACGTCGGGGACGACGGGTCGCCCCAAGGGCGTGCGCGCGAGTCACGCGGCATTCATTGCCGCGGCGAAGGGCGGCTGCGAGTTCGATCACCTCGACGCCTCCGACAGCGTCCTGTCGTACCTGCCGATGGCCTGGGTCGGCGACCATCTCTTCTCCGTCGCGCAGTGGCTCGTCGCCGGCTTCACCATCAACTGCCCCGAATCGGGCGACACCGTGATGACCGACCTGCGCGAGATCGGCCCCACGTACTACTTCGCCCCGCCGCGCGTCTTCGAGAACCTGCTCACGCAGGTGACGATCCGCATGGAGGACGCCGGGGCCCTCAAGCGCTGGCTCTACCGCTACTTCATGGGTGTGGCGCGCCGCTGCGGCGCCGAGATCCTGGGCGGCAAGCCGGTGCCGCTGGCGCAGCGCCTGCACTACGCGATCGGCAACGCTCTCGTCTACGGGCCGCTGCGCAACGTGCTCGGCATGAGCCGCATCCGCGTCGCGTACACCGCAGGCGCGGCGATCGGGCCCGACCTGTTCCGCTTCTATCGCTCGATCGGCATCAACCTGAAGCAGCTCTACGGCCAGACCGAGACCTGCGCGTACGCGTGCCTGCAGCCCGATGACGACGTGAAGCTCGACGCGGTGGGCATTCCCGCGCCCGGCGTGGAGCTCAAGATCGACGCCGGCGGCGAGGTCCTGGTGCGCGGGCCGATGCTGCTCACCGAGTACTACAACCGGCCCGACGCCACCGCCGAGTCGATCGACGCCGAGGGCTTCTTCCATACCGGCGATGCAGGCTTCCTCGACGACTCCGGGCAGCTCAAGATCATCGATCGGGCCAAGGACGTGGGCAAGCTCGCAAGCGGTGCGATGTTCGCGCCCAACTACATCGAGAACAAGCTCAAGTTCTTCGCGCACATCAAGGAAGCGGTGGCGTTCGGCGACGGGCGCGACCGCGTGTGCGCATTCGTCAACATCGACATGGGCTCGGTCGGCAACTGGGCCGAGCGGCGCGGGCTCGCGTACTCGGGCTACATGGACCTGGCCGCCAAGCCCGAGGTCTACGAGCTCGTGCGCGATTGCGTCGACAAGGTCAACGCCGAACTCGCGCACGAGGGGGAGCTCGCGCAGTCGCAGGTGCATCGCTTCCTCGTCCTGCACAAGGAGCTCGATCCCGACGACGACGAGCTCACGCGCACGCGCAAGGTCCGGCGTCGCTTCGTCGCCGAGAAGTACGCCGTGCTGATCGATGCCATGTACGCCGGCCGCGACGTGCAGCACATCGAGACGCTCGTGCGCTTCGAGGATGGCCGCAGCCGGATGGTGGCCGCGGACATCGTCATTGCCGACGCGAAGACGTACCCGGCGGTCAGCGGCAAGGCGGCGTGACGTGACGGGTCCCGCACGCGGTGGCGGTGAGGTCATCCTCCAACTCGAGCGCATCTCGCTCGCGTTCGGTGGGGTGAAGGCGCTCACCGACATCAGCTTCGACGTGCGCGAGCACGAGATCCGGGCCATCATCGGCCCCAACGGCGCCGGCAAGAGCTCGATGCTCAACGTCATCAACGGGGTCTACCGCCCGCAGGAGGGGACGATCACCTTCCGGGGCCAGGTGCGCCGCGACATGGATTCGCACGAGGTCGCCAAGAACGGCATTGCGCGCACGTTCCAGAACATCGCACTGTTTCGCGGGATGAGCGTGCTCGACAACATCATGACCGGACGCAACCTCAAGATGAAGGCCGGCATCTTCGAGCAGGCGATCTGGTTCGGGCGTGCGAAGCGCGAGGAGCTCGCCAACCGCCTCAAGGTCGAGGAGGTGATCGACTTCCTCGAGATCCAGCACATCCGCAAGACGCCCGTCGGCCGCCTGCCGTACGGACTGCAAAAGCGGGTCGAGCTCGCGCGCGCGCTCGCCGCGGAGCCGACGCTTTTGCTCCTCGACGAGCCGATGGCGGGCATGAACGTCGAGGAGAAGCAGGACATGTGTCGCTTCATCCTCGACGTCAACGAGCAGTACGGCACGACGATCGTGCTGATCGAGCACGACATGGGGGTCGTGATGGACATCTCCGACCGCGTAGTCGTCCTCGACTACGGCAAGAAGATCGGCGACGGCACCCCCGACGAGGTGCGCGCCGACAAGGCCGTGATCGCCGCCTACCTGGGCGTTGCGCACTGACGCCGCGGCGCGCCACACCGCTCCACGCACGACGACCTTCGACCCTCCACCATGTCCTTCTTTCTCGAAGTCCTGATCGGTGGCCTCCTCTCGGGCGTGATGTATTCGCTCGTCGCCCTGGGGTTCGTGCTGATCTACAAGGCGTCCGGCGTGCTCAACTTCGCGCAGGGCGGGATGGTCTTCTTCGCGGCGCTGACCTACGTCGGACTGCTCGAGTTCGACCTGTCGCCGTGGCTCGCGATTCCGATCACGCTCGTCGTCATGGTGATCCTGGGGCTGTTGACCGAGCGCATCGTCTTGCGGCCGCTCGTGAACCAGCCGCAGATCACGCTGTTCATGGCCACGATCGGGCTCGCCTTCTTCGTCGAGGGTCTCGCGCAGATGATGTGGGGCGCGAACGTGCGCGCCCTCGACCTCGGCTTGCAGGACGAGCCGATCGCGTGGGTGTCGGACCACCTGAACATGATGATCTCGAAGTTCGACCTCACGGCGGCGGGTGTCGCGGCGCTCCTCGTCACGGGACTCGCGCTCTTCTTCAGTCGCACCCGCATCGGCCGCGCGCTGCGCGCGGTCGCCGACGACCACCAGGCGGCGCTTGCCGTCGGCATTCCGCTGCAGCAGATCTGGGGGATCGTGTGGGGCGTGGCCGGATTCCTCGCCCTCGTCGCGGGGCTGCTGTGGGGCGCGCGCAACGGCGTGCAGTTCGCCCTCACCTTCGTTGCGCTCAAGGCGCTGCCGGTGCTCATCCTCGGCGGCTTCGAGTCGGTGCCCGGCGCGATCGTCGGGGGACTCATCATCGGCGCCACCGAGAAGCTTGCCGAGGTCTACTTCGGGCCGCTCGTCGGCGGCGGGATCGAGGGCTGGTTCCCGTACATGCTGGCGCTCGTCTTCCTGCTCGTGCGCCCGGAAGGCATCTTCGGCGAGAAGATCATCCGTCGCATCTGACGTCGTTCCCCACCGCCACGACCACGACCCCGCACCCGACCGATGATCTATCGCGAAGCTGGCCAGTTCAAGACGTCCTACGAGGCGGACGCCGCGATTTTCCCGATCCGCCAGGACCGGATCGGCATCGCGGTCATCCTGGTGCTCGCGTACCTCGTGATGCCGTTCGTCGCGACCCCCTACATCTTCACCGCGATCCTCACGCCCTTCCTCATCCTCTCCCTCGCCGCGATCGGGCTCAACATCCTGACCGGATACTGCGGCCAGCTCTCGCTCGGCACTGCCGCATTCATGGCGATCGGCGCCTTCGCGTCGTACAACTTCATGCTGCGCGTGCCGGGGATGCCGATCCTCGTCGCATTCGCTCTCAGCGGCGGCATCAGCGCGCTCGTCGGCATGGTGTTCGGGCTGCCGAGCCTGCGCATCCGCGGCTTCTACCTCGCGGTGACCACGCTCGCCGCGCAGTTCTTCATCGTGTGGTGCCTCGCCAAGATCGGCTGGTTCTCGAACTACAGCTCGTCCGGGGTGATCACGGCGCAGGAGGTGACGATCCTGGGCTACGAATTCGTGTCGCCGGAATCGCGCTACCTCCTGGTGCTCGTCATCGTCTCGCTGCTGGCGCTCGCCGCGAAGAACCTCGTGCGCAGCAATACCGGGCGCTCGTGGATGGCGGTGCGCGACATGGACGTCGCGGCCGAGGTGATCGGCATTCGCCTGATGCCGGCGAAGCTCACCGCGTTTGCGATCAGCTCGTTCTACTGCGGCGTAGCCGGTGCGCTGTACGCGTACCTGTATCTGGGCACCGTCGAGCCCGAGGCGTACAACCTCGACCTGTCGTTTCGCATCCTGTTCATGATCATCATCGGCGGCGTCGGCTCGATCCTGGGCTCGTTCCTGGGCAGCGCCTTCATCACGCTCCTGCCCGTGTTCCTGAGCCTCGTCGTCGCCTTCCTCGAGACGACGGTGCACTTGCCGCTGTCGAAGGCGATCACGTCGAACCTCGAGCTCATGGCCTTCGGCGCCCTCATCATCTTCTTCCTCATCGTCGAGCCGCATGGGCTGGCGCGGCTGTGGCAGATCGCCAAGGAGAAGCTTCGGCTATGGCCGTTCCCGTACTGACCGCGCTGCCGGTGGGACGCAAGCGCGGGCGACCGGCTGCGAGGGCTCACAATGCACGCGGCGGGATCACGACGCGCCGCCCGCGGTCACTTTCGTATCTCCATCCAGGAGACATTTGCGTAGGAGGAGCACCATGAAGACAATGAAGTCAGCCTTGCTCGGTCTCACCATGCTCGGCGTCGCCGCCACCGCGACGGCCCAGGGCGAGCAGTTCATCCCGCTCCTGTCGTACCGGGTCGGGCCGTACGCCGCAGGGGGTTCGGGATATTTCGGCGGCGCGATCGATTACTTCAATCTCATCAACGCGACCGGCGGGGTCAACGGGGTCAAGATCATCTACGAGGAGTGCGAGACCGAGTACAACACCTCACGCGGGGTCGAGTGCTACGAGCGCCTGAAGACCAAGCACGGCGGCGCCTCGACCATCGACCCGCTGTCCACCGGCATTGCCTACGCGCTGCTCGACCGCGTGGCGCAGGACGGGATCCCGATGACCACGTTCGGCTATGGACGCGCCGACTCCGCGGACGGACGCGTCTTCAAGTGGGTGTTTCCCGTCGGCACGACGTACTGGAGCCAGGCCGCCGCGATGATCGCGTACCTGGGGCAGAAGGTCGGTGGCGTCGACAAGCTCAAGGGCAAGAAGATCGTCCACCTGTACCACGACTCGGCGTTCGGCAAGGAGCCGATCCCCGTGCTCGAGGCGCTCGCCGCCAAGCACGGCTTCGAGCTCATCAAGATCGCAGTCGCGCATCCTGGCAATACGCAGGAATCGCAATGGCTGCAGATCCGGCAGGCGCGTCCGGATTACGTGATCCTGTGGGGCTGGGGCGTCATGAATCCGACGGCGCTCAAGGCCGCGGCGAAGATCGGCTTCCCGCGCGACAAGGTGATCGGCGTGTGGTGGGCGGGCTCGGAAGAAGACGTGATTCCCGCCGGCGACGCGGCCAAGGGCTACATCACCGCGGCGTTCTCGGCGCCGGGCACGGGCTTTCCCGTCATGCAGGACATCAAGAACAAGCTCTACGCGAGCGGCAAGGGCAACCTCGACGACCCGTCGCGCCTGGGCTCGATCTACCACACGCGCGGCGTGTCGTACGGCGTCATCATCGTCGAGGCGATTCGCAAGGCGCAGGAGAAGTTCGGCAAGGGCAAGGTGATGACGCCCGAGCAGGTGCGCTGGGGTCTTGAAAACCTGAACCTCACCGAGGCGCGGATCAAGGAACTCGGCGTGGGCGGGATGTTCCCGCCGATCAAGACGTCGTGCCTCGACCACGAGGGCTCGGGGATGGTCCGCTTCCAGCAATGGGACGGCAACGGCTTCAAGGCGCTGACGCCGTTCATGTCGGGTGACAAGGAGATGGTGCGCAAGATGGTCGACGCGGGGGCGGCGAAGTACGCCGCGGAGAAGAAGATCACGCCCCGCGACTGCGCCAAGGAAGGCTGACGCCAACCCCTGGCGTCCCGCCACCGGTGACCCGCGGCCGGCAAGGGCACGTCGCGATGACGCGATGCATCCTTGCCGCCGCGAGCGCCCTGGGCCCGCCGTTCGAAGTGATGCGGCGCGCAGCCACGATCGCCCTCGCGGGCCGCTGACAGCGGAGAGCCGACAGCATGCAATCCACCGCCACCACCGCCACCACCACCGCGAAGTATCTCTCGGTGAACAACATCGAGGTGATCTACGACCACGTGATCCTGGTGCTCAAGGGCGTGTCGCTCGAGGTGCCCGAGGGTCGCATCGTGGCGCTCCTGGGCGCCAACGGCGCGGGCAAGAGCACGACGCTGAAGGCGATCAGCAACCTCCTCGCCGCCGAGCGCGGCGACGTCACCAAGGGCACCATCGAGTTCAAGGGTGCGCGCGTGGACAAGCTCACGACCAACGACCTCGTGCGCATGGGCGTGTGCCAGGTGATGGAGGGCCGGCACTGCTTCGCGCACCTGACCGTCGAGGAGAACCTCCTCACCGGAGCGTTCACGCGGCGGGAGTCGCGCGCCGCGACCGCGCAGGCGCTGGAGCGCGTCTACCACTATTTCCCGCGCCTGAAGACCCGGCGCTCGAGCCTTGCCGGCTACACCTCGGGCGGCGAGCAGCAGATGACCGCCGTGGGGCGCGCGCTCATGGCCCGACCGACGATGATCCTCCTCGACGAGCCGTCGATGGGGCTCGCGCCGCAGATCGTCGAGGAGATCTTCGAGATCGTGCGTGACCTGAACGGAAAGGAGCGCGTGTCGTTCCTGCTCGCCGAGCAGAACACGACGATCGCGCTGCGCTACGCCGACTACGGCTACATCCTCGAAAACGGCCGCGTGGTGATGGATGGCGAGGCCAAGGCGCTCGGCGCGAACGAGGACGTGAAGGAGTTCTACCTCGGCCTGTCCTCCGCCGGACGGCGCAGCTTCCGCGACGTCAAGCACTATCGGCGGCGCAAGCGGTGGCTGTCGTGACCACCGTACACTTCGACGCGCTCGAGACGCGCGACCCGGAAGCGCGCCATCGCGAGCAGTTCGCGCAGTTGCGCGAGCAGGTGGCGCATGCGAAGGCGCAGGCCCCTGCCTTCGCTCGCGCGCTGGCCGCGATCGATCCGGCGGCGCTCACCTCGGCGGCGGCGCTGGCGAGCCTGCCCGTCACCCGCAAGTCCGACCTCCTCGAATTGCAGAAGGCGGCGCGACCCTTCGGCGGGCTCGCCGCGACCCGTTGGGGCGTGGCGCGTCGCGTCTTCCAGAGTCCGGGGCCGATCTACGAACCCGAAGGCGCGCAGCCCGACTACTGGCGACTCGCCCGCGCGCTGCACGCCGCGGGGTTCCGGGCGGGCGAACTCATCCACAATTGCTTCGCCTACCACTTGACGCCGGCAGGGTCGATGCTCGAGACCGCGGGCCACGCGCTCGGCTGCACGGTCTTTCCCGGCGGCACCGGCCAAACCGAACTCCAGGTGCAGGCGATCGCCGATCTCGGCGCGCACGGCTACGCCGGCACGCCGTCGTTCCTGAAGATCATCCTCGACAAGGCCGACGAGTTGGGGATCGCGTTGCCGACGCTCGGACGCGCGCTCGTCTCCGGTGAGGCGTTTCTTGCGAGCCAGCGTGACTTCTTCGCGGCCCGCGGCATCGCCGGGTACCAGGCGTACGCGACCGCCGACCTGGGGCTCATCGCCTACGAGACGGTGGCACGCGACGGGCTCGTCGTCGACGAGGGCGTGCTCGTCGAGATCGTGCGTCCCGGCACCGGGGATCCGGTGGCGCCGGGGGAGGTGGGCGAGGTGGTGGTCACCACGCTTGCCACCGCCGACTATCCGCTGATTCGCTTCGGCACCGGCGATCTTTCCGCGTTCCTGCCGGGTCCGTCACCCTGCGGCCGGACCAACGTCCGCATCAAGGGTTGGCTCGGCCGCGCCGATCAGACGACCAAGGTGAAGGGCATGTTCGTGCATCCCGCGCAGGTCGCCGCGATCGTCAAGCGGCACCCGGAGATCGTGAAGGCGAGGCTCGTCGTCGACAACGCCGAGGGTGCCGATCGCATGACGCTGGTGGTCGAAGTGCCGGGCAATGCGTCGTCGTACGCCGAGGCGATCGTCGCCTCGATGCGCGAGGTCACGAAGCTCCGCGGCGAAGTCGCCTTCCGCCTTCCGGGTGAGTTGCCCAACGACGGCAAGGTCATCGAGGACGCGCGCAAGTACACGTAGCGGGCCACCGCCGCGTTCGGGTCACGCCCAGCGCACGAGGCCGTAGTGCGCGGTGGCGAGAATGACGGCGCCAAAGGCGATGCGGTACCACGCGAACGGCACGAAGTCGTGCCGTGCGACGTAGCGGATGAGCCAGCGCACGCACACCAGCGCCGCGACGAACGACGCGGCAAGGCCCAGTGCGAAGAAGGCCGGATCGGCGTGCGTGAGCAGCGAGCGCTCCTTCCACGCCGACCACGCGCCGGCGGCGATGAGGGTGGGCACCGCGAGGAAGAACGAGAACTCGGTTGCGGCCTGACGCGAAAGGCCGAAGAGCATGCCGCCGATGATCGTCGCGCCGGAGCGCGACGTTCCCGGAATGAGCGCGAACGCCTGCGCGATGCCGACCTTGAGGGCATCGGCGGGTGTCATCGCGTCGACCGTGTCGATCCGCGGCGTCGCGGCGCGCGTGCGCCAGCGTCGCTCGACCCACAGGATCACGAGTGCGCCGCCAACGAATGCGAGGGCCACCGGGACCGGATGGAAGAGCCACGCCTTGATCGCGTTGCCGAGCAAGAGCCCGAGGATCGCCGCCGGCATGAAGGCGACGAGGATGTTGACGATGAAACGTCGTGCCGCGGGCTCGCGCCACGCGCCGCGCGCGACACCGGCGAAGCGGGCGCGGTACTCCCACACGATGGCGAGCATCGCGCCGGACTGGATCGCGATCTCGAAGACCTTCGCCTCGTCGCCGACGTAGCCCAGGAGCGATCCCGCCACGATGAGGTGACCCGTGGACGAGATCGGCAGGAATTCGGTGAGGCCCTCGACGATGCCGAGGACGAGCGCGACGATGAGCGGGGACGTGGGATCCAAGTCGGAGCAGCGATGAACGCAGGCCGCCGGATTGTCGCACGCCGGCAGCGGCTAGAATCGCGGCAGGAGGACTCGTCATGGCCATCGACACCGTTGCCGTATTCGCCGCTGCTGCCGCGCGTGGAAGGGAGAAGAGCATTCCCTACGCGGGCTTGCTCACCCCCGCCGAAGCCTGGCTCCTCTACGAGGCGGGTGCCATCCGCATCGTCGATACGCGCACGCGCGCCGAGCGCGATCTCATCGGCTACGTGCCGGGCAGCATTCCGATCGAGTGGTACGACTATCCCGGCAAGGTGCGCAACGGCAGCTTCATGGACGAGTTGCGTGAGGCGGCCGAGCCCGGTGACGCGGTCGCGTTCCTGTGCCGCAGCGGCGTGCGCTCGGCGCATGCGGCGGCACTGGCCGTCGCCAACGGTTACCACAGCGCGTACAACATCCTCGAAGGCTTCGAGGGCGACAAGAACGACAGGGCGCAGCGGCGCGTCAACGGCTGGCAGATGGCGGGTCTGCCCTGGCGGCAGGACTGACCGCCGCTTCGCATCGGTCCGATGCGAAGCGCCGCCGACCGCGCTTCGCCATCCCGCAACGGCGCTAACGCTGTCCGCGCAGCAGCGTGTCGAGCGTGCGCGCGACGAGATCGTCGCCGTCAGCCGGAAGGCTTCCTTGCGGGGTCATGCGATCCACGACCTTGGGTAGCGCGTCCGCGAGCTGACTCGACACGTCGGCGCCGGAGACGCCAAACTGCTGCGCGATCTGTTGCAGCTGGTCGGAGCCGAAGATCTGCGACAGCGCATCGGCCGGCAGCGCGCGATTCTCGCCACTGCCGATCCACGACTGCGCGTGGTCACCGAAGCCCGACTTCTGCATCGCCTGCACGAGGCCGGAGAGCCCGCCGTTCTGTTGCACGAGCTGCATGATCACGGCAAGAAGACCGCCCGCACCGCCGAGTGCGCCCAAGCCTGGCATTCCAGAGGGCAGGCCCGAAGGGCTGCCTGGCATTCCCGCCGGCGCCTGCGTTGCACTGCCCGCCATGCGACCTTGTCCTTGCATGAGTTCGCCCAGGATCTCGTCCAGCATGCCCATGTTGCACCTCCGTTGACGTTGTCGGAAACGCTGCCGCTACACCACGCGATGACGAATATACGCCTCGGGCACGGGGTAGCCCGCCGTGCCGAAGGTCGCGCGGATCGTGCGATTGGTATCGAAGTAGACCTGCCAGTAGTGGTCGGTGTGAACGTACGGGCGCACGGCGAGCACGGGACCCCGCTCGTTGAACGTGACGATCTCGACGTCGGGGGCGGGCTTGTCGATGACGTTGGCGATCTTCGGCAGCGCGTCCTTCAGGCGCCTCACGGCATCTTCCACGTCGACCGAGTGGTCGAGCTGCGCCGTGAGATCGACACGGCGGTATGGGTTGTGGGAGAAATTCTTGATCGTGCCGTTCATGATCTTTGCGTTGCCGACCATCGTGTTCACGTTGTCGGGGGTGTCGATCGCCGTGGTGAAAAGACCGATCGCACGCACCGTGCCCTCGACCTCGCCGGCCAGGACGTAATCGCCGACCTTGAACGGTCGCAGGACCAGGATGAACGCGCCCGCCGCGAAGTTCGACAGCAGGCCGCCCCATGCAGCGCCGATCGCGATGCCGAGTGCGGCGATCAGCGCGGCAAACGACGTCGTCTGGACGCCGAAGTAGCCCAGGATGCCGATGACCAGCAGGACGTTCAGCGTGATGCTGATCGTGTTGCCGATGTAGCGGATGATCGTCGTCTCGAGCTTCTGTCGCTCGAGTGCCTTGGTGAGCAGCGAATTGACGATGCCGATCAGCCAGCGGCCGATGATGTACAGGATGATGGCGCCGACGATCTTGAGCGAGTAGTCGATGACGATCGGGCGGGCGGTGTCGTACAGGCTGGCAAAGTCCATGGTGTGCTTTCGTTCTTGTGGGTGGGCGTCGGGGGGTCAGGCGATCGGGCCGGCGCTCATTGTGCCAGCGCGCGACGGCACGCGTGCGATGCCTCAAGCGGGCGGCAGCCCGAGTTCGGCGACGATGCGCTCGACGGTGGCGCGCAGCGTCGCCACTTCGCCCTCGAGGCGCGTGACCGCGCCTCGCAGCGCGACGAGCTCGCCCAGCCCGACCCGCTCCCCGGCGGCGGGCGGGTCGGACCCCGCGGGCGGCGCGGCCTGTGCGGCCGCGGCCGGCACGGCTCCGCAGAGCAGGTGCATCCAGCGCGTCTCGCGGGCGCCCGGCGCGCGCGCGAGCTCGACCACGAGCGCACCCTCGGGCCGTGCGGCGAGTTCGTCGAGGAAGCCGGCCACGGCCGAGATGTCGGCAAAACGGTGGATGCGCTCGCCGTGGATGCGCAGTTCGGCGATCGTCTGCGGGCCGCGCAGCATCATCGTCGCGACAATCGCGATCGCCTGCGCCGGAACGCCGAGGATGCGGCCCAGATTGTGGGCATAGCGCGGCACGCGTCCGCCGCTCGACTCGATCACGAGCGTGAGCGCCTTCAGCCGATCGAGCGCCGCCTGCGTCTCGCCCTCGCTCGCCTCGAGCACGGGATCGCGGCTCGTCTTCTGGTTGCAGCCGGCGACCAGCGCATTGAGCGTGAGCGGATACGTGTCGGGGACCGTATGCTGCTTCTCGACGAGCACGCCGAGGATGCGGGTCTCGAGGAGCGACAGGGGCGGCAGCGACATGGCGAGCGGGCAGGGGCGCGGCGAGCCTGCGAGTGTAGCGCGCCGTAGGCGGGGCGACGCTCTCGTGCGACGATAGCGGCCGGACCGACCAGGAATCCCATGCCCACATCCAGCGAAGTCACCAACATGGCGGTGTTCTGCGACTTCGAGAACCTCGCCCTCGGCGTGCGCGACGCCAACTACGACAAGTTCGACATCCGCAGGATTCTCGAGCGTTTGCTTCTCAAAGGCAGCATCGTGGTGAAGAAGGCGTACTGCGACTGGGAGCGCTACAAGGCGTTCAAGGCGCCGATGCACGAAGCCAATTTCGAGCTGATCGAGATCCCGCACGTCCGGCAGTCGGGCAAGAACTCGGCCGACATTCGGCTGGTGGTGGACGCGCTCGATCTTTGCTACACGAAGGAGCACGTCGACACGTTCGTGATCGTGAGCGGCGACTCCGATTTCTCGCCGCTCGTCTCGAAGTTGCGCGAGAACGCGAAGATGGTCATCGGGGTGGGGGTCAAGAATTCGACGTCCGACCTCCTCGTCACCAACTGCGACGAGTTCATCTACTACGACGACCTCGTGCGCGAGCAGCGCAAGACGCGACGCAGCGCAACCTCGCGCGAGGCGGTGCGTGGTGCCGGCAAGGCGGCCAGGGACGCGACCGACGGCCACGATGCGGCGCAGGCGGCCGATGCCGTTGCAGTACCCGACGCGGTCGCGGCGGACGTCGTCGCTGCGAAGAAGGGTCCCGCGCGTGGCGGCAAGGCTGCGACGAAGGCCGGGGGCGCGGCACCGGCATCGACGGGTCGCACCGCCGCGACGAAGCCCGTGAAGTCCGCGACCCGGGGCAAGGGCCGTCCGGCCGCGACCGCCGACGACGGCGCAGCGCCGGCGCCTGTCGCCGCGGCGTCGTCGGCCGGCGCGGGCGAGGCGACCGAGGCCGGCACGGACACGGGGGTGTTGGCGTCCCCCAGTGCGCCCGAATCGCCCGCCGACCCGGAGCATCGTCGCCAGGCCGGGATCGCCATCGTGGTGGACACGCTCGAGGCGCTGTCGTCCGAGCGTGGCAGCGACCGCATCTTCGGCTCGATGATCAAGCAGGCGATCAAGCGCGCGCGGCCACAGTTCTCCGAAAGCTTCCACGGCTTTCGCTCGTTCAACGCGATGCTCGAGGCGGCGCGGGCGGCCGGTGTCCTCGACCTCGAACGCGACGAGAAGTCCGGCGGTTACGTCGTGCGCCTGCACGGCAACGACGCGTAGGTCGCGCGCCGTCCGCCCCGGACATTGCGCGGGCAGGGCGGCCCTCGCCGCAAGCGGGACCGGCGCGTGGCCTGTGGTAGCGTGCGAGCCGTAACTTCGTCGTCGACCATCGTTGGCAAGGGCTTCCCATCGGCGGGAGGCCGCGCGCGACGCACGGCAGGACGCAACGCCCGCGACCGGCCCTCCCGTCACAACCAGACACAGGAGCGCGACAGATGTCCTCATTCATCGACAAGCGCGGCACGACCCGCCGCGCCGTATTGCGCGCGGTCGGCACGACGGCAGCGACGCTCGTCGTCGCCGGCGCGTTCGCCACGGGCGCGGCGGCGCAGTCGCCGGTGACCATCAATGTGGTCGACGTGGCCGGCAATCTCGCGTTGACGCAGGAGGCGTTCGAGCTGTACGCGAAGAAGAATCCGAACAAGGTCGCCAAGTTCGTGTTCAACAAGGCGCCGGCACCCGAGCTTCCCGGGAAGCTCAAGGCGATGCAGGCGGCGGGGCGCTCCGACATCGACCTCGTGCTGACCGGCACCGACGTCCTCGCGGCGGGCATCGAGCAGGGGCTCCTGGTCAAGCTCCTGCCCGCGCATGCGAACAAGTTCCCCAATCTCATGGAGAACTACATTCCCGCGGCGGCGCAGATGCAAAAGCTCGCACAGGACCAGGGCATCACGGTCACCTTCATGCCCGCCGGGCCGCTTCTCGAGTACAACCCCGCAAAGGTGAAGCAGGTGCCCACCACGCCGCAGGAGCTTCTCGCGTGGTGCAAGGCCAATCCCAATCGCCTGATCTACGCCCGTCCCGCGAATTCGGGACCCGGGCGAACGTTCATCATGGGCCTGCCGTACCTCCTCGGCGACAAGAATCCCAAGGATCCGGTCAACGGCTGGGAGAAGACCTGGGCGTACCTCAAGGATCTCAACTCGTGCATCGAGTACTACCCGACCGGAACCGGTGCGGTGATGAAGGAGCTGGGTGAGGGCTCCCGTGACATGACGGTGACGATGACCGGATGGGATCTCAATCCGCGCATTTTGGGCATCGTGCCGAAGGAGTTCCAGGTCGCGCCGTTCAAGGGGATGACGTGGGTCAACGACGCGCATTACATGGTCGTGCCAAAGGGTGTTTCGGCCGACAAGCTCGCCGTGATCCTCGACGTGATGGCGTTCATGCTCACGCCGGAGGCGCAGGCGTTCACCTATGACAAGGGGTACTTCTACCCGGGTCCCGCGGTGAAGAACGTGCCGCTGTCGATGGCGCCGGCGTCGAGCCAGGCGCTGATCAAGGAATTCGGTCGCCCCGAGTACGAGAAGTGGTTCGCCGAGTTTCCGCACACGCAATCGCTCGAGGCGAGGGCGCAGGTCGACGCCTTCCGCATCTGGGACCAGCAGGTCGGCTCGCAGAAGACGAAGTAACACGCACCCGCCCGGCGCGTGGCGTCTGCTCGCGGGTTCGCCTGGGTCGGCCGGTGCGGCGCGGTCGCGCGCCGCCAGCCGCACCCGTGCCCGCGACGCGTCGCCATCGGCCACTCCCAGGCACGATTCCCATGATCAAGCACGATTTCGCGGAGTTGAAGCTCGACCGCGTCACGCGCCGCTTCGCGGGCGTCCAGGGCAAGGCATTCAACGCGCTCGACGCGATGTCGCTCACCATCCGGCGCGGCGAGTTCATCTGTCTCCTGGGTCCGTCGGGCTGCGGCAAGTCGACCGCGCTCAACTGCATCGCCGGGCTGTTCCCGCTCTCGGGTGGCGCGATCTGGCTCGACGACGCGCGCATCGACACGCTGCCGCCCGAGCGGCGTGGCTTCGGCATGGTGTTCCAGAACTACGCGCTGTTCCCGCACATGAGTGTCGCGCGCAACGTCGGCTTCGGCTTGCGCATGCGCGGCGTTGCCGCCGCCGAGATCGCGCGCCGCGTCGACGCGGCGCTCGCGATGGTGCAACTCGTGGGACAGGCGCACAAGCTGCCGGGGCAACTGTCGGGGGGCCAGCAGCAACGCGTCGCGATCGCGCGGGCGATCGTCATCGAGCCGCCCCTCGTGCTGATGGACGAGCCGCTGTCCAATCTCGATGCGAAGCTGCGCATCGAGACGCGCGCCGAGATCAGGCGCATTCACCACGAACTCGATCGGGCGACGATCTACGTCACGCACGATCAGGACGAGGCGCTGTCGCTCGCCGATCGCATCGTCGTGATGAAGGATGGCGTGGTGCAGCAGGTGGGTGCGCCGCCGGACGTCTACGAGGAACCGGCGAACCTGCACGTCGCGCGCTTCATGGGCTATCGCAACGTCCTCGAGCTCGACGTCGTCGGCAACGACGGGGCGCACGCGACGTTGCGCGGCCAGGGCATCGAGCTTGCGGCGCGCGTGCGGCAGCCGCCGACGGGCAAGCGCGCGATGGTCGCGATTCGCCCCGAGGAACTCGCCGTGATCGACGGGCCCGCGGGCCCGAACACGGTGGCAGGCCAGGTCGTCAACGTCGAGTACGCCGGACGCGATGCGCTCGTCGACGTCGCGACGGCCGGCGGCATCGTCTTGCACGTGCGCGGCCCGGTCACGCTGCGCCGCGGCGATGCGGTTCACGTGCATCTGCCCGCGGAGCGCGCGCTCGTCTATCCCACCGATGGCGTTCCGGCATGAATGGCGCACCGGCCCTGGCGGACGTTGCCGGCAGCGCTCGACGGGTCCCGTTCGATCGCGTCCTGCTCCTGGTGTGGCCGGCAGCGATCTTCATGCTGGCGCTCTTCGTCTACCCGTTCCTGTACGGGCTGTGGCTGTCGTTCCAGACGAAGGAGGGTGGGGCGCTCGCCAACTACGTCCACTTCTTCACGACCGACAACCTGTATCCGACGATCTGGATCACGCTCAAGCTCGCCTTGCCGGCCACGCTCATCAACGTCGGCCTGTCCTTGCCGATCGCCTATCGGCTGCGCCGCAAGAGCCGCTTCCAGCGCTGGGTGACCACGCTCCTCGTCGTGCCGATCACGCTCGGGACGGTGCTCGTCGCCGAGGGCATGCTGATCTATTTCGGGCCGAAGGGATGGCTGTCGCAGTTCGTGCAGCTCCTGCACCTGTACGACGCGCCGATCCGCCTCACGCACAATTTCTGGGGCGTGCTGATCTCGCTCGTCGTCTCGGGTTTTCCGTTCACGTTCCTCCTCATCCTCTCGTACATCACGGGGATCGATCCGGTGCTCGCACGCGCGGCGTCGACGCTGGGGGCGGGGCCGCGCGAGCAGTTCACGCAGATCTACCTGCCGCTCCTGGCGCCGGGGCTTGCCATCTGCTTTTGTCTTGCCTTCGTGCAGGCGTTCTCGGTCTTTCCGTCGGCGGTGCTCCTGGGTTCGCCGGCCGGGCCCACGCGGGTCATCTCGATCGCCGCGTACGAGGCCGCTTTCGAGCAGTACGACTACGCGCTCGCCTCGGCGATCGCGATGATCATGGGCGCGGTGCAGCTCGTGATCGTGGTCGCCGTGCTGGGCTTGCGCAAGGCGTTCTATCGCGGGCCGGTGGTCGGAGGCAAGGGATGACGACGCACCGGATGCAAACGGTGACGCTGCACTGCCGCGGCGTGGCATCGGAGGCGCCGGGGTCACGGGGTGGCCCGGTGCGCGGCGTGAGGCCATGAGCGCGCCGTCCCGCGCCGCCGCCGAGTGGCACCAGCGCGCCTGGCGGGGGCTTCTCACCGGCGTGATGGCGTTGTTCCTCGTCAACGTGGGGCTCATCATCGCCGCGGTCGCGACGAGCTCGTTCGCGCGGCGCTGGCTCGGCACCTGGCTTCCCGACGGCTGGACGGTGAGCTGGTATGCGGAGGCATGGAAGGAATTCCAGCTCCTGCACGTGCTGTGGGTCACGGTCGAGGTCGTGTTCGCGGTGGTCTTCCTGTCGCTGCTCCTGGGCGTTCCCGCCGCGTATACGCTCGCCCGGCGCGAATTCGCCGGCAAGCGCGCGCTCATGCTGCTCTTCCTGCTGCCGCTCATGGTCCCGCCGTTCACCTACGGGATTCCGCTCGCCACCGTGCTCTACCAGGCGCACGTCGGCGGCACGATCTGGGGCGTGATCCTCGCCAACCTCATTCCGACGGTGCCATTCGTCATCCTCGTGATGACGCCGTTCATCGAGCAGATCGACATCAATCTCGAATCGGCGGCGCGCGTGTTCGGCGCCAACACGACGCGCGTATTCCGCTACGTGCTGGTGCCGCTGCTCGCGCCGGGAATCCTCGCCGCGTCGCTGCTCGTCCTGGTGCGCACGATCGCGATGTTCGAGCTCACCTTTCTCACCGCCGGCGCCGATTCGCAGACGCTGGTTGTCGCGCTCTATTACGCGGTGTTCGCCGCCGGGGTGCGCGCGCCGCAGTCGGTCGACGCGATGGCGATGATCTACATGGCGGTGACGCTCGTGTGGCTCCTCATCGCGCTGCGCTTCGTCGATCCCACGCAGCTCGTGAGCCGGGTGAAGGAGCATCCGCGCGCCGCGTAGCGGCGGCGCGCGGTCCCGCGAGGGATCCGCGACGGTGATCGCGAGCTTGCGATCGCGCGGTCAGGTCGGCGTCGCCGCCGCGGGCCAGTAGTCGCTGTCAGGTGTTGCCCGCGCCCCGAAGATCGCCTGTCCGACGCGCACCACCGTGGCGCCCTCCTCGACGGCGATCTCGTAGTCGCCGGACATGCCCATCGACAACTCGCTCAAGGCCGCCGCATCCGCCACGTCGTGGCGCAGGCGGTCGCGCAGTTCACGCAGCCGCACGAAGCAGTGGCGCACGCGCCCGGCGTCCGCCGACAGGAGCGCGAGCGTCATCAAGCCGCGCACGCGCAGCGTTGCAAATGCCGGCAGCGCGCGCAGGAAGGCGGCCGTGGCATCGGGGGCAAGGCCGTACTTGCTCGCCTCGCCGGAGGTGTTGACCTGCACCAGCACGTCGAGCGTGCGGCCTTCGATCTGCAAGCGCCGGTCCAGCGCGGTGGCGACGCGCAGGCTGTCGAGCGCCTGGAATTCGCGGGCGCAGCGCGCGACGAGCTTTGCCTTGTTGGTCTGCAGGTGGCCGATCACCGACCAGCGCAGGTCGGTGAGGTCCGCCATGGCTTCCCACTTGCGAAACGCCTCCTGCGGCTTGTTCTCGCCGAGCTCGCGACAGCCCGCGGCATACGCGAGACGAATCTCGGCCTCGCTGCGCGTCTTGCTCACCGGCAGCAGGCGCACGCCCGACGGATCGCGCCCGACCCGACGCGCGGCCGCCGCGATCCGTGCCCGCACCGCGGCGAGATTGCGCTCGAGGTCGTCCAACGTCGTGGCCTGCGGCCAGCGGCCGTGCTGCTCGTGTCGGGTGGGGGTGTCCACGAAGGCGTCGCCATGCCGGGCGAGGCCGCGGCGAGGGCCGATCGGTCGCGCCGCGTCGTGGCCCGGTCGGCTACTGGCCGACCTTGCCCGGAAGCGACAGGTTACCCGATGCGACCTTGAAGACGTCGACAACGCACAAGAGCGGGTTGTGCACGCTCGCGTTGACGCGCAGCGCCGCGGTCACGCCATCGAAGCTGCCGGCCTCGACGACGCCGATGTCGTCGAACGGCACGCGCACCTTGACGCTCCCGCGCTCGAACGTCGGATTCCAGCCGGGGCTGTCGATCAGGATCGGCAGTCCGGGCCAGGTCTTGGGCAGGCGAGGCCGGCTCCCTTCGGCGATGTCGACGACTTTCAGCGCGTCCTTGCCGCACGCCGGATCGGGCTGCAGGACGACCCAGTGCGAGTGCCAGAGGTTGCCGTCGTTGTCGAGCTTGCCGTCGCCGTTCTCGTCGAAGAGCGGCGTGTCGTCGAAGTCCGGGTGCGCGGTGACCGCGAAGGCGAGGATGCCGGCCTTCGGCTCGAAGCCGACGACGGCGGGGTCGAGGCTCGTCGGCCAGACGTAGGAGAAGACCGAGCTGCCCGCGAGCTTTCCCGAGCGTGCGGGGCGAAGAGCCCCTGCCTTGCCGGACACCGCCATCTCGAAGATGGCGACGTTGCCCTGCGTCGAGATCCGCGTGCGCACGATGTCGAAGGGCGCCTTCACCGTCTTGGCGGGCTTGGCGGTGATGCCGTCGCCTTGCTTGAGGTCATGCGCGCCCGCGGCGCCGGCGACGGCGAACGTGGCGAGGACGAGGGAGACTTTGAGCGTGTGCATGATTGGGCCTTTCGTACGAAGGGGTGAGGGGTGCGGCGCAGTATGCCGTGCCTCGATGTATGATTGGGCGCAAAACATCCGCACGACATACCTATTCGTACATATGACCCGACCCGCTCCCGTCGATCGCCTGGCCGGCCTCCTCGCTCGCTTTCGGGTCCACGCCCAGTTGCATCACGCGGGCGTGCTGTGCGGCGCGAGCCATTTCGATGCCGGGGAAGGGCACGGCTACCTGCACGTGCTGCGCCGCGGCACCCTGGAGGTGAGCCACCCGGGCGCGCCGGAGTTGCCCGCGCGGCTGCGCTTCGTCGAGCCGACGCTGCTGTTGTACCTGCGACCGTTCACGCACCGCTTCCACAATCCTCCGGCGGACGGGCCGGACTTCACCTGCGCGCGCCTGGCGCTCGACGGCGGCGTGCGCAATCCGCTCGCCCGTGCGCTGCCGCCGCTCGTGGCGCTGCCGCTGGCGCGCGTGCCGGGCCTTGCTTCGGCGCTCGACCTCCTGTTCGCGGAAACCGACCGGGTGCGCTGCGGCCAGCGGCTCGTGGCCGATCGGCTCTTCGAGGTCGTCTTGCTCCAGCTCTTGCGCTGGCTCCTCGATCATCCCCAGGAAGTCGGCGTGACGAGCGGCCTCCTCATGGGTCTTGCCGATCCGCGCCTTGCGCGCGCGCTGGTGGCGATGCACGACGCTCCCGGCGAGCCCTGGACGCTGCCGCGCCTCGCGGCGCGTGCCGGAATGTCGCGAACGGCCTTTGCCAACGCCTTTCGCGAACGTGTCGGGCAGACGCCCGCCGACTACCTCGCCAGTTGGCGCATCGCGCTCGCGCAGAGCCGGCTGCGCGAGGGACGGCCGATCAAGACGCTCGCGACGGAACTCGGCTACGCCACGCCGTCGGCGCTCTCGCGCGCCTTCACCGTGAAGGTCGGGTGCTCGCCGCGCGACTGGCTCGCGACCTCGGCGTCCTGAGCGCGACCCGCGGCGGCGGGTCGACCGTCACGCCGCGGCCGTGGGCGGCACGGCCGCGACCTGCACGAGGCACTTGCCGAACGTTGCACCGGACAGGAGCGCGAGGAACGCCTCGGGGGCGCGCGCGATGCCCGGGACGATGTGCTCGGCATAGCGCAGCCGGCCGTCGCGGATCCATGCCGCGGCCCGTTGCCGGTATTCGGGCAGGCGCTGCAGGTTCTCGCGCACGCTGAAGCCCGTGACGCTGGCGCGACGGGCGAGGAGGTGGCGCAGCGACGGCCCGGGCACGTCGCCCTGGCCGTATTCGGCGACGAGTCCGCACAGCGCCACGCGGGCGCCGTGGCGCAGTTGCGCCCAGGCGGCCGCCGTCACCGTCCCGCCGGTATTGTCGAAATACGCATCGATGCCGTCCGGGCAGGCGCGCGCGAGGCGGGCCGGGAAGTCGGCATCGCGATGGCTCAGGCATGCGGCCAGGCCGAACTCGCGCACGATCCGCTCGCACTTGTCGGGCGCGCCGGCGACGCCGACGACACGCGCGCCGTGGATCGCCGCGATCTGTGCGGCCACCGATCCGACCGCACCCCCGGCGGCGGAAACGAGCACGGTCTGCCCCGGCTGCGGGCGGCACAGGTCGACCATGCCGACCCAGGCGGTCAGCCCCGGCGAGCCCAGCACGCCGACATGGGTCGACAGCGGGCCGAGCGTGGGATCGAGCCGCGTGAGGCGCGCCGCGTCGACGGTGGGGTGCGTTTGCCAGCCCGTCTCGCCGAGCACGATGTCACCGACGGCAAAGCGCGCATCGCGCGACTCCACCACTTCGCTGATCGCGCGGCCGATCGGCGTGTCGCCGGGACGCGGCGCTGCCCCGTAGCCTGCGGCACCGGCGAGCCAGTGCCGCTGGTAAGGGTCGAGCGACAGGTAGATCGATCGCAAGCGCACTTCGCCGTCCGCCGGCGCCCGGATCGCCTCGTCGACGAGGTCGAAGTCGGTCGTGGCCAGCGTGGGCCCCGGCACCCGGACGAGCCGCCAGCGCTGATTCACGTCGACCTCACTCGAGCTTGATGTCGAGCGAGCGCACGATCCGGCCCCACTTCTCGTATTGCCCGACGAAGAACGTCTCGAACTGCGCCGCGCTGCTGCCCACCGGCGTGACGCCGAGCGCGACGATGCGCTTGGCGGTGTCCGGATCCTTGACGACCGCGGCCGCGGCATCGGCGATCTGCTGCACGATCTCCGGCGGCGTCTTGCCCGGTGCCATCACGCCCCACCAGAATTGCTCCTCGAAGGCGACGCCGGCCTCACGCGCGGTCGGCACGTTCGGCAGCCCCGGGATGCGCTCCGGCGCGAACACCGCGAGCGCGCGCACGTTGCCGGCCTGGATCTGGCCCTTGGCGCTCGGCTCGGCGCCGGGCATCACCTCGATCGTGCCGGCGACGAGGTCCTGCAGCGCGGGCCCCGCCCCCTTGTACGGAACGTGCGTGAGCTTGATGCCTGCCGCCTGCGCGAACAGTTCCATCGTGAGGTGATGGACGGTCCCCTTGCCCGGCGAGCCATAGTTGAGCTTGCCCGGATTGGCCTTCGCGTAGGCGATGAGTTCGCTCATCGATCCCAGGTCGGCGCGCTTGCCGGTCGCGGTGAGGAGGATGGGCAGCGTGCCGGTGAGCGAGACGCGAACGAGGTCGCCCTGCCAGTCGAACGGCAGCTTCTGCAGGTGCGGCAGGAGCGAGAGCGATTCGGAACCGAAGAGCAGCGTGTAGCCGTCGGGCGTGCTCTTGGCGACGAAGTCGGCGCCGATGATGCTCCCGGCGCCGGCTTTGTTCTCGACCACGACGGGCTGCTTCCAGCGCTCGGCGAGCCTTTCGGCGACGAGTCGCGCGAGGATGTCGGTCGTCGCCCCCGGTGCGAACGGGACCACGAGCTTGACGGGGCGATCGGGGTACGTCGCAGCCAGCGCAGGCGCGGCAGCGCAGGCGACGACGGTGGCAGCGATGAGGGTGCGCAGGCGGATCATGGGCAGGTCCTTGCAGGGAAGAATCAGGGAGCGGTGAGTTCGACGGTGCCGAGGTAGACGCTCTCGGCCACCGTGACGGTGCGCTGGAGCGGGCGCATGCCCTGCGCCGTGATGTGGAGGTCGTACGTGCCGCTGTCGGGAGCGAGCGCATCGATCTTGAACTCGCCGAAGGCGTCGCTTTCGGCGACGCCGGCCGACACGCCGCCTTGCCTGAGCTCGATGCGCGCCCCCGCGACACAGTCCACGACGCCGTTGCGCGTGGCGACGAGCGTGCCGCCGACGAAGCACTTCTCGAAGCGGTGGAGGTTGCGGTAGACCACGCGCGGCTTCGTGCCGTACTCCGGGTGCAACGGTGCGTAGCCCTCGTCGGCGCACTTGCGCGCGAACTCGGCGTCGTCGATCTTGCTCGCGGTCAACGCACCCGTCGGGCACACGGCGACGCAGCGCGGTTCCTTCCAGCCGCGGTCGAGCAGATGGGCATCGAAGATCCACGTCTGCGGGATCTCGCGCTCCTCGTTCCAGTGGATGGCGCCGTACGGGCAGGCGTCGACGAGATCGCGCCGGCCCTTGGCCTTCACCGGATCGATGATGACGATACCGTCGGGGCGCCGCGAGACCGCGTCGGGCGCGGCCTTCATGCACGGTGCGTCCGCGCAGTGATTGCACATGACGGGCAGGTGCGCGACGTCGACCATCGGCGCGGTGCCGCGCTCGCGCGTGCGGATGTCGATCCAGGCATGGCCGTGGCGTGGCTGGGGCGCGGCGTAGCCCGGATAGTCGTTGTCGACGTGCTCGTCCTTGCATGCGACGAAGCAGTTGCGGCAGTTGTGGCACTTGGCCACGTCGACGAAGAGTGCCCATTGCTGTGTCATGCCGTCACCTCCGAAGTGCGCGCCGCGGCTGCGGCGTCATGGCGTGGCGCTGCGGCGCCGGTCCACTTCTCGACTTCGATGAGGCAGGAGTTGGGCGCGGAGGCGCTCGTCTTCTCGGTCTGCCAGCGCGTCGGTGCGAGCGTATTGACGCAGCCGCCGCGATCGATGCGCGCCGCGGGATCGCCGACCGGGTCGTAGACCGCCGACGACGTGTAGCACTGCACCGCACCCGGCACGAGGCGCCGCGTGATGATCGCCGCGCAGATGACGCTGCCGCGATCGTTGTACAGGCGCACGAGATCGTGCTTGCCGATGCCGCGTGGAGCGGCGTCGTCGGGATGGATGCGGGCGGCGAGGTAGTAGTAGCCGTCGACCAGCACGCGGTGATCCTCGATGTCGTTGATGAACGTTCCCTTGCCGTCGGCGTGCGTGTGGAAGCTGTAGCGCGGATGCGGGGTGAGGAGCTGCAGCGGATAGCGCGCAAAGAGCTCGGTCGTCTGCCGGCCTTCCCACGACGGGATGTAGCGATTGACCGGTGGCCGGCCCGGATCGTCGAACCGGGCAAGGCTCGTCGGCGCGAATTCGATCTTGCCGCTCTGCGTTTGCAGATCCTCGCGAAAGCGCCCCGGATAGCCCGCGGGCAGCGGGTGTGGCTCGGGCATGTCCTTCGCGCGGCCCTCGGCGAACCAGCGCAGCGCGACCGGCTGCGGTGACACGCTCCAGTCCTCGGGCGGGACCACGTAGTAACCCTTCTCGAGGAACTTCTCCCACGACATGCGCTTGGGCAGGTCCGAGGCATCGAACTGCGCGCGGCACCAGTCGAGCTCGGTCTGGCCTTCGCTGTAGTACGTGCCGAGGCCGAGCCGGTGCATGAGCGCAAGGAAGATCTGATAGTCGGAGCGCGATTCGCCGAGCGGCTCGATGCACGGGTGCTGGATCGAGATCACGCGGTAGTTCAACTGGCAGTTGTTGTGGTGCGAGTAGCCGCCCGCCACCGTCCACTCGCCGATGTCCCAGCGCTCGAAGTTGGTGCACGCGGGCAACAGCACGTCGGCGAAGTTCGCCTCGCCCTCGAGCCAGATCGACTGGTTCACGACGAACTCGAGATCGTTCGTGCGATATGCGTCGGCGAGACGGTGCGATTCCTGCACCGTGCCGAAGTGCGAGCCTCCGTACTTGTAGAGCATGCGCACGCGCGAATGCCCCGGCGACGGATAGCCGAAGCGCATGAACTGGCCGTACGGCGACTTGGGATCGATCGGATAGCCCTCGGTCTTGCCGTCCAGGAGCGCCTCGGGGATCCGGTTGCGCGTGACGCGTTGCGTGACGATGTTCATGCTCGGCAACTGCGGCTGGCGCTGGTACTGCTGGATCACCGCACCGGTCGTCTCGACGTCACCCGAGATGCCGCCTTCACCGTAGCCCGGGAAGTAGAAATTGAGGTCGACGGGAGCGCCGTACTGGAGGTTGCCGAAATTGATGCCCGGCTTGCCGAGCCCCTGCATCGCCATGAGGCAGACCATCGCGCGAGCCCACTGCGTTCCGGTCGCGGTGCGACAGGCGCCGCCGAACGTCGTGCCCTTGCCACCGACCGCGAGGTAGGTCTTGCGCGTGCCCCAGCGTCGGGCGAGGGCACGCACCGTCGCCGCCGGAACACCGGTCTCCGCGGCCTGCCACTCGGGCGACTTCGCGACGCCGTCCTCGGTGCCCAGCACGTACGCCTCGTACTCGGCGAAGCCCGTCGTGCGGGTGGCGACGTACTCCTTGTCGTACAGGCCTTCGGTCATCCACACGTAGGCGATCGCATGCGCGAGCGCGGGATCGGTGCCGGGCACGATCGGGATCCACTTGCCGCCGAGGAGCGACGCCGTGTAGTTGAGGCTGGGATCGATGTGCACCATCTCGATGCCGATATCGCGGGCGAAGAGGCGTCGCTGCGTGCCTTCGAACGCGCCGTACGAGCCGCCGGTCGATTCGGGATCGCTCGACCAGAAGACGATGAGCTCGGCCTCCTTGAGGCAGTCCTCGACGTGGCCGTACGGTTCGATCGCGCCGAGCCGCATGTTGTAGCCGTAGTGGTGCACGGCGCCCCAATACCAGCCCTCCCAGCTGTCGGGGTTGATCACCATCTTGGTGTAGCCGATCGCGTTCATGAAGCGGTTGAACGCGCTCACGTAGCAGCCGATGTTGCCCCAGGTGTGGTGCGAGCCGTGGCTGTTGAGGATCGCGCCATGGCCGTGCTCGCGCTTCACGCGCTGGATCTCCCCGGCGACGAGGTCGAGCGCCTCGTCCCAGCTGATGCGCACGTAGCCGGACTTGCCCCGGTTCTGCGGATTGCGCTCGCCGTTGGGGTCGAAGTCGACGCGGCGCATCGGGTAGAGCAGGCGGTCCTTCGAGTACACCATCGACTTCGACGCCAGCGTGTGCGACGTCGTCGTGGTCCGCCGTGGCGGCGAGAGCACCCTGCCGCGCGCCTCGATGCGCCATGGTTGCGGATCGTCCGCGTCGAAGTCGATCGGCGTGACGCGCACGATGCGCCCGTCCTTCACGTACACGAACACCGGGCCGCTGTTGGTTCCGTTGACGTAGCGCGTCTCGCCGTTGCCGGCCGGGGTGCCGATTTTCCAGCCGACCGCACGCATGACGCTGATCGTCTCGGTGAACCAGCACGCGAGCTCGTCGTCGCCGCTGACCTCGACGTTGAAGTTCTTGGCGTGGTTCACCGCGTCGAGCCGCTTCGCGCCCGGACGAAAGATGCTCCAGGCCACGGCCGCGTCGCGGAAGGTGAGCGTCACATCGGGTTTGGCGTGCAGGCCGGAAGCCGAGCGCACGCGCGACTTCCCGAAGAAGTAGTGGCGCGCGGGTCCCCGTGCATCGCGCACGCGCAACTGGACGATCTTGTCGCGGCTCGCGAGGCGCGCGGCGAAGTCCGGATGTCGAGCCGCGGTCCAGTTCATGAGCCACTGCGCGCCCTTGAGCGCTGCCGCCACCTTCGTTGCATCCACGATTCGCCTCCATCGTCGAGGGAACTTGCAAGCCTAGTGGCTCCTGCGGGCGCAGGGCAACCCATTTTTCGACCCCAGCTGTGAGATAAAATCACAGCCATGGACGCGCTGCCGCCGCTCAATGCGATCCGGGCCTTCGAGGTCGCCGGGCGGCACCTGAGCTTCACGCGCGCCGCGACCGAGCTCAACGTCACGCACGGCGCGGTGAGCCGGCAGATCGCCCGTCTCGAGACGCATCTTGGAACGAAGCTCTTCGTGCGTACCGCGGGTGGCCTCGTCCTCACCGAACGTGGCCGGATCTATCTCGACGACGTCCTCGCCGCGCTCGATCGCCTGCGTGCGGGAACGCGGCGGGTCCTCCACGCCAAGGCCGGTGCGGTCGTGCGGCTGTCCGTCCCGCCCACGTTCGCGATGCGCTGGCTCATTCCGCGGCTCGCCGACTTCACCGCGCGTCACCGCGGCTTCACGCTCGAGCTGTCGATGGCGATCGCGCAGCCGGACTTCCTCACCGACGGGAGCGACGCCGCCATCCGCCGCATGCGCCGCGTGCCGGGAGCGCTCACCGGCTATCGCTTCCTGGGGGCCGGCACCGTTGCCGTGTGCAGCCCGCGTTACGCCGAGGACCGGCGCCTTGCCACTGCAGCGGATCTCGCGCGGGCGACGATCATCACCACGGCGACCGAGCCACAGGAGTGGACGCGGTGGTTCCGGGCGCAGCGGGTGGCGATGCCGGCGCAGATGCCGCCCACGCTCGCCTTCGAGCAACTGTTCTTCGCGCTGCAGGCCGCGGTCGATTCGCTGGGGATCGCGTTGGCGCCCGAGGCGCTCGTCAAGGACGATCTTGCGCGGGGTCGCCTCGTCGCGCCGTTCGGCGGCCGCGCGCTCGGCGATCGCGCGTACACCCTCATCCATCCCGCGCGCTCGGCGAAGTCGAGTTCGCTGCGTCTCCTCGCGCAATGGCTCGTGGCCGAAGGGCGCGGGCGGACGGAATCGGGATCGGGGCGATGAATCACGGCGCGGATGGTGCGGCGCGCCACGACGGCGGCGCGCGGGCGATGGGGTCGAGGTTGGCGAGCGAAGATGCTTCCCTTCGCGGCGCGTAGCACTTAAGCTTTCCCCGTCCTGGTCTTCGCGATCCTCGCGGCGCCAGCGACCTTGGCCGGCGGCCGCGGAAGGGAGGTCCGCGCAACCGGGAAACCCGTCACGACACCTATTGGGAGGAAACGATGAATCGTCGCAGGTTCCTGGTCACCGGTGCTGCCGCGAGCAGCGCCGCGGCCGTACAGCAGGCTGTCGCACAGACGCCCTCGCTCCCCACGCTTCGTTGGCGTTGCGCCTCGAGCTTTCCGAAGAGCCTCGACACGATCTACGGCGGCGCCGAGGTGCTTGCCAAGCGCGTCGAACGGCTGACCGGAGGCAAGTTCCAGATCCGCGTCTTTGCCGCAGGCGAAATCGTGCCCGCGTTCGGCGTCGTCGACGCGCTCCAGCAGGGCACCGTCGAATGCGCGCACACGGCGAGCTACTACTTCGTTGGCAAGAACAAGGCGTTCGCCTTCGACACTACGCTGCCCTTCGGCCTCAACCAGCGGCAGCAGAATTCGTGGATCTACTTCGGCGGCGGCCTCGAGCTGGTGCGCGAGTTCCTGCGTGATTTCAGCATCATCTCGTTCCCGGCCGGCAATACCGGGGTGCAGATGGGCGGCTGGTGGCGCAAGGAGGTGAAGACGGTCGAGGATCTCAAGGGTGTCAAGATGCGCATCGCCGGGCTGGGCGGCGAGGTGATGGCGCGGCTGGGCGCGGTTCCGCAGCAGATCGCCGGCGGCGACATCTATCCGGCGCTCGAGCGCGGCGCGATCGACTCCGCCGAATGGGTGGGTCCGTACGACGACGAGAAGCTCGGCTTCTACAAGGTGGCGCCGAACTACTACTTCCCCGGCTGGTGGGAGAGCAACTCGATGTACTCCTTCTACGTCAACACGAAGGAGTGGGACAAGCTGCCCAAGGAATACCAGGCAGCAATCGAGGTGGCGGCGTACGAGGCGAACCTCGACATGATGGCCAAGTACGACTTCAAGAATCCACCGGCGTTGCAGCGCCTCGTGAAGAACGGCGTCAAGCTGCACCAGTTCTCGCAGGAGATCCTGATCGCGGCGCAGAAGGCCGCCAACGATCTGTACGAGGAGGAGTCGGCCAAGAATCCGGCGTGGAAGAAGATGTACGAGCCGTGGAAGAAATTCCGGTCCGAGATCTTCCTCTGGCACCGCGTCGGCGAGTTCAGCTACGAGCAGTTCGTCTTCTCGCACCCGCTCGGCAAGTAGGAACGCGCGATCCGCAGCCCGCTGCGGTCGCGCCAGATTCGCCCGGGACGGTCGTCCCGGGCGAATGGCCCTCAGGTCACTGTCCCTTCAGCAGCCGCTCGATCTCGGCGCTCGGGTCCTCGACAGGCTTCCCGGACGGACCCGGCTGCCCCGGGATCGCGGGCTTCGCCGGACTGCCGGGCGCCTCGATCTGCCGGCGCAACTCGTCGAGGCCCGATCCCTTCACGGTCTCGGTGTGCGTGATGTTGCCCGTCACCAGTTGCGGGAAGGTGATCACCACGGCCACCATGAAGATCTGGATCATGACGAAGGGAATCGCGCCCCAGTAGATGTCGCTGGTGCGCACCGAACGCGGCGCCACGCTGCGCAGGTAGAAGAGCGCGAAGCCGAAGGGCGGATGCAGGAACGAGGTCTGCATGTTGATCGCGAGCAGCACTCCGAACCACACGAGATCGATGCCGAGCTTCTGCGCCACCGGGGCGAGCAGCGGCACCATGATGAAGGCGATCTCGAAGTAATCGAGGAAGAACGCGAGCAGGAAGATCATCACGTTCACCACGATCAGGAACCCGAGCACGCCGCCGGGGACGCTGGTGAGCAGGTGTTCGACCCACAGATCGCCGTCCAGCCCGCGGAAGACCAGGCTGAACACGGTCGATCCGATGAGGATGAACATGACGAAGCTCGTCATCACCGCGGTCGATTCCAGCGCCGACTTGACCATGGCGTAGGTCAGCTTGCGCTTGGAGGCGGCGAGGATGAGCGCGCCGGTCGCACCCATGGCGCCACCCTCGGTCGGCGTTGCGACCCCGAGGAAGATCGTCCCCAGCACGAGGAAGATCAGCACGAGCGGCGGGATCATCGACGTGAATACCTTGACCACGAGCTTGCCGCCGAACAGGGTGCGCGCCTCGGGGGGGCAGCCGGGTGCTGCGGCCGGCTTGACGATCGACACGAGCATCACCCACAGCGCATACAACCCCGCGAGCGCGAGTCCTGGAATGAGCGCGCCCTGGTAGAAGTCGCCGACGGACGCGCCCATCTGGTCGGCGAGCACGATCAGGACGAGACTCGGCGGGATGATCTGGGCGAGCGTGCCGGAGGCGGCGATCACGCCGGAGGACAGCCAGTTGGCGTAGCCGTAGCGCATCATCACCGGCAGCGAGATGAGGCCCATGGCGAGCACCGAGGCGGCGACGACACCCGTGGTCGCCGCGAGCAGCGCGCCGACGAACACGACTGCGTAGGCGATGCCGCCGCGGATCGTGCCGAAGAGCTGGCCGATGGTGTCGAGCAGCTCCTCGGCCATGCCGCTGCGCTCCAGGATCAGCCCCATGAAGGTGAAGAAAGGGATCGCAAGCAGCGTTGCATTGCCCATGATCCCGAGCACGCGCTCCGGCAGCGCCTGCAGGAGCTCGAGCTGGATCGTGCCGTGGATCATCCCGATGATCGAGAAGAGCAGGCCATTGGCGGCGAGGGAAAAAGCGACGGGATAGCCCAGCAGCAGGAAGACCACGAGGCCGGCGAACATCAAGGGTGCCATCAGCTCGAAGGGCATCAGCGTGCCTCCGTCTCGAGCTTGCCCGCAGCGTCACTTTCGTGCGGCACGGCACCGTGCGCGCCCTTGGGATCGAGTTCCGACCACGGCACGAGGCCCTTCAGGAAGCCGATGCGCTTGATGAGCTCGGAAACGCCTTGCAGCGCAAGCAGCGCAAAGGAGACCGGGATCAGCAGGCGCATGGGCCAACGGATGAGGCCGCCGGGGTCGGATGAGTGCTCCTGGATCGTCCACGACGTGACGAGCGTCGGCCAGGCGTAGACGCCGATGATGATCGCGGTGGGCAGGAGGAAGAAGAGCGTGCCGACGATGTCGATCCACGCTCGCGTGCGCGGCGACAGGTGGCTGTTGATCACGTCGATCCGCACGTGCTCGTTGCGGCGCAGCGCATAACCGGCAACGAGCAGGAAGACCGCCGAGTTGAAGTACCACTGCAACTCGAGCCAGGCGTTGGACGCCAGGTTCAACGTGTACCGCGCGAGGGCATTGGCGGTGCAGACGAGGACCGCGGCAAGGCCAAGCCACGCGACCCACTTGGCGACGCGCTCGTTGACGATGTCGATCCAGCGCGACGCGTTCAGCAACCGTTGCATGGCGGGGCAACTCCGTGGCTGGCGGAAGGCGGACCCCGACCGCCGCGTGCGACACGCCGGAGTTCGGGTAGTGTCCCCCATTTGCGGATGGAAATGCAACGTGCGGTCGCGAAAATCGCGCGCGAGGGCGAAGGCGCGGTGCGTTGTGCGCCGCGGTCTCACGCGCCCGTGCCGCGGCGTGCTGTTCAGCGACCGGTGCGCGCGAGGCGGCGCCAGATCCAGCCCGATGGGGCGTGACGCCCCGACAGCGTCCAGTCGCGCGCAGCATCCGATTCGAACAGATGGGCGAGGGCGCGCCGTCCCGCGGTGGTGCCGGCAAACAGGATCTCGTCGTCGGCAGCCAGCGCACAATCGTTGCCCGGCGCGACGATCGCCTCACCCTCGCGCACGAGGAGCAGCGGAACTGCCGCCACCTCCGCGCTCACGTCGTCGCGCACGTGCAAGAGATCGCCCAGCAGGATGCCGCGACCGGCGGCGAACCAGCGGACGAGCGCCGGCGCTTCGGTCATGTCCAGGCGCACGCGCCACCGCGCCGGAACCGTGTCGCCGCAGTGCCGGGCCAGGCGTGTGAGCAGCGCCGACGCCCAGACCTCACCCAGCGTCGGAATGGCCGCGATGAAGCGCGCGAGCAGCGGCGCGACGATGCGGGGCAACACCTCGTGCAGGAGGATGTGCGCCGGGATCATCGGGAAGTCGACGCCGACCGCGCGGAACAGCGGTGCGTTGGCCGGCTCGTTCTGGCGCGCGAGGATGTACAGCGACGCATTGAGCCGCCGCGCTGCGGCGATGACCGAGAGATTGATCGTGTCCTCGTCGGTCGCTGCGACGAGTCCGACGGCATCCTGCGGCTTCGCGGCCGCGAGGACCGCAGCCTCGGTCGCCGAGCCGGCGATGATCGCGGGATCGTCGGTCGTCGTGGCCGCGGGGTCGACGACCGTCACGGCAAGGCCCTCGGCACGCAGGTCGGCGGCGACCTCGCCCCCGAAGCGGCCGTGTCCGCAGACGATCCAGCGTCCCCGCGGCGGCGTGCGCAACGGCGGACGGGTCGCGAGCGGATCGGCGGTGAGCCATTCGATGAGTTGCATCGACGACGGCGACGACAGCGCGACGCGCAGGTAGTCGCCGTACAGGTCGAACGGGCTGATGATCATCGGCTCGCCGAACGCACGCATTCGTTCCGCGGCAAGCGGCGAGTCGGCGCGGGCGATGACCGCCACGTCGGGGTGGCGCAGCGCCACGGTCATGACCACCGCGAGGTTGGTCTCGTCGTCGTTGGTGAGGGCGACGATCGTACTGCACCACGGGCTCGCGAGGCCGGCGAGCAGGAGGTTCTCCGGATTGCGCGCGTCGATCGCGAGCGCCGGCACGTCGGCGCGCAGCGACGCCAGCGCGAGTTCATCGATGCGTTCCTGCGCGAGGTCGATGGCGACCACGCGCCAGTCGAGCGCATCGAGCGAGCGGGCGAGGCGCCGGCCGGCGTGCCCGCAACCGGCGATCAGCACGAACGGCTCCTGCAACGCGCGCACGCGCCCGGCGAAGCGGCGCAGCGCGACGGCGTGCCGGAAGCTGCGGTCGCGCAGCATCCACAGCACCGTCGCGATCGTGTAGGCCCAGCCGAGCACCGCGAGGTAGATCGACAGCGTCACCCACATGCGCTGGGCGTTCGAGAACGCGTATGGCGTCTCGCCGAAGCCGATCGACGTCGCCGTATACGTCATGAAGTAGAACGCATGGAAGAAACTCATCTTCCACGGCCGTCCCTGATCGTCGACGCCGGGGACGAGCGTCAACCCCAGCACGGCGATCGCGTAGATCAGGATGAGCGCGATGAGCGGCGGCCGCAGGCGCCGCAGCACGAGGAAGATGGTGCTCGTCGCCTGGATGGGCGACGGCGGCTCACGGCGCCGCTCGCCGTTGGCGCGCTCGCCGTCCGCCGCATCCGGCGACTCCGGCTCGCTGCCGAAGAGCCGCTGCAGCGCGACGAAGAGCGAGCTCGACATCGCCCGCGCCGCTATCGGCGCTGGAACGAGAGCGTCTCGGCGATGAGCATCACGACCGAGACGACGTTGGCGAGCAGCGCTCCGATCGCGAGCGATACGACGCCTGCCATCGCGTGCGGGGTGACGCCCTCCGGACTGACGTGCGCCGCGTAGCCCCACGCGATCGTCGCGGCGATGAGTTGCAGGTCGGCGACGAGGCTCGTCGCCAGGTGCACGGCGCCGATCTGCGTGCGATCGCCGAACTTGAGCACGGTCGCCACCAGGCTCACGACGAGTGCGGCGAAGAGCTCGTATTCGTTGTGATGCGCGAGATCGTCGATGTCGCCGTAGACGAAGCCGAAATTGAGCGTCGCGGCGAGCAGCACGAAGAAGCCGAAGATCACCTTCTCCAGGTTCATGCGCGGACCTTCAAGGGGGGAGTCGCGCCCATTCTACGGCGCAAGGCGCACCGGCGCGCAACCGGCGGACGAGGCGGGAAGCTGACATCTCCGGCGGTGGCCGGCGGCACGAGCGTCACCCGCCGCCGGGGACGCGTCGCGCCCCCGACGGCGGTCGCGGCTACGCCTTGCTGTAGATTTCGCCCCCCTTCGCCACGAATTCGACCGCCTTCGCCTGCATGCCCTTCGCGAGCGCCTCGTCCTCGCCGATGCCCTGCTTCGCCGCGTAGTCGCGCACGTCCTGCGTGATCTTCATCGAGCAGAAGTGCGGCCCGCACATCGAGCAGAAGTGCGCGAGCTTGGCGCCTTGCTGCGGCAGCGTCTCGTCGTGGAACTCGCGGGCCTTGTCCGGATCGAGGCCCAGGTTGAACTGATCCTCCCAGCGAAACTCGAAGCGCGCCTTGGAGAGCGCGTTGTCGCGCAGTTGCGCGCCGGGATGACCCTTGGCGAGGTCGGCCGCGTGGGCCGCGAGCTTGTACGCCATGATGCCGTCCTTCACGTCCGCCTTGTTGGGAAGCCCCAGGTGCTCCTTCGGCGTCACGTAGCAAAGCATCGCCGTACCGTACCAGCCGATCATTGCGGCGCCGATCGCGCTCGTGATGTGATCGTAGCCCGGCGCGATGTCGGTGGTGAGCGGGCCCAGCGTGTAGAACGGCGCCTCGCCGCACAGGCGCAACTGCTCATCCATGTTGTGCTTGATGAGGTGCATCGGGACGTGGCCCGGGCCTTCGATCATCACCTGCACGTCGTGCTTCCAGGCGACCTGCGTCAGCTCGCCGAGTGTCGCGAGCTCACCCATCTGCGCCTCGTCGTTGGCGTCGTGGATCGACCCGGGCCGCAGGCCGTCGCCGAGCGAGAACGCGACGTCGTACGCCTTCATGATCTCGCAGATCTCCTCGAAGCGCGTGTACAGGAAGCTCTCCTCGTGGTGCGCGAGGCACCACTTCGCCATGATCGAGCCGCCGCGCGAGACGATCCCCGTCATCCGCTTCGCGGTGAGCGGGACGTAGCGCAGCAGCACGCCGGCGTGGATCGTGAAGTAGTCGACGCCCTGCTCGGCCTGCTCGATCAACGTGTCGCGGAAGATCTCCCAGGTGAGCTCCTCCGCCTTGCCGTCCACCTTCTCCAGCGCCTGGTAGATCGGCACCGTGCCGATCGGCACCGGCGAATTGCGCACGATCCACTCGCGCGTCTCGTGGATGTTCTTGCCGGTCGACAGGTCCATCACCGTGTCGCCGCCCCAGCGAATCGCCCAGGTCATCTTCTCGACTTCCTCGCCGATCGACGAGCTCACCGCCGAGTTGCCGATGTTGGCGTTGATCTTCACGAGGAAGTTGCGGCCGATGATCATCGGCTCGGTCTCGGGGTGATTGACGTTGCAGGGGATGATGGCGCGACCGCGGGCGACCTCGTCACGCACGAACTCGGGCGTGATGCGCTCCGGAATCGCGGCACCGAAGCTTTGTCCGGGATGCTGCCGGCGCACGTTCGGCGGAAAGCGCGTCAACATCTCCTCGCGCAGGAGATTCTCGCGGATCGCGACGAACTCCATCTCCGGCGTGACGATGCCACGGCGCGCATAGTGCATCTGCGTGACGTTGGCGCCCGCCCGCGCCCGCAGCGGCCGCCGCTTGAGGTCGAAGCGCAGGCCGGCAAGCGCGGCATCGGCCAGCCGAGCGCGCCCGTACTCGGACGTGGGACCGGCCAGGGTCTCGGTGTCACCCCGCTCCGCGATCCACGCTGCACGCACCGGTGCGAGCCCCTTGCGGATGTCGATCGTGACCGAAGGATCGGTATACGGACCCGACGTGTCGTACACCGCGAGCGGCGGATTCTTCTCGGGAGTCCCGCCGTCGCCGTGCACGGGGGTGTCCGACTGCACGATCTCGCGCATCGGCACGCGCAGGTCGGGCCGCGAGCCCTCGACATGGATCTTGCGTGACGCCGGCAGCGGCGCGACGGCGGCCGAGTCCACCTTCGCATCGCGCGCGAAGAAGCGGTCGTTGGCATTCATGGCAGCACTCCTCGAAAAGATCGCGGCACGAGGAGGCGGAAGCGGCGGGGAGACGGGGGGTGCGCTTCACGCTTCCCTGCGCCGGCATTACCCGGATCAGGTTCCAAGGGTTTGATCTCACCCGCGCACCGCGTCGTTCATGCAGTGGCAGGACCCCTAGCGCGAGTGTCAAAGGTACCCCGAAACGGGGTGGGGCGCAAACGGCGCGGCCGGCCTGCGCGGCCGACGGATCCACGCGAGAGGGCGATGCTCACCTGGCACCGCGTCGTGCATCGGGCGATGATTGGAGTCGGTGGCACCCGGCACGATGGCTATCATGTGCCGTCGGCGATGGATCCTGCACGGACCTTGTCGTCGGCAAGCGGTCCGGATTCGACGTTGGGTGTGTCATCCTGGTTTCCCCTCGACCGTCGACGACCCTGAATGGAGGCCATCCCGTGCCCGCTTACGTCATCGCCGATACGCAGATCACCGACTCCAAGACGTACGACGAATACAAGCGTCAGGTCGCACCGCAGATTGCCAAGTTCGGAGGACGGTTCCTCGTCCGTGGCGGCAATCACGTGGTCCTCGAAGGAAACTGGCGACCGCACCGACTCGTCGTGATCGAGTTTCCGACGATGGAGGCGATCACTGCCTGGTACAACTCGGCGGAGTACGCGCCGTTGCTCGCCCTGCGACAGCCGGCGGCCACCGATCATCTGGTCGCCGTCGAGGGCGCGTAAGCATCCGCGGGGGCAGGGGCGTTTCGTTGCAGGACATCGACCTCGATGCCCGCCGACCCTGACGTCGGCGCGACACGGCAACAGGAGGCGCGGTCCTCGTCGCGTGCATTCGCGGCGCGGCGCTCGCTTCGTCAACCGTGACAGCGCACGAGATTGCCTTGATCCAGGTGGAAGGTGCCGCGCTCGTTGCCGCGGCGCGTGACCTGTTCCGCGAATACGCCGAAGCCATTGCTACGGACCTCGAGTACCAGGGGTTCTCCACCGAGCTCGCGACGCTGCCGATGCCCTACCTGCCGCCCCGCGGCGCGCTTCTCCTCGCGCACGCCGGCTCCGACGTTGCCGGATGCGTCGCCTTGCGCCCCCTGGATCGCCGGACGGGCGAGATGAAGCGCTTGTACGTTCGCCCGGCCTATCGCAGGTCGGGTCTCGGCCAACGCCTGGTCGAGGCGATGATCGCGGCGTCCCGTCGCGCCGGATACGGCGAGCTACGCCTGGACACCCTTCCAACGATGGCGGCGGCGCAGGCGCTCTATGCGCGACTCGGCTTCGTCGAGATCCCGCCGTACGGCGCGACACCCTTGCCGGGAACCCGCTTTTTTGCACTTCACCTGGGTACATGATCATGCCTTCGCGCCCATGCGCATTCGCTGCGCGCCGGACCTCATGCGAGCCTCGCGGCGAGCGAACGCAGCGACGAGAAAGCCAGGAGCTCGAACGACGGCAACAGCCGGTCGCCGTGCATGCCGGTCTTCGTGACCGGCGCCGCGTAGAGTACCCTGCCGATGGAGGAGATGCGCATGGCCAAGCTCGTGTTCGCAATGAACCAGTCGCTGGACGGCTACGTCGATCACATGGCCTTTGCGCCGGGCCCCGCGCTCTTCCGTCATTTCGTCGCCGAGGCGCAGCGCCAGGTGGGCAGCATCTATGGGCGCGAGATGTACGACGTCATGCGTTACTGGGACGACGAACATCCCGAATGGAACGTCGATGAACGCGCGTTTGCGGCGGCGTGGCGAAGTCAGCCGAAATGGGTCGTCTCGCGCACGTTGCAGTCGGTCGGTCCCAATGCGCAACTCGTTGGAAGCGATCTCGAACGCGCGATCCGCGAGCTCAAGGACGAACGCGACGGCGAGATCGAAGTCGCCGGCCCGACCCTGGCGCAAAGTCTCACCGCACTCGGCCTGATCGACGAGTATCGAATCTACCTGCATCCCGTCGTGCTCGGCCACGGCAAGCCGTACTTCGCCGGCCCTCGTCCGCGACTTGGCCTCGTGGCGCACGAGCGCGTTGACGAGGATGTGATGCGCCTGGTCTACGTTCCCGCGTAATCGCGGGTCTCTTCGTTGCGGCGTCGAGCGGTCGAACCTCCCGCTGCAGGCCGTCCCCCTAGCCCGGCCGTGCAGCGCGCATCCCCGGGCTCGGGCCGCGCGCATCGGACGCGAGAAGTGCTCTTCACCTCCCTGAGATGGTAGCAAGGACGATCGCGGCCGCGTAGAGGCCGAGCCCGAAGACGGTGTGCGTGATGAGGCTGTGCATCCGTGCGACGTTGGGCCGCGGCGTGCGCCGAGCGGCGACGCCCGCCCCCAGGGCGGGTTGCATCAGCAGGAACGGCGCGGCGACGGAGACGAGGCCAACTGCAAGCGCCGGTGCAAGCGTCGGCTGGTGCGCCCAAGCGAGGCCGCACGTCGCGAGCAGCGCGCCGGCAAACGCGATCCCGATCAGATAGTGCGCGATCCAGCCGATCATGCGCTCGCCGCGCACAGGCTCCGCCGCGGCGATCCGTTCGTGCCGGAAGCGCCCGCGCGCCATGTGCGCAAACCAGCGGCCGACGAGGCCCCAGTCGGGCATCGGAACCCGGAGCAGGCGCGCCCGCGCGATGGCCCAGAGGTCGGTCGCCAGCGTGGCGCCGACGCCGATGAAGAGGGCGCTATACACGTGATCCATGTCGATCCCCATTCGCTTGTCTTTGCCTTCCCGAGACGAAGATGGCATGATTCCACTTCAAGTGAACTTGAAGTCAAGGGGGAAGGCATCGACATTACCGAGGTGGTGCGCGTCACCGGCGTGCCGGCGTCGACGTTGCGCTTCTACGAAGAGAAGGGGCTGATCGCGTCGGCTGGCAGGCATGGGTTGCGCCGCACCTTCGAGCCACGTGTGGTGGAGCAGCTGGCGCTGATCGCGCTGGGGCGCGCCGCGGGATTGTCGCTCGCGGAGATCGCGCGCATGTTCGTCGCCGAGCATCGCCCACGCATCGACCGGCAACTCCTGTCGGACAAGGCCGACGAACTCGACCGCACGATCCGACGACTCACCGCGATGCGCGATGGATTGCGACATGCGGTCGCCTGCCGCGCGTCAAGCCACTTGGAATGTCCTTCGTTCCGGCGTCTGATGAGCGCCGCGGCAGCGGGTGTGCGACGGAAGAAACCCGGCCGAGTGCGGCCCGATCCCCCGCCCGCCGTCGCGCGCGGGTCGGCAACTCGCGCCGGCAAGCGCCACGTGGCGCGCCGCTGAGCGCCGGACCATGGAGCCAAGGGACGTGGGAGGGAGCCACGATCGGATCGCCGGGCGCTGGCATGGCGAGCGCTTTCTGCGTGGCAACGGCATCGTCCCGCCATCGACAGGTTACGCTTCACCATGGATCGGGCATGCGCTGCCCATCATGCGAAGGATCGATTCGTGAGCGTTACCACCGTCACCACCGCCGATTTCGACGAACAGGTCTTGCGTGCCTCCGCCTCGCGCCCCGTGCTGGTCGACTTCTGGGCGCCCTGGTGCGCGCCTTGCCGGGCGCTTGCACCCGTGCTCGAGCGGGTGGCCGCCGAGTTCGGCGATCGCATGACGCTCGTCAAGGTGAACTCGGACGAGGAGCCGCAGATCGCGGCGCGCTACGGCGTGCGTGGGATTCCGAACTGCAAGCTGTTCGTCGCGGGTGAGGTCGCCGACGAGTTCACCGGCGCACTGCCGGAGAGCGCGGTCCGCGCGTTCCTGCTCGACGCGCTGCCGTCTCCGGCCGCGCCGTGGGTGGCTGCGGCGGCGGAGCACGCCGACGCTGGCGAGCACGAGGCGGCGCTTACCGCACTCGACCGCGCCTTCGCGCTCGACCCGGACGACGAGCGCGCGCTGCTGCTGCGCATCGAGGTGCTGCTCGCCTTGGGACGCATCGACGAGGCGCGCGTCGACGTCGGCAGGCTCGACGCCCGGCGGCGGCCGTTGCGCGACCCGCAACGGCTTGCCGCGCTTGCGGCACGCGCGGCGCTTGCGGAGGCTGGCAGCGCCGACATCGCCGGACTCGCACGCGCTGCTGCGACCGATCCGGTCGATTGCGCCGCCAAGCTCGCGTACGCACGGGCGCTGGCGGCGGCGGGCGAGTACGAGCGGGCGCTCCCCGAACTCCTCGCGATCGTGCGCACCGATCGCAGCTTCGGCGACGACGTCGGGCGGCGCACGATGCTCACGGTGTTTGCCGCGCTGCCGGCGGACAGTGACCTCGTGCGACGTTATCGGCGCGAGCTTGCCGCAGCGCTGAACTGAGCCGTCGTCGCGGCCTCCGCGCGGCGGACCCCTGCGCAGCGGCGTGACGCGGCGATGAATCGCGCAGCGTTCGCCGCGCGTCTTACAACCGGTGTCGATCCACCGCGGTGACGCTCCAGCCCTCGGGGAGCGTGAGCGAGGACCCTGGCGCGCCGATGATCGCGAACTCGCTGGACGGGCCGAGCACCATCTGCCGGCGCCAGACCGTCACCGGCGACGTCGCTGAGGCGACGATGCCGGGCATGACGTCGCGCCACACGACACCGCGCGGCCGTGAGATCCAGAAGACGCGCGAATCGCCGGGAGGCGCCCGGTGTTCGCCGGCGACGAGGTAATGCAGTGCGCCGAAGCCGCCGTGCTTGGTGGCCTGCGCGACCGCGTCGTGCGGCACCTTGGCCTCGCCCTCTACGGCACGCCGATTGAGCTCGTCGAGCGCCCAGGAGCCCGCAAGCCACGCCCAATCCTCGTAACCCGGCTCGGGCATCCATGGCGTGCCGGCGATGCGATACGTCGCGTTGCCGAGAAGACCCGGGGTTCCCGTCGCCGCGAGCGCGGCACCGAAGCGGAGGAGCGCCGGTTCGTAGGTGGTCGCGGTCCCCGCCGGCGCCACGTGCCAGAAGATGTAAGCGATCATGGCCGCAGTGTACGCCGCCACGACCCGCACCCGGAGATCGCAAGGGGCGCATCGACTCGACCGGTGCTGTCGCCCGGTCCTGCAGCAACGCCTCGTGACCTTCGCTTGGCGTCGATCCCCCCCACCGCCGGGGGTGTGTCGGCGCGGCGCCGGCGCCATGCTGGCGACCCTTCGCGCGATCCGCGCGTATCCGGCAAAGGAGCATAGGCGATGTCACAGATCAGCGGCGGTGAGCTTCTCGCGCGAGCGCTTGCCAACGAAGGCGTGAAGTTCGTATTCGGGCTGTCGTGCCCCGAGATCGATCCTTTCCTCGCGGCGCTCGAAGGCAACGGGATCCGGCTGGTACCGATCCGTCACGAGGCGGCCGCGGTGCACATGGCCGAAGGCTTGTACAAGACGACGGGGCAAGTCGGTGTGGTTCTCGGCAATCCCGGGCCCGGCTCGGCGAATCTGTTGCCGGGGATCGTCACCGCGAGACACGAAGGCGTGCCCGTGCTCGCCATCACGTCGCAGCATCGCCTCGGTATCGCCTACCCCTCCACCTCCGCCACGTTCCAGGGCCAGGATCAGATCGACCTCTTCCGACCCACGGTGAAATGGGGCGGCCCGGTATTCGAGTGGTCGCGCATTCCCGAACTCGTGCGCATGGCGTTTCGCGAGATGTGGGCGGGGCGGCCGGGTCCGGTGCACCTCGAGATCCCCGGACCGACCATGTACGCGACGGGGGACGCCGCATCGGCTCCCATCCACGCGGCGTTCTCCGGCCGGGGCGCCCTGCCGCAACCGTCGTCGGCACAGCTTGCCGCCGCGGCGGATCTCCTGGCCGACGCCGCGCATCCGGTGATCTTCGCCGGAAGCGGTGTCGATCGTGCGGGCGCCAACCAGGCGCTGCTCGACCTCGTCGCGGTGCTCGATTGCCCGGTGATCCCGTCGCTCGCCGGTCGTGCGGTGGTCCCGCACGATCATCCGAACTGCTTCCTGTCGCAAAGCCCCGCGGCGGATGACCTGCGCCGGCGCGCCGACGTCATGCTCGTCGTCGGCTCGCGGGTGGGGAACCTCGACGTTCCCTACGACAAGTACTGGGGCGATCCCGCGCGCTGCAAGCTGATCCATGTCGACGTCGATCCGCGGCACATCGGCGTGACACGACCGACGGCACTGGGCATCGTCGCCGATGCGAAGGCGACACTCGAAGGATTGGGCGGCGCGCTTGCCGGTCGCGCCATCAAGGGTCATGCCCGTCGCGATCTTGCCCCCGCGCGGGAAAGCCGCGCCGGATTCGTGAAGGGCATCGCCGATGCGCTCACCGGCTGGAACGGCAGCGGCATTCACCCCGGCCAGGCGTGCACGGTCGTCGGCGAAGCGTTCGGACGCGACGCCGTCTACGTCGCCGACGGCGGCTTCACCTCGCTTTGGACCTCGATCGCGCTGCCGTCGACGCGCCCGTCGTCGTTCCACAGCATCCTGGAGCTCGGCATGCTCGGCACCGGCATCCCTTCGGCGATCGGCGCGAAGCTCGGTGATCCCTCGCGCGAGGTGGTGTGCGTCAGCGGCGACGGCGCCGCGGGTTTCAACGTGATGGAGCTGTCGACTGCGGTGCGCGAGGGCGTCAAGATCACCGCAGTGGTGTTTGCCGAGGGCCAGTGGTCGATGGAGATTCCCAACGGAACGATGCGCTGGGGCAAGACTTTCGGCACCACGATGGGCGCCGTCGACTGGGCCGAGCTTGCCACCAGTCTCGGCTGCCACGGCGAGACGGTGACCGACATCGCGCAACTCGCCCCGGCGCTGGAACGTGCGCGAGCGCATCCCGGGCCCGCGCTGGTGTGCGTACGCACCAGCGTCGAGGCGAACGTGGCGGTACCGCCGGCCATCCTCTCGCGATTCTTCGAGGTGTACTTCGGACCGTCGGCCTGATCGCCACGAACGGCGCGGTCGCAAGCTCGCACGTTCGGAGCGCGCCCCCCGGCCGATGGGGGGGCGCGCAGGCCCCGTCGGCGCTATCGTGACGATGGTCGTGCGGCGGGACCCGCCGCCAACGTCACTTCACCGGAGATTGTCATGCTCGGACTCATGCAAGACGTGCCGCTGCTCGTCTCGTCGCTGATCAAACATGCCGACCGCCACCACGGCGACGTCGAGATCGTGTCGCGCCGCGTCGAGGGCGACATCCACCGCACCACGTATCGCGAGTTGCACGCGCGCGCGCGCCGCCTCGCCAACGCCCTCGAAGCGCTTGGCGTCGGAATGTCCGACCGCGTGGCCACGCTGGCCTGGAACGGCTACCGGCACATGGAGTTGTACTACGGCGTGGCGGGCAAGGGCGCGGTCGTGCACACCATCAATCCGCGGCTGCCTGCCGAGCAGATCGCCTGGATCACGCAGCACGCCGATGACATGCTGCTGTTCTTCGATCTCACCTTCCTGCCGATCGTCGAGGCGATCGCGGCGCAGTGCCCGACCGTCAAGGGCTGGGTGGCGATGACCGACGCGGCGCACATGCCGACGGCGGCCGCGATCCCGAACCTCCTTTGCTACGAGGACCTCCTTGCGGCGCAGAGCGAGCGTTACGAGTGGCCGACGTTCGACGAGCGCCTGGCCTCGTCGATGTGCTACACCTCGGGCACGACCGGCAATCCCAAGGGCGCCCTGTACAGCCATCGCTCCACGCTCCTGCACACCTTCGCGGTGGCGCTGCCGGATGCGCTCTCCTTCGGCGCCCGCGACGCCATCCTGCCGGTGGTGCCGATGTTCCACGTCAACGCCTGGGGGATCCCGTATGCTGCCGCGATGGTCGGCGCGAAGCTCGTGTTTCCCGGCCCTGCGCTCGACGGCAAGTCGCTGCACGCGCTGATCGAGCAGGAGAAGGTGACCGTGTCGGCCGGTGTGCCCACGGTGTGGCAGGGCTTGCTCGCGCACATGGAGCAGAACGCGCTGCGCTTTTCCACCATGCGGCGAACCATCGTCGGTGGCGCGGCGCTGCCGCCTGCGATGCTGCGCACCTTCGAAGAGAAGTATGGGGTGACCGCGATCCACGCGTGGGGCATGACCGAGCTGTCGCCCGTGGGCACCGTGTGCGCGCCGCGGCCGAAGCACGACGACGGCGCCGCCGAAGAGCAATTGCGGGTCAAGGCCAAGCAGGGACGCGCCGTGTTCGGCGTCGACATGAAGATCGTGGACGCCGCCGGCAAGGATCTGCCGTGGGATGGGGTGGCATTCGGCGACCTCCTGGTGCGCGGGCCCTGGGTCGTCAGCGGCTACTTCCGCGGCGAGGGCGGAGATCCGCTCGTGACCGACGCGGCGGGCCTCGCCTGGTTCCCGACAGGAGATGTCGCCACCATCGACGCCGACGGCTACATGCAGATCACCGATCGCAGCAAGGACGTCATCAAGTCCGGCGGCGAGTGGATCAGCAGCATCGACATCGAGAACGTCGCGCTGTCGCACCCCGCGGTGGCGATGTCGGCGTGCATCGGTGTGGCGCATCCGAAGTGGGACGAGCGGCCGCTGCTGGTGGTGGTCAGGAAGGCGGGCACCAGCGTCACGCGCGAGGAGATCCTGCGCCACTACGAGGGCCGGGTCGCGAAGTGGCAGATTCCCGACGACGTGGCCTTCGTCGACGCCATCCCCATGGGCGCCACCGGCAAGATGCTCAAGAACAGGCTGCGCGAGCAGTTCCGCGACCACCGGCTGCCGACGGCGTAGGGCAGGGCCGACGAAGGAGGGCTCGCCAAACCGCCGGGCGTCACGACGGGACGTCCGACCCCCCGCGGCGAGGGGGGACGGCGGCGGGTGGCGCGGATACATTCCTCTCACGCCAAGCACTGCAGGAGGAATGCGATGAAGCGCCAAGCGAAGGCCTTGCTGGGGATCGTCCTCGCCATGATCTGCACCCTCGTCCTGGTCGCGGTGCCGCGCCCGACGCACGCCGGGCAGGAGACCCAGGCCGGCGCCGACGTCCCGCTCCCGCGGGTCTACGCCAGGAGCGTCGCGGACCTGTTTCCTCGCGGTCGCTAGTCGTGCGGGCGGTCGTCTGCCAGGACGCGCAGCTGCGCGTCGCCGAACTGCCGGAGCCCACGCCTCGTCGGGGGCAGGCGCTGCTGCGCGTCCTGCGCTGCGGCATCTGCGGCTCCGACCTGCACGCCCGCCATCACTGCGACCACTGGAACGCGCTCATGGAGCGCACCGGCTACCGGGGCTTCATGCGCTCGGATCAGGAGGTCGTGTTCGGTCACGAGTTCTGCGGTGAGATCCTGGACTATGGCCCGGGAACCGCGAAGACATGGAAGCCCGGCACGCGCGTGTGCGCGCTGCCGCTGCTGCGCCACGGCGAGACCATCGACCTCATCGGCCTGTCGCCGCGCTCGACCGGCGCGTACGCCGAGCGTACCGTGGTCGAGACCTCGATGATGGTCCGGGTACCCAACGGCCTGCCCGACGAGCTGGCCGCGCTGACCGAACCGATGGCGGTGGCGTGGCACGCCGTGCGTCGCGGCGAGGTGAGCCGCAAGGATGTCGCGATCGTGATCGGCTGCGGCCCGGTGGGCCTGGGTGTCATCTGCGCGTTGAAGGCGACGGGGGTGGCCACGGTCGTGGCAAGTGATTTCTCGGCGGCACGCCGGTCGCTTGCCGGCAAGTGCGGCGCGGACGTCGTCGTCGACCCTGCCAGTCACTCCCCATTCGCGTCGTCGCGCAACCACGGCTTCATCGACGAGGTGACCGGCGGTCTTTCGCTGCTGGTGGAAACGCGCGAGAAGCTGGGCCGCCTGCCCGTGCCGTGGTGGCACGCCTGGCGGCTCGTCGACAAGCTCGGCATCACGCCCAAGCGACCGGTCGTCTTCGAGTGCGTCGGGGCGCCGGGCGTGCTCCAGCACATCATCGAAGGCGCGCCCCTCTTGTCGCGTGTCGTCGTGGTGGGGGTGTGCATGAAGACCGACCACCTCGAGCCGGCGATCGCGATCAACAAGGAGGTCGACCTGCGCTTCGCGATGGGCTACACGCCGCTCGAGTATCGCGATACGCTGCACGCCATCGCCGACGGCCGGCTCGCCTGCGCCCCCCTCATCACCGGTACCGTGGGCCTCGAAGGGGTCGATGGCGCCTTCGACGCCCTGGGCAATCCGGAAGTCCACGCCAAGATCCTCATCGATCCGACGAGCCGGGCAACCCTTGTGCACTGAACCGCTTCATCCCGAGGCAGGTGACTCCGCCGCCCGGGATGATGCCCCCAGGAAGGAGCATCGAGACATGAACGGGAAACGCATGAACGCCGGGCTCGTGGCGACGGCTGCGACGGCCGCACTGCTGGCGGCCGCTCCCACCGCGCGCGCCGAACTTTCCGCCGAGGAACTCGCCAAGATGGCGCAGAACCCGGTCGGGGCGATGATCAGCGTGCCCTTCCAGAACAACACCAATTTCAACGTCGGGCCGCTGTCGGGAACGCAGAACATCCTGAACATCCAGCCGGTGATCCCGATCACGGTGAACAAGGACTGGAACGTCATCACGCGGACGATCATGCCGCTCATCTGGCAGCCCGAGTTCGTTCCTGGTGAGGGCAACACCTTCGGCCTCGGCGACATCCAGTTCTCGGCGTTCCTGTCGCCGGCGAATCCTGGGCCGGGCGGCTTGATCTGGGGCGCGGGTGCGATCGCGCAGTTGCCGACCAACTCCGACGCGGTGCTCGGCAACAAGAACTGGGGACTCGGCCCGACTGCCGTGGTGCTGAAACTCGAGCAGGGCAACCCTTGGGTCTACGGCGTGCTCGTCAACAACGTCTGGTCGCTCTCCGGCAGTGAGCGAGGCGGGCGCTACAACAACTTCCTGGTGCAACCGTTCCTGAACTACAACTTCCCCGGCGGGGTGTACTTCACGTCGTCGCCGGTCATCACTGCCAACTGGGAGGCCGAGAACAGCGAGCGCTGGACCGTGCCGCTGGGCGGCGGCGTCGGCAAGATCTTCCACTTCGGCAAGCTGCCGGTGAACACGCAACTCGGCGCGTACTACAACGTGGTGCACCCCGACAACGGCGCCAATTGGCAATTGCGGTTGCAGGTGCAGTTGATGTTTCCCAAGTGACGGGGCGCGCCGCGTTCAGCGCTGCGCGCCGTCATGATCGTTGCGGGGCGGCGTCGGTGTGGCGGGCGATGAAGGCGACGATGCGCTCCCGCGCGGCCGCGGCCTGCGGCAGGGTGCGCACCGCCTGGAAGACGTGCGGCATGTGGCGCCAGATTTCGAGTTCGACCGCGACCCCTTCGGCGTGTGCGCGCGCTGCGGCGCGCACCGCGTCGTCGAGAAGCACCTCTTCGGTCCCGACCTGGATGAGTAGCGGCGGATAGCCCCGGAAGCTCGCGAACAGCGGCGAGGCGCGCGGATCGAGCAACTGCTCGGGTGCCAGGTAGTGGTTGCGAATGCCGATGAGCTGCGGCAGCGAGAACACGGGATCGCGCTCGGCACGCGTCACGAAGGTCGCACCGGACAGGGTCAGGTCGACCACCGGCGAGAGGAGCACGGCACAGGCGGGCATCGGCTCGCCCGCACTCCTGATCGCGTGCAGCGTGGCGAGCACGAGGTTGCCGCCCGCCGAATCGCCGGCGAGCACGATGCTGCGTGGCGCCACGCCACGCCCGAGCAGCCATCGGTACGCGGCGTGGCAGTCATGCGGTGCGGCGGGAAAGCGGTGTTCCGGCGCGAGCCGGTAATCGACCATGAGCGCGCGCGCGTGGAGCGCCTCGCACCAGGGCGTGATGAGCGCGGCGTGCGTGTGCGGGTAGCGAAACATGAACGCCCCGCCGTGGAGATACAGCAGCACGCGATCCTCACGCGCGTCGGGCGGCGCGATCCATTGCGCGTTTACGCCAGGTTCGCGCACGGGCGTGGACGCGACCCGTGCGTGAGCGCCGCCGAGCCGCGCATCGAGGCGTGCCTGGCTCTCCCGCAGGGCGGCGACGTTCGCCTCATCCACACGCATGCGGCGCGCCGTGGCGCGCAACGTCACGAAGAGGAGCCAGCGGCGCAGGCGCCCGCGCGGGTCGTCGACGATCTCCACGTAGGGTGCGTTCATCGGCGCTGCGAACCCCGGTCGAGCGCGTCGTTACGCCGGTGCAGTGATACTCTTGCCCCGCGCGGCCGCTGGTGATCTGGGTGCAGGGACCTGCGGGCGTGCCCGACCCCGCCATGGATTCGCCCCGCCTCGTCCTGAAGTCCACACCGCCGCGCGCGCACCGCATGGCGATCGCGCGACCGCGCCTCGACGCGTTGTGGGACGCCGTGCACGAGCGCGCCATGATCGAGATCTGCGCGCCGAGTGGCTTCGGCAAGTCCACGCTGATGGTGCAGTGGCGTCGCCGCTGGCTCGAGCGCGGGGCGCTCGTGGCCTGGCTCACGCTCGATGCCGAGGACACGCCCAACCGCTTCGCCGCGGCGCTCGCGTACGCGCTGCGCGTGGCGAGCGGGCGCACGTCGTTCGCCCGCGTCGGGGAACTTGCCGAGGATGCCGCGCGCGAGCGCGACGCGCTCACCGCAATCCTCGCGGAAGTCGCGAGCCTTGCGACGCCGACGATCCTGATGCTCGACGACGCCGAGCGCCTGCCGCGCGACACCGTGCAGGATGCGCTTTCGTACTTCCTCATCAACGCCCCGGCGAACCTGACCGTGGTCGCCGGCACGCGCGTCGCCCGCGAGTTCGCCTCGGTGCAGATCATTGCGCACGCCGATCACGCACGGGTCGACGTCGGCGACCTGCGGCTCGACCTGGACGAGGCGGTGACACTGCTGCGCAAGCGCTTCGGCAAGCGCATCGAGCTCGACGACTGCGTCCGCTTGCACGAGCTGACGGAAGGCTGGCCGATCGGCCTGCAGCTGGCTGCGGCGGCGGTGGAGCGCGCGCCGCATTATCCCAGCGCGATCACCGCGCTCTCCGCGCGGCACGGCGACATCGAGCGCTACTTCATCGGCTCGCTGCTCGATCGCCTGCCGGAGCCCGTGGTGCAGTTCCTGACGCGAATCGCGATCCTCGACCCGCTGTCGCCGCCATTGTGCGAGGCCGTCACGGGGTGCGCGTGCGCACCGGCATTCCTCGACCAGATCATGGCCGACACGCCGATCCTGAGTGTGGCGGAGTTGCAGGGTTGGATGCGGCTGCACACCCTCGCGCGCGACTTCCTGCTCGGCCGCTTCGAGCAACTGCCGGTGCAGGAGCGGATGGAGTTGCACCGGCGGGCCGCCGCCTGGCTCGCCGACCACGATCACCTGCCCGGGGCGAGCCGCCACGCGATCATGGCCGGCGACGTCGACAGCGCGAAGGCGTATGCCGGGCGCAGCCTCTGGGTCCTGGGCACGACCGGCAACCTCGCCGAAGCGCTGCACTGGCTCGATCAGTTTCCGCTCGAAACGCTCGAGCCGGAATTGCGCCTCATTGGCGCCTGGATCATGGCGTTCTCCGAGCGCGTGGAACGCGCGCGACCGATCGCGGCCGCCGCACTGTCCGATCCTGCATCGCCAAGCAAGGTCGCCTTTGTCGCAGCGCTCGTCGCTTCCGCCATCGAGGCCTCGTGCGATCGCATCGGGACGGTGGCGCCGATCATGGCCCGCTGGCCCGAGTGCCCCGCCGACCTCGACGATCCGGTGCACGGTCTTGCGTACGCGAACACGCGTGCCGCGATCGATTTCCACAACGGCGTCACGCAAACGGCGCGAGCACTTGCCGCACCGGCGCCGACGGCGACGTCCAACCGCACGCTCATGCTGGTGCAGGCGTTCGGACGCATGTTCGCGTCGATGGCGTTCCTGCGCGAGGCCGACCCGCAGCGCGTGGAATCGCTGTTGCATCCCGCGCTCGTGCATGCCGAGCGCACCCTCGGGCGGCGCAGCGCGGTGGCGGGCATCTACGCCGCCTGCCTTGCCGCGGCGCTGGTCGAGCGTAACGAGATCGCGCGCGCGGAGGCGATGCTGGCCAATCGCATGGACGTCATCGAGCGCTTCACGTTTCCCGATCCGATCCTGCTCGCCTCGCGTGCTCTCGCGCGCTTGGCCGTGGCGCAGGGCGACCTGCAGCGGGCGCGGTTCGTGCTCGACAACCTCACCGCGCTGGGTGCCGCACGTGGCATTCCACGCTTCACGTTGGCAAGCCTCGCGATGCGCGTCGCGCTCTACGCGCAGGAGGGGCACGCGCAAACTGCCGCCACGCTCATGGCGAGCCTCGAAGCGCTCGAAGGCGCGTTCGACGCGCCCGAGTTCCAGCCGTTTCAGACCGAGTACCGGCTGCAGCGCTCGATCGCGCGCGCGTACGTGGCGCTGGCCCGATACGACACGGCGCATGCCGAGGCCGAGCTCGGCGAAGCCGCCGCGATGGCCGCGTCCGGCAACCGCACGCGCGACGCGCTGACCGTCCAGGTGCTGCAGGCGGTGGCCGCGCGCCAGCGCAAAGCGGATCGCGCGCCGGCGCGGCTCGCCGAGGCGCTGGCGGTGGCTGCGATGCACGGCTGCCTGCGGGTCGCCGAGGACACGCATCCGGCTGCGGTGACGCTGCGCGACGAGGCCGCGCCGCCCGCCCGCCCCGCTCCCGCGACGGCGCCGCGATTGCGCAAGGAGGTTGCCGCCGCCGGCGGCCTGCTGACCCCGAAGGAAGCGGAGGTCCTGCAGCTCCTCGCCGCGGGCCATTCCAACAAGCTCATCGCAAGGACGATGGACGTGAGCGACGAGACGGTGAAGTGGCACCTCAAGAACCTCTTCTCGAAGCTGTCGGCCGGAACACGCCGTCATGCCGTCGACCGCGCGCGCATGATGGGGCTGTTGGAGGGTCGCGACGTATTGGCGTCATGATGCCGGGTCACCGGCATCATGAGGCGAGGTCGACTCGGGGACTGGACGCGCCGGGGCGGGCTGACGAGCGTCATGCCGCCTGTGTCGCCACGTTGGGCAACGGCGTCTTGCACACCGCCCGGGTCGGCAGCAGGAAGTGCGACAGCGCCGGGATGAGCACCAGCGCCCCGACCATGTTCCACAGGAACATGAACGTGAGCAGGATGCCCATGTCGGCCTGGAACTTGATCGGCGAGAAGGCCCAGGTGATGACCCCCGCGGCCAGCGTGATGCCGACGAGCGCGACCACCTTGCCGGTGAATTGCAGTGCGCCGCGGTACGCTTCGGGCAGTTCCACGCCCTTGCGCTGCTGCGCGAGCTGCACCGACAGGAGATAGAGCGCGTAGTCGACGCCGATGCCCACGCCGAGCGCGATCACCGGCAGCGTCGCGACCTTCACCCCCATGCCGAGCCCCACCATCAGCGCCTCGCACAGGATCGACGTGATGGCGAGCGGGACCACGGCCACCACGACCGCGCGCCAGCTCCGGAACGTGATGAAGCACAGCACGATGACCGCGAGATAGACGTAGAGGAGCATGGTGCGGTTGGCCTGGCGCACCACGATGTTGGTCGCGGCCTCGATCCCCGCGCTGCCCGCGGCCAGGAGGAAGGCGCGATCCTTGTCGTCGTGCTGCGCGGCGAACGACTGCGCGGCGGCCACCACGCGGTCGAGCGTCTCGGCCTTGTGGTCGGTGAGATAGGCGATGACCGGCATCACCGAGCAGTCGGTATTGAAGAGGTCGGGATTGTTCACCGAGGCCTGCTGTGCGGCGTAGTTCAGCACGTCCTGATTGCGATTGAGCGTCAGCCATTTCGGGCTGCCCTCGAACGATCCGGCGGTGATCTGGCGGGCTGCATCGGCGAGCGAAACCGTCGCCTGCACCCCGGGGACCTGCTTCAGCGCCCACGCCAGACGATCGGCCTCGACGAGCGTTTCGTACTTGAGGCAGCCCTCCTTCGGCGTCTTCACGATCACCGCGAACTGGTCCGACGACAGCGCGTAGTGGCGCGTGATGTACGCGTTGTCGACGTTGTAGCGCGACGTCGGGCGAAGCTCCGGTGCGCCGGGATCGAGATCGCCGATCTTCAGATGCTGGCTTACGGCAAAGCCGAAGACCGCCAGCGCAGCTGCGACACCGATCGCCCCGGTCGCGTAGGGCCGGGTGGTGAAGCGCTCGAGCAGCCGCCAGATCTGCCCCATTCCCCTGCCGCCCGTTTCATCCCTCTCTTCGCGAAGGCTGCGCGCGGCGGCGCTCGCGGACACGCCGGTGTAGGACAGCAGGACGGGCAGGAGCAGGAGATTGGTGAAGATCAGCACCGCCACCCCGATGCTCGCGGTCAAGGCGAGGTCCTTGATCACCGGGATGTCGATGGCCATCAGCACGGCGAAACCGACGGCGTCGGCGAGCAGCGCGGTGAGCCCCGCCAGGAACAGGCGGCGGAAGGTGTAGCGGGCCGCGACGAGCTTCACCGTGCCGCGACCGATGTCCTGCATGATGCCGTTCATCTTCTGCGCGCCGTGCGAGACGCCAATCGCGAAAACGAGGAAGGGCACGAGGATGCTGAAGGGATCGAGCTCGAAACCCAGGAGCGCGACGAGCCCGAGTTGCCACACCACCGCGACCAGGGAACAGGCGACGACCAGCAGCGTGCTGCGCACGCAGCGCGTGTACGCGTAGATGATCGCAGTGGCGATGAGTGCGGCGATGCCGAAGAACAGCATCACCTTGAAGAGCCCGTCGATCAGGTCGCCGACGAGCTTGGCAAAGCCGATCACCCGGACCTTGATGTCGGTCGTCTCCCCGCCGCTGCGCACCTTCTCGAGGTGCTGCGCGATCTCGTACTTGGCCCGGATCTTCTCGTCGAGGATCTTCGACAGCCCGTGATAGTCGATGGGCTTGCCGGTTCCCGGTATCTTGTCGAGCAGCGGCACGAAGATCATGCTCGACTTGAAATCGTTGGCGACGAGGCTGCCCACGATGCCGGCGCGGGCGATGTTCTGCCGCAGTTGCTCCACCGTCTTCGCCGAGCCGTCGTACGAGTCGGGCATCACCGGCCCGCCGCTGAAGCCCTCCTCGGTCACTTCGGCCCAGCGCACCGCCGGTGTCCAAAGCGACTTCACCCAGGCCCGATCCACGCCGGGAGTCAGGATGAGTTCGTCGGTCACCTGCTTCAACACCTCGAGATACTTGGGATCGAAGATGTCGCCGCCGGTGTTCTCCACGACGACGCGGATCGAGTTGCCGAGCCCGCGCAGGTCCTTCTGATACTTGAGGTAGTTCTCGATGTACGGCTGGTGGTGCGGAATCATCTTCTCGAAGCTCGCATTGAGCACGAGCCGGGTCGCCGCGAAGTAGCCGAGCGCGATCGTGATCAGCGCGCACAGGGCGACCATGACCAGACGATGATTGAAGACGAGCCGCTCGAGGAGATTGCCCGAGCTGCGGTCGAAGTCACCGAGATTGCGCACGACCGGCATCGGGTCGAGGTCGCCGCTTCCAATCGCCATGATGAGATCCTTTCTTGCCGCAGGGCGCGCCGTGCGTACGGCTAGCGCGGCGTGAGTTCGGTGACGGTGGCGCCGCGTGGCCCGACCAGGGCGAAGCGCCCGCCGCCAAGCTCGGCGAAGCCGGTCACCGGCACGGGGGTCGATGCGGCGACCTTGCTCCAGGCGCGCCCGCCGTCGGTGCTCTCGACGAAGCGCCCGCCCGCATCGGCGAGCAGGATCGCGTCGGCCGAGGTGCGCGCCGCGCTGGTCACGGTCGCGACGAGTCCGGCATCGGCCTTGCTCCAGGTGCGCCCCGCGTCGCCGCTGCGGTAGACGTTCCCGCGCAGGCCGTAGAGGACGACGCCATCCTTGCCGCCGGTCACGCCGAAGAAGCTCCCCTTGTACGGCACGTCGAGGGCACGAAAACGCTCGGCCGCGGGGTCGAGCTTGAGCGCGAGGCCGCCCTCACCGGCGATGTAGAGGTCGCCTGCCACGGGGCGAATCGCGTACAGGTTGAAGGCCTTGGGGTTGTCGGTGCGGTCGAACCACGGTTGCCAGTTCTTGCCGCCGTCGGTGGTCCTGAAGATGAGGTTGTAAGCGCCGACGACGTAGCCCGTACTGGCGTCGGAGAACCAGACGTCGAGGAACGGCTTGTCCGCACCCTGCTCGACGTAGCGCTTGGCGTCCTCGAGCAGCCGCGCGAGCTCCTTCGAGTCGGGCGCCTCGGCGACGCGCTGCTGCATGTGCTCGACGAGCTTCACGTTGGCGCGCCGACCGTCGAGCTGCAACTGCCACGTGTCGCCGCCGTCCTCGCTCGCGAGCACGACGCCGTCGTGTCCCACCGCCCATCCCTTCCGGTCGTCGACGAAAAACACCGCGGTGAGATCCGAACTCACCGGCACCTTCGCCTGTCGCCACGTCTTGCCCTGGTCGGTCGATACGACGATGTGCCCGCGCTGGCCGACGGCGACCACGCGATCGCCGGCGCGCGCCACCCCCTGCAGCAACGTCCGGCTCGCCAGCGGCGAGACGGCCGCGGGGGTATCCAGTGGATCGACGAACGGTGCGGCGACGACGCTCGCCGCGAACAGCGCCGCCGCCACGACCGGGAGGGCCCGTGTGAAGCTGTGAACGCGCATGGTCATGCCCTTGCTGCGATGGAGAAGACCCCGAGGCCAGGCGCTGCCCCGGGGTGAGGAAAGACGGTACGCACGGCGAACGATGTCGCCGCGCGGTCCTGCTAGCGGATGCCCGACCCGGCGAGTTCCTCGGACGACCAGAACGTGTCCTCCTTGGGCTCGGTCAAGTAGCGGACACCGTAATGGCCACCCGGCAGGGCGCCGATGTTGTAGATCCCTGAGCTGAAGTCGTAGTAGGCGAGCGTATCGATCCACGGCGCCATCGCGTCGTAGCTTTGCGACTGATGCGCGAACCCGGAGCGATAGAGCTGGCCGCGCCCGTCGTACTGGTCGGAGGCCAGTGCCGCCCACGTGTCCTCGTCGATGTAGAAGACTCGCTTGCTGTAGATGTGGCGCTTGCCGGGCTTGAGCGTGGCTTCGACCACCCACACGCGGTGCAGCTCCCAGCGCACGAAGTCCGGATTGAGGTGGTTCGGCTTGGTCACGTCGGCGGTCGCCTTGGCGTAGGTCAGCCGGTAGTTGCTGTACGGAACGATCATCTCCTTCTTGCCGACGAGCTTGAAGTCGAAGCGATCCATGGCGCCGTTGAACACCGAAGCGTCATCGTAGGTGGATGCGCCGGCGGTGCCGGGATTCGGCGTGTCGTACGCCACGTCCGGCGCGAGCTTCACGCGCCGCTGCCCTGGCAGGTACTGCCAGGCCCGCCGGCCGTGCTTGAGCGGATCGAGCGTATCCCACACGAGAAGCGCTTCGCCGTTGCGCCGCGCCGGCCCGAGATACTGGAGGCGCACGTACCAGAACGGCTTCGCGGTGTCGATCGGGCCCGTCTTCTTGCTGTCGTAGATCGGCCACTCGTAGGTGGCCTCGCCGTAGGTGGCCAGTGTCGGCACCCCGGCGGCATCGACGTTGACGCTGTCGTACTTGGCAGTGAATCCCAGGCCCTTGTACGTCATGAGGTGGTTCCACATGACTTCGTTGCCGGTCTTCGGGATCGGAAACGGATAGCCGGCGACCGCATTCTCGAGCGTCAGGCCACCCTCGCCGGTGCGTGCCGCCGTGGCGTTCTTCGCCGTGTTGTCGAGCACGAACTTGGGCACCGCGGCGGTGCGATGCGTCGGGTAGACGTCCACCCGCATCGTCGGGTAGCGCTTGAGCAGCTCCTTGGTGCCTTCGGTGAGCTTGTCGGCGTACTGGCCGACGTTCTTGCCGTCGATGACGAGCCGCGGCTTCTCGCCGGCAAAGGGGTCCGGGCGCTCGCCCGAGCCCGCCTTGAACGCCGCGGGCGCCTTGGTGAGCCCACCCGTGTACTCGGGGATCGTCCCATCCTTGTTGCCGGCCTTCTCGGCGCCGACGGCGGTGAGTGTCGTGCCGAGTTGCTTTGCCTCGTCCGCGGATACGGTGGCGAGGGCATTCGTGGCCAACGATGCGATGGCCACGGCCATCAGGGTCTTGCGCAACATGATCGGTGTCCTTTCCTAGAATGTCGTCTTGAAGGTGAGCGAGACGAAGCCGCGATCGGAGAGCGCCGCGGTGACGCCGCTGAAGGCGTTCGCTGCGCCGGTGACCGGATTCGTCGAGTAGTCGCCGAAGTAGCCCGTGTACTTGAGATCGAAGCGGTACTTGGCGTAGATGTCGAGCGCCAAGCCCACCGCGAAGTTGCCAGCGCCCTCGTTGCCGCCGCTCATCACCGCCGCATTGCCGTTGATGCCCCGCGCGTACGACAGCGGAGCCATCAGGTCCGCGCCGGGGAAGACCTGGTACCACGTCGGCGTGAAGTTGATGCCGAAGCCGAGGTAGTCGCGCGAGACGCGATCGATGCCGTTGTAGCCGTCGCGCCCCTTGAACACCGCTTCGTTCTGCGTGACCTTGGCCCAGTGCATCCAGGTGAGCTCGGCCTGGAACACCGCACTGTTGTAGAACGGCGTGTTGGCCGACGTCCAGATGGCGTTGACCAGCCCGTGATACGTGTCGCCGAGCGCGCCCGGAGTGCCGTGCGTGGGGACCGCACTGGTCGCGATCGCGCCCGGGGTGGTCGCCACCAGGGGCGCAGGGAGCACGATCACCGGATCGCTGATGAGCGGCATGTTCTGGCGATACGACAACTCCGCACCGACCGACACGCCACCGATGTTCTTCGACAGCGTGATGCCCATGATGTGGATGTCGTCACCGTAGGCCGTGCTGTACTCCCCCACCTTGCCCTTCTGCGTGAGGTCGGCCACGCTCGTGACCTTGGGGTTGATGATGCACGCGCCCGGGGCCACCACGATGCCGCCGATGCCCCTGCAGGGTGCGGCCGCGACCGCCGCGAACCCCTGCGTGAGCATGAGCTGCGGTTGGATGTCGGTGGCATTGCGGTAGTAGAGCCCGAGCGTGCCGTCGAGCCATTCCGGGCTCCAGCGTGCCGAGATGCCCCAGTCGTTGAAGCTGCCGCTGTAGCGCGACGACCGCGTCGAGTTCGTGTTCCACGCGCGCAGGAGCGCGGGTGCGCCGGGAACCGCGGCCGCGAACGGATTGGGCCCGAGGATCAGCGAATCGCCGCCGAAGTTGAGGGCGTCGCTCGCGGTCAGGTAGCTCCCCGACTCCGGATAACGCACGGCCTGCCAGTTGTAGAACCATTGCCCGGCGATCGACACGTCCTTCGTCGGCTGCGCCTGCAGCGTGAGGCCGCCGCGCGGCCGGAACAGCTCCTTGGCCTCGGCTCCCGGTGTCGACAGCCCCTTCCACAGATCGAGCGAATTCTGCGCGTAGGACACGCCGTGCAGCGCGCCGCCCAGGAGCAGGCTGTCACCCCAGTACACCGTGTGTTGCCCCGCCTTGATGTTCACCGGAACACCGCCGATCCGGAAGTTGGCGAAGGCAAAGGCATCGAGCCATTCGGCCGATGGCCCCTTGGCGTAGCGCTTGCTGTACGGCGACAGCGCGCCGGCCACCGGGAGCCCGTCGACCAGCGTGTTGGCGGTGACGTTGTTGCCGTTGTCGAGGCTGTTGTACGCCGGATCCCACCACAGCGCAGCGGAGAAGCGGACGCCGTACTTCTTCTGCCAGACGGCATCGAATTCGGACAGGAGGTCGAACCGATTGGCGACGAGCGAGCCATTGGAGAAGTTGCGATCGCCGTCGTCGTTGTTCACGGCGCCGAGGATCGCGGGATCCTGCGACTGCGTGCGAACGCCGAGGTTGTAGCGGATCGTGTTGTCCCAGCGCATCACGAGATCCGGATGAACCTCGGGGATCTCGAACGCCATCGCGGGAGCGGCGAAGACGGCGCCCAAGGCGGCGCAGAGCAGGGACTGGCGCAACGTGCGCGGTGTCGGCGAGGCGAAGCGGACGGTCAGCGGCATGGGACTCTCCAGTGGCGATCGGGTACGTGCAGGGTCGCACTCTAGGATCGAGCGGCCCGGAATGCCCCCCCCTAACCGAGTGGGATCCGTGGTGGGACGCTGGGGGGGCTTCGTGGTGCGTCGGGCCATGGGCAGGCGCCCCCTTCCAAGCAGGGGGGGCGCCTTGCCATCGCACGTCCTAAGCTCCACCGCTTCGGTGGTCCGGGCCCGGACCGCGGTGGCGCAAATGACGAGGATATCCATGACGAAGCCGATTCCGTTGGTCGACCTCCTGTTCTTCCTGCTCGAGTCGCGCGACGATCCGAAGCACGTTGGGGCGCTGATGCTCTTCGATCGGCCGCGTCGGGCCGGCCGAACCTTCGTCGCCGATCTCGCGGCCGACTACCGCAAGGCGGTCGCCGAGCCGCCGTTCAACCTCATCCTCGACACCGGTCTCACCCACGCGCCACGGTGGAAGCGGGCGAGCGCGCTCGACATGGCCTATCACGTGCAGCATCTCGTGTTGCGCAAGCCCGGGGGACAGCGCCAGCTCCTCGCGAAGATCGCCAGTCTGCACCGGGAAGTCCTCGACCGCAGCCAACCGTGCTTTCGCCTGTTCCTCATCGAAGGCCTCGCCGCGGGTGGCTTCGCGATGTATTTCCAGATCCATCACGCGATGGTCGACGGCCAGTCGGCCGTCGCCCGAATCGTGGCGAGCCTGTCCGCCGATCCCGCGGCGCGCAAGGTGGAGCCGTTCTTCGCGGTCGCCATGGACCCCTCGCGCGCCGCGGCGACGCGCGGGCGCAGCGCTGCGCTGCGGGCGCTCAAGACACTCGTGACGCGGCAGACGCTCGCCGCCAAGGATCTGTACGTGGGCTTGCTGCGCACCGGCGCCGAGCGCCTCGCCGGCAAGCGCTCCGGGGGCAGCGTCCCTTTCGTCGGTCCGCGCGGGCCGCTCAATGCCCGCATCGAGAAGGACCGCTCCGTGGCGACGCTTTCGCTGCCGATCGCCGACATGCGTGCGGTCGGCAAGGCCTACGGCGGAACGCTCAACGACGTCGCGGCGACGATCGTCGATGCGGGTCTGCGCGAGTATCTCGCGGCGCTGGGGCAGCCCCCGGCGCGGCCGCTGGTCGCAATGTGCCCGTTGTCGCTGCGTGCGGCAGGCGACACCGAGGCGACGACCAAGGCGACGGTCATGTTCGTCGCCTTGGGCGACCCCGACATGGACGTCGTCGCGCGCATGCGCCGTGTCATCGACGCGACCAAGGCAGCCAAGGTCGACCTGCGGGCGTTGCCGGGGGACGCCGCGATGCTCTACGCGATGCTCGCATTCGGCCTGGGCGAGGCGGCGAGCCTCGTCGGCGCGCGCGCATCGCTGCCGATCGCCAACCTCGTGCTGTCGAACGTTCCCGGTCCTCGTACGCAGCTGTACCTGCGCGGCGCGCGCCTGGCCGCGATGTACCCCATGTCCGCGCTCGGCGTCGGCATCGGGCTCAACGTGACACTCCTGTCGTGCGGGGAGTCGATGGACTTCGGTTTCGTCGCCAACGGTGCCGCGCTGCCGGACCTCGACCGGCTCGCGCTCGCGACGGGCAAGGCGTTCAGCGCGTTGCGCGCCGCGGCGCCGGCACGTGCCGCGCTGCCCGCGGCCGCGAAGACGCCTTCCGGTCGCGCGTAGCGCACGAGCCACGTCGCCTCGGAGGCCCCCCGTGCCGAGGGGGGACGCCGTGCGCTCGGGGTCACATCATCGATGCCGTGCCGACGCGAAGCCGGCGGTCGATCGCCTCGCGCGAGGCCCCTTAAATCATCAGCGGAGATCCTCCATGCAGCACACGGAACAGTTCTACATCGACGGCGCCTGGGTCGACCCCGTCGAGCCGCGTACGCTCGACGTCGTCAATCCAGCCACCGAAGAGGCCATCGCCCGCATTTCCCTGGGATCCGCGGCCGACGTCGACCGCGCCGTGGCGGCGGCGCGCCGTGCCTTCCCCGCCTGGTCGCGTACCTCCCGCGAGGAGCGCATTGCACTCCTCGAGCGCATCGTGGACGGGATCAAGGCGCGCTATGGTGAGTTCGCGCAGGCGATCAGCGCGGAGATGGGGGCGCCGAAACAACTCGCCATCGACGCCCAGGCCGCGATGCTCGTCGTCCACTTCCAGACGGCGATCGAGGCGCTGAAGCAGTTCAGCTTTCAGGCGGACCTCGGCACCACGCGCGTCGTCCACGAGCCGGTCGGCGTGTGCGCGCTCATCACGCCATGGAACTGGCCGGGCAACCAGGTCGGATGCAAGGTCGCGCCGGCACTGGCCACGGGTTGCACGGTGGTGCTCAAACCCAGTGAGGTCGCCCCGCTCGATGCGTGCCTGCTCGCGCAGGTGATCCACGATGCCGGCGTTCCCGCGGGCGTGTTCAACCTCGTCAACGGCGACGGACCGGGCGTTGGCGTGGCGCTGGCCCGCCATCCCGACGTGGACATGGTGTCGTTCACCGGGTCGACGCGCGCCGGCGTCCAGGTGGCGATCAACGCGGCCGACAGCGTCAAGCGCGTATGCCAGGAGCTTGGCGGCAAGTCCGCCAACATCATGCTCGACGATGCGGACTTCGCGTCCGCGGTGGCACGCGACATCGCGCTATGCTTCCTCAACAGCGGCCAGAGCTGCAACGCACCGACGCGGATGCTGGTGCCGGCGTCGCGCATGGCCGACGTCGTCGGGATCGCACGCGCGACGGTGGCCGCGATGCGCCCCGGGGATCCCGACGCGCAAGAAACGACGATGGGGCCTGTCGCTTCGAAGACGCAGTTCGACAAGATCCAGGGCATGATCCAGGCGGGCATCGACGAAGGCGCCGAGCTCGTCTGCGGCGGGCCGGGCCGGCCGGACGGGCTTGCTCGCGGCTACTTCGTCAAGCCGACGGTATTTGCCAACGTGCGCAACGACATGCGGATCGCACGCGAGGAGATTTTCGGCCCGGTGCTGGCGATCCTTCCCTATCGCGACGAGGCCGACGCGATCCGCATCGCCAACGATACGGTCTACGGACTGTCGGGCTACGTCACCTCGAGCGATCTCGAGCGGGCGCGCCGGGTGGCCGCGCAGCTTCGTACCGGCAACGTGCACTTGAATGGCGCGGGTCTCGACTTCAATGCGCCGTTCGGCGGCTACAAGCAGTCGGGCAACGGTCGCGAGTGGGGCGCCTTCGGCTTCGACGACTATCTGGAGACCAAGGCGATCATGGGCTATCACGCGCCGGCATCGGCGTAAGCCATGACGCCGAGGGCGCGCGCTCCCCGCGAGTACCTTGCGCAGCCCGCGTAACACAACGCCCACCATCGACCCCACCCCGGAGATTTGCTCGCATGCCATCCATTCCCGACGATTCCCGCGCCGTGACGGCCGCGTCCCGAAGCGGCGTCGACCATCTGACCGTACTCGGCGCCGGCGTGCTCGGTGGCCAGATCGCCTGGCACAGCGCGTTCAAGGGCAAGACCGTCGTCGTCTACGACCCGTTCCCGGACGCGCTCGACAAGCTCGCGGCAGCGCATGCGAGCTACGCCGGGATCTACCGCAACGATCTTCACGCGACCCCGGCCGATATCGACGCGACGCGCGCACGGATCAGTCGCACGGATGATCTGCGAACCGCCGTCGCGCGTGCCGACCTCGTCATCGAATGCGTGCCCGAGGTGCCGTCGATCAAGACCGACGTCTACCGACAGATGGCAGCATTGCTGCCGGCGCACACGCGGGTCGCGACCAACTCGTCGACCCTCCTGCCGAGCGACTTTGCCGCGGCGACGGGGCGTCCCGAGCAGTACTGCGCGCTGCACTTCGCCAACCTCATCTGGATCATGAACGTCGTCGAGGTGATGGGGCACGCGGGGACGTCGCCTGCCACGCTCGCGACCGTGACGCGCTTTGCCACCGAGATCGGCCAGGTTCCGATCGCGGTGCGCAAGGAGCACAACGGCTACGTGCTCAACAGCTGGCTGGTGCCGTTGCTGACCGCGAGCCTCGGGCTCGTGGTCGACGGCATTGCCACTCCCGAGGACGTCGACCGCACGTACATGATCGCCAACCGGGGCTGCACGATGGGGCCCTGCGGCATCATCGACGCCGTAGGCATGAAGACGGCGTACGACATCTCGGCGTACTGGGGCGCCCTGCGCAACGACGAGCAGATGCTGCGCAACGCCGCGTATCTGAAGGAGCGCTTCCTCGATCGCGGTCTCCAGGGCATGCTGGGCGGCGAGGGCTTCTACCGGTATCCGGATCCCGCGTATCGCGCCCCGGACTTCCTTGCGGTGCCGCTCGAAGCGGGCCGCGCGGCGTAGCCGCGCGCGGTACCCGCCTTCGTCCCACCGTCTTACATGATGCGCCGGCGGATGGCCGAGGTCAGCACTTCGACGGCAAGCACCACGGCGAGGATGATGGCGAGGATGAGGCCGGCCTGATCCCAGTACAGGTTGGACAGCGCCGCATCGAGCGCGACGCCGATGCCGCCGGCGCCGACGAGTCCGAGCACCGACGACTCGCGGATGTTGATATCCCAGCGCAGCAGCGTCACCGACCAGAAGGCCGGTTCGATCTGCGGCCAGTAACCCTTGAGCAGGAGGTGTCCCGCAGGCGCGCCGAGGGCGGTGAGCGCTTCGATCGGGCCGGGGCGCGCCTCCTCGAGCGCTTCGGACAGGAGCTTGCCGACGAAGCCGATCGAGCGGCAGGCGATGGCGAGCGTGCCGGCGAGCGCACCCGGACCGAGGATGGCGACGAAGAGCAGCGCCCAGATGAGCGAGTTCACCGAGCGCGACGCGACGAAGACGAACTTCGCGAGGCCGTTCAGCACGGGCACCGGCGTGACGTTGCGTGCGCCGAGGACGGCGAAGGGAACGGCGACGGCGAGCGAGAGGAGCGTGCCGAGGGTGGCGATGTGGAAGGTCTCGATCAGCGCCGCGTGGATGGCCTTGGGATAGTACGACCAGTCGAAGGGCCACATGCGCTGGAACAGGTCGAGCGTCTGCTCGGGCGCATCGTAGAGAAACTCGGGAATGATCTCGATCGTCTTCATCGACCAGACGACCGCGGCGACGGTGATGAGGTAGGCGGCGAAGCGGCCGACCCGCTGCAGCGGCGTGAAGCGAACCCAGCGTGGCGGCGGAGGGGTCGTGGCGGCCGCGGTCATTGGAAGAGCCGGCGCAGCCGGCCGGTCAGCGCTTCGGTGGCCAGGACGAGGGCGATCACCGTGATGAGGATCGTCAGCACGAAGTCGTAATCGAAGCGCTGGTACGCCGTGAACAGCGGCGCGCCGATGCCGCCGCCGCCGACGATGCCGACCATCGTCGAATTGCGCAGGTTGGAATCGAACTGGTACGAGGAGAAGCCGATGAAGCGCGCGGCGACCTGCGGGATCACCGCCATGATCGTCACGCCGAGGAACGAGCCGCCCGCGGCCCGCGCTGCCTCCACCGGCTTCATGTCGATGTCCTCGATCGCCTCGCTGAAGAGCTTCGAGATGAAGCCGAGCGAGGCGACAACGAGCGCGAGCGCACCGGCGAGTGCGCCGAAGCCCACCGCCTTGACGAAGAGGATGGCGACGATGACCGGGTGCAGCGAGCGGCACAGCGCGATGGCCCCGCGCGCCGCCCAGCACACCGCCCGCGGCATGAGGTTGCGTGCGGCGAGGAAGCCGAGCGGCAGCGACAGCGCGACGCCGAAGAACGTGGCGAGGATCGCGATCTGCAGGCTCTCGAGCGTTCCCTCGTAGAGCAGTTGCAGCTTGTCCGGTGCGGTTTGCGGCGGGAACATGCGCGCGATGAAGGCCGCTCCATGGTCGAGCCCCGAGACAAAGCGCGTCCAGGTGAGGTCGAGCGTCGACGCGGCATACAGCGCGTAGGCAACGACGAGGAGCTTCAAGCCCCGTGCGGCCCAGTGCGCGGGAAACGGGTCCGGATGCGGCGCCGGCGCGCTCACTGCAGCCATCCTTCGCCGCCGTAGATCGTCGCCAGACGATCGTCGTCGAGAGCCTCCGGCGCACCGTCGAAGACGATGGAGCCTTGCGCCATGCCGATGATCCGGCTCGCGCATCGGCGCGCGAGTTCGACGTTGTGGATGTTGATCACGATCGGGATGCGCTCGCGCTCGGCGAGCGCGCGCAGGAGATCCATGATCTCCACCGACGTGCGCGGATCGAGCGACGACGTCGGCTCGTCGGCGAGCAGGAGTCGCGGTTGTTGCATGAGCGCGCGGGCGATGCCGACGCGCTGTCGCTGTCCGCCGGAGAGCTGGTCGGCGCGCCGGGTCGCGAAGTCGCTGCCGAGTCCGACCGCGTCGAGCAGCGCGAAGGCACGCGCGATGTCCTCGGCCGGAAACCGGCGCAGCCACACGCGCCAGAAGGCAACGTAGCCCAGGCGTCCGGTGAGGATGTTCTCGATCACCGACAGACGCTCGACGAGGTTGTACTCCTGGAAGACCATGCCGATCCGGCGCCGTACCCGGCGCAGGCGCGCGGGCGGCAGTGCGGCGAGGTTCTCGCCTTCGAACCAGATCTCGCCTGCGGTCGGCTCGACCAGGCGATTGATGCAGCGGATGAGCGTCGACTTGCCCGTGCCCGACGGGCCGATGATCGCGGTGACCCCCGAGGACGCGAACGTCAGGCTCACGTCCTTGAGCACCGGCGCGCCACGCCGGTACTCCTTGACGAGGTGGCGAATCGTCAACGCCGAGTCGCTTGCGGGCTCCGTGGGAGTCATGCCGTCAGGGGAGGTCGGGCCCGCCACGCCCGGGCAGGCCCACCCCGATCACCGCCCAGGGTCTCACTTCTTCGGCGGCTGCGCCTTCTTGCGCTCGATCGCGTCGGCTTCGCGCTTGGACTCGGCCTCGTAGCTGCGCTTGTTGAACGGCGTCCCCGACTTCTCGGCAACTTCGCGGACCACGGCCCATTTCTCCTTGTAGGTGATCGGGACGTAGCGATCCTCGCCGTTGAACTCCTTCTGCTCCTCGGGCGTGAACTTGTAGTTGAAGAAGCATTCGCGCACCTTCGCCGCGAGCTCGGGCTTCAGATCGTGCGCGTGGACGTAGCCGTTGGTCGGGAAGACCTCGCTCGTGTAGAGCACGCGAAAGTCCTCGCGCTTGACCGTGCCGCGCGCGATCATGCGCTCGAAGACGTCGTCGGCGACCGCTGCCATGTCGTAGTCGCCGTGACTCACGCCGAGGATCGACTTGTCGTGGCCGCCGGACATGAGCGGTTTGTAGTCGGTGTCCGGGGTGAGGCCGAGCGGCGGGAACAGCACGCGCGGGGCGAGGTTGCCCGAATTCGACGACGGCGAAGTGTGTGCGACCTTCTTGCCCTTGAGGTCGGCGAGGGTCTTGTAGTCGCTCGACGCCTTGACGAGCGCGATCAGCTTGTAGCCGCGCGGACCCGCCGCCGAGCCGCCGGCCGCGAACGGCACCGCGCCCGCCATGTTGACGGCGAAGGCGGTTGGACCCGTGGAGAAGCCCGCGATGTGCAGCCGTCCCGAGCGCATCGCCTCGATCTGCGCGGTATTCGATTGCACGGCGAAGTACACGACCTTGCGGCCGATGCAGGTGTTGAGGTGGTTGATGAAGGGCTTGAGGAGATTCGCGTAGATCGCGGGGTCCTCGACCGGGGTATACGCGAAGACGAGCGTCGACGGGTCCTTGAGCTTGGCCGGATCGGTCGGCGTATCGGCGACGAGGTCGCCGTTCGCGTCGCAGTACTGGTCGTCGAGCTGGCCGCGATTGGGGCAGTTGTCCTGCGCCATCGCCGCACCACCGTACAGAAGCATTCCGAGCAAAGCTCCGGCCACCGTGCCGGCGCGCAGCGCATGTCGCAACATCGACGAACCTCCCCGTTCTGGTCGTTGGATCCCCATCCTCACGGGCCTCGTGGCGAGACCGTGCGGCCGCACGTCGGGTCGACTCGACCCCATCCGTGCGGGCAGGGAATATAGCACCTCGGCCCGACGCCGCCGCAGCGCGCGGGGTGCAGTAGAATGCCGCTTCGCGCGGGTGTAGCTCAATGGCAGAGCAGAAGCTTCCCAAGCTTACGACGAGGGTTCGATTCCCTTCACCCGCTCCAGCCGAACTTCGATGGGCGTCCAGGAAATTCGATGGATGCCCGGCAGACTTTTGGACGGGCGTCGATCGAGGTGCGCGACATGCATCCCGGTCGGCCAGGAACCCCCGTCAGTGCATCGGCCGACCGAGCCGCCTGCTCGCGCTCGATATCGCGTAGTTCACGAGGCAGTAAAGCACCGCCACGACGAGGTACACGGGCACCAGCGCGTGGTAGTTGGCGATGAGCACCTTGGCGTTCTCCATGAGTTCACCGTAGGTGACGACGTAGCCGAAGGTGGTGTCCTTGACCACGATGACCAGTTGCGCGACCAGTGCCGGGACGATGTAGCGAACGGCCTGCGGGAAGACGACGAGGAAGAAAACCTGGACTTCGGTGAGCCCCAGGCTTCGCGCCGCGGCAGCCTGGCCGCGCGGAACAGCGAGCACGCCCGCGCGATAGACCTCGGCCACCACGGCGGCGGTGCTGAGGCTCACGGGCAACGTCAACATCCAGTAGGTGGAGAGCTTGATCCCGGCCGGCGGCAGCACCAGGAAACACACGTAGATGAGCAGCAGTGTCGGCGTGCCGCGCAGGAACTCGATGGTCGCGATGCTCGGCCAACGCACGAGCCGCAGCCGCGTCAGGCGTCCCGCCAGCAGCACCAGCCCGAGGGTGAGCGCGATGACGGCGGCCATCGCTGCCGATGTCAGGGTGCCGAGCAGACCCCTGCCCAGGAAGGACCAGGTCGTCGGCCAGGCGAAGAATTCCCAGAATCGAGCGTCGAGTTGTCCTGCAGCATGGAACCGGAACCCGACACCCGCAGCCAGCAGGAGCAACACGATCGCTGCGCTTGCGCTGGCGACGCGCATGGCGACCTGCGCCTGGGGGCTCGGAGCACCGAATAGAACGTCGTCCAGAGGCCGGCTCATCGCAGTATCCGCACCTTCCGTTCCAGGGTGGCGCCCGCCCAGGCGATGAGCAACCCGGTCGCCACGTACAACGCGGCGGCCACCGCGAACGCGGGCATGCCGGCGGCGGAATCGGTGGCGACCTTGGACACGAGCGCGGTGAGCTCCCGGCCCGGAAACGGCACCTGCGACGCCAACGACGTCGACAGCATCAGCGCAATGAGCAGCGAGGTCATCGGCTGCACCACCGCGCGCCACGCCTGCGGCAGCACCACCGCCGAGATGATGCGCATCGGCCGCATGCCCAGGCTCAGTGCGGCTTCGATCTGGCCACCGGGGATGGTGTTGATGCCGGTGCGCAGGTAGTCCGCCGTGAAGGCGGAGCAGACCAGCGACAAGGTCAGGATCACGCTGGGCTCGTAGTCGATCACGACGTCGAGATCGGGCAGCGCAAACACGATGAAGATCAGCAGCACGACGCCGGGAATGTTGCGGAAGATCTCGACGTAGCCGGTCAGGACGAAGCGCAGCGGCGGCACCGGGAGGAGCCGAAGCACCGTCACGGCCATACCCAGCAGGACGCCGGCCACGAACGACATGACCGTGAGCTTCCAGGTCAGAAAAAGGGCCTGCCCGAAGGCAGGCCCGTAGTCGACCAGGAGCCTGGAAACTTCGCCCATCGCTTACGGAATGGCAGGCGGCGTCGGCACGGCAGTGCTGCCGGTACGCTGTCCGATGGCAACGGTCCAGAGTTTTGCCCAGGTGCCGTCGGCTTCGATCTTCTTGAGAAAAGCGTTGATGAAGGGCACACCGTCCGAGCCCTTGGGCAGCCCGACGCCGTAGGGGTCCTGCGCACCGAAGGGCGTACCCGCCAGCCGCGTGTCGCCGGTGCCGAGGCTCAACGCGTTGAGCAGCAGCGTGTAATCGGTCACGTAGGCGTCCACGCGTCCCTGGCGCAGCGCGTCGAGCGCTTCCTGATGCGTCTGGAACTCCTGCACGACCGCCTTGGGCGCGTACTGCGCCAGGATCGCGGGCCCCGTCGAGCCCGCCTGCGTGGCGACCTTCTTGCCGGCCAGATCGTTGTACGACTGGATCGTCTGGTTGTTCGCCTTGACGAGCACGCCAGCCTGCGAGGTGTAGTAAGGGCCGGCAAACGAGATCTTCTCGGCGCGGGCGGGGGTGATGGAGTAGGTGGCGAGCACCATGTCCACCTGATCGTTGATGAGCACCTGCTCGCGGGTGGACGAGGTCACCTGCGTGAACTGGTACTTGGTCCCATCGCCCAGGATGTAGCGCGTGATGAGTTGGGCAAGGCCTGCGTCGAAGCCGCGGATCCTGCCGTCCTTCTCGTTGCGCAGCGAGAAGAGATTCGAGGTTTGCGTGCCGCCGAGGCGCAGCGTGCCGGCCTCCTTGATCTTGCTCGCCCAGGTGCTCGATGCGATCGTCACCGCGTCGGCGACGGGGCCCCGCGCCACCAGCGCGTCGAACGCCGCGGCATCGATGGGCGTGCCCTGTGCGAAAACCGACCCACCGGTCACGATCGCCAGGGCCACCATGGTGGATTTCGCAATGGACTTGATCGACATGCGGTCCTCTTCGAGGGTCTGTGACGCAAGTCAATATACAGCAGACATGAAGGTGCGAAGTTGCTCGAAACGACTGTCCATCGATCGCACAGGAGCCTTCCCATGACCGAAAAGATGAAAGCCGCCGTCGTCCACGAATTCGGCAAGCCACTGGTGGTGGAGGAGGTATCGATTCCTGCCGTTCCCGAGGGTCGGGTGCTGGTGAAGGTCGCGGCATCGGGCGTGTGCCACACCGATCTGCACGCCGCCAATGGCGACTGGCCGGTCAAGCCTTCGCTGCCGTTCATTCCGGGTCACGAGGGCGTGGGCCACGTCGCCCGCGTCGGCCGCGGCGTGAAATTCATCAAGGAGGGCGATCGCGTCGGCGTGCCCTGGCTGCACACCGCCTGCGGGCATTGCGAATACTGCATCACCGGCTGGGAGACGCTATGCGACACGCAGGAGCGCACCGGCTACAGCGTCAACGGCGGCTACGCCGAGTACGTGCTGGCCGACCCCGGTTACGTCGGCCGGCTGCCCGATGCCTTGGGTTTTGCCGAAGCGGCGCCGGTGCTGTGCGCCGGCGTGACGGTTTACAAGGGACTCAAGGTGCTCGATTGCAAGCCGGGTGATTGGGTGGCGATCTCGGGCATCGGCGGCCTCGGTCACATGGCGGTGCAGTACGCGCGGGCGATGGGCTTCCACGTCATCGCCGTCGACGTCGCCGACGACAAGCTCGCGCTGGCGCGCCGGTTCGGCGCCGAGATCGTGGTCGATGCCTCGAAGCAGGATCCGGTGGTCGAGATCCAGAAAGCGGTCGGCGGCGCGCACGGCGTGCTGGTGACCGCCGTCTCGCGCTCGGCATTCGCGCAGGGGCTGGGCATGCTGCACAAGCGCGGGACGATGTCGCTCGTGGGATTGCCGCCGGGCGACTTTCCGCTACCGATCTTCGACGTCGTGCTCAATGCGAAGACCGTGCGCGGCTCGATCGTCGGCACGCGCGCCGACCTCATCGAATCGCTCGCCTTCGCCGGAGACGGTCTGGTCAAGGCACAGTTCACGACCGATCGGCTCGACAACATCAATGCGATCTTCGATCGCATGAAGGCGGGCACGATCGACGGTCGCGTGGTGCTCGCCTTCTAGGCGCGCGCGGCGCAATCCGCGAGCCATCGAAGGCGATCGGCAACGTGCTGCGGTACGCGGCGCGCGTTGCCGATGCGGCGCCCGGTCACTCGAACGCGCACGACCCGGGTCCGCCTGGATTGCCGCAGGCGCCGCACGGCGCCACGGCAGGTGCCGCATCCGGCGTCGGGCTCGCGAAGACCGAGAGCTTCTTGACGAGATCGGTGGCATGGCAGGTCGGGCAGTCGGGGACGCTTCCGGTGCGCACGAGCGTCTCGAACTCGTGGCCGCAGGCGTTGCAGGTGTATTCGTAGATGGGCATGGCGTTGGGTGCGGGGCGTGACGTGGGGTGCGGTGCCCGTCCGCTGCCGGCGTGGCAAGGGCGGGCAGAAGGGTGCCGTGCGCGACGACGGCGCTGCTAGCGTCGCAGCCGGTAGAGCATCTCGCCGGCACGCGGGATGACGAGGATGCCTTCGCGCTCGCGACCCTGCCAGGCGGCCAGATCGATCGACGCCGGATCGCGATAGCCCAGATTGATCCGGCGGCACCTCGCCTCGGAAATGCCGGTGGCGAGCGTGACGGTCACCCGCGGCGTTTCGACGCCGGTGCGCGCATCGTACGTGCCGAGGCCCTTGACGTGCGTCGAATGCGCGAGGACGCCGCCCGGGTATCCGGCAAAGCGCTCCGGCTGCGCGGTGAAATAGTCACGACAGTGGTAGCCCACCTCTTCGATGATCTTGCCGTGGGTGACGCTCACGTCGCGGATGTGCGGCGCGTAGATGATGACCTCGCCGCCGTCGGCCACCGCGGGCTCGACCTTGTACATGCCCTTGCCGGCCGTCCAGACGTCGGCGTACATCGTGGGCATCACCGAGATCACGGTGCGCAGCGGCTGGTCGAGCCACACGATGTGTCGCTGCGACGAGAGCACGGCGGCGTGTTCCCACGCGGCCCTCGCGTCGTCGCAGTACAGGCCGCCGATCCCGTCCTTGGTGACGACCAGCGCAAAGCACGCGGTGGGCACCGTCACGAGAGATGCGGCGCGATCGATCACCGCACGCACCGCCGTGTACCCGGAGCCGATCACCTCGTAGTTGGTGATGAGCGCACCGAGCCAGTGCGTGAAGTTGATGACGTCGGCGCCGGCGATGCCGGGAAAGAAATACTTGTTGCCGCCCGAGAAGCCGACCACCTCGTGCGGAAAGACCGGGCCGAGAATGACGAGCTGGTCGTAATCGAAGATGCGCCGGTTGAGCGCGACGGGGACGTCCTCGTCGAGGCGGCCTCCGGACAGCGCGCGAATCTCCGATGCGGGGATCGTCCCGATCGTGCGGAACATCGCCGGGTCGTGCCACTCGTGATTGAACACGCGCGAGCCGCCGCTGACACCGGCTTCCTGGCCGTCGACGACGGTGAAGCCAAGGTGCGCCGAGAGCGCCGCGTCGGTCATCGGCTGGTGCGTGCCGAGCGCGATCAGGAAGTCCACCGCCGTGGCACGCCCGCGCAAGGCATCGCGCACGAGCGAGGCCATCTGCGGCATCGGCATCGTGCGCGTGCCGTCGGGAATGATGAAGAGGAAGCGCTTGCCGTCGGGGGCGAGCGCATCGATGGCGGCGGCGACGATGTCACGCACCTCGTCGGCGCTGAGGTAGCGGTCGACGTGGCCGGTGCCGATCATGCCCATGGTGTCACGCCGTCGCAGGCGGCCCGGAAGGCCGCGTCACGCGCGAAGCCGCGGCTGCGTGAAGCAGGCCGCCGCGGCTGCCCGGCACGTTGGGAAGAACAGGACTCTCGTCGCGACATGGCAGGAACCTCGAGGTGATGCGTGACCCCGTGTCGCCGCTCTTCGCGGTCGCGGGTGAGCGATTGTAGCGCCGCGGCGCGCGGCGCGCGTCGCGCGCAACGGCACGCCCGGGCCCCTGCGCCAACGCGCCCGATCGGCGCCTGCGGCTACAGTAGAATGGCGCCTTGGGCGGGCGCGTGCCCGGCCGCTCATCCACCTTGCCGTAATCCCGCCTTGAACGTCCCTGCCGAGCACCGCCTGGCGCGGTGCGCACGCATTCCTTGCATCGGGTTCGGGGTGCGGCTTGCGCCCTCCGTCGCATGAGGCCGCGCGCGGTCGCTCGCGTGCCGTCGTCGGCGATCCTCATGATCGTCGGTGCCGTGGCCTGCTTTGCCACGACCGATACGATCGTGAAGTGGCTTGCCGCCCGCCAGCCGATCCCGCTCCTCGTGTGGGCGCGATGGGGCACGCAGGTGCTCGCGATGCTCATCTGGCTCGCGCCGAGCATGGGCGTGCGCATGGTGCACACGCGGCAGTTGCGCATGCAACTCATCCGGGGCGTGCTGCTCACCGCGGCATCGCTCTTCTTCATGGCGGGGTTGGCGTACATGCCACTTGCCAACGCGACGGCACTGAGCTATCTCACGCCGACCCTGGTCATCGTGCTTGCGGTCCGCTTCCTCGGCGAGCGGCTGACGCGGCCGCGCATCGCCTTCGTCGTCGCGGGCCTGGTCGGCATGCTGATGATCGTGCAACCCGGGGCGGACCTCTTCCAGGGCGCCTCGCTCCTCATCCTGTGCGCCGCGGCCTGTTCGGCGGCCTACCAGGTCAGCACGCGGATGCTCGCTGCGGAGGACCCGCGCGTGACGCTCTTCTATCCCGCGCTCGTCGGGGTCGGCATCATGACGCTCGTGTGGCCGTGGTTCGGCTCCCGCGTCGACGTCACGTGGATCGACGTCGTGCTCATGGTCGCGATCGGCCTCGTCGGCACGGCAGGTCACTTCTTCCTCATCCTCGCGTTCCAGCGGGCGCCGGCGTCGGGGTTGACGCCTTTCACCTACGTGCACCTCGTTTTCGCTACGATGCTGGGGTGGCTCGTGTTCGGCGACCTGCCCGACGCGCTGACTTTCTCTGGCATGGCGCTCATCGCCGGGAGCGGGCTCCTGCTCACGTGGCGCGAGCGGCGGCGCGCGCTGACCGTCGCGGCGGAACCAACCGCGATCGATTGATTCTCATACGACAACCGGCAAGAAAGGGATTAACGCATGGACAAGCCTCGCATCGGATTCGTCGGCCTCGGACTCATGGGCCACGGCATGGCAAAGAACCTCGTCACCAAGGGCTACCCGCTCACCGTGCGCGCACATCGCAACCGCAAGCCGCTCGAGGACATCGTCGCGGCCGGAGCGAAGGAGGTGCAGACCAACGCCGATCTCGCCAGGGGCAACGACATCGTCTTCCTCTGCGTGACCGGCGCGCCGCAAGTCGAGGAGATCATCAACGGCAAGGACGGCATCGCAGCGGTGGCGCAGCGCGGCCTCATCGTCGTCGACACGTCGACCAGCGAGCCCGCAACGACGGCGAAGCTGCGCGACGAACTCGCCGGCAAGGGCGTGCTCTTCGTCGATGCGCCGCTCGCCCGCACGCCGGTGGAGGCCGAGCTCGGCAAGCTCAACATCATGGTGGGCGCCGACGACGCCACGTTCGCGCGGCTCGAGCCGGTGCTGCGTGCGTTCTGCGAGAACGTCATTCACGCCGGCCCCGCGGGGCACGGCATCGCCTTGAAGCTCATCAACAATTTCATGGCGCTCTCGATCGCCACCGCAACGGCGGAGGCGTGCGCCACGGCGGCGCGGTCGGGGCTCGCGATCGCCAAGCTCCACCAGGTGATCTCGGCGGGGGGCGTCAACAGCGGCATCTTCCAGATGATCGTCGGCAAGATGCTCGAGAACAAGGGCGACTTGGGCGGCATGAAGTTCACCATCGCCAATGCGACGAAGGACATGCGCTACTACACGCACTTCGCCGAATCGCTGCCGACCTCGGCGATCGTCGGCGAGGCGGTGCATCAGAGCCTCGTCAACGCGAACCTCTTGGGATTCGGTGACAAGTTCGTGCCGTCGCTCATCGAAGCGCAGGAGAAGCTCACCGGCATGACGATCGTGCCGAAGGCCTGATCGCGCGCGGGGTCGCATATGCGTCTCCTGGTCCTGGGCGGCACCCGCTTCCTCGGCCGGCACCTGGTCGAGGCGGCGCTCGCGCGCGGGGACGCGGTGACGCTCTTCACGCGCGGGACGCAGCCCGTCCCCTGGGCCGAACGCGTGACGCACCTGATCGGCGACCGCGATCCGCGACAGGCGCCGGGGCTTGCCGCGCTCGCCGCGGGCGAGTGGGATGCGGTGGTCGACACCTCGGGCTACGTCCCGCGCGTGGTCAGGGCATCGGCCGAACTCCTCGCCGAACGCGTCGGACGCTACCTTTTCGTTTCGTCGATCTCGGTGTTCACCGACGCGAGTCGTCCGGGACTCACCGAGGCCGATCCGGTCGGCACGCTCCCGACGCCCGATACCGAGGGGGTGGGCAAGTACTACGGCCCGCTCAAGGCCGCCTGCGAGCGCGTGGTCACCGAAATCTTCGGCGCTCGCGCGCTCAACGTGCGACCGGGCCTCATCGTCGGTCCGCACGACCCCACGGATCGCTTCGGCTACTGGGTTGCGCGCTTCGTGCACCCGGAGTTACTCGGATGGCGCGGCGGCGTCGCGGCCGTGCCGAATCCACCCGCGCGCCCGCTGCAGTTCATCGACGCGCGCGACCTCGCGCAGTTCATGCTGACGCTCCTCGACCACGGGCAGGACGGCACGTACAACGCGACCAGTCCGCGCGGGCAATGGACGTTCGCGGATGTCGTTGCCGCGCTCACGGCGGCGGGCGGTGCGGGTGCACCCGAGGTCGCCTGGATCGATGAAGACGACCTCGTCGCCCACAAGGTCGAGCCGTGGATCGGCCTGCCGCTGTGGATTCCCGCGTCGTTCGCAAGCGAGGCCGGATTCATGCAGATCGATTGCACGCGCGCGCAGCGCGCGGGGCTTCGCACCCGTCCGCTTGCCGCCACCATCGCCGACACCGCGGCGTGGCTTGCGCAGCGCGACAATGCGAGCGCCTGGCGCGACGTGCTCTCCGCCGACGCCGAGCGCGACGTGATCCGCACGAGCGGCCGCGGAGCACCGTTGCACTGAGCGCGCCTTGCGCTGCCGGATCGTCGTGGCGAGCCGCGACGCGGTGGCACCTTTCCTGACATCCGAACACGACCCATGACCCCCAGCGAGACCGCCTCGTACCTCGAATTCGCCCACGATCTCGCGCTGGCTGCGGGCGAGGCGATCCTGCCGCACTTCCGCAACGCGCTCGCCGTCGAGGACAAGCACAACTTCATGGGTTACGACCCCGTCACGGTCGCCGACCGCGCCGCGGAGAGCGTCATTCGGGCCGCGATCAAGGCACGCTTTCCGACGCACGGGATCCTGGGCGAGGAACACGGCCACGAGGCGGGCAGCTCGCCGCTCACGTGGGTGATCGATCCCATCGACGGCACCAAGAGCTTCATCCTTGGGCACCTGCACTGGGGCGTGCTCATCGCGCTGCACGACGGCACGCGTCCGATCGCCGGCGTCACGCACCAGCCTTTCGTCGGCGAGACGTTCCTGGGCAGCGCCGGTGGCATCGCGCAATGGCGGCGCGGCACCGCGTCGCGGACGCTGCGCACGCGCCCGTGCCCGCGCCTGGCGGAGGCGTGGGTGGTCACGACCGACCCGCGACAGTTCGCCTCGCCGGCACGGCAGGAGGCCTTCGCGCGGGTGAGTGGCGGCGCGCGCTTCCTGCGCTACGGGGGCGACTGCTACTGCTACACGCAACTGGCGATGGGCCTCGCCGACGTGGTCATCGAAAGTGGCTTGCAGCCCTACGACGTGCAGGCCCTGATTCCGCTCATCGAGGCGGCTGGGGGGGTCATCACCGACTGGCAGGGGCGGCCGTGCGATCAGGGGGGCGACGTGCTCGCCTGTGGCGATCCGACGCTGCATCGCGAGCTCATCGCCCGCCTCGCCGCACCCGCCGGCGCGTCCCGCTGACCGGCGCCCGGCCGGGATGGCGCGCGCCACGCCGCGCCAACGACCGGCCGTCCCGCGGGGGCTTGACCCGGGACCCCGCCCGGGTATAAAGGTAGCCATGCCCCGGCCGCGCGACGGCGGTCGGCTTTTGGCGCCCCCGCCCCGGCTTCGCTTGCAAATCGGGTCGCGCGGACGCACATCCACTAGTCCCGACACCGCAAGTTGATGCGCGAAACGCGCCGTCATGGTACATTTGGCGGTGCAACATGACAGGCAGATGTCAGTGCTCACTCCTCTCGGATTCTCGCTCCTGCGCCAGCTTTCCGACGGCGCCTTCCATTCTGGCGAAGACCTCGCAGCCACGGTGGGGCTCACCCGCGCCCGCGTGTCCCAGCTCCTGAAGCAGGCGGAAACCGCGGGCCTTTCGCTCGAGCGCGTGCGTGGTCTTGGCTATCGCCTGACCGCCACTCCGGACTTTCTCGACGCCGAGGAGGTCCGCCGCAAGCTCGCCGCCTTGACCGCCAAGGCGCCGCCTCTGCCGCCGCTCGAGATCGAGGTCGTCGATCAGATCGGATCGACGTCGACCGAGTTGCTGCGCCGGGCGCAGCGCCGCGACATCCACGGTGCCGTGCTTGCGGCCGAGTGGCAAAGCGCCGGTCGGGGTCGGCGCGGCAAGGCCTGGGCCGCCGTCGCCGGTGGGAGCCTCACGTTTTCCATCGGTTGGCACTACGAGCAGGGGGCGGGATACCTCGCCGGCCTGTCGCTCGCGGTGGGCGTCGCGGTCGTCAAGGCGCTCGAAGCCGAAGGTCTCACCGGGGTCGAGCTCAAGTGGCCCAACGATCTCATCCATCGCCACCTCAAGGTCGGCGGCATCCTGGTCGAACTCAACGGCGACGCGCTCGGGCCCTCGACGGTCGTGGTGGGCGTCGGACTCAACGTGCGCCTGCCGGTGGAGATCCGCCGCAACCTCGAACAGCCGGTGAGCGATCTCACCACCGTGGCCGGACGCGGCGCGCGACCGATCGACCGCAATCACCTGCTCGCGCGCCTCGTGGCCGAGCTCGCGGTGACGCTCGACGCCTATTCGCGGGCGGGCTTCCCGGCCTTTGCCGCCGAATGGCAGCGCCGCCACGCCTACCAGGGGAAGCCGGTGAAGCTGTTGCTTCCGGATGGGGCGAGCGTCAAGGGCACCGTGGCCGGCGTCGACAGCACGGGTGCACTCGTGCTCGCCGACGGTCCGCGGCGCGCGCGCTTCCTCTCCGGCGAGATCTCGCTGCGCCGCGCGTAGCCGTCGCAACGGCGGCTCCGGCACGCCGGCCGGCGCCTGGGTGGCCGGCAGCGCGTGCGTTCGTGGATAATCGCGGACAGACGGCGGGCCGCGGCGCATCGCCGCGTTGCTCGTGTCCCGGGCTGTCATGCGCATCGTCATCATCCTGCTCATCCTCGCCAACCTCACGCTGTACGCGTACACGCGACTCGACACCGGCAACGGCGAGGCGATCCTGCTGCAGGATCAGGTCCAGCCGGACAAGATCAGGCTCCTCACTCCGCAGCAGGTGGCGGCCCTCGGCCCGGGCAAGGTCGCGGCACTCGCCGACGTCTGCGTCGATTGGGGTCCCTTCGGGGACTCGGAGCGTAGCCGCGTCCTCGCCGAGCTCGAGCCCCTGGCCCTCGGTCGATTGCTGACGCAAAAGCGCGTCGAGCTCGACGGTGGCTACTGGGTCAGCATGGGGCCGTTCCCCAACCGCGGTGCGGGCGAAGCACGCAGCGCGGAGCTGCGTCGGCAGGGCGCGAGGGATCTCACCGTCGTCGACGGGCCGCGCGGACAGTACGCGATCTCGTTCGGCACGTTTCGCACCGAGGTCGCCGCGACCGCGCGCGCCGAGGAGCTCGCGCAACTCGGCATCACGCTGGTGCGCGTGGAGCGACGCGACCAGCCGATCACGCAAACGGTGATGGTCGTGCGCGATCCGCCGCAGCCGACGATGGCGAAGTTGCGCGAACTCGCGGCGCAGTATCCCGGCAGCGAGCTGCGCGTCGGCAGCTGCGAGCGGGCGAGCTGATCGCCGCCGTCATGGCCGAAGCCCGCGATTCGACCCACCGCTTTCTCGGCAGCGACGAGAAGGCGGCGATCGCCGCCCGCGTCGCCGCGCTCGAGGAAGCGCTCGGCATCGAGATCGTCACCGTGGTCAGCGCCCGGTCCGACGCGTACCCGGAGGTCGTGTGGAAGGCCTTTGCCGTCGGCACCGCGTTTGCGGCACTCGCGCTTGCGATCGGTGACCTCGTGCAGCCGGATTGGGTCAGCGGCGGACTCGTGCTGACCTCGCTCGTCGTCGTGCTCGCCACCGGCGCGCTGGCCGCGCTGGCCGCGGCGTGGGTGCCGGCCTTCGGGCGCCTCTTCCTCAATCCCGAAGAGGCGCAGGCCGAGGTGATGCAGCGTGCGCACGACCAGTTCCTCGAACGCGAACTCTTCACCACGCCGGAGCGCACCGCGCTCCTCATCATGGTCAGCCTGTTCGAGCGGCGTGTCGTCGTCTTGCCCGACAAGGGATTGCGCGCGCTCGCCGGCGCGGCGCAGTGGCGCGGCGTGGTCGAGCGGATGACGCACGAGCTACGCCGCGGCGCCACCGGGGCCGCGGTGCTCGCCGGACTCGATGCCGTGCACGCGTTGCTGGCCGGCAAGCCGATCGCGCGCACCGCGGCGAATGTCTTCGCCGATGCGCCGGTCATCGATCGGCGCTCGCCATGAGCGTCGCCCTCGTCCACCGGTGGTCGCCGCCGCATCGGGCGTGGCGGGTCGTTGCCCGTGCTCTCGTCGCGAGGGCGCGACGCATCGGCGCCGTGGGCGTCGTCGCGGGCGTGTTCGCCATCGCGGCAGCCGCGGCAGCAGCCGACGTCCCTTACCTGTCGGGGCGCGTCGTCGACGAGGCCGAGATCCTCTCGCCGCAGGCACGCGATCGCATCGGCGCGCTCCTCAAGGCGCACGAAGAGCGGACGACCGACCAGATCGCGGTGCTGACCGTGCGGAGCATGGACGGGCAGAGCGTGGAGGAGTACGCGAACGCGGTGTTCAACGCCTGGAAACTCGGCCAGAAGGGCAAGGACAACGGGGTGCTCGTGGTGGTAGCGCCGGGCGATCGCAAGATGCGCATCGAGGTCGGCTACGGACTCGAGGGTACGCTCACCGACGCGATGGCGAGCCGCATCATCCGCAACGAGATGACGCCGCGGTTCAAGACCAACGACTTCGACGGCGGCATCGAGCGCGGCGTGACGGCGATCGTCGCGCTGCTCGAAGGCGGTGCGGCGCCGGCGGAGGAATCGACCCCGGCGTCGGGCAAGGGATTGATGACGGATTTCGAGGAGAGCCCGCTGCCGTGGCCGATGCGCATCCTCCTGGGTTGCTTCATCTTCGGCATCATTGGCGTGTTCACCTTCGTGGGCATCGTCACGCCCGGGGTCGGATGGTTCCTGTACTTCTTCCTGATCCCCTTCTGGGCGATGTTTCCGATCGTCATCCTCGGCATGCACGGCGCGCTGGTGCTGCTCGGGATCTATCTCGTCGGGTTCCCCATCGCGAAGATCATCGTGAGTCGCAGCGCGTGGTACGCGAAGGCAAAGAACGACCTGCGCACGAAGGGCACGGCGAGCGTCGGTGGCTTCACCATGAGCCGCGGCGGCTCGACCTGGTCGTCAGGCGGGGGATCGTCGTCTGGCGGGTTCTCCGGCGGCGGCGGCAGTTCCGGCGGCGGCGGCAGTTCCGGCAGCTGGTAGTTCGCGCGGGCACTGCGCTACATCTGCTCCCAGGGCAGGCCGTCCTTGCGCCAGCCGGCACGCGTGCCGCGATGGTGGTGCTCGTCGAGCGGCCCCTCGAAGCCGTCGCGGACGTTGTAGACGTCCGAAAAGCCCGCCTGCTCGAGTGCGCGCCCGGCGTCGACCGAACGCTGCCCGCTGCGGCAGATGAGCACCACCGGCCGGTTCATGCTGGCGACCTTCTTCACCTGCCCGACGAATCGCGGGTTGATCTCCCAGTCGGGGCCGTCGTTCCACGCGACGTGGTGCGCGCCGATCGGGTGGCCAACGAAGAAATACTCCATCTCGCTGCGGCAATCGATCAGCACCGCCTGCGGATTGGCGGCAAGGAAGGCGTGTGCTTCGCGCGGTTCGAGGTGCTTCATGCCGCGTAGTGTAGCGCCCGGCGCGTGCGCGAGTGCTGCTCGCATGCGATGGCGGGCGTTGCCCCGGCCGCTCCGGCCCGCGGCGAGGCGCCGCCGGGCCGGTTGCGCGCTCGCGCTACGCGAGCATGCGTTCGAGCGTCGCGTCGCGGCGCACGTACTGGTGCCACAGTGCGGCGAGCACGTGCACGGCGAGGAGGCCGACCAGGAACCACGCGAAGCCCATGTGGAACGTCATCAAGGTCTTGCCGAGCGCGGGATCGAGTCCGCCGAACTGCGGCAGCGCGATGCCGAAGAACTTGACGCCGCGGCTGAAGTTGCTCGCCAGAAATCCACTGCCTGCCATGCCGAGCATCGCCACGTACAGCCCCGCGTGCGCGGCGCGCGCGGTCAGGCGCTGCCACGCGGGCTGCCCGGGTGCCGACGCGGGATGGCCGGTGGCGGCGACCCACGCGAGGCGCGCGACGGTCAGCACGAGCAAGAGTGTCCCGATGAGCTTGTGGAGGTCCATGAGGCTCCCCTTGACGGGGCCCTTGGGAATGCCTTCGAAGAGGAAGCCCAGCGCGAGCATGCCGACGATGAGCGGTGCCATCCCCCAGTGAAAGACGCGGGTGAGGCGGTTGTGGACGGTACCAACGTGTGTCGCATTCATGGTGCGGTCTCGTGAATATCCATGGTGATTGCATGGTAGGCGATGTCCGCGTGCCGCAGGCCGTTTGCAACAAAGCCTTGCATCTGCAACACGGCGCGTCACAACGGTAACAATGCGTTACACGTCGTGATCGCGCGCCGCCATGCCGCGTTGCGCTTTCCGGCGGCGCGTGGGGCCGATGCTAGAATTGCATGCATTCCACGCAGTACAACGCCGTTTCGACTCCACGCAGCTCCCGCCTCTCGGACCGCCCGGTCCGGCGCCATCCGCCGCTGCCTTCGCGCATGCAACCCGACCGCACCGCCGAACTCGTCCGTCTCCTGCGCCAGCGCATCCTCATCCTGGACGGCGCGATGGGCACGATGCTGCAGCACTGCAAGCTCACGGCGGGTGACTTTCGCGGGCACTTCCACGATCACGCGCACGAACTCGCGGGCGACAACGACCTGCTCGTGCTGACCCGGCCGGATGTCGTGCGTGAGCTGCACGAGCGCTATCTCGAGGCGGGCGCGGACATCATCGAGACCAACACCTTCAGCGCGACGTCGATCGCGCAGGCCGACTACGGCATGGAGCGCGAGGTGCACGCAATGAACGTCGCGGCGGCCCGCATCGCGCGCGCGGCGGCCGACGCGTGGACCGCCCGCACACCCGACAAGCCGCGCTTTGTCGCCGGGGTCCTCGGTCCGACCAATCGCACCGCATCGATCTCGCCGGACGTGAATGATCCGGGGGCGCGCAACGTCACGTACGACGCGCTCGTCGCCGCGTATTCGGAGGCGATCGCGGGCCTGGTCGAGGGTGGCGTGGACCTCCTGCTCGTCGAGACGATATTCGACACGCTGAATGCGAAGGCCGCGCTCTTCGCGATCGAAACGTTCTTCGCGAAGGCCGGTGCGCGCCTGCCGGTGATCGTCTCGGGGACGATCACCGATGCCTCCGGCCGCACGCTCTCGGGGCAGACGCCGGAGGCGTTCTGGAACTCGGTGCGTCACGTCAAGCCGCTTGCCGTGGGCCTCAACTGCGCGCTCGGTGCCGCGCTCATGCGTCCGTACATCGAGGAGATCGCGCGCATCGCCGACACGTTCGTGTCCTGCCACCCGAATGCCGGGCTGCCCAATCCGATGGCGGAGACGGGCTACGACGAGACGCCCGCGCAGACCTCGGCGCTGCTCGCCGATTTCGCCAAAAGCGGCTTCGTCAACATCGTCGGCGGCTGCTGCGGCACCACACCCGAGCACATCGCGGCGATTGCCCGCGCGGTGGCGACGCTGCCGCCGCGCGCAGTGGGTGAGGACGTTCCATGTCCCGCGTGATGCGCCTTGCCGGGCTCGAGCCGCTCCTCATCGGGGACGACTCGCTCTTCGTCAACGTCGGCGAGCGCACCAACGTCACCGGCTCGAAGGCATTCGCCCGTCTCGTCCTCGCCGGCGACTTCACGGGTGCCGTCGAGGTCGCGCGCCAGCAGGTCGCCGCCGGCGCGCAGATCATCGACGTCAACATGGACGAGGCGATGCTCGACTCGAAGGCGGCGATGGTGCGTTTCCTGAACCTCGTCGCCACGGAACCCGACATCGCACGCGTTCCGGTGATGATCGACTCGTCGAAGTGGGAGGTGATCGAGGCGGGGCTGAAGTGCGTGCAGGGCAAGCCGATCGTCAACTCGATCTCGCTCAAGGAAGGCGAGGCCGCGTTCCTCGAACAGGCCGAGCTCGTGCGCCGCTACGGCGCTGCGGTGGTCGTGATGGCCTTCGACGAGCAGGGACAGGCCGACACGCTCGCGCGCAAGACCGGCATCTGCCAGCGCAGCTACGACCTCCTCGTCGATCGCGTGGGCTTCCCGCCCGAGGACATCGTCTTCGATCCGAACGTCTTTGCGATCGCCACCGGGATCGAGGAACACAACAACTACGCGGTCGACTTCATCGCCGCGACGCGCTGGATCCGCGAGCACCTGGCGCACGCCAAGGTCTCGGGCGGCATCAGCAACGTGAGCTTCTCGTTCCGTGGCAACGACCCGGTGCGCGAGGCGATCCACACCGTCTTCCTGTACCACGCGATTCGCGCGGGACTCACGATGGGCATCGTCAACGCCGGCCAGCTCGGCGTGTACAGCGAGCTCGATCCCGTGCTGCGCGAGCGCGTCGAGGACGTCGTGCTCAATCGCCGCCCCGACGCGACCGAGCGGCTCGTCACCTTCGCCGAGACGGTGAAGGCGCAGGGCAAGACCGTCACCGAGGACCTCACGTGGCGCTCCGGCACGGTCGAAGAGCGGTTGTCGCACGCGCTCGTCAAGGGCATCACGACCTGGATCGTCGAGGATACCGAGGAAGCGCGCCTTGCGTACGCGCGGCCGATCCAGGTGATCGAAGGGCCGCTCATGGCCGGCATGGGCGTGGTGGGCGATCTCTTCGGCGCGGGCAAGATGTTCCTGCCGCAGGTCGTGAAGTCCGCTCGCGTCATGAAGCAGGCGGTCGCCCATCTCATTCCGTTCATCGAAGCCGAGAAGGCGGCTGCCGGCGCCGTGGGCAAGCCCAAGGGCACGATCGTCGTGGGCACGGTCAAGGGTGACGTCCACGACATCGGCAAGAACATCGTCGGCGTCGTGCTCCAGTGCAACAACTTCGAGGTGATCGACCTGGGCGTCATGGTGCCCGCGCAGAAGATCCTCGACACCGCGCGCGAGCGCGGCGCCGACCTCGTGGGGCTCTCCGGCCTCATCACGCCGTCGCTCGAGGAAATGGCGCACGTCGCGCACGAGATGCGTCGCCTCGGGATGCGCCAGCCGCTGCTCATCGGCGGCGCGACGACGTCGCGCGTGCACACCGCGGTCAAGATCGCGCCGCAGTACGACGGGGTGACGGTGTACGTGCCCGACGCCTCGCGCGCCGTCGGCGTGGCGAGCAGTCTGCTGTCCGACGAGTTGAAGGACGCCTACGTCGCCGAGGTCGCCGCGGACTACGAGAAGATCCGCCGGCAGCACGCAGGGAAGAAAGGGCCGAAGCTCGTCACGCTCGCGGCAGCCCGCGCCAACGCCGTGGTGACCGACTGGAGCACGTACGCGCCGCCGGTGCCGCGCACGGTCGGCCGCCACGAGTTTCGTGACGTCCCGATCGCCGAACTCGTCGAACTGATCGACTGGGGTCCGTTCTTCCAGGCCTGGGAGTTGTCCGGTCCCTTCCCCGCGATCCTCGACGACCCGATCGTCGGCGAGGCGGCACGCAACGTGTACGCCGAAGGGCGGGCGATGCTCGAACGCATCGTCGCCGAGCGCTGGCTCGTGGCCAACGCGGTGATGGCGATCTGGCCGGCGCGCGCCGTGGGCGACGACATCGAGATCTTTGCCGACGGCGGGGCGACGCCGTCGTTCGTCTGGCGCAACCTGCGCCAGCAAAACGAGCGGCCGCCGGGCAAGCCCAACTACTGCCTCGCCGACTTCGTCGCCCCCGCGGCGTCGGGACGTTCCGACTGGGTCGGCGGCTTCGCGGTGACGGCGGGGCTCGGCATCGAGGACAAGCTCGCCGAATTCGCCGCGGCAAAGGACGACTACAACGCGATCATGCTGAAGGCGCTCGCGGATCGTCTCGCCGAAACGCTCGCCGAATGGCTGCACCGCAAGGTGCGCCGCGAGTTATGGGGCTACGCCCCCGACGAGGCGCTCGATGCGGCAGCGCTGATCCGCGAGGAGTATCGCGGTATTCGCCCCGCGCCGGGCTATCCCGCGTGCCCCGATCACCTCGCCAAGGCGCCGCTGTTTGCGGCGCTGCGGGCGCAGGAGATCGGCATGACGCTCACCGAGAGCATGGCGATGCTGCCGGCCGCCGCGGTCTCGGGCTTCTATTTCTCGCATCCGGCGGCGCGTTACTTCGCGGTGGCGCGCATCGGCGAGGACCAGCTCGCCGACTTTGCCGCTCGCGCCGGCGTGCCGGTCGACGACGCGAGACGGCGCCTCGCCTCCAACCTCGCCTGAGACGCGAGGTACGGCGTCGCCGATCAGGTGAACGCGCCGATGTAGTCGGCCTTGCCGAGCGGCACGCCGTTGTGACGCAGGATGTCGTACGCGGTCGTGACGTGGAAGTAGAAATTCGGCAGCGCGTACTGCGTCAGGTAGTCGGCGCCGGTGAAGGTGCGATCCTTGCCGCCGACCTTGCGCACGGTTTCACGCGTCTCCGAACCCGCGAGCGACGCGGCGTCGACGCTGCGCACGAGCTCGAGCGCGCGCTCGACGCGGGCCGCGAGCTCGGCCAAGGTGGCCTCGTTGTCGTCCCACTTCGCCGTCTCTTCACCGCGCAGCCGGTCGAGCGTGCCGCGGGCAAAGTCGGTGGCGATGTGCACCTGCGAGCGCAAGGGGAGCATGTCGGGGTACAGGCGAGCCTCGACGAGGATCCGATCGTCGATCTTCCGTTCGGCCGCGTTTGCAACACCCTTGCGCAGGACGTTGGCGAGTGCGGTGAGGCCGCGGTCGAAGGCGGCCGCGGACGCCTGGTGCATGGAGAGGGGCATCGGATTTCTCCGTTCGTGGACAGTGGATTGTAGCGCCGGCGCGACGTACCCGGTGTGCTCGAAGGCGCTACGTGGTGCGGGGGTTCGACGCCGCGGCCGGTGCGGCCTGCGTGTGGCGCGCCTTCATGAAGGGCAGCAGGAAGAGCACGACGAGACCGGCTGCGGAATCGATCGCGAGCGTGACAGGATAGCCCCAGGCGACGATCGCGGCGCCCTGCCACCAGGACGTGTACGAGACGACGAGATTGGCCATCGCCATGTACGCGGTGAACTGCGTCGCCGCAACCGCGGGAACGGTGACGTCCATGAACAGCGCCGAGCGCACCCCGTAGTACAGCCCCTGGCAGACGTTGAAGGCGAGCACGGCGAGCCAGAACGTCACCACGAGTGACGGCGGCGGGAGCGGCCGGTTCGGCTGCGTCATGTCCACGGGAAGGATCCACCCGGCCTGCTGCATCGCGTAGGCGAGGTAGAGCGTGGGGACGACGGTGAGGAAGACGAAGCAGGCGAGCGTGCGCCGGCGTCCGTAACGATCCGAAAGGAACCCGCCGCCCACGCTCGCGAGCGCGAAGACGACCGTCGACACGAGGTTGAGTTGCGCGACGGCGTTGTCGTCGAGGCCCAGCTCGACGGCGAGGTTCGACTGCAGCGCGAGGCTCAGCGCATACGCACCGAACGGCAACAGTGAAGCGATCACGCCGACCCATGCGGCGCGCGTGCCGGTGAACGCGCGCCACGCATCGGTGACGAAGGCGGCGAGGTCGGCGCCGATCGCGGCGAGCGCGCCGCATGGCACGGGCGGGCGCGGCGCGCCGGGTGGCTCGCGCAGCGGAAGCACGACGAACACGAGTACCGCAAGGAGGGCCCCGACCACGAAGAGGTACGTCGCGGGAAACGGCATCACCGCGGCCAGGAACAGCACGCCGGAGCCGCCGATCGCCTGTCCGACCGAGGCGCCGGCGAACATGAAGCCGTTGGCGAGGCCGCGCTCGTGCTCGGGCAGCACGCTCACCGCGAGCGCATCGATCGCGACGTCCTGCGTGGCGGCAAACGCATTGTGGACGAAGATGATCGCGGTGAAGAGCGTGAGCTGCGCGACGTAGTCGACGGGCATCGCGATCAGGAGCGTTGCCATCATGCCGACTTGCGTCAGGACGATCCACAGCCGGCGTCGGCCGAGCCGGTCCGACGTGAAGGTGTCGACGATCGGGCCCATCACCCACTTGAAGGCCCACGGCAGGTAGAGCGACCCCACGAATGCGCCGATCGCGACCGGCCCCAGTCCCTGCCGGCGCATCTGCGTCGCGATCGCGGTCGCGGTGAATCCGAGCGGAATGCCTTCGGTCGTGTAGAGCAGGAAGAACGCGGCGAGCCGTCCGCTGCGCGTGGCTAGGAGATCGGGCCACCTCACGATGCCGTCCGGCGTCGTGCCATCGGCGCCGCCGATGCGGGCGCGCATACACGCGTGGCGCGCATTGCGAGGTCGCGCGGATCCCGACGGGCCGCAGGCAGCGCGGGGGCTACTTCGTGACGAGCTTGGGGCCGGGCGGATTCCAGTGCCCGTCGATCACCGCCTGCTTCGGCCAGTAGACGCGCAAGATGAGATTGAACGGGCCCTTCGGCGCCGGCAGCCAGTTCGCGTCCATCGCACCACCCGGCGGGTCGGGGGCGATGGCGATGTCGAGCGAGCCGTCGGGGTTGCGATGGAGGCGGTCGCTGTTGCCGATGTTGAACCGGTTCTGGGCATTGGGCACGAATTTCTGCTGGCTGTCGTACAGGCTCAACGACCAGAAAGCGCTGGTGGGCGGCAGTGCGCCGGCGGCGAAGTGCAGCACGTAGCGGTTGGCGCCGTCGAGGCGCTTGCCGGCGGCATCGAGGTACGTGCTCATGAAGATCGCATCTTCCGGGGCGTTCTGGCCGATGCCGTTCCACGCGGCGATCGCGCGCCGCCCGTAGTCGGTGCCCCAGCGCCCCAGGGCACGGTCGATGCGCCAGCCGTGACGGATGTCGGCGCCCGCCAGGCCGCCCGCTGCACCCTGCACGGCCGCGACGGCAGCGCGGATACCCTCCTCCAGGCTTCGCTGCTTCGCGACGTCGAGTTGCGTTGCATTGAACGGCTTGCCGGGTTCGATGCCGAGCTTCTTGAGCTTCGCCACGATCTCGGCGTCTTCCTTGGGCGGCGGATTGCCCGGCAGGAGGAGGGCGAGCCGCGTGAAGAAGCGGGTCGCATCCATCGCGACCACCTGATCGCGCGGCGACGTCGTGGTATCGACCTGCGCCGCAGGGGCGGGTGCGGGCTCGGCCTTGGGCTCGGCTTTGGACTTGTCCTTCGCGCCCTTGCCCTTGGCTGCCTTGCCCTTGGGCGCCTTGCTCGGGGCGCCACTGACCGTCAGCTTGAACTGGTCCTGCACCTTGATCGCATTGGCGATGTCGGCCGTGTCGCTGACCGCGGTGCGCGCGAAGATCCAGGCGAGTTCGGTCGGCAAGCGCACCTCGGTCGCGGTCTCCGGCACTGATCCCTTGTAGTGCGGTCCCACGAGCGCGAACGTGCGGGCCTCGGTGCCCGTGGTGCGCTTGCCGATCGAGCCGGCGACGTTGGTGTACGCATCGAGGAGCGCGAGAAGGTAGTAGCGCTCCTTGGTATCCGGAACCAAGAGCAGCACCGGCCCCTTCGCGAGGTCGAGCCACGCCTGCGAGTAGAGGAAGTCGGCATTGGGATTGACGGCACCGGCCGTCGTCGCGTCCGGCACGCCGCGTTCGTGCTTGAACACGTTCATGCCGATGCCGGCGGTTGCCACCTCGCGCGTGACGTCGGTCAGGACGAGCGGAAAGCCCCAGATCCAGAGTTCCGAGGCGAGGCGCTTCTCTTCGGTGTCGGGTTTTTGCGCCGGCGGCGGCGCAGGCGCGGGTGCCGGCGCCGCGGCGGGCGCTGCCACGGCCGCGGACTTCGCCGGCGGCGGGGTGTCGGCGCCGCACGCGGCAAGCAGGAAGGCGCACGCGACCGCGCACAAGGCGACGGCGCTCGCGGGGCGGCGAGAGGGCAAGGACATTGCGGGAACCTCGTTTGGACGTGGGCAGCGCGTCACCCGGACGCGTATGGTAGCGCCGCCGCTGCCCAAGCGAGCGATAGCGAGGTGTCGCGCCCGGTCAGGGCGACGGCGCAACCTCCGGTTCGAACCGCGGGCCGACCGCCACCTCGGTCAGCGCGTTGCCCTCGCGACACACGAAGAGCGCATCGAGGCGAAGCCGGCGCGCCAGCGCCGCGCCGGCTTCGGGGCCGAGCACGAGGAGCGCGGTCGCCCACGCATCGGCATCGGTGCAGTTTGCCGCGACCACGCTCACCGACGCGACGCCGTTGGCAACGGGCGCACCGCGCGTGGGATCCATCGTGTGGCCGAGGCGTTCCCCGTCCACCTCGACCCAGTGCCGGTAGTCACCGGACGTGGCCACGGCGGCATCGTCGAGCGCGAGCGTGCCCCAGGTGCTGCGCACTTCATGGTCGGGCGTTTCCACCGCGACGACCCACGGCGCACCATCGCCCCGCGTCCCAAGCGCGCGCACCTCGCCGTCGAGGGCAACGAGCGCCGCGTCGATGCCGAAGATGCGCAGCATGCGCGTCATCGCATCGACGGCGAACCCCTTGGCGATCCCCGACAGGTCGAGCGTGCACGCGGCGTGCTTGCGGGCGCGACCGGCCGCGAGGTCGACTTCGAGCGTCGCATGCGTCGGCGGGCGCGGGAAGCGTCGCGGCGCGCGCAGGCGTGCCGCGGCAGGTGCGCGCTGCGCCGCGCCGAAGCCCCATGCCGCGACGACGTCGCCCAGGCCGATGTCGAAGGCGCCTGCCGAGGCGCGGCCGATCGCGAGCCCGCGATCGAGCACGTGCATGAGTTCCGCGGGCAGCGCGACCCACACGCCGGGCTCGGTGGCATTGAAGCGCATGAGGTCGCTCTCCGGCCGCCACGTCGACATCTGCGCATCGACGCGATCGACCACGCGCGCGAGTGCGGCATGCACCGCCGCGGGATCGGTCGCCGCGGTCGCGTGGAAGGTGGCCGACCACCGCGTGCCCATCGTGGCGCCGCTCGTCACGTGTCGGATGCGATCAGTAGACATCTTCGCTGTATCGTCCCTGCGCCTTGAGCGCGAGTGGCGTCAGGCCGATCGGCGCGAGCACGTCGGCGAGCGTGCGCATGACACCGTTGGCCATCTCGCGGCCGCCGCACACCATGACGTGCGCTCCGCTGGCGATGAGTGAGCGCAGGCGCTCGGCGTCGCGGCGCACGCGATCCTGCACGTAGCCGCCCCCCCTCTCGCGCGAGAAGCTCGTCGCAAGCGTCGTCAGGCGTCCCTCGTCGAGCCACCCGGCGATCTCACGCTCATAGAGAAAGTCCGACGCCGAACTGCGCCCGCCGAAGTAAAGGTGCAGCGGGCGCCGCGCCGCGTTGGCGCGGATGAAGCCCGCGAGTGGACCGATTCCGGCACCGGCGCCGATCAGGATCACCGGTCGGCGCCCGCGCGCCGGCCGGTACTGCGGATTGGCCTTCACGAAGGCGTCGATCGTGTCGCCGACCGCAAGCGTGTGCAGCAATCCCGAGCATAGACCGCCGGGCCGCTTGCGCACGCAGATCTCGACGAAGCCGTCGGCGCTCGCGCTCGCGAGCGAGTAGTAGCGCGGCACCGTGTTGCCCGGAGGGACGACAGCGAGCAGGTCCCCCGCGGCAAAGCGCGGCAGGCCGCGCCCGGTCAGGCGCGCAACGAGGCCGGTCGGCGGCAGGGCGAAGCGCAGGACCGCCGTGGGCGCATCGATGGCCTCGCCGTAGTCGATGCGGGCGACGAGCGGCAAGCGGTGCGTGCGTGGTCGCTCGGGCACGTGGGTCACCGTGAAGGCTTCACCCATGGCGGCGGCCAGCGTTGCACCCCACCGGGCGAATGACGGTGCCGATTGACGGTCGATCGTCGTCAGCGGGAGAAGACGCGTCCAGCCCCGTTGCGCAAGAGCCGCATCGACGTCCACCGCGAATCGGCAGAAGTGCGGAAACTGGCGATCGCCGAAACCCAACACCGCGACGGGATACGCGGGTGCGCCCGGCATCGCCTCGATGCGCTCGAGGAATGCGCCGCCGCTCGCTGGCGCCGTCCCGTCGCCATACGTGGCGGTGAGCACCAGAAGACGTTGTGCCGCCGGATACGCGCGCAACTCGTTCATCGGCGCCGTGTGGACGCGATGGCCGTGGGCGGTGAGCGTTGCATGCAGCGTGCGGGCGAAGCTCCAGGTGCTGCCGCCCTCGCTGCCGACGAGGATCACCGTATCGGCATGCGTCTCGGTGGCGTCGTGCGCGACCGCGACCTGCGTGCGGCGCCGGCGCCACCAGATCACGGCGCCGGTGACGCCCAGGATGGGCAGGCACAGTGCAGCGGCCCCGAGCACGAGTCCCAGCCACCATAGCCCTTGCCCCGTGTGCAGCATGTAGACGACGTCGTACAGGCGCGCCGCCACGCCGTGCTCATGCCAGGCGAGCAGCGACCCGGTGGTCGGGTCGATGAAGCCCTCGCCGCGCGCGGTGCTGAGGTGGAAGAGATCGTCGGGTTGCGCGGGATCGGGAAAGGTCAGCTCGCGAAGCTCCTCGAGATCGACGCGACCCAACGCTGTGAGTTCTCCCACGGGAAGCGCCGGCGCGCTCACCGACATCGTCGGCAGTGGGGTGAGCGGCGCGCTCCCGTCCGGGATCACGCCGAAGGTGGCAAGCGACAGGTAGAGTGCGGTCAGCGTCGACGGGACGAGTCCCACGAGCGCAAGTCGGCCGAGGTCGACGTGGACGCGCTGCATGCCGCTGCCGCGCGCACGGCCGAGCATTCGCCGCCACCCGCCCATGCGACGCGCGGTCATGGCGAGGCCGGACACGATGAGCACCAGCAAGGCGAGTGCCGTCAACCCCATCGCAAGGCGTCCCGCATCGCCCAGGAAGAGCGAGCGATGCAGGTTGGTGAGCGCGCGCTGCACGGACGAAGGCACGTAGGCGGCGACCGGCGTACCCGTGGCAGGGTCGATGACGGACGTCGGCGGCGCACCATCCCCGGTGAAATACGCGATGACCGCGCCCGAGGGCAGGCGCTTTAGCGTCTCGACCCCGGGTTGTTGTGCGGCGACGCGACCGGCGACGCTCGCCACGCTGGTGCCGGCCGCCGGCGCGGCGACGACTTGCGTGTGCTCGATCGCCGGCAGGACCGAGAGCACCGCACCGCTTGCAGCCACCAGCAGAAGGAGGGCGACCGCAAGCAGTCCCAGGAAGGCATGAATACGACGAAACATGACGTACGTCTCCGGTCGACTCGCCTTAGAGGTCGAAGGTGAAACTGCGGATGTACGTGCGACCGGCCACGGGCGTGCCGGCACCGGCGGTGGCCAGCGGCACCACGACTTCGGCGGGGCTGTCGCGCATGTCCTCGGCAGCGGCATCGATACGCAGCGAATAGCCCGCATCGAAGAGTGTGTCGGCGAGATCGAGCGTCACCTTGAGCGTTCGGCCGGCGCCGACGCTTGCTCCCGTAATGCCGTCGATCTCGGCGAGCCGGCCACCGGAGGCACGCTGCCAGCCGGTCAAGTGGCTGTAGTACTTCGTCTTGTTGCCGGCCATCCACAGCGTGCCCTTGTAGGCCCCGGCAGCGTCGGTCACGTAGAACGCGAGGTACGCGCCGTTACCGCCGTAGGCGTTGAGCGTGGTGGTCAAGGTGACGGAACGCGCCATGGCCGGCGCGGACACGGACAACGCGAGGCTCAAGGCCAACGCGGCGAGGGTCGGTTTCATCGCGATCTCTCCGGGGATGGGGGTGTGGCGGGATTCACTGCACGTCCACGCGTGGCGGCGTGCCCTTGTTGACGACGCCGCGCCCCGGCGGCGGCGCCGTGCCGTCCGCGCCCGTCGGGGCCGCACCCGCGCCGCGCGTGCCGGTCCGCTCATGGTCCCGTTCCGCCCTGCGGTCCTTGTGCTTCAGCTTGACGATGGCAAGCGAGGCGGGGTCGATCTTGACTTCGATGTCGCGGCCGGTCTCGTCTTGCCCCTTGATCTCGTAGCAGCCGTCGTCGACCTTGATCCGGCGCACCGTCCAGCCGCGCGCGCTCGCCATCTCCTCGACGGCGCGGCGAGATTGCCATTGCGCCATCGGGACCTGGCAGTCGTCATCCGCGAACGCGATGCCCGGGGCGAGCACGGCAAGGCCAACGGCAGCGATCAGAAGCTTCTCTTTCATGTTCAACTCTCCAGGTGAATGGGATGCAGGCTCCTTTTTGCACCCGCGGCCTGACGAGAACCTGACCGCATCGCCGATGACGCGTCAGGTTGCCGTCAGGTTTTCGGTGACAATGGCGGCAGCACAACGCCATGTGCCACGCCATGTGCCACGCCACACGCCACGCAATGGGTCACGCGCCACGCCACGCAGCGCGTCACGGCGCGCGGCCGGGTCACGCGCGTAGGTGCGATACGACCTCATGCGAATCCTCCTGATCGAGGACGACGAGATTCTCGGCGCGGCGGTGCGCGACCAGATCGTGGCCGAAGGGCACTCGGCGGACTGGGTCTCCCGCCTCGACGTTGCGCGCCTGCATCTGCGCAGCGCCGCCTACGATCTCGTGCTGCTCGATCTCATGCTTCCCGATGGGCACGGCGTGGGCTTCCTGCGTGACCTGCGCAGCGGCGGCAATGCGACGCCGGTGATCATCCTCACGGCGCTCGATCGCCTGTCGGATCGCATCGACGGGCTCAATGCCGGCGCCGACGACTATCTCGTGAAGCCCTTCGATCTGTCCGAGCTCACCGCACGCATCCATGCGGTCGCCCGTCGCTACGCCGGCAACCCCAATCCGCTCGTGCGCATCGGCGAGCTCACGATCGACGTGGCGACCCGATCGATCGACCGCGCGGGAGAGCGCATCGATCTCACCGCGCGCGAGTGGGCGCTGTTCGAGGCCTTGCTGCAGCGTCCGAACCAGGTGCTGTCGAAGGCGCAGCTCGAGGACCGTCTCTACGCGTTTGGCGAGGAGGTGGAGAGCAACGCGATCGAAGTGCACGTCAGTCGCTTGCGCAAGAAATTGGGCCACGACCTCATCGCGACGGTCCGCGGTCTCGGCTACCGGTTGGGACGCGCGGCTTGAGCGACGCGGCGCAGCGGCCACGCGCGCCGCGCAGCCTGCAATGGCGGATCTCGCTGTGGGTGGGGTTCGTCGTCGCGCTACTTTGGATCGTCGCTGCCGTACTGACCGCGCAAAAGCTGCGTCACGAGATGGATGCCGTCTTCGATCGCACGCTCGAAGAGGCGGCCCAACGTCTGTTGCCGCTCGCCGTCCTCGACGTCGTGAATCGTGAAGAGGGCGATCCGCCGCAGCGCATCTCGACGCTGCGCCGGCGCGACGATCTTTTCACCTACGTCGTGCGCGACGCCGCCGGTGCCGTACTCTTGCGTTCGCACAACGCGGACGTCGCCGCATTTCCCCCGTATGCCGGCGTCGGTTTCGTCGACACGCCCACGCAGCGGATCTACTTCGACGCCGCCATGCAAGGAAACCTCACGATCGCGGTCGCCGAGCCGCTCGCGCATCGGCGCGAGGTTGCCGGCCGCACGCTTGCCGCACTCGCCTGGCCGCTCGCCGTTCTCGTGCCGCTCAGTCTCGGTGGCGTCTGGCTGGTCGTGCGCGGCTCGCTGGGTTCGATCCGGAATCTGCGCCAGGCGCTGGAGGCACGCGGCCGGGACGACCTGTCGACGATCGGGGTGGCTCGCCTACCGGCGGAGATCGTGCCCCTCACCGAGGCGGTCAACCGTCTCCTCGATCGGCTTCGACACGCACTCCTGGCGGAGCGTCGTTTCACCGCGCACGCCGCGCACGAACTGCGCACGCCGGTCGCCGCGGCGCTCGCGCAAGCGCAGCGCCTGGCGGCCGAGACGAGCGAGAGCGCCGTACGCGAGCGTGCGCGGCAGATCGAGACGGCGTTGCGCCGGCTCGCGCGACTCGCCGAAAAGATCCTGCAGCTCGCGCGCGCCGAGGGCGGGGAGTTGCGTGGAAGCACGACGACCGATGCGGCGCAGGTGGTGCGACTCGTCGTCGACGAGATGGCGCGCCGTCCCGCTGCTGCGGGGAGGATCACGGCCGGGGTGCCGGATACGTCGATCCCGGCCGCCATCGATGCCGACGCGCTCGCGATCGTCGTGCGCAATCTCGTCGAGAACGCGCTCACGCATGGCGCGGTCGACGCTCCGGTGGCCGTGACCCTCGCCCCGGACGGCACCCTCACCGTGACCAACGATGGACCCAGCGTCCCGCCGGACGTGCTCGCCCGCCTGACACGACCCTTCGAGCGCGGTCAGGCCCAAGGCGATGGCACGGGGCTCGGTCTTGCCATCGTGAGCGCCATCGCCTCCGCCACCGGTGCGAAGCTCGCGCTGGCGTCACCGCCGCCGGGGAGGGCTCGCGGCTTTGTCGCGACCTTCGTGTTGCCTCGCGCCGACTCGCCCCGATAGACGCGACCTCACGCCGCCGGTTCGATTGCGCCCGACGTCGACCTCGCCGTCGCGAGGTCGTGGAGCGCCGTCATCGCCTGCGGATCGGAGAGGAGCTTCGTGCGCTCGGCCGTCGTCAGCGCCTGCGGCCCGTCGTTGCGTACGCGCTCGACCAGGCGCTCGCGCCGTTCGCGCTCGCCTTCGGGCAGCACGGGCCGGGCGACGCCGATCCCGGCGACGAGTGCGTTGAGTTCGGGATCGCGCACGGCGTCGGTGAATCCCGGTGGCGCCGGCGCTTCACGCACGTAACGCGCGGTGTCGGCGATCTCGACCGGTGGCACCGCTTCCTCGGGGATGACGAATATGCCGCGGCGACGCAGGCGCAGCCCGAGCGAGGTGCGACTCGTGTACACCGACAGCGGGATCGAGACGATGAGCGCGAAAACGACCGGCGCGATCCACCACAGGAATCCGGGTTCGAGCAGGTACACCGCACTCGCCCAGGCAACGCCGAAGACGGTGTGGACACCGTGGCGCTGCAAGGCCTCGCCCCACCCCGTGTGCGAATCCTCGCGCGGCGGTGACTTCCATTGCACCGCCCAGCCCAGGAGCGCCATCACGACGAACTTCGTGTGGAAGAGCATGCGCACGGGGGCCAGGAGCGCCGAGACGACGATCTCGAAGAGCACGCTGGCCACGAGCGCCGCGCGCCCGCCGTGGCGCGCCGTCGACGCGCCGCGGACGAGCAGGATCGACAGGAGCTTGGGCGCGAAGAGGAGCGTCGCCGTGCCGGTGACGAGACCGATCGCCCACTCCGGCCGCCACTCGGGCCACAGCGGAAAGAGCTGGTACGGCGCGGTGAAATACTGCGGCGGGACGAGCGTGTGGAAGGCGAGCTGGATCGTCGACAGCGCGAGGAAGGCGAACCACAGCGGCGCCGACAGGTACGCCATCACGCCCGTCATGAAGACGACGCGATGCGCCGGGTGCAGTCCGCGCGTCAACATGAGTCGGGCGTTCATGAGGTTGCCCTGGCACCAGCGACGATCGCGCTTCAGCTCGTCGAGGAGATTGGGGGGCATCTCCTCGTAGCTCCCCGGAAGGTCGTAGCAGATCCACACTCCCCACCCCGCGCGGCGCATGAGTGCGGCTTCCACGAAGTCGTGCGAGAGGATCTCGCCCGACAGCGCGCCGCGGCCCGGCAGTCGCTCGAGCTGGCAGTAGCGCATGAACGGCGCGATGCGGATGATCGCGTTGTGACCCCAGTAGTGCGACTCGCCCAACTGCCAGTAGTGCAGGCCGGCGGTGAACAGCGGGCCATACATGCGCGTGGCGAACTGCTGCATGCGCGCGTACATCGTTTCGCGGCCCGTGGCCCGGGGCGCGGTCTGGATGATGCCGGCGTCGGGGTTGGCTTCAGCGAGACGCACGAGCGTCGCAAGGCAGGTGCCGCTCATCACGCTGTCGGCATCGAGGATCACCATGTAGCGGTAGCGGCGTCCCCAGCGCCGGCAGAAATCGGCGATGTTGCCGCTCTTGCGCTTGATGCGGTGGCGGCGCCAACGGTAGAAGATGCGGCCGAAGCCGCCGACGCTCGCGCACAGGTCGTTCCAGGCGGCGATCTCGGCGACGCGGTGGTCGGGATCGTTCGTGTCCGACAGCACGAAGAAGTCGAAGCGCGCGAGCTCGCCGGTGCGCGCGAGCGACTCGTACGTCGCCCGCAGTCCGGCGAACACGCGCGGCACGTGCTCGTTGCAGATCGGCATCACGATCGCGGTCCGGGCCTCGTCCGCGATCGGCGCGTCGGGTGCCGCAGTGCGCGAAATGGCGTAACGATCGCGCCCGCTCGCCAGCAGCGCGAATCCGGCGAGCGCGGTGAAGAAGCCGAGCGCCACCCACGTGAAGAGGATCGCGAAGAGCACGAGGATCGCGATCTCGAGGAGCCGCGTGCCGTGGTAGGGCAAGACCGCGCTCATCATCACGGTGGCGAGCCAGGTGAGGCCGAGCACGAGACCGAGCAGCACGAAGCGACGCCGATTCGCAGCACGCGACCACGTCGTTCGCGCGGTCGCACGCGGTGGTGCGAGATCGGCGTCGCCGCGGCCGCGCCACGGTCGCGGACCCATGGGGCTGCGCACGAGGTCGGGGGTGGTGACGAGGCGGGCGTGGCCGCGCGCATCGATGCGAACCGCGCTGCTCGCGCCGGCGCGACCGAGCATCGCCCGCAGCCGGTTGCCTAGGGGGTCCATCGCAGGGGTACTCGTGGTCGGGGCGACGCTTGGCCACGTGCGACCGGCGACGCCGGACGCCGCGCGCCTACTCGGGGGGGAGGATGTAGCTCCACGTCGTCGTCAGCGTGTTGACGCCGGAGCGCAGGAAGGCGCGCAGCTCGACCGGCTTCTTGTCGTCGATCGGCTTCACGCGCAGGCGCAATCGGTAGCCTCCGGTCACGTCGTTGCGAAAGACGTGGCTTTCGACGATCTCGGCGTTGCCATCGGCGCTCACCACGGGCTCGACCGTCGCGTCCGGCGGCAGCCTCTTGAAGACGGCACCCTCGAAGTCGATCACGAAGCCGATCGACGGATCGGGAACGCGCGTATAGCCGTGCCCGCGGCGCGTTTGCGCGACGTAGGCGAGCGGCGGCTTGACCTCGTTGTCCTTCTGCCAGCGAATGCGATACGAAAAATCGAACGGGGTCTTCGGCGCCGGCGGCGTGTCGGGCACCCAGAACGCGACGATGTTGTCGTTGGTCTCGTCCGGGGTGGGGATTTGCACGAGTTCGATCCGCCCGGCGCCCCAGGCCCCGCGCGGCTCGACCCAGGCGCTCGGGCGCAATTCGTAGCGCGCTTCGAGGTCCTGGTAGTTCGCGAAGGAACGGTCGCGCTGCATGAGTCCGAAGCCGACCGGATTGGTGAGGGCGAACGAGGTGACGAGCAGGCGCCGCGGATTGACGAGCGGCCGCGTGATCCACTCGCCGGTTCCCGACTGGATGAGCAGCATGTCCGAGTCGTGCACCTCCGGCCGGTAGTCGCGGGCGACCGCCGTCTGGTTCTCGCCGTGGAAGTACATGCTGGTGAGCGGGGCGAGCCCCAGCTTGGTCACGTTCTCGCGCAGGAACAGGCGTGCCTTGACCGCAGTGACCGTTTCGCTGCCCGGCGTCAGCACGAAGCGATAGGCGCCGGCGACCCGCTTCGAATCGAGCAAGGCATAGATCGTGAGTTCCTTGGCGCCCGGCTCGGGACGCTCGATCCAGAATTCGGTGAAGCGCGGAAACTCCTCGCCCGAGCCCAGCGCGGTGTCGATCGCAAGCCCGCGCGCCGACAGCCCGTAGCGCTGGTCGCGGCCGAGCGCGCGAAAGTACGACGCCCCCTGGAAGACGAGCACCTCGTCCTTGTATTTCGGGCTGTTCACCGGGAAGTGCACCCGAAAGCCCGCGAAGGTGAGTCCGGTCAGTGACTTCCGGTCGACGTCGTTCTTGCCGTAGTCGAAAAGATCCGGGTCGAAGCGGACTTCGCGCGGCTGGCCGCGCACGACCTCGAAGATGCGCACCGGATGGTCGTAGTACAGGCCGGGGTGGAAGAGCTGGATCTCGAACGGCAGGCCGGCGTTGTGCCACAGCGCCAGCGCCGGCTTGAAGCGAATGTCGCGGTACTGGTCGTAGGTGAGGCTTTGCAGCGTCTTGGGCAGCTTGACGCTGGGCGCCTTGTACGGGCGTTCGGCGAGGTGCGCCGCCCGCTTCGCGACGTCGTCGAAATCGAAGGCGAGCGCGGGAAGCGCGACCAGGGTCGCAAGCAGCAACGACGCGAGACGCAGCCCGCGCCTGCGGATGACCGGCCAGCCGCGGGCACGCGCGAGCGCACGAAGGGAAGCAAACGAAGGGGGCATCGACGGGGTGCAGCGGGCACGCGAGGATGCCATAGATCAGGCCCGCACGCGCGAAGTTCAATGCGCGCGCGAGGGACGGCGGCCGGCGGCGGACGGAAGGCGCCGCCTGCCGCCCGCCGGGGTCGGTGTCTTACATGCGCTCGAAGATCGCGGCGATCCCCTGGCCACCGCCGATGCACATCGTCACGAGCGCGTAGCGCTTGCCCGTCCGCTGCAATTCGTAGATCGCCTTCACCGTGAGCAGTGCCCCGGTGGCGCCGACCGGATGGCCCATGGCCACGGCGCCACCGTTCGGATTGACCTTGGCCGGATCGAGACCGAGCTCCTTGCTCACGCCGAGTGCCTGCGCGGCGAAGGCCTCGTTCGACTCGATGATGTCGATGTCCTTGAGTGCGAGCCCGGCCTTGGTGAGGGCGTGCTTGACCGCGGAGACGGGGCCGAGCCCCATGATCTTCGGGTCGATTCCCGCGTGACCGTAGGCAACGAGGCGCGCCATGGGCTTCAACCCCTTGGCGGCCGCTGCCGCGCGCTCCATGAGCACGAGCGCCGCGGCGCCGTCGTTGATGCCGGAGGCGTTGCCCGCGGTGACGGTGCCATTCTCCTTCTGGAACACCGCCTTCAGCTTGGCCATCCCGTCGAGCGTGGCGTCGCTGCGCACGTGCTCGTCGTGCTCGAAGACCACGGTCCCCTTGCGCGTCTTGATCTCGATCGGAAGGATCTGGCTCTTGAAGTGGCCCGCGGCGGCGGCAGCAGCGGCGCGGCGATGGCTCTCGACCGCAAAGGCATCCTGCTCGGCGCGGGAAATTCCGCATTTCGTCGCGACGTTCTCGGCGGTGACGCCCATGTGGACGGTGTCGAAGGGGTCGGTGAGCGCGCCGGTCATCATGTCGACGAGCTTGGCGTCACCCATGCGCGAGCCCCAGCGCTGCGTCAGGCTCGCGTAGGTCGCGCGGCTCATGCTCTCGGTGCCCCCGGCGATCGCCGTGTCGGTGTCGCCGAGGAGGATGTACTGCGCCGCACTGACCAGCGCTTGCAGCCCGCTGCCGCACAGACGGTTCACGGTCAGCGCACCGGACGCATGCGGCAGCCCGCCGTTGACCGCACAAAGCCGGGACATGTACATGTCACGCGGCTCGGTGTGGATCACGTTGCCGATCACGCACTGGCCGACGCTCGCCGGGTCGATCTTCGCCCGCGCGATGGCCTCCTTCACGACCTTCGCCCCGAGCTCGCTCGGCGCAACGTCCTTGAGGCTTCCGCCGTAATCACCGATGGCGGTGCGTACGCCGGAGAGGATGACGACTTCGCGGTCACTCATGGCAATCTCCTTCAGTAGAGACCGTCATCATACTGCGGTGCGCAAAAAGCTCCCACTGCGGTACGCTACACTCGCTTTCCCTACCGACGACGGGCCTCGCCCATGGAAGCCTCGCAGCAGCGCGCAGCGCTCACCCTGTGTCTCATGGCGGCATTTGCCGACGGCAACAACGACGAGCGGGAGCGGGCGGCACTCCAGCGCGCCGCGGCGTCGTTCGGCAACGGCGTGGACCTCACGGCCGTGTACGAGGAGGTTCTCCTGCGCCGGCCCGAGCTTGCGAGCGTCGGTGCGGCCTTCACGACGCCCGAGCAGAAGAGGCTCGCCTACGAGATGGCGGCCGGCATTTGCAACGCCGACGGCGCCACGACGGCGGCCGAGCACGACTTTCTCGTCCGCCTCGCGCAGGCGCTCGGCGTTTCCCCCGCGGACGCGGCGGGCGTGGAGCAGGATGCGACGACCATGGCGACCGTGTCGCCGGCCAGCGGCGCGCTCGATGGCGCGCTGGCCGCGACGATCCCGGCCACCGGGGTCGACCTCGACAAGATGATCCAAAGTTACGCGATCCTGAACGGTGCGCTCGAACTCCTGCCGCAGTCGCTTGCCTCGATGGCGATCATTCCGCTGCAGATGCGCATGGTGTATCGCATCGGCAAGGCGCACGGTTTCGAACTCGACAGCGGGCACATCAAGGATCTCCTCGCCACCCTCGGCGTCGGGCTCACCTCGCAGTACCTGGAGCAGTTCGGCCGCAAGCTCATGGGCGGGTTGCTCGGAAGCATCGGCGGCGGCTTGCTGGGCGGCCTCGGCCGCGCCGGGACCGGTGCCGCCTTCTCGTTTGCCACGACCTACGCGCTCGGCCAGGTCGCGAAGCGCTATTACGCCGGCGGCCGCAACATCGACGCCGCGGGACTGCAGCAGGCGTTTTCGCAGATGCTGGGTCAGGCGAAGCAGATGCAGGGGCAGTACACGACGCAGATCGCCGAGCAGGCGCGATCGCTCGACTTGTCCAAGGTGATGAGCGCGATCAGGGCAGGGTAGCGTCGCGTTCGGCGTTCGCGGGGTTTGCGCGGCGGTGAAGCGCTTCCGTGTGCAGCGACATGCCGATCGCATACAACCCCTCCAGCACGACATTCTCGTGCGCGGTGTAGGGGATCGTGAGCCGGGGCGCGACGGCAGGCGCGGCGCCTCCGGACAGCAGGCAGGTCACGTCGGGCGTCGTCTGCCGCTCGTGCGCGAATAGCCGCTCGATCGCGCCGGCCTGCGCGTGCTGGCAACCGCTGGCGATCGCGTCGACCGTGCGTGTGGGGTAGTCGGCGAATTCGCCGCCCTGGTCCGGCAGCGCTGCGGTGCCTTCGTTGAGCGAGCGCAGCATCAAGCCCACGCCGGGCAGGATCGCGCCGCCCTTGAACACGCCATCCGCGGTCAGGAAGTCGATCGTCGTGGCGGTGCCGCACACGACGACCATCGCCGGCCGCGCGCCCAGGAGGTGACGCGTGCCGATGAGCGCCGCCCACCGGTCGCTGCCCAGTTGCGCCGGATCGCGGTAGCGGTTGGTCACACCGCATTGCGCATCCTGCGGCACGAGCCAGTACGGCGCGGGGGCATCGGACCACGTCTCCAGCATGCGTATGGCCGCCGAGCGCGCGCGGGTGCCGGCGACGTTGGAGATCACGATCGACGCGGGCGTCGGCAACCTGGCGAGCGGCCGGCGCAGGGTCGGGATCTCTTCGAGCAGCGCGTGACCCGACGCCACGCGATTGTCGCGCGCGGTCCCGGCGGCCGAGGGACGGAACACGCCCCACTTGAGGAACGTGTTGCCGATGTCGATCAAGAGCATGCAGGCGGGCGGCGTGGACATGGTCGACG